>NZ_JAEKGC010000001.1 GCF_016405885.1 Arthrobacter sp. MSA 4-2 | reverse complement strand
GAACCTACACGGTGAAACTGACGGTCACCGACGACAAGGGAGCCACCGGCGTCAAGTCCGCCCCGGTCACCGTCAGCGCGGCGGCGGGCCAGGAATCGGTGCTGATCGCGGCGAAGTCGCCCTGGAGCTGGCGCTATGAAGCAACAGCTCCGCCGACGTCCTGGAAGGCCAAAGGATTCGACGCCGCCGCCTGGAAGTCGGGGCCCGCGGTGCTGGGCTTCGGGTCGACGGGCCTGGGGACCGACGTCGACTTCACCCCCGACTCAACAACCGACAGGCCAGTGACGGCCTACTTCCTGCGGCAGTTCTCCGTTCCCTCAGCGGCCTCGGTGACGAAACTCACCCTGCAGACTGTCGCCGACGACGGTGTGGTGGTCTACGTCAACGGGACCGAGGTCGGCCGGAAGAACCTGCCCACCGGCACCATCTCCCATGGCACCTATGCATCGAGCTCTGTCAGCACCTCGACGGCCAACACGACACCGTTCGTCATCGACGTCCCGGTAGCCCTGCTGGTCGACGGGGTGAACACGGTGGCGGTCGAAACCCACATCAACTACCGGGCCACCCGGGACATGAGCATGGACCTGACGGCGAAGGCGACAATCACGAACTAGGGCCGTAAGCCTGTGGCCCAGTGCCCTGCCCCGTGGCCAAGGCCCTGCGGGGAGGCGTGGCTGACCCGGCGGGGAACGGGCTCCCGGATCCCGGCGGCCCGGCGTCGGCCGCCCCGGCGGCCCGGGCAGGTGGCCGGATCAGCAGCTGGGGTCGTCCGGGAAGCTGATCTCCTCGACCAGCCAGGTGCCGCCGTCACCGCGCACCAGGGACAGGACGTTCAGCGACCGGCTGCGGGCCGAGCCCTCCCTCAGCACCACCCCTTCGTCCGTCACAACCCGAACCTTCGAGGAATCGATGCACGCATTCACTGTCATCCTCGCCGGGGTGGCCGCTCCGTCGTAGGCGACAATCTCGAGCCCGGCGATGGTGGGCACGCCCTCCTGGCGCCAGTTGTTGCTCTCGAATTCGGCCGCCTGGGCGAGGATCGCTCCCTGCGCGGGTCCGACGGCGAGCGCCTTGAGCTCATCGGCGGTCGGAGTCTCTGCCGCCGCGAGGACCGACGCCGTCTTGCCGACGTAGGCCCGCGACACTGTCGACGCTTTCTCCTTTTCGGCCGCCGGCACCGGAACCCGGGCGGAGGCCGCCGGTGCGGGCACTGCGCCGGGGGCGCCGCCACCGGTTTCGGCTTCCGGGGCGGCCGGTGCTTTGGTGGCCGGCTTCGACCCGGCCGGCGCTGTCTTCACCGGAGCTGCCTCTTCCGACGCCTTCTCCCCGGCGCCCCGGGTGGCCTCCGGGCCCGTCCCGGGTGCCTCACTTTCGGTTCCACCGGGGGCGGTGCGCGCAGCGTCGAGGCTGCCGCCCGGCGGGGAGATGATCAGGAAGGCGCACAGCGCAACACCGGCAACGGGGAGCAGGACCCGAAGCGGACGGAAGCGACCCGATGGTTTCTGCAATGACGCCATGGCCAGCCTCCTTGGCGAAGAGAAAAGACGATACAGTGCGAGGGATTCACCCAATATCTTGTCCTAGGGCATCCATCTATGCTCAAGTATCGTACAAAACGGCGCCGCCTGGGGTGGATTCGCCTAGCGATGTGGTAGTGCATTGTCCGGTCGGTCTGAAGGGGGACGGGGTGGCGAAGTTGCCGGGACTGGGGGCGGCGTGAAGGCGGAGCATGCGTCGGAGGCCCGGCGTGCGGCCCGCGGCGGACTCATCAGCGGGTTGGGGGCCGGCACCAGCGCTGTCATGGGCCTGCTGCTTATCCTCGTGCTCGGCCGCTCCTTCGGTGAATATGGGGCCGGCATCGTCCTTCAATCCATCGCGGTGTTCTCGATCGCCCTGGGCATCGCCAGGACGGGCATGGACACAACGAGCGTGTGGATCCTTCCTCGGCTTGCCTCCTCCGCGCCCGAGAGGATCCGCGGGGCGGTTCTGGCGCTGCTCCTGCCGGCTTTCGCCGTCAGCATCGCCTTGACGCTGATGCTTTACTTTCTCCTGCCGCCGCTGACCGAGAACCTCGTGCACCTGCCGCCGGAGGTCGTTGGAGCGGTCCGGACGATAGCCCTGTTCCTGCCGTTCGCGGCGGTGATGATGGTTGCCCTTGCCGCCACCCGGGGGCTGGGGAGCATCCTCCCGTACACGGTGATCGGGGCCGTGGCCGTTCCGGCGGCACGGCCGCTGGCCGTCCTGACGGTCGTCCTGCTGGGTGGTTCCGCCGCAATGGGAGCCCTGGCCTGGGCCCTGCCGCTGCCGGCGGCCATGGCTCTTGCGCTGCTGGTGCTCGCGGGGCGCGTCCGTGAGCATGAGCGGCGTGCGGGGGTAAGCGGCCGCTGGCGCCCCTCGCCGAAGGTCTCCACGGGGGTGCGGCGGTTCGCCCTCCCCCGCTGGTATTCCTCAGGCGTCGAACAGGCAATCGTGTGGTTCGACGTGATCCTCGTCGGCGCCATCGCCGGTGCCGGCGCCGCGGGCATCTACGGAACGGTCAGCAGGTTCGTCACGGCCGGGCTGATCGTCTCGACCGCAATGCGGATGGTGATCTCGCCCCGCTTCAGCGCCCTCCTCGAGGAGCGCAAGGTCGACGCTGTCCAGACCCTTTACTCAACGACCCTGACGTGGATCGTGCTTTTCGGAACGCCGATTTACGGGCTGTTCATGTTCTTCGCCCCCACGGTGCTGAGCTGGTTCGGGCCGGGGTTCTCCGAGGGCGCCACGGCCCTGATCATCCTCTGCGTCGGGGCTATCTGTTTCCTCTTCGGCGGGAACATTGACTCGGTGCTCACCATGAGCGGCCGAAGCGGCTGGATGGCCTTCAACAAGTCCGTGGTGCTTGCCGTCAACATCGCGGCGAACCTCGTCCTCGTGCCCCGGTGGGGCATTCTCGGCGCGGCCTCCGCGTGGGCGTTCAGCATGTTCCTCGATGCGTTGCTTGCCTCGATCGAAACCCGCATCTTCGTCGGCATCCGGTTCGACGCCGTCCGGGTGGCCTACGCGCTGATGGTGGCGGCGGTGAGCGTCGTTCCCGGAAGCCTGCTCGTGCTCTCGCTTCTGGGCAGCTCAACGACCTCGCTCGCGGTGGCAGGACTCATTACGGTGACAATTCTCGCTCTCTGGTGCTGGTTCGATCGGTACAGGCTCAGACTGGATGGACTGCGCCCTGCCGCCCGGAAACCGGCGGCGGCCGGGTCGCGGACGGCCGAGACGAAAGGAGTCTAAGTGGTCACGCTGACGGACATCAAGGACGCTTCCCCCCGATGGCTTAAGGACGTGGGCGATACCCTCACCCGGTCCTATGGCCGGCGGACCGCTGCGGCGCGGCCGGTTCCCGATTTCCTGATCATCGGCACCAAACGCGGCGGAACCACCTCCCTCTTCAATTACCTCCTGATGCATCCCGGCGTCCTCGGGCTTTTTCCCCAGATCCGGGGCAGGAAGAGCACCGACTACTTCTTCAAGGAGTACCACCGGGGCGAGGGCTGGTACCGCTCGCATTTCCACACCGACTCCTACCGCAGGCTCGTGGCCCGGTCGGCGGGACACCGGCCGGTAAGCGGTGAAGCCTCGCCCTACTACCAATGGGATCCCCGGATCGCCGAACGGGTCCGTGCGACGGCCCCCGACGTCCGGGCCATCGCGTTGCTCCGCAACCCCGTCGACCGCGCCTGGTCCCACCATCAGGAACGGGCCGCCAACGGCGTGGAACCGCTCGGGTTCGAAGCGGCGCTGGCCGCCGAGGAGGACCGGCTCGCCGGTGAGCTCGACGCCATGCTGGAGGACCCCGCCTACTACAGCGCGGCCTACGACTTCTACTCCTACCGCAGCCGCGGCCTCTACCTCCCCCAGATCCAGAACTGGCACGCGTCCTTTCCCGAGGGCCAGCTGCTGGTCCTGCGCAGCGAGGACATGTACTCGGATGTTCAGGGAACCTTCGACACCGTGTGCGATTTCCTCGGCCTTCCCCGCTTCGCCCTTCCCTCGACCAAGCCGTTCAATGCGATCACCCGCTCCCGGATTCCACCCAACGCCCGGAAGGAGCTCGAGGATTTCTACATCCGCCCCAACCAGGACCTTGCCGACTATCTCGGCCGGCCCCTCCTCTGGACCTGAGGGGTCCCCGGTGCCCTCGGGATGCCCCGCTCCCGGCCGGAGACGGCGTCCATGACCTCCTGGCAGGAGGTGCTCCACCACCCCGTGCTCCAGCTGCGCGGGCACAGCCTCGACCTGCTTGAGCTCCTTCTCGGCGGGCTGTACGCCCCTGCCGGCGGATACTGCCTTCCCGGCCGGAAACCGGCTTCCTGGCCGGCGGAACCGACGCTGCGGGTTCCTGCCGCGACCGCGCGGGCAGCGCTCGCCCGGGACGGGCTGCTGCTGGCCGACCCCGACGGCACTCCCCTGGCCCGCCTGGCCGTCGACGGAACGGCCGCGGGCGCCGTCGAGGAGGACGTCTATGTCTCCGGCACGCTTGTGCCGCTCCAGCCGGCCGAGCATGGCCCCTTCCGCAGGGTTCGGCTGACCGCGCCCCTTGCCGCACAGGAGGTCCGCGGCGGGGACCGGGCGCCCCTCGTGGTGGCTGCCTTCGCGGGGATCCCGTCGCTGGAGCAGCTGACCCGTGCCCTCGTCAGCGCCCGTGGAGGGAACCTGGTCCTCCTCGCCGTCGCGGACAGCGACACCGCCCGGCAGGAGGGAACGGCCCTGCTGATTGAATCGCTGGAGGCGGTGGCCGCGCACGTGCCCGGCGGCCGCGTCCGGCTCCTTGTGGTTCCCGCCGGCGACGCCGCGCGGCTCCTGGCCCGCCTCGGGGCGGACGTCTTCCTCGACTTCACCCCCGGGCCCCAGGGAGGGTCCCCCGCGGCGGCGGGGACCGGAAACAGTGACGGACGCGGGAGCCCCGCC
Source organism: Arthrobacter sp. MSA 4-2 (assembly GCF_016405885.1). GTDB lineage: Bacteria > Actinomycetota > Actinomycetes > Actinomycetales > Micrococcaceae > Arthrobacter_D. The sequence continues at coordinate 407,909 of NZ_JAEKGC010000001.1, read as the reverse complement.
GGCGCCACCCGCACGAGGGGCCTCGTCGTCCTCTTCACCGGCCTTTCAGGCTCCGGCAAGTCCACCCTGGCGCGGGAGGTCGCCGAACGCCTGCAGCGGGCGGACGGACGGCATACAGAGCTCCTCGACGGCGACGACGTGCGGACCCTGCTCTCCTCAGGGCTCGGTTTCTCGCGTGCGGACCGGGAACTGAATGTGCGGCGCATCGGGTGGGTGGCCGCCCGCGTTGCCGAGGCGGGCGGCATTGCGCTGTGCGCCCCCATCGCGCCCTTCGAGTCCTCGCGCCGCGAAGTCCGCGCCATGGCCTCGGCCTCAAGCGACTTCCTGCTCGTCCACGTGTCAACGCCGCTTGCGGTGTGCGAGGAGCGTGACCGCAAGGGCCTCTACGCCAAGGCCCGCGCAGGACTGATCCCCGAGTTCACGGGCATCTCGTCCCCCTACGAGGAGCCCGGCGACGCCGACGTCGTCGTCGACCTGGCACAGACGGATGTCGCCGAGGCCGCCGCCCGGCTCCTCGACGCCGTGCGGCGCCTTGGTGGAAGAAACCCGGCTGACGCGGGCTGAGCCTACTCCGCTCCGACGATCATGCCGGCACCGACCGTTGCGTTCGTTGCCTCGTCGATGAGGACGAAGCCGCCGGTCGCGCGGTTCCTGCGGTACTCGTCGGCCATCAGCGGAGAGGTCGTCCGGAGGCGGACCCTGCCGATTTCATTGAGCCGCAGATCAACTGCCTCAAGGTTCCGGTGCAGGGTATTGATATTGAGCTCGTACTGCAGCTCCTTGACCAGCGTGCGGGCGGTCCGCGTGGTGTGCTTGATCGCGAGTTTCTGGCCCGGAACCAGGGGGCTGTCGCCCATCCAGCACACCATCGCATCGATGTCCTGGGACACCGAGGGACGGTTGTTGGGCCTGCAGATCATGTCCCCGCGGGAGACATCCAGGTCATCCTCGAGCCGGAGAACAACGGACATTGGGGCGAAGGCCTCCTCGACGGGACCATCCGCCGTCTCAATCCCGGCGATGCGCGTCCCCAGTCCGCTGGGCAGGACAACCACCTCATCCCCCGCCTTGAGGACCCCTCCGGCGACCTGCCCCGCATACCCGCGGTAGTCCTGGTTGCGGTTCTGGTGGGGACGGATGACGTACTGCACGGGGAAACGGACGTCCACGAGGTTCCGGTCGCTGGCGATATGGACGTTCTCGAGATGGTGGAGCAGGGGCGCACCCTGGTACCAGGGCATGTTCGCGGACCGCTCGACGACGTTGTCGCCCTTCAGCGCCGACATTGGGATGACCGTCAGGTCGCTGATCTGCAGCTTTGAGGCGAACTCGACGAACTCGGCGCGGATCGATTCGTACACCTCCTCGGACCAGTCCACCAGGTCCATCTTGTTCACCGCGAGCACGAGGTGGGGAACCTGGAGCAGGGAGACGAGGAAGGCGTGCCGGCGGCTCTGCTCAATCAGTCCCTTGCGGGCATCGGCGAGCACGATACCGACGTCCGCCGTCGATGCCCCCGTGACCATATTGCGGGTGTACTGGATGTGCCCGGGGGTATCAGCGACGATGAACTTGCGCTTCGGCGTAGCGAAATACCGGTACGCGACATCGATGGTGATGCCCTGCTCCCGCTCGGCCCTCAGCCCGTCGGTGAGCAGGGCCAGGTCGGTGTAGTCGTCCCCCCGGTCCCGGCTGGTCCGCTCGATCGCTTCAAGCTGGTCGGTGAAGATGGACTTGGAGTCGTAGAGCATGCGCCCGATCAGCGTGCTCTTTCCATCGTCGACCGACCCTGCCGTGGCAAGGCGCAGGAGATCCATCAGAAGTACCCCTCTTTCTTTCGGTCCTCCATGGCCGCTTCGCTGACCTGGTCATCCCCCCGGGTCGCTCCCCGTTCGGTGAGGCGCGTGCCGGCCACCTCCTCGCGTACCTGCGCCGGCGTTGCGGCATCGGAGGTGACGGCGGCAGTCAGGGTGGCATCGCCCATGGTGCGGTACCGGACGTCGGCCTCGAACACCTCTTCCGAGGGGCGCGGCTGGCAGAAACGGTGGACGGCGAAGAGCATGCCGTTGCGCCTGAACACCGGCCGCCGGCGCGAGTAGTAGAGGGAGGGCACCTCGATGTTTTCCTGCTCTATGTAGCTCCAGATATCGAGTTCCGTCCAGTTGGAGATGGGGAACACCCGGATGCTCTCCCCGACGTGCACGCGCGTGTTGTAGAGGCCCCACACCTCCGGACGCTGGCTCTTGGGGTCCCACTGCCCGAACTCGTCCCGGAAGGAAAAGACGCGCTCCTTGGCCCGCGCCTTCTCCTCATCGCGCCGTGCGCCGCCGAGCAGTGCCGTGAAGCCGTGCTTCTCGGCGGTTTCAAGGAGCACCGCCGTCTGGATCCGGTTCCGCGAACCGTTCGGTTCCTCCCGAACCACTCCCCGGTCGATGGCCTCCTGCACGGATCCGACGACGAGCGTCAGTCCGAGGCGCTTCACCTCCCGGTCCCGGTGCTCGAGCACCTCGTCGAAGTTATGACCGGTATCGATGTGCAGCACGGGGAAAGGGATCCGGGCCGGCGCAAACGCCCTGCGGGCGAGCTCGAGCATCACGATCGAGTCCTTGCCCCCGGAGAACATCAGGGCCGGCCGCTCAAGTTCGGCGGCCACCTCCCGGATGATGAAGATCGCCTCCGCTTCGAGCGTCTTCAGGTGGCTCAGGCTGTACCGCGGAGAACGTTCTGTACGGGCCATCGGATCCTTCTCCTCCCCTGCCGCCGGTTTCATGGCAGTCCTCCTGTTTCGACCCTCAAGTGCCTCAGGGCGGTGAGCAGCGTCCCCGCGAGCTCCGGCCGGCACAGGAGGAGGTCAGGCAGGTAGGGGTCGTCCCGGTTGTAGGTCACGGGCGACCCGTCGATCCGGCTCGCGTGCAGGCCGAGACGGGTCGCGACGGCGACGGGCGCCGCGGAGTCCCACTCGTACTGGCCCCCCGCGTGGACATACGCGTCCGCCTCGCCGCGGACCACTGCGGCGGCCTTGTAGCCTGCCGAGCCCAGGGGAACCAGTTCGCCCCCGACCTCGCGGGCGAGCGCCCCGGCGAAGGACGGAGCGCGGGTCCGGGACACCGCGATCCTCACCGGATGCCCAAAGCGCGGGGGAACGGGCCGGGCTCCGGTGGCAAGCACCACGTCTTCGGCCGGCAGGGCGACAGCACCGGCGGTGAGGCTGCCCCCGTCGGGCCCGGACTCCCACAGGGCAACGTGCACGGCCCAGTCGGGCCGCCCCTCGGAATATTCGCGGGTCCCGTCCAGCGGATCGATGATCCAGACACGGCGGGCTGCGCGCCGGGAGGGGCTGTCCACCGACTCCTCGGACAGCACCGCATCCCCAGGGCGGCAGCGCCCCAGCGCGGCAAGCAGGTATTCGTGGGAGCGCCGGTCCCCGAGGGTTCCGAGCCGTTTGCGCTCCGTACCCTTCCTGCGCTCCGATGCACGGAGCTCGACGAGCAGGCGCCCGGCCCCCGCTGCGAGATCTGCCGCGAGCGCCGAGTCGCTCTGTGCCGCATCGCTCTGTCCCACATCGCTCTGTCCCACATTGTTCTGTGCCGGCATCGGTTCACTTATCTGGTCCATCGTCGTCCCTCCGCCCCTCTCCTGCTGAAAACCCCTGCTAATACGTGCAATGCCTGCTGTTTTTTCCGTGTTGTTCCCGTGCCTGCCGGGCCGGGGATCAATAGGCTCCTACGGGTTGGAAGACCACCTTGAAGGTGCGCCACATCACGAGCAGGTCGCCGGTGACGGACCAGTTCTCGACGTAGTAGAGATCAAGACGGATGCTTTCGTCCCAGTCGAGGTCGGACCGCCCGCTGATCTGCCACAGCCCGGTCAGGCCCGGCTTGATGAAGAGGCGGCGGTGGGCGTGCCCATGGTAGCTCGACACCTCGCTGGGAAGCGGAGGCCGCGGGCCGACCAGCGACATGTCTCCCTTGAGCACGTTGTAGAACTGCGGCAGCTCATCGAGTGAGTACTTCCGGATCCACCGCCCCACGTCCGTGACCCGCGGGTCGTCCTTCATCTTGAACAGGACGCCGTTGCCCTCGTTGTGCTGCCGCAGGTTTTCAAGGTCGGATTCGGCGGAGGTCACCATCGAACGGAACTTGTACATGCGGAACAGCTCCGAGCCGCGGCCTGCGCGGTCCTGTGCGAAGAACACCGGCCCGGGTGAATCAAGCCGGATGAGGACCGCCAGGAGCAGGAACAGCGGGGCCAGGGCGAGAAGCGCGGCGGCCGAGAGGAAGATGTCCATCGCCCGCTTGATGACGTGGCGTCCGCCGGTGAACTGCGGCAGCTCCACGTGCATGAGGGGAAGTCCCTCAACCGGACGCATCCGGATCCGCGGGCCGGCGACGTTGGTCAGGGAGGAGGCGAGCACCAGTTCGGTCGAGGTGCGTTCAAGACGCCACCCGAGTTCCCGGATGTACCTCGTGCCCTTGCGCAGGTGTCCGGCGACGATGACCGCGTCGGCCCCGGTGTGGAGCACGAAGTCCTCGACGTTGCCGAGCCCGCACACGGCCGGCACGAGCTTGTCGCCGACCCGGATCGAGGATTGGCTTCCCTTGCACTCGAGGACCGCCCCCACGACGTCGTACACGGGGCCGGACTTGCGCGCGAGCTGGCCGGCGACGTAGTCAACGTCGTGGCGCCGGCCGACGACGACGACCTTGGAGAGGAAGTGGCCATAGCGCCGCTGCTCGTTAAGCCACAGCCGCCACAGCCACCGGCTCGCCACCAGCAGCACCACCCCTGCCGCGAAGGTGAGCACCAGGAACCGTCGGAAGTGTTCGATGTCGAGGACGACGACCGAGACGGCGAGCGCCCCGAAGGTGGCCGTGCCGGCGTGGAGGACCTTCTTGTACTCGGCGGCACCGACGCCGATCAGGCGTGGATCCCTGGTCCGGAAGAGGTACATCGCGCTCAGCCAGCCGCCGGCACAGCCGAGGAGCAGCCCGAAGGTGATCTTCAGGCCTTCATCCTCAAGCGCCGTTCCGGTGAAGAGACGTCCACAGACCAGGACGACCAGGAGGATCAGGAGCGTATCGGTGACCCGGAGCGACTGCTGGTACCGCCGCCGCCAGGCGATTCCCGAAAGGACCCGGCGCGTGCTGCCCACGGCCGTCCGTGCGGGGAGCGTGCCGATCCTCCCCGGCGACAGGGCGGGGTTCGCCCCGGTCATGCCGCCGCCCCCCGACGGCGGGCCGCCCGGAGGGCGGCAAAGTGGGGAGCCGACGGCGACTGGGGACGAACCTCGGTCTCGGGAGGTTCTAACGCCGCCGGCTCCGCTGAAGGGTGCCCCACCGACGCCGGGGCGGGCCCGGATCCGGTGGTGCAGGTGACCGACGGGGGCGCCGCAGCGCCGCTTCCAAGCGTCGGCCGGAAAGGATGAACTCCTGGTAAAACAGCCTTCGATGTGCGGTGAAAGCCGCAGCAACCACGTCCGCCCATCATGAGACCCTGTTCCTCTAACGTTCACCCCAAGCTTGCTGTTCTTCTTGGATTGAGCCTATGAACAGGCCGCTGCCCCTGCACGAGTAGGGGTTACGCTACTTCGACGGGCACGGGGCGCCGCGGTACTCGGTGGCGGTGGTGGACTACGTGGGCTCGTTGCCTTGAGTACCCACAGGGTGCCGCGCTCCACTCACCTGCGGCCGGGGCGCGGGGATTCCGGAGGTCGGGGACGGGCGGGAGGAGGCCCTCACCGGTCCTGGCTGTGCTGGAGTTCCTCGCGCCGGTTGATTCCGAGTTTCGCGAAGATCCGGTACAGGTGCCCCTCGACGGTGCGCACCGAAACGTTCTGGCGCTCGGCGATGTCCCGGTTGGAGTAGCCCTCGGCGACGAGGGAGACGATGTCCTGCTCCCGCCGGGTCAGGCGGGTGCCGGGGGCGGAGCCGGCCGCCCCGGCCGCGGGCTGGTCCGTGCGCGAGAGCACCGCAGTCAGTCGGGTCTGCGCGCTTCGGGCTTTCTGCCCGGCACCCCGCGAGGTCCACAGCTCGGCCGCGAGCCGGAGGCAGGCTCCGGCGAGGGGGAGGTATCCGGCGTCCTCTGCCGTGGTGGCGGCCTCGCCCAGCCGCACGGGATCCGAATCCCGCGCGGCCGCAGCGAAGGCGTGAAGGACCGCTCCCTCCCGGCCCTCAAAGTATTCGGTCAGGGCGGCGAGGGGCGCGAAGGCCCCTGAATCTCCGAGCCGCGCTGCCTGTTCCAGCGCTGTCGCGGCCACTTCGAGCCTGCCGTCGGCCGCTGCGCCGTCCGCGATCTGCCTCAGCTCAGCCGCCACCCCGTGGGGCTCGCCGAGCAGCGCACCGGCGGCGAGGGCGTAGATCCGTCCGGTGAGCCGCATCTCCCTGCTCCCCCGGTTGGGTACCGTCGTGTATTCGTCGATGAGCGCCTTGGCCCGCGCGGTGTCCGACGCCGCGGCGCAGGCGAAGGCGGCGAGCCCGGTGGCCATGGTGAGCACCTGGGTGACGTCGGATTCCCGGAGCCCCTCCACGGCGAGCAGCAGCCGGTCGCGGGCAGCACCGGTTCGCCCGCTCCTCAGCGCGGCGATGCCCTCGAAGAGATCGGACCAGCCGGCGAAATAGGAGGGATTCCGTGAGGAGTGCCGTGCGTAGTTTTCGAAGACCGCGCGGGCTGAGCTCCACTCCCCCGCATGCACGAGGGACAGGATGTGCCGGGAGGCGACGAACTCCCGGTAGGTCAGCAGCTGGTGATCCTCGGCGTCGATCAGGGCCAGCGCCTCGGCGGTGCAGGCCGCTCCCGACACCGGCCTTCCCGTGGAGGCGAGCAGCTCCCCGAGCAGGGCCAGGGCGCCGGTCCGGGTTTCGGCACTGCCATGCGGGCTCTCCACCGCCTCCCGCAGCGGCCTCTCGAGGCCGTGGAGCTGCCCCTCGAGCAGCAGGACGTAGCAGCGGAGCAGCCGCGCTCCGAGGTGGGAGGTTGCGGCGGCGTCGGTGAGTGCCCGGCTCCTGCCCGTCGACTCGATCGCCTGGATCAGGGAATCCCACTGGTCGATGTCCCGGCGCAGGTCCTCGGATAACTCTCCCAGGCGGAGACGGATGTCGAAGGAAAGGAGGGTTGCTTCCTTCGCGACGAGCAGGTTGGTGCACCGGAGGCGGGCTTCGTCAACGAGCTCCCTGGCATAGCCGAGGTTGCCGCGCGCGATCTGGGCGCGGGCGATTTCGACAAGTGCCCTGCCGCGGAGCCCGGGCGCCGAGACGGCCCGTGCCGCCCTCAGGGCGAAGCCGGGGTCGTTGAGCCGGTTGGCGACAACGGCGGCCCGGAGCAGGCTCGGGTCGTCCGGTGGCACACCGCAGTCGAGGCCCCAGGCCACACTGCGCAGGAATCCTTCGAGCGATTCGGTCCGGGGATCGAGAACCTCGAGGACGGCACGGCGGATGGCCATGCTGCGGGCAGTGGGGACGGAGGTACGGAGGACTTCGCTGTAGAGCGGGTGGCTGAGGGAGACGAGGCGTTCGGGCGCCGGGCCGACGGTGATCAGCTGATCGTCCTGAAGGTTCCGGACGCTGTCGGGATCCGCGCAGCGCGAAAGCGCCTTCAGGGCGATGGGCTCGGCCAGGGCGACGACTTCCAGGGCCGCCAGCTCGGGAGCACTGCGTTGGCGCAGCTGGCTTTGGATCAGGTCCACGAGGCGCAGGTCGACCGAGGGCTGGCCGACCATGCGCCAGACGCCGTTGCGTTCGACAAGGTATCCCTGCCCGCGGCCCTGCGTCAGCAGCGTGAGCAGGAACAGGGGGTTTCCGCCCGTGGCGCCAGCGAGCAGGTTGCTTGTCCCGGTCAGCACATTGCCGCCGAGGACCTGCCGGCACAGTTCGTCCACCGCCGAATCGTCAAGCGGTTCGAGGTCGAACCGCATCAGGAGGCCGTCGCGGCTCAGGGCGAGGAACTCGGCGGGCGGGTGGGGTGCGGCCCTCGACAGGATGAGCAGCCGGGCCCGGCGGGCACTGACGAGCTGTGCCAGCAGGGCGCAGGTGCTCTCGTCGAGCTCGTGCGCATCGTCGACGACGAAGAGCGGGAGCTGCGAGGACCGGCCCCCGGGGGCGGGGAGGTGTTTCATCAGGCTGCGCAGGATGGCCACGGGTGAACCCACCTCTTCGACCGACAGGCCCTGGAGGTACGGGGAGAGGGCACCGAACGGGATGCGGCGCAGGGACGAGCCGCCGGTGATCGGGAAAACCTCGGCCGCCCCTCCGAGCTGCTGCACCACCGCCCGGGCGAGCGCGGTCTTGCCGACCCCGGGTTCACCCACCACCATCGCACCGACGCCTGCCGGGTCGTGGAGCGCGGTGAGAATCCCGTCGATGATTTTCGTCCGTCCGACGAGGGGGACGCCCTCCTGGATTCTCATCATGAATATCGGCTGTCCGTCTACTTGAAAATCAGGGCAAGCTGCTTGCGGCTCGAGAGACCGAGCTTCGTCAGGATCTGGTGAACGTGTCCCTCGACGGTCCGCACCGAGACGTGTTCGGCCTCGGCGATGACTTTATTGGACGCACCGCGGGCCACGAACCGTGCGATCTTCCTTTCCCTCTCGCTGAGGATCGTCCGGCTGCGCGCCGGCCTCCGCCCCGGTGCGGCGGCCCGGCGGAGGATCTGGTCGGCGTAGATGCCGATCATCGCGTCGCCGTCCTCGAGGAACTCGATGGCGCGCTCCGCCGCGTGGGCCGCGAGCCCATCATGCCCGGAATAGAGGGCGGCGCTGGCCGCGTCGAGAAGGACCTCGGAATTCCGTGCGGCGATCCCCTTGCCCAGCAGCTCCAGGACCCGGGCGAGGGGCCCCTCGCAGGTGGCGGCGGCGGCACACAGCCGCTCCACGAGGTCATCGGAGCCAAGCTGCACGGCCTGGGAGAGGAAGAGGAGCTCCTGGCCCTTGTTGCCGGCAGCGGCGTTTGCCTCCGCCCGGGACCGCAGCTTCTCCCGCGCCGCGCCGGGCTCGCCCAGCGCGGCCCCGGCGAGGATCCGGAAGTACTCGGCGCTGTCACGGTAATGCCAGGAGTGCCGCTCGGAGTCCAGGTCGACGGCGTCCAGGTGCTCCCGGGCCGCGGTCAGGTCCCCCCGGAGCGCGAGGACGTAGGCACCGGCGGCCTCCGCGAGGGGCAGCAGTCCGTGCCTGTCGCTGGCCCGCAGCTGGCTGATGGCCGGAACGAGCCGGTCCAGCGCGTCCTGGCTGCGGCCGGCGAAGGCGTGAAGCAGACCTTCGGTGAACTCCGAGGCCGAACCGTCGTAGATGCTTGCGTCGGCGTCCCGTTCAGGGGCCTCGGCCATCGCCAGTGCCTCGTTCCAGTACCCGGCGGCCATCAGCGCGGTAAAGAGGTGCGTTCCGCCGCGCTCGATCTCGAGCGGGTCCCGCTCGGCCCCGACGAGCCGGGCGACAAGGGAACGGGCGGTTTCCACGGCGGCCTCCTGGCGGCCGGCCATGGCCAGGGCCGAGGCGAGCAGTCCCTGGAGCCGAGAGGTCGGCCGGCCGTGCACCGAACGCGCCTCGATCCGTCCGGGGAGGGACTCGGTGAGCCCGGCCGAGCGGCCCTCGAAAAGTTCACGCTCCGCGGCGAAGTCCTCAAGCTGTTCGAGGAGGTCCTGCACCTCCTCGGCGGGGGCGGAGGACAGCCGCGCACCGGCCGCATCGAGCAGCGGAGCCGTCTCGGCGTGCCGCTGGTGGCTGCGCATGGTCAACTCCGCCTTCGTGAGCATCAGCTCCACTTCCAGCCGCAGGCCGACCGGTGGGGCGTCGCCGCCGAGCAGGGGGTCGATGGTGGCCAGGGCGGCGTCGACCCGGCGCTCCAGGGCCAGCGCGCGCGCCGCTTCGAGGACGGTCGCCGGGCCGCCCTCGGCGTCGGGCACCGCTGCGAGGAAGCCCAGCGCCGCCGACGGCTCGGACCGCAGGTTGGCCTCCCGGGCGGCCCCGATCAGCGCCGGGGCCTCAACCGGGATCCCGTTGTCGAGGCTCCACCGAATCAGGGACGCGCGGCTCGGCCCGGGCATGGAGCTGTCGGTGCGCAGGCCGTTCAGCGTTGAGAGTGCGGCGCGTCCCGGCACGGAAACGAGCTGGGAGCGCAGCGACTCGGCCAGCCCCTCGTCGGACACGCGCACCAGAGGAGGACCACCCTGTTCCGCCCAGAGGATGCCCTGCTCCTGCAGAGCGTTGACCGGCTCCGGCGGGAACACCTTGAGCAGCAGGTCCAGGGGAACCGCGCCGACGACGGCGACGGTCTCGAGCAGCGGACGCCGGTCCGGGGAGATCCGCTCGAGCTGGCCGGTGACGCACTCTGTCATCGGCTTGCCGGCCCGGGATCCGTCGCCGCCGCCGGAAACCCAGACCCCGTCGCTCAGGGCGAGGTGCCCCGATTCCACGTCGGCGAGAGTGATCGCCTGAAGGTACCTGGGGTTTCCGCCGCTTGCCTGCCACAGCCCGAGGGCCACCGAGCGGGAGACGGGGTTGCCCAGCGCGGCGGTGAGCAGTTCGGTTGTCTTCTCCAGGTCGAGGGGTTCGACGTCGAGCCGGCGCACGACGTCGTCCTTCCACAGGTTGAATAACTCGAGCGGTGCGCGCTGCATGTCCCCGCAGATGCCCAAAACCCGGACCGATCCCACGCGGACGAGGTGGGCGATGACCATCGCCGAAAAGTCGTCGAAGTCCTCGATATTGTCGAGGACCATCAGGGTGCGGGCGCCTTCGGCGCCGGGATGGAAGCGGCTCTGGAGCGAGCTTAGGAGCAGAAGCGGGTTGGCCGAGGTTTCCTCGTCAAGCTGGGCCAGGACCATGCTGAGCACTCCGTAGGGGGTGTCCGCGATGGCCGCTGAGCCGCGCAGGTAGAGCACCTCGAAATCCCCGGCAAGGTCACTGCTGACCCGGCGGGCGATGAGTGTCTTCCCCACCCCGGCCTGTCCGACGAGGACCACTCCACCACCTGGGGCCTGCACGAGGGCATTCCGGGCATAGTCGATCTCCTCGGAACGCCCCACGAGGGGCCAACTGCTGTCCAGCCCCGTCATGTGCAGCGCCCCATCGCACTTCCCCCGGCCCCAACCGGCAGCCCCGGTTCGAAACCGGGGCTGGTACCACAAGTCACCATTGAGTCCGCCCCACAACGATTGTCTTGGAGCATCACACTACCTCCCCGTGTGAGGAAAGCCACTCAAGCGGCGAACAAGGTTTAATGCTGTAGTGTTCGCACCCGCGCCGCCGGCCCCGCGCGGCGAGGGCCCCGAGCCGCGCCCGCGGGAACGGTTCTCAACCGGCAGGAGCGTGGAATTTCTGCTGGGCGGCAACAAGCCCGGTCCGGATCACGGCCTCGACGGCGTCAGCGGCATCCTCAAGGAGGAAGGGCAGTTCCTTCTTCTCCGCGGTGCCGAAGTCCTTGAGGACGAAGTCGGCGGTGTCCTGCCGGCCGGGAGGACGCCCGACGCCGACCCGGACCCGGAGGTAGTCCTTCGTGCCCAGGGCCCTGCTGATGTCCCGGAGGCCGTTGTGCCCGCCTTCGCCTCCGCCGGCCTTGAGCCGGACCGTATTAAAGGGAATGTCGATCTCGTCGTGCACCGCGAGAACCCGCTCGGTGGGGATTCCGTAGAATTTCGCCAGCGCGGAGACGGGTCCGCCGGAGAGGTTCATATAGGTCAGCGGTTTCATCAGGACCACGCGCGGGCCGCCGGGTCCGAGCCGTCCCTCTAGGGCCACCGCCTGCGTCCGGGTTGACCGGAACCGCCCGCTGAGGCGTGCTGCCAGCAGGTCAAGGACCATCGAACCCACGTTGTGGCGGTTGCCGCTGTAGCCGGGCCCGGGATTCCCGAGCCCGGCTACGAGCCATGCGTCAGTTGGCATGAAGGCCGGCAGGATTAGCTGTTGTCGGCAGCGGGCTCGGCTGCGCCGGCTTCCTCAGCGGGAGCCTCGGTCTCACCGAGGTCCTGGACCGTCGGAGCGGCGAGGTTGACGATGAGCGTGTCGGCGTCGATCAGAAGCCGGGTGCCCGCGGGCAGCTGGATGTCGGAGGCGTGGATGTGCTCGCCGACCTGGCGGCCCTCGATGTTGACGGTGAGGCTTTCGGGCAGGTGGGTTGCCTCGGCCTCGACGAGCACCGTGTTGCTTTCGAGGTTGACGACGACCTCGGGGGCCGCCTCGCCCTCGATGTGGATGGTGACGTCGACTTCGACCTTCTCGCCGCGGCGGACCGTCAGCAGGTCGATGTGCTCGATGATCTGCTTCAGCGGGTTGCGCTGGATGTCCTTGGCGAGGGCCAGGTGCTCGGTGCCGTCGACCTCGAGGGTCAGCAGGGCGTTGGGGGTGCGCACGGCGAGGGTGGTGGCCTTCGCGGGGAGCAGGACGTGGAGCGGATCCCCACCGTGCCCGTAGATCACTGCGGGGATCTTGTTGGCGCGGCGGGCCTGGCGGGCCGCGCCCTTGCCGAATTCGTTGCGTACTTCTGCTGGGAGCTTCTGCTCTGACATGGGGGTTCTCCTCGTGGAACGCTGGATAGCTGGTGCGCCGGTGGCGGGGCCAGCCCGTGGACGTTGCCGGGGCATGAGGAGCGCGTCTAGAAACCGCTCACTGCTGGTGAAAGCACCAGCCGCTGAAAGTCGCTAGCCACCGTCGATCACGGAGTCCGCCCGATTTCTCGGGCCGCTCCCTCGCCTAGGCATCGCAGACCATCTTACAGCACCTCTCGGTCTCCCCTGACCCTCCCCCAGACGGAGGCCGGGACCGCCGGGGACCGCCTCAGGTGCTGAGAATCCGCCGGGACGCAGCGGCTTCGAGGACACTGCGGTCGGGGCGCGCTAGGTCCAGCACCCGCACCACCCCGCGTGCCACTGCGGCCGACGCGATTTCGTTCTGGTGGCCGTCGACGTGCTCCCGGTGGGCCGGGTCCCGCACCGCAAGGACAGGCATCTTGCCCAGGCTCATCAGTTGAAGGATCGTTCCCACCCCGGCGTGGGTGATGACGACGTCCGCGGCCGCGGCGCACCGGCCCAGGTCGCCAAAGCCCATCTCCTGGCGCACGGTGCCCGGAAGGCCCGAACGCCGGGTGGAGCCGAGCTGCCAGGTCAGCTCATCCCCGGGCTGGAGAATCGACAGCACCGCATCGACCGCCCGGTCGAACGAGTAGGGCCGGATCGTCCCGAGGGTGACGAGGATTTTCCGCACCCGGGCGGTCTCTGTCCCGGAGGAGCAGGAGAAGGAATCCCAGATGGTGCCGGCGTAGGGCCAGCGGCGGGACCAGCCCTCGTACTGGGCATAGGTCCGTACCCGCGGCGCACGCTCGAGGATTCTCCCGGTGAAGGATGGAGCGGAGACCCGGGCGAGGCTCTCGACGTAATAGGTGGGAATTCCGAACAGTGCCGCCAGGGGAAGCCCCGACACCGCCACGGCCGCCCCGGTGCTGATGCAGGCGTCGAAGGACTCACGGTGCAGGATCGACAGGATCCGGCGTGCCGCCCTGAGGGTGGCCGGCGCATCACGGGGCGCGACGTAGTCGACGAACTGGCTCCGCCGCGCGCTCAGCATCGAGACGGTCTGCTGGGTTTCGAAGGTCACCCAGAGCGAATCCTCCGACGACTGAACGGTGCCGTCGATTCTCAGGAGTTCCGAGAGGTGCCCGCCCGCAGAGGACACCCACAGCACCTTGGCGCCCCGCGGCAACATGTCGAATTCGATTGGCGCTCCCAGCCTCGTGCCCGGCAATTTCAGCCCATTGTGCCATTCGAGGCCGCGTTGCGGCACTGCGGGTTCGGGCCGCGCCGCGCACGGGGCGTCAATCCACAAAGAAAGCCGGGCCGGAACGTCAATGTTCCGGCCCGGCCACCTGCAGGTTCTCCTGCCGAGGTTAAGGGTCGGCGGCGGCTGGGGATGAAGTCCTGGTCTCAAGAAGACTTCGACACCGCCGACCCGGTTCGGTGGAGCCGGCTCCTTTTCTGGGTTCCGGCTTGTCAAAACTCTATGTCCCCCGGGAGGACGGCAACACAAGTAATCGCGCCCGAATTCCCCTGTTCTGCTACCTGTTCCCGGGCACGGCACTACCTCATCGCCGAGGCTCCTACTCGGCAGGTCCTACTCCGGCCGGACGATGGATTCGTACTCCGCCGTCAGCTCCTCGCGCCGGGTGATTCCGAGCTTCGCGTAGATGCGGTAGAGATGGCCCTCGACGGTCCGGGGAGAGACCGTCAGCGCGGCGGCGATCGCGCGGTTCGACGCGCCGTCGAGGGCGAGGGAGGCGATCTCCCGCTCCCGCGCGGTCAGCTTGGTCGGCTCCTCGGCGTCACCCAGGAGCGCGGGTGAGCAGCCCTCGAGGCGCTGGCGCCGGCGCCGGGCCACCTGGAGCAGTTCGCGCTGGGTCCGGCGGTCCCCCGAGCCCGACAGCAGCCGCATGGCGCGGTACGCGGCGTCGGCTGCCACAAGGTGCTTCTGGGAGAGTTCCGCCTTGTCGCCCGCCGCGGCCAGCCGCTCCGGATCCCCGGAGACCGCAGCGGCGGCGTACGCATTGAGCACCGCCGCCTCTCGGCCTTCCATCGTGCCGGTGAGCGCCTCCAGCCGGACGGCGGACTCCTCGTCACCCAGCGCCACGAGGATCTCGAGGATGTCCTTTTCGACGGCGGAAAGACCCTTCCCGGCCGCAGTGGCGGCCAGCCCCTTCAGCCGGTCGAGGTGGTGCTCGCGGTTTGAGGAGGGCAGCAGGGCCGCGTGGGTGAAAGCCTGTCCCAGCAGCGCGAGGGGGCGGCTGCCCCGGTGGGCCTGTGCGGCGAATTCGGTCGTCAGCGCCTCGGCACGGTCCGCCCGGCCCAGCGCGCTGGAGGCGAGGGCGGCGACGGCGAGGGTGTACGGGAGCAGAAGCTCCTTGTCGGACCGGCGGAGCGCTTCGAGCGCGGGGCCCAGTCTTTCCATCCCCAGCCGGAACCTGCCCCGGCGCACCTCGAGCAGCGCATCGAGGGCGGCGAGCGCCCCGCCGGTGAAGTCGTAGTCGCGGGCCGGCCGGCGGGCATAGTCCTGGAGGGCGGCCTCGGCTTCGGCAAAGTCCCCGCAGTGGATCAGCACGAGGAGGTGGCGGGTGAGGGTGAAGGCGTGGAAATCGTTGAAGAGGCCGGGATTGGTGCGGACCAGGGCCAGGCCGGACGCCGTCAGCGCCTTGGCCTCGGTTCCCCGGCCGGTCGCCCCGAGTGCCTCACCGAGCAGGGACTGGGCGAGGGCGAAGTTGAGCTCACCGGCGGCCTCATCCGGTCCGATCGCCCGCAGCCGCGTCTCGGCCTCGGCGTAGCGGCCCTCGAGGTTGTAGGCGAAGCAGCGCAGCAGCGTGACCTCCGGGGGGTCCGCCGGAAAGTGGTGCTTCGACTGGAGCACGGCGCTCCACCGGTCGGCCAGGCTATGGATGTCCTTCAGCGGCCTGCCCTGGAACAGCCGCAGGCGCACCGTGAGAACCGCCGCGGCGGCAAGCACCTCGAGCTGCCCGGCCGCCTCAAGGGTTCCGCGCAGCAGGTCTTCGGCTTCGGGCAGGTGCATCCGGGCGATTTCGACCCGCGCCCGCTCCACCCGAGCTGCAGTGGCGTATTCCGGACCTGTCACCGCCGAGGCGAACCGGACCGAGGAGGACAGGTCGAAGTAGCGGTGGGCGAGACGGGCTCCGTCGATGAGCTCGGCGTCCGAAACGGTTTCCCCGCAGTCAAGGGCCCAGTTGAGGTGCCGGATCCTGCCGGGGCCCACCGTGGGGATCGGGGTTGAGCCGGCGGCCAGCTCGGCCCTGAGCACGGCGCTCCGTCCTGCCGGGACGAGTCCGCGCACGATCCTTCCGTAGAGCCGGTGGGTGGGAACCGCGAAGGCCGGATGGCCGGGCATGCTCATGATGAGCCCGGCCTCGAGCAGGTTCGGCACGGCTGTGGCATCGGTGATGCCGGAGAGCGCCGAGAAGGGAACAGGTTCTGCGAGAGCGAGCGCCTCGAAGGCCTTCCGTTCCTGTGGCGGCAGCCGCAGGCAGATGCCCCGCACGAGGTCGGCGAGGGAGGCGGGCACCCTCGGCTCCTCCCCGGACAGCTGCCATACCCCCGCGGTTTCGGTGAGCGCCCCATCGGCGAGGGACTGGTCGAGCAGGGTCCGCAGGAACAGCGGATTTCCGCCCGACTCCTCCCAGAGGCGCTCCCCGGTGCCGCGCACAAGCTCGCCGCCGAGGACTTTCGTGCACACCTCCGCCACCTCGGCCGCGTCGAGGGGGCCCACCTCGAAACGGGCGAGCAGTCCTTCCCTGCAGAGGGACACGAGTTCCTCGGAGACCGGCTCCTGGGGCCGCGAGAAGGCGACAAGGCGCACGGTGCGGGAGGAGACGAGCTGGGAGAGCACGTGGCTGCTGTCGTCGTCGACCTCGTGGGCGTCGTCGACGACCAGCAGCACCGGGCGGCCCTTCGACTCCTCGCGGAAGAACGAGATCAGGATCCGCAGCACCGAGAGCGAGGACTCGATGTCGCGGGCTGTTGCCCGTCCCAGGAACGGGGCCAGGGCCGCGTAGGGTGCGTTGCTCAGGGCCGGACCCGGGTGGATCAGGAAGGAGGCCGCCGAGTGCAGGGTCCGCTCCACGAGGTGGCGGGCGAGTGCCGTCTTGCCCATCCCCGCTTCACCGAAGACGAACGCCCCGTGCAGGTCCGAGCGCGTCACTGCGTGCTCGAGGGCTTCGATCAGCGGGTTCCGGCCGACAAGGTCCGCGTCCACCAGCGAAGCCGTGGTCCTCATGAGCGGGTTTCGGTGGGGATGAGCTCTCCAAGCTCGCTCCGGGTGGAGACGTTCAGTTTCGAGTACACCTGGTAGAGGTGGCCCTCGACCGTGCGCACCGAGACGAACATCTGCGCGGCGATCGCCTTGTTGCTCGCCCCCGCCGCCGCAAGCCGGGTCACCTCGCGTTCCCTGGCGGTGAGTCGTTCGAGGCCCGACCCGGCCGAGCTCCAGGCCGCGGCCTCGGGAAGGATCTCCCGGACCCGGCGCTGCAGCTGGCGGAGGGTGTTCTTCTCCCGCGTTCCGGCGGCGCTGCGCAGCGCGGCCTGGGCGGCGTCGGAGGCGAAGCGGCGGTCCCCCTGCGCGGACGCGAGTTCGGCGGCCTGGACCAGCAGTTCGGCATCACCGTTGCCCAGCCCCTTGGCGTAGAGCTCGCAGGTCCGGGCGAACGCCCCCTGGAGCGAGGCGGACACGGCGGTCAGCGGATCGAGCGCCGTCCTGTCGCCGAGGCGCACGGCCCGGGACAGGTTCAGGAGCGCCCACGCTCCGGCGCCGGCACGGCGGTCAACCTCCCCGAGGGCGTGAAGGTCGCGGGCCGCGTCGGCCTTGACCTCAAGGAGCGAGGACACCAGGAGCTGAAGGTGCCGGGACGCGCGCCGGACCTTCCACGGGCTTGCTGGGCCGGCCTCCGTGACCGGAAGGTGGGCGATTGCCTGTTCGAGGTTGCGCTCCTGGGCGTGGCAGTAGGTGATTCCGGCCGCGGCCAGGGGCAGCAGGCCCTGCGGGTCGCGGACGCGCAGCTGGTTGAGCGCGGGGGCGAGCAGTTCGAGGGCGGGACCGACCCTGCCCTGGAGTGCCTCGGCCACACCTTCGGCGACGGCGCCCCATGATCCGCGCCCGGCCTCCGGGCCTCCCCTCGGCAGTCCGGCGGCGGCCAGCATCCGTTCGCCCTCGGCGCCCGAGCCGGCGAGCCGGTACACCTCCCCGATCTGCTGGACGGCGAAGGTCCGGGTGGTCCTGCTGATGCCAGGTCCCCCGAGACGGCGGGCGAGGTCGGCAGCCAGTTCCATTGCCTCGAGCTGCCGGGCGGTCATCGCCCAGGCTTCGCACAGCCAGCCCTCGACGCGCGCCCGGAATTCGGCGTCGAGCCCGTCATCGGAGGCGAGGACCGCCGGAAGCTCTGCCGCGTTGTGCAGGAACCTGCCGTCCCAGGAGGCCTGCTCGGCGCGGGCCAGCAGCGCCTCCCTGCGCAGTTCCGCGGCCTCCGGCAGGGGCTGCTCCCCGGTGAGTTCGTCGGCGGCCCGGTCGAGGAGGGCCGCGCTGCCGGGCTGGCCGAGCTGACGGAGGATGCGCGCCTGCAGCAGGCGCAGCCGGAAGAGGTCGGCACCGGCGGGGCTCTCCGGGCGGCCCGCCAGGGCTGCCGCGGTCGAGGCTGCCCGTTCGAAGTCCCCCTGTCCGAGGTCGGCGATGACCGACTCGAGCACCAGGGCGGCGGGTACGGAGCGGGCCTTTCCGCTGGCCGCGATCTCCGCGGCTGCCGCGAAGTCGCCGGCGCGGTTGGCCGAGCGGGCGCCGGCCAGGGCGACCTCCGGAGGCAGCGGGATTCCGGCCCGGAGCAGCCACTGTGCATGGCGGGTCGGTTCGGCCTCGAAGACCGCCCCGAAGCCCGGCTGGGAGGCGAAGTCGGCGTAAAGCGCCCCGGCCTCCTCCGCGGGAACACTTTCGGCGACGGCGTCGGCAAGGGCGGGTGCGGTGCAGCGCGCGGCCGGCGCCGGCCCGTGGTCGACGCTGATCACGCGTGCCTCCTGCACGGTGTCGAGGTCTTCCGGGCTGAACCGCTGGAGCGCCATCGGCCAGGGCAGGTGGCCGGTCAGGGCGGTCAGGCGTACGATCCTGCGCTGTTCCCGGCTCAGCTCGGGCAGGGCCGATCCGGCTTCCGCGAGTTCCTCGCCCAGGACCAGCCGGCCGGGCAGCAGCACCCAGGAGCCGTTGCTCCGGGCGAGGAGGTTGCGCCGGGCCATCCCGCGCAGCGCTGTGCGGAGGACTCTCGGGTTGCCGGCGCTGAACTCCCACAGCGCCTGCAGGCACTCCTGGGATGCCGGCGCCCCCAGTTCGGCCTCGACGAACCGGGTCGATTCGTCGAAGGTGAGCGGCGGAACGTCGAAGCGCTGAAGCGAACCGTCGCACCACATCGCCATGAAGGCGCCGTCGGCGAGGGCGAAATCCTTGACGGCGAGCAGGATGCGGGCGTCGCCGTTCTGCACGAGCTGGCTGATGACGCCGGACGAGGCGGCGTCAAGCTGCTCGGCATTGTCGACCGCGATGATGACCGACTCGCCACGGGCGTGACGCCGCAGCGCCGCGCTCAGCGCCTGGAGGACCATCACCGGGTTGCCGAGCACCTCCCGTTCCACCTCGGAGAGCAGGAAGCTCAGGGCGCGGTAGGGAATGCGCCGGGAGGCGGCCGATCCCCGCACGTTGACGATGTGGCCCCCGGACCCCGACTGAAGGACCTGCTGCAGGAGCGCCGTCTTGCCGACCCCCGTCCCGCCGACGAGGACCGCTCCCGAGGATCCCGGCCGGCGGAGGGCCGTGTGGATCCCGGCGAGCAGTTCGGTGCGCCCGATGAAGAAGCTGCCGGGCAGCAGCGGGGTCATTTCGGGCCGCCCTGGACGATCGGCCCACGGACCGGTGTGTCATGACGCGAATAAATCACTCGATGAGACCGCATTGAGACCAACTTCTTCCCCGGGCTGTGAGTTCTTCTGATACACAGCCTAGAAACGAGTGAGCCCGCGAACACGAGTGGTGACTACGGAATTTCCCGTGAAGCTACCTGTTTTGGTGCGGCAGATGCGTGCATGCCTACTCAAGTGGACGACGCTCACTACCTACAACAGGGGCCTGGGGCCCCTTTACCCTACTGGGGTGGAGCGGGTCCGCCCCACCTAGGTAGGAAGGATTCTACCGTCCAGCAGCGGGCTCAGGCGATCCCGTCGAAGAGGCTCGTGACGGATCCGTCGTCGAACACCTCCCGGATCGCACGGGCGATCAGCGGCGCGATGGAAAGCACCGTCAACTGCGGGAAGCGTTTCTCGGCGGGAATCGGCAGGGTGTTGGTGACGACCACTTCCCGCGCGCCCGACTCGGCGAGCCGGCGTGATGCCGGTTCCGAGAAGACAGCGTGCGTGGCGGCGATTATAACATCCTTCGCGCCGGCGTTCTTCAGCACCTGTACGGCTCCGGAGATCGTTCCTCCGGTGTCGATCATGTCGTCGATGAGCACGCAGGTGCGTCCCTCGATCTGGCCGACGACCTGCTTCGACACGGCCTGGTTGGGGACCGTGAGGTCCCGGCTCTTGTGGACGAACGCCAGCGGGGCACCGCCGAGCCGTTCGGCCCACTGCTCGGCCACCCGCACCCGCCCGGTGTCCGGCGAGACCACCGTGACGTTGTCTGCATCGACGCGTGAGCGGATGTATTCGGCGAGCAGCGGAATCGCCATCAGGTGGTCAACCGGACCGTCGAAGAAACCCTGGATCTGCGAGGTGTGAAGGTCGACCGACATCAGCCGGTTGGCCCCGGCCGTCTTGTAGAGGTCGGCGACCAGGCGCGCCGAGATGGGCTCGCGGCCCCGGCCCTTCTTGTCCTGGCGGGCATAGGGATAGAACGGGGACACAACCGTGATGCGCTTGGCGGAGGCCCGCTTCAGCGAATCGACCATGATCAGCTGTTCCATCAGCCAGTTGTTCAAAGGGGCCGGATGCGCCTGGATCACGAAGACGTCGGTGCCGCGGACGCTCTCCCCCGACCGGACGTAGATCTCCCCGTTGGCGAAGTCGTAGGCGGAGACCGGCAGGAGTTCGGTGCCAAGCTCCGCGGCGATCTCCTCCGCGAGTTCGGGGTGGGCGCGCCCGGAGGCCAGGACCAGCTTCTTCTCGCCGTGTGCCGTGATTTCGCTCATGCCTGGCTGCTCTCTTCTGTTGGTGTCGCCACTGTGCCGGGGGTGGCGCTGGTGGAGGAAGGGCCGGTGGCCGGGGCATCGGAAGCAGGGCCACCGGCCGATGCCGCGGCGGCACGGGCGGAGGCAGTGCCCGGCCGCTTCGTACCGACCCACCCTTCGGCGTTGCGCTGCGGGGCGATGCTCAGGGCCAGTGCGCCGGCGGGGACGTCCTTGCGGATCACCGCCCCGGCTCCCGTGTAGGCGCCGTCACCGACGGTGACCGGCGCGACGAAGACGGTGTTCGAACTGGTGCGCACATGGGAGCCGATGACAGTTCGGTGCTTGTTCACGCCGTCGTAGTTGGCCGTGATGTTTCCGCAGCCGATGTTCGTGTAGTCGCCGATCTCGGCGTCGCCGGCGTAGCCCAGGTGGGACAGCTTCGAGCCGCGGCCGATGGTGACGTTCTTGGTCTCGTAGAAGGCCCCGATCTTGCCTTCCTCACCGAGCACCGTGCCGGGGCGCAGGTAGGTGAAGGGGCCGACGGAGGCGCCGGCCCCGATCCGCGCGCCGCTTCCGTGGGTGCGCACCACCGAGGCGTCCTCGCCGACGAGCACGTCGGTGAGGGTGGTGTCTGGACCCACTACCGCACCGCGTTCGAGCCGGGTTGTCCCGTGGAGCTGGGTGCCCGGCAGGACGGTGGTGTCCTCGCTGAGCACGGCCGTGGCGTCGATCCAGGTCGTTGCCGGGTCGATGATGCTCACCCCGGCCCGCATCCACGCGGAGACGATCCGCCGGTTCAGCTCGGCGCCGAGGCTTGCCAGCTGCACGCGGTCGTTGACCCCCTCGACCTGCCAGCGGTCCTCGGAGACGACGGCGGCGACCCGGCCGCCCGCGGCCCGGCAGAGGCCGAGGACGTCGGTCAGGTACATCTCGCCCTGGGCG
Source organism: Arthrobacter sp. MSA 4-2 (assembly GCF_016405885.1). GTDB lineage: Bacteria > Actinomycetota > Actinomycetes > Actinomycetales > Micrococcaceae > Arthrobacter_D. The sequence goes on along the minus strand of NZ_JAEKGC010000001.1, from coordinate 386,292 downwards.
TTGTCGGCACCGACCTGCCCCAGGGCGGTGCGCAGGAGCCCGGCGTCGAAGGCATAGATCCCGGAGTTGATCTCGCGGATCTCCCGCTCGACGTCGGTAGCGTCCTTGTGCTCCACAATGGCCGTGACCGTCCCGTCGGCCCCCCGCAGGATCCTGCCGTAGCCGTCGGCGTTGTCGAGGACCGCGGTCAGGACGGTCACCGCGTTCGCTCCTGCCCGGTGCTCGGCCAGAAGGTGTTCAAGCGTCGCGGGGGTGAGCAGCGGCACGTCACCGTAGGTGACGACGACAGTGCCGTCGAGGGGGGCACCGTGGCGGGCGTCGAGCGCCTCGAGTGCGACCTGGACGGCCCTGCCGGTGCCCGGGATCTCGTCCTGGTCCACGAGCAGCGCGCCGGGGTCGAGGGCGGCGATGTGGCCGGCGACGAGGTCGCGTTCGTGGCGGACCACCACGGCCAGCGCCTCCGGTCCGAGTGCACGGGCCGCCGCGAGGGCGTGGCCCACGAGGGACAGACCCCCCAGCGGGTGCAGGACCTTCGGGGTCCTCGACTTCATCCGGGTGCCTGCTCCGGCAGCGAGGACGATCACTGCGGCCGGTGGGGAGGATTCCAATGGTGCCGTCGCAGCAGCGGCGTCCTGATGGCTCACGAAGAAGCGCTCCTACCTGTTGGGGGTGTGACCGTCGGGTGGCCACCCGGTCATAGTACCGGGCCGTTTCCACCGTTCCGCCCATAGGATTCGAACCTATACTCCACAGCTCCAAAGGCTGGGGTGCTGCCATTACACCAGGGCGGACCATGCGCGCCCTGCCGTACGGCAGCACGTGCACACGGTTATCAAGTCTGCCACGAACGGAATCCATCGGCGACCCGGCCCGGTCCGTAGGATGGAGGAGTGAGCCAGCCTTCAGCACCCGGCGACGGGGCCGTTCGACCCCGCATGACGGGCGCCCAACGGCGCGCCCAGCTCATTGACGTCGGCCGGGCGCTGTTCGCACTTCGGGGCCTCGACGGGACCACGATCGAGGAGATCGCCGCGGCGGCGGGGGTGTCCAAACCGGTGATCTACGAGCACTTCGGCAGCAAGGAAGGCCTCTACACCCAGGTGGTCGACGTCGAGTTCCACATCCTGCTGCGCAGCGTCACGACCGCCCTCGCCGGCGATGCCGGGTCCCGTGAGCTGCTTGAGCGCGCGGCGCTTGCGCTCCTCGACTACATCGAGAACAGCACCGACGGTTTCCGCATCCTCATGCGCGACGCCGCCCCGTCCCAGCCCGAGGGCGCGTTTTCCACACTGCTGTCCCGGATCGCCGCTCGCGTTGAGCACATCATGGCCGCCGAGTTTGAGAAGCGCGGATATCTGCCCCAGCACGGTGCCATCTATGCCCAGATGCTTGTCGGGATGGTGGCCATGACGGGCCAGTGGTGGCTCGACGCTCGCCAGCCGGACAAGCGGACCGTGGCGGCGCACCTCGTGAACCTCGCCTGGAACGGGCTCAGCGGGCTGTCGATCGACCCGCAGCTGCGCAGCGCCTGAGGTCCCGCCGGTACGCCGGGGCGGTGTCAGAAGAGGATGATCAGCAGGACGATGACCACGATGACGGCGAGGCCCGTCCCGATGCCCACCCGGCGACCGGCGGCCGGCCGCGTATCCTGCTTCCTGCGCCGGCCATGGACTGTGTTTCCACTGTTGCTGCTCATGGCACCTAGGGTAGGACCGGCTTCTCCCACCAACCACAGTAGAAACTACTCGTTCCATTCGGTGACGTACTCGGAGAAGGCTTCTCCTGCGGCCGCCGGGGACCGGTGCTAAGTTACCCCCATGTCGAACGAACCTGCCGAGGAAGGTCCCGGACGCAGGGCGGGGACCCCGGGCGAACGGCGGCGGGAGCCGGCGCTTCACCCCGCTCCGCCGCGGCCGGAACTCGCCGGGAGCGCCCCCGCACCCATCGTTGCCGCGGCGCCGCCGCCGGGCCCGGTGGCGGCCGCCCGATCCCTCTGGCTGGCGAGCTTCGCGGCCGGGATTGTGGCGGCCCTTCTTGCGTTCCTCAACCGCCGGTCCCAGCTTGAGCGGCTGCGAGAGGCGGCGTCCGGCATCGGAACCGACCGGGATCCGATGACCCTTGACACTGTTGCCTCGGTTGCGTGGTGGGGCGGGCTGGGCGCCTTCCTGGTCCTCCTCGGCATCGAAGCGCTCCTGCTCGCCGTCCTGCTGCGCCGGCGCGGCTGGCCGCGGTGGGTACTGCTGGCACTCCTGCCCGTGCACCTCGCGGTGCTGGCCGTCGGCGGCTCGATCCTTGCCCCTCCAGGCGCTGAGACCTACTTCGTGCTGCTCCTGGTGGCGCAGGCCCTGCTCGGCGCTGCGGCGCTGGCCGCAAGCCTGCTCCCCCGTGCCAACGCGTGGTTCCGCTCCGGCTGAAACCGGCCACCGGCCCTGCGAACCGCCTGCCGGCCCGGGACGCAGGGGTTCAGAGAGGGGCTGCCGGCTCCTGGGCGGTATCGGCAAGCAACGCCTCGCAGCTGCGGATCACCGTCTGGCAGAGCTCCAGGGCACTCCGGTCGGTCAGCGGGTTTTCGGCCACGGCGCGCCAGCGGCGCAGCTGGAGCACCGCCTCGGTCCGCACCTGATCCGCCGGTGCGTCCCGCCGCAGTCCCAGCCGGCGCGCAGGTGCCACCCCGCTTCCGCCGATGAGCCGCTCCGCGTCCGCCGCCAGGTCCGGCGTGAGGGCCACCCCGCCGGTGTGGAGCACGCCGAGGAGCCGCAGCTCCCGGTACTCGTGGGCACCGGCAAGGATCCGCTCGATCGACGCAGCCAGGGCGGCGGTGCCGGGCCGGGGCCGGGCGCGCACGAGGGCGTCGACGCCGATCAGGACGTTTCGGGCCTTGAGCTGGGCCGCCCGGGCCTGGAACTGGCCCGAGAGAGCACGGAGGATGTCGTCGAGGCCGCTGCGCCGGGCCAGTTCGCGGGCCAGGGCCGTCGGCTCGCCGATGCCCCCGCCGAGCAGCACGCACGCGAGCCGGACCCCGAACAGGCCGAACCGCTCAAGCAGAACGGCGCGCTCCCCCGCGGGAACGCCCCCGGGCGCGTCCTCCCGGACAAACCGGTCGGCCGAGAGGAGGAGGCGCTCGCGGTCCCCTCGCTCCAGCCGTGCAAGCGCGGCGAGGGCGGCGAACTCGCTCTGGCGCAGGGTCCGCGCGCTCTGGGCGAGGAGGCCGGCGACGGGGACGACGCCCAGGGCCAGGCGGCGCAGGCCGGCGTCGTTCCGGTAGCGGGCGGCCACCTCGCGGGCGGCCAGCAGCGCGTCGATCCGGCCCGCTCCGACCTCGTCGGCCCGCGAGAGGACCGCCAGCGCGTTGACCGTGCCCGACTGTCCCGCCGCGGTGTCCTGGAAGGACTCGAGGAAGCCGAGGTCACTCGCGTGCAGGTGGCGCATCAGGTAGATCAGGGCGTCGGCTTCCGACGGCGCGTCGCCCGGGGTGAGGAACCCCAGGGAGCGCGCGGAAACCTCCCGCGACAGCGACGCGATCCCGGGGGTGTCGATGAGCGTGAGGTCCCGCAGGGCCCGGGCCGGCCATTCCACCACGAGCCGGTCCACCTCCTCGGCGGGGGTGCCGCCGAGGTCGAGCTGCAGCCGTCCCTCCACCCGGCGCACGGGCAGCGCCCGCGGGGCACCGTCAAGCGGGTGCAGGGTCACCCGGGGCGTGTCCCCGTGGCGGTACCAGGTGATGACCCGGGTGCATTCCCCGGTGTCGGTGGGGGCGATCTCTTCGCCGATCACCGCATTGAGCAGCGTGGATTTGCCCGCCTTGACCATCCCGGCGACGGCGACGCGGAGCGGTTCGCGCAGCCGCCGGTCATAGCCCGAGAGCACCGCCAGCGCCGCAGGGTCCGCCCCGTACACCTCCTGGGCGTCGCGGACGAGCGCTGCCACCGCCGCGCCCACGCCGTCGGTCACGGCCGGGCCGCCGCGGGGTCACCTTCCAGTGCGCGGGCCTCGGCGTGCAGGGCATCGACGCGCTTCAGTTCGGCCCGGATCTGCTGCATCCGCTGCTCCCGTTCGAGGGCGTAGGTGGCTGCGGCCTTCTGTGCCGCCACCACCGAATCGCCCAGCGAACGGTGGTGCTCTTCGGCGATTTCGGAGAAGTGGTCGCGGGTGGCGCGCTGGATCAGGCGCAACCGGTCCTTGAGTTCCTTCCCCACCTGGAAGACGACGTCGTCGATCTGCCGCCGCACGAGCGCCTTCGCCTCGCCCTGCCGGCGCTTGAGCCGCGCCTCCTTGTCCTCCCGGTAGGCCTTGCGTCCCAACAGGAGCCCGGCTCCCACCGAGAAGGGGTTGATCAGGGACATGCCGACGATGCCGGTGAGCAACCCGAACATCAGGACGCCGCCGTAGGATCCGCGCATGCCGATCAGGACCTTCTGCAGGGGGCCCACCCTGCCCGGGTCGAGCGTCGGCACCTTCTCGACGGGGCTCAGGACATCCTGGGTGTCGGAGACCGAAAGCACCGGCAGCCGCACCTCGTCCTGCTGGAAATGCTCGGCGACCTGCTCGGCCAGCCAGGCGGAGCGTTCACTGGTCCAGACGAAGGTATCGGAAACCGCCGAGGCGACCCGCTGCTCGAGCCACTGGGCGAACTGGTCCCAGGTCGGCCCCGGGTCCCCTTCGTCGATCGCCTGCTCCGCTTCGCGCTGGATCCTGCGCAGCCGGTCGCGCAGGTCGTACTCCATGTCGGCGATGAGGTCGCTGATGCCGTCGTTGAGGGTGACCTGCCAGCGGGCCGACCTCCGGCGCTGCTCATCGGCGCGCTCCTTGGCGGCCTCAAGCCCGGCGATCATCAGCGGGGTCCGTTCGGGGTCCTCGAGCGCGCCGAGTTCCGACGTCAGCGACAGGCGCAGGTGCTCGGTGATTGAGAGCAGGTCCTGGGCGACGGAGCGGCGTTGGAGCCTTTCGGCGGAGCCGAGGATGTTCGAGCGCAGGTAGGCCACCAGCGCCGGGAAGCCCGACTCCGCATTCAGTTCGTTGTCCTTCAGGCGGGCCGCGTGAAGGCGCAGGTCGGAGGACACCGGGATCAGCGGAATCCCCGGACGGACCCGGTCGAGGTGGACCCGGTCGAGTTCGGCGACCCGCCGCCACTGCGGGTAGAGGTCGGTCTTGGTCAGGACGCAGCCGATATTTGGGGAGACCCGCAGGGCCTGGCGCAGGAAGCGGATTTCCGGTTCGGTGTATTCCTGGGAGGCGTCGGACACCAGCAGCATCGCATCGGCCGTCGGCAGAGCGGTGAGTGTCGTCAGCGAGTGGGCCGAATCGAGGCCGCCGACCCCGGGCGAATCGACGAGGGAAAGCCCTCCGGCAAGGACCTTGCGCGGAAGGGAAACCTCGGCCGCCACGAGCCGGCGCTCGTTGCCGGGGTTGCCCTTCTCCGAGACGTAGGAGGCGATGTCGGCCAGGTCGACCGGCTGCCGTTCCAGCGCGGGCCCGCCGTCAGCCGCCGGGTCGGCGTCCCGGGGCACCACGAGGACGGCCGAGGGCTGCTCACCGTAGCGCACCACGGTGGGCACCGAAGTGGCGATGTCGTCATCCACCGGGCACACGGGCGCATTGACCAGGGCGTTGATGAGCTGGCTCTTGCCCTGTTTGAACTCTCCGACGACGATCACCCGGATCGCCGCGTCGAGGAGACGGCCCCGGGTCGATTCGAGGCGGCGGCGCAGATCCGCCCTGTCTCCCGCATGCACCAGTTCGATGCCGCGCTCCACAAGCTGAACCAGCTCGGCCACAGGTGCACCTCCCGGGAAAGACGATGACTCGAGACTACAGAGCGGCCCGGCGGGAAGCACGCTTCCTGCCGGGCCGGGCCGTTCTTCTTGAGACAAACTTGCGGGAGGCTGCTATGAATCGGCCTCCAGGTCCACCTCGCCGCCTTCGTCGGCGGTGACCTCGGTGTCGGTCAGGACGACCGACTCGTCGATCGAGGTGAACTCGGTGGTGATGTCGTCCACGACAACCTCGGTGGAGGTGTCGTTGAAGGACTCGTCGAACTCAGCGTCGACGGTGACCGACTTGTCGGTGTTGAAGGATTCATCAACGGTGACCGACTTGTCGGTGTTGAAGGATTCGTCGATGACGACCTCGGTCTCGGTGGTCGTCGTGGTCTCGTTGTAGGAATCCGTGACGTCGACCTCGTTGAACGAGTCCTCAATCTCGACGTCCAGGTCCGTGTTGGTCGAGTGGTCGGTGACGGACTTGTCGACCTCATTGAAGGAGTCGTCGATGTCGACGGTCGTCGAATTGTCGTTGTTCGAATCCCGCACCGTGGTCGTCGACTCGTCCGTGGTCTCGTTGAACGAGTCCTCGAACTCGACGTCGACGTCCGTGTTGTACGAGTCGTTGATGTCGTTGTCCTCGTCGTTGTCCTCGTTGTAGGAGTCGTTGATCGACTCGTCCTCGTTGTAGGAGTCGTTGACCGAGTTGTCCTTGTTGTAGGAATCCTCGGTGACGTCGTTGTCCTCATTGAAGGAGTCATCGATCTCGACGTCGACGTCAGTGTTGCCGATGCCGATGTGCGCGTCATCCCCGGCGTGAACCGTGGTGGAGTTGTCAGTGGATTCGTCAACGGAGTTGTCGACCTCGACGTCGCCTTCGGCCGCGATGGCGTCATCGCCCGAGGCGACGATGGCGTCGTTGTCGAAGAACTGGGTGACATCGCCGTCGGCCCAGATGTTCTGGTTGACCGACTGGTCGGTGATGGTGTCCCGGTCATCGATGGTCGACGTGTAGGAGTAGTTGTTCATCACGTGGGTTAGGGTCTGGACCGCGTGGCCATGATCGTTGTAGTCGTCGTGGCCATGATCGTCGTCGTCGTCGTCATCGTGATCGTGGCCTCGGCCGCCGCCATGCCCGTGGTCATCGTCATCGTCATCGCCGTGGCTGTGGCCTGCGCCGGTGATCGGGCCGACGCTGACCGAGCCGGCGTTGCCGCTCATCGGCGCCTCGATGGTGGAGTCATTGCCGCCGGTGTTGTACTCGCGGTCGAAGGACGAGTTCACGGCGACGGGGGCGTAGTCGAGGATGACCGGCAGGACCGCATCGACGTCTTCCATGCAGACACCTCCCAGCCCGGCGTCGGCGAGGGCCCCCTCGGGGTCCGCCTTGAAGGCCGCCGCGGCCTCGGGGTCCTTGAACAGGTTCATCAGGAATTCGAGAAGAGTCGTTGCGAGAGTTGGCATTTTGGGTTCCCCTGCTTGGTGATGATCGGTTGTTCTGAGAGCGCCGATGCTTGGATCGCCTGAATTCAATCTAGGACCGGCGCCGTCCGCCGCCATCGGGGATTCCTCCCCTGCCGGGGACTCCTCGGATAGGGGTTTGGGCGTCGCGGACGCTGGGGGTACGGGGTATTCGGGCACTCCGCGCACCGGAAGAGTGGGTTGGGCGACCACCGGGGCGGGCGCCGGCCGGAAGACCGCACCTCGGTGCGACCGGCACACCCGGAAACGACCGGCGCACCAGAAAACGACCGGCGCACCCGTTATATCCGGCGCCGGTGTCGCAATCGGGTGCGTTTTTGCCCCGACGCCCGCCGGAGCCCCTAAGCCCCGCCCGGTCCCTTCTCGGCCCGGGCCAGGGCGACGCGCAGCTGGTCGAGCAGGTCGGCGCGGGTGGTCACTCCGAGGCGGCGCCGGATGCGTGCGATGTGGTGCTCGGCGGTGCGCGGAGAGATGAAGATCGCCTGGCCGATCTCCCGGTAGGTCCTGCCCTCAAGCACGAGCCGGGCGACCTCGCGCTCGCGGGCACTCAGCCCAGACCCGTCCGATCCCGCGGCCGCGCCCGGCCCCGGCCCCGGCGCTGCCGGACGGGTGGCACCGGCCGCGGGCCGGGATGACGGCATGGCCGCGGTATCGGGGGCCGGGTGCAGGTCCCGGGCGCAGGCCATCAGGCGGGCCATGTCTTTCCGGTCGTCGGCCCGCGACGCGGCCTGGCCCGCCAGGCGCGACCCGTCCCAGGTATAGCCGGCGGCCGCGAGCCCGCGCGCTGCGTTCTCAACGGCGGAGACCTCGAAGCGGCCGGCCAGCACCGAAATCCATACCCGGCCCCCGGTGGCGAGCACCGCGGCCAGGGGATAACGTCCGGCGCTGCGCACCAGGGCCGCCGCATGCGGGGCAAGGTCCTGGGGCCGGTCCGAAAGGAGCGCCGCCTGGACCGCCGCCCAGTGGAGCGGGACCGACCACAGCGGCGGGTGGCCCAGCCGCTCCAGCAATGCCCAGGCCTCGGCGAGCGGGAATTCGAGCCGGGCCGCGTCGCGCAGTCGGGCGCCGGCGACAAGGAGTTCGCCGAGGGGCAGGAGGAGGTAAAGGTCGATCGAGACGCGCAGGATGCCCTCGCGGGCCCGCTGCCAGGCGCCTACCAGGGCCGGGACATCGCCGGTCCGCCGCGCCAGCGCCACCTCGAGTGCGGTGAGGAAGAACTCGTCCCGGGGGACGAGCGTGCCCGGGCCGGAGACCGCCTCGGCGGCGAAGGACCGGGCCTCGCCGGGCAGGTCCCGCTGCAGTGCGGTCCATGCCCGCAGCAGCAGCAGCCGTGGGCGGGCCACCGGTCCGCCCTGCCCACCGGCGAGCGCCGCATCAAGGACCGATTCGGCGAGCTCGAGCTCACCGCTGCTGAGTGCCGCCAGGGCGGCGAGCGCGGCCGGCAGGTCGGGCAGGGGAAGCGTCTGGCCCGAGGCGGTCATCATGTCGGAGGCGCGGATGAGTCCCGGCAGGGCCTGCGCCGGAGCGGGCCCCAGCGAGGTGTGCACGCCCCGCCCCATCAGGGCGACCGAGACGGCACGCACCGTCGGGGAGCCGTCCTGCGCGGTTCCCCCGAGCATCTTTTCCGCTCCCTCCCTGTCGCCGCTGCCGATCATCGTGACTGCGGCCAGGGCGGCGGAACTCCCGGCCCGCCCCTCCCCCAGCCACCGGTACACATCGGCTCCGCGGGCGAGCATGCCGCGCTGGGCCCACACGGACGCGGCGACGTCGGCGGCGCGTGCGATGTCCGGCGCCTCCTCCTGGGCGAGCAGATGGTCAAGGATCCTGCACGCGCCGTCGAGGTCCCCCGAAGCTGCGGCAGCCTGGGCCCGGCGCGCCGCCGTGGAGAGCCCGTCGGCGCCGGCGGCGCCCGCCTCCTCGTACAGCACCGCCGCGGCCTCCGGTGCGTCGGGCAGCTCCGCGTCGGCCGCGGCCACGAGCGCAGCCGCCACCCGGGGGTGCTGCAGCCCGTCGCGGGCCAGTCCGCGGGCAACCTCCCAGGACCGCAGTTCCCCGTCCGTCAACAGGTCCACGAGGGAGTGCTGCAGCTCCCGGACGCGGTAGGCCGGAGTGGCCGCGAGCAGGGCGCGGCGGATCAGGGGGGCGAGCCGTCCATCGGGAAGCAGCATCCCACCGGCCCGGCCCCGGGCGAGCAGGGTATCGACCGGGGTACCGGCCGCCGCCAGCCCGGGCGGGACCTGCCGCGGCGGGACGAAGCCGACGGCCATCGCCAGAAGCAGTTCGCGCAGCGCGGTGTCGACGCCGTCGAGGTCGTAGCCGAGCTGGTCCATGACACCGCGGGGAACCTCCGGGGCGGAGCCCGTTCCGCCGGGCTCCCGCTGCAGGCCCGCGGTGACCCGCTGCACGAGCCACGGCATCCCGCCCGTGAGGTCCGCCACCAGCTCAAGGGTCGCCGCAGGCACCGGGTCGCCCAGGGCGGCACCGAGATAGCGGGCGAGATCGTCCGTGCCCAGCGGACCCAGCACCACCGGCGGATGGCGCTGTTCGAGAACGGCGGCGAGGCGCTCCAGTGCCGGGCTCCGGGGCCAGCCCCGGTAGGAAACGATCACATCGTCGGAGCGGTCCTCAAGAATCGAGTGGATCCGGGCAAGCGCGGCGTCGTCGAGAAGGTGGGCGTCATCGACGAGGACGGCCCGGCGGGCACCGTCCAATTCGGTTTCACCGAATCCAGTCTCGAGGGCGGCAGGGCCGCGCACGACGCCGATTCCGGCGTCCCGGTAGCGTTCCTCGGCAAGGTCGAGAAGGGCGCTCTTGCCTGATCCGCCGGCGCCGGAGATCCCCGCGACGAGACGCCGCTGCGGATCGGCCGCGGACCGGTCCGCGGCCTCGAGGAAGGACGCGGCAACCGTTCTCCGCAGCGGACACGGCAGTGAGACCCCCAGACTTCCTCCCTGCACCTCCAGTCAGCCTTCCGGTGCGGCCGGCGGTGGGGCCGGGGCGGTCTCGATGGCCGCACTGGGCTCCGGGCTGGGATCCACCGGGGCGGACTGCGTGGGCACCGGACCGGTCGGCGGCGGCGCCGGCTCAGTTGTCGGCGACGGAGGCGGCTGAGTCACCGGCGGCGGCGCCGGCTCAGTCGTCGGAGGCGGTTGGGTCACCGGCGGCTGGGTCACCGGCGGCTGGGTCGGCTCGGTCGTCGGAGGCGGCTGGGTCACCGGCGGCTGGGTCGGCTCAGTCGTCGGAGGCGGCTGGGTTACCGGCGGCGGCGTCGGCTGGGTCACCGGCGGCTGGGTCACCGGCGGCGGCGTCGGCTCCGGCACCGGGGACGGGGACGGCGAGCTGGGTGGGGTGCCCGGAGTCGGATCGGGGGTTCCGGGGGCCGGCGCGGCGGACGGTTCTCCGCTGCCGCCCGCGCCCGCCGTACCGGGGTCAGCGGAGGCGATGCCTGCGAGGCTCTTCCCTCCGGTGGGAAGCGAATCATCATCGCCCGCCCCGGAATCCCCCTGCGTCGCGGCTGCACCGGATCCGCTGCCCGGTCCGAGCGCGGCAATCCCTGCCGGGACTCCGTTGGCCGCGGCCGGCGGCTCGGCCGGATCCGTCAGCTGCGAGAACCAGGTCCTGTCCGGTGTGTCCGGCTTCCCGCCGCCGCCCGTCGGCTCTCCGGTCGGGGAACTGCGGGGGCCCGTGCTGGAATCGGCCTCCGCAGCGGCGCTCAGGCCCCCGAAGAACCGCGGGCTCTGTGCCGCCGTCGCCGTGAGACCGGTGAGCAGCGCGACGGACACGGCCACCGCCCCGATCCGCACGCCCGTGCGGGAACGGACGGTTCCGGCGCCGGCCGGGGCGAGGACCGGCGGCGCACCAGAGGCCATGGCGGGCCGCTCGGGACTCCCGGGCGCACCGGCCGGCACTCCCCCGTCGTCCCCGTCGAGATCCTCCTCCACGAGCCCGGCGGCGGCGAACGCGGCTCCCAGTGAGATCGATGCCTTGGGGTCGGCGTCGATGGCGATCGGCCGCTCCAGCTCCTCCGAAAGCAGTTCGGCAACCAGGGGAATCCTTGAGGAGCCGCCGATCAGCAGGATCGCGTCGAGGTCGGCGGCCTCAACTCCGGCGGCCTCGAGGACCCCGGCGAGCACCTCGACGGTCGAGCGCACCGGATCCTCGATCATCGACTCGAACTCGGACCGGACGAGCCGCACGGAGGTGTGCGCCCCGGGCAGCAGCACCGGGATGGTCGCCTCTGAGTCGGCGGACAGAGCCTCTTTTGCCTCGGTGCATTCCCGGCGGACCCGTGCGAGGGCCGAAAGGACCCCGGGGTCGGAGACGTCGAGGTCCGCAAAAGCCGGTCCGGCCCCGGCGGCCACATGGGCGAAGACGGCCTGGTCGAAGTCGGCTCCGCCGAGCCGCTCGATGCCGCCGGGCCGCCCGAGCACCGTAAAGGTGTCGGTATCGTTCTTGCGCAGCACCGCGGCGTCGAAGGTTCCGCCACCGAGGTCGTAGACGGCAATCGTGCTGCCCGGCTCGATCCGCTCCTGGGAGGCATAGTGAAGGGCGGCCGCCTCCGGTTCGCTCAGGAGCATGACGTCGGCAAGCCCTACGCCGGCCAGCGCAGCCCGGACCAGGCCCGTCCGATGACCGCCCCAGCCCGCCGGGTGGGAGACGGTCACCGCCACGGGAGGCTCGCCTTCGCGCTCCCCGGCACGGTCTACGACCCAGCGTGCCATCGTGGCGAACAGGTCCTCGGCGGCGACGCTCACCCCGCCGACCACGAAGGGAACCGGGTCGCCGATCCGGCGCTTGAATTCACGCACCATGCGCTCGGGGCACTCAAGCCCGCGCCGCTCCGCGGCCTCCCCCACGAGCATTTGCCCGTCCTCGCCGAGGAACACCACCGTGGGCACCGCACCTCCGCGCAGTCCCAGGCCGAGAGTGGATGGCGTCGCTACCGAGTCGCCGCCAAGGCGGGTGATCGCGGCGGCCGTGAAACTCGTTCCGATATCAACGCCTAGGACGTACGGCATACAGAATTCCTAAAAAAATGAGCGTATTCGGTCACCACGGGGCAACTTCAAGCTAACACCGGGCTTCCGCGGCTTTCGACGGAAATTCCGCGTAACCGCTACTCATATTTAGGTGCGGACTACTCGCCCAGGACCTCCGCGGCGAGCAGCCACTGCTCTTCCAATCCGTCGGTTTCTTCCTGGAGTGCCTTGAGCTTCGCATTCAGGTCCGCGAGGTACTCGAAATCGGCGTCGGGCTTCGCGCCCGCCTCCTCCATCTGCTGGTGAAGCCTGCCCTTCTGGGCATCGATCTTGGTGATCTGCCGCTCGATCCGGGCGAGGTCCTTGCGGGCCTGGCGCAGGTCGGCCTCCGACGATCCGTTCCCCGCACCGCTGTCCTTCGACACGGCGGGAGACGCCGAGGCTCCGGTCACCGCGAGGGACGGCGCGGCCCGCCTCAGCTCGAGGTACTGGTCCACCCCGCCGGGAAGGTCGCGCAGGCGCCCGTCGCCGAGCAGGGCCATCTGGGTGTCGGTGACCCGTTCGAGGAGGTACCGGTCGTGGGAGACCACAACGAGGGTCCCGGGCCACCCGTCGAGGACGTCCTCGATGGCCGAGAGGGTGTCGGTGTCAAGGTCGTTCGTCGGTTCGTCGAGCATCAGGACGTTCGGTTCACCCACGAGCAGCCGCAGCAGCTGGAGCCGCCGGCGTTCCCCGCCCGAGAGTTCGCTGACGCGGGTCCACTGCTTCTCGTTGGTGAAGCCGAGCTGCTCGACGAGCTGGCTGGCCGAGACCTCCTTGCCGCCGACGCTGAAGACGCGTTTTTCGGCCTCGATCACCTCGATCACCCGGCTGTCCCCCAGCTCGTCGAGCTCACGGACCTCCTGGGACAGCACGGCGGTCTGCACCGTCTTGCCGCGCTTCAGCCGCCCCTTCGTCGGTGCCACCTCGCCGTTGAGCATGCGCAGCAGCGTCGTCTTGCCCGATCCGTTCACCCCGACCAGACCGAGGCGCTGCCCCGGCGCCAGGCGCAGGGTCACGTTGGAGAACAACTGGCGTTCCTGCCCGCCGGCGTCGATGGAGAGGCTGATGTCCTCGAGGTCGAGCACGTCCCTGCCGAGGCGGGACATCGCCATCTTGTTGAGGGCGAGCGTATCGCGCGGCTCCGGGACGTCGGCGATCAGTTCGTTGGCCGCCTCGATGCGGAACTTGGGCTTCGCGGTCCGCGCAGGCGCGCCGCGGCGCAGCCAGGCGAGCTCCTTCTTGACGAGCTGGACGCGCTTGCTCTCGATGACCGCGTTCATCCGGTCCCGTTCTGCGCGGGCGAGGACGTACGCGGCGTAGCCGCCGTCGAACCCGTCGACGATCGCGTCGTGGACCTCCCAGGTGCGGGTGCTGATCTCATCGAGGAACCAGCGGTCGTGGGTCACCACGAGGAGCCCGCCCTCGGTGGGGCGCCAGCGCTGTTTCAGGTGCCCGGCGAGCCAGGCCACGCCCTCGACGTCGAGGTGGTTGGTGGGCTCATCGAGCATGATCACGTCGTGGTCGCCGATCAGCAGTTTCGCCAGCGCCACCCGCCGCTTCTGGCCGCCCGACAGCGAGGAGACCGGCGCGTGCCAGTCCACTTCGGAGACGAGCCCGCCCATGACGTCGCGGATCTTCGGGCTTGAGGCCCACTCGTGGTCATCCTGGGTCCCAACGATCGCCTCGCCCACGGTGAGGGAGCCGTCGAGCACATCGGTCTGGTCGAGGTAGCCGACGCTCACGTCGCGCCGCCGGGTGACGCGCCCCGAGTCGGGGGTGGTGCGCTGGGCGAGCAGGCGCATGAGCGTTGACTTGCCGTCGCCGTTGCGCCCCACCATTCCGATGCGGTCGCCGTCCTCGAGGCCGAGGGACACCCCGTCGAGGATGGTGCGGGTAACGAAGGCGACGCCGAGGTTTTCAGCGCCGAGAAGGTGTGCCAATGCGAACTGCTTTCGGTAAGGGGTGTTGGCCGGCTGGCTCAGCCGGCGGTGTCGGTGGCGATCCGCGCGCCGTGCGCCGGGCCGTGGACCGCGGTGGCGTTCATCCCCGCGGCCTCGAGCCGGGACTCGAGGTCGACGGCATGCCCCGCGCTGCGGGCCAGGAACGCGACTGTCGGTCCGGAGCCGGAGACGATCCCCGCGAGGGCGCCGGCCTTTGTTCCTGCTTCAAGGATATCGCCAAGGCCCGGCGCGAGTTCCAGCGCCGGTTCCTGGAGGTCGTTGTGGAGCAGCGGCGCCAGGGCCGTGGCGTTTCCTGCCCGCATCGCGCTGAGGATGGCCGGATCGATCTCGGGCTGGAGCGGCGCCTGCGCCCCCGTGCGCAGCCGGATCTCATCGAGCAGCCGGTACACCTGGGGGGTGGACAGGCCGTAGTCCGCCGGCACCAGCACCCAGTGCAGCGGTGTCTTGGAGATGGCAGGGGTCAGTTGCTCGCCGACTCCCAGGCCGACGGCGGTGCCCCCGAGCAGCGCGAAGGGGACATCGGCGCCAAGGCTCACGGCGATCTTCGCGAGTTCGTCCCGGGAGAAGCCGCTGCCCCAGAGGGCGTCGCAGGCGAGCAGCGCCGCGGCAGCGTCGGCCGAGCCGCCGCCCATCCCGCCGGAGACGGGCACGCGCTTGGTGATGTCGAGGTGCACGCCGGTCGATCCCGGGCTCACCTCGGCGAGCAGCTGCGCGGCGCGGACGGCGAGGTTGGTGGCATCGAGGGGAACCGCGCCGAGGGGCAGGTTGAGGGTGCCCTGGCCGTTGACGCTGACGGTGACGCCGTCGCCGTCCATCTGGGTCGCCGTGACCTCCTCATACAGGGAGACGGCGAGGAACACGCTGGCGATCCCGTGGTAGCCGTCCTCGCGGGGAGGGCCCACCCGCAGGGAGACGTTGATCTTGCCCGGAGCCCGGACCCGGACCCTGCGCGGGCCACCCCGCAACTGTCCAGCTCTTACCGACTCCATAGGGTCAAACTTAGATCACCGGCTTCCGTGCGGAAAATCGCGGCCGTCAGGCGGTTGGGGCCTTCCCCTCGGCGATCCGCGCGTAGGCGGCGATGTCGAGCACCTCACCGCGGGCCGTCGGGTCGACGCCGGCCCGCACGAGGGCCTGCTCCGCGAGGACGGGGCTGCCGGCCCAGCCGGACAGGGCCGCCCGCAGGGTCTTGCGGCGCTGGGCGAACGCGGCGTCGATGACGGCGAAGACCTCCTCGCGGGACGCCGTCGTGGCAGGCGGGTCGTGCCGGGTGAAGCGCACCAGCCCGGAGGCGATCTTGGGCGCGGGCCAGAAGACGTTCATGCCGATCACCCCGGCCTTGGCCATCCGCGCGTACCATGCCGCCTTGACCGAGGGGACACCATAAACCTTCGACCCCGGGCCCGCGGCGAGCCGGTCGGCCACCTCGTCCTGCACCATGACCAGGCCCGAACGCAGCGACGGGAAGCGGGCGAGCAGGTTCAGCACCACGGGCACCGCGACGTTGTAGGGGAGGTTCGCCACGAGGGCCGTCGGCGGGTGCGGCAGCTCGGTGACGCGCAGGGCGTCGGCCAGCACGACGTCGAGCGCGTCCGCCCGCTCCGGGCGCCACTGCCGCACCGTGGCCGGAAGCCGGCCGGCCAGGACGGGGTCGATCTCGACGGCCACGACGCGTTCGGCGGCGTCGAGCAGGCCGAGGGTCAGCGAGCCCAGCCCGGGGCCCACCTCGAGCACCGTCTCGCCCTCGCCCAGCTGGGCCGAGGCGACGATCCTGCGGATGGTGTTGCCGTCGATCACGAAGTTCTGGCCGAGCGTCTTGGTGGGCCGGATGTCGAGCTCCGCCGCCAGCCGGCGGATGTCGGCTGCACCGAGCAGCGGTGCGGGCGGCGGCGGTGTCGAAGGCATTGTCACCTAGTTATGGTAGCCGCCGGCCGGCCTCCGCCGGTCCAGCGGCGCCCGGCGGGCCGGGGCCGCCGCGCTCCGCAGGGCGCGTCCGGGGCTCAGCGCAGGCCGAGCTTCGAGGCGCAGGAGGGCCAGTGGCCCCAGCCGCCGTTGCCCTTAAGCACCTCGGCCGTGGCGATCTGCTCGGCCGGGGTGGCAAGGTGCGGCAGCGGTGCGTATTTGCCACCGCCGGCGCCCAGCCAGCTCGACCTGCTGAACTGCAGGCCGCCGTAGTAGCCGTTGCCGGAATTGATCGACCAGTTTCCCCCGGACTCGCACTCGGCCAGCGCGGCCCAGACGTTCCCCTGTGGGGCCGGTCCCCCGGCGGGCCGGCCGACCTCCTTCGCGGGGGCTGTCTCCGGCCGGGGTTTGGCGGCGGGGCGGGTTCCGACGGCGATCTCCTCGTGGACCGGTTCCCGGGTGACCTTCCGGCTGAGCAGCCGGCGGGAGACCTCTTTGCCGTCCTCGAGGCGGACGGCATAGACGCTGGTGCGCTCACCGTCGACGCCCGCGACGGTGACCTTCCGCTCCCCGCGGGGAAGCCCAGGGTCCTCGGTCTCGACGCTTTCGAAGGGGATGGGTTCGGTGAACGTGCGGGTGGCCTTGCTCGTGATGCGGGTGATCTTCACGCCGAGCCCGTCGATGACGGCGGTGGAGGCCGGAACGGAGATGCGGTCCTCCGCACCGAGGGTAATCTTCGCCTCCGCGAGCAGCTCCGGGAGCCAGACGGCCGAGGTGGTGCGCACCGAGGTGGTTCCGCCCACGGTGAGGGCCACCCTTTTCTGGGTCCGGACGGTGATGGCCGAATCCACTGCTGAGAGTTCGGTGGCCGGAGGCAGCGACACCGCCGCGGTGCGGGCCAGTCCCAGCTCGGCCAGCAGGTCGCCGATGGTCTTCACCGTGGTGGGGTGCGTCGAGCGGACACCGTCGAGGATCAGGTCGATCTCCTGCGCCCTGCGCACCTCGATCGCGGCGCCGTCGAGAATTTCCGCCGTGCGGGCGGGGACGACGTCGTCGTGCGGGCCCAGCGGCACCCCGGCCTTGGCCAGGATCTCCTCGACCGTGCCGCCGTAGGTCTGCACCGTCGAGGTGCGGCCCTCGACGGTGAGTTCGACCTGCTTGCCGTTGCCGACGAAGGCGACAAGCCCCGAGACGAGGCTCATCATCACCACCGTCTGGCCCGTCCGCTTCAGCCAGTGCCTGCGCACCCTTTTCCCCACCGGGTCCCCCATGTACGAAGTCTCCGGGCACGGGGAATCGCAGCGCGGGAACCGGAGCCTGCAGACAGCGCAGGGCGCACGGATTACCACCGGGCACGCGGACGGCCCGGAGCTGCTGGAGGTGCCTGCGGAGGCGGCGGCGGAGCACTGGTGCTCCGCCGGTAGCGACGCCGCAGGCGGTGTTAGTCCGAATGCCTTCCCCGACCCCGGCTAACAGGTGCTAACCGTAACCGTGCCGTGACTTTAACTCCAAACCCTTGCGTTCCATCCGTCCCACCGGTCCCGCCTGCGTTCCGCTCTGCGTCCCGCCGGACGGCCGCGATCGGCCAGGACCGGTTAATCGTGGGAACCGATCAATCGTGGGAACCGACTAATCCCAGGAACCGATCAGTCCCAGGAGCCGGTCAGTCCCAGGAGCCGTAGACGGCGGTGGAATTCGCTCGGATCCGCCCGCACAGCTCCTCAAGGTCGGCGCCGAGCACCTCCGCCATGGCCCGCACGGTGTACGGCACCACGTAGGACGCGTTCGGCTGGCCCCGGTACGGGTGCGGGGTGAGGAACGGGGAGTCCGTCTCGGCGAGGATCAGCGAGGGGTCGGCGATGGCCAGGGCCTCCCGGAGGTTGCCGGCGTTCTTGAACGTGACGGTGCCGGCGAAGGACATGTACCAGCCGTTCTCGTTGCAGATCCGGGCCAGGGCCGCGTCACCGGAGAAGCAGTGGAGCACCACCCGCTCCGGCGCGCCCTCCTCGAGGACGGTGGCCACGACGTCGTCGTGGGCGTCCCGGTCGTGGATCTGCAGGGCCAGGCCGAGGCGCTTGGCGATGTCGAGGTGGCGCCGGAAGGAGTAGCGCTGGCGCTCGATGCCCTCCTGGGGGGTGCGGAAGTAGTCGAGGCCGGTCTCGCCGATGGCCCGGATGCGCGGGTGCGCCGCGAGCTGCTCGATCTCCTGGAGCGCCTCCTCGAGCGAACCCTCGGCTGCGAGTTTCGGCGCGTCGTTCGGGTGGAGGGCCACGGCGCCGAGGATCCGCGGATCGGCGTCGACGGCCTTCACGGTGAAGCGTGAGGACTCGAGGTCCGAGCCCACCTGGACCACCCCGGCCACCCCCGCGGCCTCCGCCGCGTCCAGGGCCGCGCGCAGGCTGACCTCGACCAGCCCGTCGCTGAAGTCGAGGTGGGTGTGGTTGTCGATCACCGGAACCGGCAGCGGTTCGGGCAGCGGCGGATAGTCGAGTTTCCGGCGCTGGCCCCCATCGCCCTCCGACTTCCGTGCCCTCACCGGGGCCGGACCGGAACCGGGGCCGTCATCGGAGGTGTCATCGGGCCCGCCGACCGGCCGGTAGGGCCCGGGGATGGAGCCTGCTGAGTACGCGGAACTGTTGCTCATGGCCCCAGCCTATCCAGCCCGGGAACTTTCCACCCGCGCGGGAGGTTGACCTAGTAATCTAAGTATCTAGTCAGCCAAAGCACGCCCACCGTGGCGGTCGCCGAGGTCATCGCCTGCGCGTCGTATTATCCGGCCGCTCTCCGCCGGACTCCGACCCGTAGCTGCCGAAGCGCGGAAGGCACCCATGGACGTCCAGAACACGACCGTCGAGGATTCCCACCTGCCAGGCACGGCGGGGCAGGACCCGGCGGTTGAGTCCTTTGCCGCGGTGGCGTCGGGGATTCTCGACTCGATCAATACGGTGATCGACGGCAAACCCGATGCGGCGCGGCTGGCCCTGACGGTGCTGCTGGCGCAGGGACACCTGCTGCTCGAGGACGTGCCGGGGGTCGGCAAGACGATGCTGGCCAAGACCCTCGCGCGCACCATCGACTGCACCGTGAACCGCATCCAGTTCACCCCGGACCTGCTGCCCTCGGACGTCACCGGGGTGTCGATCTACAACCAGGATTCGCGCCGCTTCGAGTTCCGGCCCGGCCCGGTGTTCGCGAACATCGTGATCGGCGACGAGATCAACCGGGCCTCGGCCAAGACCCAGTCGGCGCTGCTTGAGTGCATGGAGGAACACCAGGTCACCGTCGACGGGCGCACCCACGCCCTGGGTGATCCGTTCATGGTCGTCGCCACCCAGAACCCCATCGAGATGGAGGGGACGTACCCGCTGCCGGAGGCCCAGCGGGACCGCTTCATGGCCCGCATCTCCATGGGCTACCCCGACGCCCGCTCCGAGATCGAGATGCTCGAAACCCATCAGTCCCTCTCGCCCCTGGCGGCGGTCCGGCCCTCCACCACGGCCGCGGGCATCGCGGCCATGATGGCCTCCGTGCGCACCGTCTACGTCTCCCCCGTGGTGAAGGAGTACACGGTGGCCCTGGGCGCTGCGACCCGCTCCCACCAGCGGCTGCGGCTGGGGGCCAGCCCGCGGGCCCTGCTTCAGCTGCTCCGCGCGGCCAAGGCCACCGCGGCCCTCGAGGGCCGGGACTTCGTCCTTCCCGATGACATCACGGCCATGGCCGGGCCCGTCCTCGCCCACCGCCTGATGCTCGACCGGCGGGCCGCGAGCGCAGGGGAAACCGCCGCCTCCGTCGTCGAGAACGTGCTGTCGAAGGTGCCGGTTCCGCGTGATGCGCGCGGGGCCGGGACCCGGGGCCGCTGACGGGTTCCGGCCGGCCATGGCGCTGCTCGACCGACTCCCCACGAACGTCCTGACCCAGCGCGGGTGGGGCTTCGTGATCGCGGGCGGTGTGGCGCTGCTGGCCGCGCAGATCCTGGGCCGCCGCGACCTGCTCTACGTGGGGGTCTTCCTTGCCTGCCTTCCGGCCCTGTCGGTGCTGATGCTGCGGCTGATCAAGCCGCGGTTCATCATCGAACGCAGCTTCGCCCCCTCCACCATGGAAACCGGCTCCACGACCACCGTCTCCCTGGCCGTGGCTTCCAACGGCCCGCCGGGGCCCCCGGTCACCATGGAGGAACACGTGCCGCCACGCTTCGGGCGCGCCCCGCAGTTCACCTTCCCCTCCCGCAATCCGACGCGCGACGGGGTAAGCCTCTATGAGTACCGCCTCCGGTCCTCAACCCGCGGCCTCTTCGACATCGGCCCGGTGACCGCGCAGTTCACCGACCCCTTCGGGCTGGGCACCTCGCGGCACCTCCTCGGCCATCCCGATTCCCTCGTGGTGACCCCGGCGCCGCTGGATCTCGTGGCCGCCCCGCTCTCCGGATCGCGGGGCACCGACGGCACGGCCGCCACCCGCCGCCAGGCGAACCCCAGCGACGATGACGTGATGACGCGCGAGTACCGGCACGGGGATTCGATGCGCCGCGTGCACTGGGCCGCCACGGCCCGCCACAACGAGCTGATGGTGCGGCAGGAGGAATCGGTGACTACGCCCGAGGCCACGCTCCTGATGGACCAGCGGCAGTCGAGTTTCAGCTACGGCTTCAACGCCGTGTTCGGCGCCGATTCCGGCCACGGCGGGGCGGGCATCAACACGATCCCGGCCTTTGAATGGGCCGTGACGGCGGCGGTGTCGATCAGCGCGCACCTGCTGGAGCGCAGCTACGCGCTGCGGTTCCTTGACCACCACGGGGCCCCCGCCCTGCTGCGCTCCCCCTCAGCTCCCTTCCCGGGGGATGAGGAATTCCAGGGCCCCGGCGCACTGGCCGCCATCGCCGAGGGGCTTGCGGCGCTCGGCCCCACCCACGACGGCGGCCGGCGCAGCGGGAGCACCGCTGCGGGGGCCGGCCCCGCCCGCCGGCCGGCGCAGCGGCGCAGCGGAAGCAGCCAGGCAGGATCCTCAGAGGCGGTGCCGCCCGGCCGCGGTTCACGCCGGGAGGACCCTCACCAGCACGACCCCGGCTCCCCCTTCGGCGACGACCTGCTCGACCGGCTCGCGTCCACCCGGCACCGGGGCCCGCTGATCGCCGTCCTCGGACTGCTCACCCCCGAGGAGGCACGGAGCCTCGCCACCGCCTCCGGCTATGGATCGGCGGCCCTGGCCCTCGTGGTCGTCGACCGGCCGGCCGAGGCCGCCGCCCAGATCGACATCCTCCGCACGGCCGGCTGGCATGCGGCCGCCGCCTCCCCGCGCGCCGACATGCCGGCCGTCTGGGCGGGCCTCGGCCACTCCGCGCCGACCGCCCCGGCCGGCCCGCGCACCTCCACCCCCCAGGAAGGTCTCCGGTGACAGCGACGCTCGAACGCCCCGTGGCCGACTCCCGGCAGGCCCCCGGCACCACCGCCACGGGCCCGTCCCGTCCCGACTACGCGCACTGGGCGGTCAGCGCAGCGGTGGGTACCGGCGTACTTGCCGCGTCCACCAGCCTCAACGGCGTCATCGAGCCCTGGACCTGGTTCGGGCCGGTGTTCAACACCGTGCTGCCCGTGATGATCGCCATGTCGCTGGCGCGGACCCTGCGGCTGCCCGGGCTGGTGACCCTCCTCGCGGGCCTGCTGACCCTGGGCGGCTGCCTGACCTCACGGTTCGTCCCCGACCAAAGCATCCTCGGGGTGATCCCCGGACCCGGAACCGGCATCCAGCTGCAGATCCTCCTCAACCACGCCGAGGACACGGTCACCTCGCAGGCGGCGCCGGTCCTCCCCGGGGCGGGCATCTTTTTGGTGACCTGCGCGGCCATCGGCTTGATCGCCATCGCCGTCGACACCCTCGCCACCACCCTGCGGATGCCCGCGGTCAGCGGCATCGGCCTGCTGGCCCTGATGGTGGTTCCGGCGGTGGTGAAGCCGCTGGGCGTCGGGATGGTGCCGTTCCTCCTGACCGTGGCCGCCTACCTGCTGCTCCTGGGCTGCGCGCAGTGGCGTGAAGGCCTCCTGGCAGCCTCGGCGGAAACGGGTTCCACGGGATACCTCGGGCGCGGCCTGGCGGTGGGCGCGGCGGCGTTGGCCGTCACGGTGCTCCTGCCCCTTGCCATTCCCGGGTTCAACAGCGGGGCCTTCCCGCAGGGTGCCCGGCTGAACGTGTGGGGCAGCTCCTCCGGGCTCAATCCGGCGGTGACCCTCGGCAATGACCTGCGCAACCCGGCCGGTTTCGGTCGGGTCACCTATGCCACGAATTCCCCCGAGCCGGTGTACCTGAGGGCTGTGACGCTCGAGGATTTCGCCGGGCAGCGGTGGGAACCCGACCAGCGCCGGGACGAACGCGAGCCCGGCCTCCAGGGCATGGGTTCCGAGTCGGTCCGTTCGGCCGGGGAGTTCGGCGCCACGGCGTTCACGCGGATCAACACCGACAGCTACACCAGCCCGTGGCTGCTGGCCCCCTACGCGCCGGTCAGTGTCGCGAGCCTCAACGGGCGCTGGACTTGGGACCCGAAGAACCTCAGCATCCTCTCCTACGACGGCGGCACCACGGTCCGCCAAGAGTACGAGGTGATCAGCACGCTGCCCGACCTCACCGAGGAGCGCCTGAGCGCCATCCGGCCGGCACCGAAGGGCGCGGTGGCCCCGGTCTTCACGGACCTGCCGGAGGACACCCCCCACATCGTGCTCGAGACCACCGAAGAGGTCACCGGGCGGCTGCGCAACCCGTACGACCAGGCGATCGCCATCCAGAACTTCCTCCGGAGCCGGGACTTCACCTATTCGGTGGACGCGCCCGTCGAGGGCGGCTACGACGGAAGCAGCATGGGCGTGATGGCCCGGTTCCTGGAGACGCGCGCCGGCTACTGCGTCCACTACGCCGGCACGATGGCGGTGATGGCGCGGGCCGCGGGCATCCCCAGCAGGGTCGCCGTCGGCTACACCCCGGGCACCACGACGGGCGACCTGGAGGCCGGGCCCGACGGCATGGAGCTGCGCGAGTTCGCCGTGGATTCCCGCAACGCCCACGCCTGGCCCGAGCTGTACTTCAACGGGGTCGGCTGGGTGCGGTTCGAGCCCACTCCCTCACGCGGCGTCGTTCCGGACTACGCGCAGACGATCACCTCGCCGTTCAATGTCCGCGTCGACGACTACGACAACCTCAACCCCGGCGCTGCGGACGTGCCGCAGGGTACGGCCGCCGACCCGGAGGAGACCTCCGCCGGCGCCGCCGATCCGGCCGCTGCCCAGTCCCGGGCCGCCGCGGCCGGGATTGCGGTGGCCGCGGGTCTCCTGCTCGCGCTCCTGCCCCTGCTGATCCGCTCGGCACGCACGGCGGCGCGGCGGCGCCGGGTGCTCGCCGGCGAGGGACCCGGTGCCGCCGCCGCAGCCTGGGCCCAGACGACCGAGATCGCAGGAGACTACGGACACCCGGCCCTGCCGACCGACACCCCGCGCGCGTTCTCGCAGCGGCTGCGGGCCGAGGCCGGCCTTCATGGGCCCGCGGCCGCCTCGCTGGAGACGCTCCAGCGGGCCTTCGAGCGCGAGGAATACGCCGGTCCCCCGCCGGCCCCGGCCCCCGGGGCGGGAGTTGCCCTCGTGTCCGCACCGGCGGCCGGCTGGGACGACGTCACAGCGGTGACCGCTGCGCTGCGGGAGCAGAGCAGCGTGCCGGCCCGGCTGCGGGCCCTGTTCCTTCCCCGGTCGCTGCTGCGTCCGACCCGGTAACGGCCGCGGTCGGGGCGGTGGGTCAGGAGGCAGCGGGTCAGGAGTCCGTGGGTCAGGAGGCGGTGGGGTCGGCGATGCCGATGTACTGGGTGTAGAGGTACTCCTCGATCCCCTCGGCGCCGCCCTCCCGGCCGAGCCCTGACTGCTTGATCCCGCCGAACGGGGCCGCAGCGTTGGAGATGACTCCGGCGTTGAGGCCAAGCATCCCCGTGTCGAGGCGTTCGCCCATGCGCAGGCCCCGGTTGAGGTCGCGGGTGAAGACGTAGGCAACCAGCCCGTACTCGGTGTCGTTGGCCAGCTGTACCGCCTGGTCCTCGGTGGAGAAGGTGACGATGGGGGCCACCGGGCCGAAGATTTCCTCCTTCAGAATGCGGGAGGACCGGACCACTCCCTTCAGGACCGTGGGCTGGTAGAAGTAGCCGGGGCCCTCGACCGGCGCGCCGCCGGTCACGGCCTCGGCGCCGTCGGCGAGCGCATCGGTGACCAGGCTGTGGACCTTGTCCCGGCTCTTGCCGTCGATCAGCGGGCCGAGCTTCGATTCGTCCTCGGTGCCGCGGGCGGTCCGCATGCCGGCCATCCGCTCGGCCAGCCGGGCGGCGAACTCGTCGGCAACCGATTCGTGCACGAGGAAGCGGTTCGCGGCGGTGCACGCCTCGCCCATGTTGCGCAGCTTCGCCGCCAGCGCGCCGGTGACGGCGGCGTCGAGGTCGGCGTCCTCGAACACGAGGAAGGGCGCGTTACCGCCGAGTTCCATCGAGGTGCGCAGGACGTTCTTGGATGCGGCGGCCAGCAGGCTGCGCCCCACCGGGGTGGAGCCGGTGAAGGAGAGCTTGCGCAGGCGCGGATCCTCGACCAGCGGACCGGTGACCCCCTGCGCGTCGGTGGTGTGGATGACGTTCAGCACGCCGGCCGGCAGCCCGGCCTCCTCCATCACCTGGGCGAACAGGGAGGAGGTCAGCGGCGTGAGGTTCGCGGGCTTGAGCACCATGGTGCAGCCGGCGGCGACCGCGGGGGCGATCTTGCGGGTGGCCATGGCCAGCGGGAAGTTCCAGGGCGTGATCAAGAGGCACGGGCCCACGGGCTTCTTGGTGACGAGCAGCCGGGACTTGCCGTCCGGAGCCATGGAGTACCGTCCGGAGGCCCTGACCGCCTCCTCCGAGAACCAGCGGAGGAACTCGGCGCCGTAGGTGACCTCCCCGCGGGCCTCGGCGAGGGGCTTGCCCATCTCAAGGGTCATCAGCAGCGCGAAGTCGTCGGCGCGCGCCGTCACGAGTTCGAAGGCCCGGCGGAGGATCTCGCCGCGCTCGCGCGGGGCCGTCCGGGCCCAGTCCTCCTGCGCGGCGACGGCGGCGTCCAGCGCGGCCGCGCCGTCGGCCGGGGTGGCGTCAGCGATCGAGATCAGGGTCTTGCCCGTCGCGGGGTCCTCGATGTCGAAGGAGGCGCCGGTTGAGGAATCGCGCCACTGCCCGCCGATCAGCAGTCCGGTGGGAACCCGGGCCAGCAGGTCCTGTTCGCGCTCGACGGTAACAGTCATGATGAACTCCTCGACGGTAAGGGGTGGAAGCGGCACTGGAGCTGCGGTGGACGCGGCCCGGATTCCCGCTCACGGTAGCGCCGGGCGGCCGGGCCTGTCCAGACTCCGTTGCACCACAGGATGCCGGAGGTGTTGTTCAGGTGCACAAACTCTACGATCCGGGTGAGGTGCGCCGCGCCGGCGCTACCGGGAGGCGATGACGGCGGCGTAGAGCTCGCGTTTGCTGACGCGGGCGTCCTCGGCGACGGCGGCCACTGCCTCCTTGAGGCGGAGTCCGTTCCCCACCAGTTCGTGCACCGCCGCCACGTGGTCCTCGGGGCGGGAGGGCGCCGCGGCGGGGGCCCCGCCGACGACGACGGCGATCTCGCCGCGGACCTCGCCGTCCTGCGCCCATTCGAGGAGCTCCAGCAGGGACCCGCGGAGGACCTGCTCGTGCACCTTCGTCAGTTCGCGGGCCACCGCCGCCGGCCGGTCACCGCCGAAGGCCGCGCGCAGGGACCGCAGCATCGCCTCGAGGCGGTGCGGGGCCTCGAAGAAGACCATGGTGCGGCGCTCGGCGGCCAGTTCGGCGAGCCGGGTGGACCGCTCACCGGCCTTGCGGGGAAGGAAACCCTCGAAGCAGAACCGGTCGGTGGGAAGCCCGGAGAGCGCCAGGGCCGTGAGCACGGCCGAGGGCCCCGGCGCGGCGGTGACCGCGATCCCTTCGGCCGCTGCGGCCTCCACCAGGCGGTAACCGGGGTCGGACACCGAGGGCATGCCGGCGTCGGTGACCATCAGGAGGGTCGCCCCGGAGCGCACCTCCTCGAGCAGTTCGGCGGTGCGGGTGGCCTCGTTATGCTCGTGGTAGCTCACGATCTTCCCGGCTACGGTGACGTCGAGCGCCTGCACGAGCCGGTGGAGCCTGCGGGTGTCTTCGGCGGCAACCACGTCGGCGCTGCCCAGCAGCCCGACGAGCCGTTCGGTCGCGTCCCCCATATTGCCGATCGGGGTTCCTGCCAGCACCACC
This sequence comes from Arthrobacter sp. MSA 4-2, assembly GCF_016405885.1. Classification (GTDB taxonomy): domain Bacteria; phylum Actinomycetota; class Actinomycetes; order Actinomycetales; family Micrococcaceae; genus Arthrobacter_D. Next base: position 359,879 of record NZ_JAEKGC010000001.1, on the reverse strand, counting down.
CGGCCGCGGGTTCCGCCGTCGCCGGCGGTTCCCCGGTAGGCGGCGAAGGCCGGCCGGGCGGTGTCCGCCCCCGATCCTGCGGCGTCGTCGGGGCCGGGTTCCGGGGCATTTCCTGCGGGTTCATTCACTACTCAAGGGTAGCCCCTGCGCTGCGGCCCGGCCCCGCTTCCGGGGTGTCTGGCGTTCAGGTGGTGCTGATGTCCTTCGTGTCGTGGTCGTAGCGGAAGGTGACCTGCCCGCCGGGGTGGTGCAGCTCGTGGTCCGAACCGTCCCGCACGCCGAAGGCGCCGTAGTTCTCCACCCAGGAGCGGTCGATGGCCACCTTGTAGGAGTAGGCGCCCGCGGGAAGGTCGGTGGTGATCTTCCAGACCGACTCGTCCTGATCGAACACCATCTGCACCTCATCGAAGTGCGGGGCCCAGTCCTCGGCCGCCCCGAGGTGGGAGCCGAAGTTGCCCGCGATCGCGACGGCCGCCGGCTGGCCGGGGTGCTGGTCCGCCGCGGAGGTGGGTCCGCTGCCTTCAGCCTCCGCCGCCGGGGCACCGCCACCGGTTTCCTCCGCTGCGCCGTCCGCGGAGCCCGCCGTTCCGGAGGCCGCGGGAAGCGGGGTGTCCGCGGGCACGGGCGTGCCGGCGGCGAGGGCCGAGGCGAAGGATTCCTCGTCGGGGAAGGCAACCGTCGCCCGGAGTCCTTCCTCGGTGATGGTCCAGCCGCTGCGGCCCTTGACCATCCAGCCCGCCTTGACGAGCTTCGCCGAGGCCGTCGTCAGGGTCTTGAATCCCCGCGGGACGCCGCCGCTGAGCAGCTCGCTTTCACGCTCGTTCAGGGGCACCCGGGCGATGGCCTCGGCCAGCACGGCGGAGCCGGGGCCGCCGGCGGCCCCCAGCGCCCGGTCGGCAAGGACATCGAGTACGGCCTTCAGCCTCTGGGTGGTGCCGTCCTGCGCCTTCGTCTTCACAATCGCCCTCCATGGGTTCGTCTTTACACCCGGCAACGCGGAGCCGGTGCCGCATTCCGTCAGTGTCAACGCTAAGTGACGTCCGCGGCATCGGTCCAATAGCTGACCAGACGGCTGACTTTCCCCGTAGCGGGTTCCTCCGGCGCGTGTGGGGCACGGTACCCTTGGCGCATGGGGAACCACCACCACGGACACGACTCCACGCACCGCGGGCCGCTGGCCGCCGCGCTGGCGATCACGGTGGCCGTCTTCATTCTCCAGGTCATCGGCGCCGCCCTGACGGGCAGCCTGGCCCTGCTCTTCGACTCGGCCCACGTCTTCACCGACGCCGCCGGGCTCTCCCTCGCGCTGGCGGCGGCCACCCTGGCCCTGCGGCCGGCCACCGCACGGCGCACCTGGGGCTTCCGCCGGGCCGAGGTTGTCGCGGCCATGGCCCAGGCGGGCCTGCTCCTCGCCGTCGGGCTCTACGTGCTCATCGAGGGCGTCCGCCGGCTCATCGAGCCGACCCCCGTCGCCGGGCCCGAACTGATCGTCTTCGGCGCCATCGGCCTGGCCGGCAACATTGCGGCGCTGGCGGTGCTGGCACGCCACCGCTCAGCGAACTTCAACCTCCGCGCCGCCTTCCTCGAAGTGCTCAACGACGCGCTGGGGTCAGTGGCCGTGATCATCGCCGCCGTCATCATCACCCTGACCGGCTGGGTGCGCGCCGATGCGCTGGTGGCCCTGCTGATCGGGGCGCTGATCGTTCCCCGCACCATCCGCCTGCTGCGCCAGACGGTCAGCGTCCTGCTCGAATCGACGCCCGCAGGCATCGACCCGGACGCGGTACGCGCCCATATTTCCAACCTTGCCTTCGTCACCGACGTCCACGACCTGCACATCACGCAGATCGCCACGGGCCTGCCGGTCCTGACCGCCCACGTCGTGGTGGAGGACGAGTGCTACACCAGCGGTAACGCGCACAAGGTCCTCGACCAGCTGCAGGTGTGCGTCGGGCAGCACTTCGACCTCAGCATCGAGCACAGCACCTTCCAGATCGAACCGGCGAGCCACCGCCTCCACGAAGAGGGCCTCGCCCACTAGGAGAGCGCCCGGCGGAAACGATGCGCCCCGGTAGCATGGCAGGGTGAGCCACGCCGCCGTCCTGGAACCCGGGAAGTCCCTGCCGGGATCGCGCCGGTGGGTGGCCTCCCCGCGGGCGGCCTTCACCGAGCAGGCGCTGCGGGCCCGGCTCCTCGGTGCGCCGGCGCCGGGGGGCGTGCTGGCCTGGCTGCTGCCGGTGGCCCTGGCCGTCCTGGGCGGGGTGCTGCGCTTCGTCCGCCTCGGCGATCCGGGCAGCCTCGTCTTCGACGAGACCTACTACGTCAAGGACGCCTACTCGCTGCTGCTTTCCGGCTATGAACGGGAGTGGCCCGAGGACGCCAACGATTCCTTCAACGCCGGGGATCCTTCAGTCATCCTTCCGACCGCCGACTACGTGGTGCACCCGCCGCTGGGCAAGTGGATGATCGCCGGCGGCCTGCTGCTCTTCGGCCCCGGCAACCCGTTCGGGTGGCGTTTCTCGGCGGCGCTGGTCGGTACCCTCTCGATCCTCCTGCTGGCCCTCGTCGCGGGGCGCCTCCTTGGCTCTCCCGTCCTGGGGGCGGTGGCCGGGCTGCTCCTCGCCGTCGACGGCCACCATCTGGTGCACTCGCGCACATCACTCCTTGACATCTTCCTGATGTTCTGGCTGCTGCTGGCCTTCGCCGCGCTGCTGCTGGACCGGGAGCAGGGCCGGAGGCGCCTGGCGCGCCGGCTGGCGGCCGTGGCCGACCGCACGGGTGGCCCGCCATCCGACGCCCACCTGCGGTTCGGCCCGTGGCTCGGGCTCCGCCCCTGGCGCATCGCGGCCGGGATCTGCCTCGGCCTGGCCCTCGGAACGAAGTGGTCGGCCCTTCCCTACATCGCCGCGTTCGGGCTCCTCACCGTGGCGTGGGACCTGGGTGCGCGGCGCGTCGCCGGGATCCGGCGGTGGGCCAGCGGGGCCGTGCTGAAGGACGGCCTGCAGGCGTTCGCGTCGATCGTGCCGCTGGCCGCGCTGACCTACGTCGCCACCTGGTCGGGGTGGTTCGCCTCCCGGGACGCCTACGACCGCCAGTGGGCCGCAGCCAACCCTTCCGCGCAGTGGGACTGGGTGCCCCCTGCCCTGAGATCGCTGGCCGAATACCACCGCAGCGCCTACTCGTTCCACCAGGGCCTCGCCTCGGACCACCCGTATGAGGCCCCTGCGGGACTGTGGCTGATCCTCGGCCGCCCCACCTCGTTCTTCTACGAAAAGCCGACCGGCTGCGGCGCAGAGGCGTGCTCGCAGGCGGTCACGGTGCTGGGCAATCCGCTGATCTGGTGGAGTTCGGCCCTCGCCCTGCTCATCCTGCTGGCGGTCTGGATCCGCAGCAGGGACTGGCGGGCCGCGGCGGTCCTCGTGGGCGCCGCCGCAGGCTACCTGCCGTGGTTCCTGTACCCCGACCGCACCATGTTCTACTTCTACGCCGTCGCCTTCGAACCCTTCCTCATCCTCGCCCTGGTCTACTGCCTGGGCCTGGTGCTGGGCGGGCCGTCGGACTCCCTGCGGCGCCGGCGCGTCGGCGTCCTGCTCGTCGGCGCGTTCCTTGCCGCGGCGGTCCTCGTCTCCGCCTACTTCCTGCCGATCTGGACCGCCGACGTGATTCCCTACGAGCAGTGGCGGCAGCGCATGTGGTTCCCTCGCTGGATCTGAGCCTGCACTCCCGGGGCGGCGCGCACCGGCGGATACTGTAAGGGCCGGCAGCGGCGCTGCCTGCCGGCACAAGCACACCGGCACGGGAACAGGGCCGGGCAGAGGAACAGGGCACGGGGACGACGGGCGGGGGTGGGAAGAATGCTCTTTCGGGACCGGATCGATGCGGGCCGGCAGCTCGCCGGGCGGCTGACCGATCTTCAGGGCCCGGTGGTGGTCCTCGGCCTGCCGCGCGGCGGGGTGCCAGTGGCGGCGGAGGTCGCGGCGGCCCTGCGGGCGCCGCTGGATGTGGTGGTGGTGCGCAAGCTCGGAGTGCCCTCCCAGCCCGAACTGGCCATGGGGGCGATCGGCGAAGACGGCATCCGCGTCCTTGAGGAACGCGTGATCCAGCGCGCCCGCGTGAGCGACGAGGAGCTGCGGGCCGTCGAGGAACGGGAACGATCCGTCCTCCAGGCACGCACGGCCCTGCTGCGGCGGGGACGCGCACGCATCGACCTCACCGGGCGCACGGCGGTGGTGGTCGACGACGGCGTCGCCACGGGCGCCACCGCCCGGGTGGCGTGCAGGGTGGCGCGCGGTCTCAATGCCGCCCGGGTCATCCTGGCGGCACCGGTCGCGCCGTTCGATGCCGCCGCCCGCATCCCCGAGGCCGACGCCCACGTGTTCCTCGCGGCCCCCCACCGCTTCCGGTCCGTCGGCGAGCACTACGGCGACTTCTCCCCCGTTGAGGAAGCCGAGGTCATCTCCCTGCTCGACGCTGCGGCCGCCGGCCGGCCGGACTGAGGCCACCGAAAACGTCCCATCGCGACAAACCGGCCCGCTTTATCGGCCGCGCCCGTCGCTTTCGGGTGCGCCCGTCGCCTTCGGGTGCGCGCGTCGTCCCCGGCCCGCCCGTCGTCGTCGGATGCGCCGGGCGGGCCGGTGGGCGCTGACACGAAAGGGACTTGTTCTTTCCATTGCCCCGGCGAAGTGATAGAACGAGCCACGAGGCGCAACCCCTACCGCTCGGCGAAGCGTTCAGGGCTCCCGGGAGGAGGCCTGTCCGTTCCGACGGCAGGGCTCCGCATCCGATTGGAGGAACACATGGGCATCATCTCATCAGGGTTTCGGGGGCGCAGGAACAAGGACCAGCCCGGTCTGCCGCCCGGGCAGTACCTGACCGAAAGCTTTCCGGTCCTCTCCGCCGGTCCGACGCCGAGGATCGACACCGCCGAGTGGGAGTTCCAGCTCACCACCGAGGCCGGGCAGAAGCACTCATGGTCCTGGGACGACTTCCAGAACCTGCCGCAGGAGGAATTCACCGTCGACATCCACTGCGTGACCAGTTGGTCGAAGTTCGGCACGCGCTGGAAGGGGGTGTCCATGGACACCTTCTTCCAGGACGTTGACACCTCCCACCCCTACACAATGTTCTCCAGCTACGGCGGCTACACCACGAACCTGCCGATGGAGGACATCCTCAACGGCAAGGCGTGGATCGTCCACCAGTTCGACGGCGAGGATCTCCAGCCCGCCCACGGCGGCCCCGCACGGCTGCTCGTCCCCCACCTCTACTTCTGGAAGAGCGCCAAGTGGGTCCGGGGACTGAGGATGATGGACCGAAACGACCCGGGCTTCTGGGAGACCAACGGCTACAACCTCCACGGCGATCCCTGGCTCGAGGAACGGTACTGGTGAGCCGCACCTGGAGGACCGCCGACGTCGTCGAGGCCCGGTTCGAGACGGCCACCGCACGGACCCTCGCCCTCCAGTTCCCCGAACCGGTCAGCAGCATCGGCGGCCAGCACGTCGACATCCGGCTCACGGCCCCCGACGGGTACACCGCCGTGCGGTCGTACTCCGTGGCCGGGACGCTGCCGCCGACCGGCCTTGAAATCACCGTTGAGGAGCTGGAGGACGGCGAGGTCTCCCCGTACCTCGTCCGCGACCTGACGGTAGGCGACCAGGTGGAGATGCGGGGGCCCGTCGGCGGCTGGTTCGTATGGCAGCCCTCTGACACCTCCCCGGTGCAGCTCATCGGCGGAGGCTCCGGGGTGGTGCCCCTGATGGCCATGGTGCGCTCCCACCGCGCTGCAGGCAGTACTGCGCCGATGCAGCTCCTCTATTCGGTCCGTGGGCCCTCGAGCATCATCTACCGCGGGGAACTCGAAAAACTCGAGGCCTCCTCGCCGCCCCTGCCGGTGGAATACGTCTACACCCGGGAGGCGCCCGCCGGGGAGCCCGTGGGGCGGCTCTCCCCCGCCACGCTGATGCCACGGATCCTGCCGCCCGAAGCCGACCCGGCCGTGTTCATCTGCGGTGCCACGGGCTTTGTCGAAGCGGTGGCGGCCTGGCTCGTTGACGCCGGATACACGGAGGGCCGCATCAAGACCGAACGCTACGGTGGAACAGGAGACGGATCATGAGCCTTGGACTTGACGATGGGTTGGCCGGCGGCACCGGGGCGGAGGCCGACGGGCAGGACTGCCTCGATGGAAACGCCCTCGCGGGACCGCTCTCCGAATTCTCTGCAGGGGATCTCACCGTGGCCGAAGGCCGGTGCGAGAACTGCGGGATGACGGGCGTGCTGGCCACGACCCGGGTCTATGCCCACGCCCCGGGGATGACCGCCCGGTGCAGGGGGTGCGGATCGGTGCTGCTGCGGCTGACCGAGGCGGGGGGACGGACGGTCCTCGACCTGCGCGGGTTGAGCTACCTGAGCATCCAGCGGGACTGATCGGCGGAGACCCGACCGGCGGGACCGCTGTGGGAACCGGGCCGGAGCGTCGGACGTTTCGACGGCCGGCGCCGCGGCCCGGCATGACCTATGGTCCCGCGGGCCCGCCGCACGTTCCCGCGGCTGGGCGGCGGGTCCGTGCCGGGTCTACTCTGATGATGCCCTCTTCCTCCCCGGTCACCTGCCAGCCGAGAGCCGCCGTCCAAAACGCGGCGACGGCCCGCGGATCGGCGGCGTCAATAGCGACGACGGCGATGCGGCTTGCCATCCTCAGGATTCGGGCGCGCCGATATTGACCAGCCAGCTGACGCCGAACCTGTCGCTGCACATGCCGAAACTGTCGCCCCAGGGTGCCCGTTCGAGCGGCAGCGTCACCGTGCCGCCGTCGATGAGCTTGTCCCAGTACCCGCGCAGTTCGGCCTCGTCGGTGCCGCTCAGCGAAACCGAGTAGTTGGTGCCCACGCTGTAATCCATGCTGTTCGGAGTATCGGCCCCCATCAGCACCAATCCGCCCTCGGTCTCAAGCATTCCGTGCATGATCTTGTCCTGCTCCGCAGGGTCCTCGCTCGCCTGGAAGTCGCCGAAGGTGCTCAGGGTGAGCTCACCGCCGAATACCGAATGGTAGAACTCCATCGCTTCCCTCGCCGTATCGCGGAACCCAAGATATGGGTTAAGGCGTGTGGTCATCGCGCTTCCTCCTCAAGGTCGGTGCTGCTTGGCGGTTCGAATCGGTGTGCTGCTCCTGGTACAGCACCGATTATGGGCCCCGGGACGGCGGCGCGGTAGGTCGGGGGAGATTTCCGCAGTGCTCCTGCCGGAAGGCGGGACCCTGCGGACGCGGATGCCTAGGAGCCGGACAGTGCGGCGCGGTGCCGGGCCTGCAGCTCGTCCTGGGCGGCCTGTGAACTTTCCCGGCGCCGCCGCGTGGGCCAGGTGAGCACCAGGGTCAGCAGCGTCGCCGCGAGCACCAGGAAGCCCACGGTGGCGGCCGCGTCGGTCCAGAACTGCTCGGGGAAGAGCCGGATCAGGGTGTCGTCCACCCTAAAGGTCCAGGTGCCGTCGGCGAAGAACACCGAGTGGACTGTTGCGAAAAAGACCTCCCAGGCCAGCACCGCCGACACGGCAAGGACCACGATGAGGACCAGGGTCAGCACTGCACCCGAGAACAGCGCCCTGCGGATTCCGCCCTTGTACCGGCGGGCAAGGTAGGCACATGCGGCGATGGCGATCACCAGCAGCACGAACGCGGCGGCGAAGGACAGCTGAAGTACGGCTTTGACGTCGGCCATGTGGCTGACCTCGCTGTCGAGGAACAGCTGCTGTCCGCCGGGGTTGACCAGCCCGCCCAGGTAGCGGGCAGGGGCGAAGTTGAGGACGTAGTCGAGCGCGTAAGACCCGTAGGTCAGGCGGTCCTGGGTGGAAAAGCCGAACTCGTCGGCGGGAAAGCCCGGGCGGTGGTATTCGGCCCAGAGGAAGAAGGAAGAGGTGACGGCCCGGACCGCGCCGGCCAGCACCACGATCGGGAAGATTGCGGCGACAACCACCTGCAGGAACCGTGCGAGAGCCGGCTTGGCGGCCACGGCGTGTTCCCGTTCGAGGGCGCGCCGCCGGACCTCCTGCTCGGACGGGCGCAGCAGCAGCGCCCCGGTGTCGGAATCCGGTTCGTTCTCCGGCTCGCGGCGCGCGTCCTTTCCGCCGCTCGGGGTCCGTAGCCCTTCGGCCTCCCCGACGGAGGCGCCGACGGCGGTGGCCCCGGCGGCGGACGTGTCCTCGGCGACGGTCCCGCCCGACGCCGGTTCCTGCCGCGGAACATCGCTGACCGGCAGCGCGGCGGTGGCTGGTTGAGAGTCCGTGGCTGGTTCAGAGTCCCTGGCTGGTTCAGAGTCCCTGGCTGTGCCTGCCCCTTCGAGGCCGGACGCCGGCGCCTGCGGCCCCTGTTCCCCCTCGGCGGGCGCTGCCGGGCCCGACCCGGTCGGTGCCGGGTCGGTGGCAGTCGGTTCAGCCGCAGCGTCGTCGGTCGGTGCCGGGTCGGTGGCAGTCGGTTCAGCCGCGGGGTCACCGGTCGGCACCGGATCGACGGCAGTTGCACCGCGTGGAGCGGATTGCGTCGGCGCCTGGGCCGCGGCCGACGCCGCGGAGCCGTGCCACTCGCTGTCGGACGCCCCCGCGGGGACATACCTGGACACATCGGGCATGGTGCTCGCCCTCCGCATGGGCAGCGAGTTGCGCTGGGCGATGGGAGCCGGGGCGGACTCCGGGGCACGCCCCTGGTGGTCCTGCTCGGTGCCGGTTCCGTCGGTCTCAGCCACTGGGATGTCTCCTTGTTTTGCCTTACTCCGCCGCGTCGCGGCTTTCCCCTTCGAGACTACCGGGCCGCACCCCCGTGCACCCGGAAGAGGAGCCCCGCACGGCGTTCCTTACGCCGTGCGCGCCGCCCCTCCCCGGTCAAGGGCCGCAAGATCTCCGGTGGCCCCGGCCCGGACGACGCGCCGGCCGAGGATCAGGGTGTACGCCCAGTACGCGGCGAGGACGAGGAGTCCGATCCCCAGGCGCGCCCAGTGCGGCAGCCCGCTGGGGGTGACGAAGCCTTCGACGAGGCCCGAGACGAACAGGACGAGGACGAGTCCGAGGGCGACTGTGATGAGGGACCGCCCCTCCTCGGACAGCGCTGCCACCCGGGTCCGCCGTCCCGGCGACACCCAGGCCCAAAAGATCCTCAGGCCCGCGGCCGTGGCGATGAAGATGGCCGTCACCTCCATTAACCCGTGGGGAAGGATGTAGAGGAAGAACACGTCGAGCTTGTCGAAGGCCGCCATCATCCCGCCGACGAGACCGATGGACTGCGCGTTCTGGTACAGGATGATCGGTGGCCAGATCCCGGTGACCCCGAAGGCGACCGCCTGGAGGGCGATCCAGGCGTTGTTGGTCCACACCAGGCCGGCGAAGGACGCCGCCGGGTTCTCCGAGTAGTAGTCGATGAAGTCCTCCTCGACGAACCGGCGCAGGTCCTCGTCGGTGCCGAGGGCCGCGATAACCCCCGGCGTGTTCACCACCCACGCCCCGTACGCCCAGGCGACGGCGGTGAACAGCACCCCCACGACGACGGTGAGCCAGCGCACCCGGTAGAACGCGGCGGGGAGCGAGACGACGAAGAACAGCGCGATGTCTTCGAGGAAGTGGGAGCGGGCGCCGCTGAAGCGGGTCCGCGCCCGCGACAGGCGCATCGACAGGGCGCCCGACAGTTCCCCCTCCGGGGCGACGGAACGGATCATCGACAGGTGGGTCGAAACGCGCTGGTACAGCACCAGCAGTTCGTCCGCCTCCGCGCCGGTGAGGCTGCGGCGCCGCACCAGCTCATCGAGCCGCTCCCAGTCGGGGCGGTGCACTTCGCTGAAGGCGTCGACGTCCATGCTGCCCACCCTATAGCGCGGGCTGGAGGATAGGGTGGAGCCCGGGACAGCCGGTGGTGCGAAGGGGGAACGTCAGTGGATTCAGTGGTGACCGGCGAGGCCGTAGTCCTCGAGCTGCGCTCGGCGGGCTTCGCCGCCCGCGCCCTTAGCTCGATCATCGATACCGTCGCCCAGATCGTGGTGCTCTTCGGGATCATGTTCCTCGTGGGGAGCACCCTCGACGGCGTCTTCGATTCGGCGCTGACCCGGACCCTGACGCTGGTGCTGGTCATCCTGGTGTTCCTGATCCTGCCGGTCACCATCGAAACCCTCACCCGGGGCAGGTCTCTGGGCCGGGTGATGCTCGGGCTGCGAATCGTGCGCGACGACGGCGGCGCCATCCGGTTCCGGCACGCATTTATCCGCGGCATGCTCGCGGTGCTTGAGATTTACCTGCTGGTCGGCTCGCTCGCCTTCGTCGTGGCGCTGTTCAACGAACGCTCGAAGCGGCTCGGGGACCTGCTGGCCGGGACGTACGCGCTGCGTGAGCGGGTGGTCGTGAAGCCGCGTGCGGTGCCGGAAGTGCCGCACCACCTCCAGGCCTGGGCGTCGACCGCGGATATCGGGCGGCTCCCCGATCCGCTGGCCCGCAGGGTCTCCCAATTCCTGGCGCAGGCACCCCGCCTCACCCCCCAGTCGCGGGCGGCCCTCGCCGTCGAGCTGGCCAGTGAGGTCGGCACCGCCGTCGCGCCGGCCCCGCCGCGGGGCACCCATCCGGAGGACTTCCTGGCCGCGGTGGCCGCCACCCGCCGCGGGCGGGACCATTCCCGCATGCTCCGCCAGAAGGAGGCCGTCGGTTCGACGGCCGAACGGCTGCACCGGCTTCCCTTCAGCCGGTAACCCGCCGGGCCGGCGGGGCGGACCGGTGCTACTGCCGGGTCCCGTTCACGTAGTCCTCCCAGGACAGGTTCCAGTCACCGAAACCGTCGTGGACATACATCGGGCCGTAGTTGGTGTTGAGGATCTGCACAACGTCCCCGGGGCCGAAGTTGTCGTAGAAGTACTTCGCCCCTTCCGGGGACATTCCGACGCAGCCGTGGGAGACATTGACCTGCCCCAGGGCCACCTGCGCGGCGGGCAGCGCCTCGTGGACGAAGGCGCCGCCGTTGCTCAGCCGGCTGGCGTGCTTGACCACCGTGGGCGGGTAGTAGGCTTCGTCGCCGGGCTTGAGCCCGATGGACTCCGCAGTGAACTTCGTCGACTCGTACTTCTCCATCACCACGTGGTAGCCCACGGTGGAGGGCCATTCAGGGGTGCCGAGGGTGACCGGGAAGGTGCGCTGCAGCTTCCCGCCGATATAGACGTTCATGGTCTTGGTTTTGTCATCGACGACCGCAAGGCGGGTGTCGTGGGTCTTCACCGTGAACGTCCGGTCGAAGTTTCCGATCATGGCGTTGCCGAAGTCGACACCGAAGAGTTTCATGTCCACGGTGATGGTGCTGTTGGGTGCCCAGAACTCCTGGGGCCGGTAGCGCACCTTGGTGTCGGTGAGCCAGTAGAACGCGCCGGGCTGCCCGCTGGTGCTCGTGACCTTGATGGCCTTCTCGACCGCGTCCTTGTTGACCACGGGCTCGCTGAAGTTGATCTCCAGCGGCTGGCCGGTCCCCACGGTGGTTCCGTCGAGCGGGTAGAGGGCGGCGTCGGCTTCGTTGGCCGGTTCGACGGTGGAGAAGGTCTGCTCGCGCGTCGTCCTGCCTCCGGAGGCGTCGCTCACCGTATAGGTGAACGCGTACTGGGTGTTGAACGCCAGCCGCTCCCCCGCGGTCCACCTGGTGCCGTCCGCCGAGAGGGTCCCGCCGACCGGGGCGCCGCCGGTGACCGGCTGCAGGGTGACGTCGGAAATCCTGCCGTTGCGTGCGCTGACCTCGGCCATGGTCACCGGATTGACGGCGGCGGCGCCGTCGGCCGGCACCGCGTTCACCGTGACGTCCCGGGCCGGGGGTGCGGTGGTCGGCGCGGGCGCGGCAGGGGTGGAACTCGGGCCGGCCGGCTCGGACGGGCCCTGCCCGGCCTCGCTGGGGGAACCGTCCCAGGGCGAGGCGACCGCCAGTCCGATCCCCCCGCCGACGACGAGGAGGCCGGCGACGGCGATCGCCACGGCCTTCCCTGCGCGCCGGCCCGATCCGCCCTGCCCAGCTGACTGCGTCATACGCCCAACCCGTTCCTTGAAGAATGCTGCCGAAGTGCGATTTTACGTGCCGGGACCCGCCGCGCCGGGCAGGAACGGTTACGAACCGCCAACGATCGGCGTGGCGGCAGCCTCAGTACCGGTACTGGTCGGTCTTGTACGGACCCGCTGCGTCGAGGTCGAGGTATTCGGCCTGCGCCTTCGTCAGCTCCGTCAGTTCGACACCCAGGGCGTCGAGGTGGAGCCGGGCAACCTTCTCGTCGAGGATCTTCGGCAGCACGTAGACCTGCTTGTCGTAGACCGGCGAGCCCTCGGCGTCGGAAAGCTCCCACTTGGTGAACAGTTCGATCTGCGCGATGGTCTGGTTGGCGAAGGAGTTGCTCATGACGAAGGAGGGGTGACCGGTGGCGTTGCCGAGGTTCAGCAGGCGCCCCTCGGAGAGCATAATGATCGAGTGCGCCCCGGTGCCCGCGGCGGCGTCCTCCGGGAAGACCCATTCGTGGACCTGGGGCTTGATCTCGATCCGGGTGATCCCGGGAACCTTCGCGAGGCCGGCGATGTCGATCTCGTTGTCGAAGTGGCCGATATTCCCGACGATGGCCTGGTGCTTCATGCCCGCCATGTGGGAGGCCATGATGACGTCCTTGTTGCCGGTGGTGGTGATGAAGATGTCACCCTGCGCCAGCACCGATTCGAGCTTGGCCACCTGGTAGCCGTCCATGGCGGCCTGCAGCGCGCAGATCGGGTCGATCTCGGTGACGATCACGCGCGCACCCTGGCCGCGCAGGGCCTCGGCTGCGCCCTTGCCGACGTCTCCGTATCCGCACACGACGGCGACCTTGCCGCCGATGAGCACGTCGGTGGCGCGGTTGAGGCCGTCGGGCAGCGAGTGCCGGATGCCGTACTTGTTGTCGAACTTCGACTTGGTCACGGAGTCGTTGACGTTGATCGCCGGGAACAACAGCTTGCCCTGTGCCGCCAGCTGGTACAGGCGGTGCACGCCGGTCGTCGTCTCTTCGGTGACGCCCTTGATGCCGGCGGCAATCGCGGTCCACTTCCCGGGCTCGGTGTCGATGGTGCTGCGCAGCACGTCGAGGAACACGGTGTACTCGTGGGAGTAGTCGACGTCGTTCTCGGCCGGGTTCGCCGGGACGGCGCCGGCGGCCTCGAACTCGGCGCCCTTGTGCACGAGCATGGTGGCGTCGCCGCCGTCGTCGAGGATCATGTTCGGACCGAGGCCCTCGGCCGAGCCGGGCCAGGTGAGGATCTGGGCCGCGGTCCACCAGTATTCCTCGAGGGTCTCGTTCTTCCAGGCGAACACGGGCACGCCCGCCGGCTCGTTCACGGTTCCGGACCCCACGACGACCGCGGCCGCCGCCTCGTCCTGGGTGGAGAAGATGTTGCAGGAGGCCCAGCGAACCTCGGCGCCGAGCGCGGTGAGGGTCTCGATGAGGACGGCCGTCTGCACGGTCATGTGCAGGGAGCCGGCGATGCGCGCCCCCTTGAGCGGCTGCGAATCGGCGTACTCGCGGCGCAGCGCCATCAGCCCGGGCATCTCGTGTTCGGCCAGGCGGATCTGGTGCCGGCCGGCCTCAGCGAGGGAGATGTCGGCGATCTTGTAATCGAAGGTCATGGGGTTCCTCATCGTGTGCCGGGATGGGCGGCATCGGATGCCGCTGTCTGTGCTTCGGAGGCAAGGAGCACCGGGATGCCTTCCTCAAGGCGGTAGTTGCGCCGGAGCCCGTCGGGGCCGGACTCCCCGGCGACCAGGACGCCGTCCTGCTCCACCAGTGCGGCTCCGGTGACCGGGCAGCGCAGCACTTCGAGCAGCTGCTTGGACAGATGTGCCATGGAAGTGAGCTTTCTGGAGAAGGGGTGGAGGCCTTCCTCCAGCCTACCGCCGGGCCGGTGGAGGCGGGAAACCCTCAGGAGGTGCGCTTATTCCTTGAGGATGCGCAGGTGTCCGCGGCGCGGTCCGGCGCCCTCGGCGGGCGGCTCGATGGGGGTCCTGCTCGAGCGCTGGGTGACCTGCCCGGGCTCGGGGGCGCGGTCGACGCCGGCCTCGCGGACGGCGTCGGCCAGGGCGAGCAGGTCGTCGGGGTTCGGCCCGGGGGGTGTCGAGGGAAGCATCAGGTGGACCACTTCCCAGCCGCGGGGCACCGTCAGGGTTTCGGCGTGCTGGGCGCACAGGTCGTAGCAGTGCGGCTCCGCATAGGTCGCCAGCGGCCCGAGCACGGCCGTCGAGTCGGCATAGACATAGGTGAGCGTGGCGAAGGCAGGGCGCTGGCACGCGGAACGAGAGCATGTTCGGAGGGATCCCACGATCGGCAAGCCTACCCGCTGCCTGGGTGAAACTCCGGGAGCACCGCCGCGGCGGGAACCCGGATGGATGCATCGATGGTGCGATGGGCATACAGTTCTACCATGCGGGATGCTTCAACATTTTCGGTTAACCTCTCCGGCGCCGAGGCGGCGGGGCCCCGTGGGGGCCGCTCCTATTTCGAGCGCCGCAGAAACCGGCGTGGTAGAGGCCTTCGGGGGGACCTGATTGGGTCGCATCTGCCGGGCTTCCGGACGAGGGCGGAGCGGTTTGACGACTGGGTGATGGAATCGGCCCAGCGCCTTGAACGGCTCTGGGGCGAGCGGATCCAGGACCTTCAGATCATTGTCCAGGAGATCCCCGACGGGCTTGAGGACATGACCCGGGAGAAGATACGGGACCTGCTCGGCTCCGCGACCCCGGCCGCGCCGGGCCGCCCGGCAGCGATCACCGTTTACCGCCACCCGGTGGAGATGGCGGCCAAGGGCGTGATGCCGGTCAACGAGCTGGTGCACGATGTCGTCGTCGAGCAGGCCGCTGAGCTGCTCGGGATGGCGCCGGAGGCCGTTGACCCCGCCTACGGGCGCTCCCAGGCCTGACCGGCTGCGCTTTCCCGCGCCGGCCGCCGGTCCGGCGCCGCGCCTCAGCGGCCTCCGCGGCCTCCGCGGCGAAGTTGATCAGGCGACGGTCAGTACCCGAGGAGAACCGGAATGCTCTCGCGACCCGTGGCTCCCGGGGGCACTGCGCTCACCGAGATGCCGGCGGCACCGGAGAGGGTGTTGACCTGGGCGCCGTAGACGGGATCCCCCGTGGCGCTGATGACCGCCGCGGCGGCGCCCTCCATCAGTTCCGCGGCAGGCACGGCCACCGACGTGCCGCCGGCAAGGTTGAAGATTTTCGGGGTGCCCAGGGTCCCGTCGGCCCGGATACCGGTCACGCTCACCTCCGAGCGGCCCGACGGCGAACCGAAGACCAGCGAGGCGTCAGTGCCGTCGGCGAAGACGACACTCGAATCTCCGCCGATCCGCGCCGCGGCGACGGCAAGTCCCTGATCGACGGGCTTGCCCGGGCCCGTCCCCCGGCTGACCCGCACGGCCGCCGAAACCGGAACATCGGCGCTGACGGCGATGGTGTAGTTCCCCTCGGGCAGCTCATCGAGCGGCAGCGTCGTCAACGCTCCCGCCCGGGCCGTGACGACGCCGCCGCCGTCGAGGGCCCGCTCGCCGTCGGGGCCGAGGACCACCACGTCGAGGACGGCGTCGCTGGTTCCGGGTACCAGCACCTGCAGGGCCGGGGCGGCCCCTTCGTACCCCTTCTGCTCCTGGATGCGCCGCGCGGTGACGGCATCCTGGATGGACACCCCGGGAAGGACCTGGGTTTCCGCGGGACCGGCGGTCGGTGTCAGCAGCTCCACCCCGCCGGGGGTGAGCCCCCGCAGCACGCTCTGTTGGATATAGGCGGTGATCCGGCCGCCGGTGCTGCGCACCCGCACCGCGAGCTGCTCCTGGTCGGCCGCGAGACCGCCAAGGACCAGCTGGCGGGTCTCGCCCGGCGGCACGAGCAGCCCGGTGCCGCCGGCGGCCTTCAGCGGTCCCTCGGCGCCGGTCAGTTCGAGGTCGACGGTCGCCGGGGTCGAGGTGGGGTTGGACAGGAGAAGCACCGAGGTTGAGCCGACGGTGGTGTCGGCCCCGAGGATCCACAGGTCGTTCGAGGGCGCCTGGCAGGGGGCGGCGGCGAGCCCGCGCAGGTCGCCGTCCCTGGCTGTGTAGCTGAACATGGCACCGGCCACCGGGGTCTGCGCGCCGAGCGGTTCGGCCCGGAACACCGAGGCATCCTGAACGGCTGTACCGCCAGCCACTCCGGCGGTCCGGCTGGTCAGCCCGGTGGAGTCGCTGCTCGCCGGAGGGGCGGCCTCCGCACCCTCCGAGGGTCCCTTCGAGAGCACTGCCAGCGGGTCGCCGCCACCGAGGGGGGAAAGGGCGCTGCCCGGAAGCGCTCCCGAGAGGTCCCCCAGGACCATGGCGCTGACGGAGGTCTTGGCCGACTTGGAGACGGGGCTGAATTCCGGGTCGATGCTCCCGGCATCGGCGCCGAGCAGCCGGGGCGGTCCGGCGCAGACCGCCGTGTAGTCCCCGGCGGGCACGGCCGTCTCTGCCAGATCATAGCCGCGGGCGTCCGCAGCCGGCCGGGGAATCAGGGTGCCGGTGGCCAGCGCCGCCGTGGCTCCCAGCACCAGCACCGCGGCCGCGGCGCCCCGCGGCCCTCGCAGTCCGCGCCGGCGGGGGGCCCCGGCTGCCGACGCGGCCGCCACTGCCGCCGCTGCGGAAGGTGCCGCATCGGGGGCGGGATCCTGCACCGCAGCAGCGTCGGGGCCAGCCGGTTCCGACGCGCGCCGGGCGGTGCCCTCCTGGTGCGCTTCCTCCCGCTTTCCTCCCGCCCGGGGGGTTTCCTCCTGCGGAAGTCCCTCCTGCGGGGCGGGCTGTCCGGAGCTCCCGCCCTCGGTCCGTCCGTTCCCAGGTCCCCTGTCGGTGCCGCCGCTCATGCTTCCGTCTTTCCAGAGTTCGATCCCACGAGACCGGGACCGGTCCCGTGCTGGCCCCTTCCGGCGCCCACCTTCAGGGCACCCGACCCGTGCCGCATGGGCTCCTCCGGTGTGTGCCCGCTTCGGGGTGCCGTGGGAGCGCCGGCCTGCCCCTGCGCCGGACGCACCGACGCGGGCACGCGCGCCAGCTTCAGACCGGCCGGAAGGGGCAGCGCGAGCAGCAGCGTGATGAGCAGGACCGCGGCCTGGCCAACCTCGACCCACGGCTGCCAGGGGCTGAGGAACCTCACCTCGAGCTCACCGCCGGCAGTGGGCAGCGCGAAGGCCTGGGCCCATCCCGTCGACTGGCTGTCCAGGGCCCGCCCGTTGAGGGTGGCCTTCCAGCCCGGATCCGCCCGTTCCGCGAGCACCAGGGTGCGGCCCTCGGACCCGGACGGGATATCGGCGTCAACGGTGAGCGGGCCGGAGGGAACGAGTGCCTCGGCGCTGCCGGAGGCATCGAGGATGCGCACCCGCGCGGTCTGCGCGCCGGCGTCCTCGACGCCGGCCGGTGTTGCCGGCGGCACCACGCGCCAGAGCCAGCCGGAGGGTGTACTGCCGACGGCGGCCAGTCCCGGGACGGAGTTCAGCTGCCCGGCCAGCAGTTCCGCTGCCGTTCCGCTCTGCTTGAGCACGACATAGCCGACGCCAAGTGCGCGGAGGTCCTCCCGCGGGTCGGTGCCCGTTCCTCCGGTGATCACCGCGACGGTGGTGCGAAGTGCTGCCGTCGCGTCGTCGTCGCCGCGCACATCCGCCCGGCCCGGGGGCCCCTGGACGGCACGGGCGGCGTACAGCGGGGACAGCGCATCGAGGGTGGTGCCGCCGCCGCGGACCAGGGCGGCCTCGATGGCGCCCTCCTCCGTTCGTTGGAGCACCAGGGTGCGGGTGCGGTCCGGTCCGTTGCCGCGGTCGGCGGCGGTCGCCGGCAGGGTCCGGGCCGGGCTGGGTGAGACTCGGAGGTCGGCTCCGAACCGGGTGCCGGAGGCCGCCGTACCGTCTGGAGCGGTGTCCGCAGTCCCATTCCCCGCAGTCCCATTCCCCGCTGTCCCGTCCCCTGCAGGAGACTCCCCGGCGGAAGCGGGTGCCGCCGTGCCGGAGGCCGGCCCCGCAAGCACCTGGGGAAGGGTCCACAGCCCAAGGCTGACTGCCGGACCGAGGGCCAGCACGACCGCCCCCGCCGCGAGCAGCGGCCGGAGCCCGCGCCGGGGCGCTCCGGCGGGCGCCGTCCGGGCGGCCAGGCGGTCGGCGCCCAGGAGGGCGGCCGCGAGCACGGCCAGGCTGAAGGCCGAGACCAGGGGGCCGGGGAAGGGCGGAATGAGGGAGGTCGGGCCCGCCGCGACGGGCAGGTAGGCCGAGGCCGCGCTGCAGGCCAGCACCAGGAGGGCAAAGGCCCACGCGGACAGCACCGCCGGGCGGATGCGCCCGGAGAACAGCGCGCCGGCGGCGAGCAGCACGGCCGGCGCTCCCACGACGAGGGCGGCGGCCAGGGCCCACGGCCCGGCCGACGGGATGCCGGCCGGGGCGGCCAGGGCGTCGAAGGACACCGGGTAGCCCAGCACCTGCTGCCAGGGTGCGGCAGCGGAGAACTGAAGCGGCACTCCCGGGTCCCCGAGGATGCCCCGCGGCTCGAGCCCCGCGGAGATGGCGACCGGCAGGGCCAGGACGAGGAGAGGAAGCAGTGACCACCAGAGGGTCCGGGCCCTCCGGCGCAGGATCAGGCATGCCGCAGTGATGCCGAGGACAGCGGCGGGCAGCAGTGAGGGCGCCGCCGAGGTGGCTGCGGCCAGGGCAAGGCCGGCCGCTGCGGCGGCGGTCCAGCTGGGCACCCCATTCGTGCCGGGCCGCAGCCGGACCTCACCGGTTGCGGACGGCACGGAGGCGGCGGCGCCGACGGCACGGACCAGGCCCAGGAGCACGAGCGGCAGCAGGAGGTGGGCAAGCAGGGCGCCGAGCCTGCCGCTGCCGAGCGCGACCTGCAGGGCCGGCACCGCGGCCCAGAAGAACGCCGCCCACAGGCGCAGCCCGCGCGAGCGGGTGAGCGCGCCCGCCGCAAACCAGGCGGCGAGCCCGGCCAGCGGCAGCGCGAGCAGGTGGAGAGTGACGAGCGCTGCATTGGGGTTTCCCAGCCCGAGCGCCGAGAGCGCCCAGAGCAGGTAGGAGAAGGGGCTGCCGTGCCCGGGCGCCCCGGAGCCCAGGGGCACCCACCAGGCCGAGGCCTTCTCCCATATCTCCCCCGGCGTGGGCGGAAGGGGCAGCAGCGCTCCCCCGGCCAGGGACGGGGCGCCGATCCAGCCGCGCAGGGCCACCAGTGAAACACCGAGCAGCACGGCCGCGGCGGCAAGAGCCCCCGCCCCGACCCAGGCCCGGCCCGGCGCCGCCAGCGCCGCGAAATCGTCATTGCTGTCACCGGCCGGGACGTCCTGCTCGGGAACGGCCCCCATGCCGCCTCCCCCGGCAACCGCGCCGCGGGCGGTGAACGCCTCAAGGACGGACCGGCGGTGCGCCCAGACCTCGCGGCGCGGAGTGAGCAGCGGCCGCACGACGCCCCGCGGAAGCCGCCGGGTCCGTCGGGCGCTGCGCCGGGACCGGGCCAGGACCACCGGACGAAACGCCGCAGCGAGGCTTGCCAGAAGCTGCCCCGTACCGTGGGCGGGATCCTTGGCGAGCAGTCCAAGCAGGAGCCGGCCGAAACCACCGAGCACCGCGCCGACGGCGAGGAAGGGCACCTGCCACAGCGGGGCATGCTTGAGCCGAAGGAAAACCTCGGCCCGGCGGGCGGCCCGGCTGCCGACCGGCCCGGTCCCGCGGGAGGAGGCATGGTGAAGCACTGCGGCCGGCACCACGACCACCCGGTGCCCGGCGAGGCGGTTGCGCCAGCAGTAGTCGATGTCGTCGCCCACGCCCGGCAGTGCCGGGTCGAACCCGCCCAGCGCATCCCAGACGTCCCTGCGGATGAGCATCCCGGCGGAGTTCACGGCGAAGATGTCGCTGCGGGCGTCGTACTGGCCCTGGTCGTGCTCGTCGACGTCGATGAGGGTGAGCCGCTCTGCCCACCGGCTGATGGAGAGCCCGACGTCGAGGAGTTCCCGGGGGTTGTCCCAGTGAACCTGTTTGGTCCCGGCAACCGTCACCGAGGGTGCGCGCTCGACGGCCAGAAGGAGCTCCTCGAGCGCCGTAGGCCCTGGTGCCGAGTCGTCGTGAAGCAGCCAGAGCCAGTCCTGGTTCTCTGAACCCTCCGCGGCGGCCTTCCGCGGGGGAATCTGCGCTACGGCCGTCCGGACGGCGGCACCGAAGCCGGCCCGAGCCGGCGAGCCCACCACGGGCGCGCCGACGGGAAGGCCGAGCTGGAGGGTCGACGCCGAATCGTCGGTGGAGCCGGTGTCAACGCCGACACAGAAGTCGACCGGGCGGGTCTGCCCGGCGAGGGCCTCGAGGGTTGTGGAAAGATAGCGGGCGCCGTTGTGGGCTACGACGACGGCCGTAACGCGGAGGTCAAGCAGAATCAGACTGCTCGCTTCCGCAGCCGGCGCCGCTCGCGCTCCGAGAGTCCGCCCCAGATGCCGAAGCGCTCGTCGTTCTCAAGCGCGTACTCGAGGCACTCCGAACGCACCATGCACGCACCGCAGACCTTCTTGGCGTCCCGGGTGGAGCCGCCCTTTTCGGGGAAAAAGGCCTCGGGGTCGGTCTGGGCGCACAGCGCATCCGACTGCCAGCCGAGTTCGCCGTCATCGTAGCCGCCGGCCGGCGGCAGGCCGGGCCACTCGGGCTGGGCCTTCCGCTCGCCCGGGGCCGGTTCCTGCGCGCTCCAGGCGTCGTCGGAGCGGCCCGGCAGGACGAGGAGGCTGCTCGGGCCCTGCTCCACTTCGGGCAGGCCGGTCAGTGCTTCATGAGCCGCCAGGAAGGCGGTGGCCTGGTCCTCGAGGGAACTGCGCGTATCCGCGCGGTACCGCTCGGCCGCACCGGGGTCGGCGGGGTCAATGAACCAGTCGTCGGGCACCCCCCGCGAACCGTAGCGCGCCGAAGCATGCGCTGCGATGTTGCGTTGGTCCTCGACGCGTTCTGGATTCCCCATAGTCAGCCCTTCCGGTGTCCCCGTCCCAGCCTCATCCCGGTCGACGCTCGCGCCGGGGTGCTGGAAAAAATCCGATACCTAATTACAAGGGTGTAATACACAGGAGTCAAGCGGGGGCGGCAATTTTACAGAGCGAATTTCCATTCCCGGGCGAACGCCACGCGGGAAAACCTACTCGAATTACCCGCCGCACTACTTGGATAAGACCCGGGATGCCGGGGCTGCCCTCCCCGCGGTGCGCACGTCCCATCAATTCTATGCTGGGAAGCGCACGCGCCTCTAATCGCGGCGTCACCCGTCCCCACCTTCGGAGAAATACCCATGGACCAGCACCCTCTTCCCACGGCCGTCCTCTCCCGCCTGCGGGAAGCGACCTCTCCGCGCCTCGTCTGGTACGGCCCCGACGGCCGCATCGAACTGTCGGGCAGGGTGTTCGACAACTGGGTCGCGAAAACAGCGAACCTCCTCGTTGAGGAACTCGACGCCGAGGCCGGTACGCGCGTCCAGCTCGACCTGCCGGTTCACTGGAAGTCCCTGGTATGGGCGCTGGCCTGCTGGCAGGTGGGGGCGGTCCTGGTTCCTCCACCCGCTCCGCCGGGAACCGATCCCGGCCCGGCATCAGGCGCCGACCTTGTGGTGACCTCGGCCGAGCGGGAGGTGGCCCCGCCGGCGGTGCAGGTCGCCGTCGCCCTTGGCGCGCTGGCCCTGCGCTGGCCCGCGCCGCTGCCGGCGGGGGCGGTCGACTACGCCGCCGAGGTGCGTTCCTACGGCGATTATTTCGCCGACGCCGTGGCGCAGGACGCCTCCACCGTCCTGTTCGACAGTGCCGGGCCCGCGGATCCCCTGACGGTCGCCGGGCTGAACCGGCTGTATGCGGCGGTGCCTGAGCCTGCCGGCGTCGTCCTCCTGGGAGCGGACACTTCCCTGACCCGGGCCCTGGCGGCGGCACTGGCGGTCTGGAGCGTCGACGGAACCCTCATCGTCGTCCATCCGGAGGTTCCGATCACGCAGAGCCTGCTCGACGGTGAACGCGTGGGCGCCCGGGCGGCCTTCGCCCCGGACGCCGGCTGAGACCGGAGCCAGGGCCGGGGACGGGCTACTTCGGGTCCGGATCCCCGGTGCCGATGCGGACGTTTCCGGCAGCCCCGGCCTCGGGCAGGGTGCCGGTGGAGACGTGCAGGAGTTCGTGGTCCTGGCTGAAGTTCGGGTCCTCATCGAGTTCGACGTTGAAGACCCAGAACCGGTAGGCCACGAAACGCACGGCGGTCGCGAGCACCGTGCCCGCGATGCCGGCAAGGAACAGCAGATTGGGATCGAGGATCCCGAAGGGGTACTTGGCGAGCCACACGCAGCCGGCGGCGATGCCCATTCCAATCAGGTTGATCAGGACGAACATCGAGAATTCGCGCAGCGGGTTGGGCTGCCTGCGGTGGCGGAAGGTCCAGTAGCGGTTGGCGACCCAGGCGAAGAGGGTCGCGACGGAGGCGGACACCAGACGGGCCTTGACCTCGCTGCCGGCCATCGGGCCGTGGATCAGCCACCAGAACAGCCCGTTGTCTATGACAAACGCCACTCCTCCGACGGCCCCGAATTTGGCGAGTTCCCGCCAGAAGAGGGAGACGAGGCCCCGGATGCGTTCCGTAACTGCTGACATGTGACCTCCGCGGTCCAAGGGTAATTACCGTCCACCGCAGAGCGTCGGGCTCGCCACTGCAGGCGGCCCGGCGGAACGCCGGGCGGCGTCCCGCTCCGCGCCGGCGCGTGGCGTACGAGCCCTCATCTTACGGGCCGAACCTGTGCGTTTCCTACCTCTTCGGCTCCGTCCGGCCCCCCGCATCCCAGCGATGGCTGCGCTTCTAGGTACCCTGAGATAGTGACTTTTCCCGTAATTGGCGTAGTGGGCGGTGGCCAGCTGGCCCGCATGATGGCAGCGCCGGCGATTGAGCTCGGCCTCGAACTGAGGGTCCTGGCGGAGGGGCCCGGCGTGTCGGCCGTGGCCGCCGTCGCTTCGTCAACCGTTGGCGACTACACCGATCTCGATGCGCTGCGCGCGTTCGCCGCAGGGCTCGATGTGCTCACCTTCGACCACGAGCATGTGCCCGGGGAGCTGCTGGAGCAGCTCACCGCCGAAGGCGTCAATGTGCAGCCGCGCCCCTCGGCCCTCGCCCATGCCCAGGACAAGCTGCGGATGCGCCGCGCGGTCGAGGACCTCGGCCTGCCCAACCCGCGCTGGGCCCCCGTCGCCGATCTCGGTGCCCTCGAGGCCTTCGGCCGCACCGCCGGCTGGCCCGTGGTCCTGAAAACCCCCCGCGGCGGTTATGACGGCAAGGGCGTCCTCGTCCTGGAGACGCCCGCGGACCTCCCCCGGGCCGCCGACTGGTTCGGGGCGGGTGACCTCCTCGCAGAGCAGTTCGTGCCGTTCGAGCGCGAACTGTCGGTCCTCGTGGCCCGCACGCCGTCGGGCCGGACCCGTGCCTGGCCCGTCGTTCACTCGATCCAGGTCGCCAGCGTCTGCGATGAGGTCATCGCCCCGGCTCAGGGGCTCGACCCGTCGGTGGCGGCCGCCGCCACCGAGGCGGCGCTGCGGCTCGCCGAGGCGCTGGAGGTGACCGGCGTGATGGCCGTTGAACTGTTCGAAACGCCCGCTTCCCCCTCCGGCTTCCTGATCAATGAACTGGCGATGCGCCCCCACAACTCGGGGCACTGGACGATGGACGGCTCCGTCACCGGCCAGTTCGAACAGCACCTGCGCGCAGTCCTCGACCTTCCGCTCGGGGACACCTCCCCGACCGGACCGGTCGTGGTGATGAAGAACTACCTGGGCGGAGCCAACACCGACATTTTCGGCGCCTACGCCGAGGCCCTCGCCGCGGAACCGTCGGCTAAAGTGCACTTCTACGGCAAAGAGGTGCGCCCCGGCCGCAAGATCGGCCACGTGAATGTCGTTGCCGCGCCGGGTGAGGACCTTCAGACGGTCCGGGCCCGCGCCGGCAGGACCGCTGCGATCCTGCGCGACGGGACCGATTCCTGGAAGGAAAAATAGTGATCAACCCCCTGGTGGGACTGGTGATGGGTTCGGATTCGGACTGGCCCGTCATGGAGCAGGCGGCCGCGGCCCTCGACGAGTTCGGGATCGCCTACGAGGCCGACGTCGTCTCGGCGCACCGGATGCCCGTGGAAATGATCGAGTACGGCCGGCAGGCGCACGAACGCGGGCTGCGCGTCCTGATCGCCGGAGCCGGCGGAGCCGCGCACCTGCCCGGGATGCTCGCCTCCGTCACCCCGCTGCCGGTGATCGGTGTGCCCGTCCCGCTGAAGTACCTCGACGGCATGGACTCGCTGCTCTCCATCGTCCAGATGCCCGCCGGTGTGCCCGTGGCCACCGTCTCAATCGGCGGAGCCCGCAATGCGGGGCTGCTCGCCGCCCGCATCCTCGCCGCCGGTGAGGGCGACACCGCCGAAAGGCTGAGGGCCCAGCTCGTCTCCTTTGCGGCGGACCTGAAGGAGACGGCCACCGCGAAGGGTGCCGCCCTCCGCGGGCGCGCCGCCCGCCGCGCGACGGAGACCCCATGATCGACAACCCCAGTGCCTCCACCCCCGCGCGGGACGTCCGCGGGCAGCTCACCGATCCGGTGCGCTACCCCCAGTCGGCCCCGCCCGAGGTGCGGACCAAGCGTGCCTTCTTCCTGCTCGTCCTGACGCTGTTCCTGCCCGGTTCGGCCCAGATCGTCGCCGGTGACCGGCGTCTCGGCCGCCGGGCGCTGCGGGTCACCCTCACCGTCTGGGTCCTGGCCATCGCCGGCGCCGTCCTGGCCGCCTCAAACCGGCAGATCCTCGTGACCCTCGTGACCCACCAGCTGTGGTCGCTGCTGCTGGTCGCCATACTGCTGGCGCTGGCCGCCGGCTGGGCGTTCCTGTTCATCAACACGCTGCGGATCATCTGCCTGCCGCTGCTCGAGCGCGGGGTGCGGCCCGTGGTGGCCGCCGCCCTCGCCGTCGTCATGTTCGCCACCAGCGGTTCGCTCGCCTACGGCGCCTACCTCCTGGGCCTGGGCCGCTTCACCGTCGGCTCGATCTTCCAGGCCGGGCCGGCCTTCGAACCCGTCGACGGCCGCTACAACTTCCTGCTGATGGGGGGCGACGCCGGGGAGGACCGCACCGGACGCCGCCCCGACAGCATCTCCGTCATCAGCGTCGACGCCAAGACCGGGGCGACGATCACCTTCAGCATCCCGCGCAACTTCCAGAACGCCCCGTTCCCGGAAGACTCGCCGCTGCGCGAGGTGTACCCCGACGGCTACAACTGCGGCGACGAGTGCATCATCAACAGCCTCTACACCACGGTTTCCCAGAACTACGCCGACCTCTACCCGGGCAGCAAGGACCCCGGGGCCGAGGCCATGATGGACGCCGCATCAGGAGTGCTCGGCCTCGAGGTGCAGGGCTACCTCCTCGTCGACCTCAACGGCTTCGAGGAGCTCATCGACGCAATGGGCGGCATCCGCATCAACGCCGGCGGCTGGGTTCCGATCTCGGGCCCCGACATCCCCGGCACCGACCCGGTGCGCCACTACCCGCCCGAGGGCTGGATCCCGCCGGGAGTCCAGACCCTCGACGGCTTCCATGCCCTCTGGTACGCCCGGTCGCGCGAGTTCGTCACCGACTACGACCGCATCTCCCGGCAGCAGTGCGTGCAGCAGGCCATGATCGCCCAGCTCGACCCTGCGACGCTGCTCACCCACTTCCAGGCGATCGCCGCGGCCGGAACCCAGGTCGTCGAGACCGACATCCCCCAGGACCAGCTCGGAAGCTTCGTGGACCTGGCGCTGAAGGCCAAGGAGCACGAGACGCGCCGCCTGACCATCGGCCCGCCGGACTTCGGCACCCCCGCCGACAACTTCGTCACCTACCCCAACTTCGACGACATCCACTCCCGCGTCCAGCAGGAGCTCGCCGCGGCCTCCGGGACCGATGCCGGAGCCGCCGGGGAGCTTCCCGCTCTTGAGCGCGCAGGCCTGACCACCGTGCTTCCCGCACAGACCACTGATCCGGGCATCACCCAGGAGTACCTCGACCAGCTCGCCGCCATCGGTGACGACGCCACCCTGAGCACCCTGCTGGCCAACAACGGGGAATGCTCCCCGGCCTGACCCCGACGAAGAGGAGCGCCATGTACCTGCTCGAGAACACCATCCGGCCCTATGCGTGGGGCTCCCGGACCGCGATCGCCGAGCTCCTGGGCAGGGCCCCCTCCGGCGGGCCGGAGGCCGAACTGTGGATCGGTGCCCACCCCGGGGCGCCGTCCGTTGCCCAGCTGCCGGATGGACGCTCCCCGCTGGACGCGGTCATCGACGCCGACCCCGACGGAACCCTGGGCGGGAAGGTGGCGGCACGGTTCGGGCGCCGGCTCCCCTACCTCATGAAGGTGCTCGCCGCCGGGTCGGCGCTCTCGCTGCAGGTGCATCCCAGCACCGCGCAGGCCGAAGCGGGCTTCGACGCCGAGGAGAGCGCCGGCGTCCCGGCGGACGCGCCCGAGCGCAACTACAAGGACCGCAGCGCCAAACCCGAGATGGTGTTCGCCCTCTCCCCCTTCGAGGCGCTGTGCGGGTTCCGGCCGCTGGCCGATGCCGCCGCCGTCTTCAGCCACCTCGAGACCCTGCTGGAGCCGGGCTCCGAGGAGGCCGAGGTGCTCGGCGCTGTGGCTGCGGAACTCGGCTCCGGCCCCACCGGGCTCCGTTCGGGCTTCGAGATGCTCCTTGCCGCCCGTCCGGAGATCGTCGCGGCGGTCGAAGCGGGCGTATCGGCCCCACCGGAAGGATCCGGGGACGCAGGCGACCCCCGCTTCACCCGGGACCTGGCCACCGTGGCCGAACTCGGCTCGCAGTACCCCGGCGACCCCGGCGTCCTGATCGCCCTGCTGCTCAACCGGGTCTCACTGCAGCCCGGGGAGGTCCTCTACCTCCCCGCCGGAAACATCCACGCCTACCTCAGCGGGCTCGGCATCGAGGTCATGGCCTCCTCGGACAATGTGCTCCGCGGCGGGCTCACCCCGAAGCACGTCGACACGCGCGAACTCCTGAGGACCGTCGTGTTCGAGCCGCTCGCACCCCCGGCGCTGCAGCCCGAGCGCACAATGCTCGGGCAGGAGCTGTACCGCCCGCCGTTCGCGGAGTTCCAGCTCCAGCGCATCGCCCTCGACCCGGTCTCCGCGCCCGGGCAGGAGGGAAGCATGGCTCCCTCCCACGTGCCGCTGGCTCAGCACGGGCCCACGGTGGTCCTCGCCGTGTCCGGCTCAATCCTGCTCGACTCCCCCGCCTCGGACCTGCTGCTGGCCCGGGGCCAGAGCGCCTTCATCCCCGCCGGGGAAGCGCCGGTCCTGGTACGGCCGGCCGGGGAAAGCACCGACGAGGGCGTCCTTGCCTTCGCCGTCACCGTCGGTGGAGACGCGGACGGAGTCGACGGCGCCTGAGTCCCGCGCCCGGCCCGGCCCGGTCAGCGGCGGAGTCTGGCCGCGGCCGCACCGACCAGCACCCGGCCGCCCCGCACCGCCGTCTTGGCCAGCGGCAGGGCCGACGCGAACACCGGGTACAGGGGTGAGAGCGCCTTGTCCCAGGTGCCCATCAGCTGGTCCTCGTGGCCGGCCCAGCCCATCTTGAACTTCGAGACGCCGTCGTTGAGGAGTCCGTTGAAGTCGTAGCGGGTGATCCCCCGGCGCTTCATCTCCTCGATGGCGAACCACTTCAGGGCGTAGTTCGCACGGAGCCGCTCGCCCTCCTCGGTCATTCCGCCGTACAGCTCAAAGGACGTCGCGTCGCTGGCGGAGAGCCACAGGAAGGCCACCACCTCGGTGCCGGAAAACGCCGCGTACACCGGGGAGGCCTCGCCCAGGTTATCGAAGATGTCGAAGTAGTAGGAGTCCTCGTGGATCCCGAATCCGGCCCGCTCCGCGGTCTGGCGGTAGACGGCCAGGCAGGCCGGCAGCTCCCCGCGGACGACCCGCCGGTAGTCGAGGGCCTCCCGGCCCGACTTGCGGATGTACTGGCGGTGCTTCTTGCTCATCCCCGCCAGGAGGTCCTCGGTGGACTGCGTGAGGTCCAGGATCAGGGTGCGCCCGATGAGGATCGTATTGGCGCTGCGCTTCCAGCCGGCGGAGGCCAGACGCGCCTCGACCGCGCTGCCGGCCTCCCAGTCCGGTTCGATCGAGAGCGCGACGGAGCCGTGGACCGAGGAGACGTGTGCCGCCACGGCGTCGAGGACATCCACCTCGCGGCCTTTCTCGGCCTGCGGTCCCCGCGGAATGTAGGCGAGGCTGCGCAGGGGGAACGGAAGCTTCCGCAGCAGCACCTGCGCCGAGCCGACCGTTGCGCCGCCGTCGCGCACCTCGACGCGCTCCACCGACCACCCGTGGTCAGCCTTTGTCTGGCCCCACCCCCACAGCTGCTGGGGATGACCGGACAGGGCGTTCACACCGGCATCCCAGAGGGCGCGGTCAAGGCAGGGCGTTACGGAGAGGCTCATGAGCCAACTCTATCGGGACCGCACCTGCGGGCGTGCGCCGCCGGGGGCCACCCCATCGGGAGCGCAGCACCGACCGCTCCGCCTTCCCCGGCACCGTGATTACTGCACTCCGGGCGCAGGCAGCACCCTCCGGCCGCAGGAGTTCCGGGGGGCTTGCGGGTGTGACAAGAGACACCCGGAGGCGCCTCCGGTCGAGCCCGTGGCGTACCCGCACGTAGGGTGGAAAGTATGCTTAGAACCGCCGCACGATCTGAAGGACCACCCGGACAGCACGACACACCGGCTCCCGACCTCCCCGAATCCAGCCTCGATTCCGGCCCGGCTCCCGCCCTGCCGGAACCCGATCCCGCCGCCCCCGCCGCAAGCTCCGCCCGGCTTGACCGGCCGGTGTTCTTCACCGCCCTCGGCGTCGTCACCGCACTCGTCCTGGCCGCGGCGATCTTCCCGTCGGAGTTCACCGACGTCACCGCCGCCGTCCTCGCCGGTCTCGTCACCAACTTCGGCTGGGCCTTCGTGGCGACGGCCACCGGCTTCGTCTCCTTCGCCCTCTTCCTCGTCTTCAGCCGGTACGGCAAGATCCGGCTCGGCCGCGACGATGAGAAACCCCGCTACTCGACGCTGTCCTGGATCGCCATGATGTTCAGCGCCGGCATGGGCATCGGCCTGATGTTCTACGGCGTCACCGAGCCCATCTCCCACTACCTCACGCCGCCCGTGGAGGGCATCGAACCGGGCAGCCCGGCCGCCGCGCGCCAGGCCATGAACTACACGCTGTTCCACTGGGCCATCCACCCGTGGGCCATCTATGCGGTCGTCGGCCTCGCCCTCGCCTACTCCGCCTACCGCAAGGGCCGCGGCGCCGGTTTCAGCGGCGCGTTCCTCCCCCTGTTCCGCGGCAGGCCGGCCCCCGGAGCGCTGCGCGCCATCGACGTCTTCGCCATCTTCGCCACGCTTTTCGGATCGGCGACGTCCCTGGGCCTCGGCGTGATGCAGATCAACGGCGGCCTCACCGAGGTCTTCGGCACCGGAAGCAGCCTCGGCCTGCAGATCGGCATCATCGCCCTGCTGACGATCTGCTTCGTCATCTCCGCCGTCAGCGGCATCAGCCGAGGCATCAAGTGGCTCTCCAACGGCAATATGATCCTCGCCCTGGCCCTGCTGTTCTTCCTCTTCGTCGTCGGACCCACGGTGTTCATCCTTGAACTGATCCCCGCCTCGGCCGGCAGCTACCTCGTCAGCCTGCCGCAGATGGCCTCGCGCACCGGGGCGTTCGGCGGCCATGAGTGGCTCTCCACCTGGACCATCTTTTACTGGGCCTGGTGGGTCTCCTGGACCCCCTTCGTCGGCTCCTTCCTCGCCAAGATCTCCCGCGGACGCACCATCCGGGAGTTCGTGATCGGCGTCGTCGCGGTGCCCAGCGCCATCAGCGTCCTCTGGTTCAGCGTCTGGGGCGGCACCGCGATCACCGCGCAGGACTCCGGCACCGACATCGCGGCCGCTAACGCCGAGAGCCAGGAGTCGGCGATGTTCGCCCTGCTGGCCGACTACCCGCTGGCCGCCATCACCTCGGTCGTCGTGGTGCTCCTCGTGGCCGTGTTCTTCATCTCCGGCGCCGACGCCTCCTCCATCGTCCTCGGCTCGCTGTCCTCCTTCGGCGCGGCCGTGCCGCCGAAGTGGATCACCGTGCTGTGGGGGCTGCTCACCGGGGCGGTGGCGGCCACCCTGCTCTGGGTGGGAAGCCTGCAGGCCCTGCAGACGCTGACCATCATCGCCGCCGCGCCGTTCCTGCTCATCATGATCGGCCTGTGCACTGCGCTGATGATGGACCTGGTCCGCGATCCGGCCGTCACGGGTACCCGCCCGGCGTCGCTCCGTGAGGCCCGGCAGCGGCGCGCCCGCCCGGCGTCGCTACGTGAGGCCCGGCAGCGGCGCGCCCGACTCCTCCGCGGCCGCCGGCGGCAGCTGCAGTAAGCGCGTCAGGCGACCTTCACGATCGCGCTGCCCGACGCCGCGCTCTCGGCGATCGCGGCAAGCACCCGCTGGAGCTGCAGCCCGTCCTCGAAGGACGGGCTCGGCTCCGTGCCGGCCGCCACGGCCACCAGGAAGTCGCGGATCTCGTGGGTGAAGGAGTGCTCCCAGCCGAGCAGGTGGCCCTGCGGCCACCACGCCTCGAGGTAGGGGTGTTCGGGTTCGGTGACCAGGACGCGGGTGAACCCCTGCCCGGCGGTGGCCACCGCGCCGTCGAACACGGAGAGCTCGTTGAGCGACTCGGAGTCGAAGGAAAGGGACCCGCGGGTGCCGAACACCTCGATCCGCAGCGCGTTCTTCCGGCCCAGCGCCATCCGTGACACCTCGACGCTCGCCACCGCGCCCGAGGTCAGGGAAAGGCTCGCCCAGACCGCGTCGTCGACGGTGACCTCCTGCGGGCCGTCGGGCCCGCGGCGGGACCCGACGAAGGTGCGCATCCGGCCGGTGACATCGGCGACGGTGTCCCCCAGCAGGAACTGCACCTGGTCGATGGCATGGGAGGCGATGTCCCCGAGCGCCCCGGAGCCCGCCTTCTCCTTCTGCAGCCGCCACACCATGGGCGCCTCGGCGTCGGCCAGCCAGTCCTGGAGGTACGCCGTGCGCACCTGGCGGATCTCCCCGAGCCGGCCCTCGGCGATGAGCGTGCGCGCCAGGGCGAGCGCGGGGACCCGCCGGAAGTTGAACCCGACCATCGACTGGACGCCGCGCGCCCGGGCCGCGCGGGCGGCCGCGACCATGGTTTCGGCCTCCGCGACGGTATTGGCCAGCGGCTTCTCCACCAGGACGTGCTTTCCGGCCTCAAGGGCGGCCACGGCGATCTCGGCGTGCAGCCACCCCGGGGTGCAGATATCGACGATGTCGATGTCCGGCCGGTCCAGAACCTTCCGCCAGTCGGTCTCGGATTCCTGCCAGCCGTACCGCCGGGCGGCGTCGGCCACCGAGTCGGCGTCCCGCCCGACGAGGACCTTCTGTTCGAAGGCCGGCACCTCGAAGTACCCGGCGACATTTCGCCACGCATGGGAGTGCGCCTTGCCCATGAAGGCGTAGCCGATCACGGCCACACCCAGCGGGCGGGTCGAGTCACGCTGCGGAGCCATCGCCATCACCGGCCCTTTCCCCGGCGGAGGCCGGCGCCCTGCTTGATCTGCCTGCTTGACCTGCCTGCTTGACCTGCCTACTTGATCCGCCTACTTGATGCGGGCGTAGCTTTCCCATTTGTGGGCCTGGTGCTCGCCGTCCACCACCCGGATGGTCCCGGACTTCGAACGCATGACGATCGACTGGGTGAGGACCTTGTCCTTGTTGTACCGCACCCCGCGCAGCAGGTCGCCGTCGGTGATGCCCGTCGCGGCGAAGTAGCAGTTGTCGCTGGTGACGAGGTCATCCGTCGAGAGGACCCGGTCGAGGTCGTGCCCGGCGTCGATGGCCTTCTGCTTCTCCTCGTCGCTGGTGGGCCACAGTCGGCCCTGGATGACGCCGCCGAGGGTCTTGATGGCGCAGGCGGCCACGATGCCCTCGGGGGTTCCGCCGATGCCCATCAGGGCGTCGACGTCGGTGCCCTCGCGGGCCGCGGCGATCGCGCCGGCGACATCGCCGTCCATGATGAACTTCGTGCGGGCCCCGGCGGCGCGGATCTCCTCGATCAGCGGCTTGTGCCGGTCCCGGTCGAGCACCATGACGTTGAGCTGGCTGACCTTCTTGCCCTTGGACTTGGCGATCAGGTGGAGGTTCTGCTTGACCGGCAGGCGCAGGTCGACCATGTCCGCGGCCTCCGGGCCGGTGACCAGCTTTTCCATGTAGAACACCGCCGACGGGTCGAACATGGTGCCGCGTTCGGCGACGGCGAGCACGGCGAGCGCGTTATTGATGCCCAAGGCGGTCAGCCGGGTGCCGTCGATGGGGTCAACCGCGACGTCGCACAGCGGCCCGCTTCCGTCGCCGACCCGCTCGCCGTTGTAGAGCATCGGGGCTTCGTCCTTCTCGCCCTCACCGATGACGACGATGCCGTTGAAGTGGACCGTGGAGAGCAGGGAGCGCATGGCGTCGACCGCGGCGCCGTCCGCCAGGTTCTTATCACCGAAGCCCACCCAGTGCCCGCCGGCGATGGCCGCGGCCTCGGTCACGCGCACCAGTTCCAGCGCGAGGTTGCGGTCAGGCTCCTGGTCACCGACGGCCAGGGCCGGCGACAGGGTGGAGTACTGGGCGTTCTGGGCGGGGGGGTTTGCGGCGTTGTCGGTCACGTGGGTCCTCGTCGTTGAAGGCAGTGTTTGTCGCAGGTCCGGTTCCGCCGGCGGGCCGGCACAGTCCCTGAAGCCATCATAGTGGGGCCGGTCCGCCAGTGGAGCCGGGCTTGGCGCATCCCGTTTAGGCCGGGGGCCTCCGGTGGGGGAAAATGGGAAGGTGAGCGATGCACAGCAGGGAACCGCAGGCCCCGACGGCGACCAGCCCGGCGCCGACAACCCGGCGCCCAAGCCGGTCCTGACCCCCGCCCAGGCCAAACGCGCCAACTCGACGGTGGTGGGCATGGTGATGGCGGTGGCCGCGACGGTCGCGATCGTCGTCCCGGTCGTCCTGATCAATCCCACGCACACCGCCGAGACCTACCAGCGCGACATCGACGTCGAGCGGGTCGCGGGCCAGGCCGCGGGCGACGCCGGCTACGCGCCGGCCGCCCCGGAGCTGCCCGAGGACTGGAACTCGAACTTCGCGCGCTGGACCGCGGGCACCAGCGACGGCGTCGACTACTGGGAGGTCGGCTACCTCACCCCGGATAAGGGCTTCATCCAGTTCACCCAGACCGTCGAGGGCAACCCGTCCTGGACGGCCCAGCAGGCCGGTGAGGCCCAGGTCTCCGGCGGACGCACCATCGGCGGGGTCGAGTGGGAGCTGCTCGATGCCTCAAACGGCGATACGGTGCTCACCTCCGAGGTGGACGGATCGACCCTCATCCTCAGCGGCGAGGCCGACCTCGCCGAATTCGACGTGCTGGCCGAAGCGGTCCTGGCCGACGTCGAGCCCGCGCCGCCGACTGCCGAGGCCCCCTGACCCACCGGTAGAGTGGGGGGCGTGACCGAGCAACTGACCCCCGCCCAGGCCTGGCTCCGACTTCAGGAAGGCAACGCGCGCTTCGTCGCCGCGGATTCCTCCCACCCCAACCAGGACGCCTCGCGCCGGACCTCCCTGGTGCACAACCAGAACCCCTTCGCCGTGATCTTCGGGTGCTCCGACTCCCGGCTCGCCGCTGAGATCATCTTCGACCTCGGCCTCGGCGACGTGTTCGTCGTCCGCACCGCGGGCCAGGTGATCGACGACGCCGTCCTCGGTTCCCTTGAGTACAGCGTGAGCGTGCTGGGCGTGCCGCTGATCGTCGTCCTCGGGCACGACAACTGCGGGGCGGTCACCGCGACGATGGACGCCATCGACACCGGGAACATGCCCACCGGGTTCCTGCGGGACCTCGTGGAGCGCATCACCCCCTCCGTGCTGACGGCCCGGCGCGACGGAACGACAGAGGTCAACGGCACCGCCGTCGAGCACGTGCGGCAGACCTCCAAGCGCCTGGTCGACAGTTCCCGGGTCATCGCCGACGCCGTGGAGTCCGGCTCGACCGCCGTCGTCGGGGTATCGTACCGGCTGGCGGAGGGCAAGGTCGTGCGGGTCTCCGGATTTGGCGCACTGTAAGCGCTGAGGCGAGAATTGGCCCATGACGCCAACCCCGAACACTTCCCAGGACGCCGGATTCCGGATCGAGCACGACACCATGGGCGAGGTCCGCGTTCCGGCCAACGCCCTGTACCGCGCGCAGACCCAGCGCGCCGTTGAAAACTTCCCGATCTCCGGCACCACCCTTGAGCGGGCGCACATCGAAGCGCTGGCCCGCATCAAGAAGGCAGCTGCGACTGCCAACGCCGAACTGGGGGTGCTCGATGGCGAGCGCGCCCGGGCCATCGAAGCCGCAGCCGAGGAGGTGGCGGCGGGCAAGTACGACGGCGACTTCCCCGTCGACATCTACCAGACCGGCTCGGGGACCTCCTCGAACATGAACGCCAACGAGGTCATCGCCACCCTGGCCACGCGCGCCCTTGAGGCCGCCGGCAGCACGGTGACGGTCCACCCCAACGACCACGTCAACGCCTCCCAGTCCTCGAACGACGTCTTCCCGACCTCGGTGCACGTCGCGGCGACCTCGGCGCTGACGAACGACCTGATTCCGGCCCTTGAGCACCTCGCCGCCGCGCTGGAGCGCAAGGCCGAGGAGTTCAGCACCGTGGTGAAGTCCGGACGCACCCACCTGATGGACGCCACCCCGGTCACCCTCGGCCAGGAGTTCGGCGGGTACGCCGCGCAGGTCCGCTACGGCATCGAGCGGATCCAGGCGTCCCTGCCCCGTGTCGCCGAGGTTCCCCTGGGCGGTACCGCCGTCGGCACCGGCATCAACACCCCGGCCGGCTTCTCGGCGCGCGTGATCGAGCTGCTCGCCGCCGACACCGATCTTCCGCTGACCGAGGCCCGGGACCACTTCGAGGCCCAGGCGAACCGCGACGGTCTCGTCGAGGTCTCCGGGATGCTGCGCACCATCGCCGTGTCCCTGACGAAGATCCACAACGACCTGCGCTGGCTCGGCTCCGGCCCGAACACGGGCCTCGGCGAGATCGCCCTGCCCGACCTGCAGCCTGGCTCCTCGATCATGCCCGGCAAAGTCAACCCGGTCATCCCGGAGGCAGTGCTCATGGTCTGCGCGCAGGTCATCGGCAACGACGCCACCGTGGCCTGGGCCGGCACCAACGGCGCTTTCGAGCTCAATGTCGGCATCCCGGTGATCGCCCGCAACGTGCTCGAGTCGATCCGCCTGCTCAGCAACTCCTGCCGCGTCTCGGCCGACCGCATGGTCGACGGGATCACCGCGAACGTGGAGCGGGCCCGCTTCCTCGCCGAGGCCTCGCCGTCGATCGTCACCCCGCTGAACAAGTACATCGGCTACGAGAACGCCGCGAAGATCGCCAAGAAGGCCGTCGCCGAGGGGCTCACCGTGCGTGAGGCCGTGCTCGCCCTGGGCTTCGTGGAGCGCGGTGAGCTCACCGAGGAACAGCTCGATACGGCGCTCGACGTCCTGTCGATGACCCGCCCGCCGCAGGCCTGACGCCTCCCGCACGCCCGAACGCGGCCAACGCACCCGAAAACGACAAACGCACCGGTTTTATCCGGTGCGTGCGTCGTTAACGGGTGCGTGCGTCGCTAAGGGGTGTGTCCGGGTCAGCGGTGGAAGGTGGGCACGCCGTCGGCGGCGGCGGCCGTGAGGACCAGCTCGCGGTGGCGCGGATTGAGTTCCGGCAGGGCGTCCAGGGCGAACCAGCCCACATCGAGGGACTCGTCGTCGTTCACGCGGGCCTCCCCGCCGAGGTAGCGGCAGCGGAAGTCGAGGTTCAGGAAGGTGCAGACGTCGCCGTTGGGGAAGGTGATCGGGCCGACGACGCCGACGTTGAGGAGGACCTCGACCTCAACGTCCACGCCGGTCTCCTCGTACACCTCCCGGCGCATCGCCTGGGCCGGCTCCTCCCCCGGGTCGACCATGCCGGTGATGATCGTCCACCGGCCGTTGTCCGCGCGCCGGCCCAGCAGCACCTGCCCCGCCTCGTTGTAGACCACCGCGCCAACCCCTGGCAGCCAGAGCGGGGCGTGGCCGATCTTTTCCCTCAGTTCAAGGACGAAGTCGGGTGTAGGCATGCAAAATACCCTACGTCACCGACGCGCCCCGGCCGTCCCCACGCAGGCCGTCCGCCCTTACGGCCGGGGTGCCGCCCCGAAGTGCGCCCCTAGATCTCGGCACCTTCCAGCAGGTCGGTGACCAGTGCCGCGATGGGCGAGCGCTCCGACCGGGTGAGGGTGATGTGCCCGAACAGGGGGTGGCCCTTGAGGGTCTCGACGACGGCGGCGATGCCGTCGTGCCGGCCCACCCGGAGGTTGTCGCGCTGGGCGATGTCGTGGGTGAGCACGATCCGCGAGTTCTGCCCGATCCGGCTCATCACCGTCAGGAGCACGTTCTTCTCGAGGGACTGCGCCTCGTCGACGATGACGAAGGAGTCGTGGAGGCTGCGCCCGCGGATGTGGGTCAGCGGAAGCACCTCGAGCATGCCGCGGTCGAGCACCTCCTCGACGACCTCCTGCGAGACCAGCGCGCCGAGGGTGTCGAAAACCGCCTGAGCCCACGGGTTCATCTTGTCGTTCTCGTTGCCGGGAAGGTACCCGAGCTCCTGCCCGCCCACGGCATACAGCGGCCGGAACACCACGACCTTGCGGTGCTCCCGCCGCTCCAGGACGGCCTCCAGCCCGGCACACAGGGCCAGCGCCGACTTACCGGTGCCGGCCCGTCCGCCCAGGGACACGATGCCGACCTCCTTATCCAGCAGCAGGTCGATGGCCAGGCGCTGCTCGGCGGAACGGCCGGAGAGGCCGAAGACATCCCGGTCGGCCCGCACCACGCGGAGCTGTTTGTCCGCCCCGACCCGCGCCAGCCCCGAACCGCGGGGCGAATGGAGGATCGCACCGGTGTTGACGGGCAGCTCCGCGCCGGCATCCGAGTGCACCGGCCGGTGGTCGTAGAGGGCGTTGAGGTCCTCGACCGATACATCGAGTTCGGCCACCCCGGTCCAGCCGGAGTCCTTCACGAGTTCGTTGCGGTACTCGTCGGCGAGCAGCCCCATGGCGGAGGCCTTCACCCGCATGGGCAGGTCCTTCGAGACCACGGTGACGTCCCTGCCCTCGAGGGAGAGGTGCTTGGCGACGGCCAGGATCCGTGCGTCGTTGCCGGCGCCGCGGAACCCGACCGGCAGGACCTCCGGCGAGACGTGGTTGAGCTCGACCTTCAGCGTTCCGCCCTCTTCCCCGAGAGGGACCGCCGTGTCCAGCCCGCCGTGCTTGACCCGCAGGTCATCGAGCAGCCGCAGCGCCTTCCGCGCGAAGTAGCCGAGCTCCGGATCGTGGCGCTTGCCCTCGAGCTCGGAGATGACGACGACGGGAAGGATCACCTCGTGCTCGGCGAACCGCAGCACCGCCCGCGGGTCCGACAGCAGGACCGAGGTGTCGATGACGTAGCTGCGCCGGCCATCGGCGGCCGGAGATGAGGTGGTGTTGGATGGTGCCACGTGGACTCCGCTCCGGGGTGCGGGCACCCCGAGTTCGAGGTGGGGCGAGGCGGCCCGGGCCGAGGCCGGGTCCGGCCTCCCCGGGCTGTGCGGAACGGGTGTGCGTTCCGGCGTCATGGGCGGCCTCTCCGTCCGCCGGCGGAGGCGCCGGTGGATGGGGAAAGACTACGCCGACAGCGGCCGGGACGAGCAGCAGAATTACCGTGTCGAAAATGAATTGCCGATGAACCGTTATGAACCGAAGCGGCGCTGCCGTCGCCCGAAGTCGCGCAGGGCGCGGAGGAAGTCGACGCGGCGGAAGTCCGGCCAGAGCGCCTCGCAGAAATAGAACTCGCTGTACGCGCTCTGCCACATCAGGAACCCGGAGAGGCGCTGCTCCCCCGAGGTGCGGATGACCAGGTCGGGATCCTGCTGGCCGCGCGTGTAGAGGAACGACGAGATGTGCTCATCGGTCAGCTCCCCCGCGAGCTGCTCGAGGGATTTGCCCTCCTCCGCGGAGTTCAGCAGGAGTTCCTTGACGGCGTCGACGATCTCCCGCCGTCCGCCGTAGCCCACGGCGACGTTGACGTGGACCCCGTCGATTTCCGCGGTCTGGGCCGCGAGGTCCGCGAGCTTCCCGGCGAGGTCCTCGGGGAGCAGTTCGAGTGCGCCCACGGGCTGGACGCGGACCCGGTGGCTCTCGCCGAGCCGGTCGAGGGTGTTGGCGATGATGTCGAGGAGCTGCTCGATCTCCTCCTGCGGACGGCCCATATTGTCGGTGGAGAGCATGTAGAGGGTGACGACGTCCACGCCGAGTTCCTCGCACCAGCCGAGGAACTCGTGGATTTTGTCGGCCCCGGCCTGGTGCCCGTGGCTCGTCGGGGCGCCGGCGAGCTTCGCCCACCGCCGGTTGCCGTCGACCATGACGCCGATATGGTGCGGAATGCGCTCCGGGCTCAGACCGCGCTGGAGCCGCCGTTCATAAAAGCTGTAGGCGAATTCTGGGATTTTCAGGAACACGCCCGGGTCGCCCTTCCTTTCGGTCCGATGTCCGCGCGCCTTCCGGAGCGCTACCCCTACGGTACCGGCCCGGCGGGAAATCACCCGTAGGTTGACTCCCCCACATCGCTACCCGTCGGTAACTTACGCGACCGTAGGTTACTCTCTTTGCATGACTTCGCCTTCTCAGCGCCGGAAGAAGCCAGCCCCAGCGGACCCGCCGGGACCGGTGGAGGCGGCCCTCGACGACGTGGCCGAGGCCCTGGCGGCGAAGCCGTCCTGGCGGGGCTGGATCCATGCGGTCGCCACTCCCCTGGCCCTCGCGGCGGGCATCGTGCTCGTCCTCGCCGCCCCCACCGACGGGCTTCGGGCGGCCTCGGCCGTCTATGCCGCCACCGGCGTCCTGCTCTTTGGGGTCAGCGCGGTCTACCACCGCGGAAACTGGAGTGCGCGGACGCGCCTGGTGCTCAAGCGGCTCGACCACACGAACATCATGCTGGTCATCGCCGGGTCCTATACGCCGCTGGCCTGGGCGATGCTCGAGCGCAGCACCGCGGTGACCCTGCTGTGGATCATCTGGGCGGGCGCGCTCATCGGGGTCCTGTTCCGGATCCTGTGGCTCAACGCGCCGCGCTGGCTCTACGTGCCGGTCTATGTGGCCCTTGGCATGGGCGCCCTGTTCTACCTCCCCGCCTTCTGGGCGGCCGACCCGCTGGTCACGGTGCTCATCCTGGCCGGCGGCGCGCTCTACATCGCCGGGGCGGTGTTCTACGCGCTGCGCCGGCCGAACTTCAGCGTCGAACGCTTCGGCTTCCACGAGCTTTTCCACGCCTTCACCGTGGCCGCGTTCGCCGCGCACTTCGCGGCCATCCTGCTCGCCGTGCTCGACCCGGCCACCGTCTGACCCCGCGGCCGCCCTCAGGGCGCCGAAAGGAGTTCCACGAGTTCCGCCGGGGTTTCAACCGGGCGCTGGCAGACCATCCCCCGGCACAGATAGGCCCGGGGCGCACCTGCCTCCCCCGGCGTCCTGCCCGCGAGCAGCGGCACGGCACCGTCCGCCGCCGCGCCGTCCGGATCCGCCGGGGCGAGGACGAGACCGGCCCGCCCGAAACGCCGTCCCGCGTAGGCGAGCGCCGCCGCGGCCTCCGGTGGGCCCCCCACGACGGCGAGCTCCTGCGGGCCGGCGGCGAAGGCCTGGGCCGCGGCCAGCGCCCAGCCGACGGCGGACGGGGCGCGGTCGGCCAGGTGGGCCGCGTAGCGCAGGATCTCGGCCGACAGCGCCCGGTGCCGGGCGGACCCGCTGTAGGCGGAGTAGGTGAGCAGGGCCGAGGCGAACAGGGCCGTACCGCTCGGGGTGGGCCCGTCGAGCGGGTCGGAGCCTTCCTCGGAGCCCTGGGCGGCGAGCAGCGGCCCGTCCGGGGAAGCGGAGTCGGCCAGGCGTCCACCGCGCAGGAACCGCCGTTCGGCGGTGAGGAGGAGCCGCTCCGCGGCGGTGTACCAGGTGGTATCCCCCGTCGCAGCGAACAGGGCGAGGAAACCCTCCGCGCACCCGGCGTAGTCCTCGAGCAGTCCCTCGATGCCGATAGCGCGCCCCTCGTGGGAGACCCGGCGCAGCACCGCGCCGTCCCAGTGAACCTTCAGCAGGTAGGACGCTGCGGCGGCGGCCGCGTCGATCAGCGGCCGCTCGCCAAGGGCCGCCCCGGAGTCAGCCAGCGCCGCGATGGCCAGGCCGTTCCACCCCGCCACGACCTTGCTGTCCCGACCTGGCTGCGGGCGCGCCGCGCGGGCCTCGCGGAGCCGTGGCGCCGCCCGCTCCCAGAGCCGGCGTTCGGCGGCGGTGAAGGCCCTGCCGGCGTGCAGGGTGAAGGCGCCGTCCTCGACGGCGCCGGCGGCGGTGTCGAACAGGTCCGCGACGGCCTGCGCCTCGGCGCCGAGCACCGCCTCCAGCTCCCCGCGGGTCCAGACGTAGGTCCCGCCCTCCACCGAACGCCCGTCGATGATCGTGTCGGCGTCGAGCGATGAGGCGAAGGCGCCGCCGTCGACCACCATCTCCCCGATCAGCCACTCCGCCGTGCCGCGCACGACGTCGGCGGCAAGCGCCCGCTGGCCGTCGGTGCGCGCAGTCAGCGAGGATTCGGCGTACAGGCGCAGCAGCTGGGCATTGTCGTAGAGCATCTTCTCGAAGTGCGGCACCGCCCAGGCCCGGTCGACCGCGTAGCGGGCAAAGCCGCCGCCGAGGCGGTCGTAGATGCCTGAGACCGCCATGGCCTCGAGGGTCCGACCGGCGAGCCCGGCGGCCTCTTCGGCCATGGCCGAGGTGCCCCGGGCGTGGGCGAGCAGGAAACGGAGTGCGGTGGACGGCGGGAACTTGGGCGCGCCTCCGAAGCCGGCGTACACCCGGTCCTCCCCTTCGGCCAGCGCGCGCACCGCCGCCTCAAGCAGCGCGTCCGCCACGGGCGCGCCGGACCCGGCGGGGATCCGCACCGGATCCGGTTCCCAGTCCAGGCCGAGGACTCCGACGAGGTCGCTCTTCTGCCGCTGCGCCGCGCCCAGGCCCTCGGCGAGCGCCGCGGCGCTGCGCTCGACCTCCTCCCGGCGCTGGTTCCACGCCTCGGAGACCGCTTCGAGGACCTGACGGAAGGACGGGCGCCCGGCGATGGGCGAGGGCGGGAAGTAGGTGCCGGCGAAGAAGGCGCGGCCGTCGGGGAGGGCGAAGACGCTCATCGGCCACCCGCCCTGGCCGGTCATGGCCTGGGTTGCCCCCATGTAGACGGCGTCGACGTCCGGGCGCTCTTCGCGGTCAACCTTGATGCTGACGAACCGCTGGTTGAGGTACTGCGCGACGACGTCGTCCTCGAAGGACTCATGGGCCATGACGTGGCACCAGTGGCAGGCCGCGTAGCCGACGGAGAGGAACACCGGAACGTTCCGGGCGCGGGCCTCGGCGAACGCCTCATCCCCGAACGGCCACCAGTCGACCGGGTTGTCCGCGTGCTGGCGGAGGTAGGCCGATGCCTGGGCCGTCAGCCGCCCGCCCACGGGTCAGTCCCGTCCGGCCGTTCCGGTGCCTGCGCCCGGTCCGGACTCCGAACGGTTCGTGGACTTCAGACGGTCCGTGGACTCCGGACGGTCCGTCGCTGCCGGGCGGGCGGCATCGGGTCCGGCCCCGCCCTCTTCGAGCATGGAGTTGTACCGGACGCGGCGGATCCGCTTGCTCATATCCCGGATGAGGAAGATGACGGCGACGACGATCACCACCGTGAAGATGAAGCCCAGGGTTCCCGGCGTCACGGACTCCGGGTCGAGACCCGGCCGAAGGTCATCCCCGGTTGAGGAAGCCACGGCGGCGGCCAGGTTGAGCGGGAGGTTCACTTTGCACCACTTTCAAATCCGGCGGCAGAAAGCCCGCCACCTTCCAATTCTACGTGGCCCGGGCTCAGCGCGGCTCCGGTATTCCGGCGAACAGGTCATCCTCCGGAAGGGTGGACCCGACGTGGGAGTGGATCAGCGAATAGTCCTCCCAGGGCCACACCTTGCGCTGCATGTCGGCGGAGACGGCGAAGAAGAACCCCTCGGGGTCGACCTGCGTGCGGTGCGACATCAGCGCCTTGTCCCGCAGCCCGAAGTAGTCGCCGGCGTCGATCTGCGTAGTGGTCGCGTGCGTGGGTGCCGGCGGCTGGTGCCCCTCGGCGTCGGCCTCGAGCCACTGGGCGATGCGCTCGGAGTAGGGCGACCGGATCCCCGCCTCCTCGAGGGCGAAGTGCAGGGCCCGGAAACGCTCGGGGTTGAAGGCGCGGTCGTAGTAGAGCTTGTCGACGCGCCAGGCCTCGCCGGTGCCGGGGTAGCGGGAGGGGTCCGCTGCCGCCTCGAAGGCTTCGACGGCGACCCGGTGGGCCATGATGTGGTCCGGGTGCGGATACCCGCCGTTCTCGTCATAGCTGAGGATCACGTGCGGGCGGAACTCACGCACGAGCCGGACCAGCGGCGCAGCGGCGCGTTCCAGCGGCTGCAGGGCGAAGCAGCCCGCCGGCAGGTCCGGCAGCGGGTCCCCCTCGGGCAGCCCCGAGTCGGCGAAGCCCAGCCATCGCTGCTTCACCGACAGGATCTCCGCGGCGCGGGCCATCTCCAGACGGCGCAGCCCGGCCAGGTCGCGGCGGGCGTGGGGGTCGCCTTCCATGGCCGCGTTCAGGATGGATCCGCGTTCGCCTCCCGTGCAGGTGGCAACGAGCACGTCGACGCCGGCGGCCGCGTACTTCGCCATGGTCGCCGCGCCCTTGCTCGACTCGTCGTCGGGGTGGGCATGGACCGCCAGGAGGCGGAATCCGGAACGGGACGCGGCGGGTTTATCCGTGCTGAACAAGGAGGCTCCTGGTGAGGGTCGGGTG
This sequence comes from Arthrobacter sp. MSA 4-2, assembly GCF_016405885.1. GTDB lineage: Bacteria > Actinomycetota > Actinomycetes > Actinomycetales > Micrococcaceae > Arthrobacter_D. Next base: position 316,849 of record NZ_JAEKGC010000001.1, on the reverse strand, counting down.
GGGCACAAGTGCGGTCCGCGGCGCAGGCAAACCACCCCGCGGATCGACGGTAAAATACGGAGGTGAGCTCCGGAAATGCGCCTACCCCAAGAGTAGCCAATCGCTACGGTGCCCCCAAGCCGGCCCGGGCGGCCGGACGGCGCCGCTGGTGGGTCATCGGCGCCCTCGCCGCGGCCGTGATCGCCATTGGAATCTTCGCCTTTTCCACGGTGAGCCCGCGGGTTTCCTTCAAGGACGTCGGGTTCTCCTTCTCCTCCGACGAGCAGGCACGGGTTGACTTCGAGGTGACCAAGCCCACCGATGCCACCGCCCACTGCGCGGTGCAGGTGCTGAGCGAGAACTACGCCATCGTCGGGTGGAAGGTTGTGACCATCGGGCCCGGCCCCGCCTCCGAGGGTGCCGGCGGCCGCACGACGGCGCAGCAGGTCGAGCTGCGCACCGATTCCCCGGGCGTTTCCGGCGGCGTGGACAGCTGCTGGATCGCCGGAACGCGCGACTGACGGGTTTCCGCCCGTCGAAACTGCACGTCACCACGTTTCACCTTCCACGAAGCGTGGTCATCTGCGCACTCGGCGGGAGGGCCACCGCCGAAACTGCACGTCACCACGTTTCGCCCTCCCCAAAGCGTGGTGAGCTGCGCCCTCGGCGGGAAAGCCGCTCCCCCGAAATCGCCCCGGCGACGCAAGGGCGGCGGCAAAAAGAAGGGCGCTGGGTTTTTTCTTGGGTTATCTGGAAGTGCTGACTAGACTGGAGGCATACCACCCCGCCCCGACGGAGACCCCCGCGGTCACCCAGACGGCGGGGTTCTTGCTTGTGGTCGGCCTTTCGGTGCCGGCCGGCGGCAGAACATCAAGAGCCGGCCCGCCTCCGCGGATCCGGACATACCTAAGGAGATGCCCCGTGTCCACTAACAGCGCACCCGTTGCCTGGCTCACGCAGGAGTCCTACACGCGCCTCAAGGCCGAGCTGGAACACCTCTCCGGGCCCGGGCGCACAGAGATCGTGGCTCGCATCGAGCAGGCCCGCTCCGAGGGAGACCTCAAGGAGAACGGCGGCTACCACGCCGCCAAGGAGGAGCAGGGCAAGGCCGAGGCCCGCATCCGCCAGCTCACCGAGCTGCTGAACAACGCCCAGGTCGGCCAGGCGCCCGCCGACGACGGCGTGGTGGAGCCCGGCATGATGGTCGAGGCGAAGATCGCCGGCGACGTCGAGTCCTTCCTCCTGGGCAGCCGCGAGGTCGCCGGAGACACCGACATCGACGTCTACAGCGAGCGCTCGCCCCTCGGTGCCGCCATCCAGGGCAAGCAGGCCGGCGACATCGTCAGCTACACCGCGCCCAACGGCCGGAACATCACGGTGGAGATTCTCTCCGCCAAGCCCTACGCGGGCTAGCAGCACCCCGCCGCACCCGGCCAGGCCGGGCGGCGGCTCAGCGGCGCAGGACGCGGCCCGTTCCGGAAGGGACGGGCCGCTTCCGCAACAGGAACGCCGCGAGGATCCCGCCGAGGGCGCCGAACAGGTGCGCCTGCCACGAGACGTTCGAGCCGACCACCGGCAGGACCCCCCAGAGGATCGACCCGTACATCAGGAACAGCAGCACCGCCAGGAGGATCTGCCTCCAGTTGCGGTTGTAGAAGCCGCGGGCCACAAGGTACGTGAACAGGCCGAACACCACACCCGAGGCGCCGATGGTCAGCCCTCCGCCGGTGAGCCAGACGCCGAGCCCGCTGGCCAGCCAGCTGGTGCCCAGGGCCACCGCGAACCGCCGGAGGCCCTCGAGGAACGCGAGGAACCCGAGCACCACCAGCGGCAGCGTATTGCTCAGCAGGTGCCCGACGCCGCCGTGGAGCAGCGGGGCGAACAGGATCCCGTCAAGCCCCCGGACCCGGCGCGGTTCAATGGCGAGGACCGAGGTCAGCCCCCGCCCGGAGAACGTGTCGATGAGGTAGAGCGCCCACAGCACCGCGGCAAAGGCCAGGACGGTGGTGAGGCCGAGCTTCGCGCGCCGGGCCAGCATCTCAGCCCTGGATCACGACGGGCTGGAAACCCTCGGCCCGCAGGTTGCTCAGGACCTGTTCGCAGTGCTCATCACCCTTGGTCTCCATATTGATGGTGATGGCGACGTCGCCCATGCTGATGGAGCCGCCCACGCGGGTGTGGTCGACGCCGGTGACGTTGGCATCGGATTCGGCGATGATCCGCGAGATGGTGGCCAGCGAGCCGGGCCGGTCATCGAGCAGCATGCGGACCACGAGGTAGCGGCCGGCGGCGGCGAGGCCGCGCTGGATCACCTTGAGCATGAGCATGGGGTCGATGTTGCCCCCGGAGAGCACGACGGCGGTGTTGCCCGGCAGGGCGCCGTTCTCGGTGAGCTTGCCGTCAAGCAGCGCGGCGACCCCGACGGCGCCGGCCGGTTCGACGACCATCTTGGTGCGTTCGAGCAGGAAGATCAGGGCCCGCGCGAGGGAGTCCTCGCTGACGGTGACCACGTCGTCCACGAGCTCCCGGATGATGGAGAACGGCAGCTGCCCGGGCCGGCCCACGGCGATGCCGTCGGCGATGGTCGAGACCTTCGTCAAAGGCACGAGCGCGTCGGCGGCGAGCGAGGGCGGGTAGGCGGCGGCGTTTTCGGCCTGCACGCCGATGATGCGGATGTTGCGGCCGAGTTCGCGCGCCCGGGCCTTGACCGCCACCGCGACCCCGGCGAGGAGCCCGCCGCCGCCGACGCCCATCAGGATGGTGTCGACCTCGGGGCACTGCTCAAGGATTTCAAGGCCGATCGTTCCCTGCCCGGCGACGACGTCGACATTGTCGAAGGGGTGAACGAAGACCGCGCCGGTCTCGTCGGCGTACCGCTTGGCTTCGGCCAGGGCCTCGTCCACGTTGTGCCCGTGGAGGACCACCTCCGCGCCGTGTCCGCGGGTGGCGGCGAGCTTGGGCAGCGCCACCCCCAGCGGCATGAAGATGCGGGCCTGAATGCCCAGCCGGCTGGCCGCAACCGCCACGCCCTGGGCGTGGTTGCCGGCGGAGGCCGCGACCACACCACGGGCGCGTTCGGCCGGGGTGAGCTTCGCCATCCGGGTGTAGGCTCCGCGCACCTTGAAGGAGCCGGCCCGCTGGAGGTTCTCACACTTGAGCCAGACGTTGGCACCGATGAGTCGGCCCAGCGCCCGGGACTCCTCGATGGGGGTCCGCGCAATAACGCCGGCCAGCAGCTCCTGGGCGGCCTCGATGTCCCCGAGGGTGACCGGAAGCCGGGACATCTCCTCAAGGGTGTGGGTGGACGCGGCGCCGAGGGCGGTCTGCTCTGTCACAGGGTGTTCCTTTTCGGGGTTAGGTGAGCGGCAGCGGGCCCGGGGCCGGGTGCGACCCGCGCAGGGCAGGGTCGGTCTCCCAGGCCCGCCGCGCAATGTATTTCACGGAGGTGTTCAGCACGGCGAGCAGCGGCACGGAGAACAGGGCGCCGGGGATTCCCGCGACCAGGGTTCCGCCGGTCACGGCGAGCACCACCGCGAGGGGGTGCAGGGCGACCGCCGGTCCCATGACCATGGGCTGCAGGAAGTTTCCCTCGAGCTGCTGGACGATGAGCACGATCGCGAGCATGATCAGGGCGTTGACCCAGCCGTTGGCCACCAGGGCCAGCAGCACGGCGACGAACCCGGTGGCGAGGGCTCCGACGATGGGGATGAAGGAGCCGATGAAAACCAGCACCGCCAGCGGCAGCGCCAGGGGTACCCCGATGATGGCCGCACCGGCACCGATACAGACGGCGTCAACGAAGGCCACGAGAAGCTGGACCCTCACATAGCTGCCCATCGAGGTCCAGCCGCGCCGGCCCGCGCCATCGATCGCCGCCCGCGCGCGCACCGGCGCCAGGCCGACGATGAAGCGCCAGATCCGTCCGCCGTCGAGCAGGAAGAAGAACAGGGCGAACAGGGTCAGCAGCGAACCGGCAGCGAAGTGCCCGGCGCTCGACCCGAAGGACAGCGCCCCGCTGACGATGGTTCCACCGTTGTTCTGGAGGGCGTCCCCTGCCTCCTGCAGGAAGCCGACCACCTCGTCGGTGGTGAGGTTCAGCGGCCCGTCGGACAACCCAGCGAGGAGCTGCTCGATCCCGGCGCGGGTCTCCCCCCACAGGCTCGCGAAGCCCAGCGCCAGCTGCCGGCCGACGAGTGAGAGCGCTCCGACGACGAGGACCACCAGCCCGAGGACCGTCAGGGTGACCGCCAGCCCGGTGGGCACCTTGTGGCGAATCAGGAAGCTGGTCAGCGGCAGCAGCAGCGAGGCGAGCAGGCCCGCAATCATCAGCGGAATGACGATCAGCGAGATGTGGCTGAGCAGCCAGATCAGGACGCCGGCGACGACCAGGACAATGCCCACGCGCCAGGACCAGGCGGCGCCGACCCTCAGTGCGTAGGGAACATCGTCCTGGGGTGCGGGGCGTCCGCGCCGTGCAGGGGCTCCGCCGTCAGTGCCGCGGGGTGCGCGGGAGGACATTCCGGCGGGGTCGCCCGCCCCGGTGGGGGCGGTGGCGGGTGATGCAGCCGCGCCGTCAGCGGCGCCGGGGGTGGCGGCGGCGGGAACGGCGCGCGGGAGGGCCCGCTTGGGGAAACCTCCGGAGAGTCGCTGCATGAGCCAATCTTTCCACACAAGCCTGCGCCGCGAGTTATCCGAGGCGCGGGCGGATTCCCCACCGCGCGGCGAAGGTGGCCCCGGGCTCGAGCCACCTTAGGCCGTGGCCCGAGTTGAAGGCGTTGGCCGGCGCCGTCATCGGTTCGACGGCGACCGCGCGGTCGACGCCGGGGTAGGTCCTGCTGATGAACACATGGACGAACTCGAACTCCGGGTCGGCCCAGAGCGTCACCGACCGGCCGTCCGGCGCGGCGAGGGTGTGCTCGAAGCGTCCGTCGACGGTGGTGAGCCCGGTGAAGGCCGAATCGAACTCGATGTCGCCGACCCGTTTCCCGCCGCGCAGGTCCCGGTCGCCGGAGACCGACACGCGGGTCACCGGAATCGAGCGTTCGTCGGTGTCGAAGACGGTGTCGGCGTTCACGGTGAGGGTGAGGTCCTCGGTGGGCACCCCGGAGATCTTCAGGTAGGGGTGGGCGCCCAGGCCGAATGGCGCCCGGGCGTCGGAGTGGTTGGTCAGCGACTGCGTGACCTGCAGTCCCCCGCCGTTGAGCTCGTAGGACGCGGTGTGGGTCAGGTGGAACGGGTAGCCGTGCTGGGGGAAGATCTCGGCGGCCAGGACGACGGCGTCCTCGGCCACCGACTGGGCGTAGTAGCCGGTGTTGCGGAGCAGTCCGTGGCTGGCGTTGCCCTTGGACGGCTCAGTGATGTCGAGGCGCTGCTCGGCGCCGTCGAGCGTCCACACGCCGCGGTCGACGCGGTTGGCCCAGGGGGCGAGGAGAATCCCGGCGCCGCCGGCGGGAATCGAGTCATCGCCCCAGGTCTCGGTCAGCTGCACCCCGTCCACGGTGTAGGAGCGGAGGGCCGCCGCGAGGGAGGCGATCACCGCCGTGGAGCTGCCGGAGGTCAGGAGGTAGTTCGTGCCGGAGGCCGGCCGCCGCGGAGTGTCCATGGTCCGATGCTACCGCCGCCGGGATGAGCGCGCCCGCCCGGACGGAAGCACCGGGAGGGTGCGCTTTCCCCGGCCGCAACTTTCGGATATGTTTGTTTCTGTTCGATTTTGTTACCCACCATGTCGATCCAGCGCCGGAGCGGTTCCGGCACCTGTCTTCCCCACCGCTGCCAGGGAGGTGCGATGCTCGCTGCAGAGCGGCACGCCGCCATCCTCGCCGCCCTCGACGGCCGCCCGGTGGTGCGCGTCACCGAACTCGCCGGCAAGCTCGGGGTCTCCGAGATGACCGTGAGGCGCGATATCGACGCCCTCCAGGCCGCCGGTTCGGTCCACCGCATCCACGGCGGCGCGGCGCGGGCCGGGGTGTTGGCGGCGGCCGAGCCGGGCTTTCCCGCCAATGCGCGCCGCCAGGCGGCCCAGAAACGGGCCATCGCCCGGGCGGCGGCCCAGCTGGTGCTCCCGGGCATGACCATCTCGGTGACCGGCGGCACAACGACCGTCCAGCTCGTTGACCACCTGGCGCAGATCGAGGGACTCACCGTCGTCACCAACTCCCTGCCTGCCGCCGACCGGCTCCACCGGCTCACCGCCGGGGGCCGCGGGCCTGCCGTGCTGCTCACCGGCGGGGAACGTTCGCCCTCCGAGGCCCTCGTGGGCCCGCTGGCCACCGCCGCCATCCGCGCACTCAACGTCGACCTGTGCTTCATGGGCGTCCACGGCGTCGACGTCGACGCCGGCATCACCACCCCGAACCTCGCCGAGGCCGACACCAACCGGGCCTTCGCCGACGGCTGCGGGCACCTCGTGGTGCTTGCCGACTCGACCAAGTTCGGCGTCGTGAGCCTGGCCCGCATCACGGGCCTCGAGGAAACCTCCTGCCTGATCACCGATACCCTCCCTGCGGAGCCCGGCTTCGCACTGCACACCCTCGTCACCACCCCCGAGACCATCAAGGACGCAAGGAAAGCCCTCACATGACGCATATCATCCCCACCACGCTCTCGGACGGCCGCGAGCTCATCTACTTCGACGCCTCGGACGATTCGGCCCGGCTGCACGCCGATCCCGCCGCGACGGCCGACCGCCGCGGCCTCGACCCCCGCGGCACCGCGACCGGTGATGCCCGCTACGACGCGCTCAGCGGCGAGTGGGTCGCCGTGGCCGCGCACCGCCAGACCCGCACGCACCTCCCCCCGGCCGACCAGTGCCCGCTGTGCGCGTCGAGCGAGCGCTACCTCTCGGAGATCCCGGCCCCTGACTACGAGGTGGTGGTGTTCGAGAACCGCTTCGCCTCCTTCGGCCCGCAGCTCGGCTCGCTGCCGGATACCCCTGAATGGGGCACGACGACGACGGCCTTCGGCCGCTGCGAGGTCATCGCCTTCGACCCGGCACACGACGGCTCCTTCGCCTCCCTCTCCCCCGAGCGCGCCCGCACCGTCATTGACGCGTGGGCCCAGCGCACCGAGGCCCTCTCGGCGATGGAAGGCATCCGGCAGGTCTTCCCCTTCGAGAACCGCGGCGCCGAAATCGGCGTCACCCTGCTCCACCCGCACGGGCAGATCTACGCCTACCCCTTCATCCCGCCGCGTGCGGCGCAGCTCGGCGCGCAGGCAACCGCCTTCTACGAGGCCTCCGGTGGACGCGAGACGCTGATGGGCGCCGCTCTGAAGAAGGAGCGGGACTCCGGGGAACGGATGATCCTCGAGGGCAAGCACTTCAGCGCCTTCGTCCCGTTCGCCGCGCGCTGGCCGCTCGAGGTGCACCTCGTGCCGCACCGCCAGGTCCCCGACCTCGCGGCGCTGAACCCGGCCGAGCGCGATGACCTCACCGAGGTCTACCTGAACCTGCTGGGCAAGGTCGACGCCCTGTACTCGACCCCCACCCCGTACATCGCCGCCTGGCAGCAGGCACCCCTGGATGCGCTCATCCGCCCCGCCAGCTACCTCCACCTGCAGCTGACCTCGCCGCGCCGTGCGGAGGACAAGCTGAAGTTCCTCGCCGGTTCCGAAGCGGCCATGGGCGCGTTCATCAACGACACCACCCCCGAGCAGGTTGCCGACCGACTGCGCAACGCCGTGCCGGGAACCCCAGGAAAGGCAACCTCATGACTCTCTCCGCAGCAGAACTCGCGGCGGCGTTCACCGCCCGCTTCGGCACCGAGCCGGCCGGCGTCTGGTCGGCTCCGGGCCGGGTGAACCTGATCGGTGAGCACACCGACTACAACGACGGCTTCGTGCTTCCCTTCGCCATCGACCGCTCGACAACGGTTGCCGCCCGGCCCCGCACCGACAGCACCGTGCGAGTCGCCTCAACGTTCAGCGAGGGCGATGTCGTCACCGCCGACCTCAACGGGCTGGCCGCAGGCGACGTCGAGGGTTGGGCCGCCTACCCGGTGGGCGTCCTCTGGGCGCTCGGCCGGTCGGGCCACGCGGTCCCGGGCATGGACCTGCTCGTCGACTCCTCGGTGCCCGTCGGGGCCGGGCTCTCCTCCTCGGCAGCGCTTGAGTGCGCCGTCGCCGCGGCGGCCAATGACCTTGCCTCTGCGGGGCTCTCGCGTTCCCAGCTGGCCTCGATTGGGCGGCTGGCCGAGAACGAGATGGTCGGCGCGCCGACCGGCATCATGGACCAGACGGCCTCGCTGCTGGGCGAGGTGGGCCACGCCGTCTTCCTCGACTGCCGCCGCCTCGAGACGATGCTCGTGCCGCTCGACCTCGACGGCGCTGGGCTGACCCTGCTCGTGATGGACACCCGGGTGAGCCACTCCCACTCGACCGGCGGCTATGCCTCCCGCCGCGCATCCTGCGAGGAGGGCGCCCGGCAGATGGGTGTGCCCGCCCTGCGCGATCTCTCGGTGGGCGACCTGGGCAACGCCGCGGGGATCCTCGACGAGGAGACCTTCCGGCGGGTGCGCCACGTGGTGACCGAGAACGCCCGGGTGGAGGACGCCGTCGCCGTGCTCACCACCAAGGGCCCCGGCGCCCTGGGGCCGCTGCTGAACCAGAGCCACGCCTCGATGCGCGATGACTTTGAGATCAGCAGCCCCGAACTCGACCTCGCCGTCGACACCGCGGTCTCGGCCGGTGCCGTGGGCGCGCGCATGACCGGCGGCGGTTTCGGCGGCGCCGCGATCGCCCTCGTGCGCACCGAGGACGCCGACGCCGTTACCAAGGCGGTCACCGCCGCCTTCGCCGACGCAGGGTTCACGTCGCCGGTGATCTTCGGCGTTCTGCCCGACGCCGGGGCCCGCCGGGTGGCCTGAGCGCCGGCCGCTGACAGTCCGGGTGGTATCCGCGGATACCACCGGATCCACAAAGGAAGGGCCCACAGCTGATGCTGCGGGCCCTTCCTTTGTGGTTCTTTAGTCAGCGAGCGGTGCTGCGCCCGTGTTACTCGTCGCCGCGCAGGATCGCGATCAGGCGCAGGAACTCGACGTAGAGCCAGATCAGCGTGACCGTGAGGCCGAACGCGGCCGTCCAGGAGTAGCGCTGCGGGGCGCCGTGCTTGACCGCCTCGTCGATCTGGGTGAAGTCGATGATCAGCGAGAACGCCGCGAGGCCGATCGCGAAGATGCCGATGATGACGCCGAACGGAATGCCGGTGCCCAGGAATTCCTCGCTGCGCAGGCCCCACGGGTTGTCATTGAGGCCGAAGGCCATCAGGCCCAGGTTGATCAGCGAGAACGCCAGGTAGCTCAGCATGGCGATCATGAAGAACTTCATCGCCTTGGGTGTCGCACGCACCTTGCCGCTCTTGAACAGGGCCAGCGTCACGCCGAACACCGTCAGGGTGCCAAGAAGCGCCTGGATCGCGATACCGGGGAAGGATGCCTCGAGGAACATGGTGATTCCGCCGAGGAACATGCCCTCGAGCGCCGAGTAGGCGAGGATGAGAGCCGGGACCGGCTCGCGCTTGAAGGAGTTGACCAGGCCCAGGACGAGTCCGCCGATCAGGCCGACGACCATCAGGACCGGCGCGAGTCCCGGCACGAGGAATACCGGGATGGCCGCGCCTACGAGAACAACTGCGATCGAGAGGATCGTCTTGACGATGACGTCGTCGTAGGTCATCCGGCCGGTCTCGGCCGGTCCCGCCGCAGGGCGGTTGTACATGTGCTCCAGCTGCTGCTGGTTCAGGGCCGACTGACCCGCGAAGGTCGTCGTGCCGTAGGCCGCCGGGCTGGTGCCGCGGGCGGCAGAACGGAAGGTCTTTCCGTTGAAAACCGGATTTCCGCCGATTGCCATTTTGTGTAGTCCTCCAATTGGGGGCTGTAAGTGTTCCAACCCTACCCATATCAACGCTGTAAGTGGGCTTTTGTTCCCGCCCCGGGCCGCGTCCTCCGCGCCGTTGCGCGCAGTTGTTATCCAATCGCTACCTGCCCGGGGCCGATTGGTTCGGAACGGAAACAGCGCCCGAGTAACATAAACTCCACATTGAGTGACACCAGTCACACGCATGATCTCCTGCCCGTCCGGCAGGCGGCCCCCACAGTGGAGGTTCCTATCTTGATAACCCAACCGACGCCTGCACGGCTCGGGAAGATGATCGCTGCCCTTTTCAGCGTCCTTCTCGCCGTGCTTCTCAGCGCACCGTCAGCGCAGGCGTCCACCCAGCCGCCCGTAAGGGCGATGAATTCGGCAGTACCTGCAACTGTTCAGGCGGAAGAGTTCCAGGACCGCATCAGCGGCGTCCTCCGGGGCGTCGACGGCCCCATCGCCGACGTCACCATCACGGCCACCGGCAACGGCTTTGAAGGCGAAACCACCTCCGGCGAGAACGGCTTCTGGTCAATCGGTGTGCCGGAACAGGGCTCCTATGAGGTCGAGGTTGACGAAGACACCCTCCCCGAGGGAATCACCCTCGCCGAGGGCCAGGAGAACCCGCGCACGGTCACCTTCGCCGGAACCTCGAACGCCACGACCCTCTTCCTGTTCGGTGAGGGAATCGTCGCCCAGGGCGGAACCTTCTGGGACACCCTCGCCGAACGCGCCCTCGCGGGCTTCAGCTTCGGGCTGCTCCTCGCGCTGAGCGCCGTCGGACTCTCACTGATCTTCGGCACCACGGGCCTGACCAACTTCGCCCACGGCGAGATGGTCACCCTCGGGGCGGTCCTGACCTTCGGGTTCGCCGCGCTCGGACTCCCCGCACCGGTCGCCATCGTCCTGGCGGTGATCGGCGGCGGCGTGCTGGGCTACGTGCAGGACGCCGGGCTGTGGAAGCCGCTGCGGAACCGCGGCACCGGCCTCGTGCCCATGATGATCGTCAGCATCGGCCTGGCGCTGGCGCTGCGCTACATCATCCAGTTCAACTTCGGCGGGGCAACCACCCAGCTTCCCGGCTCCCAGGGCGAGATTCTCAACCTTGGGGCGCTCTCCATCTCGAGGAACAACCTGAACTCGCTCATCGTGAGCCTCGTTGTCATCCTGCTGGTGGCGTTCCTGCTGCTGAAGACCCGCATCGGGAAGGCGACCCGTGCGGTGGCCGACAATCCCGCGCTGGCGGCGGCGTCGGGCATCGACGTCGACCGGGTGATCCGGATCGTCTGGGTGATCGGCGGCATGCTCGCCGCCCTCGGCGGCATCCTGTGGGCCTACTACCGCCCGGGGGTCTCCTTCAACATGGGCCAGCAGATCCTGCTGCTGATCTTCGCCGGCGTTGTGCTCGGCGGCCTCGGCACGGTCTTCGGGGCGCTCATCGGCTCGATCATCGTGGGGCTGTTCGTCGAAATCTCAACGCTCTGGCTTGAGGCCGACCTGAAGTACGTCGGCGCTCTGCTCATCATGATTCTCGTGCTCCTCTTCCGGCCGCAGGGTATCCTCGGCCGCCGCGAGCGCATAGGTTAGGGGTTCCAATGGATTTCGGAAACATCCTTGTCAACGCCTTCGGCGAACTCATCAGCCCGACGACGGCGGCCTACGCGCTCGCCGCCCTCGGCCTCGCCGTCCACTTCGGCTACTCGGGCCTGCTGAACTTCGGGCAGGCGGGCTTCATGGCCGTTGGAGCCTACGGCTTCGCCATCTCCACGCTGACCTTCAATGCCCCCCTGCCGGTCGCGGTGCTCGTCGCAATGCTCGCGTCGGTGGTGTTCGCCATCGTGCTGGGCATCCCGACCCTGCGCCTGCGCACGGACTACCTGGCGATCGTCACCATCGCCGCCGCGGAGATCATCCGGTACGTGGTCACGACCAATGACCTCACCGAGGTCACCGGCTCGGCGAACGGGCTGGCGGCCTTCGAGGGCGGGTTCTACGCCCTCAACCCCTTCCCTGCGGGCACCTACAACATCGGCCCCCTGGCGATGAACGAGCGCAACTTCTGGATCCGGGTCGTGGGCTGGTCGGTCGTCATCCTCGCCTGCCTCACCGTGTGGCTGCTCATGCGCAGCCCCTGGGGACGCGTCCTCAAGGGCATCCGGGAGGACGAGAACGCCGTCCGCGCCCTCGGAAAGAACGTCTACGCCTACAAGATGCAGGCACTGGTGATCGGCGGCATCCTCGGATCGCTCGCGGGGATGGTGTTCACCCTCCCCCGCGGCGCCGTCCAACCCGCGAACTACGCCACCGAGCTGACGTTCTTCCTCTACACCTGCCTGCTGCTCGGAGGCATGGCCACCGTGCTGGGACCGGTGATCGGCGCCATGATGTTCTGGGTGGTCCTGTCGCTGACCCAGGGCATCCTGTACGGCGCGATCGAGTCGGGTGCCATCACCTTCCTCACCAACACCCAGGCCGGGCAGCTGCGCTACATCCTCGTCGGTATCGCCCTGATGCTGCTGATGGTCTTTAGGCCGCAGGGCGTGCTGGGCAATAAGAAGGAGCTGGCATTCGCATGAGCGAGAATTCCACCAACCACGTCCCGTCCGGCGGTGGCGCGCACCGCGCCACGCCGGCGGATTCGATGGCGGGGTCCGCCGTCGCCGCGGCCCCCGCGGGTGAGGACTACATGAACGACACCCGGCCCATCGCCACCGGCGAGGCCGCCCCGGGCTGCCGCAAGCGGGACCCCATCGTCGTCGCGAAGAACGTCACCCGCAGCTTCGGCGGCATCAACGCCGTCGACGTCGAATACCTCGAGATTCCGCGCAACAAGATCACCGCCCTGATCGGCCCCAACGGCGCCGGGAAGACGACGCTGTTCAACCTGCTGACCGGATTCGACAACCCCAACAGCGGGGACTGGGAGTTTGACGGCAAACCGCTCGCCAAGGTCCCGCCGTACAAGGTGGCCCGGATGGGCATGGTGCGCACCTTCCAGCTCACCAAGGTGATGGGCAAGCTCACGGTCATCGAGAACATGCGGCTCGGTGCGACCAAGCAGCCCGGCGAGAGCCTTGCCAAGGCGCTGTTCAAGGGCCTCTGGGGTGCCCGCGAGAAGGAGATCACCGCCCAGGCCGAGGTGCTGCTCGCGAAGTTCAAGCTCGACACCAAGCGGGACGACTACGCCGCCTCCCTCTCGGGCGGGCAGCGCAAGCTCCTGGAGATGGCACGGGCCCTCATGGTCAAGCCGCGCCTGGTGATGCTCGATGAGCCCATGGCCGGCGTGAACCCGGCCCTGACCCAGTCGCTGCTCGACCACATCAAGAACCTCAAGGCCGAAGGCATGACGGTGCTGTTCGTCGAGCACGACATGCACATGGTCCGCCACATCGCCGACTGGGTGGTGGTGATGGCCGAGGGGAAGGTCGTCGCCGAGGGGCCGCCCGACATCGTGATGAAGGACCAGGCCGTCATCGACGCCTACCTGGGCGCCCACCACGACGTCGACCTGGGCGACTCGACCGGCGTCGAGCGCCTCGAGGAGGAGCTCGCCCAGGACTCCGAGTCGGTCGTCGGCACCGAGGACGAGGGAATCCTCGGCCACTCAATCACCGAGGTCAGCGAACCCGGATCCACCCGCACCGGATCGACCGGCACTGAGGAGACAAAGCGATGAGCGAGTACGAAGGCGACTCCGTGGTGAAGGTCACCGACCTGGTGGCCGGGTACCTGCCCGGGGTCAACATCCTCAACGGGTGCAGCATCGAGGCCCGCCGGGGCGAACTGATCGGCATCATTGGACCGAACGGCGCCGGCAAGTCGACACTGCTCAAGGCGATGTTCGGCCTGGTGAAGATCCACTCCGGGCAGGTGATGGTCCGCGGCAAGGACCTCACCGGCCTCAAGGCGAACCGCCTGGTCAGCCAGGGCGTGGGCTTCGTACCGCAGAACAACAACGTCTTCTCGACGCTGACCATCGAGGAAAACCTGCAGATGGGCATGTACCAGCGGCCCAAGGACTTCAAGACGCGGTTCGATTTCGTCACCGGCCTCTTCCCGGAACTGGGCAAGCGGCGCGCCCAGCGGGCCGGCTCCCTCTCCGGCGGCGAGCGCCAGATGGTGGCCATGGGCCGGGCGCTGATGATGGAACCGGCGGTGCTGCTGCTCGATGAGCCCTCGGCGGGCCTGTCCCCCGTCAAGCAGGACGAGACGTTCCTGCGCGTCCACGAAATCAACCGGGCCGGCGTCTCGGTGATCATGGTCGAGCAGAACGCGCGGCGGTGCCTGCAGATCTGCGACCGTGCCTACGTGCTCGACCAGGGCAAGGACGCCTACACCGGCACCGGCCGCGAACTGATGAAGGACCCCAAGGTGATCCAGCTGTACCTGGGCACCCTGGCCGATACGGCCTGATCTACCTAGTACAGAACTGCTCAGTACAGGACTGCGGGCGGCACCGGAAACGGGCCGCCCGCAGTCTTTTAACTCTGTGGAAGGTCCTCCACCCTCTTCGATCGAAACCCCTTGACGCATACCCCCCAGGGGTATATGTTCGGTACGTCAGCATCACTCGGTCGGGTCAAGGAGCCTCCCATGCAGCATCGAACCCAGCACTCCCCCGAGGCGCACCAGCACTCCCCTGAGGCGCCCGCCTCTCCCCCGCGCCCCGGCGGGTCCCTGAAATCTCCGCCTGGTCGGCCCCATCCGCAGTCCGCACCCGCGGCGGCACACCACGCCCCGCCCATCGGTCATGCCGGTCATGCCGGTCATTCCGGTCAGGCCGGTCACGGAGACCACGAGGTCCATGCGTCGGGCCAGCACGCCGGCCACAGCACCGCCATGTTCCGCAGCAGGTTCTGGATCAGCCTCGCCCTCGCCGTCCCGGTCGTCGCCTTCAGCCCCATGTTCGCCATGATCCTGGGGTACGGCCTGCCGACCTTCCCGGGCGCGGCGCTGATCTCCCCGGTGCTCGGCACGGCCATCTTCATCTACGGCGGTACCCCCTTCCTCCGCGGCGGGTGGGGCGAGCTGAGGTCGCGGCGGCCCGGGATGATGCTGCTGATCGCCATGGCCATCACCGTGGCCTTCGCCGCCTCCTGGAGCACCACTTTGGGCCTTGGCGGGTTCGACCTGGACTTCTGGTGGGAACTCGCCCTGCTGATCGTCATCATGCTCCTGGGGCACTGGATGGAGATGCGCGCCCTCGGGTCGGCCGCCGGCGCCCTCGACGCCCTCGCCGCCCTGCTGCCAGACGAAGCCGATCGCGTCACCGCGGACGGGATCGAGACCGTCCCGGTGTCATCCCTGGCCCCCGGCGACGTCGTCCTGGTGCGGTCGGGGGCCCGGGTGCCCGCCGACGGCACGGTCACCGAGGGCGCGGCGGAGTTCGACGAATCGATGATCACCGGCGAATCGCGCACCGTGCTGCGCCGGAAGGGCGACCCCGTGACGGCGGGCACTGTGGCCACCGACAACGCCGTGCGCGTGGCGGTGACAGCGGTCGGCGGTGACACGGCGCTGGCGGGCATCCAGCGGCTCGTCGCCGACGCACAGGCCTCCTCCTCCCGGGCGCAGGCCCTTGCGGACCGCGCCGCCGCCCTGCTGTTCTACTTCGCCCTGGGCGCCGGCATCGTGACCTTCCTCGCTTGGCTGGCCCTCGGGAGCCCCGAGGACGCCGTCGTCCGCACGGTGACGGTGCTGGTCATCGCCTGCCCCCACGCCCTCGGCCTGGCCATCCCCCTGGTGATCGCGCTGTCGACCGAGCGGGCTGCCCGGGCCGGGGTGCTGATCAAGGACCGGCTGGCGCTGGAGCGGATGCGCACCATCGACGTCGTCCTCTTCGATAAGACCGGGACCCTCACCGAGGGCCGCCCGGAGGTCACCGGCGTGGCCGCAGTGCCCGGCATGAGCCACTCCCAGCTGCTGGCGCTTGCGGGGGCGGCCGAGGCCGACAGCGAGCATCCTGTGGCGCGGGCCGTGGCCCGGGCCGCCGCCGGGGACGCCGGGGCGACGGAGCTCGCCTATGCGGGGACCGGGTTCTCCTCGATGACTGGACGCGGGGTGCGGGCCACCGTGGCCGGCTCCGAGGTCCTTGTCGGCGGGCCGAACCTCCTGCGGGAGCTCTCCCTCGACATCCCGGCGGGCATCGCCGGGCCGGTGGCCCAGTGGACCTCTCGTGGGGCATCGGTGCTCACCGTGGTCCGCGACGGCAGCGTCATCGGGGCGCTCGCGCTCGAGGACCGGGTACGGGACGAGTCCCGGGCCGCGGTGAAGGCGCTGCAGGACCGCGGGGTCAAGGTCGCGATGATCACCGGCGACGCCCGGCAGGTCGCCGACGCGGTGGCCCGCGACCTGGGCGTGGACGAGGTCTTCGCCGAGGTCCTCCCACAGGACAAGGACGCGAAGGTCGCCGAACTCCAGGCGCGGGGATTGACGGTGGCGATGGTCGGCGACGGCGTCAACGACTCCCCCGCGCTGGCACGCGCGGAGGTCGGGATCGCGATCGGCGGCGGGACCGACGTCGCCATCGAGACCGCCGGAGTGGTGCTTGCCGGCAATGACCCGCGCGCGGTGCTCTCGATGATCGACCTGTCGCGGGCCAGCTACCGGAAGATGATCCAGAACCTCGTCTGGGCCGCGGGATACAACGTGGCCGCGGTGCCGCTGGCGGCCGGCGTGCTGGCATTCGCCGGGGTGCTGCTGTCGCCTGCGGCCGGAGCCGTGCTGATGAGCGTCTCGACGATCGTCGTGGCACTCAACGCCCAGCTGCTGCGCCGGCTCAATCTCGACCCGCGGCGCCTCGCGGGAACGCCCGGCTGAACGCCGTGAATACTCCGGGACCGAAGAGTCGGTCCACTCGAGAACCCAAAGGATGATGAATATGAAACGCTATTCGACCCTGACCGGCCTCGCCCTGGTCCTTGTCCTCGCCGGCTGTGGAGCCGGCCCGGAGGCCGGGCACGGCTCCGGCCATGACTCCGGGCAGGCGCCGCCGTCGGCGTCCAGCTCCCCGACCGTGTCGGCCGGGCTGTCCAACGCCGCCGACGTGGAGTTCGCCGCCGGAATGATCCCGCACCACGAGCAGGCAGTGGAGATGAGCGATTCGATGCTCACCAAGACCGGAATCGACCCGGAGATCACTGCGCTGGCCACCCGGATAAAGGCTGCCCAGGCGCCGGAGATCCGAACGATGAAGGCCTGGCTCGACGCGTGGGGGAAGCCCGACGCGGGCGGCGGCAGCGGATCCGGCCACGGTTCCGGACACGGCGGGGAGGCCGCCGGCGAGGGCAGCGGGATGATGAGCGGCGGACAGCTCGAGGAGCTCGCGGGTGCCGAGGGCGACGAAGCGTCACGGCTGTTCCTTGCCGGGATGATCGAACACCACAAGGGCGCCATCGACATGGCGGAACAGGAGTTGGAGGTGGGCGCCGATCCCGGCGCCAAGGACCTCGCCGCGTCGATAGTGCAAGCGCAGGAGTCCGAAATTAAGGAGATGGAAGCCCTGCTGGCGGGCCTTTAGACTGCCGGGGACCGTCTCGACCGCAGGGCCCGGACGGTTTTCCACGGCGGACGGGGAAGGACGCAATGAACGGAGTTCACGGGAGCGCAGAACCAGGGCGCCCGCAAGTGACGGGCACGGCGCCGAGGATGACAGAACCGAGGGGCACACTACCGGCCCGGCTGGTCGGCAGGGGGTTCATGGAAGTGTTCCGGGCGCTGAAGGTTCTCCGGCCTTCCCGCCCCATCCATCCCGGCGGGGTGCGCCTGACGGGATACCTCGCCGTCGACGGCGGCGCCTCAAGCGGCATCCCGTGGCTCGACACCGCGGGCAGCACCCCGGTCGAGGCGCGGCTCTCGCGGTCGGTGGGCCTGCCGGGTCCCCTGCCGGACATCATCGGCCTCGCGGTGAGGATTCCCTCGGGCGACGCGCACGCCGATCTGCTGCTGTCCTCGACGGGAAGTTCACCGCTGGGCCGGTTCCTGCTGGTCCCCCGGCTGAACATCGCCCGCTCCCCGCTGACCACCATGATGCCGTACCGGGGAGCACGCGGGCCGGTCCTGCTGGCCGCGCGGACCACCGGACAGCCGACCGCCCCCGGCCGGCTTCCGGCGTCGCTGCCGGCCTTCCGGCGCAGGCTCAAGGGACACGCCTGGTCGATGGAGCTGTCCTTTGCCCGTCCGCTGGGGCCCTGGATTCCGTTTGGAACCCTCACGCTCACGGTTGACCCTGACCAGGGTCAGGAGGACCTGCGGTTCGACCCGGTCCGCAATCCCCTGCCCACGGCGTCGACCTATGAGTGGGCCGCGCAGCTGCGCCGTGGCTCCTACGCCGTCGCCCGTTCCCCCCGGCACAACGAAACCGCCGAACGCACCCGATAACGACCCACGCGCCACTTAACGACAAACGCACCCGATCTATCGGGTGCGTTTGTCGTTAAGTGGTCCCCGGACGGGCCCGGACAGGCGGAAGGCCCCGCCCTGGTGGACGGGGCCTTCCGGTGCAGCGGATGTGCTGACCCGAGATCCTGAGGTTAGAGCTTGCCAACCTCGGAACGGCTCGGCTGCGGCACGTTGTTCTCGTCGTACTGGTAGATGCCGATGGCGGCTTCGGTGGGATCACCGTTCTCGTCGAAGGAGACCGGGCCGGAGATGCCGTCGTAGTCGATGTCTTCACCGTCGCGCAGCAGGGTCACGCAGCCGGCGAAGTCGAAGCACTTCTCGCCGTCCTTGGAGACGGCCTCGAGCTCTCCGGCGATGGCGGTTCCGTCGGTGCTGCCTGCAGCCTCGGCTGCCAGCGACATCAGGTTGACGGCGTCGTAGCTTTCACCGGCGTAGCTCCAGCTGGTCAGCTTGGGGTCGATCTCAAGCAGCGCCTTCTGGAATTCATCTCCGGTGAAGGGACCGGGGATGGTGCCCTGGGCGCCCTCGAGGGTGCCCGGCTCCAGGTCCTTGCTGTAGTCGGTGGTGTTGCCGTCGACCATGAACATGCTCGAGGGGTCGATGCCCTTGCCGGTGAGCAGCGGAACGATGCTCTTGGCCTGGTCGAAGGTGATGATGACGATGGCATCGGGCTTGGCCGCGACCACCGCATCGACCTGGCTGCTGAACTGCGAGTCGCCTTCGTTGAACAGTTCGGCGGCAACGACCTTGCCACCGGCTCCTTCGACGGTCTCGGTGATGTTGGCCTGAAGGCCGGTGCCGTAGGCGTCGTTGAGGACGATCATGCCGACGGTCTGGGCGCCGCAGGACATGATGTAGTTGCCGAGCGTGCGTCCCTGCAGGACGTCCGACGGTGCGGTGCGCCAGTACAGGCCCTTGTCGTCCCAGTCGGTGAACTCCGGGGAGGTGTTCGCCGGGGAGAACTGCACGACGCCGGCACCCGTGATCTGGTTGATGACGGTCTTGGAGACGCCGGACGAAGCGGCGCCGATGATGGCGCTGACATCCTGGGACAGGAGTTCGGTGACCGACTGGGTGGCGATGTCGGTGGTGGTGTCGCCCGAGTCGCGGTGGACCACCGAGATGTCCTTGCCGAGGACGCCGCCTGCTTCGTTGACTTCCTTGACCGCGAGGTTCACACCCGCGATTTCCGGCGGGCCGAGGAACGCGAGGGCCCCGGTGGTCGGCAGGATGGATCCGAACTTCAGGGGTGTATCGGTGACGGTCTTCGCCTCGGGGACAGCCGAGGGGTCGCCCTTCTCGCCGGCTTCCGCAGCCTCGCCGCCTTCGCTGGGCGGGCAGGACAGCGCGCCCGCGGTCTCGGCGGACGCCGAGGCGCCGGGCTCGGCGCCGTCCTCGTTTGTTGTGGATCCGCCGCCGCCGCCGCCACAGCCCGAGGCAAAGAGTGCAATACCCAGGCTGAGGGCTGCGATCTTCGCTGCGCGCGGAGCATTCTCCCCGATGCCGGACCGCATCGGGTTGCGTGTTACAGTCATCAATTTTTCTCCTCGACCGAAAGGCATCGTCAGCCTTCGCTGCACTCACCAGGTGTTCCTGGTATGTAGAAAAGCTAATGCAAAAATGGGTCGAACATAAGGGAATCCGGTTACATCCTTGTAACGCTCGTCACACCGAGGGTCCAGCGGGGTTGACACTGGGGCGGTGGGGCGATGATCGGGCGGCGGATCGTCCGGTCAACGCGTCGAGGTGCGGGGCTGACTTGCTGCGTATGGTGGGAGCCGGTTGGGAGCCCACGGCGGCGGTCGGGCCGGCCCGCGGGGGCCCCGGCAGCCGGGAGGAAGTGCTCAGGTTACAGGCCAACGGGCCCGGTGGTACCCCAGGTCGGACTCGAACCGACACTGAACAGATTTTAAGTCTGGTGCCTCTGCCATTGGGCTACTGGGGCGGGATGCTCCGCAGGTCAAGAATATCGCGCCGGGACACCCGCGCCCGCTCCAGGGTTTGGCGGGCGCGGCAGGGCACCGGATGGACCCCGGGTGGAGGGCATCACCGGTTAAGCGGCGACGGCGGGCCCCCGCGTCTGCGGGAACCCACCGTCGTCTCCGGCGGACCGGTTGAATCAGGCGTTCGAGGCGGCCTTGCCGCTCGCCTTTCCGGCCGGAGCCGGAGGTGCCGACTGAAGGGCGGTGTCCTTCTTCGGCGGCGGAGTGGCCGCGTTGCGGAACTGCCGGCGCGGGGTCTGCAGGTCCGCGATTGGGGCGAGGTCCCTGCCGAAGATGAAGCTCATCGACCAGTTGGAGATGACCCGGGCCTTGCGCTCGAACATCGGCATGGCCATGCCGTGGTACCCGCGGTGCGCCAGCCAGGCCGGGAAGCCACGCATCCCGAAGCCCATGATGTTGGCGACACCCTTGAAGGTACCGAAGCCCGCGACGGCACCCAGGTTGGTGTGCTTGTACTCCTGGACGCGGCCCACGCCGTAGTTCTGGGCGTAGATGTTCTTGGCGAGGCGCTTCGCCTGGCGGACCGCGTGCTGGGCGTTGGGGACGCAGAATCCGCCCACGCCGCCGCCGCTGAGGTCGGGCACGGCCGCGACGTCGCCGGCGGTCCAGGCATGCTGGAGGGGTCCGTCGTCGCCGGTGATGCGCAGCTCGGCGTTCGCCCGCAGGCGGCCGCGGTCATCGACCGGGAAGTCGGTGGAGCGGACGACCGGGTTGGCCTGCACGCCGGCGGTCCAGATGAGGGTGTCGGTGGCGAACTCGTCGGCCGGGGTCTTGTCCGGCATGTTGATCAGCTTCAGGTTGCCCTCGACGGCGCTGGCGAGCGAGGTGTTGAGCAGGACCTGGATGCCGCGCGAGCGCAGGTGCTCGACGACCCAGACGGCCTGCTGCTCGGTGACCTCGGGCATGACGCGCGGCATGGCCTCGATCAGGACGAAGCGGACGTCGGAGCGCTTGAGGCGGGCGTTCTTCTTCACCGCATCGCGGGCCATGTCCTCCATCTCGGTGATGGCTTCGATGCCGGCGAACCCGCCGCCGACGACGACGAAGGTCAGCATGCGGTCCCGGGCCGGGCCGGCGGGCATCAGCGACCCGGTCTCGATGCGCTCGAGGATCTGGTTGCGCAGCGCGACGGCCTCTTCGATCGTCTTCAGGCCGATGCCCTGGTCCTTCAGCCCCTCGATGGGAAAGGTGCGGGTGATCGCGCCGGCGGCCATGACGATGTCGGTGTAGCCGAGCGTGAACGGCTCACCCTCGCCTGCGGGCTCGATCGTGGCGGTGCGCGCGGCGTGGTCGACCGATGTGACCCGGCCGCTGATGAGCTCGGTCTGGGGCAGGTGCACACGGTGCGAGACGATGGCGTGGCGCGCCTCGATGCTTCCGGCGGCCACCTCGGGGAGGAACGGCTGGTACGTCATGTAGGGAAGGGGGTCGACCAGGGTGACGATGCCACCGTGGGACTTCACCTTCTTCTGCAGATTGCGGGCCACATAGAGGCCGACGTAGCCGCCTCCGACGACGAGGATGCGCGGACGATCAGAGAACAGTGAGTTCGATGCCATGGCTCGATAGTACCGGACTTTGTGAAAGTCTTCACTAACTGTGAGGAACCTCTACCCGCTCAGCCGCGCGGGCTGCCCTGGCCGGTTTCAGCGGGGCGGTCGGTCCGCTGCGGGACGTCGAAGGCACCGGTGTCCGGCTCCTCCCGCGGGGGCGCCAGGCGCTCGGTGCGCCGGACCCGCAGGACGTGGACGGTTCCGGCCACCAGGAGCAGGACGAACAGGCCGGAGAAGCCCAGGACCACCACCGGGGGCAGCACCGTCGAGGATCCGGCCCCTTCGTGGGCCTGCGGGACCAGGGCGGCCGGGATATCGGGGGCGGCCGTGTTCTCGGCCGGAGCCGGAGGTGCCGCCTCCGCGGGCGGCTTCCCCCGCCGGTACACCTGGATCCACTGCTCGATGCTGCCGAGCTGGTTGGCCTCGGAGACCTCGACCCCGGGGCCGACGGCGGCGGCGACGTCAAGGATGCCGTGCCCGTAGATGGTGTCGAAGCCCGGCGCGCCGGCGTCGCGGGCCGTGCCGACAATGCGGTTGATGACCTGCGCGGCGCTCAGCTCCGGGTACTTGGAGCGGATCAGCGCCGCCACCCCGGAGACGAGCGGCGCGGCACCCGAGGTTCCCGACCATTCGGCGTAGAACGCCCCGGGCAGCCCGCCGACGAGGTTCTCCGACGGCGCCGCGACGGCGATGCTGATGCCCTCGGACGAGGATTCCCTGCTCGCCACCCCGCTGCGGTCCAGCCCAGCGACCGACAGGACGCCGGGGATGGTGGCGGGGGCGCCGACCTGGGTGAGCCCGCCGGCCCGGTTGCCCGCGGCGGCCACGATGACGACGTCGCGCTTCTCGGCGTAGAGGAACGCCTCGTCCCAGCTCTCGGGCCAGGTGGTCGAGGTGCTCCCGAGCGACATGTTGATGACCTTGGCCCCGTTGTCCACCGCCCAGCGCACGGCATTGGGGATCTGCTCGTCCGTGCCGACCCCCGCCGGGTTGGGGCCGCTGTTGGGCCCCTCGATCCACACCGACACGGCGAGCAGGTCAGCCTTCGGGGCCACCCCGACGATGCCGTCGGGGCCCTGGCCGTAAGCTTCGAGCGGGGACGGCGCGGCCCCTTCGGTGGGACGCGGCCCATGCCCCCTGCCAGCGAGGAGGGTCGACACGAGGGTCCCGTGCTCGGGGACCTCGCCGATGCCCTGCTGGCCGTCCCCGCGTCCGGCGCCCGAGGCGTCGATCCCGGCGGTGACGGCGCCGCGCAGGTCGGGGTGGGAGCTGTCGACGCCGCTGTCGATCACCGCGACCTTGACCCCTTCGCCCTGCGTTGACTTCCAGGCCTCGGTCACCCCGTAGTCCTGCAGCCAGTACTGCTTGTCCCGGACGTGGTCGGCCCGGGCCGGGGCAGCAGTGCACAGCAGCATCGCCGCGGCGAGGACCGCCGCGGCGGCTCGGGAGGCTCGGCGGCGGGCCGCCCGGGTGGGTGAAGGGGTGCTGGAGGGCGAAAAGGTCAAAAAATCACTTCCGGAGGGCGGGAACGCTGAGGGCGATGCCGTCGAGGATGTCGTGTTCGCTGGCCACGGCGGAGTCGACCCGGCCGCCGGTGGCCTCGGCGATGTGCTCGACGACGCACTTCCAGATCAGGGCCCCGGCGCCGATGACGTCGACCCGGCCGGGGTGCATGTAGGGCAGGGCCGCGCGGGCGGCCCTGTCGCGGCGCAGCAGGTCGTCGGCGGCTCCGGCGATGGCGGCGGTGCTCAGGCGTGCGCCGTGAATGCGCTCCGGGAGGTAGGAGGGAAGCTGCAGCGCGTGCGCTGTCACCGTGGTGATGCTTCCGGCGACACCGATCAGGGTGCTCACCTCCCCGAAGGGCACCTCCCGTCCGGCCTCGCTGATCAGCGCGCGGACCTCGCGTTCCATCGCCTCGATTTCGGCTCCGGCGGGCGGATCGGAGCGCAGGAAGCGTTCGGTGAACCGGACGCAGCCCATGTCCATGCTGCGGGCCGCGGTCACGGCGCCGCCGCGCCCTGCGACGAACTCGGTGCTGCCGCCGCCGAGGTCAACGACCATCACGGTGTCGGTCTCGGGCACGTCAATCACGCTCACGGCGCCGCGAAAGGACAGTGACGCTTCTTCGTCACCGCTGATGACTTCGGGCTCGACGCCGAGGCGCTGGCGGATGCCCTCAACGAAGACATCCCGGTTCTCGGCGTCGCGGGAGGCGGAGGTGGCGACGAAGCGGAGCCCTTCGGCGCCGTGCCGGCGGATCAGTTCGGCATATTCCTCGGTGGCCTCGAAGGTCCGTGCCAGGGCGGCCTCGGAGAGCCGGCCGGTGGCGTCGACCCCCTCCCCGAGGCGCACCACCTTCATGCGCCGTTCGACGTCGGCCAGCACGCCGTCCTCGATGTCGGCGATCAGCAGCCGGATGGAGTTCGTTCCACAGTCAACCGCGGCGGTCCTCATTGTTTCTCCTGTGCTTCGGCTCGTCGCCCGGCACGCTTGCGCTCGAGCTCTTCGGGGCTGAGTCCCTGGGTCTTGGTGTGCCGGCTGAGGTCGGCCGAGGGCGGCTCTCCGGAGGTGTCCCAGGCGCCGGTGCAGTAGCACACGTCGGCTGTCCACCACTCGGCGATGCCCTCGAGCGCCTCGTCGCCCAGCGGGTTGACCCCGGGTCCTGCGGCCAGTGAATGGCCCACCAGGACGTGCAGGCATTTCACCCGGGTGGGCATGCCGCCGGCGGATACCCCGGCGATCTCGGGGACCGGGCCGGTCCCGGCCCGCTCGCCGACCTCCTCGCGGGCGGCAAGGTAGGCCTCGTGTGCGGCCCGGTACCGTTCGGCGAGGTCGGCGTCCCGGCCGAGCCGCTCCGTCATTTCCGTCATCACGCCGTCGGCCTCAAGCCGGGACACGGCGGAAGTGATGACGGGGTGGGTCAGGTAGTAGGTGGTGGGAAAGGGTATGCCGTTGCTGAGGCGGGGTGCGGTCACGGCCACCAGCGGGTTGCCGCACACGCACCGTGCCCCGATCTCGACGACGTCGCGGACCGGCCGCCCGAGCTGGCGGCTCAGGACCTCG
Source organism: Arthrobacter sp. MSA 4-2 (assembly GCF_016405885.1). Lineage (GTDB taxonomy): Bacteria > Actinomycetota > Actinomycetes > Actinomycetales > Micrococcaceae > Arthrobacter_D. The sequence continues at coordinate 291,996 of NZ_JAEKGC010000001.1, read as the reverse complement.
TGGTCCCGGGCCGTGGGGGTCCGCTCGTCCTGCTGAGCCACTTGGGGTCCTTCCTTGCTGCCCGGTGCGGCAGGTGTTCTGGTGTTGTCAGTCCGTCGCGGCGCGGGAGACCGATTCCCACAGCGAATCGACCCACGGGAGGTCTTCGGGCTGTCCGGCCGAGCCGGTGCCTGTTGACTCTTCGATGCCCGAGCCGCCCTTGACGAGGTAGCGCTTCTCCCCCGGCATCACGAGGAAGATGCGTTCACGGGCCTGCTGCTTGATGTAGGCGGGGTCGTCCCAGCGGGCCAGGTCCGCCCGGTGCTGCTCCTGGGCCTGCTGCTGCTCGGCGATCTGCCCCCGCAGGGCCGCCACCTCGCCCTGCTGGCGGAGGTAGTTGCTCACCGAGGGGACGAGCAGCACGATCACCGCTACGAGGACGAGGGCCAGTGCCAGCAGGCGCCCCGAGAACGACTGCGCGGGAATGGGCTTGGCGTCCTCGGCCGGAACGATCACGCGGTTCCGGGGCCGGACCGCGCTGGCCCCTGCCCTGCGGATGGCCCCGGCGAGCTGCTCACGTTCGGCGGCCCGGACCTCGGACGGCGATGCATGTTTCCGGGTCGGGGCGGGCTGGGGTGCGGGTGCCGAGCCGGCGGCGGGTTTGGTCCGGACCCGGTCCGCCGGCGGCCCTCCGACCTGGCCCGGATGGGTGCCGGATGTCGCCGGGGGTGCCCCGGCAGCCGTCCGGTCCGCCGCGTGGGGCGACGGACGGACGGCATGCGGCACGTTGGGGCGGCGGGCAGACATGGCACTCCTCGGCTGGTTGCTGCGACGGGATCCTTGCGGACCCCGTCTAACGAGGGTAACTGCCCTCCGGTTCAACTATGCAGTGAAACGCGGGAAGGCGCTGCGCCCGGCATAACGGGCGGCGTCGTCGAGTTCCTCTTCGATGCGCAGCAGCTGGTTGTACTTCGCGACGCGCTCGGACCGGGCGGGGGCGCCGGTCTTGATCTGGCCGGCGTTCGTGGCAACACAGATGTCGGCGATCGTGGTGTCCTCGGTCTCGCCGGAGCGGTGCGAGGTGATCGTGGTGTAGCCCGAGCGCTGGGCCAGCGAGATCGCGTCGAGGGTTTCGGTCAGCGTGCCGATCTGGTTGACCTTGACCAGCAGCGAGTTGGCCGTGTCGGCGGTGATGCCGCGCTCGAGGCGGGTGGGGTTGGTGACGAACAGGTCGTCGCCGACGATCTGCACCTTGTCGCCGAGGGACGCGGTAAGGGCCTTCCAGCCCTCCCAGTCCTCCTCGTCCAGGGGATCCTCGATGGACACCAGCGGGTAGTCGCGCACCAGCTCTTCGTAGTAGGCGCTCATCTCGGCGGTGCTGAGGGACTTGCCCTCGAACGTGTACACCCCGTCGCTGTAGAACTCGGAGGCCGCGACGTCAAGGGCGAAGGCGATGTCGGATCCGGGCTTGTAGCCGGCCCGCTCCACCGCGGTGGTGATCAGGTCGAGCGCGTCCCGGTTCGAGGGCAGGTTCGGGGCGAAGCCGCCCTCGTCGCCGAGGCCCGTGGCGAGGCCCTTTTCCTTGAGGACGGCCTTGAGCTCGTGGTAGACCTCGACGCCCCAGCGCAGGCCCTCGGAGAAGGAGGCGGCACCGAGGGGAACGATCATGAATTCCTGGATGTCGACGTCGGAGTCCGCGTGGGAGCCGCCGTTGAGGATGTTCATCAGGGGCACGGGCAGGACGTGCGCGTTGGGGCCGCCCAGGTAGCGGTAGAGCGGCAGGGCCGAGGATTCGGCGGCGGCGCGGGCCACGGCGAGGGAGACGCCCAGCATGGCGTTGGCGCCGAGGCTTGACTTGTTCTCGGTGCCGTCGAGGTCGAGCATCGCCTGGTCGATGGCGCGCTGGTCGGCGGCGTCGAAGCCGAGGAGGGCGGGCTGGATCTGGTCGATGACCGCTTCGACGGCCTGCAGGACGCCCTTGCCCAGGTAGCGGGCTTTGTCGCCGTCGCGGCGTTCGTTGGCCTCGAAGGCACCGGTGGAGGCGCCGGAGGGGACGGCGGCGCGGCCGAAGGTGTCGTCGTCGAGCAGGACCTCCACCTCAACGGTGGGGTTGCCGCGGGAGTCGAGGATTTCCCTCGCGTGGATGGCGTCGATGATTGCCATGGAAATGCTCCTTTGGGTTGGAGGGGTCGAGATTCCACCGCGGGACGGTGGTCAAAGCGTTGGCAGTGCCGTCTTAAGGGTAGTTCACCGCCGCGGGGGGCGGACGCCCGTCACGCGGCTCCGCCCGGTGGAGAACCGGCCACCGAGTCCTGGAAGCGCCGGACGGCGGCGCGCAGGGCCCGCTCCGGGTCGAGCCCCCGGGAGGCGGCACCGCGCACCAGCGCGAAGAGGGCGTCGCCGAGCTCCTCCTCGGTGAGCGGGCCGGCCGCGGCGGCTCCGTCGGGGGCTGCCGCTCCGTCCGGGACGACACCTCCGGGGGCGGGCAGCGCGCCGAGCGTCCCGGCCCGGTGCAGGATTGAAGCGGCGCGGGCCAGGGCGGGAAGGTGCTGCGGAATTCCGTCGAAGGCGGAGGCGCGGTCCGGGCGTTCGCGCTCCTTCACCGTCTGCCAGGTCCGGGCGATCTCCTCGGCGGTGGCGCCCGCACCTCCGTCGGGGGCCAGCAGCGAGCCGTCGGCCGCGAAGACGTGGGGGTTCCGGCGGATCATCTTGGCCGTCAGCCCCTCGGCGACCTCCCGCAGGCCGAAGCTGCCCTGCTCGTGCTGGAGCTGGGCGTGGAGCACCACCTGCAGCAGCACGTCGCCCAGCTCGCCCAGCAGGTCGGTCCGCACCCCGGGGTTTCCCGCCTCCGCGCCGGCGGGCCCGCCGAGCGCTTCGAGGGCCTCGACGAGTTCGTAGCTCTCCTCGATCAGGTACTGCACGAGCGAGGCGTGGGTAAGTGCACCCATCCACGGGCACCGGGCCCGCAGGACGGCGATGACCTCAACCAGGCGGTCAACCGCGGCGCCGGCGCCGCCCGCCGGATCGGCGGATCCGGGTGCGTCGGGCATGGCGGCCTAGGAAGCGGCGGTCTCGAACGCGGACACCACGAACTCCGTCAGGGCTTCCCGGTCCTCGAGGGGGAGGAAGGCGGCGTCGACGGCGTTGAGGGTCAGCTCCAGCAGGTCGCTGAGGTCGTACCCGAAGGTGTCGGCGAGGAGTTCGAACTCCCCGGTCAGGCTCACCCCGCTCATCAGCCGGTTGTCGGTGTTCACGGTGACCTTGAAGCCCAGCTGGTACAGCATGTCGATCGGGTGGCTTCCGATGTCGTTCCCGAAGGCCTCAACCGCTCCGGTCTGCAGGTTCGACGACGGGCACAGCTCCAGGGCGATCCCGCGGTCGCGCACCCAGGCGGCGACCCGGCCGAGGACGGCAGTCTCGACGCCGTCCTCCCCGTTTCCGGTGGCGTCGGCTTCCTCGAGGGAGATGTCCTCGGCGATGCGCACCCCGTGGCCGAGGCGCAGGGCCCGCCCGGAGACCAGCGCATCAACGATGCTCTCCAGCCCGTCGGCCTCGCCGGCGTGGACGGTGGCGGGGAACTGGTGGGCGGCGAGGTAGGTGAACGCCTCGGCAAGCCGTGAGGGCGGGAAGCCCTTTTCGGCTCCGGCGATGTCGAAGCCCACGGCGCCGCGGTCCCGGTGCCGGACGGCGAGTTCGGCGATTTCCTGGCCGCGGTCGGCGTGGCGCATGGCGGTGATGAGCTGGCCGACCTGGATGACCCGCCCGGCGGCCCGGGCGGACGCTACGCCCGCCGAGAGCCCTTCCTGCACGGCCTCGACGGCCTCATCCAGGCTCAGGCCCTGGGCGGTGTGCTGCTCGGGGGCCCAGCGCACCTCGCCGTAGACGACGCCGTCGGCCGCGAGGTCCTCGACGAATTCGCGGGCCACCCGCGCCAGGGCGCCGCGGGTCTGCATGACGGCGATGGTGTGGTCGAAGGTTTCGAGGTAGCGCTCCAGCGTTCCGGAATCGGCGGAGTCGCGGAACCACCGGCCGAGCGCTTCCGCGTCGGAGGCCGGAAGGGTATGCCCCACCTCGGCCGCCAGCTCGAGGATGGTCGCGGGGCGCAGGCCCCCGTCGAGGTGGTCGTGGAGGGAGACCTTGGGGAGGCTGCGGATGTCGAAGGAGGTGCCTGGGGCGGGGGTCTGGGAGGAGTTCGTCACGCGTTCAACCCTACAGGTGGGCCCGGACGGGCCGCACCCTTAGGCGGCCTGGTCGAGGTCGGGAACCTCCGGTCCGGCCGCCGCCGGAAGCACCCGGGGCGCCGCCCTGCCGGAGGCTGCACTGAGCACCCGGTCGACGGCCACGCCGACCACCACGGCCACCGCGATGGCCACGGCGACCCCCAGCAGCTGGTTGCCGGCGAACCACGCACCGGCCAGCGCGCCGATGCCCACGGAGTACGCCCCCCAGACGCCGCCGGCGAGGGCGGACAGGGCGACGAAGCGCCGGCGCGGGTAGCCGGTGGTGCCGGCGGCGAGGTTCACCGCCACCCTGCCGATCGGCAGGAAGCGGCCCACCAGGAGCAGGGAGGCCGCCCGCTTGTCGAGCTCGTACTTCGCCCAGGCGAAGGAGCGGCGCATGCGGGGCCGGCGCATCCACCGGAACCGGGTCAGCCCGATTCCCCGGCCGATGGCGTAGGCGGTGTTATCACCGAGGAAGGCCCCGAGCGAGGCGGCCAGCATCAGCAGCCAGGGGTTGGGGTGGCCCTGGGTGAGGATCAGGGACGCCAGGCCCACGACCACCGATTCGCTGGGGAAGGGCGGGAAGAACCCGTCGACGGTGCAGCAGAGGAACACCACCAGGTACACCCAGGGCTGTGCCGCGGCGTCGATGACCCATTCGTTGACCCCTGCGAGCAGGGAGAACATCAAGTCCATGGGGAACCGCCGGCCGCAGGCCCGCACCGCCGGGCAGGATCCTCGTTATCAAGCATTGGATCAGTCTGCGCGGGGACCGGGCGGGCCACATCAGGGAGACCCCCGATTCGGGCCCCCTAATTCCTCCCCCTGCCCCCATCCCCGTGCCCGTGCAGGCGCACGGACTCCCCCGCCGGCCCGGGTGCGGGCCGGCGGGGAGCTGCGTGCTAGGAGACCCGGTCGAGGATGAGTTCCTGGGCCGGACGGGAGCCCTCCGGGGCGATCACGACGGCATCGGCGAGGGCCTCGCGGGCCCGCTCGAACCGCTCCGGGGTGTCGGTCAGCAGGGTCATGAGCGGCTCTCCGGCACGCACCAGCGCTCCGGGCTTGGCGTGCATCCGCACCCCGGCGCCGGCCTGGACGGCGTCCTCCTTGCGGGCCCGGCCCGCGCCGAGCCGCCACGCCGCCACGCCGACGGACAGGGCGTCGAGTTCGACGAGCACGCCGTCGGCGGGGGCGTAGAGAGTTTCGGACTCCCGGGCCACGGGCAGGGCGGCGCGGGGATCTCCGCCCTGCGCCTCGATCATGCGGTTCCAGACGTCCATGGCGCGGCCGTCGCGCAGGGCCGCTGCGGGGTCGGCGTCGGGCACGCCCGCCGCGGCGAGCATCTCCTCGGCCAGGCGCACGGTGAGTTCGACGACGTCCTCGGGTCCTCCGCCCGCGAGGACCTCGACGGATTCCTCAACCTCGATGGCGTTGCCGGCGGTGAGTCCGAGCGGGGTGCTCATGTTGGTCAGCAGAGCCACGGTCCGCACTCCGGCGTCGGTGCCCAGGTCGACCATGGTGCGCGCCAGTTCGAGGGCGTCCTCGCGGGTCTTCATGAAGGCGCCGGTGCCCACCTTGACGTCGAGGACCAGTGAGCCGGTGCCCTCGGCGATCTTCTTGCTCATGATCGAGGAGGCGATGAGCGGAATGGCCTCAACGGTGCCGGTGACGTCCCGCAGGGCGTAGAGCTTCTTGTCGGCGGGGGCCAGGCCGGTGCCCGCCGCGCAGATGACGGCGCCGACGTCGGCGAGCTGGCGCATCATCTCGTCGTTGCTCAGGTGTGCCCGCCAGCCGGGGATGGACTCGAGCTTGTCGAGGGTGCCGCCGGTGTGCCCGAGGCCGCGGCCGGAGAGCTGGGGCACGGCGACCCCGAAGACCGCCACGAGCGGTGCCAGCGGCAGGGTGATCTTGTCGCCCACGCCGCCGGTGGAGTGCTTGTCGCTGGTGGGCCGGCCCAGGGAGGAGAAGTCGAGGCGCTCCCCCGAGGCGATCATCGCCGCGGTCCAGCGCGAGATCTCCGCCCGGTCCATGCCGTTGAGCAGGATGGCCATGTTCAGTGCGGCCATCTGCTCGTCGGCGACGGCGCCGCGCGTGTAGGCGTCGATCGTCCAATCGATCTGCTCCGGGGTGAGAGTGCCCCGGTCCCGCTTGGTCCGGATGATGTCGACGGCGTCGAAGGCTTCGGTCATGGTTCTACCTCTGGGGTTCGTGGGGTGGGTCGCGCTGGGATTCAGGAGAGGTTCTCGGGCCCGAAGGCGTCCGGAAGGACCTCGTCCATGGAGCGGATGCCGCTAACTGTCTGCAGCACCATGCCGGGGGCGCGGAACTCGTAGAGCAGCTGGCGGCAGCGCCCGCACGGCATCAGGGTGTTCCCCGAGCCGTCGACGCAGCTGAAGGCGACGATGCGGCCGCCGCCGGTCATGGCCAGGCTGCTCACCAGTGCGCATTCGGCGCACAGGGTCAGCCCGTAGGAGGCGTTCTCGACATTGCACCCGGAGATGATGCGGCCGTCGTCGATCAGGGCAGCAGCCCCGACGGGGAACTTCGAGTAGGGGACGTACGCGCGCTGCATCGCGGCGGTGGCCGCCTGCTTCAGCTCCTCCCAGGGGAGGTCGCGGGGTTCGAGGGCCGGGTCGGTCACCGGTATCGCTCCTGTTTCTGGTTGGGGTCGCTTGTCTGGTTGGGGTCGCTTGTCTGGTTCGGGTCGGTCGTGGGATTTCGGGGGGCGTTGCACGGCCGGGGCCCGGGGCCGCCTGACGGGCGGCCCCGGGGTCCGGTGCTCAGCCCTTGACGTAGGGGATGCCGCTGGCTCCCGGCGCGCGGGAGCGCCCGACGAGGCCGGCGACGGCGAATACCGTCACGACGTAGGGCAGCATGCGCAGGAACTGGTCCGGGACCGGGGTCCCGAGCAGGCTGAGCACGTTCGAGAGGTTCGTCGCGAAGCCGAACAGCAGGGCCGCGAAGAACGCGCCGATCGGGTTCCACCGGCCGAAGATCAGCGCGGCGAGGGCGATGTAGCCCTGTCCGGCCGTCATGTCCCGGCCGAATCCTGAGACCGAGACCAGCGTGAAGAAGGACCCGCCGACGCCGGCGACGACACCGGCGAGCAGCACGTTGATGAAGCGCATCCGGTTGACGTTGACGCCCAGGGTGTCCGCGGCCTTGGGGTGCTCCCCGACCGCGCGGGTCCGCAGGCCCCACCGGGAGCGGAAGAGCGCCACGTAGATGACGGCGACGGCGATGTACATGAGGTAGCCGACGATGGTCTGCTCGAACAGGATCGGGCCCAGGATGGGGATCTCGGACAGCACCGGGATGCTCAGCACCGGAAGCCGCGGGGGCGAGTTCCACGTCTCGGCGTCCTTGCTCAGCACGGAGGAGAACAGGAAGCCGGTCAGGCCCGAGACGAGCACGTTGAGCACGACGCCGACGATCACCTGGTTGACGATGTAGCGGATGCTGAACACCGCCAGGAGGAAGGAGACGATGACGCCGGCGAGGGCGGCCGCGAACAGGCCGACAATGGCGCTGCCGGAGACCGACGCGGCGACGGCCGCCGCGAACGCCCCGAAGAGCAGCTGGCCCTCGATGGCGATGTTCACGACGCCGGAGCGTTCGCTGAGCACCCCGGAGAGCGAGCCGAAGATCAGCGGCACGGCCAGGGTCACGGACCCGGCGAGCAGCCCGTACAGGGCGACGTTGGGGTTGTTGGCGCTGCCGATCACCCAGGTGAGGAAGCCGATGAGGAAGAGCACCGCGAAGACGGCAACGAGCCACACGGGCACCCCCGCCCCGCGCCGGACCGCGAGGACTGCCAGGACCGCGAGGGCGGCCAGCACCACGGCGGTGAGCCAGCCGGTCGCCGCGGCGGGCAGCACCAGGTCGGGAAGCACGATGGCGTCATTGGGGTCCGAGAGCCGGAAGGTCACATTGTTGCGGGGCGCTCCCGCACCGAAGACCAGCAGGGCGACGACGGCCAGGACGGCCAACAGGATCGGGGTCTTCCAGCTGCGGACTGCTCCTGCGGGTGCTGCGGAGCGGCCCGGGGCTGCGGTGGTGACTGTACTCATGCTGCGCCTCCGGTGGCTGCGGTCTTGCGGTTCCTGCGGGCCGGCGGGACGGCTCCCGGGGTGGGCAGGCGGAAGAGCGACCGCACCAGCGGTGGGGCCGCGATGAACAGGACGATCAGGGACTGCACGACCAGGACGATGTCGATGCTCGTTCCGGTCGAGGCCTGCATGGTGACGCCGCCGGCGCGGAAGGCGCCGAACAGGAGTCCCGCGGCGAAGGTGCCCCACGGGCTGGAACGGCCCAGCAGCGCCACGGTGATGGCGTCGAAGCCGAAGCTCGCGGCCACCCCTGAAGTGAGGACCTTCTCGGTGCCGGCGACCTGCGCCACACCGGCGAGCCCGGCGAGGGCGCCGGCGATGGCCATCGCGAGGATGTAGCCCCTGCTCACGCTCACTCCGGCGGTGCGGGCGGCGGTGGCGTTGGCGCCCACGGCCCGCAGTTCGAAGCCGACCGTGGAGCGGTTGAGCAGCCACCAGACGAAGACCGTGGCCAGCACGGCGACGACGAAGCCCCAGTGGAGCCGGAAGCCGCTGCCCAGCAGCGGCGGGTACAGCGCCGTCGCCTCGAGCTGCGGGCTGATCGGGTTCGTCGAACCCGGGCGCTGGAAGCCGGGGGTGCTCAGCAGGTACAGCACCAGGTTGATGGCGATGTAGTTGAGCATGATGGTGAGGATGACCTCGTGGGCGCCGGTGCGCGCCTTGAGCACGCCGACGAGCCCGCCCCAGATCGCACCGCCGAGCATGCCGGCGAGGATCACGAGCAGCAGGTGCAGGCCGAAGGGCAGGTTGGCGGTGAACCCGACCCAGCCGGCGAGGGTGGCGCCGATCAGGATCTGACCCTGGGCGCCGATGTTGAACAGCCCGGCGCGGAAGGCCAGGGCGACGCCGAGGCCGGCGCAGATCAGGGGCGTGGCGACGGTGAGTGTCTGGGTCAGCGGGTAGATCATCCGGGCGAAGCTGTCGCCGCCGGCGTTGAAGACCGAGCCCTGGAACAGGGCGGCGTATGCACCGGAGGCGGCCGACCAGGCGGCGCCGATAGTATCCATGGGCCGGGAGAAGAAGTAGGAGGCGGAGCGGGCCACGTCTTCGTCGGTGACGGCGATCAGCAGCCCGCCCAGGATGAGCGAGAGGACCACGGCCAGGACGGCCACCAGGGCGTTGCCGGTCATGATCCGCTGCATCAGCGGCTGCTCATCCCCCGGTCCGGCCGGGGCGAGGGCGGCCGGGGAGGCGGGCACGGCCGGCGGCGGGACCTGTCCGCCGCCGGTTTCGGCGGCGGCCTCGAGGCGCCGTTCCTCCTCGCGGGCGGCCTCCTGGGCTGCCCGGCGGGTGGGCGGCTGGCCGCCGGCGGTATCCGGTGTCACCGGCGGGTTTTCCTGCGGACTCACTGGTCCCCTCCTTGAAGTTCGGTGGCCTGTGCCAGGGCCTCGTCGGCGTGCATGCCGGCCATCATCAGGCCCAGGACATCCCGCGAGGTGTCGGCCGGGACGATCCCCATCAGGCGCCCCCGGTACAGCACGGCGATGCGGTCGGCGAGCTCGAGGACCTCGTCGAGCTCGGTGGAGACGATCATCACGGGGGTGCCGCCGTCGCGCTCGGCGACGATGCGTTTGTGGAGAAATTCGATGGAGCCGACGTCGACGCCGCGGGTGGGCTGGGACGCGATGAACAGTTTAAGCGGCCGGGAGAACTCCCGCGCCATGACGACCTTCTGCTGGTTGCCGCCTGAAAGCGTTCCCGCCGCCGCGGAGGCGGACTGGGTGCGCACGTCGTATTCGGCGATCTTCTCCTGCGCGTTCTTCTCGATCACGGCGGGACGCATGGTCAGGCCGCGCGCGAAAGGCGCCTCGTCGTAGCGGTTGAGGATGAGGTTCTCGGCGACCGAGAAGGTGCCCACGAGGCCCTCGACGCTGCGGTCCTCCGGGACGAACCCGACGCCCTCCTTGATCACGTCGCGGACGCTGCGCCCCAGCAGCTCCTCGCCGTCGAGGGTGATCGAGCCGCTCACGTGCTCCTGGAGGCCCATGATGGCCTCCGTGAGCTCGGTCTGGCCGTTGCCCTGGACGCCGGCGATGGCCAGGATCTCGCCCTTGGCGATGTCAAAGCTGAGCCCGTCGACGACGTGCTGGCCGTTGGCGGCGCGCACCGTGAGGTCGCGCACCGAGAAGGTCACCTCGCCGGGGGCGGCCGGCGCCTTCTGGAGGGTCAGGCTGACCGAGCGGCCCACCATCAGGGAGGCGAGCTCGGTGGTTGACGCGCCGGGTTCGGCGGTGCCGACCACCTTGCCGCGCCGGATGACGGTGATGACGTCGGAAACGGCCTTGACCTCGCGCAGCTTGTGGGAGATGAAGACGATCGACTTCCCGTCGGCCTTGAGCTGGCCCATGATGCCGAGCAGCTCGTCGGTCTCCTTGGGCGTCAGGACGGCAGTCGGTTCGTCGAGGATGAGGACCTCGGCGTCGCGGACCAGGGCCTTGATGATTTCGACGCGCTGCTGGACGCCCACCGGGAGATCCTCGACGATGGCGTCGGGGTCGACGTCGAACCCGTACTGGTCGGAGATCTGCCGGATACGGGTGCGGGTCTCGGAGAGGTTGAGCAGCCCGCCCGCGCCGACCGACTCATTGCCCAGCGCCACGTTCTCGGCGACGGTGAAGACGGGCACCAGCATGAAGTGCTGGTGCACCATGCCGATGCCGGAGGCCATCGCCTCGCCGGGGCCGGAGAAGGTCACGGGCTTGTCGTTGACGAGGATGGTGCCCTCGGTCGGCTGGTACAGCCCGTAGAGGACATTCATCAGCGTCGACTTACCGGCACCGTTTTCGCCCAGGAGGCTGTGGACCTGTCCGGGTTCGACCACGAGGTCGATGTGGTCGTTGGCGACCAGGGAACCAAACCGTTTGGTGATTCCTTTGAGTTCGAGTTTCACAACCCACCCAATCTGTTCTGTGCGGAGACTTGCGTTGTCAGTGCCGGCACCGGGTGCCCCCATCCCGGTCCACAAAAACGAACCGCTTCCCTCCCGGGGATTGGATCCGCAGGAGGGAAGCGGTTCAAGGACTGCTCGGTGCTACTTGGGGCTCGCTGCGGACTCAACCGCGATGTCGCCCGAAACGATCTGTTCCTTGATTTCGTCGAGCTCGCCCTGCAGCTCTTCAGGAACGTTGGCTTCCTGGTCGTGGAACGGGGCCAGGGCCACGCCCCCGTTCTCTAGGGTGCCGATATATGGGGTGTTGTCGAAGTCGCCCTCGACGTCGGAGCTGATGACCTCATTGACGGCGTCGCCCATGAGCTTCATGACGGAGGTGAGGATGAACTCCTCGCCCTTGCCGGCGGTCTCGAAGCCGTCGGAGTCGACCCACACTACGGTGGCCTTCTTGCCGCCTTCGTTGGCTTCGATCACGGCGTCGAGGGTGCCGAGGCCGACCGGGCCGGCAACGGGCATGATGACGTCGGCGCCTTCATTGATGAAGTTCTGGGTGTTGGTCTTGCCCGCACCCTGGTCGTTGAAGTTGCCGATGAAGGTGCCGTTCTGGGCTTCCTTGTCCCAGCCGAGCAGCTGGACGTCGGCGTCCTTCTGCTCGTTGTAGTAGGTGACGCCGTCGGCGAAGCCGTCCATGAAGATGGTCACGGTCGGGATGTTGATGCCGCCGTAGGTGGCCACCTTGCCGGTCTCGGAGGTCGCTGCCGCGGCGTAGCCGGCCAGGAACGCGGCCTGGGCCGTGTCGTAGATGATCGGCTTGACGTTGTCGGCCTCGATCGAGTTGTCATCGACGATCGCGAAGTGCGAATCGGGGTTGGCCTCGGCCGCTTCCTTGGTGGTGTCTGCGAGCAGGAAGCCGACGGTGACCGTGAGGTCGCAGCCCTGCTGGACCATCTGGTCGACGTTGGGCCCGAAGTCGGTCTCGGCCTGGGACTCGGCCTGGTTGATCTCGATGCCGAGGTCCTTCTCGGCCTTCTTCAGTCCCTCGTAGCTCGACTGGTTGAAGGAGCGGTCGTCGAATCCGCCCGAGTCGGAGACGATGCAGCCGAGGTAGTCCGAATTCTCGCCGGATCCACCGGCCTCTTCGGCGGGCGGTGCGCCGCAGGCGCTGAGAATGAGGGCCGACGCACCGAGGACGGCAGCCGAAAGGGCGGCGCCGCGCCTGGTTGTGCGCAGTGAGTTCTTCAATATTCCTCCAGAAAAGAAAGATAAGCCCCGCGGCTGAACGCCGGTGAGTGTCCGCTCCGAGTCTGGCTCGAAGCTCTGTTTTCACTGGTCGGGCCACGGCGCTGGCGGCACCTTGAGTGCAGCACAGTATGGGATCACTCTAGTGGGCGGGTGACGCGCGACACTACCACCGCCGTCGGCCGCGTCAACATTGTTCGGGATTTGTTACACCTCAGGATATCCCACGGTGCGTGCCGGCCGCGCCGCGCCCGCGCCGGGAGGGGATGCTCCGCGGCAGCTCGAAACTTGGGTCCGGCCGGACCAGGACCCCGGGTCCGCGGCCGGCTCAGGTCGCCGGGTCAGCTCCGCAGCGCCGCAGCGCCGGTCAGTGCCGCAGTCCGAGCACCGCGCGCAGCGCCGCGGCGGCCATGACACGCACACCGCAGCCGATCGCGTGCTCGTCCGGAACGTAGTCGCCGCGGTGCAGGTCGAAGGTCTCCCCGCGCGGAGTGCGCGTGCCAAGGCGCATCATGGCGCCGGGGACCTCCTGGGTCATCCAGGCGAAATCCTCCCCGCCCATCGACTGCGGGGTGAGGACGACGGCGTCGGGGCCGAGTTCGGCGCGGGCGGCGGCCTCGAGCAGCCCCGTCTCCGCCTCGGAGTTGATCACCGGGGGCACGCCCCGGATGTGTTCGAGCTGCACCTCCACCCCGAACGGCGCGGCGGCCTGGCGCACCGCATGGTCGAACAGGTCGCCGGCGGACTGCCAGGCCTCCCCGTCGAGGCAGCGCAGGGTGCCCGAGAGGAACCCGTGGGCCGGGATCGCGTTGGGCGCCGAGCCGGCGTGGATCTGGCCCCACACCACCGACACCGAACTGCGGACGTCGATGCGCCGGGAGAGCACGGCGGGCACGTTGACGGCGATCGAGGCCAGCGCGAAGGTCAGGTCCTCGGTCAGGTGCGGGCGCGAGGTGTGGCCGCCGCGTCCGGTGAGCTCGACGCGGAGGGTGTCGGAGGCCGAGGTGATCGCCCCGATGCGGGTGCCCACCTGTCCGACATCGATGCGGGGGTCGCAGTGCAGGGCGAGGATGCGCGGAACATCGGCGAGGATGCCCTGGGCGATCACCTCGAGCGCCCCGCCGGGCATCGTCTCCTCGGCGGGCTGGAAGATGATGCGCACCGTGCCGTCGAGGGGGGTCTGGGCGTCGATCGAGGCGAGCACCAGCGCCACGCCCACCATGACGGTGGTGTGGATGTCGTGGCCGCACGCGTGGGCCACGCCAGGGTTGACCGAGGCATACTCCAGGCCGGTCTCCTCGACGATCGGCAGCGCGTCGATGTCGGCGCGCAGGCCCACCTTGATGGGCCCCTGCCCGATGTCGACGCACACGCCCGTGTTTTCCAGCCGCTTGGGCTGCAGGCCGGCCTGCTCGAGGCGTTCAACGATGCGGTCGGTGGTCCGGTATTCCTTGTAGGAAAGCTCGGGGTGGGAGTGGAGGTCGCGCCGGAAGTGGGTCAGTTCTTCGAGCAGGGGGGCGAGCCACACGCCGATGTGCGGTACTGCTGCGTCGGGGCGTTTGAGTTCCACCCTCCAAGCCTACCGACCCGCGCCCCCGGAACCGTAAAGCGGGCGCCGGCCGGCGTCACCGAAGGTCTCCGGAAGTGTCGCGGCCGGGCCGTTCCGGCCACCGGCCGGGCCTGCTCCCGTCCGCGGCCGGGTCAAAGGACGTCGGTGTCGCCGCTGGCCCGCAGGTGCTCCACGGCCTTCTTGACCTCCTGGGCGTGTTCCTTGGTCGTCACCAGCAGCGCGTCGGGGGTGTCGACGATGACGACGTCGTTGATGCCGATCAGCGCGATCACCCGCTTGGTATCGGAAACGACGATGCCCGAGGCGTTTTCGGCGAAGACCCGCGCCCCCTCCCCCATCACCGTGATTTTGCTGGTTTCGGTGGCCGGGTGCAGCCTGCCGATCGCCGCGAAGTCTCCGACGTCGTCCCAGGTGAACCTGCCCGGGATCATGGCGACGTCGCCGGCGGCCGCCGCGGGCTCGGCCACGGCGTAGTCGATGGCGATCTTCGGCAGGGACGGCCAGATCCGCCGCGCGGTCGTCACCCGGCGCGGGGTGTCCCAGTCGTCGGCGATTTCGCTCAGGCCGGCGTAGAGCTCGGGCTCGTTCGCCTCGAGGTGCTTGAGCATCAGCGCCACCGGCGCCACGAACATGCCGGCGTTCCAGCTGTACTTGCCCGACTCGAGGTAGCCGCGCGCCACCTGCTCCGAGGGTTTCTCGACGAACTCGATGACGGCGTGCGCGCTGGGCGCCCCCGCGATGTCGAGGGCCTCGCCCGCCCGGATGTAGCCGAACCCGGTGGACGGGTGCGTCGGCTCGATGCCGATGGTGACGATATAGCCCTGGGCCGCCGTGTGGATCGCCTCGCGCACCGCGTCCTGGAAGACGTCGACGGGGGTGATCACCTGGTCCGCCGCGAAGGAGCCCATGATGATGTCCGGGTCCCGGCGGTACAGGATGGCCGCGGCCAGCCCGATGGCCGCCGCTGAATCCTTGGGCTCGCTCTCGAGGACCAGGTTGGTGTCCTCAAGCTCGGGCAGCTGGGCGAGGACCGCCCCGCGGTGCACCACACCGGTGACGACCATGGTGCGCCCCGGGCACAGCGGGCCGAGCCGGTCGTAGGTCGCCCGGATCAGGGTGCTGCCGGAGCCGGTGAGATCGTGGAGGAACTTCGGCGCGGCGGCGCGGGACAGCGGCCACAGCCGGGTGCCGACCCCGCCCGCGGGGATCACGGCATGGAATCGGTCGAACACGTTCTGGGGTTGGGCGGCTGCCCTCTCGGTAGTCATCGCCTCCCACGTTAGCTGACACCTCCGGAGCGCGCGGGAACGATTTTCGGAAAGATCAGTACCGCGGCCCGCTCCGTCAATGTGAACAGCCTCACAGTATAGGGGAGCCTAAATTGAAGGCGGCCCGTCCCCGGCCTAGATTATCCTTGAATTAGAGTGCTCTCGCACCGGCGACATTCCTGCGTGGAAGACACGCTAACGCCCGTGCGATGCAGGGAGGTAAATTCAATGCCGAAGACACCAGCTGGCACCCTCTACCGTGGCCGCGAGGGCCAGTGGTCGTGGGTAGCACACCGCATCACCGGGGTCGTGATTTTCTTTTTCCTCCTCGTCCACGTCCTGGACACGTCCCTGGTCCGGGTCTCACCGGAAGCCTACGATGCGGTCATCGCCGCCTATAAGAACCCCATCATGGGCCTGGGCGAACTCGGCCTCATCGGCGCCATCGTGTTCCACGCCTTCAACGGACTCCGCGTCATCGCCGTGGACTTCTGGAAAAAGGGCCCGCGCTACCACCGCCAGATGCTGTGGGGCGTCGTCGGCCTCTGGGCGCTGACAATGCTCGCCTTCTCCATCCGCCATCTTTCGGTTGTCTTCGGAGGTCACTAAGCCATGGCTGTTCCCACTGTAGAAAGCCCCCGATCCGGGCGCGTCTCCCCCGGCTACTCCCGCTCCCGCTCCTCCCGCGGCAACTTCGAGATGGGCGCCTGGCTGTTCATGCGCCTGTCCGGGGTGGTCCTCGTGGTGATGATCTTCGTCCACCTGTGGACCTCAATGGTGGCCGGCGACGGCATCAGCCAGGTCGACTTCGGTTTCGTCGCCGGCAAGTGGGCCAGCCCGGTCTGGCAAATCTGGGACCTGGTGATGCTCTGGCTGGCCATGCTGCACGGCACCAACGGCGTGCGCACCATCATCAACGACTACGCGGAGAAGAACTCGACGCGCATGTGGCTCAAGGGCGTGCTCTACACGGCCACCGTCGTCATCATCCTCCTGGGCACCTTGGTCATCTTCACCTTCGACCCCTGCCCGGTCATCGACGGCGTGGCCCACGTCGCCTCCTACTGCCCCACCGCGTAGGCCGCCGGCCGCCCAGGCGGCCGCTTCATTGTTTCAACAGAAAGAGCGACAAGCATGCAGGTCCACAAGTACGACGTCGTCATCGTCGGAGCAGGCGGCGCAGGGATGCGCGCGGCCATCGAGTCCGGTCAGCGGGCGCGCACGGCCGTACTGACAAAGCTCTACCCCACCCGCTCACACACGGGCGCCGCGCAGGGAGGCATGTGCGCCGCTCTCGCCAATGTCGAGGAAGACAACTGGGAGTGGCACACGTTCGACACCGTCAAGGGCGGTGACTACCTCGTCGACCAGGACGCCGCCGAGGTGATGGCCAAGGAAGCCATCGACGCCGTCCTCGACCTCGAAAAGATGGGGCTGCCGTTCAACCGCACCCCCGAGGGCCGGATCGACCAGCGCCGCTTCGGCGGCCACACCCGCGACCACGGCAAGGCCCCGGTCCGCCGGTCCTGCTACGCCGCGGACCGCACCGGCCACATGATCCTGCAGACGCTTTACCAAAACTGCGTCAAGCACAACGTCGAGTTCTACAACGAGTACTACGTCCTCGACCTGCTGATGGTCGACCAGGAAGTGACCGAGAACGGGGTGACCCGGCTGCAGAAGCGAGTCGCCGGCGTCGTCTCCTACGACCTCGCCTCGGGCGAGCTTCACGTCTTCCAGGCCAAGTCCGTCATCTTCGCCTCCGGCGGCGTCGGCAAGGTCTACAAGACCACCTCCAACGCCCACACCCTCACCGGCGACGGCATGGGCATCGCCTTCCGCCGGGGAATCCCCCTCGAGGACATGGAGTTCTTCCAGTTCCACCCGACGGGCCTGGCCGGCCTGGGCATCCTCCTCTCGGAGGCCGCCCGCGGCGAGGGCGCGATCCTGCGCAACTCCGAGGGCGAACGCTTCATGGAGCGTTACGCCCCGACCATCAAGGACCTGGCACCGCGCGACATCGTCGCCCGGTCGATGGCCAACGAGGTCCGCGAGGGCCGCGGCTCCGGGCCGAACAAGGACTACGTCCTGCTCGACCTGACGCACCTCGAGCCGGCGCACATCGACGCGAAGCTCCCGGACATCACCGAGTTCGCCCGGACCTACCTCGGCGTCGAGCCCTACACCGAGCCGGTGCCGGTCTTCCCGACGGCGCACTACGCCATGGGCGGGATCCCCACGAACATCAAGGCCGAAGTCCTTCAGGACAACGACACCATCGTGCCCGGGCTCTACGCCGCCGGCGAGGTGGCCTGCGTCTCGGTGCACGGCTCGAACCGGCTGGGCACGAACTCGCTGCTGGACATCAACGTCTTCGGCAAGCGGGCCGGCATCTACGCGGCGGAGTACGCCCTCACCGCCGACTTCGTCGACATCCCCGAGGACCCGCTGGCCGATACCGTCGCCCTGCTCGACACGGCCCGCAGTTCCGAGGGCGGGGAGCGCGTCGCCCAGATCCGCAAAGAACTCCAGGACATCATGGACGCCAACGTCCAGGTGTTCCGCACCGAGGAGACCCTCCTCGAGGCGCTGCGCGTCATCGACGGGCTCGAGGAGCGCTACAAGCGCATCTCCGTCCAGGACAAGGGCAAGCGCTTCAACCTCGACCTCCTCGAGGCCGTCGAGCTCGGATTCCTGCTGGACATGGCCAAGGTCATGACCGCCGCAGCCCTGCACCGCAAGGAGTCCCGCGGAGGCCACTTCCGCGAGGACTACCCCAACCGCGACGACGAGAACTTCATGACCCACTCGATGGCCTACAAAGACCCCAGCGCCGTCGAGACCAGCGGCGTCCGCCTCGAGACCAAGCCGGTCATTTTCACCCGTTACCAGCCGATGGAGCGTAAGTACTGATGAGCACCCCAACCATCGAAAAAGAGCCGGCCTCGAAGGTCGAGCTTCCCGCCGGCGTCGGAGGCGGGGAAATCCCCTCCTTCGACATCACGCTCAAGGTCCGCCGCTACAACCCCGAGGTCTCCGACGAGGCACACTGGGACGAATGGCAGCTGACCATGTACGGCACGGACCGCGTGCTCGACGCCCTGCACAAGGTCAAGTGGGAGCACGACGGCTCGGTGTCCTTCCGCCGCTCCTGCGCCCACGGTGTCTGCGGTTCCGACGCGATGCGGATCAACGGCCGCAACCGGCTCGCCTGCAAGACCCTGCTGAAGGACCTCGACACCTCCAAGCCGATCCTGGTCGAGCCGATCAAGGGCCTGCCCGTGGAGAAGGACCTGATCGTGGACATGGAGCCGTTCTTCCAGTCCTACCGCGAGATCATGCCGTTCCTGATCACCAAGGGCCACGAGCCCACCCGGGAGCGCCTGCAGTCCGCCGAGGACCGGGAGCGCTATGACGACACCACCAAGTGCATTCTGTGCGCCGCGTGCACCTCGTCCTGCCCCGTGTTCTGGACCGACGGCCAGTACTTCGGCCCCGCCGCGATCGTCAATGCGCACCGCTTCATCTTCGACTCCCGCGACGACGCCGGCGACATGCGCCTCGAGATCCTCAACGACAAGGAAGGCGTGTGGCGCTGCCGCACCACCTTCAACTGCTCGGAAGCCTGCCCGCGCGGCATCCAGGTCACCAAGGCCATCTCCGAGGTCAAGCAGGCCATCCTGACCCGCAGGATCTGACCCGACGCGGTAGCGATTGAGGGTGGCTCCGGCCAACCTGCGTCCGATAAAGGGCGGCCCCGGCGGGGCCGCCCTTTTCGCGTCCCGGCCGGCATCCCTGAAGGGGCATCCTTCGCTCCGCGTCCCGGCCGGCATCCTCCGCCCCGGGCTGCCCTTCCGCCGAGGGCTGCGCCGGGTCAGGGCCTGCGGCGGGCCTTCCGGCTCTGCTGCCGCAGCGTGCCCGCCTTCTCCCGGTGCTCATGGGCGGCCAGCGCCGCGGCGTCGGCCGTTCCCACGGCGCCCCACGCCGCCGCCAGGAGGTACACCTGGCTCAGCACGTAGAACCAGACGAAGAGGCCGAGGATCACGGCGAACGGCGCGAGCAGCGGTGAGCTGCCAAGACCTGCAAGGAGCGATGCGCTCACAGTGCGCAGCACGGTACTGCCCACCCCGGCGAAGAGCGCGGCCTGCAGCAGGACCTTCCGGGGCATGTCGATCGCGGAGGTGGTGTGGAGCAGGAGGGAGGCGACCGCCGTATCGAGGACGAGCATGATGGCGAAGCCGGCGAACTGCGTCAGCGGACGCGACGCTTCGGTCAGCCCCACCAGGTCGAGGGCGAAGTCAAGCATCGTATTGGCAATGAACCCGACGCCTGTCGTCACCAGCAGCGCGACGGCGAGGACGAGCAGCACCGCAAGATCCTTCAGGATGATCTTCAGGGCACTCTCGGTCACCGGGCCCAGGGCGAAGATACTCCGCATGCCCGCACGGATGCCCGCCATCCAGACGAGCGAAGAGATGAGCATGACGGCCGTCGAGATGACGAGCGCGGCACCGAACCCCGCCCCCGAGAACAGTTCCTCCCGGGTGGCGAGCCCGCCGTCGCCCGTGTCGATGAGGCCCGGCGTGGTGGCGCCGACCGTTTCGACGATCAGGTCCTGCAGCCGGGTGTCCCCCGCGATGACCAGGCCGAGGATGGAGAACCCCGCCACGAGCATCGCAGCGATCGCGAAGAACATGCGGTAGGCGATTCCTGCGGCCAGCAGCGCTCCGCGGCGCAGTGCGTACAGCTGGAGCGCCCGCAGCGGCCGCAGGGCGCTCAGCCGGGCGAGTGCCACCCGGAGCCGGGCGGCGGCGACGGCCGCGGCGCCCGCGTTGTCCCGCTCGGCGCGGGTAAGGTTCTGGCGTGCTTCGAGGATCTTCAGGACCAACCGGGCGTGGTCGGCCGGAGAGGCAGGATCAGCGCTCCTCGCGGTCCTCGGTGTCTTCGCCAAAGCTCAGCTCTTCCCGCAGTTTCCACAACCCAGAATGCTCATGCTCATACAGTCCCATGGTACGGACCTCGAAGGAGGCCTCGAAGGACCTCAGCTGCTGCGCGGCCTCGTCCATACTGGCCTCGCTCACGTCGTGGGCGACGGTGACATGCGGGTGGAAGGGGAACTCGAGGGTGCGTTCGAGGGGTCCGGTCTGCAGCCGGGAGTGAAGCTCTACGCATTCCCGGAACCCGGCACGCACATTGAGGAACACCACCGGTGACAGCGGCCGGAAGGAGCCGGTGCCGCTGAGCGTCACGGTGAAGGGACCCTGCTTCGCGGCCACGGCGCGCACGTGCTCGAGCGTCCATTCCCAGTCCGTGGCCGGCGTCGTGGTGATGAGCGTGATGTGCGGGGGCACGAGGAAGGCCATGGGATCCCCGAAGGAGGCCCGCCAGCGTTCCAGCTCCCCCGCCAGCGGTTCGGGGACCGGCAGCGTGACACCCACGCAGGTGGTTTCGGACAGTCCCGGCCCGGCGTCGGCCGGGTCGCGGCGCAGCTCACTCATCCGCTGCCGCATGGCCTAACGCGCCCCGGCCGGGACCGGAGTGGGGAGGAACCCCACCTTCGCATACACATCGGCCAGCGTCGCCGAGGCGGTCTCCCGCGCCTTGGCCGCCCCCTTGGCGAGCAGGCGGTCGAGTTCGGCAGGATCGTCGAGGAGCTCGGCGGCGCGCGCCTGAATGGGCCCGAGGGACTCGGCGACCACCTCGGCCAGGTCCACCTTCAGGTGCCCGTACATCCGTCCCTCGTACTCCGCCTCGAGGGACGGGATGGAGCGGCCGGTCAGCGCGGAGTAGATCGTGAGCAGGTTCGAAACCCCGGGTTTTTCCTCGCGGTCGAACGTGATCGAGGTGCCCGCATCGGTGACCGCCGACCGGATCCGCTTCGCCGTGACCTTCGGATCGTCGAGGAGGTTCACCAGCCCCATCGGGGACGAGGCCGACTTCGACATCTTGGCCGTCGGGTTCTGCAGGTCGTAGATCTTGGCCGACTCCTTCTGGATGAAGGGCTTGGGCACCACGAAGGTTTCACCGAAGCGGGCGTTGAACCTCTGCGCGAGGTCGCGGCTGAGTTCGACGTGCTGGCGCTGGTCCTCCCCCACCGGGACGCCCTCGGGCTGGTACAGCAGGATGTCCGCCGCCTGCAGGATGGGGTAGGTGAACAGGCCGACGCTGGCCTGCTCGGAGCCCTGCCTCGAGGCCTTGTCCTTGAACTGGGTCATCCGCGAGGCCTCACCGAACCCGGTGATGCAGTTGAGCACCCAGGCCAGCTGGGCGTGCTCGGGCACATGGGACTGGACGAAGAGGGTGGCCTTGTCCACGTCGACCCCGCCGGCGATGTACTGGGCGGCGGTGATCCGGGTCCGTTCGGCGAGCTCCGCGGGGTCCTGCGGCACGGTGATCGCATGCAGGTCCGGGATGAAGAACACCGCGTCGTAGTCCTCCTGCATCCGGACCCAGTGCACCAGCGCACCGAGGTAGTTGCCGAGGTGGAGCGATCCCGCGGAGGGCTGCATCCCCGAAAGGATGCGCTGGCGGCCGGTGGGTGCGGTGAGGGTCATGGCGCGCTTCCTGTCGTCTAGAGAGAGTAGTCAACGACCACGGGGGCGTGGTCGGAAAAACGGGTGTCCCACGACGGCGCGCGGTCGACGGTGGCCTCGACCGCCGCCGCGGCGAGCCCGGGGGTCGCGAGGTGGTAATCGATCCGCCAGCCGGTGTCGTTGTCGAAGGCCTTCCCGCGCCAGGACCACCAGGTGTAGGGACCGTCGACATCGCCGGAGAGGGCCCGGTGGACGTCGACATAACCGACGCCGTCGCCGAAGAACCGGTCGAAGTAGGCGCGCTCCTCCGGCAGGAAGCCGGCCTTCTTCACGTTGCCCTTCCAGTTGCGGATATCCCGTTCGGTATGGCCGACGTTGAGGTCGCCGACAACGAGCACGTGGTCCGACTCGGCGGCGAGCGCCGGCAGGCGGGCCTCCATGACGTCGAGGAAGCGGTACTTGTCGTCCTGCTTGGGGGTGCCGACGTCACCGGAGTGGACATAGGCGCTCACCACCGTCAGGGAGGAGCCGTTCACCTTGAAGTCGGCCTCGACCCAGCGTCCCGAGGTGTCGAAGTAGGGCTCCCCGATCGAGGTCCGGGTGGCGGAGGGTTCGACGCGGGAGGCGATGGCCACGCCCGCGCGGCCCTTGGCCTCCGCCTCGGCGTGGAGCAGGTGCCAGGAATCACCGAGCAGTTCGCGGACCACGGCGTCGGGGGCGCGCACCTCCTGCAGGCAGAGAATGTCGACGTCCCGCCCGGCCAGCCACTGGTCCATGCCGCGCTTGTAGGCGGCACGGATTCCGTTGACGTTAACTGAAGCAATCCGGAGGGGTTTCATCGGGATATCGGAAGCGGCACTCACTCGACCCACCTTACCCCGGAGCACCGGGCGAATCATGTTGGCAGAACCCGATCAGGACGGCTGGGCGCCTAGTCGACGATGGTGCCCTCGACGGGCCCGTCACCGGCGTTCTTCATCATCGACCGGGCGTTGTGCGAGGTGATCTCGATGGTCTCCAGGGCGCGCTCGACCATGCCCTCGTCGCGGCCGAGGTATTCGCGGACGACGCCCACCTGGACCTGGACGATCTTGAAGCTGTGATCGAGCTTCAGGTCGCGGGCGCGGGTCGCCTCGTCGGAGGGGCCGGCCTGGCGCCGGGCGGGGGCGAAGCCCTGCTGCGCCTCGCTGAAGCGGTCAGCGGCCTTCCGTGCGGCCCCGCGGAGGGTGAAGACCACGTAGGAGAAGATGAGCAGCCAGCCAAGGGAGATGAGCACGACGAGCCAGCCGACGACGTCGTTCTCGTTGGCCGCGAACACCACGGCGACGAGGAACACGACGATCATGATGGCCATGCCCACCGTCCCCATGCGGACGCTGATACCCCGGCGGGCGGGCTTTCCTGTGCTTCCCAATGACTGCATGGGCCCATTCTTCCAAACAACGAACCCCCTCCCGACGGCTTCCACCACCGGCGAACGCCTGCGCGCGGGCCCCCGCCTCACCCGGGCCGGAAAAGTTTTTTCAGATTCACCCATCCGTGATCCATCTCACCCCGAACCTCCTGTGTGCGCGCCCCCTACCGGCCTGCATCATCCGCACTTATGGAGGAAATTCTCATGAATAAGAAAATGCGTCTCCTTGCAGCTCCAGCCCTTGCCCTCGGCGCAGTCGCCCTGGCGGGATCCCCCGCCCTGGCCGCGGACGGCTCCTACTCATCGACCCTTGGCCAGCTGAACGGCACCACGGGAACCGGTACTATCACCGTCGATGTCACCGGCAACACCGCCATGGTCAACCTTCAGGTTTCCGGCCTCGCAGAGACCTTCATGGACGGGCCCTACCCGCACGTCCAGCACATCCACGGTGGCGCCCAGGGCGTCTGCCCGACCCCTGAGGCCGATGCCAACGGCGACGGCATCATCAGTGTCAGTGAAGGTGCCCCCGGCTACGGCGGCATCCTGACCACCCTGAGCACCAGCGGCGCCACAACCCCCGCCGAGGGCCTGAACCTGGCACTGGGTGGACAGGGCGGAACCTACTCCATCCAGCGTTCCATCGAGCTCGACGCGGACACCAAGGCCGCACTCGAAGCCGGAACCGCCGTCGTGGTGGTCCACGGCCTCGACCCCGCCACCTCGACCGGCTCGGAGGAAGCGTTCAACTCGCCGAGCGACCTGAACCCCGACCTCCCGCTGGGTGCCACCTCGCCCGCCCTGTGCGGCACGCTCGTCGCCTCGCAGATGGGGGCAATGCCCAACGGCGGCGCGGACACCGGCGTCGAGCAGCCGGGTGCGGGCGATAACACCGCCATGATCGCCCTCGGTGGTGGCCTGCTCCTCGCGGCAGCAGCCGGCGGCACCTACGCCGTCCGCCGCCGTTCAGCGGACAACGCGTAACCCCGTCCTCATCCCGTGATGAGCAGAACAACCGGCCGCCGCTGGGGCTTCGCAGCCCCGGCGGCGGCCGCCGTCATCCTCCTGGCCGGTTGCGGCGGAACCCCGGCCGCCTCCGGCCCCGGGACATCCCCGCCCCCGACGAGCACGTCCTCCCCCAGCCCGTCCGCGGCCCCCGGCACACCGGCGCCATCCGCGGACTCCCCGGGCCCGGCCGAGACCACGGCGCCCACCAAGGCCCCGGCGCCTGCACCGCAGGCGCCGGCGGTCCTGGCGGCATCGCCGCCGGTATCCCTCTCCATCCCCGCGATCGGCGCCACCTCTGAGCTGCTCCGGCTGGGACTGCGCGCGGATAAGACCCTCGAGGTGCCGCCCGACGGCCCCGGCGCCCCCGCCAGCTGGTACACCGAGTCCCCCACCCCGGGCGAGCGGGGGCCCGCCGTCCTGCTCGGCCACGTGAACGCCACTGACGGCGGCAAGGGCGTCTTCGCCGACCTCCGGGCGCTGAAGCCCGGCGACCGCATCAGCGTGGCGCGCGAGGACGGAAGCACCGCCGAGTTCAAGGTCCTGCGCGGCGAGGCGTACGCCAAGGCCGCCTTCCCGACCGCGAAGGTCTACGGGAACACCCCCGGCGCGGAGCTGAGGCTCATCACCTGTGACGGCTACGACCCTGCCACCGGGGAGTTCGACGACAACTACGTGGTGTACGCGGCCCTCGTGGGCTGATCCCGTCGGTGCTGATCCCGCCGGTGCTGATCCCGTCCGTGCTGATCCCGTCCGTGCTGATCCCGTCCGTGCTGATCCCGTCCGGTGCTGATCCCGTCGGTGCTGATCCCGTCCGGCGGAACCGGCCTCAGCCGGCGACCAGGCAGAACGGGTGGCCGGCCGGATCAAGGTAGACCCTAAAGGTGTCGGTGCCCGAGTTGAGGTTCACGGCGCCGCCGGCGAGGACCTGCGCCTCGGCCTCGTCGAGGTCGGCCACGAGCACATCGAGGTGCATCTGCTGCGGGAGCTCCTGCCCGGGCCACTTCGGCGGGGTGTAATCCTCCACCAGCTGGAAGGCCAGCGCGGGCCGGTCGGCGGCGTCACCGATGGTGATCCAGTCATCTGACTCGTCGACCCGGACCATGCCGAACAGGTTCTGATAGAAGGTGGCGAGCTGCCCGGGGTCGGGGCAGTCAAGGACAGTTGCTTGCCAGGATCCAATCATGGTCCCAGTATGCGTCGGGGCGTGCCCCTCCGGTAGATGCTGGAGGCAACCTCTGGCGGTGCCCTATCCGGCCACCGGGATGACCTCGATCCCCCGGCCCGCGCCGACGATCACCAGCACCCGATCCCCCACCACGCCGTCGAGGGCCCGGGCGAGTTCCTCCCCGGAGGGCACCGCCGCGTCCGGGGCGGGATCGGCCCGCCTCCAGAGGGTCACCCCGGCGCCGGTGATCCCGCCGATCAGCTCCGCGAGCGTCTCGGCGCCGGTTCCGGCCACAAGGATCACCGAGCCGATCGCCCGGCGGTCCGCGGGCACGGTCCCTCCGGCCGCCCGGTCCTGGCGCCAGACGCTGAAGTGGTAGGCGGCCGTTCCGCCCGTCGCCAGGAGCAGCCCCAGGGGTGCCCGCACGCGCTCGATCAGTGCCGCCCCGCCGACGTCCGCGAGCAGGAACTCGAAGATCAGGTACCCGAGCACCAGCAGCGTGATGTGGGCGACCAGGGCGCTGATGCCGAAGACCGCCACGAGGTAGACCCTGCGCCGGGACCGTTCCCCGGCGCCGGGTGCCGCGGTCGGGCGCCACGCGAACCACCAGACCGGGCCGCCCACCGCCAGCGAACTGATTCCCCCAAGCAGCAGCGTCCGGGGGTCGGCGCCGACCACCGGCGAGGCGAGCGCTGCGAGGAGGGCATTGACGATCACGCCGACGCCGGCCGCCGCGGCCGCCAGGGAAACGCCCGAGGTGACGAGCCGGCCGCCCAGGCGGGTGCCCTCGGCCCGGGTGGCGGCGGCGCGCAGGTGGTAGACCCACACCGGCGCGCCGATTGCCGCCGCGGCGAGCGCCGGCGCCAGGGGATTCAGCAGCGCGGGCAGCGGATCCGTCCGGTCGAAGGCGAGCCGCAGCAGCACGAAGAGCACCGTGCCCAGCCCGCCGAGGGTCAGCAGACCCGCACCGAGTACCCCGAACAGCACCAGGGCGACGTTGGAGAGCGCCGTGCGCAGGCGCCGTCCGCCGCCGCGCACCCAGTACACCAGCCACAGACCGGCTCCCCCGGCCGCCCACACGAGGGCCGAAAGGGACGCGCGCCACCAGGGCACCCCGATGGCTCCGGGCGAGGTGAAGCCCTCGACGGCGGCGCCGAGGAGGCCCGCCAGCGCCGAGTAGGCCCCACCGACCGCCAGGACGAGTCCGAAGATGTAGCCCCCAACGAGCGGAAGATCCTTCAGTGCGAGGGGACCCCTGGTCCGGTGGCGCCACATCCAGTGGTGCCACAGGAGCACCCCGGTCCAGACGAGGCCGCGCGCCAGGCCCCAGGACCACCGCTCCGGGTCGCCGCCGATGAGCGAGGCTGCCGTGCCGAGCAGCGCGGTGGCCGCGGTGATCAGCGACACCGCGTAGATCCCGGCCACGTAGAGGCCCCAGGCGGTCGAGGACCGTTCGCTTTCCACCCGCCGCCAGGCGGCCCACCACAGGAGGGCGGCCAGCGGTCCGCCGACGAGGGTGAAGGCCAGCGAGCGGGCCAGGCCGGCGACATCGTCCGCGACCAGCACGTCGCCGGAGTTGAGGAGCCGCCCGAGCAGTCCGGTGAGGCCGCCGGCGCCGATGAGCACCAGAGCGAAGAGCAGCGTGAAGACGATCAGCCGGCGCAGGACCGGCTGAGCAGCGCTCCGCCCGGGGGCGGCCCGCGTGCCGGTGCTCACCGGGCCTCCGAACCGGCGTCGCACACGCGCAGCTGCCACGGGGCCCGCTCGATGAGCCAGCCGCCGTTGTCGCGGACGAGGCCGAACTCATCCCGGGATTCGTATTCCGAGGAGCCGAAGGGACCGCCGGCATCGAAGGTCACGATCGACACCTCGACGTCCGCGGTGTTCTCCCGCTCCCGGGTCGCGACGAGGCTGATTCGAAGGTTGTCCTCGGTGGGGGTATGGAACTCGTCGCAGGGCTCGGACTGCTCCGTGAGGTAGGCGGCCGCGGCCTCATCATCCCCGTCGATCACCGCCGCGGAGTAGCGCTGGACCACACCGCCGGGAGTGGAGGCATCGAGCAGCTTCACCTCCCCGCGGGAGAACACGACGGCCAGGGCAACCACCACGAGGAGGCCGAGCACCGCGAGCAGGACGGGGAGGGTGCGGTCGCGCCGGGCGGAATTCATGTGCACAGTATGCGCCACCGTGCGGGGTCCGCCACTGCATGCCGGTGCACCGCGGGTCGGTGCCGGTCCCGCGGGCCGGCACCGCTATTTGAGGAACAGCGCCCGCAGCCGCCCGGTGGTGAGCACCACGCCGATAGCGATCATGGCGGCGTAGTACAGCACGTGGACCCCGGTGGCCGCGGTGAACACCCCGGCGCTGATCTGCCGGAGGAGTTCGACACCGTGCCAGAGCGGCAGGGCCTGGATGAACACCTGGATGGGCTGCGGGTAAACGCTCAGCGGGTAGAAGGTCGCAGAGAACAGGAACATGGGCAGCATCACGAAGTTCACCCACTCCATCTGCTGGAAGGTCTTCATGAAGCTGGTGATGGCCATGCCGAACGCCGCGAACCCGAAGGCGATCAGCACCGAGGCGGGAATCATCAGCAGCGCCCACGGCGTGGTGATGAGGCCCATCACGCCCATCACCGCCGTGAACCCCGTCGCGTAGAGCGCCCCGCGCAGCAGGGCCAGGAAGATCTCGCCGATGGCGACGTCGAGCGGCCCGAGCGAGGTCGAGAGCATCCCTTGGTACAGCTTGGCGAAGTTCATCTTGAAGAAGACGTTCCAGGTGCTGTCGTAGACGGCGCCGTTCATGGCGGACACCGCCAGCAGGGCCGGGGCGATGTACGCGGCGTAGCTGATCTCGGAACCGCCGGGGCCGGTCACCGTGCCCACGAGCGCGCCGAGGCCCACGCCCATCGACAGCAGGTACAGCACCGGTTCGAAGAAACCGGAGACCATCACCATCCAGTTGCTGCTCTTCGTGGCGCGCAGGCCGCGGGCGATGACGGCGCGGGCGTTGCGCGAATACAGGGCGCCCAGGGTGCGTGTGCGGCCGGTGAGCCGGTAGTCCTCGACGGAGAGCGGGTTTGTCATGCGCCCAGCCTTCGGGCGAAGGTCCGCTGGGCCAGGCGCCAGCCGAGCACCGTCAGGGCGATCAGGAAGATCAGGTGGACCGCGGCGAGGCCCGGCGGGATGGCATGCCCGTAGGTCAGGGCCCGCCCCAGCTCCGTGCCGTGCCACAGCGGTGAGATCCAGCCGATCCAGCGCAGCAGCAGCGGAAGGGTGTCGAGCGGGAAGAAGGTTCCGGAGAACAGGAACAGCGGGGTGGCGATGAACCGCATCACCAGGGCGAACTGGCCCTTGTCCTCGGTGAGGCTTGCCGCGTAGGCCATCAGGGGCACGCCGAAGGCCAGGCCGCTGAGCACCGCGACGGGCACGGCGACCCAGCCCCAGGGCGACGGCGAGGCCCCGAAGAGGGCCACGATGGCGAAGTAGATGACCGACATCACCGCCAGCCTCAGGGTGACGGCGATGATGTGGCCGTTGACGATCTGGTGGGTGCCCAGCGGCGAGGCGTGCGGGCCGTAGTAGACCCGGCGCCACTTGAAGCCGTCCATCACCGGGTAGGTGAATTCGTTCGTCGCCGCCATCAGGGCGGCCGAGGCCAGCAGGGCGGGGGCGAGGAAGGCGAGGTAGCTCACGCCGCCGAACGTCCCGGCCCCGGAGCTGTCGACCAGGCTGGCCAGGCCCACGCCCATGGCGAAGAGGTACATCACCGGAGTGCCCACGCTCGAGGCGAGGATTGTCCACCGGTAGCTGTTCATGACCCGCAGGACATGTTCGGCGTAGTACCAGGAGCCGAAGGCACGTGCCCGGGCGGCCGAAATCTCAGGTGGATGGGCGCCCCCCGGTCCCGGCGTGCCGGAGGGGGCCGCGGGGCGGGCACCGGTGCGGTGCTCAGTCAACGAGGCTCCTTCCGGTCAGGCGCAGGAACACGTCCTCGAGGGAGGACCGGCGCACCAGGGAGGTGATGGGGTGGAGGCCGCGGGCGGTGACCTGCTCGAGGGCCGCCTCGCCGTCGGAGGCATAGATCAGGACCCGGTCGGGCAGGGTCTCGAGCCGCTCCCCGATGCCCTCGAGGTCGGCCGCCACGGTGGTGTTGCGTTCGGAGCCGAACCGCAGTTCGAGCACCTCGCGGGTCGAGTGTTCCCGGATGAGGGTGGCCGGCGACCCCTCGGCCATGATCCTGCCCTTGTCCACGACCACCAGGCGGTCGCACAGCTGTTCGGCCTCGTCCATGTAGTGGGTCGTCAGGATCAGCGTGACCCCGGATTCCTTGAGGCGGAAGAGCCGGTCCCAGAGGATGTGGCGGGCCTGCGGGTCCAGGCCCGTCGTGGGCTCGTCGAGGAGCAGGATCTTCGGCTCGTTGATCAGCGACCGCGCGATGGTCAGCCGGCGCTTCATGCCGCCCGAGAGCGAGTCGACTTTGGCGCCGGCCTTCTCGGTCAGCTGCGCGAACTCAAGGAGCTCGTCGGCCTTGGGCTTCAGGTAGCTCATCGGCAGGCCGAAGTAGCGCCCGTAGACCAGGAGGTTGTCGCGGACCCGCAGTTCCTCGTCGAGGTTGTCCTGCTGCGGCACGACGCCAAGGTGGGCACGGACCTCGGGGCCGTGCCGTTCGGGGTCGAGGCCCATGATGGAGAGCTCGCCGGAGGTGCGCTGGGAGACCCCGCCGATCATCTTCATCGTTGTCGACTTGCCGGCTCCGTTGGGGCCCAGCAGCCCGAAGGCCTCCCCGGCCGGCACCTCGAAGGAGATCCCGTCGACGGCGGCGAACTCGCCGTAGTGCTTGCTCAGGGCGCGCGCGGCAATAACAGGCTCAGCGGTGAGGTTGGGAGGCACCAGCCAAGCCTAGGCCAGAAAAGCCATTGGGACTAGCCAATCCGGGCAGGAGAGCGGCGGGTGGACGGCCAGCGCACCCGACGACGACGCTCGTATCCGGAAACGACAACCGCACCGGATATTTCCGGTGCGGTTGTCGTTTTCGGGCGAGCTTGCGGCTAGAGCCGGCGCTCGGCGGCGTCGACGACGTTGGCCAGCAGCATTGCCCGGGTCATGGGCCCGACGCCGCCGGGGTTGGGTGACAGCCAGCCGGCGACCTCGGCCGCGGCAGGTTCGACGTCGCCGGAAAGGACCGCCTTGCCCGTCTCGGGCTCCTCGATCCGGGTGACCCCGACGTCGAGCACGATCGCCCCGGGCTTCAGCTGCGCCGCCTTGATCATTCCGGGGAAGCCCGCCGCGGCCACGACGACGTCGGCCCGCGCGAGGTGGTCCTCGAGGTCGGTGGTGCCCGTGTGGGCGAGGGTGACCGTGGCGTTGACCGCCTTGCGGGTCAGGAGGAGCCCAAGCGGCCGGCCGACGGTGACACCGCGTCCGACGACCAGCACGTTGCGCCCGGCGAGTTCGATGCCGTGGCGCCGCAGCAGCTCGATGATGCCGTTGGGCGTGCACGGCAGCGGCGAGGCCATCGGCGCGCCCACATTGAGCACCAACCGGCCCAGGTTGGTCGGGTGCAGGCCGTCGGCGTCCTTGTCGGGGTCGATCCGCTCCAGGATGCGGTTCGTGTCGATGTGCTTCGGCAGGGGAAGCTGGACGATGTACCCGGTGGTGTCGTCGTCGGCGTTGAGTTCGTCGATGACCGCCTCGAGCTCCTCCTGCGTGATGGACTCGGACAGGTCCCGGCGGATGGAACGGATGCCGACCTGGGCGCAGTCGCGGTGCTTCCCTGCGACATAGGATCTGCTGGCCGGGTCGTCCCCTACGAGGACGGTGCCGAGCCCGGGCTGCACGCCGCGGGCGGCGAGCTCGCGGACCCGCACGGCGAGCTCGTCCTTGATCGCGGCGGCCGTGGCCTTGCCGTCGAGGACGCGGGCGGTGGTGGTGCTCATGAACGTTCTCCGGTCGTTTCAGGGGTCTCGATCAGTTCAAGAAGGAACGCCTTCCCGCGGTCACAGCACCCGGTGAAGCAGCATTCCACGCTGGGAATGTCGAACTCCCCGGACGCCGCCGCCCGGGAGGAGGCGGCGCCCGCGGGGAGTTCTCCTACCACTCCTCGTGGCCCGGGTACAGCGGGAAGTTGGCGGCGAGGGCCGACACCCGTGCCCGCAGGGCGGCGACGTCGGGGGACGGCTTGAGGGCCGCGGCGATGATTTCGGCGACCTCGGTGAACTCGGCGGCACCGAACCCGCGCGTGGCCAGCGCCGGGGTGCCGATGCGCAGCCCGGAGGTGACCATGGGAGGCCGCGGATCGAAGGGAACGGCGTTGCGGTTGACGGTGATGCCGACCGAGTGGAGGAGGTCCTCCGCCTGCTGCCCGTCGAGGCTCGAGTTGCGCAGGTCGACAAGCACCAGGTGCACGTCCGTGCCGCCGGTCAGGACGGAGACGCCGTGCTCGGTGACGTCGGACCCGGTGAGGCGCTCAGCGATGATCCGGGCGCCCTCGAGGACTCGCTCCTGGCGTTCCTTGAATTCGGCGGATCCGGCAATCTTGAAGGCGGTGGCCTTTGCGGCGATGACGTGCATCAGCGGCCCGCCCTGCTGGCCCGGGAAGACGCTCGAGTTGAGCTTCTTGGCCCAGTCCTGCTTGGCCAGGATGACTCCGGAGCGTGGTCCGGCGAGGGTCTTGTGGACGGTCGAGGTCACCACGTCGGAGTACTGGACCGGGCTGGGGTGCAGGCCCGCGGCCACGAGTCCGGCGAAGTGGGCCATGTCGGTCCACAGGAGCGCACCGGTCTCGTCGGCGATGGAGCGGAACGCCTCGAAGTCGAGGTGGCGCGGGTACGCGGACCAGCCTGCGATGAGGACGTCGGGCTTCTCGGCGAGCGCCTGGGCGCGGACCCGGTCCATGTCGAGCCGGTGGGTGTCCTCCTCGACACCGTAGGCGGCGACCTCGTAGAGCTTGCCGGAGAAGTTCAGCTTCATGCCGTGGGTGAGGTGCCCGCCGTGGGCCAGCGAGAGGCCCATGATCTTGTCGCCCGGCCGGATCATGGCGGCGAGGGCGGCGGCGTTGGCCTGCGCGCCCGAGTGGGGCTGCACGTTGGCGTACTCGGCGCCGAACAGCTCCTTGACGCGGGAAATGGCGAGGTTTTCGGCGACGTCGACGTGCTCGCAGCCGCCGTAGTAGCGGCGTCCCGGGTAGCCCTCGGCGTACTTGTTGGTCAGGACCGAGCCCTGGGCCTCAAGCACGGCGCGGGGGGCGAAGTTTTCGGAGGCGATCATTTCGAGGGTGTCCCGCTGGCGGCCCAGCTCGTCGCGCAGGACCGCGGCGATCTCCGGGTCGATCTCGGACAGCGGGGCGTTGGTGACGGAATCGGTCAGGGGCGAAGTGGTCACGGAAGGTCCTTCGGTGGTGGGGTGCTTTACAGCTCAGGCTACCCGCAGCACTGTGGTGCAGCCCACTCGGGGCGGCGCTCAGCGGCGGAAGTAACCCCCGGCCCAGGCGTGCGATCCGTGGTTGGCACAGTGC
Source organism: Arthrobacter sp. MSA 4-2 (assembly GCF_016405885.1). Classification (GTDB taxonomy): domain Bacteria; phylum Actinomycetota; class Actinomycetes; order Actinomycetales; family Micrococcaceae; genus Arthrobacter_D. Next base: position 259,086 of record NZ_JAEKGC010000001.1, on the reverse strand, counting down.
CCCGCGGAGTCTTTCGGGCCCTCGCCCGGCTCCCCGCAGTGCGTGCCGCTTCCCGGTGGTTGCCCACCCTACGCCAGTCGCGGCGCCACCTATCCTAGCCGCAGCGCTCCGGACGGTGCCACCCGGCCGGCGGGTCCCGGCGCACCTTTCCGCTCCCGGCCGCGCTCCCGGCGGCGGCACCGGCGCCGTCACCGGCGCCCTCACCGGCGCCCTCACCGGCGCCCTCACCGGCGCCCTCACCGGCGCGGTTACCGACTCGGCGCCGGGGAGGCCTGCCCGGCAGTGTGATGCTCCTCATGGCGGGCCACTTCTGGGGGCGGCACCGGAATACACGTGGATTTGGGCCGGTTGCACCGTTCACATGCCCGGTCTCCGCCGGGCCGATGGATGCCGGTGCCGACGCCGGTGGAACAGGGCGGGATAGTGGACAACGAAGTGCGCGAGACGGATATCGTCGTCATCGGTGCCGGCCAGGCCGGCCTGAGCAGTGGCTATTATCTGCGCAAGCACGGGATCGAGCCGGGCAGCGGCTTCGTGATGCTCGACGCGAACGAGGGCCCCGGAGGCGCCTGGCGCCACCGCTGGCCGTCGCTGACCTTCGATGCCGCCCACGGACTCCACCCGCTGCCGGGCCTGCCCTTCGATACCCCCAACCCGAAGGAGCCGTCCTCGGCCGTCGTGACCCGCTACTACGGCGCCTATGAGGCCGAGTTCGGACTGCCGGTGCTGCGCCCGGCGCGCGTGGCCCGCGTCGACCGCATCGACGGCGGAGAGCGCCTTGAGGTCACCGGCCGCGGGGGCATCTCCTGGCGGGCACGGGCCGTCATCAACGCCACGGGCACCTGGGACAGCCCCTACCTGCCCTACTATCCGGGGCGGGACCTTTTCCGCGGCCAGCAGCTTCACACCCACGGGTTCCGGGCCGCTCCCGATTTCACCGGCAAGCGGGTCCTCGTGGTCGGTGGGGGAACCTCGGCGGCCCAGTTCCTGCTCCAGCTCAACGACGCCGGGGCGAGCACGATCTGGAGCACCCGCCGGCCGGTGGAATGGCTCGACCGGGACTTCACCCCGGAGTGGGGGCGGGAGATCGAGGCCGCGGTCAACGCCCGCACCCGCGCCGGGCTTCCCCCGAAGAGTGTCGTGGGCACCACGGGCATCTCCCTCACGGCGCAGTACGCGGCCGGCATCGAGGCGGGAATCCTCATCTCCCGCGGGCCGATGCGGCGGCTCACCGAACACGGCGTCGAGCTTGAGGACGGCACCTACGAACCCGTCGACGTCGTGCTGTGGGCCACCGGCTTCCGGGCCTCGATCGACCACCTGGCCCCGCTGCACCTGCGCGAACCCGGCGGGGGCATCCGCATGGACGGCGTCCGGGTGATGCGCGAGGAGCGCCTCCTGATGGTCGGCTACGGCGCGTCCGCCTCCACGGTGGGGGCCACCCGCGCGGGCCGCGCCGCGGCCGGGGCGGCGCTGAAGGTTCTGGGCTCCCGGGAACCGGTGCCTGCCCGGTAGCCCAGGACCCCGGTAGCCTTGGACGGTGACCGCACCAGCATCGAGCTCCTATTCCCTCACGCTCTCCTGCCCCGACCGGCCGGGCATTGTCCACGGAGTGTCCGGGGCCCTCGTCGCCGCCGGTGCGAACATCACCGAGTCCCAGCAGTACGGGAGCGCGGACACGGGAACCTTCTTCATGCGCGTGGCACTGGCCACGGACGCCGGGGAGGCCGAACTGCGCCGGCAGCTGGAGCCGGTCGCCCGTTCCTTCGGTATGGACTGGGAGCTCAACGTGGACGGCACGCCCACCCGGACGCTGATCCTGGTCTCGAAGGCCGCCCACTGCCTCAACGACCTGCTGTTCCAGCACCGCTCCGGCACGCTGCCCATCGAGGTTCCGGTGATCGTCTCGAACCATCCCGACCTTGCGGACCTCGCCGCGTTCTACGGGGTGGAGTTCCACCACATCCCCGTGACCCCGGAGACGAAGGAAGACGCCGAGGAGCAGCTGCGCGCGCTCATCTTTGAACACCGGATCGACCTCGTGGTGCTCGCCCGGTACATGCAGATCCTCAGCGACCGCCTCTGCGCCGACCTGCGCGGGCGGGCCATCAACATCCACCACTCCTTCCTGCCCTCCTTCAAGGGGGCGCGCCCCTACCACCAGGCGCATGCCCGCGGCGTGAAGCTGATCGGCGCCACGGCGCACTACGTCACCGGGGCCCTTGACGAGGGCCCGATCATCGAACAGGAAGTGATCCGGGTCGACCACGCCCGCAGCGTCGAGCAGTTCGTGGCGATCGGCCGGGAACTGGAGGGCCGCGCTTTGGTGCAGGCCGTGCAGTGGCACGCCGAACACCGGGTCCTGCTCGACGGGCACCGGACCATCGTGTTCAACTAGGCCGCCTCCGCCCGGACCCGCACCCTGCCCCTCCCCTATGCTGGCCGTATGGCCCACCTCATCAGCATCAACGGAACCAGTCCGAGCATCGCCGGCACGGCATTCACGGCACCCACCGCATCGATCATCGGCGACGTGGTGCTCGGCGAGTCGGCCAGCGCCTTCTATGGGGTCAGCGTGCGCGCCGATACCGCGCCCATCCGGGTGGGCGAGGGAAGTAACCTCCAGGACAATGTGGTGGTCCATGCCGATCCGGGCTTCCCCACGACCATCGGCAGCGGGGTCAGCGTCGGCCACGGCGCCGTGGTCCACGGCTGCACAATCGAAAACGATTGCCTGATCGGCATGAACGCCACGGTGCTCAACGGGGCGGTCATCGGGTCGGAGTCGCTGGTGGCCGCTGGCGCCGTCGTGCTCGAGGGGACGGTCGTCCCGCCCCGCTCGCTCGTGGCCGGCGTCCCCGGGAAGGTCCGCCGGCCACTCTCCGATGAAGAGGTGGCCGGAATCCGGGAGAACGCGTTGAGCTACCGCAGCCTCGCACAGCAGCACCAAGCTGCGTTAACTTCTTGACTACAAGCGGGCGCTGAGGCACCCTTGGATACATGCGCGCAGAACCCGCCTCGACGACGAGGATCCACCCCGGCGCACTGCTTCCGCGGCCGGGATCCCAGTCAGCACTCCGGGAACAGAACCAGCAGCGCATCATCCGGGCCCTGGTCAACGGAGGCCCCCAGACGCAGGCGGAACTCGCCCGCCAGACCGGACTCTCGACCGCCACGGTCTCGAACATCGTCAAGGTGATGGCCGGGAGCGGGATCGTCACCACCGTCCCCACCACGAGTTCGGGGCGGCGGGCCCTTTCCGTCATCCTCAATGACAACGGATCGGTTGCCGCCGGAATCGACATCGGCCGCCGCCACGTGCGGGTGGTGCTCGCGGGACTCGACTACCGCATCCTGCGCGAGCAGGCCGCGGCCCTGCCCCTCGGGCACAGCGCGGCGGAGGGCCTTCGGGTCGCCGCGGACCTGCTCGACACGGTGCTGAGCCAGGCCGGCATTTCCCGGTCGGCAGTGCTCGGCGCCGGTATCGGCATTCCCGGCCCGATCGACCGGCGCACCGGCACCGTGGTGCAGGGCGCGATCCTGCCCGAGTGGGTCGGGATCAACATCCGGGAGACCTTCGGCGCCCGGCTCGGTATGCCCGTCTACATCGAGAACGACGCCAACCTCGGCGCCCTGGCCCAGATCACCTGGGGCCAGCACAGCCGGGTGGAGAACCTCATGTTCATGAAGGTCGGCTCCGGCATCGGGGCGGGCCTGATCCTCAACGGCTCGCTCTTCTACGGCAATGTGGGGATCACCGGAGAGCTCGGGCACACAACGATCAGCGAGCACGGGCTGGTGTGCCGGTGCGGCAACCGCGGCTGCCTCGAAACCGTCGCCTCGACCTCCACCATGATCGAACTGCTCAACCGTGGATCCGGCCAGCCGGTGGACACCCAGGGCATTGTCGAACTGGCCCTGGGCGGTGACACCGCGGCCCTGCGCGTGATCGACGACGCCGGGCTGGCCATCGGGCGGGCCGTGGCCCACGTGGCGAACCTGATCAACCCCGAAGTGGTCGTGATGGGCGGGCCCCTGACGGGGCTCGGGGACATCCTGCTGAACCCCATCCGCCGCGGCCTCCTGCGCCACTCAGTGCCCATTGTCGGCGAGACGACGAGCGTTCACATGTCCGCGCTCGGGGACCGGGCCGAGGCGCTCGGGGGCGCCGCCGTCGTCCTGTCGCAGCCGGCACGCGCGGTCATCCCGCTGGTCCCTTCGTAACTGTTAGGAGTCAAAACACTGCGTCTTGCGTTCAAGACTTGACGGCAAGCGTAGGGGCAGGGTTCAATTCTTTTGGGTCGCTTCGGAGGCCTGCACCGAGACAACGCCGTCATTGCCGGGAGGCTTCAATGGAGAACCACACAATCCTTGAGATGCGATCGATCACCAAGGAATTCCCTGGCGTCAAGGCCCTTTCCGATGTTTCGATCACTGTGCGTGCCGGCGAGATCCATGCGATCTGCGGCGAGAACGGCGCCGGCAAGTCCACCCTGATGAAGGTCCTGTCCGGCCTGTACCCCTACGGGGACTACTCCGGATCGATCATCTTCCAGGGCTCCGAGGTCCAGTTCAAGGACATCCGCTCCAGCGAGGCCGCCGGCATTGTCATCATCCACCAGGAACTGGCCCTCATCCCCGAGCTCTCCATCGCCGAGAACATCTTCCTAGGCAATGAGCCGACCCGCTTCGGGGTCATCGACTGGGACAAGGTCAACCGCGAAACCCTCGAACTGATGGCCCGGGTGGGACTCTCCGAACACCCCACCACCAAGATCAAGGACATCGGCGTCGGCAAGCAGCAGCTCGTCGAGATCGCCAAGGCGCTCAGCAAGTCGGTGAAGCTGCTCATCCTCGACGAGCCCACCGCCGCCTTGAACGAGACCGACTCCCAGCACCTCCTGGACCTCATGTCCGGGCTGCGCTCCAAAGGCATCTCGTGCATCATGATCTCCCACAAGCTCAACGAGATCGAGCAGATCGCCGACTCGATCACGATCATCCGCGACGGCAAGTCGATCGAAACCCTCCATGTGAAGGAGGACGGCGTCGACGAGGACCGCATCATCCGCGGCATGGTCGGCCGCTCCCTCGAATCCCGCTTCCCGGAGCACACCCCGAAGCTGGGCGAGGTGTTCTTCGAGGTGCGCGACTGGACCGTCGGCCACCCCTCGGTCCCCGACCGGCTCGTCGCCAAGGGTTCGAACTTCTCCGTGCGCCGCGGCGAGATCGTCGGGTTCGCCGGCCTCATGGGCGCCGGACGCACCGAACTAGCGCGCTCCGTCTTCGGCCGCTCCTACGGCAACTTCAAATCCGGACAGATCTTCATCAACGGCAAGGAGGTGACGCTGAAGTCCGTGCCCCAGGCCATCGAGGCCGGCCTGGCGTACGTCACCGAGGACCGCAAGTCCCTCGGCCTGAACCTGCTCGACGACATCAAGTCGACCACCGTCTCAGCGAACCTGAAGAAGATTACCCGCAACCTCGTCGTCGATAAGGACGAGGAGTACAAGATTGCGGAGGAATACCGCAAGTCGCTGCGCACCAAGACGCCCAGCGTCAACGAGGGCGTCGCGAAGCTCTCGGGCGGGAACCAGCAGAAGGTGGTCCTGTCGAAGTGGATGTTCACCGACCCCGAGCTGCTGATCCTCGATGAGCCCACCCGCGGCATCGATGTCGGTGCCAAGTTCGAGATCTACGGGATTATCCAGCGCCTCGCCTCGCAGGGCAAGGGAGTCATCGTCATCTCCTCCGAGCTTCCTGAACTGCTCGGGCTGTCCGACCGTATTTACACAATCTTTGAGGGTGCCATCACCGGTGAGATCGCCCGGGAGGACGCAAGCCAGGAATCCCTCATGAAATTGATGACCGCCAGCAAAAAAGCTGCCTGACCGAAGCCCCTAGGACGCCAACCATGAATTCCCTCAAGAAAATCTTCGGCGGAGACACCCGCCAGTTCGGGATGATCTTCGCGTTGATCGCGCTGGTCATCTTCTTCCAGTGGCAGACCGGAGGCAAGACGCTGACCTCCGGCAACATGATGAACCTCTTCAACGGCAACTCCTACATCCTGATCCTCGCGATCGGGATGGTGCTGGTCATCATCGCCGGGCACATCGACCTCTCCGTCGGTTCCGTGGCGGCCTTCGCCGGCATCGTCGTGGCGATCGCCATGCGTGACTGGGGCCTGCCGTGGTTCGGCGGGATCCTCGTCGGCCTGCTTCTGGGCGCCCTGATCGGGGCCTGGCAGGGCTTCTGGGTCGCCTATGTCGGGATACCGGCGTTCATCGTGACCCTCGCCGGCATGCTGCTCTTCCGCGGCGCCAACCAGTTCGTCGGCAAGTCCAACACGGTCCCGGTTCCCGAGGGCTTCCAGTACATCGGCTCCGGCTACCTCCCCGAGGTCGGCCCGGTCACCGGGTACAACAACCTCACGGTCCTGCTGGGCCTGCTCCTTGTCGCCTTCGTCATCTACAGCGAACTCCGCAGCCGCAAGCGCCTGGCCCGGGTCGGCGCCGAGGTCCCCGAGATGTGGGTCTCCCTCGTCAAGGTGGGGCTGATCTCCGCAGCCATCCTGTACGCGACCTACCTGTTCGCCACCGGCCGTCCCGGCACCTCCTTCCCGATCCCGGGCCTGATCCTCGGCGCCCTGGTCGTGATCTTCGGCTTCATCTCGAACAAGACCATCGCCGGCCGCCACGTGTACGCCGTCGGCGGCAACCGGCACGCCGCTGAGCTCTCCGGAGTCCAGAGCAAGAAGGTCAACTTCATGGTCATGATGAACATGTCCATCCTGGCGGCCCTGGCCGGCATGATCTTCGTGGGCCGCTCCACCGCCTCCGGCCCGTTCGACGGCGTCGGCTGGGAGCTTGACGCTATCGCTGCGGTCTTCATCGGCGGCGCCGCGGTGACCGGCGGCGTGGGTACGGTCATCGGCTCGATCATCGGCGGCCTGGTGATGGCCGTGCTGAACAACGGCCTGCAGCTGCTGGGTATCGGCGCGGACATGACCCAGATCATCAAGGGTCTCGTGCTGCTCGTCGCCGTCGCCTTCGACGTCTACAACAAGACCCAGGGCAAGCCCTCAATCACCGGCCTCCTGACCCGCAACTTCGGCAACAAGTCCAAGCCGGACCTGCCGAGCGAGGTCCGGAGCCCCGACAGCGAGCAGTCGATTTCCACCAAGGAAGTCATCTCCAAATCCTGACGGCCGGCACCTTCACGGTGGCGCCCGACAAGTTTCAACCGTCCGAAAAAAGCAAGCTAAAGAAAGAGAATGGAATGCGTAATTTCGCAAAATCCTTTGCGGCAGTCGCTGCAATCTCGGCGCTCGCGCTGACCTCCTGCGGCCGTGAAGATGCGGGCACCGGCAACGAGGGCGGCGGCGGTGGCGGCGAAGCGGCCGCCGGAGGCTTCGAGGAAGGCACCGCGATCGGCGTCGCCCTTCCCCAGAAGACCTCGGAGAACTGGGTCCTGGCCGAAAAGCTGTTCAACGACGGCCTGACCGAGGCCGGTTACGAGCCCGACGTGCAGTTCGCCAACGGCGGTGTTTCGGAGCAGCAGAACCAGATCAACTCCATGATCACCAACGGCGTCGAGGTCCTGATTGTCGGTGCCATCGACGGCGCCCAGCTGGGTAGCCAGCTGTCACAGGCCGCCGAGGCCGGCATCACCGTCATCGCGTACGACCGCCTCCTCACGAACACGGAGAACGTCGACTACTACGTGGCCTACGACAACTTCCAGGTCGGCGAGCTGCAGGGCCAGGCCCTGCTCGACGGAATGGCAGAGAAGGGCGAAGGACCCTACAACGTCGAGCTGTTCGCTGGATCCCCCGACGATGCCAACGCCCAGGTCTTCTTCGACGGTGCGATGAGCGTCCTCAAGCCAAAGATCGACGACGGCACGCTGAACGTCGTCTCCGGCCAGACCGAGTTCAACCAGGCAGTCACTCAGGGCTGGAAGGCGGAGAACGCCCAGCGCCGCATGGACACCCTGCTCTCCGGAAACTACGACTCCGAGGAACTCCACGGCGTCCTGTCCCCCAACGACACCCTGGCCCGCGCCATCCTCACCTCGGTGAAGGCCGCTGGCAAGGACATCCCCATCGTCACCGGCCAGGACTCCGAGGTTGAGTCGGTCAAGTCGATCATCGCGGGCGAGCAGTACTCGACCATCAACAAGGACACCCGCGACCTGGTGGAGCACTCCATCACCATGGTCGAAGGCCTTGCTGCCGGCGAGGAGCTGGAAGTCAACGACGAAGAGTCCTACGACAACGGCGTGAAGGTCGTTCCGGCCTACCTGCTCGAGCCGCAGATCGTCACCAAGGAAAACGCAGCAGAGGCCTACGCCGACGATCCCACGCTCTCCGAGATCGTCAAGTAACCTTTTAGATCCGGCCCTGCGACGGGCTGAGCGGGGAATCCCGGTACCGCCTCGGCGGTACCGGGATTTCTTCTTGTCCCGCCGGATACCGGACCGGGCACCGGGCCAGCCACCGGAAGCAGCCGTGGCGCGGACCCGGACACGGCGTCGGCGCTGGACCGCGGGGGCTTTCGCCGAAAGGATGAGGTCATGACACCTCACCAGCGATTCGTTGTTCAGCCTCCCTGCGCCGGGCCCGGGGCGCCCAGCCCCCTGGCGGCCACCGGCCGCCCCCTGCGGTGGGGGGTCGTGGCCACCGGCGGCATCGCCTCGAAGGTCACCGCGGACATCGCCCTGCTTGAGGACGCCGTCCTGCACGCCGTGAGCTCCCGCAGCGCCGACCGGGCCCGTGAGTTCGCCGGGCGGTTCGGCTTCGCCGCCAGCTACGGGGATGCCGGCGGGGTGCCCGGGTACCAGCAGCTCTTCGACGACCCGGACGTCGACGTCGTCTACGTCACCACCCCGCACGCACAGCACTTCGAGGTGGCCCGCGCTGCCCTGGCCAGCGGCAAGCACGTCCTGTGCGAAAAGCCCTTCACCGTCAACGCGGCCGAGGCCGCGGTCCTGATCGACCTCGCCGCCGCCCGCGGCCGATTCCTGATGGAGGCCGTGTGGACGCGCTTCCTGCCCAGCGTCAACCGCGCCCTGGACATCATCGCCTCCGGCGAACTGGGCGAGATCCGTTGGGTGCAGGCCGACCTCGGCTTCCCCGCAGGCTACAACCCGTCCAGCCGGATCTGGGACCCCGCCGCCGGCGGCGGAGCGCTGCTCGACCTCACCGTGTACCCCCTCACGTGGGCCGTCGGCGCCCTCGGCTTCCCCGCGTCGGTCTCCGCCTCCGGGGAACTGAACGGGGACGGGGTGGACGTCCAGAACGCCGTGACGCTCAGCTATGAAGGGGGCGCCCAGGCCCAGCTGACCTCCTCCCTCGGCGCCCTTGGCCCGGCCTCCGCAACCGTTGCCGGCAGCGGCGGCTGGCTGCGCACCGGCGGCGGGCCGCTCCACAACCCGCGCGAGCTCACGGTCCAGCCGCAGGGCGGCGAGCTGCGGACCGAAACCTTCGACTCCGTGGGCGCCGGGTACACCTACGAGCTGCGGGAGACCACCCGCTGCATCCAGGCCGGGCTGATCGAGAGCCCCACCATGCCGCTGGCGGACACGCTCACCACCATGCACCTGCTTGACGGGATCCGGGCCCAGCTGGGGCTGCGCTACGCCAACGATTCGGTGTAGGGCCGTCCTTTCAACCCGAGAAGGCCGCCCCCGCGGATGCGGGAGCGGCCTTTTCGGGTGGACGGTTGCCGGTCGTTGGAGCCGGGTGGCCCGTCAGGCGGCGAGGATCGCCAGGACTTCCTGGAGCTTCTGCGACGGACGCATCGCGGAGGCCACCTTGGTGACGTCGGGGTGGTAGTAGCCGGCGATGTCGACGGGCGAGCCCTGCACGGCGAGGAGTTCGGCGACGATCGTCTCCTCATTGGACGCCAGCGCCTCGGCGACCACGGAGAAGGCCTGCGCCAGTTCGGTGTCCTCGGTCTGCTGGGCGAGTTCCTGCGCCCAGTACCGCGCCAGGTAGAAGTGGCTGCCGCGGTTGTCGATCTCGCCGACCCGGCGGCTCGGCGACTTGTTCTCAAGCAGGAACGTGCCGGTGGCCCGGTCAAGGGTGTCGGCGAGGATCTGCGCGCGCGCATTTCCGGTCGACACCGCGAGGTGCTCGAAACTCACGGCCAGTGCGAGGAACTCACCGAGGCTGTCCCAGCGGAGGTGGTTCTCCTTCAGGAACTGCTGGACGTGCTTCGGCGCCGACCCGCCGGCGCCGGTCTCGAAGAGTCCGCCGCCGTTCATGAGGGGAACCACCGAGAGCATCTTGGCGCTGGTCCCCAGCTCGAGGATCGGGAACAGGTCGGTGAGGTAGTCGCGCAGGACGTTGCCGGACACCGAGATGGTGTCCTCTCCCTTGCGGATCCGCTCCAGGGTGAAGGCGGTGGCCTTTTCCGGGGTCATGATCTCGATCTGCAGGCCCTCGGTGTCGTGCTCCCCGAGGTACTCCCGGACCTTGGCGATGAGGTTGGCGTCGTGGGCGCGGCTCTCGTCGAGCCAGAACACAGCGGGCATTCCCGACGCACGGGCGCGCGTCACGGCGAGCTTGACCCAATCGCGGATGGGCGCATCCTTGGTCTGGCAGGCCCGCCAGATGTCGCCCGGCTGGACCTCGTGCTCGATGAGGACGGTTCCCGCGCGGTCGAGGACCTGTACGGTGCCGGCCGCGGCGATCTCGAAGGTCTTGTCGTGGCTGCCGTATTCCTCGGCGGCCTGTGCCATCAGTCCGACGTTCGGGACGGTGCCCATGGTGGTGGGGTCGAAGGCGCCGTTGGCCCGGCAGTCATCGAGGACCGCCGTGTAGATGCCGGCGTAGCTGCTGTCGGGGATGACCGCGAGCGTGTCGGCTTCCGATCCGTCCGGCCCCCACATGTGTCCGGAGCTGCGGATCATCGCCGGCATGGAGGCGTCGACGATCACGTCGCTGGGCACGTGGAGGTTGGTGATGCCCCGGTCGGAGTCGACCATGGCCAGCTTCGGGCCCTCGGCCATGCCCTTCTCGATGGCGGCCTTCACGCCGTCGCGCACGTCGGCGGGCAGCGCGTCGAGCCCACCCAGGATCGAGGCGAGGCCGTTGCTCGGGCTGAGGCCGGCGGCGGCCAGCTGCTCGCCGTAGGTGGCGAACAGCTCGGGCAGGAAGGCCTTCACCACGTGCCCGAAGATGATGGGGTCCGAGACCTTCATCATGGTGGCCTTCAGGTGGACCGAGAACAGCAGGTCCTCCTGCTTGGCGAGGGCGACTTGTGCCTTCAGGAACTCGTCGAGGGCGGCCACGCGCATCACAGTGCCGTCCACCACCTCACCGGCGAGGACGGGGACGGACTCCTTCAGGACGGTGGTGGCGCCGTCGGCATCGACGAACTGGATACGGAGGGTGTCCTCGGCGTCGAGAACGACCGACTTCTCATTCGACCGGAAATCGTCGGCGCCCATGGAGGCCACGCGGGTCTTCGACTCCGGCGTCCACGCGCCCATGCTGTGGGGGTTCTGGCGGGCGAAGTTCTTCACCGAGGCGGGGGCCCGCCGGTCGGAGTTGCCTTCGCGCAGGACGGGGTTGACGGCGCTGCCCTTGACCTTGTCGTAGCGGGCGCGGGCTTCCTTCTCCTCGTCGGTGGCGGGGGCGTCCGGATAATCGGGCAGCGCGTAGCCCTGGCCCTGCAGCTCGGCGATTGCGGCCTTCAGCTGCGGGATCGAGGCGCTGATATTGGGGAGCTTGATGATGTTCGCCTCGGGGGTCTTCGCGAGGGCTCCGAGTTCGGCCAGCGCGTCGGGCACCTGCTGGTCTTCGGTGAGGCGGTCGCCGAAGAGGGAGAGGATGCGGCCCGAGAGCGAAATGTCGCGGGTTTCGATGTCCACTCCGGCCGTCGACGCGAACGCCTCGATGACCGGCAGGAATGAGTAGGTTGCCAGCATGGGCGCTTCATCGGTGTGAGTGTAAATGATCTTGGCCATTGGCGTCTCCCTGGGAGTCTTCGGATGCTGTGGATTCTGGGTATCCCTCGGTTCCAACCTACCCGAGGGGCTGGCCGGAGCTAGTGGAAGAAGTGCCGTGCGCCGGTAAAGTACAGGGGAACGCCCGCTGCGTTTGCGGCGTCGATCACTTCGGAGTCACGCACCGATCCCCCGGGCTGGACGACGGCGCGCACCCCGGCGTCCAGCAGGATCTGCAGGCCGTCGGCGAAGGGGAAGAAGGCATCGGAGGCGGCGACCGACCCGCGGGCGCGCTCGACGCCGTCGCCGGCGAGCGTGTTGGCCCGCTCCACGGCCAGCCGGCAGGAGTCGAGGCGGTTGACCTGGCCCATGCCCACTCCCACCGAGGCACCGTCCGCGGCCAGCAGGATGGCGTTGGACTTCGCGGCCCGGCAGGCGCGCCAGGCGAAGGCGAGGTCGGCGAGGGTTGCCTCGTCGACGGGCTCACCGGCGGCGAGGGTCCAGTTGGCGGGGTCGTCGCCGTCGGCCTGCAGCGCGTCGGCCCGCTGGACGAGCACGCCGCCGGAGACCTGGCGCAGCTCCACCGGCTCCCGCCGGTAGCCCTCGGGCAGGACGAGGAGGCGGATGTTCTTCTTCTGAGAGAGGATCTCCACGGCCTCGGGGGCGAATCCCGGGGCGATCACGACCTCGGTGAAGATGTCCTTCACGGCCTCGGCCATGCGGGCGCTGACCTCCCGGTTGGCGGCGATCACGCCGCCGAAGGCCGACACCGGGTCGCAGGCGTGCGCCTTGGCGTGGGCGTCGGCGATCGGGTCCTCCGCGCCGGCGGCACCGACGGCGACACCGCACGGGTTGGCATGCTTGATGATCGCCACTGCGGGCTCATCGAAGTCGAAGGCGGCGCGCAGGGCGGCGTCGGCGTCGACGAAGTTGTTGTAGCTCATGGCCTTGCCGTGCAGCTGGGTGGCCTGGGCGATGCCGGGGGCCGCGGCCTTGTCGGCGTAGAGGGCCGCCGGCTGGTGCGGGTTCTCGCCGTAGCGCAGCACCTCGGAGCGTTCCAGGGCCTGCCCGGCGTAGGCAGGCCACACGATGTTCCCGGAAGTGTCCCCCTCGGTGTCATCGCCGAACTGGGCTGCGGTCCAGGTCGCCACCGCGGTGTCATAGGCGGCGGTGTGAGCGAAGGCCAGCGCCGCGAGGCGGCGGCGGGCGCCGAGGTCGAATCCGCCCTGCTCCGCGGCGGCGACGACGTCGGCGTACCGGGCCGGGTCGACGACGACGGCGACCGAGGGGTGGTTCTTCGCGGCGGAGCGCACCATGGCGGGGCCGCCGATGTCGATCTGCTCGACGACGTCGTCGGGGGCGGCGCCGGAGCGGACCGTCTCGACAAAGGGGTAGAGGTTCACGACGACGAGGTCGAAGGCCTCGACGTCAAGCTCGGCCAGCTGGGCGACGTGCTCGTCGCGGCGGCGGTCGGCGAGGATGCCGGCGTGGATCTTGGGGTGGAGGGTTTTGACCCGGCCGTCGAGGCACTCGGGGAAGCCGGTGACCTCGGACACCTCGGTCACAGGCACTCCGGCCGCGGCGATGCGGGACGCCGTGGAGCCGGTGGAGACGAGGGCTACCCCCGCCGCGGAGAGGCCGCGGGCCAGATCCTCCAGACCGGTCTTGTCGTACACCGAGATCAGGGCCCGGCGGATGGGAACACGGTCAAGATGGGTGGGGCTCACGCAGATCTCCGTACTGTGGCTGTGCGGGGGGTCGCACCAATTCTATAGGCGCTCCGGCGAGGGCCCCGGACCGGCGTAGAATCGGACCTGCACAGATTAGAGTCATCAGGACTTTAACTCGGCATTTCTGCGTTGCAGATCACCAGGGACACATTTTCAGTGCCCCTTCGCGCGGCTGTAAAGTTTCGCAATCACCCCGCCCGTCCAGGAAGGCACCGTGAGCACCTCAATTTCATTACCCACCGGCGACCAGGTGGTCCAGGACCTTCCGTGGCGCTGGCGCGTGCAGGGAAGGATCTTCCTGATCGGTGGCCTCGGCTTCATGTTCGATGCCTGGGATGTCACCCTCAACGGCTACCTCATCCCCCTGCTCTCCGCCGACTGGGGCCTGACCCCCGGCCAGGCGGCCTGGGTGGGCACCTCGAACCTGATTGGCATGGCCCTCGGGGCATTCGCCTGGGGCTCCATCGCCGACCTCATCGGCCGCCGGACGGCGTTCACCGCGACCCTGCTGATCTTCTCCGTCTTCACCGTCCTCGGCGCCTTCTCCCCCGACATCGTGTGGTTCTCCATCTTCCGCTTCGCCGCGGGGTTCGGCCTGGGCGGCTGCATCCCGGTGGACTACGCCCTGGTCGGTGAGTTCACCCCCCGCAGGCACCGGGGCCGGGTGCTCACCGCCATGGACGCCTGGTGGCCGATCGGAGCCTTCCTCTGCGGCGTCGTCACCACGCTGCTCGTGGCGACCTTCGGGAACTGGCGGTACGCCATGCTGGTGATGGTCCTGCCTGCGCTGCTGGTGTTCTGGGTGCGCCGCTCGGTCCCTGAATCCCCGCTGTACCTGGTGCAGAAGGGCCGGCAGGAGGAGGCCCGGAAGGTCATCGACTCCCTCGTCGAGCGCACCGGCGGTGAGCCGGTCGCATGGCGGCTGCCCGAGCCCGGCACGGCGGAGAAGCTGACCCTGGGCGGGCTCACCAGTCAGTTCTCCGGCATCTGGCGCTACAACTGGCGGCTGACCCTTACGGCCTGGTCGCTCTTCCTGACCATCCTGCTGGTGTACTACGGGGCGCTCACCTGGATGCCGAAGATCCTCATCGAGGCCGGGTACAAGCAGTCGGTCGCGTTCATCACGACGGCCGGCATGACCGGCATCGGGCTGTTCGGCGTAATCGCGGCGGCACTGCTCGTGGAGCGGGTGGGCCGCAAGTGGATCCTCGGGGTCACCGGGCCGCTTTCGGCCGCCGTCCTGGTCGTGTTCGCCCTCACCGTCGAACTGCCCCTGGTCGCGACCCTGTGGCTCCTGGCCTTCGGCTTCCTGATCCAGGTCGCCATCCCGGTGCTCTACACCTACGTCTCGGAGCTCTACCCTACGCACCTGCGCGGGTCGGGCTTCGGCTGGGCCTCGACGGTCTCCCGGGTCGGGGCCGGGCTGGTGCCGCTCATCTTCGGGTCCCTGCTCTGGCCCTACCTTGGACTACCCCTGACCTTCGCGCTCACCGGCGCCCTGGTGCTCGCCGCCGTGCTGTGGATGGCCCGGAATGCCCCCGAGACGCGGGGCGCGGAACTGCCGTAGGGCACGGCATGCACGCCGGAGAGGGCAGTTCCCCTTGGGGACAGTCCTACTCCGGCAGTTCGGCCCCGGGGGTTTCCTCCAGCGAGGTGAGCTTCCATGCCCCGTCGGCGTACGTCGCGGACGCGGTGTAGATGGTCCCCTCCGGGCTGAACGGCCGGTGCTCAAGGACCTGACCCTCCGCGCCGAAGGCCGTGTACTCCCCGGGATTGACGGGGAGCAGCGCGCTCACCGCGCCGCCGGCGCCTTCGGGCGAGGTGATGAGGACGTTCTTGACCTTGGGCTGCCCGCCGAGGATCCACCCGCCGTCCTCGTACACCTTCGCGATGCGGCCAACCCGCTCGGCCTCGGCGGCCGCGCCGTCGAGGTGGGCGAGGAGCACGTCCGTGTCCCCGGTCTGCAGGGCGTAGGCAGTGAGGTCGAAGTAGTGGAACAGGAACGCCCGCGCCCCCTCGTGCGAGTTCTCGGTGACGAGGTCATTGGACTCCGGCTGGCGGATGTTCGATGCCGGCGCGCTCGAACTGGCCGGCGACGGTGCCGCGGATTCCGGGGCGGCCGGCTGCGCCGGGGTGCCGCAGGCGGTGACGGTGACGGTAAGAAGGGCGGCGGTGAGGACCGCGGTGCGAAAAAGGCTCATGGAGTGTCCCAAGGTGGAAGTGCGGGACGCCGGGCGCCCGGGGCGTCGGTTCCGCCCGGTCCACACTATCGGTGGCTCAGGGCAACAAGTCAGGAAAACCGATCCGCTGTGACGGACATCGCATCCGGATCGGAGGTTCCCGAAGCTAGAGCCACTTCCGGCGGCGGAAGGCCCAGTAGAGGCCGACCCCCATGGCGATCATCAGCAGCAGCGCGAAGGGGTAGCCCAGGACCCAGTGCAGTTCGGGCATGACATCGAAGTTCATCCCGTAGATCGAGGCGACGAGGGTCGGGGCGAAGAGGATCGCAGCCCAGGAGGAGATCCGCTTGACCTCCTCGTTCTGGGCCAGCGACGTCTCCGTCAGCCGGGTCATCTCCTCGTTCTGCCGCTGGGCCACGAGCGTTGAGTGGACGGTCAGCAGGCTCTGCAGCAGGGTGCGGAAGGTGTTGACCCGCTCCACGATGCGCAGCACGTGGTCGAGCACATCGCGCAGGCGCCGGGCGAGTTCCCCCTCGCCCCGAAAAGCGGTGGAACCGCGCTGCAGCGACTCGATGATGGCCTGGAGCGGCTGGGTGGCCCGCTGGAACTCGATGACCTCCCGGTGGAGTTCGTAGATCCGCCGGGACACATCGGGGTCGCCGCCGAAGAGCTCGTTTTCGATCTCGTCAATGTCGTTTTCAAGCCCGTTCACCACGGGCAGGTACTCGTCGACGACTTCGTCGAGGATCGCGTACAGCACCGCCTGGGGGCCCATCGACAGCAGGTCGGGGCTCGCCTCCATGCGCTCGCGCACCGTACCCAGGTCCGGGGACTCCGCGTGCCGGATGGTGACGACGAAGTCGGCGCCCACGAAGACGTGGAGCTCGCCGAACTCGACCTTCTCCTCGCGGTCCAGGTACCGGGCCGGGCGCAGCACCACGAACAGGGTTTCGCCGTAGCGTTCGAGCTTCGCGCGCTGGTGGCCGTTGGCGGCGTCCTCGACGGCCAGCTCGTGCAGCCCGAACTCGCCGGCCACCGCCTGGATCTCGGCGCGGTCCGGGCGGTACAGGCCGATCCAGCCCATGCCTGCGGTCTCACGCATCGCCTCGAAGGTCGAGTCGAGGTTGTCCGGCTCGATCCTCCGCCGGCCGTTGACGTAGACGGCGTTCGCGACCAGCGCGTTCACTGTGCGCTCCCCAGCGCCTGCAGGGTTTCGATCAGGAGCCTGCGCTCCTCGACCTTGATGCGTTCGTGGAGGGTCTCCTCGGTGTCCTCCGGCAGGACGGCGACGGGCGCCTGGGCGAGGATGGGGCCGGTGTCCACGCCGGCGTCGGCGATCATCACGGTGCACCCGGTGACCTTGACGCCGTAGGCGAGCGCGTCGCGGACCCCGTGGGCGCCGGGGAAGCTTGGCAGCAGCGCGGGGTGGGTATTGAGGTAGCGGTTGGGGAACCGGTCAAGGAAGCCCTGGCCGACGATCCTCATGAACCCGGAGGAGACGACGTAGTCGGGGGCGTAGGAGGCGACCGCCTCCCCCAGCGCGTCGTTCCAGTCGGAGCGCTCCGGGTAGTCCGCGAAGTCGACGACGAACGTGGGGATTCCGGCGCGCGCCGCCCGCTCAACACCGAGGGTTCCGGGGCGGTCGGCGCCGACGGCGGCGATTTCGGCGTCGAGGCCGCCGGAGGCAACCGCGTCGATGACGGCCTGGAGGTTGGACCCCGTGCCGGAGACCAGGAGAACGATGCGCATGGCTCCACTGTAGGCGGCACGGTCGGCCCGGCGTAAACCGCAGCGGCTAGGGTTGGAGGATGAAACAGCGGCCCGCACCACCGTCGAACGGCCCATCCGACCACCCGTCCAATGACTCATCCCACCGCCCGCACGGCGCCGGCCGGCCCGCCACCGGGGCGGGGCCCGCTCCCGAGGAGGATTCCCGGGCGCTCCCGATGTGGTTCCTGGTCAGCCTCGTGGCGGCGGTGGCCACCAGTTCCCTCGACCTGCCGTTCAAGGTCCTGGGCCTGGGCTTCAGCGTCCTGGCCCTCGTGCTGGGAATAGCGACCCTGGTGCGCGCGGTGCGGCGCCGGCTGGGCGGGCTGGTGCGCGTCACCGCCGCCGTCGGGGTCGGCCTTGCCGGTTTCCTCGCGCTCTCCACCGCCGTCCTGATCGCCCTGTGGCCGGTCACCGCGAACTACGAGGACTGCATCGACACCGCCCTGACCCTCGAGGCCGAGCGGGCATGCCAGGACCGGCTGCTGACCCTCGACGGGTTCCTTCCGGACTGACGGGTTCCTTCCGGACTGAGCCGGGCGTCCCGCGTCCGGAGAGGGTCAGGCGTCCCGGTTCTGCGGTTCGCGCTCCAGCAGGGGCGCCATGGCGTAGCCGAGCACCGCACCGATCCCGACCTCGGCACCCAGCCACAGGGCGACCGCGAGCGGGTCCGGTCCGAGGTCGGTCAGGCGGCCGATGCCCAGCGATGCCCGCGACAGCAGGGCGAGTGCCGCGCCGCCAAGGCCCGCGAGGAGGCCCACGAAGAGTCCGAGGCACACCGTGGAGACGATCGAGGTGAGCCAGCGGGCCGAGGTCTTGAGGCTCAGCCACTCATCGAAATGGTTCTCGCCCTCCCGGAAGAACCACCATCCTGCCAGCAGGCCCGCCACCACGGGCAGGGCCAGGGCAACGATGCCGAATTCGAGGGCCCCGGCCGGCAGAGCGCCGAGCACCGGGACGGCGGGGAGGGGACCGACGGTGCTGGCCATAGGCGTGAGCGAGCTGCCGGTGCCGAGGGAGAACCCTGCCCCCGAGGCCCAGGCGAGGGTCCACACCACGAGGTTCGGCAGCAGGCCGAGCTGCCCAAGGGTCAGGGCCGTCGACCCCGCGATCCCTGCCTCGAGGCGTTCGTACACGGTAATGACTTCGGTCCAGTGAAGGGCCACGGCGGCGGCGAGCAGGAGCGCCGCCAGGCCGGTGGCCGCCAGCACACCCAGGAAGGCCGAGCGCACCACGGACCAGGCGTACGATCCGGCCCAGCGCGAGTGCTGGCTCGTCCGGGCGATCCAGGAGGCAAGGTCCACGCCGATCAGGCGGCTCCAGGCGCCGGCCTCACGGTAGGCGCCGGTGACGATCCCAAGGCCCGCCGACACCGGCGGGATCAGCGCACCCGCCGTCAGGGACACGGTGACGTCGGCGTTCGTCGAGAAGTAGGCCACGGCGGCGCCCACCACCGCGTAGATGCCGAGCGCCCCGAGAACGGCCTGCCACAGCTGGTCGGTGTAGGAGGCGCGGGCAAGGCGCCGTCCGGCGCGCCAGGCGAGGAGGAACGGCACGAGCACCAGGCCGAGCGGAACGGCGTGCAGCAGGCCTGAGGTCGTCCCGGCGATCACCGTCCCCGGCGGGAAGGTGAGCACCAGCGGCACCCCGTGCATCACCAGCCAGGCGTGGCCGGCCGACTGCGCCGCGGAGACGGCGTCCCGGTCGGCGAATCCGCCGGTCAGCCACACCGCGGCGACCGGGATCAGGACCAGGGCCGCGGAGATCGCTGCAGCCTGGCCGAGCTCGAACACCCCCTGCAGCCAGAGGGGCATGGGAACGGCTGTCGGTCTCCGGCGTGGAAGTTTCATCCCTTCAATGGTGCCACCGGCTTCGGCCGGCTCCGCCCACCGACGCGGCCCGGCGGCACCGGCGGGCTAGCCGAGCAGGTCGGCGATCCCCCTGGCGGTGGCCAGCCCGGCCCCGACAAAGGCGATAACGACGACGGCCAAGCGGGCGGTGTCGTCCCGCACGAAGCGCCCGAGCTTTTCTCCGGTGAAGATGCCGGCGAGGATGACTCCGCCGATGGCTCCCCACATCCAGGGGTCGAGCACCGGAGCCTGGGCCGGGTCGAGCAGGAGTTTGATCGCGAGGGTCACCAGCCCGATAACGACGAAGAAGGGCTGCAGGGTCGCCGCGAAGGGCCGCTGCGGCCACCTCGCCAGGACGGCGTAAGCGCTCACCGCCGGTCCGCCAACACCGGCCATCGAGTTCGTGAGCCCGGCACCGAACCCGGCCAGGACCTTGGGCGCATTGCCCCGGACGACGACGTCCGAGCGCTGGAGCACCAGGGAGATGGACAGGGCGGCGAGCACGACGGCGCCGACGGTCACCGCCAGCGGCGCCGCGGGGGCGGCGACGGCGATGAGCGAGCCCGGGACGGAACCGAGGAGTGAGGGAAGGGTCAGCCAGCGGAACATGCTCCAGTCGATGTCGCGCCAGACCCGTCCGACGATAATCGCAGAGGACACCACCCCGCAGATGTTCACCAGCAGAACCCCCTCGTGGGGGCCAAGGATCAGCACGAGGAACGGGGCGATGAGCAGGGCGAAGCCGAGGCCGGCGATGCGCTGGGCCACGGCTCCGGCGAAGATGGCGCCGAGTACGACCAGAAAGATACCAAGGGTCACCGTCCCCACAGTACGCAGGGCGGTGGCATAGTCGGGGCGTCCGGCTCGGAGGTACCCTGAACGCATGACCTTGCTCACCACCGCCCTCGACACGGCGGACTGGCGGAAATCAGTGTTCAAGCTCTACGGGCTGGTGCGCAGGAGCGCAGCCGAGGACTCCCCCGAGGCGGCCCACGCCCTGTGGCGGGCCGGCCGGGACCACCTGCTGGGCACCCACCCGGCCTCGCCCCTCGACGATGCGGCGAAGGAGCGCTTCTCGGGGGTTGCCATGGCCGACTACGACCCTGCCTACCGGTTCGAGGCCGCGGTGAGCGATGAGGGGGCCGGGGAGGTCCGGGACGTCGAGACGGGCACCGACGGCACCGTGCCCTTCCAACGGCTGGGCAGCGTCGTGCTGCCGGGACTCGGGCAGCTCGCGCTATGGCGCCTCCAGTCCTACGGCGGCGGCATCTTCCTTCCCCTGCGCGACACCACCGCGGGGCGCGACGGCGGAACCTACGGGGGCGGGCGGTACCTGCTCGACACCATTAAGGGCGCCCACCTGGGCGAGGGCCGCCAGCCCGGCAGCATCGTGATCGACCTGAACTTCTGCTACAACGCCTCGTGTGCCTACGACGAGGCGTGGGCGTGCCCGCTGCCCGGGCCCGAGAACCGGCTCGACGCCGAGGTCCCGGTCGGAGAGCTCTACCGCACCTACTAGGCCCGGTTCCGGGGCCGGAACGGCCGGGTGCCGCGCGCCCGCGTACCGCACCCGGTACCGGACCGGCGCCTTGAAGAACAGCCGCCCGCAGGCTCTATCATTGGAGCTTCACACCCATCTGCGCGGAGGCAACGATTACAGACACGGCTGCACAACACGACATTTATTTCGGCGCTCCCGAACCGGAGAACGAAGCCGAGATTCTCGAGTCCGCCTCCCGTGCGGCAGTCGCCCGTTTCACCGACCGCTCCGACATCACCACCGTCAAGCGGCGCTTCACCCTGATCAACTCCGACCGCACCCCGCACGAGGCCATGGTCGAGGACCTGCTGTTTATCCGTGTGGCCCTCGATGCCGCCGGCATCGAGTTCCTGCTGGTGCGCGGCAATGACGAACGTCCCGTCATCGCCATCGACGTCAAGGACCAGGAGCGGCTGCGCACGGCCCTGGTGGAGGCGTGCCGGAACGAACCCTTCTATTCACGCACCGTTGACACCAAGCGCCGCACCACACTGCTGGTCGCGGACGGGTCCCTGTCGCACAGCCGCAAGGCCCGCATCTACCGGCTGTTCCGCCCCCGCATCGAACCGATCGGCGGGCTGGCCTACGGGCCCTCCGCCGGCGTGCAGATCGAACTGTGGACCCTTCACGCCGACAACATCGAACTTCCGGTGGAGAACTCGCTGACCCGCCGCACCGTGCCGGCGGGCGAGGCGGTGCGCGGATCCGTTGACCGCCACGGCCTGAAGTGGCCCACCATCGACAATATGTTCGCCGACCACGCCTCGGACATCGGCTTCGACATCGACCTCGTCTTCTCCTGGGTCGACGGCAGCAGCCCGGAATACCAGGCGGCACGCGCCGCCCGGATGAAGGGCGCCGTCGTCGGTGAAGGCGACGACCACGAGGCGCGCTTCCGCCAGATTAACGAGCTGAAGTACGCGCTGCGCTCGGTGTACATGTTCGCCCCCTGGGTGCGCCGGATCTTCATCGCCACCGATTCTCAGCGTCCTGAGTGGCTGGCGGACCACCCCTCGGTGACCCTGGTGCGGGCCGAGGAACACTTCTCGGATCCCTCGGTGCTGCCAACCCACAATTCGCAGGCCGTCGAGGCCCAGCTGCAGCACATTCCCGGGCTCGCAGAACACTTCCTCTACTCCAACGACGACATGTTCTTCGGCCGCCCCGTGGCCCCGGACATGTTCTTCTCCCCCGGGGGGATCACCAAGTTCATCGAGGCCGACACCCGGATCGGCCTCGGCGAGAACGACGCCGAGCGCAGCGGCTTCGAGAACGCGGCGCGCGTGAACCGGCGGCTGCTCCACGAGCGGTTCGGCCGGATCACGACCCGGCACCTCGAGCACACGGCGGCTCCGCTGCGCAGAAGCGTGCTGCTGGAGATGGAGCAGGAGTTCGCCGCGGAGTTCAAGGCCACCGCCGCCTCAACCTTCCGCGCCAAGGACAACATCTCCGTCACCAACTCGCTCTACCACTACTACTCGCTGCTGACCGGGCGGGCGGTCACCCAGGAGATGGCGCGGGTGAAATACGTCGACACCACCGCGCGGTCGGGCCTGAAGAGCCTCAACAAGATGCTCGACAAGCGGAACTTCGACTTCTTCTGCCTCAATGACGGAAGCTTTCCCGAGGTGCCCGCCGACGAGCGGGCGCGGCTGGTCACGGAGTTCCTCGAGAAGTACTTCCCGGTCAAGGCGCCCTGGGAGAAGTAGCCCGTCCGGGCGCGTGCCAGACTTGCTCCATGCAGACGTTCCTGCCGTACCCGGACTTCGCTGCCAGCGCCGCCGTGCTCGACCAGGCACGGTTGGGCAAGCAGCGCGTCGAGACGCTGCAGGCGCTCCGGGCGCTCGTTCTTCCCGACTACGGGTGGCAGCGGCACCCGGCCATCCGGATGTGGATGGGCTATGTGCCGGCCCTGAGCCTTTACGGCCTGGCGATGGTTGAGGAGTGGGTCTCGCGCGGGCACGCCGATACGACGGGCCTGCTGATCCGGGAATTCGCCCCCGACGCCGACCCGCAGGACGTCCCGCTGCCGCCGTGGCTCGGTGACGCCGGCGTGCATCTGAGCCACCAGTCGAACCTGATCCAGAAGGCCCCGGAGATCTACCGGGGCCGCTTCCCCGGCGTTCCGGAGGACCTGCCCTACCTGTGGCCGGAGCCCGAACGGGAGATCCTTCCGGCCGAACCCGCCGGCGGCCGGGTGTGGGTCTGGCGGGCCGACGCCGTCCCCGCCGGGGAGTCCGAGGCGGCCCTGCGGATGCCGCTGCAGGCCCCCGGCGGCCGGGCCGCCCCGAAGTGGGACCGCCAGCTCGCGGTCTTCGAGCACGGCATCGCCGACGGCGACACGGTGGTGCTCGCCGGTGCCGATCCGGAGCGGTTCCGCACCGGCACCGCCGGGCCGGTGCTGCTGGTTGAGGATGTCCTGCTGCGCGGGGTGGACCTGGACGGCTGGGTGCGCCGCGGCGACTTCGAGCGCCCGGCCCTGCTTCAGGATCCGCGCACCCTGTTCTGCGTGCCGCGGCCCCCGGCGCTGGCCTGACGCGGCGGCCGGTTCGACCCCGCTGAACCGGTTCGACCCCACTGGATTGGTAAGACTCCGCTGAGCCGGTCAAATTCAGGTGAGCCGGTCAAACCCCGGTGAACTGGCGGGCCGGGGCCGCCTCGGCGATCCGCACCCCCGCCGCCTCAAGGCGCCGCCGGGTCTCGGCGCGGGGAACTGTCTCCCCCACCGCGGTGTACTGGCCGGACGGGACCACCGAATGCACGATCGTGTCCTCGTAGACGTGGACCATGTTGAAGGACTGGGCGCCGTCGCGGCCCCGGGTCCCGCCGCCGTCGAACAGCAGGTCCTGGGTGTAGCAGGTGGCCGAGGCGACCGAGACGGGGACCCCGGCAAAGGTTGCCGTCGTCGAGTAGTGGAGGTGTCCGGCGATGACGGCCCGGATGTCCGAGCCGCGCACCACCTCGGCCAGATCCCGCTGCCCGCGCAGCTCCACGAGGACCGCGAGGTCCTGGACGCTGGGCACCGGCGGGTGATGCAGGGCCAGGATGGTGCCGTGCGGGGCGGGGGTGAGCAGTTCGTTGGCCAGCCACAGCAGCTGGCCGCGGCTGACCGCGCCGTGGTGGTGACCCGGGACGCTCGAGTCGAGCGTGATGATCCGCAGCCCGTCGACGTCGTAGGATCGGTCAACGGGTCCGGTGCCCGGGGCTTCGTCGAGGAGGCCCTCGCGGAAGCTGGCGCGGTCGTCGTGGTTGCCCATCGCCCACACCACCTTCGCCCCGAGGCGCTCAGCGGCGGGATCGACGATCGCCCGCAGCTTCTCGTAGGCGCCGGGCTCGCCCTTGTCGGCGAGGTCTCCGGTGAACACGATGGCATCGGGCCGGGCACCGGAGGCGGTCAGGTCGGCGAAGATCCGGCGCAGCCGCTCCTCGCTGTCCACCGCCCCGTAGAGGGGGCCGGGACCTCCCACCAAGTGGGTGTCGCTCAGATGCAGGATGAAATGCTGCGGCCTCGGATGTTCGGCCGTCCGGTACTCCATGGCAACCTTCTTGGTAGTTGACTGCGTCGTACAACCCAATTGCCTTCCATCAAAGCAGAGCGCAGGCACCCGTGAGGTGAATGAGGCGCGGCAAGTCGGAAAACTTAAGGCGCACCCCCGTCAGGTCAGCCCTTCCCAGGCTCGGAGATGAAGCCCTTCTCGACCATGAAGTCGAAGGCCACGTCCGCGGGTTCCTGGCCCTCGACATCCACCAGCAGGTTCATCCGCCGCAGCTCCTCGTCCGTGAGTTCGGCCGCGACCTGGGCGAACACCTCCTCGAGACCCGGGTGCTCCTCCAGGACTTCGCTGCCGAAGACGGGCGCGGCGTTGTAGGCGGGGAAGAAGTTCAGGTCGTCCTCGAGGAGGGTCAGGTCCAGCGCGTCGATCCGGCCGTCGGTCGAGAACACCTCACCGAAGTTGCAGTCGCCCTTGTCGGTGGCCGAGTACACGGCGCCGGTGTCGTAGACCCCGATGTTGCCGTCGGGCACCCCGTCGGGAGTGCCGCGGGTCAGGCCGTAGTGCTTGAGCATGGGGTTCAGGCCGTCGCTGCGCGAGTTGAACTCGGACTCCACGCAGAAGGTGCGCTCCTCCACGGGCAGCTCGGCGATCTGCGAAAGCCTGCTGATCCCGCCGAGTTCCTTTACAGCCTCGGTGCGCACCGCGATGACGTAGGTGTTGTTCAGCGGTGCGGGCCGGCCCCAGGTGAGGTTGTTGGCGAGGTCGGCGTCGTGGACGGCCTGCCACTGTTTTTCCTTGTCGGGAATGCCTTCGGACTGGTTCAGGAAGGTCAGCCACGCCGTGCCGGTGTATTCGATGGTCAGGTCGGCGTCGCCGGAGACGAGCAGCTCGCGGACCGGCTGGCTGCCGGGCACATTGGTGAGGTCGGTGACGTCGAATCCGGCCGCCGCGGCGGCCAGCACCGAGATCTTCCCGAGGATCAGTTGCTCGGTGAAGTTCTTCGAGGTGACGGTCAGCTCGGCGCCCTCCGCACCCTCGAGGACCTCGATCGATCCCGGGCCGGCCTCGGGCACGTAGGAGGTGGCCGGCTGCAGGCCGCAGCCGGCCAGCAGCGCCGCCGACGCCGCGAGCAGGCCCGGAAGCACCTGGCGCCGGCCGGTGACGGAGGGCGAACGGTGCACGGTCATGAGAGTCCTTTCGGGCGTGCCACGTGCTCGATGACGCGGCCGGCCCAGTCGACGAGCAGCGCCAGGAGCGCCACGATCACCGAGCCCGCCACGAGCACGCGCGGAAGGTTCAGGTTCACGCCGGTGGTGATCAGGATGCCGAGGCCGCCGCCGTTGATGAAGGTGGCCAGGGCGCCGGTGCCGACGAGCAGGACCAGGGCGGTCCGGATGCCCGCGAGCATGATGGGAACCGCAAGGGGAAGCTCGACCCGCAGCAGCACGGCCAGGGCACTCATGCCCATCCCCCGGCCAGCCTCGACCAGCCGTGGGTCGACCTGGTTCAGGCCGACCATGGTGTTGCGCAGAACGGGCAGCATGGCGTAGAGCACCAGAGCGGCGACCGCGGCCCGAAACCCGAAGCCGAGCCAGAAGGCAAGAAGCACCACGAGCCCGACGGCCGGGGCAGCCTGGCCGAAATTGGCAAGGGCGAGCACCGGCCCGTTGAAACGCGCCAGGTGCCTGCGTGTGAGCAGGACCCCCAGCGGGACGGCGATCAGCAGCACGATCAGCGCCGACAGCCCCGTCAGGGCCAGGTGCTCACGGGTGTAGCCGGCCAGGGAGGCAGGGCTGAGGGTGGTGCGCTCGGAGTCGCTGAGGTCGGCCACGGCCAGCCAGACCGCCAGGGCCACGCCGACCAGCAGGATTCCGGCAAGCTGCAGCAGCAGCGGGCGCCACGACAGCGGCGCGGCGTCGGCGCGGAGGGCCGCCTCCTGCCCTGCCGGGACGGCGGCGCGCGTGGACTCACTCAACGGTGCGCTCCGGTCCGGCCAGGCCGGCCGCCGGCACGCCGGGGGCGCCGCTGGCCCGGACGGCCTCGAGCGTGCCGGTGTTCACTCCGACCGGGCGGCCCTCGGCATGGGCGGTGCGGGCATGCCGGTGCGCCCGGCCGATCGCGTCCATGACGGTGTCGACGTCGATCACGCCGCGGAACGTATCGCGGGGGCCGGTCACCAGCGCCGCGCCGACGCTCGAGACGAGCATGGTGTCGAGGGCGTCATTGAGGGTGGCGCGGTTCCCTACGACGGGCAGCCGTGGGTCGCGTGCAGCGCCGACCCGCTCAAGCCGGCTCAGCTGCCGGCGCGAAAGCCACTGCAGGGGGCGGTTCCGTGCATCGACGATGACGGAGTGGTTGTGCCCGACGGCGTCCATGCGTGAGAGCACGTCGGTGGCGAGGTCGCCGGGGCGGGCCACGACGGCGTCAGCCACCTCGACCTCGTCCACGCGGGTCAGCGTCAGCTGCTTGAGGCCGGCGCCGGAGCCGATGAAGTTTTCGACGAATTCGTTGGCGGGCTCGGCGAGGATGCGTTCGGGGGTGTCGTACTGGACGAGCTGGGCGCCTTCGTTGAAGATCGCGATCCAGTCGCCCAGCTTCACCGCCTCATCGAAGTCGTGGGTGACGCAGACGATGGTCTTCTGCAGTTCGCTTTGGATGTTGAGCAGTTCATCCTGCAGGCGCTGGCGCGTGATCGGATCGACCGCACCGAACGGTTCATCCATGAGCAGCACCGGTGGGTCGGCGGCGAGGGCGCGGGCCACCCCGACGCGCTGCTGCTGGCCGCCGGAGAGTTCGCGCGGGAACCGGTCGCGGTAGCGGTCGGGATCGAGGGAGACCAGTTCGAGCAGTTCGTCGACGCGGGCGGCGATGCGCTCCTTGCTCCAGCCGAGCATTTTGGGAACGATGGCGATGTTGGCTGCGACGCTCATGTGCGGGAACAGTCCTCCGGCCTGGATGACGTACCCGATACGCCGGCGCAGGGCGTCGCCGTCGATCCGGGTGACGTCGTCGCCGTCGAGCACGATCCGGCCCTCGGTGGGCTCGATCAGCCGGTTGATCATCTTGAGCGTGGTGGTCTTGCCGCAGCCGGAGGGTCCGACGAACATCACGATCTTCCCGGCCGGGATTTCAAGGGTGAGCCCGTTCACCGCGGGCTTGCCCTGGCCGGGATACCGCTTGGTGACGGTGTCCAGCAGGATGCTGGCGCCGGTGATCGGCGGAGCCGCCGCGGCGGCCGGCGAGGGGAGAGTTGTTTCAGACACGGATACCTCGTGGGGTTGTGAGCCGGCCCAGGCCGACGAGAAGCAGGTCAAGGACAAGGGCAAGGAGAATGACGCACACGACACCGGTGGCGACCGACTCGAACGAGTTCGCCCCGCCCAGCCGGGAGAGCCCGGAGAAGATGAGGCCACCGAGGCCGGGGCCGAGGGCGTAGGCGGTGATCGCGGCGATTCCCATCACCATCTGCGCCGAAACGCGGATTCCGGTGAGGATGACCGGCCAGGCCAGGGGGAGTTCGATCCGGACGAGGGTGCGGAGCCGGCCCATGCCGATGCCGCGCGCTGCCTCAACCAGGGACTGGTCGATGCCGGTCAGGCCGACGACGGCATTGCGCAGGATCGGAAGTGCCGCGAAGAAGGCCACGACGATCACCGCCGGGCCCACCCCGAAGCCGAGGGGGGCGATCAGCAGGCCGATCAGCGCGAAGGCGGGAATCGTGAGGCCGATCGCGGAAATACCGTTCACGAGGGCCGACAGGGTGGGGCTGCGGTAGACCAGCGTGGCCAGGACGACGGCGGCCACCGCCGCGAGCAGCAGGCACTGCACCACGAGGGAGAAGTGCTGCCAGCTCGAGAAGAGGATCGAGTCGATCCTGTCGACGAGGAATTCGGTCACATTCGTACCCTTTTCACCTTGGGGGAACTGCCCGCGCGGGGTCGCGGCGGGAGGAAACCAGGCCGCTTTATCGGTGAACGGCGGCCTCTACCTTAGGCAGGTTTCACAGAAGTTTCCATTTCACCAACCGTCTCAAGGGCCCCTCGGGTAACGCCAGAATGCCGTCCTCGACGGCCTCCCGCAGCCTCCCGCGTCACCTTCGGCGGTATGCTGGATTCGCCCTCGGGACCCCCGTAGGCTCGATCCAGCCCGTGGCGCCGCCGTGGGTTTCAGCACCGAATCCGTGGCGGAAATCCGCGGAAGTTTTAACCGAAAGTAGGACCATTTCATGGTTATCAAACTCAGCCACATCCCCCCGCGGGCGGCCACCGGCGCTTTCATCCTGAACGCCGGAATCGGCAAACGCGGCCTCGATCAGGAGAGCGCCGCATACATGCAGCAGATGGCCGCCGGCGTCTTCCCCCAGGCCGGCCAGCTCGACCCGGAGAAGTTCGGCAAGATCCTCTCCGCGGTGGAGATCAGCCTGGGCAGCCTCCTGCTCGTGCCGTTCGTTCCCAGCCGCCTCGCCGGCCTGGCCCTCGCAGGCTTCTCGGCAGGGCTCCTCGCCATGTACCTCAAGACGGAGGGAATGACCGAGAAGGACGGGGTGCGCCCCACACAGGCCGGAACCCCTGTCGCCAAGGACGTCTGGATGCTCGGCATCGCCCTGGGCCTGATCCTCGACTCGCCGAAGAAGCAGAAGTAGCCGCCCGCCGTACCGGTGCACACGCCAAGCCTGCTGACAGTAAGCTGCCTTAGGTATTTCGAGGAGAAGTGCTTATGCTGACTTCACACGGTAGTCCCGCGTCGACCGGAGGTTGAAAACCCACTCCTCGAGCCGTCCGGGACGTTCGAAGCGAAGGGGCGGGTATGAAGACTCGGAAGTCACTGGCCATTGCGGCAGCTTTAGGGCTGACACTCTCGGCGTGCGCCACCGGTACGGGCGGATCCCAGACAGCCGAAGACAGCCAGTTCGACCCGGAGGCCGAGGTCTCCGGGGAACTGAACATCATGGGCTTCGGCGCGACCGACGAGATCGGCGAAACACGCGTGAAGTCGGCCGAGGAGAAGCTCGACGGCGTGAAGGTGAGCCTGGTCGAAGGCGACCTGGACATCCAGCAGTTCCTCTCCGCCGTCGCCTCCGGGGAACCGCCGGCGCTGATCTACGCCAACCGCAACCAGCTTGGGACCTTTGCCTCCCGGGGGGCGATCATGCCCCTGAACGAGTGCATCAACGCCCACGGCATTCAGGTCGACCACTTCCGCGCGGCTGCAATGAGCCAGGTGACCTTCGAGGACGAGGTCTACGGCGTGCCCGAGTTCAACCAGGTGCAGATCGTCATGGGCAACTCGGCGCTGCTCGAGGAACAGGACCTCAGCGTCGAGGACATCGACGGCTCCGACTGGGACGGCATCCGGAAGGCGGCCGACACGCTCGTCAAGAACGAGGGCAAGCTCAGCGTGATCGGCTACGACACCAAGCTCCCCGAATTCCTTCCCATCTGGGCCAAGGCCAACGGTGCCGACATCATCTCCGCGGACGGACGCAAAGCCCAGCTCAACGACCCCGCCGTCGTCGAGGCCCTCGAGTTCGCTTCCGAGATCTATGAGAAGCAGGGCGGCTTCAGCGCCGTCAAGGCGTTCCGGGACTCGGCCGACTTCTTCGGGGAGGGTAACCAGTTCGCCTCCAACACGCTCGGGGCCATGCCCATGGAGCAGTGGTACGTCAACATCCTCAACGACGTCTCGCCGGATGCCCCCATGGCGTTCACCACCCTGAAGGACACCTCGGGCAAGACCATGAGCTACTCCAGCGGGTCGGCCTGGGCCATCCCGAAGGGAAGCTCGAACCCCGAGGCCGCCTGCCGGTTCATCGAACACATGACCAAGGTCGACACCTGGATGGAGGCCGCCACTGCCCGCGCCGACATGCGCGCCGAGGAGGGCAAGCCGTTCACAGGGCTGTTCACCGGCAACCAGGCCGCCGACGAGCGGATCAAGGAAGAGTTCGTCAAGGTGGGCTCCGACCCCAAGTGGGACACGGCCATCGAGGCCTCCTACGAAGCCAATGAAGCATCCTTCGCCCTGCCAGCCAGCCCCGCCGACGCCGAATTCGAGACGGCGTGGGAGGACGCGGTGAACCGGGTGCTCAACGGCCAGCAGGAACCCCAGGCCGCACTCGACCAGGCGCAGGAGGAGGCCCAGCAGGCTCTTGACGAGGCCTGGAGCTCCTGGGACGAGGAATAGGAGATGAGCTCGCAGGCCGCCCCGCTGCGGGGCCCTCGGGCCGCCAAGCCGGCGCTCCGGCCGGGCCAGCGGCGGAACCGTCGACGGGCCCGGCGCGCCGCCCTGCTGTTCATCAGCCCATGGATCGCCGGTTTCCTCATCTTCACGCTCTGGCCGGTGATCTATAGCGCCTACCTGTCGCTGACCGACTACGACGTGATCAACAACCCGAACTTCGTGGGCGCGGCCAACTATGCCGACCTGTTCGAGGACCCCAAGACCGCGCTGTCGCTGCGCAACACCTTCATCTACACCGCCATCTCGGTGCCGGCGCACGTGATCGTATCGCTGCTGCTGGCGCTGCTGCTGAACCGGGCCGGGCGCGCCTCCGGGTTCTTCCGGACGGTGTTCTACCTGCCGAAGATGACACCCCCGGTGGCCATTGGCATCCTGGTGCTGCTCCTGTTCAACGGGCAGAACGGCCTGGTCAACGGCTTCCTCGGCTGGTTCGGCATCGATGGTCCGGCATGGACCACCGACCCGTCCTGGATCAAGCCCGGGCTGATCCTGATGAGCCTGTGGACCCTCGGGTCTTCGGTGATCATCCTGCTGGCGGCGCTGCGCGATGTGCCGCAGGAACTCTACGACTCGGCGAAGGTCGACGGCGCGAACAGCTTCCAGGTCACCCGCGCCATCACCCTGCCGATGATCAGCGGAAGCCTGTTCTTCCTCATCATCATCAACACGATCGCCGGGTTCCAGACCTTCACCGAGGCGTACACAGCGTTCTTCGGCTCGGGCAACACCACCTACAGCAACGACGCCGCCCTGTTCTATTCGATCTACCTGTTCCAGCAGGCCTTCGAATTCCTCCACATGGGCTACGCCTCGGCCATGGCCTGGGTGCTGTTCGTCATCGTCCTGATCGTCACGGTGATCCAGATGGTCGTCAGCCGGAGGTTCGTCTACTACGAAAGCGGGAACAACGATGGCTGATCTCCAGGCCGGCCCGTCCCAGCTGCCGCCGGTCGCGCCGGTCCGCCCCGCCGACGGCGCTCCGGCGGCGGTGACGCCGGCACCGCGGCGCACCGGCCCGGCGGGGACCCGCCGCAGCCCCGTGGCCCGGGTGCTCACCTGGCTGGCGCTGGGCGCCGCGACGGTCGTCTTCACCTATCCGCTGCTGTGGCTGATCAGCGCCTCCTTCAAGCCGCGCTCCGAGGTCTTCGACAACCGGCTGATCCCGAAGTCGTTCACGTTCGAGAACTACCTCACCGTCTGGCAGGAGGCTCCGCTCGCGTTGTGGCTGGGCAATACCGTGCTCGTCACGGTGTTGGCCGCCACCACCGTCACCATCTCCAGCGCGCTGGTGGCGTGGGGCTTCGCGTTCTTCCGGTTCCGGGGCCGCAATGTGCTGTTCGGCCTGGTCCTGGGGACCATGATGCTCCCCGGCGCGGTCACCATGATTCCGACCTTCCTGATCTGGAACAGCCTGGGCCAGGTCGGAACGCTCACCCCGCTGTGGGCGGGCAACCTCTTCGGCAGCGCGTTCTATATCTTCCTGCTGCGCCAGTTCTTCCTGGGGCTGCCGCGCGAACTGTTCGAGGCCGCCCGCGTGGACGGGGCGAACAACTGGCACATGTTCTCGCGCATCGCGCTGCCGCTGTGCAAGCCCGCCCTCGTCGTCACCCTGCTCTTCGAATTCCAGGCAGCCTGGACCGACCTGATGCGCCCCCTGATCTATCTGCGGGACAGTTCGACCTTCACGGTCCCCCGCGGGCTGAAGGCCCTGCTCGATCAGTTCGGGTTCGGCGGGGACTGGCACTGGGAACTGGTGGTGACGGCGAGTGTGATCACCACGGTGCCGATGATCATCCTCTTCTTCCTCGGCCAGCGGCACTTCGTCGAGGGGATCGCCACCACGGGCAACAAGGGCTGAGGATCCGGCGCCTTTCGGCCATCGCGTGGTGGTCCGGCGGGCCACCGCCCGGGCAGGACCACCGCGTCCGGGCCTCGGCGTCCAGGACCTAGCCGGGAAGCGTCTCCCGGCCGCGCCCGGCGGGGGTCACGAGGGCGGAAATCCTCAAAAGTTCGGCTTCGGGGATCCCGGTGGCCTCGGCCAGCGCTCCCGGCTCCTCCCCCGCCCCGAAGGCCTCAAGCACAAGGTCCCGGTACAGCAGGGCCAGCCGGTCGCGCTCGAACTCGGCTTGTTCGAGGTCCGCTGCAGCAATCATGATCCGCTTGATGGGACTGGGGCTGGATTCGGTCATGGCCGCCCTTTCACGTGACAGGGGTTGGTCTTCGAATTTATCAGCCGGTCAGGACCCTCCGCGACCTTCGCCGCTGTAGGGCGCGCGCGACGGAGCCGGTTGTTCAGCAATGAATTCGTTCACCGCGTGCGCGAGCATGTCCCGCTCAAAGGCCGGAAGCAGCAGCGAACTGTGGAGGTAGGCGTCCACCTCCTCCTCGCCGGCGTTCCCGCCAAGCCCGACATAGCGCAGCCACAGCTCGTAAAGGCTCAGGCCCGTCTGCCGGAAGGCCGCGCAGGTGCGGCGCTGCTGGTCCTTTTCGCTGATCACCGGACCCTACCGCTTCTGGACTTGCGCCGGCATTGGTGCATCCGCCCCGCAAAGACCGGGCAACCGGTGCCCCACACCGGCACATCGGCGTGAAATCGACTACAAGTCCAACGTATCGGGCAAGCCCGGGTTTGGAAAGAATGGTCCTTGCGGACCTCCCCCTTGCACTGTTTGGCTAGAATTTTCCGGCTTGCCCCAGGGAGGATCCAACATGCTCACGCCGAATGTCGCCGAGGGGATCCACCGCATTACCCACGCGCACACGAACTGCTATCTGATCGAGGACGGCGGGGGCCTGCTCCTTGTCGACGCAGGGCTGCCGGGCACGCGGCGGAAGTTCATCGGCGCGCTGAGCAGCCTGGGCAGGAGCCTCGCCGACGTGCGGGCCGTGGTGCTGACCCATGGCCATTTCGACCACGTCGGGTTCGCCGAATACCTGCGGAGTCAGCACGGGATCCCCGTCTACGGCCACGTGGACGACGCATACATCGCCGCCCACCCCTACCGGTACCAGCGGGAGAGGACGCCGCTGCTGTACCCGGTGCGGTATCCCCAGGCGGTCCCGGTGCTGGCCCGTATGGCGGCCGCCGGCGCCCTCAAGGTGCGCGGGGTGAAAAAACTTGAGCCGTTGACCTCCGCCAGTGCCGCCGCCCTGCCGGGAAACCCCGTCCTGGTCCCCTCCCCGGGGCATACCCTGGGCCACTGTGCGCTGTCCTTTCCCGAGCGTGGCGTGCTGATCAGCGGCGACGCACTGGTGACCCTCGACCCGTACACCGGGCGGCGGGGGCCGCAGATCGTGGCCCGGGCCGCGACCGCGGACACCGCCGCGGCCCTCGCCTCCCTCGATGCGCTGGAGGGCACGGGAGCCCAAATCGTCCTGCCCGGGCATGGCTACGCGTGGACCAACGGGGTGGCAAAGGCCACAGCGGAGGCCCGTCTGGTCGGGGCGCACTAGCGCCGCCGCCCGCGCGCTCGGATGCGGGTCAGGACCGGGCCCTCCGAACGATAGGCTCTAGTCATGGACTCGCTGAACCACAGGGCTGTGATGGAGTTTGCCACGACCGCCCTTCGCCGCGCTGCTCTCCTTTTCTTCGGTGTCCAGGCGGCCGTCATCGCCTCCGCCGTCCTCATCGACGCCGTGCAGAAACGCATCCGCCGGACCCGGGAGGGCTTCCCCCGGCCCGGCACCTTCACCACGACGATCAACGAGTCCACGACGACCGTCTACACCTTCGGCGAAGATCTCTTCAACGCGATGATCGAGGCAATTGAGAAGGCCGAGCAGGAGATCCTGCTCGAGACCTACATCTGGAAGGGCGACGCGATGGGGCGGCGGTTCCGTGACGCCATCAACGCCGCGGCGGCCCGCGGCGTCAAGGTCCACGTGATCTACGACGGTTTCGCCAATCTCGTGGTGCGCCCCTCGTTCTACCGGTTCCACCCGGACGTGCACGTATTCCGGTTTCCGGTCCTGCGGCCCTCGGTGCTGTTCACCAACATCCGGGGCACCGGCCTTGACCATCGGAAACTGATGGTGGTCGATGACGCCATCGGCTTTGTCGGCGGCTACAACATCGGTTCCCTGTACGCCACGAAGTGGCGCGACACCCACCTGGCAATCACCGGACCGTCGGTGTGGGAGCTCCGCCAGGCCTTCGTGAGCGTCTGGAACCTGAGCGCGAAGCGGAACGCGAAGATGGCCGACACCAGCGCCGGTTTCTGGGAACCGCGGATCCGGGCCGTCAACAACATCCCGGCGAACCTCGTGTTCCCCATCCGCGGGGTATACCTCGATGCCATCAACCGCGCCACGCGCTCGATCTACATCACCACCGCCTACTTCATCCCCGACCAGCAGATCATGGACGCGCTGCTGCGGGCGAGTCAGCGCGGCGTTGACGTGCGCGTGATCCTGCCCGAGGACTCGAACCACGTCGTCGCCGACTGCCTCTCGCGCGGGTTCTACTCCTCGATGCTGCGCTGCGGCGTGCAGGTCCTGCTGTACCAGAACGCGATGATCCACGCCAAGACCGCGACGGTGGACGGTGAATGGTCAACGGTGGGCACTGCGAACATCGACAGGCTGAGCCTGACCGGCAACTACGAGACCAACCTCGAAATCTTCGATAAGGATCTGGCCCGCACCATGGAACAGATCTTCGAGATCGACAGCTCAAACACCCGCCTGCTCACCCTCGAGGAGTGGGAGAGCCGGCACGTCGTGGCCCGGTTCAGCGAAATGGTGCTCGCGCCGCTCCGCCCCTTCCTCTAAGGCGGTCAGCCGGCAGAGGGCGCTCCCCCGTGGCGCCGTCCGGCGGCGGCCCGCCCCCTGCATGAAGTCCCCGGGACAGCCCGGTAGGGATCTGCCGGTCGGATGCCGGTCAGCGGCCGGCGGCATATCCCTGCGCGCCGCGCGGATTGGCCGCCGCCTGGAGGATCCCGGAGGCCGGATCGGCAGTGACGCAGGAAAGCCGCCCCAGTGCCCAGTCCCCTGCCCGGGTCACGACGTGTCCGCGGCGTTCGAGCTCAGCAATGACTTCGTCTCCCAGCCGGTCCTCCACGACCGCTCCACCCGGTTCCCACGTGCGCGGCCAGAACGAGCCGGGAATCGAGGTCGTATGGAGCGAGGGCGCGTCAATGGCCTCCTGGGGGGTGTAGCCCCCGACGATGGTGCGCAGCAGGTACAGCAGCTGCCACTGGTCCTGCTGGTCCCCTCCCGGCGAGCCGAGGGCCACCACCGGCTCACCGTCCCGCAGGACGAGGGTGGGCGTCAGGGTGGTGCGCGGGCGCCGGCCCGGGCGCAGCGTTGAGGGGGCGCCGTCCTCCAGCCACGTCATCTGCAGGCGGGTACCGAGGCAGAAGCCAAGCCCGGGGATGGCCGGCGAGGACTGGAGCCAGCCGCCGCTGGGCGTCGCCGAGATCATATTCCCCCAGCGGTCGACTACGTCGATGTGGCAGGTGTCGCCGCGGGTCTCCCCGGCGCGGGAGACTGTCGGTTCCCCCGCCCCGGCGAAGGGCCTCCCGGCGGCCGCCGGCGGGGTGTACTCGGTCCTCAGCGGCGGGAGGAACGGTTCGTGTCCGGGAACGCTGCCGGGACGGAACTCGGTTGAGGCCCGCTCTCCGATCAGGGTCCGGCGCTGCGCCGCGTACTCCTCTGAGAGCAGGTACTCAAGGGGCACCGCGGCGTCGCCGTAGTAGGCCTCACGGTCCGCAATGGCGAGCTTCTGGGCCTCAAGGATGGTGTGCGCACCGAGTGCGGTCGAGGGGTCGAGGTGGTCATCGGGAAGCCCGTCCAGGATCGCCAGGGTCTGCAGCAGCGCTGGCCCCTGCCCCCACGGTCCGGTCTTGGCGATGGTGTGCCCACGGAAATCGTAGGTGACCGCCGGTTCGTACCCGGCCCCGAAGCCGGCGAAGTCCTGCCGGGTGATCACCCCGGCGTGGTCGGTCCCTGACGAATGGCGGTGTGGGATGGAAAGGAAGTCCACCGCCGCCGAGGCCACGGTCCCGGTCCGCCACTCGTGGCGGGCGGCATCGATCCGTGCCTCGCGGGTCGCCGCGTCGGACCCGGCGCCGACCAGCCCGTCGAGGACGCCCGCGTAGGCCTCGTTGGTGATGATCTTCCCCGCGGCCGGCGGCCGTCCATCCGGCATCCACAGGGCTGCCGAGCTGGGCCAGTGCTCGGTGAACAGTTCGGCGACGGTGGCGATGGTGGCACCGACACGGGCCAGGACGGGGTGCCCGTTCCGGGCGTAGCCGATCGCGTAGGCCAGGACGTCGCCGAGTTCCCACGAGCCATGGTCGCGCAGCAGCAGCAGCCACGCGTCGACGGCCCCGGGCACCGCGGCCGCCAGTGCTCCCGCCCCGGGCACCAGCTCGAGTCCCTCGGCGAGGTAGTGCTCCCGGGTGGCACCGGCCGGGGCGGGGCCCTGCCCCATGAGCACGGTCGGCGTGGGGTCCGCGGCGGTGGTGAAGACGCCCGTCATGTCACCGCCGGGGCCGTTGAGGTGGGGTTCGACGACGTGCAGCACGAAGGCCCCAGCGACCGCGGCGTCGAAGGCGTTGCCGCCGCGCTCCAAGACAGCCTGCGCAGAGGCCGTCGCCAGCCAATGGGTGGAGGCTGTCATGCCGAAATTGCCCTGCAGGGTGGGACGGGTGGTGAAGGCCCCCGCCGGTGTGTACGTCATGGAAGCGCCTTTCGGCCCGGGCAGGGCGTGGACGGATCTCCCCTCGGCGGGGCCCGTTGATATGGGATATCTTCTCTGCTCCGACGATATGCTTCGTATACATTCCTCACAAGATCATCAGCAGCACCGGCGTCGGCCAGGCGGATCGGTTCCGGCGGGGCTGCCGGTCCCGAACCGCGGCCGTCCCACCCGCCGACCCGCCCGTGTGAACCTGTCGCTGCGGCCTGTCGCTGTGAACCAGTCCCTGTCAACCCTGGACGGGCCCGCTCCCCTGTCCCGATTCCCGCCGGCCACGCTTTGGAGGACCGCATGAAGAAGACGTCCCTGCCCACCGACCGGCTGCACCTGGTGTTGATGCTCGTGCTGACGTTCTCCACAGGTGTCATCGACGCCGTCGGCTACCTCGGACTGGACCGGGTGTTCACCGGCAACATGACCGGCAACGTCGTGCTCCTCGGAATGGCGTTCGCCGGCGGCAGCGACCTTCCCGTGCTCCGGCCGGCCCTGGCGCTCGTCTTTTTCATGGTGGGGGCAGCCATCGCGGGGCGACTGCTGCGCCGCGCCCCCGAGGGCTGGTCGGGCCGGACGACCACCGCCCTGGCTGCGGTGGCAGGGGTGATGGTGGCGCTCGCAGTCTTCACGGCGCTTGTCGACGTCGCCGACGACGAGACCCTGGGAAGCATCACGACGTCGGCCCTGGGCCTGGTGATGGGGATCCAGGCCGCCACCGCGAAACGCCTCAAGGTCGCCGAGATCACGACGGTCGTGGTGACCTCCACCATCACCGGGCTCGCCTCCGACTCGAGGATCGCGGGCGGCACAAGCCCCTTCTGGGTGCGCCGGGCCGCCGCCATCGCCCTCATCCTGGCCGGCGCCGTTGCGGGCGCCGCGGCCCTGAAGATCGACCTGTGGGCGGGGATCACCCTCTCGGCCGTCCTGACCTGCACAGTGACAGTCATCGGTCAGGTGCGGTCGCGGCGCGATGCCCGGGCTACTTTGGCTGACGTTTACCGTTAAGGAGAAGAAGGCACCGACCCGAACCGCGGGCACGGTCTCGATGAGGGACGGATAAGCACACAGTGGACCGATTTGCAGAAGGCCCGTCGGCCGTGGCGGCATCGAACCGAGCGGCGGAGCTCCCGGCGGACCCGGCCGGCGCCCCGGCGGGCGAGGCCTTCCCCTTCCATCGCCTGACCCGCTCCTGGGCCGGCCACCGGTGGTGGAAGCCCCTGTTGACCGGGCTGCTCGGCACCATCTTCTACCTGGTGTTCATGCTCATCGTGCTCGTCATCGGCGGGATCTGGGGAGGCCTCGACCCGGCGCTGGGCGCCTCCTACCTCGAAAGGCTTGAGTCCTTCGACCTCTCGGACCCGCTCGTGTTCGGCTTCACGATGGTGTCCCTCATCTTGCTGATCCCTGCGCTCGCCCTTGCGGCCCTCATCACCGGACCCCGGCCCATCGGGCTGCTTTCCTCGGTCCACGGGCGGATCCGCTGGGGATGGCTCGGCCGGTGCCTCGCTGCTGCCGCCGTCATCTACTCGCTCAGCATCGCGCTGTCCTTCCTCCTTGAGCCGCTGTTTCCCGGCTACGTTCCCGCGACCCTCGACCTTGCGGGTCCGCGGGTAGGCATCCTGATCGTGATGACCATCCTGCTCGTGCCGTTCCAGGCCGCCGCCGAGGAATACGTGTTCCGCGGCTACCTCATGCAGGCGGTCGGCAGCTGGCTCCGCCATCCCGCCTTCGCGATCCTCCTGCCGGTCCCGCTTTTCGTGCTGGGTCACGGTTATGACCTGCTGGGCCAGCTCGACGTCGCCCTGTTCGCAGTCTTCGCGGGGTGGATCACCTGGCGCACCGGCGGCCTTGAGGCGGCCATCGCTGCGCACGTCGTCAACAACTCGACGATCTTCCTGCTCGGTGCCGTCGGACTCGTAGACGTCAACGCCAAGGAGGGCTCCGCTATCGGGCTTGGCATCTCGGTGCTGACGACGGCGGCTTTCGCGGTCGTCGTGCTGCGGATGTTCGACCGGTCCGGCAGCCTTCGGCGGGACCGGGTGGTCGTGCCTGCGCCGGTTCCGGCCATTCAGCCTTACGCGCAGTACCCCTACGGGCAGTTTCCCTTCGCACCCAATGCCGGGCAGTACCCGCCGTACCCGCAGGGCCAGGTCCCGGCCGGTCAGTACCCGCCGCCGTACGCGGGGCCCTACCCGCAGGGCCAGGTCCCGCCCGGCCAGTACCCGCCGCCGTACGCGGGGCCCTACCCGCAGGGCGAGGCTCCCGCCGGCCAGTACCCGCCCTACCCGCAGGGCGAGGCTCCCGCTGGGCAGTACCCGCCCTACGCCGCACAGTACCCACAGGGGCAGTATCCCGCTCCCTATGCGCCTGCTCCGGACGCCGGATCCACCCCTCCCGCGACGCACCCCTCCGATCAATACCAGGGGCAGAATCCCCAGCCAGCGCCGGCGGAGCATCACGCGCCGGACACTTCGGTCAACGACCGGCAGGCCGGCGACGGCTCCTCCGATACCACCTCTAACGACCCCGACACCCGCCCACGGGATCAGGCTCGGCGCGACCGATAACCGAGCGGGTAACCGGGCTGCCCGAGCTGGTGCACGGCGCGCCGGGGCGGCTCAGTCCTCGACGCGAAGGCCCAGGTTCTCGGCGAGGATCGGCGCGAGGAGGCCCAACTGGTAGGAATCGATGGTGACCCCGCCCAGCCCGTCCGGGCCGTTGAGCGACCGGAACTCGGTGGTGCGCAGGTCGAAGTCCCGCAGCCTGCTTCCCGTGAGGGTGAGGGTGTTGATCCGGCAGTTGCGCAGCGCGACGCGGACCGCCTTCGCATCGGTGAGATCGAGGTCCCCGATGATGCAGTCCGAGATGTCCACATCGGTGAGAGTTGAGCTGCGGAGATTGAGGAAGTCGAGCTTCCCGCCGCTGATCCGCACCGATTCAAGCGTGCTGTCGTACAGTTCCGCAGATCCCCAGCGGGTGCCCTCGAGCCAGACGTTGCGCCAGGAGCTCCGGGCTGCGGCGAAGACGGGGGCGAACAGCTCGGTGAAGCGGCACTCGCGGAACCGGGCCCCGCGCAGCTGCGTCTCATTGAGGGAGGTACCTTCGAACAGGCACTCGTTGAAGGAGATACCGCCGAGGTCCAGGCCGT
Organism: Arthrobacter sp. MSA 4-2; assembly: GCF_016405885.1. Classification (GTDB taxonomy): domain Bacteria; phylum Actinomycetota; class Actinomycetes; order Actinomycetales; family Micrococcaceae; genus Arthrobacter_D. The sequence continues at coordinate 218,488 of NZ_JAEKGC010000001.1, read as the reverse complement.
CGAGGCTGGTGGAGGAGTACAACTCACCTTCGCGGTGATCGCCAGCCTCAGGAGGACCGTCCTGGGGCACTGCGAGGTCCCGCAGCACCAGATCTTCGATCCGCGGAGACCGCGTTGAGCTTTTCGGCATGAGCTGTCCTGGGGGTGGGTGGCGGCGGAGCCCGGAGCGTTGCCCCGGGCCGGGTCTTGGGAAGTCTAGCGAAGCGCATCGACTCTCCCACCGCGAACGCACCCGATTGCGACGAGCGCCCCAGAATTATCCGGCCCGGCCGTCGCTTTCAGGCGCCGCCGTCGCTTTCAGGCGCCGCCGTCGCTTTTGGGTACCGCCGTCGCTTCCAGGACTGCCGTCGAAAACGCACCGTTAGCGACGAACGCACCCGATCACGACGAGCGCGGCACGTATTCCGGGTCCGGCCGTCGCTTTCAGGCGCCGCCGTCGCTTTTGGGTACCGCCGTCACTTCCAGGACTGCCGTCGAAAACGCACCCGTTAGCGACGAGCGCACCCGATTGCGACGAGCGGACCGGAAATATCCGGCGCGGGGGTCGCTTTCGGGTACCGCAGTCGCTACCGGGAGCCAGGGGCATCCCCGGCCGCCCCCGTCGCACCGGGCACCGCGCTGGGCAGCCCTCCCTACAGGGTGCCCTAGGGTTGAAGTCATGGAATCGCCGATCGAGAGCTACCTCAAAAAGATCCACCAGGAGATTGCGGAGCTGAAGGACGGCAAGCCGTACAGCACCATCCCGGCCATGGCCAACGTCGACCCGGACAACTTCGGCATCTGCCTCACCACCGTCGACGGGTACACCTACGAGATCGGCGACACCCGGCAGGAGTTCACCATCCAGTCGATCTCCAAGCCCTTCACCTACGGGCTGGCGCTGGCCGATCTGGGCATGGAGGCCGTGGACGCGAAGGTCGACGTCGAACCGTCGGGTGATTCGTTCAACGAGATCTCCCTCGCTCCCGGCACCGGCCGTCCGGCCAACGCCATGATCAACGCCGGCGCCCTCACCGCGACCTCCCTCGTCCGTTCCGCCGGCGGCAACACGCGGTTCAAGCGCATCCTCAACACGTACTCGGCCTTCGCGGGCCGGCAGCTGAGCGTCGACGAGGAGATCTTCGAATCCGAGCTGGACCACGGCCACCGCAACCGGGCGCTGGCCTACCTGCTGCGGTCCTTCAACATTCTCGAGTCCGATCCGGCGCCGGTCATCAGCGACTACTTCCGCCAGTGCTCGGTCCAGGTGACCTGCCTCGACCTGTCGGTCATGGCCGCGACCCTCGCCAACTCCGGCCGCAATCCACTGACGGGCAAGGAGGTGCTCGGAATCGGCGAGGTGGAGCGCGTCCTGTCGGTGATGGCGACCTCGGGCATGTACGACGACGCCGGCTCCTGGCTGAGCAACGTCGGCATGCCGGCCAAGAGCGGTGTGGGCGGTGGAACGATCGCCGTCCTGCCCGGCCAGGTCGGCCTCGCCGTGTATTCCCCGCCGCTCGACGCCCACGGAAGCAGCGTCCGCGGCGTCGCCACCGCCGAGCGGCTCTCAAACGATATGGAACTCCACTTCGTCCGGGCCGCCCGCACCGGCCGCTCGGCCATCCGGTCGACCTACGACATCACCGGAGCACCCTCGGGAATCCGCCGCAACGACGAGGCGATGGACATCCTCCGCGAACACGGGCACCGCGCGAGGGTCATCGAACTCAACGGCGACCTGCTGTTCGCCGGCACCGAGTCCATGGTCCGCGAACTGAGCAGCCTGGGCGAGGACGTCGCCCTCGTCATCCTGGACCTGCGCCGCGTCGACGAGGTGGCCGGAGTGTCCCTGCGCCTGCTGGCCGAGGTGCGCGAGAACCTTGTGGCGGCCGGCCGGGAACTCGTCCTGATCGACGCCGACGGCAACCTCGCCGAAACCTTCAGGGACGTGGACCGGGAGGTGCCGACCTTCGACACCCGCACCGCCGCCGTCGAGTGGTGCGAGAACGAGCTGATCGGCCGCTACGGCGACGAGCTGTGCCTGCCGGCCGAGGTCGAGGTCGCCGACTGCCCGGCGCTCAGCCCGCTGAGTGCGGAGGACGTCGACGCCCTCGCCGAGCGGATGGAGGACCGCACCTACGCCGACCGCGACGTGATCCGGCGCGTCGGCCAGCGCTTCGGCGGCGTCTTCTTCATCCTCTCGGGCAGGATCGAGACCTCCGTGCCAGGCCCGACCGGCGGGCGCGTGAAGCTGACCACCCTCAGCGCCGGGATGACGTTCGGCGAGCTCGCGCTGGGCAGCTCGGACCGCCAGGAGACCACCGTGAAGGCGGTGGGCAAGGTCCGGCTGAAGGTCCTGACGGCGGACGCCATCACCAGCATCGAGGAGGAGGACCCGCGGCTCGGCGTCGAGCTGTGGAAGGCCCTGACCCGCGACGCGTACACGCGCGTTGACCTGTACCTCCGCGAGACCGCCGTGCGGATCCGCGACTAGGACTGGGGATAGGCTCGAGGAATGACAGTGCTGATCGCCGGGTGCGGAGACCTTGGAACGGAGGCCGGGCTGCGCTACGCCGCGGCCGGGCACCGGGTGGTGGGCTGGCGCCGCTCCCCCGGTCGGCTTCCGGAGCAGATTGAGGGCCAGGCCGTCGACCTCACCGGCACCCTGCCGGAGGTCCCGGCCGACACGGAGATCGTGGTGATCGCCACCGCCGCCGGCGAGCGCACCGAGGCGGCCTACCGGGCGGCCTACATGAGCGCGACGTCGAACCTCCTCGACGCCCTTGAGCGCGACGGCGTGAGCCCGCGGCGGATCCTTTTCGTCTCCTCAACCGCCGTGTACGGGGACTTCGGCGGCGGAATTGTGGACGAGGAGTCCCCGGCCGAGGCCGGAACACCCACGGGGAAAATCCTGAGGGAGGCCGAGGTGCTCCTGCTGGAGCGCTCCCCCGGCGCCTTGGTCCTGCGGCTCTCGGGCATCTACGGGCCGGGCCGCACCAGGCTGATCGATTCGGTCTCCTCCGGCCGGGCCGTCCTGCCGGCCGAGCCCCAGTGGACCAACCGCATCCACCGCGATGACGCCGCCGCCGCCATCGTGCACCTCACCACGGCGGTGGAGGCCCCGGCGCCGGTGTATCTGGGCACCGACGAGGAGCCCTCGGACCTCGCCGACGTCCTGCGTTTCCTTGCGGCCGAACTGCGCCTGCCGGCTCCCCCGGCCGGCCCGACCAGCACCACCCGCGGCGGCGACAAGCGCTGCTCGAGCGCCCTGCTGCGGTCGACCGGGTTCTCCTTCACCTATCCCACCTACCGGGAGGGGTACCGGGCGGTACTGGCCGGCGAAGGCGTCCGCCACCCCTGAAGCGCCCGGCGGGATCTTGATATGTGCGTGAACGCGCACCTATGCTGAAGGTCCCCGTCCTGCCTGCCCCAAAGGAACCCATGCTCACCGTCCTGCGGGTTCCGGCCTACCGGAAGCTCCTCACCGCCCAGGTTGTGGCCCTGGCGGGCACCGGCCTCCTGACTGTGGCGCTCGGCCTGCTTGCCTTCGACCTTGCCGGCGGGCAGGCCGGCGCCGTCCTCGGCACGGCCTTCACCCTCAAGATGGTCGCCTACGTCTTCGCCGCACCCTTCATGTCCGCCCTGGTGGGGCACCTGCCCCGCCGGGCGGTGCTGATCGGTGCGGATCTCGTGCGCGCCGCCATCGCCCTGGCCCTGCCGTGGGTCGACTCGGTCTGGCAGATCTACCTGCTGGTCTTTGTCCTGCAGTCGGCCTCGGCCACCTTCACCCCGGCGTTCCAGGCCCTCATCCCTGTTGTCCTGCCGCGCGAGCGGGACTACACCCGGGCGCTGTCGCTCTCCCGCCTCGCCTACGACCTCGAGTCGCTACTCAGCCCGCTGCTGGCGGCCGCCCTGCTGCTCGTCCTTTCCTACTCGAACCTGTTCCTCGGGACGGCGGCCGGTTTCCTGCTCTCGGCCGCCCTGGTCGCAGCCACCCGGCTGCCGCCGATTCCACCGGCGGATCCGGCCGGGTCACTGCTGCACCGCACCACCCTCGGGACGCGGATCTTCCTGCGCATGGCCCCGCTGCGCGGGCTGCTGGCCCTTGACCTGGCCGTGGCCGCGGGGACGGCCTACGTGCTCGTGAACACCGTCGTGCACGTCCGGGAGGTGTTCGACCGCTCCGATACCGACGTCGCGGTCGCCCTCGCCTGCTACGGCGCCGGGTCGATGATTGTGGCCCTTGCCGCCCCGCGGCTCCTTAACCGAATCTCCGACCGTTCCCTCATGCTCACCGGCGGCATTTTGCTGCCGCCCGGGCTTGCCGCCGCGGCGCTGCTGACCTGGACGGAGCAGCTCCCGGTCCCCCTCACGGATCATTCCTGGCTGCTCTACCTGGGCCTGTGGGCACTGCTCGGCGCCGGAACCTCGATGATCAGCACCCCCTCGGGGCGGCTGCTGCGCCGGGCCGCCACCGACAGCACCCGGAACCAGCTCTTTACGGCCCAGTTCTCGCTGTCGCACGCGTGCTTCATCCTCACCTATCCGGCGGCAGGCTGGATCGGCGCCGCAGCGGGCCAGCCGGCCGCGGCGCTGGTCCTGGCGGCCCTGGCCGCGGCGGGCACCCTGGGGGCGGTCCGGCTGTGGCCGCGCGTTGGCCGGCCGGTGCCGCCCACCGCGGGCTCGGCGGCTGAAGGGAACCGGGATGGGCGGTAAGGAGCCCAGCCTTCACCATCCCGGACCGCCGGACCCGGAGCGCCTGGGGTCCGGCGCGGCCACGTTCAGGATGCTCGCGGATCCGACCCGGCTGCACCTCCTGTGGCTGCTCACCCATGGACCGTCCGACGTCGGCACCCTCGTGGCGCGCACGGCGGTAAGCCGCACCTCGGTCAGCCAGCACCTGGCGAAGCTGCGGCTTGCCGGCCTCGTCAGCACCCACCGCGAGAGCCGCCGCGTGATCTACAGCATCACGGACGGCCATCTGGCGCGGCTGGTCCGGGAGGGCCTCAACCATGCCGACCACCGCGTCACCGGGGAACCCGGGCACCTCTAAGGTGCGGTGCCGGGCCCGGGTGCCTAGGCGGATCCCGGCAGGCCCGCCGGGGCGGGCGCCCCCGCCGTCCTCCGGCTCATCCGCCAGAGCCTGCGCACCGACCACGCGAAGATCCCCACCACGAGGAGGTTGCGCAGCGTCAGCAGGAGCGCGACCGCCGGGTTCAGCCCGTACCGCAGCTCGTCGTAGAAGATCGGATAGACGAGCGTTGTGAGCGCCGCGGTCAGCAGCATCGCCGCCGCCGGGAGCCGCCAGTCCCCTGCGGTATCGAGCACCAGTCCTGCGGCGATCACCGCGGCGATCCAGAGCATGAACTGGGGGGAGCCGACCTTATTGAACACGACGAGCGTGGTCACCAGGGCGAGCGAGCCGGTGGCCAGCAGCGGGCCGGGGCGCGCTCCCCGGCGGAGCCCGACGGCGACCAGCGCGGCGGTTCCGAGCACCGCCAGGGCCAGCAGCGGGCCCATCAAGGCGGAGACCTGCCCGCTCAGCGCCCCCCTCACCTCCATGGTGTTGATGATCTTGTCCTCGTAGAAGTACGCCCCCGAGGTCCCCGTGATCGCCTGCCAGACGCCGGGCGTCGACAGCGGCGCCTCGAGTTGCATCCCACGCGCGCCCTGGGCGCCGAGGAAGCCGGTGAGGTTGCGGAGGTCACCGAAGACGGCGACGACGACGGCGATGCCCGCTGACAGTCCGGCCCCCGCCAGCGCGATCCGGAGACGGCTGCGGCAGGTGATCACCGCGGCCAGCACGACGGCGGCAGGCCAGACCTTCACCCAGGTCGCGGCGCTGAGCAGGAGGGAGGCAAGGACCGGCCGCGCTGCAAGGAGCAGGATTCCGACGATCACCAGGGGGGCGGTCAGCCCGTCGAGGCGTCCCACCGCGACCGGGCCGAGCAGTGCCGTGGCAGCGAGCCACCAGTACGCCGCCCGGGGGCCGTGCGGCATGCCGCGGCGGAGCAGGGCGGCGGTGCCGGCCGCGTTCAGGGCGGCGAAGATGCCGAACCACGTCAGCTGGTACAGCTCCGGGCCGAGGGCCGTGGCGGCGACAATGGGCACGATGGCTCCGGCGGGATAGACCCAGGCGGTGTCGATGCCCTGCCAGATCCCGTCGTTCAGGGCCTGGTAGGCCCAGCCGCGGTAGATGTTGATGTCGCTGAGCACTCCCCCGGACAGGATGAAGGGCATCAGCCGGGCGAGGAACCCCGCGTGGATCAGCGCGAAGAAGATCCAGACGGACGAGGTGCGGGAAAGGAAGTCCGGACCAAGCCGAAGTGATCGCACGGGCGCTCCTGGTGGGTAGGGTGGTGGGCCAAGTCTTTCATCCACGCGCGCAGGCCTTGAAATCGCTTGCCCGGAAATCCCGGGTCGCACGAGCGCGCGCCCGGTCCCGGAGCCCGGTCTCATCGCCCGGGACGCCGCCCGTCTGGGGGCCCTCCGCGCGTGCGCCGCACCTTCCAGGTCCCGCGCGCCCGCCCTGCTATAGTCGGCGCAGGTGGCCACCGTCCGGCTCACCTGGGGGGCGGTCGTGGGCCCGGCTCGCGCTGCACCGATGCACAGCGATCAGCGAAGGTTCACCATGCAACCATGCTCCACGCCGCCGCGAAGGTTCCCCTCCTGATGTCCGGGCGCATCGGCGTTCTGCGCCGGCTGCGGGGGTCGGTGAGCCATGGGCATCACTGAACTGACCGTCACCCTGTGGCAGGAGCGGCGGGTCCTTGAAGAACTGCTTGCGGCGACCGGGCAGGCGTTGGCACCGCCCCGGGACTCCGCCCAAGGGGAAGCACCGCGGGCCGCTTCCGACCTGCGCGAGGAACTCGGGCTGATCCGCCTGGCACGGGATGTCGAGCTGGCCGCCGTCGCCCAGGAGTGGGGGCTCGGACCCGCGACAGGACTGGCGGGCCTCGCCGCCGGTGCGCCAACCGACTCCTGGCGCTGGGTCCTCGATTCCCACCACCAGGCGCTGACCGATCTGGAGGTTCGGCTGGGCGCCGGCCGCGCCGCGGAGGCACCCGACACGACTCCCCCGGCCGGCAGCCCCGTCCAAGAGGAACCGCCGCGTCCAGGCGGGGACGGCGACGGCGGACCGGGCTCGCCGGGCCTGCCGGACTCTCTGCTCGGCCACGCCCTGAACGCGGTCTCCGAGGGCTCCCTGATCACGGACGCCGCCCAGGACATCGTGTACGCCAACGCCGCCTTCACGGCCATCACGGGCTACACCTCCGAAGAACTTCTCGGGAAGAACTGCCGGATCCTCCAGGGCCCCGGTTCGGACCGCGTCACGCTTGCCGCCATGAGCAGCCGCCTTCAGCGGGGGGAGACCTTCCGGGGAAATATCCTCAACTACCGCAAGAACGGTTCACCATTCTGGAACGCCCTGACCGTTTCACCGCTGCGCGATGACGAAGGCAGGATCACCCACTTCGTCAGCATCCAGCGTGACATCACCGCCCAGGTGGCACTGCAGGAGGAACTGCGCTTCCTCGCCCTTCACGACCCGCTGACCGGGCTGCCGAACCGCAGCGGCCTCGAACAGCGGCTGGGCACCGCACCAGCCGCCACGGACGTGGCGCTTGGGGTGATTCGATTCGACAATTTCCGCCACGTCAGCGACACCTTCGGCCGCCACGCCGGCGACGCCCTCCTGCGCGAAATGGCACACCGGTTGAAGTCGAACCTGCGCACCACCGATTTCCTCGCCCGGATCGGCGGAGACGAGTTTATTCTCCTGATCGCGGGCGTCGATGACGCCGAGGCGCAGCGGCAGATCGGATCCGTCGCCGCCAGGCTCCACCGTGCTGTTGAAACTCCGGTGCCGCTCGGCGGAGGGAACTCGGTCCAGGTCGGAATGAGCATGGGGCTGGCGCTGCACCGCGCCGGCCGCGACGGCTTTGACGACTCCCGGCGGCGGGCGGAGGCCGCCCTCTCCGATCGAACGGTCCACGGGGACCGCGGCCGGCAGTGGTGGAGCCTCGCCGGACCCGTTGATCCGTCCCCGCACCCCGGATCCGGTACGTCCGCAACCGTGCCTGGTCCGGGAGGCTCAGCGCGGCGGGCCGGAGATCCGGTCCCCGCCCCGCACGGCCCGGCCGGGACACTGTCACTGGTCCTGCAGCCCGTTGTGGACCTCCGGACGGGAAAGGTGGACCTCCTGGAGGCGCTCGCGCGGGTCAGCATCGACGGCCACCCCCCGATGGGACCGGCTGACTTCCTGCCGGCGCTGGCCGCGCAGGAAGTCGACCAGCTCTTCCAGGACGCGCTCGAGCAGGCCCTGTCCCACCTCGCCCGCTGGGACCGATCGGGGCGTGTCTTCCGGGTCAGCGTGAACCTCAGCCCCTCCACCCTGCTCGACCCGGGGTGTACCGGCTGGGTCGCCTCCGCCCTCGAACGGCACGGGATTGCGCCGGACCGGCTCGTCCTTGAACTTCTCGAAACCGGTGCGATCACCTCTCCGGTTCAGGTCGCCGCGCTGTGGAACCTCCGGACCCTGGGCGTGTGCCTCGCCATGGACGACCTCGGGTCGGGCTACAGCAGTCTTCAGCGGTTGTCCGTGCTGCCCTTCAGCGCGGTGAAGATCGATGGCGCGCTGACGGCCCAGCTGAGGACACGGCCCGTGCGGACGCTGACGATCCTCGCGATGCTCGTCCAGATGGGGCGCGACCTCGACTGGGATGTCATCATCGAAGGCCTTGAGGACGCCGCCCTGACCGAGGCTGCACGGATTCTGGCTCCGCCCTACGGACAGGGATATTTCCTGGCCCCTCCACTGGAACCGGCGGACGTCCCCGCCTGGGTTGAGGTCTTTGCCCCGCCCGGCGCCGACGGCGGGCTGGAGACCTTCCTTGGCGCCCTCGCGTACACCTGGCAGTTCACCCGGTTGCGCTCGCCCCATCCCGGCCCGCAGGACCGGTGCCCGCTCACGGCGTTCCTCGACGCGCATGCCGAGCCCGGCTCGCCGGCGTTGCACTGGCACGGCCTCCAGCACGGTCCGGCCGAGGACGCCCCGGAGCCCGGGGCGCGGCTTGTGGACTGGCTTGCTGACCGCAGTATCGAAGAATATGCACGGCTTCCTCTGAATTAGCAGGGCCGACTAAAGAATTCGTCAGACTGGGGGATGCAAAAAACGTTTTCCTCCCTAAGATCAGTGGTGGAACGCGGGACCTTTTTCCGCGGCTCGTTGCCCAGTGCCCGCGGAAAGGGCCACCATGGATCCCACTCTTATTCCAATTATCCTCATCGTCGCGGCGGTGCTTGTCCTCGCCGTCGTCGGCATCATTCTTGCCCGAATGGCGCTCCATATTGCAAGCCCTGACCAGGCCCTGATTATCTCGTCGAAAGACAGCAAGGGCCAGCCCGACCCCGACAGCCAGCGCGTGGTCTTCGGGCGGATCTTCATCAATCCGTTCTCGCAGCGCGCCTACCCCATCTCCCTGGCTTCCCGCCAGGTCTCGCTCAAGATCGAGGGAATCTCGCAGAACGGGATCAAACTGCACCTCACCGGGGTGGCACAGGTCAAGGTGGGCGGCGACGCCGACGCCGTCCGCAAAGCGGCCCAACGGTTCCTCAACCAGCAGGAGGCCATTGACCACTACACCCAGGAAACCCTTTCCGGGTCGCTCCGCTCTATTGTGGGGACACTGACGGTCGAATCGATTATCAAAGACCGGGCCACCTTTGCGAAGAGCGTGAAGGAAGAAGCCGAACACTCAATGCACAATCAGGGTCTCGAAATCGACACATTCCAGATTCAGTCCGTGGACGACGATTCAGGCTATTTGAAAAACCTTGGCCGCCCGGAGGCCGCACTGGCCGAAAAAAACGCCAAAATTGCCGAGGCCCGGTCGGTCCAGGAATCGGAGCAGGCCCGCGCAATCTCGGACGAGCAGGTAGCCCTGGCGCACCAGCAGCTCATTATCAAGCGTGCTGAACTGAAGGAAGTCGCCGACGCCCGCCAGGCCCGGGCGGACGCTGCCGGGCCCCTCGCCGCGGCGGAACAGAACGAGCAGGTGATCATCCGCGAGCAGCAGGTGGCCCAGCGGCGCGCCGAACTGCGCGAGCGCGAGCTCGACACCGAGGTCCGCAAGCCCGCGGACGCCGAGAAGTACAGGTTGATCCAGCAGGCCGATGCCCGGCTTGAGGAGCGGCGGCGGGCCTCGGAGGCGACCGAGATCGAGGCACGGGTGGAACTGGCCAAGCGCAAGCTCAACGCCGAAGGCGACCGGGTCGCGGCGGAAGCCGACGCCGCAGCGAACACGGCACGGGGAACCGCCGAAGCGGCCGTCCAGGAGGCGCGCGGGCGCGCCGAGGCGGCGGTGATCCGTTCACGCGGCGAGGCGGAGGCGGAATCCACCGAGGCCCGGGGCAAGGCAGAGGCCGCCGGCATCGCGGCGCAGGCCGAAGCCTACGAGAAGTTCAACGAAGCGGCCGTGCTGAGCAAGGTCCTTGAGGTCCTGCCCGCCATGGCGCGGGAGGTCGCCGCCCCGCTCGCGGCGATCAAGACGATGACCGTTGTGTCCAACGACGGCGCCGGGCAGCTCAGCCGAGACGTGTCGACCGGCGTGCAGCAGACCACCCAGCTGATCAAGGACACCACCGGCCTCGATGTCATCACCCTGCTGGGCGACATCCTGAAGGGCGCGGGGTCGGGCCAGCGGGCCTCCGGAAACGGCGCCGCCGTGGCACCGCCTGCATCGGGCGGGTCCGCGGACGGCGAACGGCCCTGACCTTTCGGCGCCCCGCCGCCTGCCCAGTGGCGGGGTGCCGGCCCGCTTGCCCGGGCGGCGCGGTGCCGGGCCGCACCGGCGCTCAGGCCCTCAGGCCTTCAGGCGCTCAGGCCTTCAGGCCCTCAGACGGCCAGGGCTCAGGGCTTCGTGACTCGGTCCCTGAGGCGCTCGGGCGTTGGGACCTGCAGACGCTTAGGCCAGCAGCTCCAGCCGTGGCCCGGCAGGCTCGGCGGTCGTGCGGATCTGGCGCACCAGCCAGTCCACGAGGAGCCGTCCGGCGCCGGCGTGTGCCGCCCGTGGATCATGCTGCTGAATGTGCCACCGACCCACGTCGGCGCTGCTGCCGTAAGAGGCGAGGAATCGACTCAGGGGGCATTCGGCCAGGGCGCGGGGGTGGGGCGAACCCAGTCGGGCGAACTGCCAGTGGTAGGCCAGCGCCCCAAGGCTCGTGCTGAGCGAACCGTTGGGCGCCGGCAGGCGGAAGTGCTCCACCCACGCCGCGGCGTCCTGGGGTGCCAGCGGGCGGCTGAAGTGGAAGCCCTGGCCCAGGGGCGCGCCGAGGACCGCCACCGCCTCGGCAATCCCCTCGTCCTCGATCCCTTCGACCACGACGTTCATGCCGAAATCCCTGCCCATCTGGATCAGGGTCGCGATCAGGCTGAGCGTCTCGGGCGGCTTGGTACGGATGTCCGCGAGCAGATCGCGGTCGAGCTTGATGGCGTTGAACGGCAGGGACGACAGCCGCTTGAGGCTGCTGTATCCCGCTCCGAGGTCGTCCATGGCGAGGCCGACCCCCAGCCGGACCAGTTGGCTGAGGGCCTCCCGCTGGATGTCCCACTCGAGGGTCTGCGATTCGAGCAGTTCGAGGCCGAGCCGGTGGGGCGCGATTCCATGGCGGGTCAGGGCGCTGCTGATCAGGGCGGGTGAGGCCGGATCGAGAAGGGTGGTAGGCGGCAGGTTGACCGACACGCTGTAGTTCACCCCTTGCCGGTCCCACTCGGCCAGTTGGGCAAGGGACTGCTCCAGGACGGTGGAGAAGAGGTAGTCCAGGTCGAAGGTCCCCAGGTCCTTGACGAACCCGGCGGGCTCCAGCACCGTCCCGTTGGGAAGCGTCAGGCGGGCCAAGGCCTCGAACAGGTGCACCGAGCCGTCCCGCAGGTCGATGACGGGCTGAAGGCAGATGGACAGCCCTCCACCGTAGAGGGCATCGCGCCGCCGCTCGCGGGCCCACGCGGCCTCCTCCTCGGCCGTATCGGCGCGATCCTCCCCTTCTGCGGCGCCGGCGGAGGCCCCGGCCGGTGCCGAGGAGACCTCGGCGGCGAGCTCCCACCATCGGCGCCGTCCGTGTTTGCGGGTCTTCACCTCATAGAGAGCCTCGTCGGCGCTCTTGAGCAGGGAAGCGGTATCGAAGCCGTCTTCAGGGAACAGGGCGAGCCCCATGCTCATCCCGATGGTCACCCTGCGCCCATCGATGCTGAAGGGCACCTCGACGGCGGAGGAAAGCCGCTCCAGGACCCGCGTGAGGCCCGCCTCCGGAGCGCCGCGGCTGATACCGCTGAGGATCAGGACGAACTCGTCCCCGCCCATCCGGCCTAGGAAATCCTCATCGCGCAGCTGCGCCTGGATCCGCGCCGCCCACTCCTTGAGCAGCATGTCCCCCGCCTCATGCCCAAAGGTGTTGTTCACGACGCGGAAGTCGTCGAGGTCGATCATGCCCACGGCCGCAGTGATCTCGGACCGGGGCCCGCCCGCCAGAATGTCCGCAAGGTGGTTGTTCATCGCCAGGCGGTTCGGCAGCCCGGTGACGGGATCGTGGAGCGCCTGGAAGCGTAGCTGTTCATGGAGCGCCATCCGGGTGTTGATGTCGCGCTGGACACTCACGAAGTGGGTGAGCTCCCCCGACTCGGAGGTCAGGGGCGTGATGCTGAGCATGTTCCAGAACGCCGACCCGTCCTTCCGGTAGTTGAGGATTTCACCCCGGAAGGGCTCGCCGGCGTCGAGCGCAAGCCGGATGGCGGCACGGGTCTCGACGTCGGTGCCCGGCCCCTGAAGCATCCGGCAGTTCCGCCCCAGCACCTCATCGGCCGTGTAGCCGGTGATGGCCGTGAAGGACTCCGAGACGTGCTGGATGTTCTCCGAAGCATCGGAGATCAAAGAAATTTCCGATGTCGCAGCCATCGCCTTGATGAACAGCTCCTCCGGCAATTCGCCGCCGCCGAATCGCGGCCCATGGCGCAGATGCATGACGTAGTCCCCCTCTACCTGTCACACCCGAAAGCACCGGCCACCCGCCGTCGTGCCCGCGCGGTCAGCACAGCGTTGCGCTGCGCCTTAGGCCGGATGTTAATGGCATGCTAACCCCTATCTAACCCGGCGTATATCTGGTGCTTTTGCCGGAACGGGCGACAAAAGCCGTCCAAGAACCATGGTGGGAGCGCACCACCCATCCGGCCTGAGGAAGGGCACAACGTGGGATCCAACGTCGAAAAGTCCAGGGGACACCCCGTGCAGCTGGTGCACCCGCGGGGCACCCCGCCCGGTCCCGGGGAGCCGGCATGATCCAGCAGCGGGCACGGGCGACCCGCGAGTCGATCCTCGCCGGCGCCGCGGCGGTCTTCGAAAAAGAAGGCTATGGGATGGCCTCGCTCGCGCGTGTCGCAGAGGAGGCGTCGGTGACCAAGGGCGCGCTGTACTTTCACTTCCGCTCCAAGGACGAACTGGCACGGGCTGTCATTGCGGCCCAGCATGCCCGTGGGATGGAGCGCTCCGCCGCCGTCGTGGCTGAGGGCCGCCCGCCGCTCGAGTCGATGATTCTCATCATTAGGGGCTTCGGGCAGGACAGCCTCAATGAACCGATCGTCCGAGCCGGAATCCGCCTGACCTTCGAGGCATCAGCTTTCGGCCAGGATGTGGCGGAGCCCTACCGGCACTGGACCGAGGCCCTGGAGTCAATGACCCGCACCGCGCGGGATGAGGGCTGGCTGCATGCGGAGGTCGACCCGGGATCCTTCGCGCGGCTCCTTGTGGCCTCGGTCGCAGGTATCCAGATGGTCTCCGGCATTCTCGCCGGGCGCCGGGATCTGATGGAGCGCCTCGAGGAAATGTGGGCGGCCTTCCTCCCCGGCATCCTCGCCCAGGAGCATCAGCAGGAGGCCGGGCGGCTCGTCGGACTCGTCCGCGGAACGCCACAGGAATGAAACCGGTCGAATGGTTTGTTTTTAACGCCGGCTGTGCTTAAGCTTCGTTGTGGCGCACGACTCACCGCTCCGTGGGGGAAGCGATGAGACGACGGAACGCATCCGTTCCCGCCACCGACCGTGCCCGGCGCGTGGTTCACTCCACGTCCGGGCACGGCCACACTCCCGCGGCCCGCAGGCCGCCCCGCCTAACCCGCTTTGCTCAATCCGCCTCATGCCGCCAGGACCGCAGCGCCTCGACCACCAGATCGTGGTCGGCGACCTGCGGCAGCCCGGACACCGTCACGACGGCCACCGGCCCCACACCGCGCACATACAACGGAAACGCTCCGCCGTGGGCGGCATAGAGCGCCGGATCGAGCATCGGGTTGTCCTCGGGCCTTCCGCCACCCCGGCGCGCCCGTAGTCCGACCAGCAGGGACGGCTCCGTATACCGCAGCGCGGTGCGGCTCTTGGCCGCGGCCCACAGGTCGTTATCGTAGGTCGCGCCGTCCAGGGCCACGTGGAAGACTGTGTGGTCGCCGCGGCGGATGTCGATGGCGATGGGAAGGTTCCTCTCGGATCCCAGCTCCACAAGCCGGAACCCGAGTGCGAGCGCATCGGCAGCGGTGAACCGGTCAAACTGGAGCTCGGCGATCTCGCCTTCGATTCTCGCGATCGCTGCGGCGAGCAGCTCCTCCGACTGGGGTTCGGATGAGTCGGGATCGAATTCCGGGGCGTGCGGGAGTTCAGGTGTCTGCATCGCACCAACCTACTCCGCGGCGGCCCTTCGTGCCTGCTGCAGTCCCGGGATGGGCCTGCGACGCCTGGCGGGCCCACTGCGCCATCGGCCCGGACCGGGCAGCCAGCCGGCGCCTACCGCCGGTTCAGGATCCCCCGGATCATTCCGCCGAGCCCGCTGCGCGACCCGCTGCTCATGCCGCCCCGGCCGGTGGTGCGGCCCATGCCGCGCCCTGCGCCGCCCATGCCACGGCCTACTCCGCCCGTGCCGCGGGTCCTGCCGGTGCCCGTGGTCCCCGTGGTGCCGCGGCCCGCCAGTCGTCCCGCAGCGTTGATAAGTCGGTTGCTCAAGCCCATGGCGCACTCCCTGGTTGGCTGTGCCCGCAGGCGGAATACCCACCGGTCACGCCTCAATGCTAAGCCTGCGTTGTATTCCCGGCCATAACTTTCAGGACCCTTCATTCCGCTGATTCCCTCTGGGTACGATGATGACCTCAGCCCCCATCCGGGACCCCGGGGGCGGCGGCGGACACTCGCACAAGGAGCGGACAGCATGGCAATCGCGGAGGACGACGGCGGGGAAATGGTGATTGGCGATGTCAGCCGGGTGGGCGGACGGGCCCTTGCGGTGGGGCTTTCGGGCGCTGGGGGCGACGAGGTGCTGAAGATCGGCTGGGTGGAACAGTCCGCCGAACTCGAACTGACCATGGAGGAGGCGGTTGCCCTGCGCGATGAGATCGACAGGATCATCCGCGACCGCCAGGCCCACTCCCAGGGACGTTAGGCCTGGACCGCAGGATCGGCGACGATGACCCGGTGGTTGCCCTCGCACTGATACACGGCGATCGCCCCCTCCGGGACGGGGCCGGACGCCGGCCACTGGCTCTCCGGAAGCTCCTGCAGACTCGATCCGCATGATGGACACACAGCGCTCATCTTCTCCTCCTGGATACTGCGGGCAGGTCCTGTCATTAAACCCGGTCGCGGCCGCCGGGCCTATGGGATCGGCTTTATGCCTGCGCTGGACAAATCGCACGATCTGCCCCCTCCTTTGACACTTCCGCTCCGGCCTTCCTAGACTCGACCCACCCCGTGAGAGCGCTCTCTGCGGCCCGCTCGGCCCACCCCCGCCCGTGGAGGTGGGCCCACCCGGACCGGAGGAGCGGCAGCGCCGCAGCGTTGCTTTCCCGGCCGCCGGCAGCACAGCGTTTTCCGCAACCCATTCAAGGAGCAGGTAAGGGCCCATGTCTCAGCAGGAACACTTCCGCACGAACTGGCCGCAGGGCTTCCTCTGGGGTTCGGCTACCGCCGCCGCCCAGGTGGAGGGGGCCGGCCACGAAGGCGGCAAGGAGGACTCGGTCTGGGACGCCTTTGCCCGCATCCCCGGCGCTGTTGCGAAGGGGGAGAACCTCGAGACCGCTGTGGACCACTACCACCGCATGCCCGAGGATGTCCGCCTGATGAAGGAACTCGGACTCGACTCCTACCGGTTCTCCACCAGCTGGGCCCGCGTGCGCCCCGGGGACCGAGCCGTGAACCGCGAGGGGCTCGACTTCTACTCCCGGCTCGTCGATGAACTGCTCGACGCCGGCATCCTTCCATGGCTGACCCTCTACCACTGGGATCTGCCGCAGGCGCTCGAGGAAAAGGGCGGGTGGGCCAACCGCGACACCGCCTACCGCTTCGCCGAGTACGCCTCCGACGTCTACGAGGCCCTCGGCGACCGCGTGAAGCATTGGACGACCTTCAACGAGCCGTTCTGCTCCTCACTGCTCGGCTACGGCTCAGGGGTGCACGCCCCGGGCCGCCAGGAGCCACGCGCCGCCATTGCCGCCGTGCACCACCAGCACCTGGCACACGGCCTGGCGGTGGCGGAGCTGCGCAACCGCGGCGGCGCACACCTTGGCATCACCCTCAACCTCAGCAATTCGATCCCGAAGGACCCGTCCGACCCAGTCGATCTCGAAGCGGCACGGCTTTTTGATTCACTGCAGAACCGGATCTTCATCGACCCGATCCTCCGCGGCGCCTACCCCGAGGACTCCCTGCGGGACCTTGAACCCTTCGGGCTGGCCGAGCTCATCCAGCCGGGCGACCTTGAGGCGATCGGGGCTCCGCTGGACTTCCTCGGGGTGAACCACTACCACGACGACCTCATTAGCGGGCACCCCGACCTCTCGGGCAGCGACGGACATTCAGGCGGCGCGGAGCGGCCGGCGGCGTCGCCCTGGATCGGCGCCGAATGGATCACCTTCCCCAGCCGCGGCCTGCCGCGCACGGCGATGGACTGGGAGGTCAACCCCGATGGACTTCGGCACCTGCTGGTGCGCCTTGGCCGGGAGTACGAAAACCTCCCCCCGCTGTACATCACGGAGAACGGTGCGGCGTACGACGACGAGGTCAGTGCCGATGGTGCCATCCACGACGCCGAGCGCACCCGGTTCATCCGAGACCATATCGACGCCGTAGGGCGGGCCATCGACGAGGGTGCCGACGTGCGGGGGTACTTCGTGTGGTCCCTGCTCGACAACTTCGAATGGTCGTGGGGCTACGGCAAACGGTTCGGCATCGTGCGCGTTGACTACGACACCCTGGCCCGCACCGTCAAGGACAGCGGCCACGCCTACGGCCGGGTGATCGCCGCCGCGCACTCCGGCTCCGATCCGGCCGCCGCGGCAGCCGAGGCGCAGGACCGGCCGGCCGGGTAGGCTCCCGCCCTGTGACACACCGCGATCCGGGCCGGGCCCGGCCGGCGCCGACCCTCGAAATGGTGGCGGCGCTGGCCGGAGTCTCGCGCGCCACGGTCTCCCGGGTGGTGAATAATTCCCCGTCCGTGGATCCGCAGCGCGCACGGGCGGTCCGGGATGCCATCGCGGCACTGAACTACGTCCCGAACCGTGCCGCCCGCTCGCTGGCCAGCCGGCGGACCCAGGCGGTGACGCTGGTGCTCCCGGAGTCGACCTCGAAGGTCTTCACCGACCCCTATTTCGCCTCGGTCATCGAGGGCATCGCCGGCTACCTTGCGGAAACCGAGTACACCCTCACCATGATCCTTTCCTCGGAGTCCTCACCCGAGAAGACCCGGCGCTACCTGCTGGGTGGGAACGTTGACGGGGCCCTCGTTGTGTCCCATCACAGCGGGGACAACTCCTGGGCACGGGTGAGCGGGTCCCTGCCGGTCGTCTTCGCCGGCCGCCCGCTGGTGGGGGAGGCCGGGAGCCACTACGTCGAGGTTGAGAACGAGTCGGGCGCGGCCGCCGCCACCGACCTCCTTCTATCGCGGGGGCGGCGGAACATCGCCACCATCGCCGGCCCGCAGGACATGCCCGCCGGAATTGACCGGCTCACCGGCTGGCGCAGGACACTGGCCGGTGCAGGCCTGGATTCCTCGAGGGTCGAGTTCGGGGACTTCACCCCCGCCTCGGGGGCGGCGGCAATGCGCCGGCTCCTCGCCCGCGGCGCCCCGATCGATGGACTGTTCGTGGCGAGCGCCCAAATGGCCGCCGGAGCGTACTCGATCCTCGCGTCGCACTCGCTGCGGATTCCCGGGGATGTGGCGGTCGTCGGATTCGACGACGACGAGTTCGCGGCGGCGCTCACCCCGGCCCTGACCACAGTCCACCATCCGGTGACCGGTATGGGAGCGCGGATGGCGGAGAAGCTCGTGGCCCTGATCGAGGGCCGCCCGGTCGAACGGGTCACCCGGCTGGGCACGTCCCTGGTGCTTCGCGGTTCTGCCTGAGCCGCCCGTGGCCCGGATGGCCATCCGGGGACGCCGGGCCCGCCTGGGCCCGGAGGATCAGGCTTCGGCCTCTTCCGCGTCCCCATCTGAGGTCTTGAGGACGGTCACCTCGGCGACGGGCCGGGAGTCCAGCTCGGCGTCCTCGTCCCTGCGGTCCAGTTCCTCGGTCAGCTCCTCGAGGCGGAACTCGGTCTCCGGGACAAGCTCCCCCAGCTCGTCGTACTCAGCATCGATCTCGCGGTGGATCTTGCTGTGCAGGACCTCGACCGACTCGTCCCTGAGCTCCGTCAGGTCTTCGGGGAACGGCTCCTCCGGGGTGAGTCTGCTCTTGTTGGGCATGTGTTTTGCTCTGTCCGTGTGAGGGGTGGCGGGGACCGGATTCGACTCAACAGCGTTCATCGAAGCCATTAGGAAAGCATATAGGTAGCTTTCCTAACAAATGCCAATGTGGCCTTTCTTCCCTCCCTGTCGCCCGGAGGAGAACGGCGGCTTCACTCGGGCTGGATTTCCTTGGCACCCGCCGGCGCACCCGACAGCCCAACCACCTCGGGCTCGGGCAGGTCTGCGGCCTCGGCGATGAGGGCAGGATGTTCGCCGTGGCGCAGCGCCTCGACGACAGCCTCCTCAAGGGTCAGTGAGGCGTGGTCCAGTTCGAAGGCCGCAGCCTCCTTGTCCGCTGCGGCAATGCGGATGCGTCGGAGGTCTTCCTCGTTCATGTGTTCAGCCCTTCTTTCCTGGACCGGAAATACGCCGGGAAGACCATTCCGCCCCCCATCTGTCCTGCTCGAAATCAGCCGAACACGCTCATCATAGGAGCACTTCAGTGTTTCCGGTAGCGGCGGGTGCGGACGGCAACTAACCGTTCACATCCTGTGCCTCCGGCGGAGCCGTCCGGCACGGTGGCACCCTTGCCCAACGGTGTTGTTTTTGCCAGTGTTGGCATCTCCGACTCCCTCCGAGAGGCATGACACATGGACCTGGCCTCAGCGGCAGCCGAGCTGTACGCGCTGCCCCTTGACGAGTTCACCCGTGCCCGGGACGACCTGGCGAAGGAGGCCGCTGCGGCCGGGGACAAGGACCTGGGCGGTGCACTCCGGAAGCTTCGGAAGGCCTCGACGGCGGCGTGGCTGGTGAACGTCCTGGTCGACCGGAAGCGGGAGGAGATCGAGCAGGTGCTGGCCCTGGGTGAATCCCTGCGCGAGGCCCAGGAGACCACCGACCGGGCCCGCCTTCACGCGCTGGGGCAGCAGCGGCAGCGCCTCCTGGCCGGCATCGCACGGCAGAGCCTTGACCTCGCCGCCGGACTCGGCCACCCGGTCGGCGCCTCCGCCCTGCCGGAGGTGGAGGGGACCCTTCGGGCGGCGATGACGGATTCCGGTGCGGCGGCGGCCGTCCTCACCGGCCGGCTCATCCGCCCGCTCGAGGTTTCGGGGTGGGAGCCGGTGGATTTGAGCGGCGCGGTCGCCGGGCCGTTTGAGGACCCGTTCGAAGCCGGCGCCGATGCCGGGGAGGAGGGCCGGCCCGCCGACGGTCCGAAGCGCGCGGTGCGGCTGGCACAGGCCCGGACCGACCTTGCGGAGGCCGAAGCCGCCGCCCAGCGGGCGGCCGGGGAGGCCGAGGCGCTGCAGAAGCGCGCGCACCGGATCGCGGTGAAGCGCGAGGGTCTCGCGGCCTCCATCGAGGACCTCCAGGAGCGGCTGGGGGTGCTGCAGCGCGAGCTGGACGGGTTGGACGCCGAAGCCGCTGAGGCCGGGCGCGCGAAGGACGCAGCAGAACGTGCGGCCGAGGCCGCACAGGAGGAGGTGGAGGAGGCGCAGCAGCGGGTCGGGGAACTCACCTGACGGTGGGCACCCCGGGAAATCCGACCCGGTCGAGGCCTCGGCACGGGCTGCGGTCCCTGCTAAGGTGGCGGCATGTCGGCCCGGCCGGACGCCTATGGCGACGCGTTGGAGAGGGCGAGGGTTCACGCTGAGAAGTGGCTCGCGTCGGTCCCTACGCGCGCTCTGCCGCCCGGGCGAACGGCGGACGAACTCGCCGCGCAGTTCGCCTCTCCCCTGCCCGACCAGCCGACCGATCCCGCTCGAGTCATCGATGAGCTTGCCCTGCTCGCCGAGCCGGGGTTGATGGCCATGCCATCCGGCCGGTTCTTCGGCTGGGTCATCGGCGGCACCCTTCCGGCGGCGCTCGGCGCCGACTGGCTGGTGAGCGCATGGGACCAGAACGCGGGGCTGCGCTTCGCCACCCCGGCCGTGGTGGCCGCCGAGGAGGCCGCCGGGGGATGGCTGCTGGAGCTGCTCGGCCTCCCGGCCGGAAGCGGCGTGGGGTTCACCACCGGGGCCACCATGGCGAACTTCGTCGGCCTCGCCGCCGGACGGCAGGTCGTCCTCGACAGGGCCGGCTGGGACCTCGACCGGGACGGCCTCGCCGGAGGCCCCCGCGTCCGTGTCTTCGTCGGAGCCGAACGGCACGACGTCATCGACCTCGCCCTGCGCTACCTCGGGCTCGGTGCCCCGACCGTCGTCGAGGCGGATGCCCAGGGCCGACTTCGGCCCGATGCCCTTGCTGCGGCCCTGGACGCCGGCGAAGGCCCCGCCCTCGTCTGCCTTCAGGCGGGCAACCTCCACTCCGGGGCGTCCGATCCGATGACCGAAGCGGTCGCCGTCGCCCATGCGAGGGACGCCTGGGTCCACGTCGACGGCGCCTTCGGCCTGTGGGCCGCGGCAAGCCCGCACTACCGGGGGCAGCTGGCCGGCATCGAAGCGGCCGATTCCTGGGCCACGGACGCCCATAAGACGCTCAATGTCCCCTACGACTGCGGGGTGGCGTTTGTCGCCCGGCCCGAGGTGATGCGCGGAGTGTTTGGGGTGCATACGAGCTACCTCATCGCCGATGTCTCAGGCCCCGGGGATCCCCTCGAAAAGGTTCCGGAGCTGTCCCGCCGGGCCCGTGGCGTCCCGGTCTGGGCCGCCCTGCGCTCCCTCGGCCGCTCCGGCAGCGTCGACCTCGTCGAGAGGCTCGCCCGGCACGCCCGCGCCCTGGCCGACGGCATCGGCCGGCTGCCCGGGGCCGAGATCCTCAACGAGGTTGCCTTCACCCAGGTCTGCGTGAGCTTCGGGGACGACGAACGCACCCGGCGGGTAACCGAAAACCTGCTCGCGGGAGGAACGGCCTGGATGTCCGGATCCCGCTGGCACGACCGGGCGGTGCTCCGGATCTCCGTGAGCAACTGGTCCACCGACGAGGACGACGTCGAGCAGTCGATCGCCGCCGTCGCCCGTGCCCTCTCGGCGGTTGGAGAGGGGTGAGCAGGCGCGGTGGATGAACCGATGAGCTCCCGCGGCACCATGGTCCTGCGCTTCCTCGCCGCCCCGACCGACGTCGCCGTCGGCGGCAGCACAGTACAGGCCGGCCGGGTGCTCGAGTGGATCGACAAGGCAGGGTTCGCCTGTGCCGTCGGGTGGAGCGGCGGCTACTGCGTCACCGCCTATGTCGGGGACGTCCGGTTCAACCGGCCGATCCCCGCCGGCAGCCTCATCGAGGCCCATGCCAAGCTGATCTACACCGGCAGCACCAGCATGCACATCCTGGTCAGCGTCCTCTCCGCGAACCCCCGCTCCGGCCAGTACGAAGAGGCCACCGAGTGCCTCCTGGTGTTCGTTGCCGTCGACGACGACGGCGCCCCGCGGCGCGTTCCCGAGTGGACCCCCTCCACCGATGAGGAACGCGCCTTCCATGCGGCGGCCGCGGAGCGCATCCCGATCCGGTCGGAGATCAAGAAGGAGGTGGCCCGCACCACCTACACCGCGGCCGGGTCCGGGCCGCAGATGACCTTCCGGTTCCTCACGGCGCCCACCGACGCGAACTGGAGCGGCAAGACCCACGGCGGCACGGTGATGGCCTGGATCGACGAGACGGCCTTCGCCTGCGCCACCGGGTGGTGCCGGCAGAACACCGCGGCCGTCTACGCCGGCGGCATCCACTTCCACCGCCCCATCCCGGTGGGCCACCTCCTGGAGATCGAGGCGAGGCTGCTGATGACCGGAACCTCGAGCATGCATATCGGGCTGCGCGTGCGTGCCGCCGACCCAAAGGACCAGGTGATGCATCTTGCCGCGCAGTGCCTGAGTGTCTTCGTGGCCCTGGACGACG
Organism: Arthrobacter sp. MSA 4-2; assembly: GCF_016405885.1. Taxonomy (GTDB): domain Bacteria; phylum Actinomycetota; class Actinomycetes; order Actinomycetales; family Micrococcaceae; genus Arthrobacter_D. Next base: position 195,926 of record NZ_JAEKGC010000001.1, on the reverse strand, counting down.
ACGGCCGTGCCGTCCCGGTGCCGGCATATACGCCCGCCACCGAGGAGGACGAGGCGCTGCAGCGCCATGCGCAAAGGCTCAAGGAGCTCCGCGAGGGCATGCCGGTGCTGGACCTGAGGCCGTAGGCTCCTCGGTGACGCCGGTCTCGCCCGACGGAACAACCGGCGCAGCCCGGCCGTTGCGGCAGTATGACTGAAACTCCACACACGGCAACGACCCTGTCCCCGACCATCGACCTCAAGGACCTCGGCACGGTCCACCGGCTGGGTTTCGGCGCCATGCGCATCACCGGGCCGGGCATCTGGGGTGAGCCGGCACACCGCGGCACTGCCATCGACGTCGTCCGCCGTGCCGTCGAACTCGGCGTGGACTTCATCGACACCGCGGACTCCTACGGGCCAGACGTCAGCGAGGAGATTCTGGCCGAGGCCTCTACCCTTACCCGGAAGGCGTGCGCATCGCCACGAAGGTCGGCTTCACCCGGCCCGGCCCCAACCGGTGGGTCGCCGTCGGCCGCCCCGAATACCTGCGCCAGCAGACCGAACTCAGCCTCCGCAAACTCCGCGTCGACTCCCTCGACCTGCTCCAGCTGCACCGGATCGATTCGAAGGTCGACGCCGGGGAGCAGTTCGCCACCCTCCGCGACCTCCAGCAGGAAGGAAAGGTGAAGGCCCTGGGCCTGTCCGAGGTCACGGTGGACCAGCTGAAGGAGGCGGAGAAGTACTTCACCGTCTCCACCGTGCAGAACCGGTACAACCTCACCGACCGCACCTCGGAAGACGTCCTGAACTACGCCACGGAAAACGGGATCGGCTTCATCCCCTGGGCTCCGATTTCCGCAGGCGAGCTCGCCCTCCCCGGCGGCCCGGTGGACGAGGCCGCCCGGCGACTGAACGCCAGCGCCTCCCAGGTCGCCCTGGCCTGGCTGCTGCGCCGTTCGCCGGTGATGATGCCGATCCCGGGCACGGGCTCCATCGGCCACCTCGAAGACAATATGGGCGCCCTCGGCATCGCGCTCGATGACGCAACCTACGCGCAACTCGAATCCGCCCGGTAGCGCTCCCCGCTGAACCGGGCACAAAGACCGGCCCGGGTAGGCTGACTCCAAGGACACCAATCAACCGATCGGCGTGCCCGCCGGGCGCGCCCGTGAAGGAGTACAACCCATGGCCCGAATCCTGATGGTCGTATCGTCCGCCGACGCCCTCACCATGAAAGACGGCAGCTCCCACCCAACCGGCGTCTGGGCCGAAGAGCTCGTCGTCGCGCACCGCACCCTCCGTGAGGCCGGGCACTCGGTACAGCTAGCCTCCCCCGGCGGGGTCAAGCCGACGATCGATGCGGCGAGCCTCGACCCGGAGCAGATCGGCGGCGCCGCCAAGGCCGAGGACTTCCGCTCCTACCTCGCGGACATCGACAACGAGCTTTCCTCTCCCCTGGTCCTGGCGCACGTCAGCGCATCCGACTTCGACGGCGTCGTGATGCCCGGCGGCCACGGCCCCATGGCCGACCTCGCCGAGAACAAGGACTTCGGCCGGATCCTCGTGGAGACCAACAACGCGGGCAAGGTCATCGCACCGTTCTGCCACGGCCCGGCCGGCCTGCTCAGCGCCGTGAACGAGGACGGCGGCTTCGCCTTCGCCGGACGGCGCATGACCGTGTTCACCAACGAGGAGGAGCTCGCCGGCGGCACCGGCGAGAACACCCCCTGGTTCGTTGAGGACGTGCTGCGCGAGAGGGGCGCGGTCCTTGAGACCTCGGCCGCGTGGAGCAGCGTCGTGGTGCGGGACGGCAACCTGATCACGGGCCAGAATCCGCAGTCAAGCGAGGATGTCGCCAAGGAAGTCATCAAGGCCCTCGCCGGGTAGGCTTCGGCTGCTTCGAGTAACGCAGACGACGGCGGGCGGTCACAGAAGGGTGGCCGCCCGCCGTCGTTCCCGATGTTTCGATGTCCCGATGTCCGTGCCGAATCAGCCGTACAGCGCCGGGCGCATGCAGGTGAGGTAGGTGTTCAGGCCGCGTGCCCGGCCCACCTCCGATCGATCGACATGGGCGACCAGCAGTTCCTCCCCGCCGCCGGCGAGCCCAAGGAAGGTGCCGTACGGGCTCGCGATGCTGCTCAAGCCCGTGAAGTCCGGGCCCGTGTGGTTGGCGTAGGCGATGTAGACGCCGTTTTCGAGGGCACGGGCCGGCACCAGCAGGGTGGAGATCCGTTCCGCGTTGTAGGTCAGTTCCGGCGGACGCCCGCCCACGTCCCCCGTGGTCGGAACGGCAGTGGGGATACAGAGGAGGTCGGCACCGCGGAGTGCCGCGCTGCGCACAAATTCCGGGAATTCAATGTCGTAACAGATGCCCAGCGCCACGGAGAGACCCATCAGCGGCACCAGGTCCGGGAGGTCGTTTCCCGGCGTGAAGACGGATTTTTCCTCGGGCCCGAACAGGTGCGACTTCCGGTACCGGGTGAGCTCCATCCCCTGCCGGTCGAACAGCGAGGCACTGATGTGGTGCCGCTCCCCCGCGGCCTCGACAGTCGATCCGACGAGCGCGATGCCGTGCCGGCGGGCGATTCCGGCCAGTTCGGCCCGGATGCCTTCTCCGTCCGAACCGACAACGAGCGCCGGGGCGTAACCGGTGGCGAAAAGCTCGGGGGTCACCAGGAGTTCAACCCCCTGCTCCGCGGCGCGCCCGGCATAGCCGTCGATCCGGCGCAGGTTTTCCTCGACGGCGTTCACCGCCCCCTCGGCCTGCAGCACTGCCATTGCCGGCACGGCTCCTCCTGCCCAGGGGTCCGCCGGCCCCGGCGTAACACCTGAAAAATCGAACGAAATCCATTGACAGCCTTCATGATAGGCACAACTATTGGTCGAAAACCGAATGACATTCGATTATTGGAGACCCGGACCAATGGATTCAGCTGACACCACGACGGCGGCCGAGCTTCGCCGGCGGCTCGCCGAAATCTCGGCCCGCGAACAGGGCGATCCTTCGCGGAATGCCCTCTCGGGGCGGGACCTCGGCCTGTTCACGGCCGTGACCCTCGGCATCACCCTGCTTGGCTTCCTGGTGCTGGCCCTGTGAGCACCGCACACGGCGAGCGCGGCACGCCTGTAACGGACGGTAAAAACGGCGGATCCCTGGGTTCGCTTCCCCTGCTCCTTCGGGAACGGATCTGGAACGGATCCGACTTCACGGGCGTCAATATCAGCCTTGCCATCGCCACCTGGGCGTTCCTCGTCGGCGGCTCAACGGCCCTGCTTGTCGGCTTCCAGCAGGGCATCGCCGCCATGGTCATCGGCAATGCGATCGGCCTTGGCTTCATGATCCTCGCGAGCGTCGTGGCGAGCCAGCGCTACGGCGTCGAGCAGTACACCATCCTCCGGCCGGTGTTCGGGCTGGTCGGGGTGGGCATCCTTGTCTTCACCGTCATCCTGATCACCGAGATGGGCTGGTCGTCGCTGCTCGCGATCATGGTGGGCCGGGCCGTCACCCAGGTGTCGAACTCAACCTTCAACACCGACTTCGGCCCGGAGAGCCTCATGGTGACGTTCTTCGCGCTTGTGGCCATCGCCATCTCCTGGTGGATCCTCTCCCGCGGGCCGGTCACCATCGGCCGGTTCAACAAGTTCATCGCCCCGGGGCTGATCGTCGTCACGGTGTTCCTGATGATCTTCCTCGTCCTCAACACCTCGTGGGATGCGCTCCTCACGGCGGCGCCGCTGGCGCCGTTCGAGGACGACCGCCTTAACTTCGCCCTCGCCGTGGAGTTCAACGCCGGCGTCGGAGTGTCCTGGTACCCGGTGATGGGCTCCCTCGCCCGCCTGACCAGGACCCCGCGGGCGGCCCTGTGGCCCTCCTACGGCGGGCTCCTCGGCGCCACCCTGATCGCGCAGATCGTCGGCATGGCTGCGGCCCTGACCCTCGGCGATTCCGACCCGACGGTCTGGATGCTTCCCTTCGGCGGCCCCCTGCTCGGCGCCTTCATCCTGCTGTTCATCGCCTTCGCCAACATCACCAGCACCTCCTCCATTGTCTACTCGACGGTGCTTGCCATCCGCCAGGCCAGCGGCAACCTGCTCTCACGCGTCCGGTGGGCGTGGCTGTGCGCCGCGTTCTTCGTCCTGCCGGCCATCCTCGCCTTCTTCCCGGGCTTCATGTATGAGCGGTTCATGGTCTTCGTGACCCTCAGCGGGGCCTTCCTGGCACCGATGTGCGGGGCGATCATCGCCGACTATTTCGTGCTGCGCCGCCAGCGGGTCGAACTCGAGGAGCTCTATCGGCACCGCAGCGACAGCGCCTACCACTTCTCCGGCGGAATCAACTGGGCCGGGCTTGGGGCCGTCGCCGCAGGAGCCTTCTTCTACCTGGTGATCTACAATCCGGTCACCCTGACGACGCTGCCGGTCTTCAGCTACATCACCGCGTCCCTGCCCTCGGCCATCGTGGGGGCTGTCGTCTACTACGTGCTTGCCCGCGTTCTCTATGTCCGCCGGGGCATCGGCGGCTACGCGCCGGCCGCGGCGAAGGTCGAGGAGCGCGCATGAGCCGCCTATCACGCGCCGCCGTGCACCGGGCCGGTTCGCGGGACCTCCACCTGACCAGCGTCGAGGTGGCCGACCCCGCTCCGGGGACCGTCCTGGTGCGCATGGGAGCCTCAGGCGTCTGCGGGTCGGACCGCCACGTGCTCGACGGCGACTGGACGCTGCCCTCCCCCACCGTGATGGGACACGAAGGGGCCGGCACCGTCGAGGCGGTCGGCGAGGGCGTCACCGACGTCGAGGTCGGCGACTCCGTCATCCTCTCCTGGTTCTACCCCTGCAGGCGGTGCACCGCCTGCGTTTCGGGGAGATCCTATGTGTGCACGGGCAGCCGGTCGGAGGAATGCCTGCTGCCCGACGGCAGCACCCCGCTCTCACTCGACGGCGAGAGGGCGTTTCCGTACCTGAGCGTGGGTTCGATGAGCGAGTACGCAGTGGTCCCCGAGGCAGGCGCCATCCGCATCCCGCGCGAGGTGCCCTTCGACGTTGCGAGCCTTATCGGCTGCTCGGTCGCGACCGGCTTCGGTGCTGTTGTGAACGACGCCGGGGTCGAGGCCGGAACCTCGGCCGTCGTGGTGGGGACCGGAGGGGTCGGCCTCTCGATCATCATGGCGCTGCAGCTCGTCGGCGCGAATCCAATCATCGCCGTGGACCTGAGCGAGGAAAAGCTCGTGGCGGCGAAGGCCTTCGGCGCCACCCATACCCTTACGCCCTCGGACGGGCTCGCTGAGGAGATCCGCCGGCTGACCGGCGGCGGGGCCGCGTACGCCTTCGAGGCGATCGGACGGGTCTCGACCATTGAGTCCCTTCCGTCGCTGATCGCGGCCGGGGGCAAGGCCGTGATCGTTGGCCTTCCTCCCGAGGACTCCCCCATCTCCATCGACGCGCTGTCGCTTGCCGAGGGCGGAAAGTCCCTGATCGGATCCAACTATGGCTCCACGGTGCCTGGCCGGGATTTCCCCCGCCTCGCGCAGCTGTTCCTCGCGGGGCGCCTGCCCGTTGATCGGCTCATCTCGCATCGGATTACGCTTGACGAGGTCAATGAGGCCTTCGAGGCGATGCGCCGGGGCGAGCGGGCCCGGAGCGTAATCGTGTTCTAGGACTGCCGGCGGGCCTTCCGCCGGCACGGACGACGGCGGAGGTGCGGCAGCGCACCCCAGGACGGGAGGGACCATGGGGCGTCCACGCCAGGCGATCCTGTCGCCCGAGAAGATCTACCGGGCAGCCCTTGAGCTGGTTGACGAGTTTGGGGACTTCACCCTGCCCGGCCTGGCGCAGCGGCTGAACGTCAGCCCCTCCTCCATCTACCACCACGTCCAGGGACGTCCGGAGATCATCAACGGGATCCGTTCAGTCATTGGATCGGACGCGCTGGCGTCGGGTGATTTCCTCACTGCACGCCCGGCCTGGCAGGACCGGGCCGCGGCGTGGGCGCGCAGCTACCGCAGCGCGCTGGGCCAGCACGCCAAGGCCATCCCGCTGCTGGTCGGTGAGGCAGTGACGGACAAGGCCACCCTCGACATCTACGAACAGCTCGCCGCCCTGTTTGCCGGGGCGGGCTTCGGGCCCAATGACGTGGTCGTCGCCGTCACGGCGCTCGACAGCTTCATGCTGGGGTCCGCCCTCGACTGGGCGTCCCCGGAGTCGGCGTGGGTGGCCGATCCCGCTGCGCAGCCCGCCCTGCACGAAGCCTTCGCACAGGCCTCCCTTGAGGGACGGCGCTCCGACCTCGGGTTCGAAGTGGGGGTGAGGGCGATCATCAGTCATCTGGAGACGCTCCTGCCCGGACACCAGCGGGCGGCCACCAGTAGGTGACCGCCCGCCGTCGTCGAATGGTGCAGCGTCGAATGGTGCAGCGTCGAATGCGCCATCGCGCGGTGTTCCCGCCGTGGAGAGTTTAGGCCTCCGCGACAACCCACGCGGTGGTGTCGGCGGGAAGCTTCCCGTCAGCGAGGGGTGCGCTGCTCACGACGACCCTGCCCGCCGGCAGGTCAACCGGGTCCGTGCCGAAGTTGGTCACCGAGTGCCAGCCGCCGGAGCGGGTGAAGTGAAGGACCTCCGGTGCCGAGGGAACCCAGTCGAGCTGCTCGGTGGTCTGGAGTTCCCGCCGCAGCGCCAGGGCACTGCGGTAGAGGTTCAGGGTGGAATCCTCACCCTCCTCCTGCACCTCGACGGCGGAGTCGGAGAACCAGTCCGGCTGGGGCAGGTGGGCCGTCTGTCCGCCGAAGCCGAAGGAGGGCCCTTCGGCGGTCCATGGCAGCGGCACCCGGCACCCGTCGCGGCCGACTTCGACGCCCGGGTTGCGGAAGAACGTCGGGTCCTGGCGCGCCTCGTCGGCGATGTCGGCCACCTCGTGCAGGCCAAGCTCCTCACCCTGGTACAGGTAGGCCGAGCCGGGCAGCGCGAGCATCAGCAGGGACGCAGCGCGGGCGCGCCGGAGGCCGCGTTCGGCGTCCAGCTCGGGGGTGGTTCCACCGCTGAGCAGCCAGTCGATGCCGGTCGGCTTGCCGTCGCCGGCCGGGGGCAGGCCGTAGCGCGTGGCGTGGCGGACCACGTCGTGGTTGGAGAAGACCCAGGTCGAGGAGGCGCCGGAGTTCTCGGCCTCGGTGAGGTTGGTGGTGATGATGCTGCGGAATTGGCCGGGATTCCAGTCGGCGCGCAGCAGGTCGAAGTTGAACGCCTGGCCGAGCCCGTCGGGGCTGGCGTAGCGGGCCCGCCGGGTCGCGTGGACCCAGGCCTCGGCGACGGCAGTACGCGGCGGGTCGTACTCGTTGAACACCTGCCGCCATTCGGAGTAGATGTCGTGGACCTCGTCGCGGTCCCAGAAGGGGTGCTCGCCGTTGAGGTTTTCGTCCTCGGCGCCCAGCTCGGCCTTCGAGGGAAGCGGGTCGGTGAGGTTTTTGGTCAGCGCGTGCGCCACGTCGACCCGGAAGCCGTCGACACCGCGGTCGGACCAGAAGCGCAGCGTCTTCAGGAAGTCATCGCGCACCTCCCGGTTGTCCCAGTTGAGGTCCGGCTGCTCCGGGGCGAAGAGGTGCAGGTACCACTGGCCGTCCTCGGTGCGGTCCCAGGCGCTGCCGCCGAAGACGGACTCCCAGTCCGAGGGCGGCTCCGAGCCGTCCGGGCCCTTGCCGTCGCGGAAGATGTAGCGCTCCCGGGCCGGTGATCCCTTGGGCGAGGCCAGGGCCTCACGGAACCACTCATGCCGGTTGGAGGTGTGGTTGGGCACGATGTCGGCAATGAGCTTGATCCCGGCACCGTGCAGGGCGTCGACCAGTTCATCGAAGTCCTCAAGGGTTCCAAGCTTCGGGTCGACGTTTCGGTAGTCGTCGACGTCGTAGCCGCCGTCGGCCAGGGCCGAGGGGTAGAACGGGCTGAGCCAGACGGCGTCCACGCCCAGGGACAACAGGTAAGGAACCCGCGAGGTGATGCCCCGAATGTCGCCCAGACCGTCGCCGTTGGAGTCGGCGAAGCTGCGGGGGTAGATCTGGTAGACGGCGGCCTGGCGCCACCAGTTGGGGTCCGACATGGAGCCGGTCTGTGCGGAAATTTCGGCGGTGCTTGTAGCCACGGCGGGGTTTCCTTTCGGTGTCTGGTGAGAGTCTATTTGGTCGAGCCGCGCATGACGCCGGAGACAACCCAGCGCTGGGCGAACAGGTAGACGAGCAGCAGGGGGGCCAGGGCCAGCAGGTAGGAGGCGAAGGCCACCGGATAGTTGGTGTTGAACTGGCCCTGGAAAATGAACTGGGCCAGCGGGAGGGTTTGGGCGGCCGGGTCCGAGAGGATCACCAGTGGGAGCAGGAAGTCGTTCCACGCCCACAGGCAGGTGAGGATGCCCACGGTGGCGTTCATCGGCCCAAGCAGCGGGAAGATGATGCGCCAGAAGATGGTCCAGGTGCTGGCGCCGTCGGTCAGGGCGGCCTCCTCCAGCTCGAGCGGGATCGAGCGGATGTACGCCACGTAGACGAAGATGTTGAACGAGAGCCCGTACACCGTGTACAGCAGGATCAGGCCGAGCTGGTTGTCGAGGCCGAGGATCGCGGTTTCCTTGACCACCGAGAGCAGGATGATCGGGAACGGTACGAAGAGGGCGGCGATGAAGTAGAGGTAGAGGCCCTTGAAGAACCTGCGGTGAAGGTTCCGGGCGATGGCGTAGGCGACCATCGAGTTCGTCAGGAGCGTCAGCAGCACCGCCCCGACCGTCACCAGGGCAGTGTTCAGGAGTGCCCGCGGGAACTTTACCGTGGTCCACGCCTCGGCGAAGTTTTCCCAGCGGGCACCGATGGGCAGTTCGAATCCGGTGCCGCCGAGCTGGTCCGGTGTCTTCAGTGCAGTGACGACGGCGAGGTACAGGGGGATGAGCACCGTCAGGGAACAGGCCGCGACGAGTGCGGTGAGCCACCAGTTGATCTTCGTGCGGTCGCGCCGCAGGGCCTTGGGGGCTGGCCCGGACGGGGCAGAGGTACGTGGAGCTGCCGATTCGGCTGTAGCTGTCATTAGAAGGAAGCCTCCCTGCGCTGCAGGATGCGCAGCTGGACGAATGAGATGGCGATGATGACGATGAGGTAGATCACGGCATTGGCGGTCTGGTAGCCGTATTCGCCGCCCTCGAACCCGCCCCGGTAGATGAGCAGGGAGATCGATTCGGTCGACGTGCCCGGTCCGCCGGCGGTCAGGGAGACGATCTGGTCGAACACCTGCAGGAAGTTCTTCAGGGACAGAACCATGTTGATGGTGAAGAACGCCCCGATGAGGGGGAAGGTGATGGACCGGAACTGCCGCCAAGAGGAGGCTCCGTCGAGCGAGGCCGCCTCGTACAGCTCACCGCCGATGGTCTGCAGCCCGGCCAGGTAGATGATGATGTTGAAGGCGGCCGCCTGCCAGACGGAGAGGATCACCACGCCGATCCAGGCGGTGTCGGCGTCGGCGAGGATGCTCGTGGTCAGGGCGTTGATCCCCAGTGCTTGGGCGATCGCCGGGACCGAGTTGGAGAACAGGTAGTTGAAGACGTACCCGACGATGAGGATCGACAGGATGTTCGGGATGAAGAAGATCCCGCGGAAGCCCGTCTTGAACTTGATCCGCCCGTTGAGGGCGATGGCCACGGCCAGGGAGATGACGTTGACCGCAACGGTCGAGACGATCGCGAACAGGAACGTGAACCCGTAGGCGTTGAGGATACGGTCGTCGCGGAAGAGGTTGATGTAGTTGCTCAGCCCGACGAAGGACCACTCACCGTAGCCGGCGTAGTTGGTGAAGCTGAAGTAGATTCCACTCAGCAGCGGCACCGTGTGGAACACCGCGAAGATCACCAGCGCGGGAAGGACCATGAAGTAGAAGACCCGGGGGGTCTTGCGGCCGACGTTCGGCCTGGTCAGCGTGCTCATGGCTTGTCCTTCTCATTGCTGATGGTGCGGGCGGCGATCTTGTTCCACTCGTTGTCCAGTGATGCGAGGAGGTCCTCGGTGCTTCCTCCGAGGACGAACTCCTGGAGCAGCGGCGCCAGCGGCAGGCTCGAGGGGATCTGGTGGTCGATGAAGCCGATCAGGCGTCCCTCGGTGAAGTAGGGGGCGAGCCCCTCGAGCGCTGGATCCTCGCTGGGCGGGCTCGCCTTCAGGGGCGAGAAGGCGCTCTGCTCCTTCGCGTACGCCTCGACGACCTCCTGCGAGAGGAGGAACTCAGTGAACTTGCGTGCCTCCTCGGGGTGCTCGGTGTCGCGTCCGATGGAGATCCCGACGTCAACGCCGGAGACGACGACGGTCTCGGCGGGGTCGTTGCTGGCGGGGTAGGGGAACGAGCCGATGTTGGCGTCAGGGTTGGCGGCCCGGATGGCTGGGATCGCGTAGCTGCCCTGGAGGTACATCGCTGCCTCGCCGGCGCCGAAGGCCGCATTGCCCGCGTTGTAGTCCTTGCTTGGCGCATCGGGCTGGCCGTAGGAGAACAGCGTTTTCAGTTTCTCCGCCGCTTCCGGGTAGTCCTTGGAGAACGACGCATCGCCCTCCTTGGACAACAGGTCCGCAAAGAAGCCCTCGGGCTGGAGGGCCCCACCGAGGTTCACGAAGGCCGGCCCAACGGTCCAGGCGTCCTTGAGCGTTGTGTAAAACGGGGTCACACCGTTGGCCTTGAAGGTCTCAGCCGCTTCGATCAGCTCATCCCAGGTGCGGGGAGGGTCCACGTCGTACTTGGCGAAGATGTCCTTGTTGTACAGGATGCCGCTGGCGTTGCTGGAGAACGGCAGCGCGTTGATCTCCGAGGGGGTGCGGGTGCCCAGTTCCTGGACGATGTCCTTCACCGCCGGAAGGACGGTGTCAACGGCAGGATGGTCGCTGAGGTCGGCGAAGACTCCCGCCTCGGCGAGTCTGCCGTAGTTGCCGTTCGTGTTGAGGGTCAGGACGTCCGGGGTCTTGTTCTTCACCAGGAGCGTGCGGATGGCGGTGTCGGCATTGGGCACGTGGTTCTGGACCACGTTGATGCCGGGATTCTGGGCTTCAAATTCGCTGATGATCTTGTCGAAACTGCCGACGGCTTCCGGTTTGAACTGGAAGAAATCGAGGGTCACGACGTCGGTGTCGGAGGGTGCGCAGGCGGACAGCATCAGCGCTGTCGCCGCCGCGGTGGCGAAAAGCTTCGCTCGGGAGGACCGGGGCTGTTTGAACATGGGGTTATTTTTACCTTGGAATAAACTAGGGTGTCAAAGGCCCTCGGGAAGGGAATTTCTGGCCCCCTGGCGGACTTCCTACGCGGTGTTACAGTTACTGTGAAAATAATTAGGAGCTCTTGGAGGCGGCCATGGAAAAAGTCCTCGCTCTCTCCCCCGACAGTCCCATCCGCAGCATCGCGCGCGAGGTGCTGATCCACGGCCCGATCTCGAGGGCCGACCTGGCGGCCCGCCTCGGCCTCTCGGGTGCGAGCCTGACGCGGCTCAGCAAACCCCTGCTCGACGCCGGAGTGGTGCGCGAGTGCGAGGAGCTGCTCCCCGGCGGGGTGGGCCGTCCGACACGCCCGCTGGAAATTGTTCCGGAGGCGCACCGGTTCGTCGGCATCAAGCTCAGCGGCATGAGCGCGGCGGGCGTTGCGACGAACCTGCGTTCAGATGCGCTAGCTACCGCCGAGCGGCTCCTGCCCAGCCACGACGTCGCCGACGTGGTCGCGACCATCCTGGCGGTCATCGAGGACCTCGGCGGTGCCTCCCAGTTCAGCGGCGTCGGCGTCAGCATCGGCGGGAAGATCAGCGCCGACGGCGTCGTGGTCCGCGCACCGTTCCTCGGCTGGCGCGATGTGCCCCTGGCGCAGTTGATCGAGGCCGAGGTCGCGGTTCCGGTCGCAGTTGAGAACGACGTCGTCGCCCTCACCATGGCCGAACACTGGTTCGGTGGCGGACGCGGGGAAACCGACTTCGCCGTCCTCACCGTCGGCGCCGGCGTGGGGTACGGGCTGGTGCTCCACGACACCGTCATCGCGCCGCCGGATGCCGGCCTCGGCCTCCTCGGCCACTACCCGCTCGACCCATCGGGCCCCCTGTGCTTTGAGGGCCACCGCGGGTGTTCCTCGGCCGTCCTCACCATTCCGGCGATCTGCGCCCAGGTCGCCGCCGCCACGGGCCAGCAGTACCGGTACGAGGACATCCTCGACCTGGCCCGCGCCGGCCATCCCGTTGCACGGGCGGTGATGGGCGCCGCGGGCACCGTCCTGGGAACGCTGATCGCCGCCGTCGGGAACCTGACCATGGTTGACCTCGTCGTGCTCTCCGGTGAGGGGATGGAACTCGCCGGGGTTGCCCCGGAAAAGATTGACGCGGCGATTGCGTACCACCGGGACCCGGAAGCGACGCCGATCCGGCTGAAGCGCCAGCCGACCGACTTCGGCGAATGGGCCCGGGGCGCCGCCGCCGTCGTCATCCAGCGCTCAATCCTCGGCACCCTGCGCTAGTGCCCGGACAAGGTCAGCGGCGGGCGGCCCCCCTACTGGCCGCCCGCCGCTCCCTGTCCCCAAGCCCAGGCCTGCCCCCGGCTTAGCGCCAGCCCGCTGCGGGCGCGACGTGCCGGACTATGCTCTCAAGGAGCGTCGCGTTGTACTCGACGCCGAGCTGGTTCGGGATGGTCAGCAGGACGGTGTCCGCCGCCTGCACCGCCGCATCGGCGGCGAGCCGCGCCGCGATGGCGTCCGGTTCCCCAATGTAGCTCTTGCCGAAGCGGGCCTGGACGCCGCCGAGGTTGCCGACCTGGTCGGTGGCCTCGAGCTGCGCCCTCACCCCGAAGTAGTAGCGGTCCTCGTCAGTGACCAGGGGGAACACGCTGCGGCTCACCGACACGCGCGGGTTTCCCGCGTGTCCGGCCGAGGCCCACGCTGTCCGGAAGATCTCGATCTGTTCGGCCTGGAGCTGGTCGAAGGGAACCCCGGTGTCCTCGGTCAGCAGGGTGGAGCTCATGAGGTTCATGCCCTGCTCCCCCGCCCACTTGGCGGTGGCGCGGGTGCCTGATCCCCACCAGATGCGTCCGCTGAGCCCCGGGGCCTGGGGGTCGATGGCCAGCTGCCCTGCCGACCCGGTCATCCGGGGGTCGGCGTCGGCGATTCCCGCCCCGGCGATCGCGGCCCGGAAGATCGCCGTCTTCCTGCGCGCGTCGTCGGCGTCGGAGAGCCCCTCGGCCGGCACGTAGCCGAACTTCTCATAGCCGCGCAGGGCCGGTTCGGGTGATCCCCGGCTAACCCCGAGCTGCAGCCGACCGTTGCTGATCAGGTCGGTGACGGCCGCTTCCTCCGCCATGTACAGGGGGTTTTCATAACGCATGTCGATGATGCCCGTTCCCAGCTCGATGCGGCTGGTGCGGGCCGCCATCGCTGCCAGCAGCGGGAAGGGTGAGGCGAACTGGGGGGCGAAGTGGTGGACCCGCAGGAACGCGCCGTCGACGCCGACCTCCTCGGCGGCGACCGCAAGCTCCACCATCTGCTGCAGGGCATCCCGTGCCGTGGGCACGAGGGAACCTTGGACATCCTGGTAGTGCCCGAAGGACAGGAAACCTATTTTCTTCATCTCCGGGTAGCGTCCCGGGCCCGCCCCTTATTCCCTTCTTTCCGGTCACTCCTCGGGAGTCTCCCCCTCGGGGGATAGGCCCCTCACATAGTCGGCGGCCTGGTCCACGATCTGCTCAAGGGGCAGGCTCAGGTCGACGGTGACACCGCGCTCGTCCTCCTGCAGGGTCTGCAGTACCTCGTACTGGGACACCAGCAGCGAGGGCGGCATGAACTGATGCCGGCGGTTCGCCACCCGTTCGGCCACCACCTCCATCGGCCCGTGCGGGTGGACCATCACCACGGTCGGCGCGAAGCTGCGCAGCAGGTCGCGGTAGGAGCGCTTCAGCGCAGAGCAGGCCACGACGATGCCGGAATCCCCGCCCTGTGCGAGCCGCTCCCCCACGGCCCGCAGCCAGGGCAGGCGTTCGGCGTCGGTGAGGGGCGTGCCTGCCGCCATGAGTTTCCGGTTGTGCTCGGAATGCAGGTCGTCGCCGTCGACGAATTCGGTCCCGAGGCGGGCGGCCAGCAGGGTTCCGACGGTGGTCTTACCGGAGCCCTGCACCCCCATGACAACGACCGGAGGGAGGTGGGGATGCGGCACGGTTGACCCTTCGTCGGACCACGGGGTGCGCGGCGGGGAGATGGACGTCTGAGCATTCTACAAAGCGGTGCCCGGATCGCCACAGGTACGGGTAGTGGAGGGGCCGCCCTAGTATTCAGCTATGACTTCTGAGATGTGGCGGGCGCGCACCGAGTGGCCCCTGGCCGGGGCCGCGGTCCTCTTCCTCCTGATCTATTCGGTCCAGGTGATCGTTCCGCTGAGTCAGGCCGAGTCCTCCCTGCTGGCCGCCGTGAACTGGGCCATCTGGGCGGTCTTCCTCCTGGACTTCCTGATGAACCTCGCGCTGGCGGAGCGGCGGTGGCGCTGGCTGCTCCGGAACCTCCACGAACTTCTCATCCTGGTCCTGCCCATGCTGCGGCCGCTGCGCCTGCTGCGGTTGCTGACCCTGCTGCGGGTGCTGAACCGGGCCGGCGGGGACGCGCTCCGGGGCCGGCTGGCGCTCTATGTCCTCGCCTCCTCCGCGATCCTTTCCTATGCCGGCGCCCTAGCGGTGCTCGATGTGGAGCAGGAGACCCAGGAGGGCAATATCCTCACCATCGGCGATGCCCTCTGGTGGTCCCTGACGACCGTGACCTCCGTGGGCTATGGGGATCACTTCCCCGTCACGGTGCCCGGCCGGCTGGTGGCCTCCGGCCTCATGGTGCTCGGCATCGCGGTCCTGGGCGTCGTCACCGCCACCGTGGCCTCCTGGCTGGTGGAGAGCGTCTCGACCGGATCAGCCGACGACTCCGCCGACGCCGTGCGGCAGGAACTCGCCGCGGTGCGCGCCCAGCTCGCCGAACTCACCGACCAGCTCGCGGCCGGGCGCCGGCCGCCGGACTGAGTGCGGCGGGAGTGGACGGGATGCGGGATGCGCTCGGGCGCGCGAAGCGGTACGCCGACGTGGGCTGAGCTAGCCGGAGACGGGTTTGCCGGTGAGCAGTTCTCCGGCGAGCCGACCCAGCTCATCCTGGGTGACCAGGTCGGGCTCAGTGAATCCGACCTTCTGGGCCGACGCGGTAGAAGTGCCGTCGATTGCCGTGACCGCCATGATGTACATTGTGTGGCCCGTCGGCAGGTCCTGTGTGAGCAGGTAGGACACGGTCTCGCCGCCCACCGGATCGATGGGCAGTTCCTCCATCGTGACCCCAACCCCCTGGCCCTCGACCTTGATGGTGAACTGGGCGCACTGGCTGGTGTTAAGGCTCAGCCCGTGAGCGAGAATTGCGGGATCGTCGACCGATGCTATAGCGACAACGGTCACCGAGCCGGAGGAATCCGGGGCGCTGACTCCGGACGCTGACGGTATGTCGCTGGGGATCTGCCCCAGGTTCTTCTTCGCCGTTTCCCCGCACTCCGCAGGGTCGATCACGGCATTGTCGAAGATGAACTTGGCGGCATCCGTCCCCGATGCAAGCTGGTCCCGGGGCATCAGGGTGAAAGGTTGGCCCTGGGCGTCCAGGAGCCCGGCCACGCGTGCCTCGAGTTCCGCCGGCGGCAGCACTTCCGGTGCGGCGGGTGGCTCGGCCGGAGCCGTCGACGCACGGACCGTCGGCTCTGCGGCCGCAGAGACGGGTGGGGTGGGTTCCGGCGAGGCGACGGGCCGCGCCGGGGAACCCTCCGCCTCCGGGCCGGGGCCGAGCACGCCACAGCCCGAGAGCAGTACTCCGGCAGTCAAGAGGGCGCTCACGCGCGCGCCGATTTTTCCCATGTTCTCCCCCATTGGCCTCGCCGCATCCGCGGTTTTCAGCACAGCGTACAGCAAGGCGCGGGGACGGGTATCCCCCGTGCAGACGAGCCGCTGGACCCGCTTGTTCCCGCACCTGGAACGAACCGAGCGGAAAAGTAAGCAGGTGTATTGCTAGATTGTCTAGATAAATGGCATACTCGAATCCTTCGCTGGGGAGTGGATGAGCGGGTTGCCTGTGGGCAGGCCGCACGCGGGACCTCCACCAGTCTGTGAAGGTCAGGTCCACGAACAGAGCAGGTTTCCATGCCGGGCAACACGCGAGCGACGGGTGCACATCCGTTTGCGAGCGCATGCGCGGACGCAGGGACCCGGCAGCCATGACCGACAACGGCTCAACGACCGCCACCCTGCTGCGGCTCCTCGAGGAGGTGGCCGGCGGCAGCGAGCCGGCGTTTGAGTCGCTCTATGAGCAGACGGTCCGCCGGGTGTACCGGGTGGCGCTCAATGTGATCAAGAACCCGGCGATGGCGGCCGAGATCGTTCAGGAGGTCTACCTGCTCGTCTGGACGTCGGCCGGAAAGTACGATCCCTCCCTGGGCTCGCCCCAGACCTGGATCCTTACCCTCGCCCACCGGCGGGCGGTGGACCGGGTCCGCAGTGAGCAGAGTTCCTCCGAACGCGGTGCGCGCCACGCCCAGGAAATGGGTGCACTCAAGCACGATTCAATCGACGAGACGGTCCACCGCTCCCTGATGGCCGAGACGGTCCGCAGGTGCCTCTCCTCCCTGACCGACCACCAGGCCGAGGCCATCCGGCTCGCCTACTACGGCGGCCTGACCTATGTCGAGGTTGCCGAGGCCCTCAACCTCAAGGTCCCGACGGCGAAGTCCCGCATCCAGAGCGGTCTGACGAAACTCCGCCGCACACTCGAGGTCGAGGGGTACGACGCCTACTCCCGGTAGGCCCTGCGACTATCGAACGCACCCGGCACCTCTCCGCGCCGACAGCGCCGGGATCGGCCCGATGCGGTAACTTGGGGTATTCCTGACCCGGTCTCGATTCACCCCAGGGGGAGCAATGCAGGATGCGCTTGTCGATCATCCCCACCTGGAGGAGCTTTCCCGCCAGGCCGTGCTGCGCGATTACGGGCTCCCCTCCAACGCACGGGGAACGACCTCCGACAAGGTCTCTCCTCCACCGGAACTGATGAACCTGGTCCGGCTCGCGGTGCAGATCACCGGAATGGCCTCGGGCGCCATCAACATCATCACCGCCGACGAGCAGCACACGATCGCCGCGCACGGCGTCGAGCCGGAGGTGTGCTCCCGGGAGGACTCGATGTGCTCCAAGGTGTTCCAGTCAGGTGAGATCACAGTGGTGCCCGACGCCGCCCGGGACCACCGCTTCGTCAACAATCCCTTCGTCAACGGGGTGAAGTCCAGCATCCGCTCCTACGCCTCGGTACCACTGGTTTCCCCGGCAGGCGCGGCCCTCGGCTCACTCTGCGTCTTCACCACCGCTCGCCGGGACCTTGATCCGGAGCGCCGGGAGGGCCTCGAAATTCTCGCAGCGCAGGTCATCGAGGTGCTCGAACTGCAGCTGAGGACCCGGCAGCTCGCCGATGCTCTGGCCACCGTCCGGCGCAGCAACGAGGACCTCGCCGGGTTCGCGGCCCGGGTCAGCCACGACCTCAAGAACCCACTCACGGCCATCCTTGGCTACGCGGAACTCGGCGAGCAGGACGATTCGGTGTCGGGGCCCGCTGCAGGCTACCTCCGGATCATCCGGGGAAGCGCCGGCCGGATGCTCGAGACGGTCCAGGAGGTGCTCGACTTCTCCCGCATCGGTGGCAGCATCACGCGGGAGCGGGTTCCGCTGGCCGCCGCCGTCTCCGCCGTCCGGCAGGACATCCTGCCGCTGGTGCAGGGCTCCGGGGCCGGCATCACCGCCGCCGACGCCGAACTGGTCGCCGACCCGACGCTGCTCCGCGCCCTGCTGCAGAACCTCATCGCCAACGCGATCAAGTACTCCCGCCCCGGTACCGCCCCTCGCATTGCGGTGCTCGCCGAGACCGGTGACACCCAGGTCCTCACGGTCGTCGACAACGGCAAGGGCATTGCCGCCGAGGACCGCACCCGGGTCGTCGAGCCGCTGGTGCGGCTGTCCCGAGAGGGCGATCCGCCGGGCACCGGGATCGGCCTTGCGACCTGCGCCCGTATCGCCTCGGCCCATGGCGGGAGCATTTCGATCACCGACACTCCGGGTGGCGGCACAACGGTGCGGGTCGATCTGGGCCCGGCCGGTCCCCTCGGCGCCTCCCGCCCTGCCGGAACGGCGCCAAGGGGCAGGGCCTAGGGCAGCTTCACCGCCAGCACGTTGCACCGGGCCGAAAGCAGGATCGTCTGCGCGGTGGAGCCCATGATGAGCTTGCCAACCGGCGTGCGGTGCCGCAGCCCAATCACCAGGAGTTCGGCGTTCAGGCTTTCGGCGGCCTCGAGGACCTCCTCGGCCGCCGTGGCGTCGGAGGTGCCGTGCCGGATCTCGTAGTCCACGTTCGAGGCCGCCAGTTTTCCCTCAAGCCGGGATACGTCCGTGTCATCGGCGTAGCCGGGGTCAACGAGCCGGTCGGCGCGTGTGGTGTTCACCACCACCAGCCCGGCCTCCCGTCGCCGCGCCTCGCGGATCGCCTCGTCCACCGCCGCGTCTCCGAGGGCATTGGGCACGTAGCCGACAACGATGGTGCTCATGGGCTTTCCTTTCGGTTCTTGGTGCTTGAGGCTCCGGAGTGGGCCCCACCGGACACGATGTCCGGCCCGGGAGTGCTCTCGGCGCCGGAGACGCCGGCCGCCGCACCCGGATCAGCGGGTTCAACAGGATCACCGGGCGCCGCGGAGGCAGTACCGGAGGTCCCGTCGGCGTCCGGACCGCCCTGGGCAGCCGACGCGCGGGGAGTACCCGTGCCGTCGTCGACGTCGTCCTCGAGGTCGGCGGCGGTCTCCGCCTCCAGCGCGCTCTGGCGCTTCCTCATCCAGAAGGACAGGACGAAGATGATGATCAGCACCACGTAGATGACTGCGGCGATCGGCGAGGAGACCAGCGCCACCGGATCGCCCTGGGAGATCGCCAGGGAGCGCCGCAGCTGGTTCTCGAAGATCGGGCCGAGGATCAGGCCGACCACCATGGGTGCAACCGGGTAGCCGAAGCGCCGCATGAAGAACCCGAGGATGCCAAGGATCAGGAGGATGATCACGTCGATGGGTGTGAAGTTCACCGAGAACGCACCCAGGGCGGCGAACACCAGGATGCCGGCGTAGAGGTAGGGCCGCGGGATCTGGAGGATCTTGACCCAGATGCCCACCAGGGGAAGGTTCAGCACCAGCAGCATCAGGTTGCCGACATAGAGGCTGGCGATCAGGGCCCACACCAGCGCGCTGTCGTTCTCGAAGAGCTGCGGCCCGACCGGGATCTGGTAACGCTGGAACGCCACCAGGAGCATCGCGGCGGTGGCGGTGGTGGGGATGCCGAGGGTGAGCAGCGGCACCAGCACGCCGGCGGCGGCTGCGTTGTTCGCCGCCTCCGGTCCGGCGACGCCCTCGATGGCGCCCTTGCCGAACTGCTTCTTCCGGGCGCCCTTGGCGAGCTTGCGCTCGGAGGCGTAGGAGAGGAAGGTGGCGACGTCGGCGCCGCCGGCCGGGATGGTGCCGACGGGGAAGCCGATGAAGGTGCCGCGGAGCCAGGGCCGCCACGAGCGCCTCCAGTCCTCCTTGCGCATCCACTTGGTCCAGCCGCCGGTCACCGGGATGACCTTGATGGGCCCGTGGCGCAGCCGGGAGGCGACGTAGAGTGCCTCGCCGACGGCGAACAGCGCGACGGCGACGAGGACGACGTCGATCCCGTCCGCAAGGAATGGGCTGCCGAAGGTGTACCGCTGCTGGGCTGTGAGCGAATCGAAGCCCATGGTGGCGATGAACAGGCCAAGGGCCAGGGACGCGAGGCCGCGCAGCACCGAGGACCCCAGCAGGGCCCCGACGGTCAGGAAGGCGACGACCATGAGGGCGACGTACTCGACCGGGCCGATCTGCACGGCGAATGCCGCCACATAGGGGGCGACGAAGCTCAGCAGGACGGTGGCGATGGTGCCGGCGATGAACGAGCCGACCGCCGCGGTGGCCAGTGCAGCGGCGCCGCGGCCGGCCTTGGCCATCTTGTTGCCCTCGAGGGCCGTGACGATCGAGGACGACTCCCCGGGGGTGTTGAGGAGGATGGAGGTGGTCGAGCCGCCGTACATTCCGCCGTAGTAGATGCCTGCGAAGACGATGATGGCCGCCGTCGGCTCGAGGCTGTAGGTCAGCGGCATCAGCAGCGCCACGGTCATGGCGGGCCCGATGCCGGGAAGCACCCCGACGGCGGTGCCCACGAGCACCCCGCCCAGTGCGAACAGCAGGTACATCGGCTGCGCCGCGACGGCGAAGCCTTCGAGCAGGCTCATGAAGTTATCCACCGAAGACACCGAACCCTTCGAGGAAGCCCGCGGGCAGGGAGACACCGAGCAGCCCGGCGAAGACGAACTGCAGGACGAGCGCCAGGACGATGGCGGTGATCAGGTTGCGGAACCAGGGCCGGGCACCGAGGGACCACGCGGCACCGAAGAACAGCACCGCGGCCGCAATGGGCCAGCCCAGGGGCACGATCAGGAAGGAGTGGAGCAGCACGAAGCCGGCGAGCTTCCCGACGGTTGCCCAGTCGGTGGCGAT
Organism: Arthrobacter sp. MSA 4-2; assembly: GCF_016405885.1. Classification (GTDB taxonomy): domain Bacteria; phylum Actinomycetota; class Actinomycetes; order Actinomycetales; family Micrococcaceae; genus Arthrobacter_D. Next base: position 175,334 of record NZ_JAEKGC010000001.1, on the reverse strand, counting down.
GTTCGGGTCGACGTCCTCCCCCTCCTCCGGCACCCCGGTTCCGCCGCGCAGCAGCTGGATGACAAGGCCCGTCCCGACGAGGACGAGCATGCCCGAAACCAGGTAGGGGAAGGCCTTGGGGCCGATGTCGCTGGCGGAGGGCGGGGTCTGGATGGACGCCCCGGCAACGAAACCCACCACGCCGATGCTGATCACCATGAGCGCGAAGATGAGCTCTCCGATCGGCCGGCCGGGAGCGGCGGTGGTGCCGCTCCCGGCGGGGCTGGAAATCGAGGTGCTCATGGTTACAGCAGGCCGATCTCGGTCAGGGTGGTCTTCACCGTGGCGATGTCCTCGGTGAGGAAGGTGTCGAATTCCTCGCCCGTCAGGAACGCATCGGACCAGTTGTTCTCCTTGAGGGTTGTCTTCCAGGCTTCGGTCTCGTGGAGGTCGGTGACGAGTTCGGTGAGCTTGTCGGCCTGCGCCTCGTCGATTGACCCCGGTGCGACGACGCCGCGCCAGTTGGTGAGCACCACGTCGATGCCCTGGTCGGCGAGGGTCTGGACCTCGGGAAGCTGCGGGGCGGCCTCTTCGCCGGAGACGGCGAGGGCGCGCAGCTTGCCGGCCTCGACCTGCTCGGCGTATTCGCCGACGCCGGAGATGCCGGCGTTGACCTTGTTGCCCAGCAGCGCGGCGAGGGATTCCCCGCCCCCGGAGTACGGGATGTAGTTCAGCTTGTCGGGGGCGATACCGGCCTCCTTGAGGACCATTCCGGCGAGGATGTGGTCGGCGCCGCCGGCGGAGCCGCCGGTGATGGAGACGCCCTGGCCCTTGGCCTCGATGTCATCGAGGAGGTCCTGCATGGTCTGGTAGGGCGAGTCGGCCGGGACGACGACGACGAGCGGCTCGTCCGTCATGCGGGCGATCGGCGTCGTGTCCTCGATCCGGTTCGCCGCGTTGTTCGTCTCCACCGCCCCGACCATCACGTAGCCCATGACCATCAGGGTGTTCGGGTCCGTCTCGGTGGCGAGTTGGGCCAGCCCGTTGGTGCCACCGGCGCCGCCGACGTTGACCACGGAGGCGGTCTCGACGAGGTCGTTGTCCTGCAGGTCCTTCTGCATGGCGCGGCCGGTCTGGTCCCAGCCGCCGCCCGGGTCGGCCGGGACCACGATGTTCAGCTTCTCAATGGCGTCACCGCCGCCGCCCCCGGTGGTGCTCTCGGTCATCGAGCCGCAGGCGGAAAGGGCAAGCGCGAAGGCCAGGGCGAGTGCTGTCAGGGTGGTTCGGCGCGAGCCGGATGGGTTGATTTTCATGGGGGGCGTCTCTTCCTTGAGATGTGATGTGGGTCACCACGCTCGTTTCAGCGTAGGAACGCATTGGAGGCGGCGGAAGAATACGGTCGTAACGCTCGTATTGGTCTTTGTGGTCCCTGCGATACGCGGAATTCCGCGCCGCTGCCGCCTGCCTTCCGTGCCACAATGGGCGCATGGTCCGGACGATGTCGCTGCGATTCCAGCTGTTCCTGCTGCAGTTGTTCATCGTGCTGGCCGTCGTCCTGGTGGCCGGGTCCACCGCCGTCGCGAGCCAGATGCAGCAGATCCGCGACCAGTATGAGGACCGCATGGTGGGGGTGGCGCAGTCGGTGGCGCAGTTGCCCTCGATCATCGAGGCGTTCGACGACCCGGACCCCAGCGCCACCATCCAGCCGATCGCCGACCTGATCGCCCAGTCCACCGGGGTGACCTATGTGGTGGTGACCGACGAGCGCGGGGTGCGGTATTCCCACCCCAACCCGGAGCTGATCGGCAAGGTCGTCTCCACCGACCCCTCGATTCCGCTCTCCGGCCAGATCTACGTCGGCACGCAGACCGGAACCCTCGGTGAGTCCTGGCGGGTGAAGGTCCCGATCCACTCTCCGGAGGGCGCCATCATCGGTACGGCGTCGGTGGGCACCCTTGAGTCCGAGCTCCGGGAGGACCTCTTCGAGGACCTCCCCCGCCTGCTGATCTGGCTGGTCGCCGCGGCGCTGGTCGGGTCGGCCGGATCCATCTACATTTCCCGTCTGGTCTGGCGCCGCATCTACAAGCTCGAACCCGAGGAAATCGCGTCCCTGCTCGAGACCCGCGATGCCATGCTTCACGGCATCAGCGAGGGAATGGTGGCCGTTGACGAAACCGGCCGGATCGCCCTGATGAACGACGAGGCCAAGCGGCTGCTCGACCTCGACGACGCCGCCACCGGCCGGCACGCCTCCGCGGTGCTCGATCCAGCCCTGGCCCGGCTCCTCACCTCCCCCGGCGACGCCGACGAGACAGTCCTCGTGGGCGAGCGGGTCCTGCTGGCTCGGACCACCGACGCCGTCGTCGACTCCAAGCGGGTGGGCAACGTAATGATCCTGCGCGACCGCACCGAGCTCCACCAGCTCCTGACGGACCTCGACGGCGCCCGGGACGTCACCGCCGCCCTGCGCGCGCAGGCCCATGAGTTCGCCAACCGCATGCATACGGTGTCTGGCCTGCTCGAACTGGGCCGCACCGAGCAGGCGGTCGACTTCATCTCCCGCTCCGGCCACGGCGGCGCCCTGATCTCGGGCAGCATCGCCCCGGGCATCACCGATCCCGACGCCGCGAGCCTGCTGATGGCCAAGAGCACCATCTGCGCCGAGAAGGACATCGCCCTCGCAGTGACGGAGACCTCCACCCTCGAGCCCGACGGCACCACCGACGCCGTCACCATCCTCGGGAACCTCATCGACAATGCGATGGAGGCCGTCGGCGCCGACGGCACGATCAGCGTCGACCTTGAATCCGGCCCGGAGATCATCCGCATCACCGTGGCCGACGACGGCCCCGGCGTTCCCGACGAGGTGCTCGGCCGGATCTTCTCCTCCGGCTTCTCGACGAAGGACGGCGGGAGCGCGGGCACCCGCGGCTTCGGCCTGGCCCTGGTGACGCGTATCGCTGAACGCCGGCACGGGCAGGTCGTCGTGGAGGAGTCGCTGCTGGGCGGCGCCGAGTTCACCGTCTTCCTCGCCCGCCAGCCCGCCGGCCGACCCCTGCAGGCGTCATGAGCCCGATCCGCACCGTGGTGGTCGACGACGACCACGAGGTCGCCGGGGTCCACACCGGGTTCCTGCTGGCCCACGGCGGCTTCGACGTCGTCGGCGTGGCGCACACCGGCGCCCGCGCGCTCGAGCTCGTGGACCTGTTGAAGCCCCAGCTCGTCCTGCTCGATATCCACCTGCCGGACATGTCCGGGATCGAGGTGCTGCGCGCCGCCCGGAACCTGCCGGGGGATCCCGTCGACATCATCGCCATCACCGCAGCCCGCGAACTGGAGACGGTGCGGGCCGCGGTGGCCGGCGGAGTGCTCCACTATCTCGTGAAGCCGTTCAACTCCCAGGTTCTCAACCAGCGGCTCGACGCCTACGTGGAATACCACCGCGCCGTGGCAACCCACGCCTCCGTGGGCGCGGCGGCGCTGGATCAGCACCGCATCGACCAGCTCCTGCGGCCCACGGGCCCCGGGGCCCCCGCCGGGGCGGTGCGTGCGGCGCAGGGCCCGACGCCCAAGGGACTGTCGGCGCCCACCCTCGACGCCGTCGTCGCCGACCTGCGGACCCGGCCGGACGGGGCGTCGGCCTCGGAGGTCGCCGAGCGCCTCGGGATGGCCCGGGTCAGCGCCCGCCGCTACCTCGAATTCCTTGTCACGAAGGGCCAGGTGCGCATCGTTCCGCGCTACGGCACCGCCGGGCGGCCGGAGAAGTTCTACCTGTGGACCGGGCGCTGAACGCCCGGTCTCCCCGGCCACCAGCGCGGGGCCGGTAGTGCGCCAGTGGCCGTGGGTGCTGCTCCTCCATGCCCTGTTCCTGCAGCTGGCCGCCTATATCGTGCGTCCCGCCGCCGCCTACCGCGCCCTTGAGCTCGGTGTCGAACCGGCGCTGCTCGGACTGATCGCGGCGAGCTTCGCGCTCCTGCCGTTGTTCATCGCCGTCCTGGTGGGCCGGGCCACCGACGCCGGGCACCAACGCGCGGTGCTGCTCGGCGGCGCAGTGCTCATGGCCGGGGCCGGGGCCGGGCTGGTGTTCGCGTCGTCGTCCCTTGAGCTGCTGCTGGTGTGGAACGTGGTGCTCGGGCTCGGGCACCTCATGTGCGTGGTGGGCCAGCAGAGCCGGATCGCCGAGGGAGAGCCAGGCCGGCTCGATGCGGCGTTCGGCCTCTACACCTTCGCCGGATCGGCGGGGCAGGCCGTGGGTCCACTGTTGATCACGGTGTTCGGAGGCGGCCGGGTGCTGCCCGACACGCGGGCGCTGTTCATGGCCTACACCGCCTCCGCCGTCGTCCTGCTGGTGCTCACCTTCCCCCTGGTGCGCCGCCCCCGGCGAAAGGGCAGGGCACCGGCGAGGCCGATGGCGTCCCGGGGCAGCCTGGGCAGTGCGTTCACCCGGACTACACGTCAGTCCCGGGGGAAGCTGTTCGGGGCGATGGTCGTCAGTGCCATGGTCCTGGGCGCCATCGACCTGATTGCGGTGTATCTTCCGGCGCTGGGGGTGGAGCGCGGCATCCCGGCCGGCGTCGTCGGCATCCTGCTCAGCGTGCGGGCCGGGGCGACGATGGCCTCGCGGCTCTACCTCGGGCCGCTCGTGGCCCGGATCGGCCGGGCCGAACTGATCGCCCTCTCCACGGCGGTGTCAGCGCTTGCCGTGGGCGCACTCGCCGCGCCGCTGAACCTGGTGGTGCTGGCCGCCGTCCTGGTGGTGGCGGGGGTGGCGCTGGGCATCGGGCAGCCGCTGACCATGACCGTGATTTCCCTTGAGGCGCCTCCCGGCACGCAGGGCACCTGGCTGGCCCTGCGCCTGAGCGCGAACCGGCTGGGCCAGTCGGCGATTCCGGCCGGTGTCGGCCTTGTCGCGGCGGCGGCCGGGGTGGCGGGCGTCTTCGGCGTCACCGCTGCGGGCCTCGCGCTGGTGGCCGCCGGCTCCTGGTATTCGCTGCGGAAAGGGCGGGGGTAGGCAACCCCGGCACGATCCACGCCGGCATCCTTCACCGACCCGAGTCCGCCGCCTGCCGATGACGCCAAGCCCTTGAGACTCAGCCCCCACTCCGGGAAGCCCGGCTCGAACCCCTTCGCGGTGATCGCCGTGCGACCTTGGGCAGCCAGCCGATGCCGGGGTTCGGGATTTCAATCCGTTGAAGCCATGGCTTGGTGCTGCGCTCGGTGTGCTCCAGGTCGAGCTGCGAGACCGCATGGTCGATGGCGGCCAGCACGGAGCCCTGGAGCATCCACAACTCCTTCTGTTCCCGCGGATCAACGTCAAGGAGCATAAGCTCGGTGAGTACGGCTCGGGTCTCGCGGACACTTTCGAGCATATGTTCAAGCGCCTCGTCGGCGCGGTCACCCATGCCGCTGCCATACTCGGCTTCGACGAGGTCACCGAAGGCGCGCAGCCCGTTCGCCAGATCGTCAAGCACGAACGCAAACGCCCGACGAAGCTCCCTCTCGGTCGGGTCCGGCAATCCACTCCGCTCCGCCGGCGCCGCCTTACCGATGACGACGAGCAAAGCCCGTTCGGCCGCGAGGCACTTTTCCAAGCGGTCCAGGGCAGCGCGCAGCCCCGGGTACACAACTGCCATTGCCAGCGCGCGCGGGTTGAACCGGCGGCTCTCCCTCACCGTTTCCACCTCGGCCGACGCGGTGCGGAGCTCCTTAGCGATGTCGTCCGACCACTCGTACCATTCCTTCACCTCCTCTGGATGCGGCGGTCGATCACCAAGTGCCCGTGCGACTTCGTCCATCAGCGCCGCCTGCGATCGGGTGACACGTCGCACCGCATCGCTGGCACGCGAATTCGGGATCGCGACCGGAACCACGAGGCTGAATGCGATCCCCACCACCGTGCCGATCAGGGTGTTCGCCACGCGCACCTCCGCCGCAATGCCGGGTGTCGAGACCGCAAGGATCAGCATCCCGCTGATGGGCGCCTCGAGCGTCTGGTCCCCCAGCCGCAGCACCATGGCGGCGGTCAGTGAGGCGGCGATCACGAGGCCCAGGCTCCACCAGGACAGTCCGATCATCGCTGTGACAGCGATGGCGATGAAAACGCCGGTGAGCACCGCCCCGACCCGGACCATTCCCATCAGCAGCGTGCCGACCGTCGAGGCCTGAACCACCAGCAGCGCCGTGAGCGGTGCCGTCAGGTCCAGGATGCCGGGAAAGAGAGTGTCGGCGACGACGTAGGCGACCACTGCTGCCACAGTGAGCCGGAGAATCTGCGTGGCGGCCGGCGTGAGACGCTTCGGCACCTCACCCAACGACGCCGGCATGGCAGGCCAGACCGACCACAGCATCCGGCGCACGCTCCAATGCCGACGCGGCTTGCGACTTCCATTCCGTTCGCTCATGCTGATCCCGGGACTGGTTGGGAGGATGCGCCCCCGGCGAAGCAACCGCTGCACCAGAGCGCGTCTTGGCCTGAACGTACCCCCGAGACTGCCGTGTGACTACCCGTCGGAGCCCTGAAGACAAGACATTTCCCGGTCGATGCCGGCTACCGATCGAACCCGGCATCGATTGATCCGGTCCACGACGCGGGGCCCTTTGGCATTTAGCGGCTCTTCCCCGGGGTGGCTAGTCCTCCGTCGCACCCCAGATCGCGAACCGCCTGCCCACCGGATACGACACTGCGGCGTCGTCCAGGGAGATCAGGTCCCCGGGCTCCAGGGACAGTGCTGAGGAGACGACGACCCGCCCTTCGGCGCTGACGAGTGACACTGCGGGGCCAAGCTGCCGCAGGCCGCGGATGAGGTTCTGTTCGAGGGTGCGCACGGCGACGTCGGTGCCGACAATCCCTGCGACCTCTGCACTGCCCTCCCGGCGGACCGGGTGCGTGAAGGTGACGACGTAGTCGTCCGTGCACAGGAAGTCGATGTAGGGCCCCGTCGCGTGCGGAATGCCGGATTCCACCGGAATCCGGAACCACTCGGCCTTGAGGTAGCGCTCCATCGAGCTGGGGCTGAAATTGGCCAACGCATCAACGCGCTCCAGCTGGGGCCCCTGCCACCAGGCGATATAGCTGCGGTCCGGGCCAACGAGCCCGGAGTTGGCGATGAATCCCGCACCGGCGAGTTCCGGGCTGTCCTTGGCGAGCAGTCCCTTCACCGCGGGCTGCACGAGGCCGTCGATGGCCGCACCGGGAACGATGCCTCGCATGCCCGACAGGTCCCTGCCGAGATCCTGCGCCCACTTCTCGAGGGTGCCCTCGATGCCGGTGATCAGGGACTGCACCTGGCGGACGGGTGCCGGTACTTCGATCTGTTCTGCAGCCATGGAAGGCTCCTTGTGGGCGCGGAGTGTCATCGCGAATGCTCGTCCAGCAGCCAGTGGATCAGGGCGTGGACGAGTTCCTTGGTGGTGGTTTCGGCGAGCGCGCTGTCGCGGGCCTCAATGGCGTCGGCGACGGCGGTCCGCATGCCGACGGAGGCCTCGCGGAAGGCTTCGTCGGTGTAGGGCAGCAGGGTCAGGGTTCCGAGGTCGGCCTGCAGGCGCACGAGTTCCCGGCCCAGGCGGGCCGAGCGGGCGATGGCGGCGAGTTCGAGCAGGAACTCAGAGTCAACGAGGCGCCAGGACAGCAGCGTGTCCTGCGCCGGGCGGAGGTAGGTCCGCAGGATGGCCAGCTCCGTCGCGTCGGCCCGGCGCGCGGCAATTCCGGCGCAGGCCACCGTGATGATCGAGTAGTGAAGGCCGAGGTCGTTGATCTGCAGGCGGGTGAGTGCCCGGAGTTGTTCGAGCGCGCCCTTGGTTGAGGGAAGGAAGTCCTCGGCGACGAAACTGCCGCCGTTCCGTCCGCGGGTTGTGGTGATCAGGCCCCGCGCCCGGAGACTCGAGAGCGCCTCCCGTGCGGTGACCGGGGAAACCCCGAGGGCCGCGGCGAGCTCCACCTCGCTCGGCAGCCGCTGGCCGCTCACCAGCAGCCCGGTCTCCACGGCCTGCTCGATGCGCTCGACCACCTGATCGGCCAGCCCTGCCGAACGCAGCGGCGAGAAAACGGCGGCAAGTCCCCGCGAGGCGGAGGCTGCTTGCTGGGTCACGGACTCACTGTAACGAGAATTTTCTGCCGACGTCTATACATAAAACATATAAGGTCATAGGCTTTAGCGCAGTTCGACGAGTGAGGCAGGTCACAGTGCCTCGATAGCTGCCCCCGCAGCGGAAAGGCACCGGCCCCGATGACCCAGACGGCCCTCAACCCAGGAGAGAAGACAGTGTCCTCCAACGTTCCGGCGATCTCCCTGCGCGGGCTCACCAAGGAGTTCGGCGAGACGACGGCGGTCGACGGGATCGACCTCGAGATCCGTCAGGGCGAGTTCTTCTCAATGCTCGGCCCCTCGGGATCGGGGAAGACGACGGTGCTGCGCCTCATCGCCGGCTTCGAGTCCCCCACCAGCGGCACGGTCGAGCTCGAAGGAACCGACGTCACGGCGCGCGCGCCCTTTGACCGGGACGTGAATACGGTCTTCCAGGACTACGCGCTCTTTCCCCACATGAGCCTCATCGACAATGTGGCGTACGGCCTGCGGGTGCGCGGGGTCCCGAAGCGGGAGCGCCGCGAGCGTGCCGCTGCGGCACTGGATCGCGTCCAGCTCGGCAGCTTCCTCGGCCGCAGGCCCTCGCAGCTCTCCGGCGGCCAGCGGCAGCGGGTCGCCCTCGCCCGGGCGCTCGTCGTCGAGCCGCGGGTCCTCCTGCTCGACGAGCCCCTCGGCGCCCTCGACCTCAAGCTGCGCCAGCAGATGCAGGTCGAACTCAAGGAGCTGCAGCGCTCCCTCGGCATCACCTTCATCTTCGTCACCCACGACCAGGAGGAGGCGCTCACGATGAGCGACCGGATCGGCGTCTTCAACGCCGGCCGCCTGGTGCAGGTGGGCACGGCGAAGGAGATTTACGATCGCCCGAACGGCGAATTCGTCGCCAACTTCGTCGGTACCTCGAACATCTTCCCCGCCGCCGTGGGGTCCAGCCTGTACGGGAAGGCCGAGGCATTCTCTGTGAGGCCCGAGCGCCTCCGGCTTGCCCACCCCGGCGGCGCCGGCCGTGACGGCAGCACGGCGATCCTGGGAATCGTCTCGGCGCTGGTGTACCTCGGGCATGCGACGCAGGTCCGGGTGGCCATCAGCGACGGCACCACCGTGGTGGTCCTCGTCCACCCGGCCGCCCTGGCCGAGGAGGACGTGACGCCGGGCAGGGAGGTCGCGGTCGAGTGGCGGACCTCAGACGTCGTCTGGCTCCCGCCCACCGGCTGACCGGGCTCCTTCTCCGCCCGCTCCCCGTTCCGCCACCGGCAGCGGGAACCAGCTTCAAGCACCGCCATCGGGCACCGACTCCCTACACCAACTTCCTACACCGACTTCCCGCATCATCGACCGAAAGGCAGAACCATGAGCACGTCCACCAAGCGGTACTGGCCGCTTTCCCTGGCAGCCGTCGCCGTCCTCGCGGCGACCTCCTGCGGCACCTCCGGCGGTGGCGACGCCGACGCAGAGGCACCCGCGAAGACCGCCCAAACGGAGATCGGCGAGGGCGAAGGCAAACTGTCCATCCTGGCGTGGCCCGGCTACGTCGAAGACGGCAGCAACGACCCCGAGGTCGACTGGGTCTCCGCCTTCGAGGAGGAGACCGGGTGCATGGTCGACTTCAAGCCCTTCGGCACCTCCGATGAGGCCGTCACCCTCATGCGCACCGGCCAGTACGACGTCGTCTCCGCCTCCGGGGATGCCTCACTCCGCCTGATCGCCGGCGGCGACGTCGATCCGGTGAACACCGACCTGCTGGAGAACTACGACGATGTCTACCCGTTCCTCAAGGACCAGCCGTGGAACACCGTCGACGACAAGAACTACGGCATGCCGCACGGCTGGGGAGCCAACGTGCTGATGTACCGCGCTGACCTCGTCGACCCCGCCCCCACCTCCTGGAAGGCCGTGTTCGAGGACGCCGAGAAGTACTCGGGCAAGGTCACCGCCTACGACTCCCCGATCTACATCGCCGACGCCGCCCTGTACCTGATGAAGCACAACCCTGAGCTTGGGATCGAAAACCCGTACGCCCTCGACAAGGACCAGCTGGCGGCCGCCGTCGACCTGCTGAAGGCCCAGCGGGAGCATGTCGGTGAGTACTGGTCCGACGTCGTGAAGGAGGTCCAGTCCTTCGCCAGCGGCGGAAGCGTCGTCGGCACCACCTGGCAGGTCGGGGCGAACATCGCCACGGCCGACGGCACCAAGGTCGAAACGATCCTTCCCGAAGAAGGAGCCACCGGATGGTCCGACACCTGGATGATCGGCTCGGAATCAAAGAACAAGAACTGCGGCTACATGTGGCTCGACTACATCGCAAGCCCGGAGGCCAACGCCCAGGTCGCGGAGTACTTCGGTGAGTCCCCCGCCAACCCCGCCGCGTGCGAGCTGACCAAGGACGCGAACCACTGCGAGACGTTCCACTCCGGCGATGAGGAATACGCCAACCAGATCTGGTACTGGACCACCCCTGTGGCCGACTGCATCGACGGACGCACCGACGTCGAATGCACCGACTACTCCGAGTGGACCAAGGCCTGGACAGAGATCAAGGGCTAAACCGGGATTCCAGGCCGGAGCGCCCCCGCATCAGCAGGACGAACGAAAAAGGTAAGCAAAGATGACACTTGAGACCAAACCGCGGCCCGCCCCGGCGCCGCCCCGGACGGGGAACCGGCGGGTATCGGCGGCGCTGCACCGCAGCCCCCGCCTGCGCCTGGCGGGCCTGCTCACCGCTCCGGCGGCATGGCTGATCCTGGTGTACATCGCGGCCCTGGCCGCCCTGCTGATCACGGCCCTCTGGACGGTGGACACCTTCACCGGGAAGGTGTCCACCACCTGGACCTTCGACAACATCCTCACGGTCACCACCGACCCCGTGTACCAGGCGATCACGCTGCGGACCCTCCGGATCGCCGTCGTCGTCACCCTGATCGACATGGTGATCGCCCTGCCCATCGCCTTCTTCATCGCCAAGGTGGCCGACAAACGGTGGGAGAAGCTGCTCATCGTGGCGGTGCTGATGCCCCTGTGGGCCAGCTACCTCGTCAAGGCTTACGCGTGGCGGAACGTCCTCGCCGAGGGCGGGCTGCTCGAGTGGCTCGGTGCCCCGGTAGGCGTGAACAGCCCCGGCTACAGCGAAACCGCGGTCGTCCTCACCCTCGCCTACATCTGGCTCCCCTACATGATCCTTCCCCTCCACGCCGGCTTCGAGCGGGTGCCCGACTCGCTGATCGAGGCCTCGGGCGATTTGGGCGCGAAGCCCCTGGCGACGCTGCGCCTGGTGATCCTGCCCATCCTCGTCCCCTCGATCATCGCCGGCACCATCTTCACGTTCTCCCTCTCCCTGGGGGACTACATCACCGCGCAGATCGTCGGGGGCACCACCCAGATGCTCGGCACCGTGGTGTACGCCAATGTCGGGGCTGCGAACAACCTGCCGCTGGCTGCCGCCGTGGCCTTCATCCCGATCGCCATTATCATGATCTATCTCTTCGTGGTCCGCCGTACCGGCGCCCTGAACAACCTGTAGGAGCGGGCCGTGAAGCTTTCGCGCAGTGCCAAGACCATCCTCGGGGTCATCACCGGGCTGATCCTGCTGTTCATCTACCTGCCGCTGCTGCTGGTGGTGGTGAACTCCTTCAACGCCGACCGCACCTTTGGCTGGCCCCCGCGCAGCTTCACCCTCGAGTGGTGGTCGCGGGCCGTCGCCTCCGAGGGGGTCCGAGACGCCCTGGCGACGTCGGTGCAGGTCGCCGTGATTTCCACGATAATCTCGCTCATCCTGGGCACGCTGCTGGCCCTAGCCCTGCAGCGGTACAGCTTCTTCGGGCGGGACGTGATCAACCTGCTGGTCATCCTGCCCATCGCACTGCCCGGCATCGTCACCGGCATCGCCCTGAACAACCTGTTCACCACCGTGCTCGGGGTTCCGCTGAACCTGTGGACGGTCATCGTCGCACACGCCACCTTCTGCATGGTGACGGTGTTCAACAACGCCATCGCGCGGCTGCGCCGCATCAACGGCAGCCTCGAGGAGGCCTCGGCGGACCTCGGGGCCGGCGTCTTCACCACCTTCGTCCTGGTGACCCTGCCGCAGCTGCGCTCGGCCCTGCTCGCCGGCGGGCTGCTGGCATTTGCCCTCAGCTTCGACGAAATCATCGTCACCACCTTCACCATCGGCGCCGGCCAGCAGACCCTTCCGGTCTGGATCCTCTCCAACCTGTTCCGCCCCAACCAGGCGCCCGTGGTCAACGTCGTCGCCGTCATCCTCATTGTCGTCTCCATCGTTCCCATCTGGCTGGCGCAGCGGCTCTCCAGCGATTCGGTGGCCGGAACCGGCGCGCCGGGCATCGGACGGGGGAAGATGAAGAAAGCCAAGGTTTCATCCGCCCCCTGACCCTGAGGTGATCCCATCCTCGACCTGCTGCTCGTCAACGCGGCCATCTCCCCAATGGCCGGGGCCTCCCCCACCGCTACCACCCTGGGCATCCTGCACGGACGCATCGTCGGGCTCGACGGGCAGGTCGAGGGCCTGGCCTCCCGCCGCACCCTGGACTGCCGCGGCGCGGTGGTCCTCCCGGGGTTCGGGGACGCGCACAACCATATGGCGTGGTTCGGGCAGTCCCTCTCCGAACTCGACCTCAGCGGCTGCACCACCGTCGAGGAGGTGTACGACGCCGTGGCGGCCTTCGCCTCGGGCCTCGACGCCGGGGATTGGGTCATTGGGTCCGGCTACGACAACACGGTCCTCGGCGCCCACCCGCACCGGGAACGGCTCGACACCGCGGCGCCGGGCCACCCGGTGTGGCTCAAGCACCGCTCCGGCCACGCGGCCACGGTGAACACCGAGGTGCTGGCCCGGGCCGGGGTGATGGACGGATCGGCCGGGACCCCGGTGGGCGGGGAGGTTGTCCGGGACGGAAACGGACCCACCGGCGTGCTGCAGGAACAGGCCCAGAAACTGGTGACCCAGCTCGTGATTCCCCACCCGGTGGAGGCCCTTGCGGACGCCATCACCGCCGCCAGTGAACGCTACGCCGCCGAGGGGCTGACCCACGTCACCGAGGCCGGCATCGGTGCGGGCTGGATCGGGCGCAGCCCCGTGGAGCTCGCCGCCTACACCCTTGCCCGCGAGCGCGGCGGGCTGAGGACCCGGGTGCAGCTCATGGCCAGCAGCGACGCGCTGCACCCGCTCACCTCCCACCGGCAGGACCACATCACCTTCGGGCTCGACCTCGGAGTGCACACCGGATTCGGCGACGACACGCTGCGGCTGGGGCCGATGAAGATCTTCATCGACGGTTCCCTCCTCGGGCGCACCGCCGCCGTCACCGAACCCTTCTGCGGGCAGGAGCACAACACCGGAAGCCTTCAGCTCTCCCTCGAGGAGCTCACCGCCCGCATCGTCGAGGCCCACTGCTCCGGCTGGACCGTGGCCGCCCATGCCATCGGCGACCGCGCTGTCGACGTCGCCCTCGACGCGTTCGAGGCCGCCCAAGCCGCCCATCCGCGCCCGGGAGTGCGCCACCGGATCGAACATGCGGGCATCGTCCGGGAGGACCAGCTGCCGCGCTTCGCTGCGCTCGGCGTCACCCCGGTTCCGCAGCTGCGCTTCCTCCACGAGATGGGACAGGTTCTGCTCGAGACGGTCGGCGGGGAGCGGGAGGCCCTGATGTACCGGCACCACTCCTTCCTTGAGGCCGGCGTGCGGGTGCCGGGCAGCTCCGACCGCCCGGTCGCCGCTGGGGCCCCGCTGCTGGGTATGCAGTCGATGGTCCAGCGCAGCACCGCAGCGGGCCGGGTGATGAGCCCCGCCGAGCGGGTCGACGCCGTCACGGCCCTGCGCGCCTACACCGTGGATGCGGCGTGGATCGCCGGCGACGAGGACATCCGTGGCACCCTCGAGCCGGGGAAGCTCGCCGACCTGGTCCTGCTCTCGGACCATCCTGCGGCCGTGCCCGCCACCGGGATCGGGCAGATCCAGGTGCTCGCCACCTTCGTCGGCGGCCGCTGCGTCCACGGGGAGGACTTCGTCGCCTCCCTGGACGTGTAGCCGTGCCGGAGGCGGCTCCGGCCGGTGAGCCGTGGTGGAAGACCGCCGTCATCTATGAGGTGTACCCGCGCTCCTTCGCGGACGGCAACGGCGACGGCGTGGGCGACCTCCCGGGCCTCCTGGCGAGACTGCCCTACCTCGCCTCGCTCGGGGTGGACGGCTTCTGGCTGACCCCGTTCCAGACCTCCCCACAGGTGGACCAGGGCTACGACGTGAGCAACTACTGCGGGGCGGACCCGCTGTTCGGGACTCTGGCCGACTTCGACGCGGTGCTCGACCGGTCCCACAGCCTGGGCCTGCGCATCCTGGTCGATGTCGTCCCCAACCACTGTTCGGTGGAGCACCCCCTCTTCCGGCAGGCCCTCGCGGCGGGTCCCGGCTCGAGAGAGCGCGAGCTGTTCCACTTCGCCGAGGGGCCCGCCGACGGCACTCCCCCGAACAACTGGCAGAGCGTCTTCGGCGGACGGGCCTGGACCCGCGCGGACCCGGAGTCGACGACCGACACGCAGTGGTACCTGCACCTGTTCTCCCCGGCCCAGCCGGACTGGAACTGGCGCAACCCGGCCGTGGGCGACTACTTCGATGAGGTGCTGCGGTTCTGGCTGGACAAGGGCGTGGACGGGCTGCGCATCGACGTGGCACACGCCCTGTTCAAGGCCGAGGGGCTTCCGGACTCCCCCACCGGCACCCCCGTGGTGGACGGGCTGCGCTCCAACCGGCAGGTCTCCGACCAGGAGGAGGTGCACGCCGTCTACCGGAGATGGCGCCAGCTCGCCGACTCCTACTCACCGCCGCGCGTGCTGGTGGGCGAGGTCAACCTCGATCCCCACCGCGCCGCCCGGTACACGCGGCCCGACGAACTACATCAGGCGTTCGCCTTCGCCTTCGTCCAGCTCGGCTGGGACCCGGCCGCCTGGGCCGCCGTGGGCACCGAACTGGAGGCCGCACGGAAGGCCCACGGCGCGGCGCCGACCTGGGCACTCGAGAACCACGACATCGTCCGCGCCGCCACCCGGTTCGGCGGCGGCGGGCGCGGCGCCGCACGGGCGCGGGCGGCCCTGCTGACCATCCTCGGGCTGCCCGGCGGAGCGTACCTCTACCAGGGCCAGGAACTCGGGCTCCCCGAGGCCGAGGTGCCGCCGGCGGCACGGCGCGACCCCATGGTGGCCCGCGGCGGAATCTCCCGCGACGGCGCCCGGGTCCCGCTGCCCTGGACCGCGGACGCGGCATCCGCCCACGGCTTCTCGATGACCGGTCCCGCGGCCGAACCATGGCTGCCGGTACCACCCGGATGGGGGCAATGGGCCATCGAGGCTCAACGGAACGACCCGGCGTCTCCACAGCAGCTGGTGGTCCGCGCCCTCGAGCTCCGCAGGCGGCTGCTGGCCGAGGGCGTGCTCGACGCCGGCGACGGCGCCTCCTGGCACGTCGGCGACGGCGGCCTGTTGATCTGCGAGCGCGGGCACGGCTTCTTGCTGGCCGTTGCCATGGGCGAAGCCCCCGTGCGGCTTCCCGCCGGGACGGTGCTGATCACCGCCGTTCCGCAGGCTGCCGAGGGCTGGCTTGAACCCGACAACGCGGCCTGGGTGCTCCGCGCCTGAGCCGGGCTGCGCCCGGCCCTGGAACCGCCGGTGCTGCCCTAGTCCTCGGCCGGCAGGGTTCCGGTCGGAATAGTCGACTCGTCCGGTGTCGGCCCGTCGGTCTCCCCGTCGGAGGTTGGGAGGGTCCCGGTGGGGATCGTCGACTCCTCCGGCGGCCGGCCACGGCCGTCCACTAGGATCGGACGGAAGTGTCATCCAACGGGCGGAGCCTAGCCTTGAGCGTTTCCATCGGCACCTCCGGGTGGAGCTACGACCACTGGAACGACGTGCTCTACCCCGCGGGCACGCCGACCGCCCGGCGGCTGCAGTACTACTACCAGCGGTTCAGCACCGTCGAGCTGAACGCCAGCTTCTACCGGTGGCCCCGCGACTCGACGTTCGCCGGTTGGCGGAATCGCCTTCCGTCCGGATTCCTCTTTTCGGTCAAGGCCCCGCGGGGACTCACCCACGCCAAGAAGCTGTACGCACCGGAGGTGTGGGTCGAGCGCATCATCCGGTGCTGGCACGAGCTGGGCGACAAGCGGGCCGTCCTCCTGGTCCAGCTCCCACCAGCGATGCAGCGCGACGACGCCCGGCTCGACTATTTCCTGGCGCTGCTGCCTGAGTGGATCCGGGTTGCGGTTGAGTTCCGGCATCCGAGCTGGGAGACGGAGGAGGTCTATTCGCTGCTCGAACGGCACGGCGCGGCCTACTGCGTGATGAGCGGCGCCAACCTGCCGTGCGTCCTGCGTGCCACCGCACCGTTCGTCTACCTGCGGTTGCACGGCCCCGATACCCATCATCTGTACGGCGGGTCCTACAGCGACGCGGATCTGCATTGGTGGGCGGACCGGATCCGTGAGTGGCAGGGTGCCGGGAAGGACGTGTTCGTTTACTTCAACAACGACGGCGGCGGCAACGCAGTGCGCAATGCCGACACGCTGCGGGCGATCCTGGGCGGGGGCTGATGGTGCGCCCCGGCCTTCGGCGCGAACCCGGCCCCGGGCAGAAATTGCTCCATGCCCCGCGCGGGTTCCGTTTAGGGTAAGCACCATGACCAACTCTGCTGAGAACGGACCCGACGCCAACCACCAGCGCCCGGAAGGAGTCGACGACGCCACCGTCGAGGCCCTGGGCAAACTCTCCGAGGCACTCGAGGTGGTGGAACACGCCCGGGGCTACCTGTACGGCTTCCACCGCCTCACGGGCAAGGCCGATCTGGCCTTGGGAGAGGCCGTCGAGCTGCTGCGTACCGCCGGCCACGCAGACCTCGCCGAGACACTCAACAAGGACCTCGTGGGCCGCAATGTGATCGAGGGGCGCTGGACATTCCAGATCGTCGAGGACTACGACGATTCCTACTACGCGGAGTTCAAGGCGCTCGAGAAGCTGGCCCGGGACAAGCTGGCTGACGGCAAGCGTCACCTCTTCGAGGCCGAGATGAAGGAAGACCGCCGCACGCAGGGCCGCGAGCACCACGAGGCCCTGCCGCCGGAAGCCTCCTAGGTGGGAGCCCCGACCCTCAACACCGAGCGCTCAGGCTCCGGCACGCCGCTGGTCCTGGTGCACGGCCTGGGCTCGAGCCTGCGCAACTGGGATCCCGTGGTGCCCGCCCTGGCCCGCCAGCGTGAGGTCGTGGCAGTCGACCTGCCCGGCTTCGGCACCAGCGCTCCGCTCACCGGCGAGGTGACCGTTGCGACCCTCACGGATGCACTGCAGGACTACCTCGTGGAGCAGCACCTGGCCGACGCCGACCTCGTCGGCAGCTCCATGGGCGCCCGGATGGTGGTCGAACTGGCTCGACGGGGACATCGCGGCACCGCCGTTGCGCTTAGCCCGGGCGGATTCTGGAACCATCGACAACGCGCAATATTCACGGCAAGCATCACAGCCTCCATCGCCCTCGTGCGGCGCATCCAGCCGGCGCTCCCCTTCCTGACACGGCACGCCGCCGGACGCACGGCCCTGCTGGCCCAGTTCTCGGCCCGGCCATGGCGGCTCGATCCGCAGCTCGTTCTCACGGAGCTGCGCGGCTTTGCCACCTCCCCCAGCCTCGACGACGCCCGCAGGGCGCTCTCCTACGGGCCCAATCAGTCAGGTGTCTCGTGCGGGACGCTCAAGGGCAGGCTCGCCTTCGGTTGGGGACGCCAAGACCGGGTAACTCTGCCCAGTGAAGCCGCCCTAGCCGTGGCCCTTTACCCCGGGGCCACCCTGGAGTGGTTCGAGAACTGCGGGCACTTTCCGCACTGGGACCAGCCAGAGCGGACCGTGGACTTCCTGCGCCGGGTCCTCCGGTGAGTAGGAGGCTTGGGTCGGGTCAGCGCTGCTTCCGGTTCGTGATCGCCGCCCGCGTCGTCTCCAGCGCATCGACCGTCGCGTCGTAACTGCTCTGCGCCACACCCACGAAGATGCAGTCAACCACGGCGAGCTGGGCAATCCGCGACGCCATCGCGCCGGAGCGGAAAGCGGTCTCACGGACCATCGTGAGCAGGCACAGGTCCGCGGCCTCGGCGAGCGGTGACCCTGCACCGTTGGTGATGCCGATGGTCGTTGCCCCTGCCTCCCGGGCCCGCTCAACGAACTCGAGGGTCTCGGCGGTCCTGCCGCTGTGGGAAAAAGCCACGGCGACGTCCCCGGCGCCCATCAGGGACGCACCCATCAGGGCGTCGTGGGGATCGTCGAAGGAGTGGACCATCCGGCGGATCCGGAACAGCTTGTGCTGGAGGTCGTCGGCCACCACCGCTCCGGCGCCGACTCCGTAGACCAGGATCTGGCGCGCCGTGCTGATGCTCTCGACGACGCTGCGCAGCTGGTCGATGTCCAGGTGGGACAGGGTCTCTTCAATGCCCAGGGTTTCCGCGAAGGCGATCTTGGCGACCGTGTCGGCGAGGGAGTCGTCGGGGCTGATGTCGGCGCCGAACCGTTTGGTGTCCCCGAACTGCGCGGTCTCGCGGCCGATCTCGGTGGCCATCGAAAGGCGCAGCTGGGCGTAGCCCGCGTAGCCAACAGCTCGGCAGAAGCGCACCACTGAAGGTTCGGAGGTGCTGCAGATGTGCGCCAGCTCCGAAATGGTGTGGCGCAGCACCGTCTCCGGATCGGCGAGGATTTCCTCAGCCACCCGACGCGCAGAGGGAGGAAGCGTGGGCAGCTGCGCCTGAATTGCCGATTGGATGCTCATCTGCCGCTTTCGGGAGCCGGTTGAAGGGAAAAGTCGGTCAGTTACAACCAACTAAAAGGTATCGTAAGTGACCTACATAGGGGAGGCTGCTGCAATGGGCGGAAATATGAACGACGGCGCACCGGCACTCCCCTCGGGCCGGGTTGGTGGCGGCTCCGGGCTCCTCCTCACCGCCCACGCCGTCACGGTCCCCCTCGTCCGGCCGTTTATCACCGCCGTGCGCCGCACGACGGTCCTCGAATCGGTGCTCGTTGAGGTGCGGGACGCCGAAGGGCGCTCGGGCTGGGGTGAGGCCCCGATCAGCGCGGTGACGGGCGCGACGACGGCCGGCGTCATCGCCTCGGTGCACGGCCCTCTGCAGGCCCTGCTGGAGTCCGACGACGGATCAGGTGATCTCTCCGCTGCGCTTTCCCGGATCGCCGGCTCGGACGAACGCAGCGCCGCCCGCATGGCCGTAGACTGCGCGCTGCACGACCTCGCGGCACGCCGCGCAGGGCTGCCGCTGTACCGCTACCTGGGCGGCCGGCACAACCGCATCCTCACCGACATGACGCTCTCCGTCGACGGACCCGCGGCCCTCGCCCGGGCCGCCGCCGTCCATCGGGCCGCCGGGTTCGACTGCGTGAAGGTTAAGCTCGATGCGCACGGCGATCCGGTGGCGAAGCTGCGGGCGGTGCGGAATGCCGTGGGCGTCGACGCCCGGGTGCGCATCGACGCCAATCAGGCGTTCACCGCGGATGAGGCCATCCGGTTCATTACGGCCCTTGAGGATGACGGAGTCGACCTTGAACTCGTCGAGCAGCCGGTTCCAGCGGGCGACTGGGACGGCCTCGCCCGGGTCACCTCCACCGTGCGGACCCCCATTCTCGCCGACGAATCCGTCTGGACTGTGAAGGACCTCCACCGGCTGATCGACGCGGGCGCGGCCGCGATGGTCAACATCAAGCTCGCCAAGACCGGCGGACTCACCCCAGCGATGGAGCTGGCCTCGACGGCGCAGGCCGCCGGCATCGGAGTGCTCGTGGGCTGCATGATGGAAAGCGGCGTCGGTATTGGCGCGGCCGCCGCCTTCGCGTCGGCCCTGGCCGCCAAGTCCGGGGCGGAGGTTCCGCAGGACCTCGTCGGCGGCCTGTGGCTTCGGGAGTCACCCGTCGACGGCGGCTCCCGCTACTCGGGCAGCACCATCGTCCTTGACGATGCGCCGGGCACCGGAATCACGCGGTTGCGGAAGCCACAGCCGCGGCGCTGACCGCAGCCGACGCCGACCGGTGCTCCTCTATTTCCGCCCGATGCTCCTGGGCCCACCCCACGAGCGGCATGGCTTGCCGGAGGAAGCCCGCACCCAGTGGGGTCAGCGCGTATTCAACTCGAGGGGGCATCTCCGGATACGAGGTGCGGGTCACCATTCCGTCTTTCTCGAGGGTTCGCAACGTCGCGGTCAGCACCCGGTGGGAAATGGGGGGAAGGGCTGCCTGCAGCGCGGTAAACCTCAGCGGCCCGCCGGCGAGCTGGTCGAGTGCGGCCATTGTCCACTTGTCGCCCAATCGACTGACGATCTCCCGCACGAAGGCGATCGTCTCTGCTTCCTTGTCGCAGATGACCTGTGCCTGCTCGACCGCAGCTAATTTCATGATTGCCGATTCTCCGGATCCTGTTTGACCTTCATTCGCCCCATGCTGGGTTCCGGGGCGGGCGGCCCGAGCGGGCCTCCTGCCACGGCAGCATGCGGGCGCTCGTCCCGCAATCCGCGCCGGGAACTCCGCCCGCGGGAACGCGCCCTCCAATTATGCCGGACCATCCTGTGTACGGGTTGGGAGCGCACCCAGGGTCGGCGCCTACGCCACCGGAGATCCACCCAGGAGAATCAATGGCTGAGCTGTCGGCGCAAATTCGAATGTCCGAAGGTCCAGCCGGTTTCTCGAACATTGGCGGGACAATAAACGAAAATTCCCTTTCGAAGCCGGAGACGGCGGAATCACCTCAGCGGACTAATACGCCGCAGAGGCGGTTGGGAATTCCTTTTAGCGCTGACCGGCCCGTCCGGTGTATGTCTGGCCACCCGAAGGTGCCGTCGGAAGGCCCGGGAGGCCCCGGCCCGCGCGTCGCAACGTGGTTCTCTCGAGGCTCTTGCCCCGCCACCCTGAAGGCGACCCGCTTAATTATTTCTTATTTTCAGGTGCGTAACGCACGTTAAAGTGCGTATCAGAACGCACTTTAAAGTGCGTGTCGAAAGCGGAAATATTACCGATTCAGGGCGGGTTGTAGATCTTGCTGAACAAGCACACGAACAACTGGTCCTGGAAGGGAACAATATGACTAAGATCGCAATCATCCTTGGAAGCACGCGCCCCGGGCGCAATGGCGAGGCTGTCGCCAACTGGGTCTTCGAGAAGGCTGCAACCCGCGACGGCGCCACCTACGAAATCGTCGATCTCCGGGACTACCCGCTGCCTCACTTCGACGAGCCGATGCCCCCGCTGATGGGCCAGTACTCGCAGGACCACACCAAGGAGTGGGCCGCGAAGATCGCTGAATTCGACGGTTACGTCTTCGTCACCCCCGAGTACAACCACTCGACCTCCGGTGTCCTGAAGAACGCCATCGACTTCCTGTCCGCCGAGTGGAACAACAAGGCCGCCGGCTTCGTCAGCTACGGCTCGGTCGGAGGCGTGCGCGCTGTCGAGCACCTTCGCCTCGTCGCTGCCGAACTGCAGATGGCAACGGTCCGGGACCAGGCTGCCCTGTCGCTGTTCACCGACTTCGAGAACTTCTCGACCCTGAAGCCTGGCGACTACCAGGTCCAGGCTCTCGAGAACATGTTCAACCAGCTCGAAGCATGGGCAAAGGCACTCGAGCCGCTGCGCGCCGCTGTCGCTGTTGCATAAGTAGTTCAGCAGTTCGGCCGAGAATCGGTAGAGCCTGAATTAACCCGTGATGGCCTCGGGCCGGGCCGGTAGCTTGACGTGCCTGGCCCACTACGCCAACCAGCCCGGGCTTGGCCTGCCCACCGCACTGCGGTGGGCAGGCCCCGGCACGGAGGACAAGCCTCATGGAAATTGAAATCTTAACCATCGGGGATATCAGGTCACATCCGGACTCCGGCCAAATGCTCACCGAACACGAACGTCTCCTAGGACTCACCGAGATCGCTAAGCACGCCGACGAGGTCTTTCAACCGGGACGTGCGCGACGGCATCCCGCTCGCCGTCGAGAACTACGCCCTGCTGCGCCGGCTCTGGCGCGATGAGGTGAACTGGACCGAACAGTGCTCATCGGCAGGCCCGTCCAGGTCGTCGAGCTGTTCGAGCTGCAGCGCGACAAGGCGGGACCCGCAGCGTCGCCCGCACAGAGCCGGCGGCACCGGCATTCAGTGCTCTGATCGAGACCGGCCGGCCTCCAAGAACTTCTGCACCCTCTCCCCTGCACCGGATGAAACCCTTTCTCGTCTGGCTACGGCAGTGCGGTCTCGCGCTTCACCCGCTTGTCCTTGTTCTTTTGGTGCTCTGTCTCAACGTCTTCTGGACCGTGACGCTCAGGGCGTTCGGCGCCTCCTTCCATCGGGTGGCGGGAGCTCCGCTCCTTGACCTCGAGAACGTCCGGGGAGTCCTCAAACCCCGGGAGGCATTGGAACTGCTGCAGGAGTATGGGACGGAGGCGCAGGCCCTTTGAGCCAACGGCTCTCCCGCAGCCCGCTGCTGCTGATTCCGTGTGGCATCGGCATCTTCGACATCGCAGAGAACCTCTGCGGTGCAGGTCGCGGGACGGCTGGGCGCCGAGGTCACCGCGGCACCACGCCCGATCAAGCGGACTTTGTGCGCGGACTGGGGGCGCACGAAGTGGTCGACCGGAACCTTTGGCGGGAAAGCCTCGGCGGCAGACGGTTCGATCTGGTGTTCGATGCCTCGGGGAAGCTGCCGGCCCGCGTGTTGCGCTCGCTCGTCCGGCGGGAGGGCACCGCGGTGACCGTGAACCCGGGCACCGACAATCCGATCATCGCCGCTCGGTCGAGACTGCTCCCGGGAGCCGCCGTCCGAGGATTCCTCGTCCGACCCTCGGGCGGGGACCTGGTGTTGCTGCGCGGCTGGATCGAGGAAGGCTCCCTCCGCCCTGTCATCCAGGAGGTGCTTCCCATCCAGGAGCTGGAGAGAGCCCACCGCGTAAGCGAAGGCGGGCAGGTTCGGGGGAAGCTTGTCCTTACGCTTCCTTCCGCGCCGCAAGCGACTCAGCATGGCGCATGACCAGGGATGCTGCCACGAGGGAAGCGGAGAAGGGCAGGAGCGCGATCGTTGCCACCGAATAGAGGGTCGTCACGGCCATGGCCACTGGCGCTCCTGCGCCGGGGTAGAACGTCCCGAAATTGCCGATGATCACCGGGCTGAAAACCAGCATCAGGACACCGGCAACGCCGAGGATTATCCCCCACCGCAACACCGTCTTGCGCATCTTTACCTCGGTCATTCGGTCCCCCTGAACACTCGCGATATATTGTCCGTCCGAGTCAAACACCGGGGCGGGCCGGGTACAACGCCGGCGGCTGGATCGTTGTGCGTTCGTATCCGCCTCAGCCCGTCGCCCACTCCTCGACAGGGCCCTCAAGCACGTAGTGGAGTCCTCCCGGACGTGTGCGGGACAGGTCCCAGGCCAGCCGGGACAGCGCGCCGATCGCCGTCGTTGCCTCCGCTTCGCCATATGCCCGGGTGCAGACGGCGAGGATGAAGCCGCCCATTGGGTCCGTCCCGCCGTAGGGCTGCACGAAGGCGACATCGTGGCGGATTCCGGTGACCCACCCGGACTTCGAACCCCATCGCGCCTCCGCAGGAAGCGCCGGCCCGATCAGGCTGTACTCCTGCGCCCGCAACAGCTCAACCATGAACCGCGTGCTCGACCGGCCCGCCGCCCGGCCCGTGACGATGGCACTCATGATGGCCGTCAGGTCCCGGGCGGTCGTCTGCTGCGTCAGCCCAGCGGCCAGCCCCTCAAGGTCGCCGAACAACCGCTCCATCTTCGACGATGACGCTCCGCACACCGCGAGTGCCCCGCGCACAGCGTCGAGGCCGACCAGTTCAACGGCCATATTGGTTGCTTCGTTGGAGGAGACGACGATCATCCGGCGCAGCACCTCGCGCAGCGAGACGGGCCGGCCGGCGGGAGGCATGCCGTCGTCGGTTTCGTCGGGGTCCTGCTCGAAGCTGAAGGTGCCGCCGCCCGGGGCGGAGGAGCGAAAGGTCAGCCGTGAGGAAAGCTGCTGGCTGAGCCTCAGCTTCCCGGCGTCCACGGCACGCAGGGCGGCGATGAGCACCGCCAGTTTGATCGTGCTCGCCGCGTAGACGGGGGTGTCGGCACCGCTTTCGGCAATCACCTCCCCGTCGAAGGTGATCAGACAGTAGGAGATGTGGGGGACGCCGTCGCTGTAATCCGAGACGATGCTCATGCCGTCACCTCCCGGACGGCGTGGGAGTAGGCCGCGTCGGCGACTCGGACACGGAACGGGCCCATGGCGTTGTGAAGCCGGTGCGGATGGACGCGGTTGGTCAGCAGTACCACCGTCACGGCGTGGGTGCGGTCCATGATCAGCGACGTGCCGGTGAAGCCGTTGTGCCCGCGGGCCTGGGCACCGGCGGTGCCCATCCAGTCGGGCTGCCCGATGCGCAGGCCAAGGGCGTGCCAGCCAATCTCCGGGTCGGCAGCGCGCTGCGCGCCCAGCATGCGGGGCATCTGGTCGGTCCACAGGCCGTCGGCCAGCTCCGCCGGAAGCAGCGCCTCGGGCCGGTCGCGGAGCACGTTCCCGAGCCCCAGCACCGCCTCGGCGGTCCCGAAGAGGCCCGCGTTGGCCACGGCACCGCCCAGGAACCAGGCGCTTTCGTCGTGAACCTCTCCCCGCACCATTCCCCTGCCGGTCTCCAGCTGGTACTCGGTCGCCGCGGAGTCGTCGCGCCGGGGCCCGTAGGTCAGCGCGGCCGTCCGGGGGTCGAGGTGCCGCAGCGGGGCGAGCACCTTCTCCTCTACGAGCTCCGCCCATTCCCGCCCGGAGCCGGTCTCTGCGAGGGCCATCGCGGTGTTGAATCCGACGCAGGAGTAGGTGAACTCCGTACCAGGCGCGGTGGCCAGGGGGACCGAGAGCAGGTCCTCGAGCCGGCCGGCCCGGTCGGTTCCCGTCGGGAGCGTGCGCCATCCCTCCCAGGTGCCGGGCAGCCCGGAGGTATGGGTGAGCAGATGGCGCAGAGTGATCCTGCCGCGGTCGCCGTGCCGGAAGGTCGGCAGGTGGCGGCCGACCGGCTCGTCGAGGTCGAGCAGGCCGTCGGCCACCAGTGCCAGTGCGCCCACGGTGCTGACGATCTTGGTCACTGAGGCCAGGTCGTAGACGGTCTCCGGCCGTGCCGGCACGCGGTCCCCGGGCGCCAAGGCGGCGCCCCCGTCACCGAACGCGACGGCGTTGCCGACCGCGATGGGACCGGTGGTCCGGCCGCCGACGTCGACGGCGGCGACCGCCGACGGCGCCGCACCGGCGCCGACCTCCTCGGTGAGGATTCGCCGGAGCTCCTCCTCAAGAGAGTCGTCGGCGGGCGGCTGGGAGGGGAACGGGGTGTCAGGAGAGGACAAGGCGTGGGCTTTCGTCGGCGGTCAGGGTGGCGGGCACGCCGAGGGGAACGCTGAGGGCGGCCGGGCCGTGCCCGAAGCCGAGTTCCTCGACGAGCGGAATGCCGAGGGGCACCAGGAGTTCCTCGACGAGCGCCCTCACCTCGTGCGGTTCACCGCATTGGCTCCACGAGCCCAGCGCGAGCCCGGCCAGTCCGTCGAACCAGCCCGCTCGCAGGAGGGAGGTCATGAGCCCGTCGAGCTTGTAGATGTCCTCGGTGACGTCTTCGAGCAGCCCGATCCGGCCCTCGTCCGAGGGCGCGGGCCGGCCGCGGGCGCCCAGGGTCATGGCGAGCAGGCTGAGGTTGCCGCCGGTGAGGATCCCGGTGGCCGTGCCTGGAACGAGCGTTTCGGCCGCGGAACTGGTCAGCGTCCGGCCCGGGTACGGGGTGAACAGGGCCTCGCGCAGCCCCTCGCGGGCGGCGGGGTCCTCCAGCAGGGCGTCCGTGGCCGGCATCGGGGTGAACCAGGTGGCCAGACCGAGGTGTTCGGCCCAGTACTCGTGAAGGGCGGTGATGTCGGAGGACCCGATCAGCGGTTTGGGCCGGGCGGAGCGGAGCTTCTCGGCGTCGAGCAGGTCCAGGAGCCGGACGGCGCCGTAACCGCCGCGCAGGCAGATCACCGCGGCGATGCTGTCGTCGCAGACCAGGTCCTGGAGGTCGGCGGCGCGGTCGGCATCGGACCCGGCGAGGTAGGGCGCGCGCGGGTGCACGTCGCGGGCGTGCCGGCCGAGCACCGGTTCCAGCCCCCACTCCTCGAGCAGCAGGAGGGCCCTGTCGATCTTCGAGGCGTCAGCGGGGCCCGACGGCGAGACCAGGCCCACGCGGTCCCCCGCCTGCAGCGGACGCAGTTCAGGCCGCGGCCCCTGCGGTGCGGCCGGTCCGCCGGTCACCGGGCGGCCTCGGGCTGCACCGACAGCTCGGGGGAGCCCGTGCTGGTCGGCACGACGCTCAGGAGTTTGCGGGTGTACTCGTGCTGCGGGTTGAGCAGCACGTCCTCGACGCGCCCCTCCTCGACGATCCGCCCTTCGTACATCACCACCACCCGGTCGGCGATGTTCCACGCCAGCCCTAGGTCGTGCGTGATCACCAGGGCGCCGAGGCCGAGTTCGCATCGAAGCCGCAGGAACAGGGCCAGGACCCCGGCGCGCACCGACGCGTCAAGGCTGGCGACGGGTTCGTCGGCGACGAGGAACTCCGGGTCAAGGGCGAGGGCCCCGGCGATGACGACGCGCTGCCGCTGGCCGCCGGAGAGCTCCTGCGGGATGGCGGTGAAGTACTTCTGCGGCGGGTTCAGCTCAGCCTTGGCCAGCGCCGCGGCGACGAGCTCGCGTTCGTCGCCGTCGAGGTGATGGAGGCGCGGGCCCTCCGCCACCGCCTCGTACACCGAATGCTTCGGGTTCAGGGCGGCGGTGGGATCCTGCAGCACGAACTGGACCGCGCGGCGGTACGCCTTGAGCGCCCTGCGCCGGTGCACCAGCGGTTCGCCGCGGAAGAGCACCTCGCCGGCCGTGGGCTTTTGCAGTCCCAGCAGGGTCCGGGCCAGGGTCGTCTTGCCGGAGCCGGACTGGCCCACCAAGGCGACGATCTCCCCGGCGTTGCAGGTGAGGTTCACCGAGTCAACGGCGTTGGTGGCGCTGCGGCCGAACCGCACCGAAAGGTTGCGGGCCTCAAGCACGGGGGTCGGACCGGCCGCCGGCGCTGCCGCCGCTCCGGGCGCCGGTCCGGCTGCGGGCGCGGAGGGTACCGGCACCGGCGAAACCGCCATCGGCGCAGGGGAATCCGTCGGCACGGCGGCACGGCGTCCGGAGCCCGTGCGGGATGGCACGCCGTCGGACTGGACGCCGCCGGTGTGCCGGTCGGCGTCGAGCACCGTGGGGGCGTTCGGCGCGGTGTAGGTGGGCAGCCGGAGCCGGGACGCAGGGTCGCCGATGGTGGGGAACGCCGAGGCCAGGGCGGCGGTGTGCGGGTGCTGTGGGTTGCGCATCACCTCCGCCGACGGGCCGTCCTCGACGATCCGGCCGGCCTGCATCACCACGATACGTTCACAGGTGGCGGCGAGCACGGAGAGGTCGTGGCTGATCATGATCAGCGACAGTCCGCGGCCGCGGACCAGGGAGGTGAGCAGGTCGAGGACCTGGGCCTGCACCACGACGTCGAGCGCCGTCGTCGGTTCATCGGCGATCAGCACCTCCGGTTCGCACGCCAGGGCCATGGCCATCATGATGCGCTGCTTCTGCCCGCCCGAGAGCTCATGCGGATAGGACAGCCCCTTGGCCACCGGCAGCCCGACCTGTTCGAGGAGCTCGTTGACGCGGGCGGTCCGCGCCGCCTCGTTTCGATACTTCGCGCCGTCCCCGGTGGCATGGATCTGCAGGGCCTCGGCGATCTGGTCCCGGACCTTCCGCACCGGGTTCAGGGAGTGCATGGCGCCCTGGAAGACGATGGCGGCCTCGGTCCAGCGGACCGAGCGCAGCCGGCCCCAGCTGAGCGTGGAGATGTCGTCCTCGCCCAGCAGGATCGAGCCCTCGATGGTGGCATTGGCAGGCAGGAGGCGCAGCACCGACACGGCGAGGGTCGACTTGCCGGAACCGGACTCCCCGGCGATGCCGACGGTGGCACCGGGCTCAACGGTGAGGTTGACGCCGTCAACGGCGGTCACGGTGCCGCGTCCGCCCTCGGTCTTCGTCCGGTAGCTGATGCGCAGGTCCTTCAGTTGCAGGCGGGCCATTAGCGTCCTCGCAGTGTGGGGTTGATGACGGATTCGAGGGCGCGCCCTACGAGGGTGAAGGACAGCACCACGATAACGATGGCGAGGCCCGGCGGCAGCACGTACCACCAGTAGCCGCCGGTGGCCGCGCCGGTGTCGAGGGCGGACTTGAGCATGCCGCCCCAGGAGACGCTGCTCGGGTCGCCGAGGCCGAGGAAGGCCAGCGTCGACTCGGCGATGATGGCGGAGCCGACGGTGAGCGTGGTGTTGGCCAGCACGAGCGGCATGACGGCCGGAAGCACGTGCCGGCCGATCACGTGCGCGTCCGAGGCGCCCAGCGCCCAGGCCCGTTCGATGTAGGGGCGGGCCTCGACAGTGAGGGTCTGGGATCGGACCAGGCGCGCGGTGCCGGCCCAGGAGGTGACGCCGATGGCGACAACGATGGTGGCGATACCGGGCCCGATGATGCTTGAAAGCACGATGGCCAGCACCAGCCCGGGCACCACGAGGAAGAAGTCGATCAGGCGCATCAGGACGGCCTGGGCAGCGCCGGTGAAGTGGCCGGCGGCCATGCCCATCACCGTGCCGATGACCATGGAGACCAGGGTGGCGGCGAAGCCGACCACCAGGGAGATCCGGGCGCCCCAGATCAGCAGGGCGAGCACCGACCGCCCGGCGGGGTCGGTGCCCAGCGGGTTGGCAAGGCTTGGCGATTCATTGCGTCCGGCGGTGACCTGGGTGACGTCGAGGACGCTGGCCGGGGCGAACAGCGGGATGACGGCGGCCAGCGCGATGACGGCCAGCAGGATGATCAGCCCGGCCAGGCCGGCCCGATTGCGGGCGAACTCCTTCCAGCCGTCGGCCATGGCCTGGCGGCGCCGCGCCGCCGCGACATTGACGCGGCGGGTGCCCGCGGAGCCGGTTGACGTGCTCATGCGGCACGCAGCCGGGGGTCGAGGAAGCGGTAGAGCAGGTCGGCGAGGAAGTTCATTCCGATCACAATCGAGGAGAAGACGACGAAGGTGCCCTGCAGCAGCGGGAAGTCCGGCGCGGAGAGGGCCTGGAAGGTCAGCAGCCCAAGGCCCGGCCAGGAGAACACCGTTTCGACGGTCACCGCTCCCCCGACGAGCCCGCCGAGGGTGAGGAAGATCAGCGTCACGGTAGGCAGCAGTGCGTTGGGCACCGCGTGGCGGCGGCGCACCAGGTCCTCCCGCAGGCCCTTGGCGCGGGCGGTCTGGAGGTAGTCCGAGGTCATCTCCTCAAGCAGCGAGGCGCGCATGACCATCAGGTACTGGGCGTAGACCACGGCGACCATGGTGACCACCGGCAGGACCATGTGCCGGGCGATGTCCCAGAGCAGCGGGAACCCGGTGGCGGTGGTGCCGGCCGTGACCAGCCCGCCGGTGGGGAACCAGTGGAGACCGCCGCCGAAGACCAGCAGGAGGATCAGGCCGAGCCAGAAGGTAGGCACGGACCAGAACACCAGGGCCAGGCCGGTCTGGGTCCTGTCGAAGAGGCTGCCGCGGCGCCACGCCGCCCGCTGCCCCAGCCACAGCCCCAGGACCACGGAGATGAGCGCGGCGGTGCCGGTGAGCAGGAGCGTCGGGCCGAGCCGGTCGAGGATCAGGTTCAGGACCGGCTCGCTGTAGGTGTAGGAGTAGCCGAGCCGGCCCTGGGCCAGGTCGGCGAGGTAGCGCAGGAACTGCGTGAGCAGCGGGTCGTTGAAACCCAGCTGCTCACGCAGCAGGTCCATCTGTTCGGCGCTGACCCGGCGCCCCTCCGCCAGGGAGCGGACGGGGTCGCCGGGCAGGATCCGGAAGGCGAAGAACCCGAGCAGCACCACCATGATCAGGGAGACCACGGCGCCGCCGGCCTTCAGAGCGGCGTAGCGCAGCCACGACGACGCCCGGGGTGGTTCATCCAGTGCCGGCTCCCCCGGGACGAGGTCGGCGGCACTCAGCGCGTTGGACATCGGTTACTGCCGGTCGTCCGCGGTGGCGCGGCGGCGCTTGGCCAGGAAGAACGCCGCGAGCCCACCGACGACGAGCACTCCGACGACGGGGACGATGACCGCTGCGGGGTTGGCTTCGCTGGTTGCCCCGGCCGCTTCGAGCTCGCCGGCCGGCGTCGCGCTGTAGACGCCCCAGGGACCGTTCTGGGCCAGGATGACCCCGCCTTCCTTGGGCTGGGTGGTGAACGGTTCGAACTTGTCGGACCGGTAGGCCTCGAGGGAGTCGGCGTAGAACAGGACGTGGTTCACGGCGGCGTCGTAGATCAGCTTCTGGGCCTCGACGACGAGTTCGCTGCGGCGTTCCTGGTCGAGCTCGGTGTGCTGTTCCTTGTAGAGGGCGTCGAACTCCGGGGAGCACCAGTTGGATTCGTTGGTGGCGCCGGTGCCGTCGGCGTTCGGGCGCGAGGAGCACTGGTTGATGGAGAGCTGGAAGTCGGGGTCGGGCCCGATGCCCCAGCCGGTGAAGTACATGTCGTAGTTGCCGAGGATCGAGTCGTCGTTCAGCTGGCCGGAGGCCTTGATTTCGGTGGTGGCTTCGATGCCGATCTCCTTCAGCCACGGCACCACGTAGTCGGCCATCTGGGCGTGGGTCGGCTTGCTGTTGCTGCCGGCAAGGCGGAGCTTCAGCGGCTTGCCCTCCTTGTCCAGGCGGATGCCGTCCGGGCCCATTGTGTAGCCGGCCTCGTCGAGGATCCGGTTGGCTTCCTCGGGGTCGTAGCTGTAGGGCAGTTCCTCGTCGGTGTCCCAGTGGTACAGCGGGTACACTGCGGGGATCTCGCCGGTGGCCTGTTCGCCGAGGCCTTCGAGGACCTTCTCCAGCAGGGTCTTGCTGTCGATGGCGCGGGCGATCGCCTTGCGCAGGTCGATGTCCTGCAGGGCGGGGTTGCCGTCGCCCATGAGCTTGCCCTCGGAGTTGATCGTGCCCGAGTTGATGTTCAGCGCCTGGTAGCGCCGTCCGGCGCCGGAGTTGACGGTGATGTTTTCCTCGGATTTGAGGGCCTTGTACTGCGCCGGGGTGAGGTCGCCGACGACGTCGAGTTCGCCGTTGAGCAGTGCCTGCACGGCGGCGTCGCTGTTGCGGTAGGGCACGTAGGTGACGGCGTCGACCTTGGCCTTGCCCCGCCAGTAGTTGGGGTTGGCCTTCATGCGCACGCCCGAGCTCGGGCTGTAGCTTTCGACGGTGAACGGGCCGCTGCCGACGGCGTTCTCGGAGTTCTCGAAGGTGGAGGGGTCCTCGACCTTGGACCAGATGTGCTCGGGAACGATCGCGAGGTCGGCACCGGGGTTCGGTGCCTGCGCCTCGTTGAGCGTGATGACGAGGGTCTGGTCGTCCGGGGCCTCGACGGAGTCGATGTTCTCGAGGAGCGTGCCGTTGGCCGCCTTGAGGGTGTCGTTCTCGGCGATCGCGTTGAAGGTCCACGCGGCGTCCTGGGCGGTCACGGGCTCGCCGTCGGACCACTTCCGGTCCTCGCCGATGGTGTAGGTCCAGGTGGTGCCGTCCTCGGAGGTCTCCCAGGACTCGGCCAGGGCCGGCACGATCTCGTTGTTTTCCGGGCCGTAGGTGACGAGGCCTTCGTACTGCAGCAGCAGGATGTTGGTGCTGGCCGCCAGGATGGCGGTGAAGGGGTTGAGGGAGTCAATGTCGCCCGTGAGGGCGAGCTTCAGCGTTGCGTCTTCCGCCTTTTCACCGGCGGTGGCCGCGGGAAGGGCCAGTGCGCCGGGCGTGAGGGCGAGTGCCGCCGCGAGGAGGCCTGCTCCTGCGGTGCGGCGGAGCCCGGCGGCTCGGGGGAAGGGGCGCAGCGGCCCGTCGGTGGGGAGAGGAGACCAGGATGCCATCGTTTCTCTTTCGCTTGAGCCTGCCAGCAGGTCAGGGTGACCGGGGCAGAGCGCCGCGGACCCGATTCCGGTGAGAGAAGAACCCGTCTGGAGTATCGGCCGTCACCACGCTGTGCGGCCGATGTAAGTAAGCTACACAGGAGGCTGTTGTGATGCAAACCACTTACCAAGGTGTGTTGGATCACACGGTACAGTCGAAAGGTGAGGCGGATTTCTCCGCCGTGGCACCCCAGCACCGGAGGAACAGATGGGCAGCATCGATACGGCCGAGTTGTGTGCAGCACTCATCCGCTTCGACACGAGTAACTACGGCGAGGGCAAGAGCGAGGGTGAGCGCGGCGCCGCCGAGTTCATTGCCCGGCTCCTCACCGACGCCGGCTACGCGCCGCAGATCCTCGGACCCACCCCGGAGCGTGCCTCCGTGGTCGTGCGGGTGCCCGGCGCCGACCGCTCCCTGCCTGGACTGCTCGTGCACGGCCATCTCGACGTCGTTCCGGCCGAGCCGGAGCAGTGGAGCATCGATCCGTTTGCCGGCGAGATCAGCGACGGGTACATCTGGGGCCGGGGCGCCAGCGACATGAAGGACATGGTCGCCATGACCCTGGCCACCCTCCTGACCTGGGCCGAGGACGGCACCGGCCCGCAACGCGACGTCGTCGTCGCCTTCGTCGCCGACGAGGAGGACAAGGGCGACTACGGCGCCCTGTGGCTCGTGGCCGAACACCCCGAGCTGTTCGAGGGCGTCGAGGCAGCCATCGGGGAATCCGGCGGGGCACCGACCTTCCTCACCTCGGACACCGGGGAGGAGGTGCGGCTGTACCCCGTGGCGGCCGCCGAGCGCGGCACCATGCACATGCGGATCACGACGACGGGAACCTCCGGCCACGGCTCGCGGCCGAACGCCGACAATGCCGTCATCCACCTGTTGGAGGCGCTGCACCGGGTCACCGAGCACTCCTGGCCGCTCACGCTGACGCCGACCGTGAGGGCCTACCTCGAGCAGACGAACGCAGCGCTCGGGCATTCGGTGGACCTTACCACCGAGGACGGCGTCGAGGAGGCGGTGGCGCGGATGGGCGACCTCGGCGGCGTCGCCCGGACCACCATCCGGTGCTCGTCGACGCCCACGGTGCTCAATGCCGGCTACAAGGTCAATGTCATTCCGGGTATCGCCCACGCCGAACTGGACGTGCGGTGCCTGCCAGGTACCGAGGAGGAAACCCTGGCGGTGCTGGACGGCCTGTTGGGCCCCCAGGTCTCCCGGGTGTTCATCTCGCACCAGCCGCCGGTGCAGGCGCCGATCGATTCGCCCTGGTTCGAAGCAATGCGGGCGGCCCTGCAGCGGCACGAC
This sequence comes from Arthrobacter sp. MSA 4-2, assembly GCF_016405885.1. Taxonomy (GTDB): domain Bacteria; phylum Actinomycetota; class Actinomycetes; order Actinomycetales; family Micrococcaceae; genus Arthrobacter_D. Next base: position 141,933 of record NZ_JAEKGC010000001.1, on the reverse strand, counting down.
CCAGCCGCTGTGGTGGTGCCGCGGTGCATGGGCGGTGGAACCGATGCGAAGGCGTTCACCCCGTTGGGCATCGCCTGCTACGGCTTCTCACCGCAGGGTGCCGACCCGGAGGGCAGGACCTCGGACGGCGTGCACGGGATCAACGAGCGGGTGTCGGTGCATGGCGTGAGGACGGGTCAGCGGATCCTTCAGGACTTCCTGAGCACCGTCTAGGCCAGCATCGGTCGAGGCACCCGCGCTCAGCCCGCGCCCTTCCACACCCGCTTCCACCACGAGCGCCGCTCCGCCTCCTCTGCGGTGGCCTCCTCGTCCCTGGAAACCTGCGCCGCCTTGGCGGTACGCCGCTGGCGCCACCGCTCCACCTCACCTTCGACGTCGCGCACCTTGGTGATGACAGGTGGCCCACCCAGGAGCTGGCGCCGCGCTTCGATGACGCGCTGGTTGAAGTCCTGGACGATGTCCCGAACCTGCTTCTCGGTGTAGACGTGGTCGAGGCGGTTATCCAGGCCCTCGTCCTCCGTCCGTAGCAGGATGGCCTTCGGCCCCAGACCGGTGAGGTTCTCCCGTTCGATCAGGCCCTTGACCCACCAGTCGGGGTCGTGGCCCTCCCCCAGTCCGGGGATCGGCTTGCCGGCGTACTTGAGGTTGTCCCAGTCACCGCGGGCCATCGCCTCCCGCACGAGGTAGTCGGCCCGGGCGGCGTCGTCCTTGTGGCGGGCCCGCTTCGCGAGTGCCTCGTCGTCGGACACCGGGCGACGCTGAGCGGCCTCGGCCTCCTCCTTGCGCAGTTGGGCGAGATACCCCTGCGGATCGCCGGATTCCCGCGCCGCCCGGAACTCGGCGGCACGCTGCATGCGGCGCTCGTACTCGCGGGCTGCCCTGCTGTTCATTCGTCGCCGCCTTTCACGCACCCTGAAAGCGTCTCGGTTGCGTCGGTCCCTTAAGTATCCCGGGAACGGCGGGGGCGCGGCAACCGCCTAAGCGCTTCCTTAATGGCTGGGCCGGTGGCCAGACAGCTCACCGGCAGGCGGTGATTTCGTAGAGCCCCCGGCCGCCCTCGACGAGCACCGGTTCAAACCCATTGGCTGTCTCGACGCCATAGAAGCCCTTCCAGACCTCCCTGTCGACGCTCGCGGGCTGGTCCTGGTAGAAGTGCGTGGCTCCCACCTCCTCGATGGCCGCGCAGACCGCCGGGTCGTCCTGCAGGCGGTCGAATCCGATGCGCAGCACTGTCTTCGCCTCGGTCGGCGCCGGAGAGCCGAGCCTCGAGTACACCACGTGCCGTCCGGTGAGGGTGTAGAAGTAGGTTTGTCCATTGAAGGGGTCACCGATGACGACGGCGTCCTCCGGGAGCAGCGCTCCGGCCCGCTCGATGAAATCCTGCTCACCCGTGGAGAGCAGCCAGATGCCCGGCTCCGCCGCCGTTTTGTAGTTGTGGGCCGCTACGGCGACGCGGTCCGGCGAGCGGAAGTGTCCGGAGCCCTGGTAGACCGCCACCACGGCCAGGACGGCCAGGACGGCGGCCAGTGCCGACCGGAAACGGTCAGGTGCGGCGATCCTTGCCCGGAGGACACGCGTCACGAGCCCGGCGGCGGCCCGGACCAGCACGGCCAAACCGAAAGCGGCAAGGATGCTGGCAGTCAGTGCGATCAACGGTGCGATCCGCTGCGTGTCCTTGTACCAGACCCCGGTGAGGAACCGCAGGGGGCTCTCCGGGCCGGCCGCCAGCACGTAGAGCCCCACGAAGATCAGCCACGACACCACCAGCGGCCACCCGGTCCGCAACACCAGGGCCGCGATGGCCCCAAGGATCACGAGAAGGCCGACCAGGAGGTTGAAGTTCTCCGGTGTGGGAGCCACGACCACCGGAAAGCGCGGCAGGTCGAAGAAGGCCAGCGCGAGCGAATCGGGAACAGTGGCCCGCACACCCCGGGGGAAGTTCATGACCCCGGCCAGCAACCGCGAGTCTTTCAGCACCAGGAGCGCCACCCCCACCAGGACGGCGGCGCCGACGGCGCCAAGAAGGGCGGCCCGCCACCGGTGTCGGAACGCCCGGACGCACAGGGGCACCACCCAGGCAAGCAGGAAGGGCAGACCGGCCGCCGCGAGGGCGAAGACAGCGGTGGGGTGGGCGACGACGCTTCCCCCGACGACTGCACCGGTGAGAATCAGGACAAGGAGGACATCCTTCAGCGGCCGGGCAGGGCGGGGGTTCAGTCCCGGGCTCAGACGTCCGAGGAGGAGCAGGATCATGGCCAAGGCCGCCGGAGTGAGGGCGGTGGAAAGCCCGTTGGGCCACTGCCCGCTGCGCAACAGCTGGCCGAACGGGAAGCTGACAAACGAGGCAGCCAGCACCGGGGTGAGCGCCCAGACCGCCGGGTGGCGCGGAAACACCACCGAGGCGAGGAACGCCAGCCCGATCGGCCAGACCAACCCGCCGATGACCAGCGCCGACGCGTTGGCAGCCTCGACGAGGTTCCCCGGATAGAGCGCGATAACGCTGTGCCAGCCGGATGGATAGAACGTTGCAGGGCCGTCCCCATAGATGGGGTTGATGCTCCACGGGGTGGCCCGGCCCGATTCCTGGATCCAGCGCACCGCGTTGCCGTGAAACACCGCATCCCACCCCTGGGACGCCGTCGACAGACTGCCCATCCCGCGCAGCACCGCCACAGAGATCAGGGCAGCAGCGGCGGCAAGCCCGGCGCCAACGGCGACCCTGACGGTCGCCGTCGCCGCCGCAGTCGATGGTTCAGCAGTCCCCGCAGTGGTCAGCCTGGGCAGGAGAGGCCGCTCGAGCCAGATCCACCGGCCCGCCAGCCATACCGCGCCAAGGGGCAGGAGCAGCATCAGGGAGACCGAACCCGCCGTCCAACCGATTCCGAGGGCATTGAGGACAAAGGTTCCGACACCCAGCATCAGGAGCGTGACGGCGGGCCCGAGCGCCACCGCGGCCGGCCACCCGACCCGAAGGGGAAGCAGAGCGAGCGTGCCGGGAAGGAAGAACGCGGTGAGCAGGAAGAGGAACGGCTGGGCAACCTGAAGGAGCTCAGGCAGGGAGGAAGGCACGGAGAAGATTCAGTCTTTCAGCGGGCGAACTTGTTTTTCAGGACCCCGCCGATCGAACCCCCGAGGAAACGGGCTGCAGCAGCGGGGACGGGGGCCGCCGGTGTGGCGGCAGGGTAAAGCCGCTCGGCTTCGGCCCGCTTGGCGGCAACGAGTGCCGGCAGGTTCGCCGACAGCTGCCCGCGTTCGGAAGGCATGGACGGCGTGTCGTCACCGAGCGCGAGCGCCCAGCCGCTGCCGAGAGCGGCAACCGACTCGTGCTTGACGTCGTAGTAGCCCTTTTTCATGCCGACGGCGATGCCCTTGCCTCCGGCGGCGGCAGCGAGAAGATGGAAGTGGAAACGGCTGGTCACCCAGGTCTGGTGCGCCGAAAGGGGCAGGCCGTGCTCCCAGAGGTGCACGAAGGGCAGGAAGTGCTCTTCCGGGATCAGGTCGGCGAGCCGCTCATACGCCGCCCGGTCCCCTCCGGGCACCGCCTCGACGTAGTAGACCTTCCGGCGCTGCCCGAGCGCGGCCTCAACGGCTTCGCGTGCTACGTCGACGGCGGCGTCGAAGCGCTCGGCGTCGACGGTGTCGCTCTGGATGCACACATACAGCGCGTCCGAGAACTGGGAGCGGGCGATCTCCTCAGTGACGCCGAGGAAGGCGTCGTCGAGCCCGCGGGGCACCCCGTAGGCTTCGGCTCCGGCGTCGTCACGGGCGCTGACGACGTCGAAGTCGTTAAACAGTTCGGGCGCGGGCATGCCCTGGTCGAGCGCCGGCATCAGGCCCTGTCCGGTCGCGTACAGCCGCGCGCCCGTCAGGGTCCGGACGGCGCGCATGGCGTGGAGCAGGCCGGTGTGGTGCGCCCAGGTGTCATTGATGTACCCGCCGCCGAGGAGGTGGAGGGATTCGGCCTCGCGCAGCTTGAGCAAGCCGAGGTCGTAGGTTGGCGAACCGAGGTGGGTGACCCGTGAGGTGACGATCTCAGCGGTTTCCTCGACGGGTCGTTCGGCGTTCTCGTGAACGAGCCGCCACAGGGTGTTGGTGATGCGGAGGTTCGGGTGCAGTTCGTCGAAGAGGACCGAGGCCGTACCGGGCTGCGGGCAGTCGAGCCAGACCTGGGCGTCCGGGCGGGCAACGGCAAGGTGCCGGAGCCAGGCCGCGGTGATGAATTCGTCGCCAAAATTGGGGTGTCCAGATGGACCAATGAGGTAGATGAGACCCGGCTGCATGGGAAAAAGCATAGCCCAGCGATGCTTCCTTCCGGGGAACTCCTGCTTTGAGCCGCTGCACTTCGACGCCCCTCGACCGCCGTTTCAAGCACCCGGCCACTCCTAGCGAGCGATCATGAGAGGGTTGACCACCACGCCATCGGCGATGAGCTGCATGTTCCCCGCACTCAGGTAGGAACCGGGTGAGCGGAGGTCCTTCACGATGTCCCAATGCAGCGATGACTGATTGATGCCTCCACAGGAGGGGTACGCCCTGCCCAGGGCAATATGGACGGTTCCCAGGATCTTCTCGTCGATGAGCAGGTCTCCCGTTGCGGTGCTCACTCCCGCGTTGGTCCCGATCCCGAGTTCGCCGACCCGTCGTGACCCGGAGTCGGTATTGAGAAGGGCGCTCACAAAGTCCTGCCCCCGCCGGGCGGATGCCGTGACGACGAGGCCCCGTTCGAATTCAAGTTCAAGGTCCGTCACTGCTGTCCCGGCGAACCAGAAGGTGCCGGGGAAACGGATATGGCCGTCCACGCCGTCGTCCACGGGGGCGGTCGCGATCTCCCCGTCGGGAAGGTTTGCCTCGCCGGCGAAGGTAACCCACAGGCGGCCGCGTGTGCTGAGGGAAAGATGGGAGTCCGGTGTACGGATCTGGACCGAATCCTCTTTCTCAAGCATTCCGCACAGGGTCTCCCAGCGGGGCCGAAGCTCATTCCAATCCGAAAGGCAGCCGTCGAAGAACTCGGCGAGGAGCGTCTCGAACGGGACCCCGATAGCCGATGCCCACTCCGGTGTCGGGATGCGCACGAGGGCCCATCGGGTCTGTTCCCAGCGCAGGGTGGAGACCACCCCCTTGGCCCGCCGCTGGGCTGCAAGCCGGCGGGAGTCCACCTCGGAATCCAGGGGCGGAAGCATTGCACGGAAGGACACATGGACGTCCGCCCACTCCATTGAAGCGACCTCCAGGGGCGCTGGTTCCTCGAGGACCTCATCCGACGCGAAGTCCACGGCGAGCCTGTCGAACTTTTCGTCGGTTGCCAGCACCTGGGGCTGTGCACCGTGCCGGTAACACTCTTCGACAAACGCTTCGACCGCCGGTGCAGCCGAAGCATCGGTGACGAACACCGCGACCTTGCTGCCGCGCTGCACGCCTGTTCCCTTGGCGAGCTGGGCGGCCAGCAGCTTCCAGCGCATCTCAGCGGCCATGAAGCCTCACAGCCCGCGCGGTGTTGAGTGCGGAAAGCGTTTCATAGAGTTCCACATAGTCCTCGTGGTCGTTCCGCAGGGTATCGGCGGAGGCCTCGTCCGGTCCAATGGGCTGGCCCAGCTTCACCCACTGTCCAATGCTTTCCCGATCCTTGAGCGCGCCCACGGCGAGGGCCGCGAGGGCGGCGTCCCCGACCGCGGCGCCGTCGGTCTCCGCGATGCTCTGCGACAGGCCGGTGATGTCGGTGACGCTCTGGGTGAAAATCGGGTTCTTCGTGCCCCCGCCGACCGCAATCACCCGCCGGGGCAGCTCCCCCACTTCGGCATAGGCCGAGAGGGCGTGGGCAACGGAGTGCGCCACCCCTTCAAGGACGGCCCGCGCAATGTCGGCACGGTTGTGGTCAAGGGAGAGGCCGATGAGGGCACCCCGGCTGTGCGCGTCATGGACGGGGGTGCGCTCCCCGCTGAAGTGCGGCATCAGCAGCAGGCCGCGGGATCCCGGCGGGGACTCTCCCGCGAGGGCGAGCAGCCTCCCAAAGAGCTCATTGTCACCGGAACCGTCGTCGAGCCCCAGGATGTCGGCCATCCACCGAGTGAGCGTGCCGGCGGTCGAGGTGCCGGCCGCGAGCACGAAGGTTCCCGGGAAGACATAGGGCGCCGACCAGAGGACCCTGCCGGGGATCGGTGCATTCGTCACTTTGATCATGTAGGTGGACGACCCGTACATCAGCATCAGATCGCCCTCGTTCACGACCGAGGCGCTCACTGCTTCAGCCGGTGCGTCCACGGCACCGAAGATGACAGGAATTCCCGGAGGCAACCCGGTCTCCCCGGCCGCACTTTCAGTGATAGTTCCGGCGATGTCGGTGGACCACCCGAGCTCGGGCAGCCGCTCCGGAGCGATCAGGTCCTCACATCCGGAGAGGTCCCACTTCGTATCGGCGAGCCGGTAGAACGGATGGAAGTACCCGGCGGTGCCATGGTCCATCGTCACCCTGCCCGTCAGTCGCGCGACAATGTAGCCGTGCGCGGTGACGTACCAGCGGGTTCGTGCGGCGATGTCGGGCTCGTTGTTTCCGATCCAGACGACCTTCGGGCCGCCCGACTGGCTGGTGAGAAGGTTCCCGCTGCGCGCGAGGATCGCCTCCTCACCAAACCTTTCGGTCAAGGCATCGATCTCGGCGGTGGCCCGGGTGTCCACTCCGTACAGGATTCCGGGACGAAGGGGCCGCAGGTCCTCATCGAGGGGAAGGACACAGGGGCCGATGGCACTGCATCCGACCGCCTCGATGGATCCCGATGCTGCGGCTTCCGACGCCATTAGCTCCCGGGAAACTGCCGCGAAATCCGACCACCACACGAGGTCGGCGTCCTGCTCGACCCGCCCCGGAGCCGGCGTCGAGATGCCGTGACGGCGGCGGGCCCGTGCCCGGACCGTTCCCTGCTCGTCAACCAGGACTCCCTTCGTCTCGAAGGTTCCGATATCTATTCCCAGAAAGAGCTTCATGGCGGCGCTACAGGGACTTGCGGAGCGCGGCGACCTCGGACATCAGCTCGGCCACCCGTCGGGGGTCCGCTTCGTTCTCAAATACGCCGTCCCGCTTGAAGTAGGTGCCGACGATCGCCGCGTCGGCGATCCGCAACTGCTCCTGGGCATTGGCTGCCTTCACCCCGGTGTTCACGATCACCGGGGTGTCTCCGGCGTTGTCCTTCACCGTCTGAAGGACGCTGTTGTCCGTCGACGCCCCTGCCGTGAGCCCCGAGACGCACAGCCCGTCGGGCTTGCAGTTGAAGACGGTTGACCGGGCAATGTCGGCCACGGTGCGGGAGCCGAGGTAGGACGCGGCCTCCGGCACAATATTGAACAGCAGGCGCACATCCTGTGCGCCGATGGCCATCCGGTGCCGCGCCGTCTTCCCGACATTCGTGTCCCAGGTTCCGAAGTCGGAGGCGTAGACCCCGGTGAAGATCTCACGAACGAACTCCGCGCCGGTGGCGGCGGCGAGGTCGATCGAGGCTTCGGCGTCCCACAGGACGTTCACCCCGAACGGGACCGAGATTTCGCTTCGCAGCTCACCAATAATCCGGGCCATAGTGATAGCCGTGATCGGTTCGGTCTTCGTCAGGTAGGGAAGGCTGAACTCGTTGGAGATGAGGATGCCGTCCACTCCCCCCTCCTGCAGGGAGGCGATCTCCGCCAGGGCGGACCGCAGGACCTCCTGCAGCCCATCCGCGGCGCGGTAGGCCGGATCGCCCGGAAGTGCCTGCAGATGGCACATCGCGATGACGGGTTTGGGCGTCCCGAAGACCTTATCCATCCAGTTCATTTGTTCTCCTGGTGTGCGTTTGCCGAACCGGCACCGGACAGATCGACATCCGCTTCCGCTGCCAGCGTCTTGATGAGTGCGGATGCGTTTTCTTCACCCCAGCCTGAATCCACTGCCTTCTGGATGGTGGCGAGGGTCGCCTCGGTGCCCGGGATGGGGGATCCGAGGCCGTCGGCGAACTCCTTGACCAGGAGCGCGTCCTTGAGCATGAGCTTGAGGGCGAAACTGGAAGAGTAGTCGCCGGCGAGCACCGCACTGCCGACTCCATCGAAGATCGGCGAGCGGAAGTCCGTGACGGCGAAGACCCCGAGGACGTCCTGCAGGTCGAGTCCGGCCTTTCGTGCGAGGGTGAGCGATTCGCCCAAAGCCTCGAGCTGGGCGGCGACCGTCAGGTTCCCCACGAGCTTCATACGTGCGCCGTTTCCTGGGCCGCCCATGTAGTGGGTCGTCTCACTGATGGGGTCGAGGACTTCCTTGGCGTCGTCGAAGACGTCCCGTGCCCCTCCCGCGACAATCCAGAGGCCTCCGGCTGCCGCCTCCCCTTTCGATCCGAATACCGGCGCGTCGAGGAAGGAGATACCCCTGGCCGAGTAGGCGGCCGCCTCCTCGGCGCTCATTTCGGGGCTGATGGTGGAGAGGTCGATGACGACGGAACGCTCCTCAACCAGCTCCGCGACTCCGCCGGGCGCAAGCACGACGTCGTGGACTGCCTGGTCGTCGGCGAGGCAGTACATCACGTAGTCGGCACCGCTCACCGCCTCTTGAATCGACTCCGAGCGGGTAACGCCTGCAGCATCGAGCTCCGGGGTGTCCCGCGGGGTCCGGTTCCACGCGGTTACGGCATGTCCGGCGGCGGCGAGGTTTGCGGCCATGCCGCGTCCCATCGTCCCCAGGCCGAGGAAGGCAATCTGTGCCATGGTTTGTCCTGCTTTCACTTTCGGGGGTGCATTCCGGATAGACCATCCGGCAAGCATGGGTTAGTTGGCGTCGCGCCAGGCTTCGAGGAACCGAAGGAAGGCCGTGGCGCCGGGATCCTGGAGACCGATGCTCCGCTCCTGCAGCCAGGAGGCCCTGCCGCGCATTGACTGCATTCCGACGGTTTCCCGCACTCCACGTTCGGCGGCTTCGATGGCACGCTCCAGGGCTTCCGTGGCGGTGTCCGCGCCCCGAAGTGCGTCGGCGGCCGGCGCCAGGGCGTCGAGGATGGTCTTGTCGCCCACCTGCGACTTTCCGCGCTTGCCGATGCTGTCCGCCGCCGCGGCGGTGAATTCGGCCCCGCTGTCGATCGAGACGGTGGTCGATTCGCCCCAGACGCGTGATCCAGCCAGCAGCGCTCCTGCGACAAGGGCCGCCATGGTCGACGGGTTGGCGTTGGCGAAGGCCTTAGCGCAGGTCTTGGCGATCTCCGCGGGAAGTGCGTCGTCCGGAAGGTCTTCGAGTGCCTGGATCACGGCCTTGGCTCCCAGGGACACGGTGACGCCCAGGTCACCGTCGCCGAGGGCCGCATCGAGGTCGCGCAGTTCATCGGCGTACTGCGTCACCTCGGCGAGGCTGTTCCGGATGGCGAGGCTGAGTGCTGCTCCGTCCATGGGGCTCACCCTTCCCGGAAGAACGGGGAGGACGCCGGGGCGTTGAGGAGGGCGAGCCGCTCGTCATCGAGCTTCAGCAGGGACAGGGAGGCGCCGGCCATTTCGAGGCTGGTGGCGTATTCGCCGATGTAGCGCTTCTCGACGGTGAGGCCGAGCTCCTCGGCGATACGGTGCACCTTGCGGTACAGGACATACAGCTCCTCCAGGGGGGTTGCGCCCATCCCGTTGACGAGGACTGCGATACGGTCCCCCGAGCTGAGGCCGAGGTCCTCGACGAGGGGCCGCATCAGCCGCTCGGCGACCTCGTCCGCCGTCTCGAGGACTCCGCGGTGGATGCCGGGCTCGCCGTGGATGCCGATGCCAATCTCCATCTCACCGTCGGGCAGGTCGAAGCTCGCCTTCCCCGTGGTGGGCAGAATCGTCGGGGACAGGCCGATTCCCATGGTCGCCGTGTTGTCGATGATGTCTTCGGCGGCCGCGGCGACCTCCTTGAGTGAATCACCGCGCTCTGCTGCGGCACCGGCGGCCTTATAGGCGAAGATGATGCCTGCGACGCCCCGGCGGTCCGCCGACCGCTCCCTGGGCTGGCTGGCGACGTCGTCGCGCCCGAGGACCGTCAGCGTCTCGATGTCCTCGAGTTCGGCCAGGTCGGCGGCGAGGTCGAAGTTGAAGACGTCGCCGCCGTAATTGCCGTACAGGTAGAGCACCCCGGCGCCCCCGTTCACCGCCTTGGTGGCCTCAAAGATCTGGTCGGAGGAGGGTGAGGAAAACACGTTTCCGATGGCAACGGCGGAGCAGAGCCCGGCACCGACGTACCCCTTGAACAGGGGTAGGTGACCCGAGCCGCCGCCGGTCACGATGCCCACCCTGTCCTGGCGGGGGGCGTCGGCGCGCACCATGATCCGCTTGTCGTCCCTGGGGGTGCGCACCATGTCGGGGTGGGCGAGGGTGATGCCCTCAATCATCTCGTCGACAAAGTTTTCGGGCTCGTTGATCAGCTTCTTCATGATTTTCCTTGGGTCTCGGGGGCTGCTGGTACGGGCGGCTGGAGGTCTCGTTTACGCCGTCGGGAGCGGAACCGCATCTGGTCGGCGATCATGACGGCGATCAGGATCACGCCCTGGGCGATTGAATACTCGTAGGCGGAGAGCCGAAGGGCGTTGAAACCGCTCGACACCACCTGGAGGGTGAGCGTGGCAAGCACGACGCCGGCAACGGTGGCGAACCCGCCGGCCGGGTTGGTGCCGCCGAGGACGGCGATCACGATCACCAGCAGTACGTAGGAGGATCCGTAATCCGCGCTGGCCGTGGGGTTGCGGGCGATGAAGACGATGCCTGCGAGTCCGCCCAGCAGGCCGGAGGTGACGTACGTCGAGGTGAGCACCCGCCGGCTTCCGATGCCGGAGTACCGGGCGGCCACGGGGTTGGCGCCCTGCAGCTGGAGCTTCAGGCCCAGCGGTGTCACGTTGACCAGCACCGCGACGACGACGGCGATCAGCAGGAAAAACAGGAAGAGCACCGGGACGCCGACGATGGTGGTCTTGGCGATGACGCTGAGCGCCTCGGGGGCGCCGTAGAGGGTCTGGCCGCCGGTCCAGACGACGGCGATGCCGTTGAGGATCTGCATGGTGGCAAGGGTCGCCAGGATCGGGGTGATCCCGACGACGCCGATGAGGAAACCGTTGAACCAGCCGGCGACGGCGGCCAGCGCGAGCCCCAGCAGCAGGATGAGGGGAAGGAGCGAGTTCGCCTGCCCGGGATTGCCGGCGGCCAGACCCGCGTACAGCGTGGTGATGGTGATCGCCGTGAAGTTGGCAATGGCCACGACCGAGAGGTCGATCCCCCCGGTGAGCATAGCCAGCATCATGGCGATGGCGAGGATACCGATCTCGGGGGCCGACACCGCGATGTTCTCGAGGTTCAGCGGGTTGAGGAAGATCGACGGCCTCAGGAGCGTGAAGAAGGCGAACGCCGCCACCAGCAGCACGAGCATGCGGACGACGCTCCGGTCCCGCGTCAGCCTGCCCAGCATCGCCCCCATTCCGTTGTCGATGCGGGCATTGAATCCGCCCGGGGTGTGGAGGTCGGGTTGGTTCTTTGTCTGCGCCATGGCTACTCCTTCACCTCGTCGTTCACGAGCACCCGTTTCGACTCACGCTTGGCGGAGATCGCCTGGATGCCCACACCGATCACGAGCAGCACGCCGACCGCCGTGCGCTGCCAGGCCGTGGGCACGCCGACCAGGATGAGGCTGTTGTTGATCAGCTGCACCAGCAGCACACCGAGCACGGTGCCGAGGACCGACCCGCGGCCGCCGAAGATGGAGGCTCCGCCGAGGACGACGGCGGCAATGATGTCCAGCTCGGTCCCGACGAGGTCCTGCGGGTTGGCGTTGCGGCCGAGGATCACGTGGAAGACGCCGGCGAGCGCGGCGAGCACTCCGGCCAGGACGTACAGGGCGATCTGGATCCGCACCACGGAGAACCCGGCGCGGCGCGCTGCCTCCATGTCGCCGCCCAGGGCGTAGATGCCCCGGCCAAACATTGTTTTGCGTAGCATCAAGGCAACCAGGACACACAGGAGGACAACCGGGACCACAAGGACGTGGAGGTACGCGTTTGCCCCTCCGCCCTCAAGGGAGATGAGGTTCGAGGTCGAGACCGCGGACATGCTTCCGGGGAGGTCCGCGATGTACCGGGAGCCGATGTACGCGACCAGGAGGCCTCGGAAGATCCCTTGCGTCCCGAGGGTGACGATCAGGGTTGAGAGCCGGAATCTCGCAATGACGGCGCCGTTGACCAGCCCCAACAGGGCCCCGATCAGGCACGCGAAGAGCACGATGGCGATCAGCCCGGGGTCGAAGTTCCCGCTGCCGGTGAGTTTGACCGCCGTATAGGCGGCAAAGATTGCGATCGCCGCGAAGGAGACATCAATACCGCCGCTGATGATGACGATGAGGACGGCGAGCGCGAACACGAGCGGGACGATCGAGCTGCGGAGGATGGCGAAGAAGGTCCCGACCGAGAAAAACGACGGGCTGATGATTGTCATGCCGATGATGAGGACAACCAGGACGAGGGCGAGGACGCCCTCGTTGTTGGCGCCCTTGAACCGGGCGAGGCCTCCGGCGCGGGACAACGTTCGGGTGTCGCTCATGCCGCCATCAGCTCCTCAATGGCCGTACCGTTCACTGCGTCGCCTTCAAGGACGTCGACCACCGCACCCTGCCGGACGATGAGGACCCGGTTGCAGACCGTGACAAGCTCGGGCACGTCGTCCGAAATGACAAGAACGCCCATCCCGTTTCCGGCCTGCTCGCGCAGCACCGCAAGAATTTCCTCCTTGGAGCCGACGTCGACGCCGACCGTCGGACCGTTGAGCATCAGGACCTTGGGCTGGTTGGCGAGCCACTTGGCCAGTACGACGCGTTGCGCGTTACCGCCCGAAAGGCTTCGGACCGGGGCGAGGACATTGGGGGCCTTGATGCGCAACTGATCGAACAACCGGCGGATGGAGGAGGAGACCTTTCCGGAATCGAGGAGGATCGGCCCCCGGCGGTGTTTGTCGACCGACCCCGCGATGATGTTGTCAGCGATCGACTTCTCCAGGAAGAGCCCCTGGGTCAGCCGGTCCTCGGGCACGTAGCCGATTCCGGCGCGGATGGCGTCGTCGATCGATCGGATGCGCACGGTCTTGCCCTCAACCTCGACGGTTCCGGAATCGGCCGGGAGCACGCCGAACAGCGATTCGGCGATTTCACTCCGGCCGGAGCCGAGCAGTCCGGTGATCCCGAGGATCTCTCCCCGGTGGAGGTCAAAGGCCACGTCGTGGAAGGCGCCCGAGACCGAGAGCGACCGGACGCTCAGGACGGGACGCTCCTCGAGCTGGGGACTCGTGATAAGCCGGGTCTCGTTTACGGCCCGCCCAGTCATGTGCTTGATGAGGGACCGCCGGTCGAAACCGGTGGTGGGGCCGGAGACGACGTGGATGCCGTTCCTCAGGATTGTCAGGTCCTGTGACACCTGGAGCGCTTCTTCGAGCTTGTGGCTCACGAAGACCAGGGCAACCCCACGGTCCTGGAGTTTGCGGACAATGCCGAAGAGCCGGGCCACCTCGCTGTGGGTGAGGGCCGTCGTGGGCTCGTCCATGATGATGACGCGTGCCTCGCTGACCAATGCCCGGCAGATGGCGGTGAGCTGCTTGTCCGCGACGGACAGCCGTTCGACGTCTTTGTCGAGGTCGAGCGTCAGCCCCAGCTCCTTGACGATATGTTCGGCGGCCGGACGGTTCTTGCCGGCCGAGAAGACCTTGGACCGCTTCGCGACGACCGAAGTGAGGACGATATTCTCCGCCACGGTGAGGTTCGGGAACAGGGAGAAATCCTGGTAGATGACCTGGATGCCTTCCTTGATGGCCTGCGACGGAGTCATGAAGGGGTGGGGCTTGCCGTCGATGAAGATTTCGCCGCCGTCGGGGCGCTCGGCTCCGCTGATGATCTTGATCAGGGTCGACTTGCCGCATCCGTTCTCACCGGCGAGGCAGTGGACGTGGCCGGCTTGAAGGGCGAGGGATACTCCCTCGAGGGCTTTCGCTCCCCCATAGCTCTTGGAGATATTTCGCACTTCCAGGACGGGGACACCTGGCTGCCCCGTCGGCGGGTTGCTGCTTGTCATGAAGATGTCCTTTGGCGGTTCGGGGTCCGTGCGCCGCCTCTGCGGCGCACGGACCCCGATGTGCGTGGATGAAGCGGTCTAGAAGTCGTACTCGCCGACGTTCTCGGCGTCGACCTCAACCGCCGCGTCGCCGACGACAACGTTGTCGAAGCCCTCGAGCTTCTTGAGCGAGGTGTAGCCTTCGATTCCCAGGTCCGTGCCATCCCCGACCTCCTCGCCTTCAGCGAGCAGCTGCGCGATTTTCAGCTGGGCTTCGCCGGCCAGCGCGGGGTCCCAGAAGAAGATCTTGTCGATCGAGCCGTCCTCGAGGTACTTCTCCGACACCGACGGGATGCTGGTGCCCATGACGCAGACGTCATCTTCGCGGCCCGCCTCCTGCACCGCGCGGGCGATGCCGGCAACGTCTGTGCCGGCCGAACCCTGGAAGCCCTTGATGTCGGGGTACTTCGCCAGGACCTCCTTGGCCCGCGAGTACGCGACGCCTTCGTCTTCCTTGCTTTCAATCGGGTCTTCAACACGGGTGAGGTCCGGATACTCGGCCTCCTGCTGGTCCAGGGCGCCCTGGACCCAGTCCATGTGGGTCTTGGCGGTGAGGCCGCCGACGAAGGAGACGTACTCGCCCTCGCCGCCCATGCACTCGGCGAGGTTGTCCATGATCTGGGCGCCGTAGGCCTTGTTGTCGAACGCTTCGATGTCGATATCGGCGTTCTTGATGCCGCTCGCTTCGTGGGTCACGACGACGATGCCCTGCTCCCGTGCCTGCGCGAGGACGTTCTCAAGGCCCTCGGGCGAGTTGGGCACCACGGTGATGGCGGTCGGGTTCTGCGGGATGAGGTCCTGGATGATCTGAATCTGTTTCTCCGGGCTGGCATCATCACCGCCGACCTGCCGGGCGTCGATGCCCGTCGAGTCGGCGAAGCTGGTGACGCCTTCCTCCATGCGGTCGAACCAGCCGACACCGGTGATCTTGACGACGGTCACCATGGACATGTCCTCCGCGGCGCCGGCGTCGCCCCCGCCCGAACCTCCGCCTTCGGAGCCTCCGCCCCCGGTGGTACCGCAGGAGGCAAGGAGCGTGGCGACGGCTCCTACTGAAAGAAATTTGACGGCATTTCCGTGCTTCATTGCCACTCCTTTGTGACGGTGCCAGTGCTGCCTCGTGCTGCACTCGTGCGGGACACCGATAGTGAAACTGCGGTGAACTCTAAAGTCGCGTCTGCGCAGGTGTCAATGAATTTTGCTCAATCTCTGCACGATAGGAGGAGGTCGCTGCGCGATTTTTGCGCAATATCGCGCATTCCGCGCGGTACTATACTTGCATTGCCGCCAAGGAGGACGACACATGACGAGAGTCGACGTATGACCAGACAAGCGATGATTCTTGAGATCCTCCAGGAGGAAGGCTTCCAATCGGTCGTGGGCCTTGCTCGGCGGCTCGACGTCAATCCATCGACCATCCGCCGGGAGTTCGAGAAGCTCGAACGCATGGAGCTCCTGCAGCGCACCCATGGCGGGGCGTACCCGATGAAGCATCTTGACACTCCGTCGGCCATCAAGGAGTCGCTTCATAAACGCGAAAAGCGGGCCATTGGCGCGGCGATGGCTGACAAGATCCTCGACGGGCAGACGATCCTGCTCGACAGCGGCTCGACGACGCTCGAAGTCGCCAAGCACCTGAAGCACTCACGGCTCACCGTCGTCACGAACGACCTGCGTATCGGGGTGGAGATTGCGGAGCGGCAGAGCGCCCACCTCGTCTTCATCGGGGGCGAACTGCTCCCGAACGTCTATACGCTGTGGGGGCCCACCTCGGTGCAGCAGATTGAACACCTCCGCGTCGACGTTGCGGTCTTCGGTGCGGATACCGTCGATGAGCAGGGCATTTTCAACACGAGCAGCTATGAGATCGAACTGAAGCGGACCATGCGGTCCATTGCGAAGGAAGCCTTTTTCGTCGCCGACAGCTCGAAATTCGGCAGGGAGGCACTCTTCAAGGTGTTCGACCTCGACCAGTTCACGGCCGGGATCACTGACAACCTGCTCGATCCTATTCGCGCCTCGCATTTCCCGGTACCGGTGATCACCGTCAACCCTCGTCGTGAAGCGGCGGTGTGAAGCGGCGGTGTGAAGCGGCGGCCCCCCTCCTTTACGCAAGTCCCGGACGCCTGAGAGCATTCACGGGTGGATGAAAACGACATCATCGCCTTCGTCTCGGACCTGCCCGGCGTCGTGGTGGACACCGCAACAGAGGAGTCCGGCGCGCCCGAGGCCGCGTGGGGCGACACCTTCATCTTCTACGATCCCGACGACAGCGCTCCGACGTACCGGCGCTACCCCTTCGCGACGATTGTGGTCAGCGACTACCCCGGCTTCGACACCGCCTCCGACCTGAACCGGCCCGGCATCTTCCGGCTCAATATCTTCGTGGGAAAGTCGATGTACGAGGACCTGGTGGGCCACCCGGCCGATCAGCACGCCGAGCACCTGTCCGAGTTCGACTTCACCGAGGTGGACCGCATTCTGCCCCATCCCGTCTACGGTTCCCAGGCGTGGGTGTCCATCCTCAACCCCGGCGAGGCAACGGCCGAGAAGGCACTGTCCCTGCTGCTCCACGCGCGGGAGAACGCGGTGCGGCGCTACGACCGGCGGCACTGAGTGCTTCCCGCCGGCCCCCTCGACGGGCCGGCAGCTCCCCCGGGCGCCGAGGTCTCCGGAACCCCGGTGGCCGTCTCCTACCGAGAGCGGCGGAAGCTTCCCAGAAGCTTGAGGATGCCCGCTGCGACGAGCTCCAACGGCGCACCACTGGCACCTGCCGCAGGCGCCTCGATCGCCGCCGGGCGCACTGCGGGCGCCTCAAGAGCCGGGATCGCCTCAAGGGAAGGGGCGGCTGCACGGACCAAATTCTCGGTGGGATCCCCGATCGCACCGGCCGCAGGTGCCAGCCATTCGAGCAGCTGATTTTCGCTGACGGCTTGGATTGCCTGACCCGCCTCGACGTACTGCAGCGCCTTGCGTTCCTTGCCGCTGTCCGTGCTGATTTCCACGCGGGTGCTGTGCGGATCCTGCCGCCCGATGACAAGCATTGTTGTTTTTTTGGTGATGTTCTTGGCGTTGGCCGCGCCGCGGTGAGCAATCTGCGCCATGGCCTCCGGCCGCTCGAGGGTGCGGAGCTCCCCGGTGAAGACGACGACCTGGCCGAACAGCGGGTGGGAGGGGTCCGCCAACGGATTGGGCTGCGGAAGATCTGCGAGCGCGGGCTCGCCCCGGTACCGGTGCGAGCCGGAGGATTTCGGCGGCTTGGCGGGCCACAGCAGCTCGAGGGTGGAGAGCCCGTCCCTGCGGGCGATGGCCAGGACGGCGTTCGCGCACGTCTCGGCGTCGCTGCCGGCGTCGTGGTGGCGGAAGCTGCTCAACCCCAGGGCCTCGGCGACCTGCGGTAGCCGGTTAACCTCGAGGTCCAGCTGGCGCCGCGCCAGCTCGAGCGAGCAGCGGAACTCGACCTCGGGCACCTCGAGGTTGGATTCGAGGCAGGCGTTCCGGAACACCGAACGGTCGAACGACGCGTTGTGTGCGACAAGGGGGTCTCCTGCCGCGAAGGCAAGGATCCGCCGCAGGGAGGTCCCCCAGGAGTCCGCGCCGAGTACGTCCTGCGGACGGACCCCATGCACCGAGATGTTCCGCGCATCGAAGTGGTCGATTCCCGCGGGCGGCCGGATGAGCCAGCTCTGCGATTCGGTGACCACTCCGGCCCGCACCTTGGTGAGCCCGACGGCGCACACCGATCCGCGTTTGCTGTTGGCCGTCTCAAAATCGATGGCCGTGAAGTTCAGGCTGTGCACTCGTCCCCTTGAGCTGGTTGCGTACGGGACCCCACGCGAAGCCCAGAAGAGCCTATCCCGCAGAGTCCCAGCGGAGGTCCTTTGCCCCTGTGCGGGGTGTCGGCCCGGTGGCACCGTAGTAGCCGGGGCGACACAGGCCGCCGTGGAGGGGGGACAGGATGACGAGGGTGTTGAGGCCGGCGGCGCTCCGGGATGAATGGGCGTGGCTCCGCGCCGGAGAGTCGTCCCCTCCGCTGTACGAGCCGGGTCTGACGGCGGGACTGCCGGCCGCGGCGCAGCGGTGGCTCGTGCACTCGCTCCGGCCTGGCACCCCGTTGTGGTCCTCGGTGGAACTCACCATGTCCGGGCAGATCAAACTCGGGCCCTCCTGGCGGCCGTTCCAGGCACGCCAGATCCTCGCTCCGCAGAAGGGCTTCATCTGGGCCGCGGAAGCACGCGTCGGAGGTCTTCCCGTTCGAGGCTATGACCGCTTCAGTAAAGGCACCGGCCGGATGCGGTGGCGGCTGCTCGGAGTCCTTCCGGTGGTGACCGCGGGCGGCGACGATGTGACCCGCAGCGCGGCGGGCCGCCTGGCGAGCGAGGGAGTCCTCGTCCCCACGGCGTTTCGCAGCGCCGCGTGGAGCGCCGGTCTCTCGCCCGACACGGCGGTAATGACCCGGGTGATCGACGGCGAAGCCGAGGACGTCACGCTCCGGGTCGATCCGGCCGGGGCGCTGACCGAGGTGTCGATGCTGCGGTGGGGCACCCCGGGAGGGTCTCCCCCGGGCCGGTATCCCTTTGGCGTGTCGATCGAAGCGGAGGCGGAGTTCGATGGCATCACTCTTCCTTCAATCCTTCGGGCCGGCTGGTGGAAGGGAACCTCACCGGGAAGCGACGACGGCGAATTTTTCCGCGCCCGCATCTCCAAAGCGGTTTTCCGGTAGGGCCCTGCCCAATGTAAGGAACAGGACCGTTCCTTCACCGGACCATAGATCGCCGGCGCGGAACGTCAGACCGGAGGAAAACCGCCCGAAACAACCGTAGGAGCACCCTGGCTGGGACGCTCATACGGTTTCGCCGTCCGGGCGTGTCCAGCCCGGACTGCTTTCACCCCGAAATGCACGGCGTCCTCCCAGCTAGCAGGAGTACCGTTAACAGAGCGTGGGGGTAAGGGAATCACCCGGAAGGCACGATCATGGCAAAGAACTGGCAGCGTTGGCTTCCCGCCGGCATCGTCCCGGCGGTCATTGTGGCGGCGTCCGTCGTCGGGCCCAACCTCGCGCAGGCGAGTCCCAAGCTGCCGGCGAAGACCGCCCAGGAGCTCCTGGAGCTGGTCGCCGACAGCAAAGACAGCGCCTTCTCCGGCACCCTTGAGCAGTCCTCCGAGCTCGGCCTACCGGAGCTGCAGTCCATGGACCCCGGCGGCGGAAGCACCGACGGCCCGGGCGCGGCCCTCGAACTGCTCACCGCGGACCACACCGCCCAGGTCTCCATCGACGGCCCCGACAAGGCGCGGGTCCAGGTGCAGGACCGGCTCGGCGAGCGCAACGTCACCCTGAACGGCGACGAGGTCTGGTACTACGACTTCCGCGAGCAAGAGGCGGCCCACGCGGTCCGCCCGGCGGAAGTCACCGAGGCCCCGATGGGCGAGGCCTACACGCCGGGTCAGATTGCCGAGAAGTTCCTCTCCACCATCGACCCCTCAACCGAAATCACCGTGGGCGACAACGCCCGGGTGGCCGGCCGCACCGCCTACGAACTTGTGCTTACACCCAGCACCGACGACACCCTCGTCGGCGCTGTGTCCCTCGCCGTGGATTCCGAGACCGGCGTTCCCCTGAGCTTCATCATCGCCGCACAGGGCCAGTCCGAGCCCGCGTTCTCGGTTGCATTCTCCAGCATCGACTTCAGCGCTCCCGTTGCGACCCTTTTCGAGTTCACTCCCCCGGCCGGCACCACCGTGACCGAGGTGCCCGTGAAGGAACACCGGGATCACGACATGCCCGACCGGGACCCCGGCACCGAGCCGAGGGTTCTCGGCGAGGGCTGGAGCTCAATCGTCGCCCTGCCGGCCGGCTCCGCGTCCGATGCATTTACCGCCACCCCCAACGGCGAGGATGCCGCCGAGGCGCAGGCCCTGCTGCAGCAGGCCTTCACCCAGGTGGACGGCGGACGCGTCCTGCAGACCTCGCTCGTCACGGTGTTCATCGCCGACGACGGACGCGTCTTCGCCGGAGCCGTCAGTGCCGACCAGCTGATCGCTGCCTCCCAGCAGTGACGCCGGGGGCGCCGCGGGGGCAGGCAACCGACCGTCGTCGGGCCTGCCCTGGGGTGCGGCCGTGACCGCGGCCGCCACCGAGCTGGCCATCGAGACCCGGGGGCTGACCAAGACCTTCGGCCACCAGCGCGCCGTGGACGACATCGACCTTCAGGTGCCGCGGGGGTCCGTCTTTGGCTTCCTCGGGCCCAACGGGTCCGGCAAGACGACCACCATCCGCATGCTGCTAGGCCTCGCCGCCGCCTCGAGCGGGGAGATCCGGCTCCTGGGCGGCGCAATGCCAGAGTCCTCCCGCGACGTCCTGCCCCGCGTCGGCGCCCTCGTCGAGGGTCCGGCCATCTACCCGTTCCTCTCCGGGCGGGCCAACCTGCAGCGGTTCGACGACGCCGACCTCCTCACTTCGCGCGCCACCCGGAATCAGCGCGTCGACGCCGCCCTGGAACGGGTCGGGCTCGGCCATGCGGCCCGTAAACGTGCCCACGCCTACTCATTGGGTATGAAGCAGCGCCTCGGCATCGCCAACGCCCTGCTCACCCCGCGCGACCTGCTCATCCTCGACGAGCCCAGCAACGGGCTCGACCCGCAGGGCACCCGCGAGGTCCGCAGTCTCATCCGATCGCTGGCCGACGGCGGCACCACCGTCTTCGTCTCAAGCCACCTGCTGGCCGAGGTGGAGCAGATGTGCGACCAGATCGCCGTCATGAGCGCCGGGCGGCTCGTCGCCCAGGGCACCCTCGACGAGCTCCGCGCGCAGGGCACCGCCCACGTCCGGGTCCTCACCCCCGATCCGGGCGCGGCTCGCCGGGTGCTCGAATCCTTCGGGCTGAGCCCGGAGACCGGCGGTCGGGACGACGTCGTGACGGCCGAACTCGTCCTCAACGGCCTACAGCCGGAGACAGTGAATGCGGCGCTGGTCAGGGCCGACGTCCGCGTCCGCGGGTTCAGCGTGAGCGGAGCCTCCCTCGAGGAACGCTTCGTCGCACTCACCGGAGAGGGGTTTGACGTTGCCGGCTGAAGCGGTGCCCTCTCCCCCACCCGGCAACGACGGCGTCGTACGGGCCCGCCCCTTCGCCGGCCGGTCCCTGCTGGGTTCCGAAATCTCAGTGCTGTTCCGCCGCCGTCGAACCTGGGCCATGCTGGCCGCCCTCGCCGCGATCCCGATCCTCATCGCCGTGGTGGTGCGGCTCTCCGAGGGGCCCGAGCCCGGGCGCGGCCCGGCGTTCCTGGCGAGCATCACGCAGAACGGCCTGTTTGTCTCACTGACGGCGCTGACCGTGTCGATCCCGTTGTTCCTGCCGCTGACCATCGGAGTGGTCGCCGGGGACACCATCGCCGGTGAGGCTAACCTGGGCACGCTGCGGTATCTGCTGGTGGCTCCGACCGGACGGGTGCGGCTGCTGCTGGTGAAGTACGCGGGGGCGGCGGTGTTCTGCCTTGTCGGGACGCTGACGGTGGTGACGACGGGTGCGCTGATCGGCGCCGCACTGTTTCCCATCGGCCCGGTCGCACTGCTCTCCGGCACGACCGTGGGCTTCGGCGGCTACGCGGTGCGCCTGCTGCTGCTGGCCCTGTATGTGACGGTCTCCCTGCTGGGCTTGAGCGCAATCGGATTGTTCATCTCCACCCTCACCTCAGTTCCCGTCGGCGCTATGGCGGCGACCGCCGCCCTGGCTGCCGTCTCCCAGATCCTCGGTGCACTGCCGCAGCTCGAGTGGATGCATCCGTGGCTGTTCACTCACTACTGGTTCGGATTCGGGGACCTGCTGCGGGATCCGATCGCCTGGCAGTCCTTCGGCGACAATGCCCTGCTGCAGCTGGGCTACATCGCGGTATTTGGGGCAATGGCCTACGGACGCTTCAGCACCAAGGACATCCTGACCTGATTCACCGCCGTGCACGCCAAACGGCGGGGCCGGCACCTCATTGTGCCGTGCACGCCAAACGGCGGGGCTGGCACCTCATTGTGCCGGCCCCGCCGTCGTGCACCAAACCCCTAGAACACCCGGATCGGGATCTCCGCCGGATCCATCAGCAGCGACTCAATCTCCTCATCGAGCTTCACTAGGGTGATCGAGGCACCCGCCATGTCCAGCGACGTGCAGTACTCTCCCACATAGCTGCGGCCCACGCTGATGCCCTGCTCGGCCAGGCGCTTGTGCGCCTGCCCGTACAGCAGGTACAGCTCGCTGATCGGGGTCCCGCCGAGGCCGTTGACCATGAGCGCGACCCGGTCGCCGTCGCCGAAGGGCAGATCCTTGACCACGGGACCCAGGATTTCTTCGACGATCTCATTCGCCGGCATCATCTTGGCCCGGCGCCGGCCGGGCTCGCCGTGGATGCCAACGCCCATCTCGATCTCGTCCTCGCCCAGGTCGAACAGCGGGCTGCCCTTGGCCGGCGGGGTGCACGCGGTGAGCGCAACGCCCATGGTGCGGGTTACCGAGTTCACCTTTTCGCCGATCCGGATGACCTCGTCGAGGTCCGCCCCGCGCTCCGCGGCGGCGGCTACGGCCTTGATCACGAAGAAGTTGCCCGCCACCCCGCGGCGGCCGATGGTGTAGGTGGAATCCTCGACGGAGACATCGTCGTTGATGAACAGCGTCTTCACCTCGATACCATCGGCCGAGGACATCTCCTGCGCCATCTCGAACACCATCTTGTCGCCGGTGTAGTTGTTGACCAGCAGCAGCACCCCCTTGGGTGACGCGAGCAGCTTAGTCGTCTCATACACGTAGTCGAACGGCGGTGCGGCGAACACATCGCCCGGGCACGCGGCGTCGAGCATGCCCTTGCCCACGATCATCACGTGTGCCGGCTCATGCCCGGACCCGGAGCCCTGCACGATCGACACCTTGCCCTGGTCCGGCCCGTCGGCGCGCATGATGAGGTTGTACTCGGGCACGTACTTGAGGGTGTCCGGGTTCGCGAGCGCCAGGCCCTCGAGCATCTCCGGGACAAACTGCTGCGGATCGTTGACGAACTTTTTCATAAGGTCTCCACGTCGTTGTGTTGGGATGGAAAAGCTGAAACTCAGGGCCAGTCGGCCACGATGCGCTCGATAATGATCGCCACGGCGACGGCGCCGGCGTCCGGGGAACCGATACTGCGCTCCCCGCTGTAGCTGGCGCGGCCCCGCTTCGCCTCAAGCACCGACGTGCCGTCGGCACATTCGCGGGTCTTCGCCGCGAAGGCCTTCCGGCACTCCTCCGGCGAAGCACCTGCCGTGAGCTGCCGTTCGAGCTCGTCGGTAGCCGGAATGAGTGCATCGAGCAGGGTCTTGTCACCGAGGTCGGCATTGCCACGTGCCTTAATGCCGTCGGTGGCAGCGCGCAGCATGGCGACGACGGCGGTCCCGTCGATGGTGTCCACGGTCTTCGCGACCGCAGAGGCCCGCAGGAACGCCGTGCCCCACAGCGGGCCCGACGTGCCGCCGATCCTGCTCGAGATCACGAGCGCAATCTGCTGGAGGAAGGTGGCGACGTCGTCGCGCTTCAGCGACTCCCAGTCGGTGAGTACCTTCTCGAAGCCTCGGGCCAGGGAGTAGCCGAGGTCGCCGTCGCCGACCACTGCATCGAGGTCCCCGAACTCCTTCTCCTTGTCCACCGCCGTTGCCGCGAGTGTGTGCACAACGTATTCGACGTCGGCGAGCTGGGTGGCTGTCATGGTGCCTCCGTATCGGTGGTTGGGGCGGAGTTTGTATCGCCGGGGCCGGGATGGGCCAGCAGGTCCTTCAGCGTGGCGAGGGTGACGACGCCGGAAACGTCCGTGCCGTGCGGGTTGGCGAGAACCTCTGCCTGCTCGCCGTCCGCGTCACCGAGGGAGCTGACCACCAGCGATGCGCCGGTGAAGTCCTCCTCGCGGGTGAAGCCGCTGACGGTGACCACGGTGCGGAGTCCGGCGGCGACGGCGGCGCGCAGCCCGTTGCCGCTGTCCTCCACCACGATGGCGTCGGCGTCGGAGACGCCAAGTTCCCGCAACGCCAGGAGGTAGATGTCCGGTGCGGGCTTCTTGGCAGGCACCACATCCCCGGCGAACACCGAGAAGCGTGCGGCGAGGTCGTCCCCGACGGCGTGCGTGAGGACCGCACGGACGGCGGGTTCGGCGGAGGTGGAGGCGACTGCGAGGGTCCAGCCGGCGTCGGAAGCCTCGCGCACGATCCGGGCGATCCCCGGCCTGGCCGGCATGACGCCGCTCTCCACCAGCCCCTTGTAGACCTCGGTCTTCCGCCTGTGCCAGGCGAGGATCGCGGCGTCGATGGCGGCCTCGTCCTTCAGGCCCAGCTCCTGCGTCAGCTCCGGGGTGAGGATGCTGCGCATGCGCTCCTTGCCGCCGCCGATCTTCACCTTCTCGGCGTACTCCTCCACGCTCCACTGCACGGGGACGTGGAAATCGGAGAAGGTCTGGTTGAAGGCGGGCAGATGGCCGTACTGTTCGGTGTCGGCGAGCACGCCGTCGCAGTCGAAGATGAGCGTGGGCATGCTCAGCGCCCTCCCTTGCCGGCGCTGCCGAACTGCGTGCAGAGGTCCGTGACCATCGCGAGAACGTCGGCGCGCGTGTGCTTGAAGAGCGACGGCGGATCCCACTTGTTGTTCTGCTCCGCCTGCTTCAGGAAAGCCAGGCTTGACTGCATGAACGTTTCCTTGAGCGCGGTGGAGATGTTGACCTTCGCGCAGCCGCGGCCGATGAGGTCGGCGAATTGCTCGCTGCTCAGGCCGCTGCCGCCGTGCAGCGCGATCGGAAGGTTGCGGGCCTCCACAATCTGGGTGACGCGTTCGACGTCGAGCACGGGTGCGGCCTTGTAGCTGCCGTGGGCATTCCCGATCGACGGGGCAAAGACGTCGATTCCGGTCGCGTCGATGAAGGCGAGCGCCGTGTCGAGGCTCTGCTGCTTGGAGACCTCGTCGGAGCCGTGGTCGTCCTCGACGCCGGTGATCGCCTCGATCTCCCCCTCCACCTGGGCGCCGTGGCTGCGGGCCTCCGCGACGACCTCGATGGTCTGCCGCTGGTTCTCCTCGACGGGGAGCTCGGACGCGTCGAACAGCACCGAGTTCCAGCCGGCCTTCAGGCATTCGGTGACCACGGCGCGGTCGGGACAGTGGTCAAGGTGCAGCGTGACGGGCACTTCGATGCCGCGCGTCAGGGACTGCCACATGTCGAAGAGCACCCGGGACCCGACGCTGCGCACGGTTTTCACCGACGTCTGCAGGATCACCGGCGAGTTCGCGTCGACCGCACCGGCGAGGACTCCCTCCATGGTCAGGTCATTGAAGATGTTGATCGCGGGCACTCCGTACCGCTGCTCGAACGCCGGACCAACAATGTCCTTCAGGGGTACAACACCCACGGCAAATCCTCCTGGCTAGGCTCTTGCCCACGGTAAGCCCGCGCTGCGCGGGCCGGTATGGGGGTTACCCCTCCCCCGTTTGTGGGGGTTTTCACCACCTCGCCAGCGGCAGTCATCAATGGTTGAGTTGGGCGCGGCTGTTCCGCCACACCACCCCCACTTCGACATTGAAGGACACCATGGCCACAGGATCAGTACTCGAAACCGTCACTGCCGAGGAAGCCCGGCGCGTCATCGACGCCGCCGCGGCCAAAGCCACCGAAATCGGCCAGCCGATGGACATCGCCGTCGTCGACGCCGGCGGGAACCTCAAGGCGCACGTTCGGATGGACGGCGCGAACATCGGCAGCATCACCATCGCCATCAATAAGGCGTATACGTCGATCGCGTTCCAGTGCGAGACCGGTGACCTGCAGGGTGCCACCCGCGCCGACGGGCCTATTTACGGACTGAGCGATGCGCACGGCGGCCGCCTGGCGGTGTTCCCCGGCGGCATCCCGTTGGTCCGCGACGGCAGCATCATGGGAGCCATCGGCGTCTCCACCGGCACCATCGAGCAGGACCAGGAGGTTGCCTCCGCGGGAGCCGCCGCCTTCTGAGGGGTCCTACTGGCCCTGGTGCTGCAGGCCTACAAGCATGGTGCGGTTGCGGGCACCGGTCTTCCGTAGCATCGCGCCCACGTGCTTCTCGACCGTCTTCACCGAAATGGCGAGCCGGGAGGCGATCTGCTTATCGGCCAGGCCTTCGCCCAGCAAATCGCGGACCTCGAGTTCGCGGGCTGTCAGGCGGACGCCGGCGTCCTCCTTCTCAGCGGCACTTTCGTGTGCTTCGGTGAAGCGGGTAAAGACGGCGCCGTCAAGCAGGGCATCACCACGGGCCGCGGCGACCACCACACGGGCCACTTCGGCCGGTGTCGAGCTCCTCGAGAGGAATCCCCGCACCCCCGACGCCGCGGCAACTCGCAGCTGGTCAAGCGTTGGGTGATCGACAACGGCCACCACGGGCCGGTCGACGGGGTCCTCTGTCGACCCCGTCCGCCGGGCGGCGGCGTACTGCTCCATGAGCACCCAGTCGAGCACGATCATGTCCGGCTGAAGCAGGGAGATCGACTCCACGAGGTCCGCGAGGCTGTCCGGCTCCCCCATCACCTGCACCGACGGTTCCGAGGTCTCGAGCAGCCGCACCAGGCCCGCACGCACGATCGGCTGGATACAGGCAACGAGCACCTGCCACCGCTCGCGGGACACTTCCCCGCTGGCGGAGTATGGCACCTCAGCGCGCACGCTCGTGCCCCACCCCGGCGTGGAGTCGATGGAGAGATCACCTCGCAGATAGTGGGCGCGGGCCGCCATTCCATGGAGTCCCAGGCAGGCGGATGACGACGGCGCCCCCTCCGTGCCGTGCTTCGCGGCGGCGTCGAACCCGCGGCCGTTGTCCTCGATGACGGCGGCAATTCCGGTGGCGTTGTAGAACAGGCCCACCCGGCAGGTGGTGGCGTGGGCGTGCGCCACGACGTTGCTCACGGCCTCCTGCACGATCATGAACACCTGGTGGGCCACCTCGGGCGCGAGGCTGTGGGGTTCCCCGACCACCGAGAGCGTGGCGTCGAGGGAGGAGGTGGCCTTGACCCGTTTCAGTTCGCCGCGGACGGCTTCCCCGAGGGTCCTCCCGGCGAGGCTGGAGGGGCCGAGCCCGAGGACCGTGCGCCGGGTGTCGAAGAGTGCTTCGTGGGCCAGGACGCGGGCGGAGTCGATGTGCTGGGTTGCCGGCGAACCGGCGGGGGTGGCCTTGTCCGCACGGTCGAGGTGGAGCAGCAGGGACCCGAGGGACCGGCCGATGGTCTCATGGACATCGCGCACCGCCCGCTCACGTTCCCCGGCAACCGCCGCTTCGCGTTCCCTGCCGGCTGCAGCGTTGTGGAGCCGGGAGTTCATGATCGCGATGGCGGCGTGGTTGGCGAAGAGTTCCACCAGAGACGCTTCGGCGGCGGTGAAGCTCCGGTCCGGTCCGTTGCTGAAGATGGCGAAGGTGCCGATGATGGCGCCGTCCCAGGCAATGGGCACGCCGATGACGGCGCTACCCCAGCGTGGATCGCTTGGGGAGATGTGGCCGGTGGGGACCGAGGCGTAGCGGTCAAGGATCACGGTCCCGCGGTGCTTCACGATCTGTCCGGTAAGGCCCTCGGTGAGCGGAAAAGTCTGCCCTTCGAGGCAGCCAACACCCTGGTCCACCTCCTTGCGGTAGTAGCCCTCGGATTCATGGACGATCGAAATGGAGCCGCTTTCGCAGCCGAGGAGCGCGACGGCGTGGCCGAGGACGCGTTCGAGCAGCGGGACCAGCTCGAACTGGCCGGCCAGGTCTCCTGCCAGCTCGGTCATGCGGTCGAGTTCAGACCGTGGGGTGGCAGGTGGCTGCTGGGGGCGATCCGGCGTGGAGAGCTGCATGCGGGGCACCTGTCTGCGACGACCCGGCGCGACGCTGCGTCCGGGCCTTCAGGATAACGGGCCGTATCGGGGCGCGGGAAAGGGCGATCGCCCTGTGCATCGACCGTGGCAGATGCTATTGAGGGTGGAACATGATCGGCGGCGACTTGTGGCGGTTGGCGGGGGCCAGCATTCTAGCCATCATTGCCCTGACCGGCAACGCGGTACGCACCTTTCGTTCAGGCGGAAACCTACTCGGGAGTAACTGAAGGATCGGACCCGCCGGGGCGGAATCACCCACCCGACGCCGAGGCGGGCAGCCCACCAGACAGGACTTGCAGTGGAGTCCCCCGAAATCGGGCGGCGCCCGGCCACCAACTGCCCGGGAATTAGCGCCAAACCCGTGAAACCGGCCTTCAACCCTGACCCAGCAGCTCGTCTTCCGGTCGGTGGCAAGGGCCTCCACCGCACCGGCCATGCCGAAAACGGGGCGGGCGGTAGGTATCTGCGGCAGTTTTTAGAGTAATGCGTATTGTTGTTCGGTCTTGCAACAGGCTCGTACGGTGGAGCACGTTGGGGCACCGATATTGGTCTCTGGAAGCCAGCAACGAGGAAATCTAGGTGGAACCCCTCGATAGTCTAGCAAAACCAAAATTGTCAACAATCGGATGCGGTCAGCTCTCATCAGAGGGCTCGAAGTCGCGAAGGCGCGGCGCGGTGGATCTGGAAGTGATTATCCCTGCTTATAACGAGGCCGGCCGCCTACCGTCAACCCTCAGCTACACCGTCGACTTCCTTCGAACGCAGACCTGGAGTTCGCGCATAGTCGTCGTGGACAATGGCAGCGCCGATGACACCGGGCAGATTGTTCGCAGGATGTCTACTTCGAATTCTGAAGTTCCAATTTCCCTCATCGGTTGTTCCCGCCCCGGCAAAGGTGCCGCGGTGAGGAGGGGCCTGCTGAGCGGAACGTCTACCTATACCGGCTTCTTTGATGCCGATATGGCCACGCCCCTTGAAACTCTCACCGCCGCCATGGAGCACCTCGCCCGGGGTGCCAGCGCCGTCATAGCATCACGCCATTCGCCCGGATCGACCTTCGTCAAGCGCCAGCAGTTCAGTCGCAGGCTGGGCGGGGCCGCCTTCCGGGTGGTGACAAGTTCGATGGTCCGGGGCGTCTTGGACACACAGTGCGGCTTCAAGTTCTTCGAGCGAGGGGCCATCCTCCGCGCCATGGTTCAATCCAGGACATCCGGATTCGCCTTCGATGTTGAGCTGCTCCGCCGCCTTCAACGCGAGGGTGGAAGGATCATCGAAATTCCTGTGGCGTGGACCGACGGCACCAATTCGACGTTCCATTGTGTCCGTGATGGAATAGCCAGTTTTGTCGCACTCGCACAGATGCAGAGGCTGCCATGACACCGGCGTTCAACCCTTCCGCGATGAAGTATTTCCAAGGCAAGCGAGTACTCGTGCTGAACTGGCGGGATATCGAGCATTCACAGGCCGGCGGTGCTGAACAATACATGCACCAAATCTCGAAACGTTGGGTGGATGCCGGCATTGACGTCACCTGGTACACCAGCAGGGACAGCCATCAAGACCCGGCAGATACGATTGACGGTGTCCACATTGTGCGAGGCGGCGGGGCGCTGACCCTGTACCCGCAGGCGGCGCTGGGTCTCCTTCGCACCCGGCCTCAGATCGATGCAGTGGTGGACTGCCAGAACGGCATTCCTTTTTTCTCGCCGCTGTTCGTGACAAGGAAAACACCTGTGGTGCAGGTGGTGCATCACGTTCATCAGAAGCAGTTCCGTACGCACTTCTCCCCTCCGGTTGCCGCCCTTGGCAGGTACTTGGAGGGTAATGCTGCGCGAAGAATATATGGACCCCGGGCAATCGCAGCGGTCTCTCCCTCGACCCGAATGGAACTGCGGAATCTCGGCTATCAGGGGCCGATACACATCGTTCCAAACGGCACCGGAACGGTGCCCAACGTCGTCGGCCCGAGGGACCCGGACCCAACAATCACCATCGTCAGCAGACTGGTGGCACACAAGAGGATCGACATCCTCATCGGACAGATCGCTGCAGCGGCAACTCAGTACCCGAATCTCCGGGCGGAAATCGTTGGGGACGGACCGGAGCGGGCCCGGCTTGAGCAGATCGTCATGGACCTGGGCATGTATTCCAACTTCACCTTCCACGGGTATCAGCCGGACGCCGTAAGGGATGCCTTGCTGAACCGTGCCTGGTTGACCTTGTCCGCTTCCGACGCCGAGGGGTGGGGGTGTTCGATCATCGAGGCGGCAGCCTGGGGCGTACCGTGTATTGCCCTTCGGGCCCCAGGCATCCGCGACAGCGTTATGGACGGACAAACCGGCTGGCTGGTCGATTCGGTCAAGGAGCTTGGTGCTGCCCTGATTGAGCGGCTTGGCGAACTTTCCGACCCCGGAACGCGGTCAGCACTCTCCCAGGCCTGCCAGCAGTGGGCGCGCTGCTTCAATTGGGACCGGAGCGCAGCCCTTTTGGCGGGCGTGTTGATGGAGGAATCCCTGGAGACGCCGCGCCTCGGAGCCCGCAGCAGGAGGGAAGTCCACCGCGACATGTCGACCGTTGCCCAGTTCGATCTGCCGCAGGGATTGGACCTTTCCGCCCTCCTCACTGGCACGGACGAGTTCGCTGAAATTGAAGGTACAACCGTTGCACTCCTCAAGGGCCGCGACGAGTTCGAAGCATCGGTCACCCTGAAGCACCTGGGCGTTGAAGATGCTGTGCTGTGGCCGGCCACCCGCAGTGACCTCCTTGCGGGCCCTGAACGGGCACTGAGCGTTGAAGGCCTCTGGAGAAGGTGAATCGGAATGGATGAGACCAGTAACAACGGACTGAAGACCGGCGGCGTCTCCCTGCGGAGCAGGCCGCGATTGCGGATTCTTCACCTCGGATTCGAAGATCCGCTGATGCCCGGAGCCGGCGGGGGCTCGGTTCGCACCCATGAAATCAACAAACGCATCGCAGCTCTGGGGCATTCGGTCACGGTCCTCACTACACGGTATCCGTCCTGGACGGCCCGCATTCAGGACAGGGTCGAGTACGTTCCGCTCGGGTTCGGGCAGGGACGAACGCGGTTGGGCCGGCTGCTGGGATATTGCCTGCGGCTGCCGTGGGAAACCTGGAGGCGCCAGCCATTGGTGGACCTGGTGGTCGAGGACTTCTTCGCTCCCTTCTCATCGATGGCCGCACCGCTCTGGACCGGAAAACCGACAATCGGTATGGTGCAGTGGCTTCATGCCCGCGAGAAGTTCCGCGAGTACAAGCTCCCGTTCCACTGGATCGAATGGGCAGCGGTCCGCAGTCACCGGCGCCTGATTGCAGTATCCAAGGGCACAGCTGATCAAGTGAAACGGCTGAACCCCGGAGCCGCGGTGGAGGTAATCGGCAACGGGATCGACAGGCGCGCCTTCGATGTGCTGCCCCGGTTGGGCACCGATGTCGTCTGCATTGGGCGACTCGAGTTTGCGGGCAAAGGCATCGACCTGCTACTAAAAGCATGGGCCCAGGCTTCGAAGCAGATTGATGGAGAACTCATCATCGCCGGCACCGGCCCGGACGAGCACCGGATCCGGCAAGAGGTTGCGGCCCAGAATCTCGGAGACCGGGTCCGTCTGGTCGGCTGGGTGGGCGGCCAGGAAAAGTTCGAGACGCTGGCCGCGGGCCGGCTTGTGGTCATCCCTTCACGGGCCGAAACGTTCGGCCTGGTCGCCGTGGAAGCCCTCGCATCGGGTACGCCGGTCATCGCCTTCGACATACCCTGCCTGCGGGAAGTGGTGCCGCCGGGTTGCGGCTGGGTGGTCCCTCCCTTCGACGTCGAAGCGTTGGCTGACGAAATCGTCACCCGGTATAACGACCCCGAGGTCCTTGCCGCTGCAGGGGCGGCAGGTCGAAGGTTCGCGATGGGGTTCGACTGGGATGCTCTTGCCTCAAGCCAACTGGAGGCCTACTACTCGGCATTACCCCAGCCTGTGGCCTCTCCCCAACGCGCAGGGAGCGGCAGGTGACGGCCGCGCCGCCGTCGCGCCTCGCCCAATCCCGCACCACTGATGAACCGTGGCTCTTCTTATCGCCACATCTTGATGATGCGGTGCTCTCCTGTGGTTCCCTCATCGCGTCGGAGGCAGGCAGGCGCGACATCGAAGTACTGACCATCTTCACTGAATGCAGTCCCACCCCGCACACCCGGGCGGCACGGTCGTTCCTGCGGCAGTGTTCTGTGCAGGATGCCGGTTCCCTCTTTGAGGAACGCAAGAAGGAGGACGCCGCCGTTCTCGAGGGGCTTGGCGTACGGTTCCGGCATCTCGGGGCGACGGATGCACTGTTCCGAAGGCGACGAAAAACCATTCCCGGCAGCTCCGTCCTGGGCAGGACCCTCCCCGAACTTGTTCACCGCTATCCGACCTATCGATTCGACATCGCGCTTGGACGGGTTTCGAGGGGCGATACCGGTCTGATCGAAGAGCTGCGGGACACGGTGGCGGAGGAGATCGATGAGCAGGCGACCGGGCTCGTGTTCTGCCCCGTAGGAATTGGGAGGCATGTCGACCACCTGATTACCCGATCGGTCGGCGAAAGTTCAGCTGAGCGGACGGTCTTCTACTCCGATTTCCCCTACAACCAGAACCAGCAGCCCGACGACGCGTTCCTCAGGAGTCGGCACCTCACCGGGTGGGAGTGGAGCGGTGATCTCGAGGCCAAACACCGGCGTGTTCGTCAGTACGCCACCCAGGCAGACGCGCTGTTCCCCGACGGACGAATCCCTCCGGTCCCGGAGACCTACTACTCCTAGGCGGGATGGGGCTCGTTGGACCAACAGGCGGGAACGCTGTTGAAGCGGCCCGTGAAGTGTTTTTTCACCCCCGGAATCTGTTCGTCGTTTCCTTCACGCGCCGGCGTCCCGAGAGGAAAAACTGTTTAGCGCGATAGAAGAGCTGCGGGGATACGGCAAGCAGGCGCCTCTTGATTACCCGCTCCGCAGCAGCACGCGCGCGGCGACCCAATGGCGGTTGTCCGAGGCTCTCAATGAGCTGAACATGGGTGGCGAAGTTCCACTTGTACGGCTCCGCGCCCTGCAGCAGATCGAAGCTCTTGTGGCCCTGACGGAAGCTATGCTCCAGCGTGCACAGCAGCAGTTCCCTACCGACTCCGTGCCGTGCGAACTCAGGGTCATAGGCAGGGATGAGGTACAGGTATTCTCCCTGCCACACGAATCCGGCCTGCACCGCGACATATTTGTCCGCTACCCGCAAGGTCGACAGGATCAGGTGCCCATCCTCGAACAGGCCCCTCAGCATGGCAATCGCGGCCGGATCTTCAAGGGTTTCGTGGCCGCCTTCGTACTGCTGAATCTTCCACTTGACGCAAAGGTCCAGTGCCTCGGGTTCGGGATCATCGAAGGCGAAAACCGGCTCTCCCTGCTCCCTAAGCATTCTCCTGAGCTTCCGTTGCCTGTTATACAGCAGCGTCTTACTGCGCCTCCCCAGCAGGGCGAGATAGTCCTCCCAGGTGCCGAACGCACCCCACACAATGAGGGGCGCCGGTTCCAGGGTAGTTGGGGGAACCGATGCTGCAGGATCCTCATCATCAAGCGCGATCACGGACGTCACAAGCTTCGGAAGAAAATTGAGGGTCCTCTGGGGCGGGCCGTCCGGGTGCAAGGGTTTGACGTAATCGAAGAACGGGCCCGTTGTCAGGACTCTGCCTCCGTTGACCTCCGCCAGCCGCACCTGCCGGCCCTGCACTTCATACCTCTTGAACTCGAACATTCGAGCCCGGTGGTAATCCCGGGCCAGGGCGGTCAGAAAGGCGTCAGATGCAAAGAAGTCCAAGTTATTTGTCCTACCGTTGGCTTGGTTCAGGGACTCACAGGACACTGCCCGCGAACTGGCCAGCGGCCCCAGTATATGTGCCATTACGGACTGCAGGGCGGGTTCCGCGGACGCCTTCTTGAACTGGATTTCCTACGTAGTTGCCGCGGCTGGAAGCGAGTAGTCGAGACAGGTGCCCACTCCTAAGCCTGCCCGTAGGCTGGTGTCCTGTCCTGCATGAGAGTCCCGTTGAGGGGGAATTCGTGACGCTCGGTCCCACCCCCGCGCTTCACGCTGGCCTGGGTCCTCTCGCTGACATTTCGCACGCGTCCTTCGAGGGCGCGAGTGTTGCCCGTCATGGTGTGCTTTTGTCGGTCGGTGCGGGCGTCGTAGGGGTGCACAGCTACGCTGTCACACTGCTCATGGTCTACGCCCTGGAGCCCGCCGATTTCAGCCGGTTCGCCGCCGCTAAGGTGATGCTCGGCATGGCAGGAATCGTTGCATCTGCTTTGGTTCCATTACCTTTGTGCCATGCGGTGATCGCCCATCCGCAGGGTTCAGAGCAGCGGCGCGAAGCCATGGCGTTCTCCGCAATGATTTCGGTGCTGGTTGGGTTGGCCGCCGCCTTGGTGACAGGGGTCATCACCGCGGGCCTTGGGTCTCTCAAGATGGCCGCAATCGTCGCTCTCTCCGCGCTTGTCCTGTTCCTGGGAGCGGCGCCGACCGGGTGGTTCCAGGGCGAATTACGCTTCATGCGGTACTTGATCAAGTCCGTTGGTGAGGTCCTGATCAGACTGATTTTCTCTGTCCTCGTCGTGTTCTTCGCATGGGGCGCTGCGGGCGCTGTCTTGGGCTTCGCGATGGGCGGGTTGGCGCTTCTGGTGACGCCCAGGTCCTTCTTCCGGGATCTCACCTGGCGTCCGCACGTGCTTCGCCAGAAATGGCGATGGGTTGAAACCGCCGGTATAGCGGTCACTCTGTGCGTCATGTCGGTCCTTGCAGGGATCGATGTGGTGCTTGTGGCGTTCCTCGACGGCGGCTCGACGGCGGCCGCAGGTTTCCAGGCTCTGGCCTCCATAGGCAAGGCCCCGGTATACGTCGCAGCGGGAACGGTCATCATGGCGTTTCCGCTCCTGAGGCGGCCGGGCGTAGAGGTGGCTTCTGTACTCATGGAGTCCCTGCGTACCTTCGGCCGGCTGGCACTTCTCGCATGGGCTGTCATCACCACAGTTCCACACGCGCTGGTGGCCCTTATCCTGCCGGACGAGTACGGCTCCTCGTTCGCCCTGCTCCCCTGGCTCGCACTCTCAGGATTGGGCTATGCCACGCTTACGGTTCTCGCCACGATCCTTCTGGCGTTGCGCGCCTACCGACGTTGCCAGCTTGGGTTGCTCACCGCATCGGCACTGATTCCAGGCGGCCTGTTCCTGGGCTGGGAGTGGGGAGGGGTACCGGGTATCGCGATCGGATGTGCCTTCGGTGCGGTGGCAGCAGCCTGCATTTCCGCGGTGATCGCGCTCCCGCTTCTTCCGCCGCATTCGGGGCGGATGGCCGTAAGGGGCTTCGTGGCTGCTCTCGGCTTCGCCCTGGTATTGGTACTCGCAGGACAGCAACCCTCGATCTGGGCGCTGGTCGTTTTAGTCGCCGGACTCACCGTCCTTGCTCAGCGAAAGATGGGAAGCACCTTGGAACTGGTACGTGGCCTACAAATGCGGATTTGGCAACGTGCCGAAACGCCTCGGCTTGCCCGGCAGCTTGTGGACCCAAGTGGTCGGGCGGCGGCGGGTTCCACAGCAGAAACCGTTCCGAGACAGGGCTCGGAGGCCGCAGTTCCGGCGGGACGACGTTTCATGAACACCCTGGGCCCTTTCCTCTACTGTTTCGCGCTGGCTCTTGCGGTGCGCGCAATAGGACTCCTCCATGCCTTCGAACTGTGGGTCGATGAGATGCTCTATGCCCAGCTTGGGCAATCGATCGTCTCAGGGGGTTCATTCCCCCGGCTTCCGGATGGCCCGTTCTTCCTTCATCCGCCCGGTTTCTTCGTGCTGGAAGCCGGTGTCATCAACCTCTTCGGGCTGACCGGCGACTCAGTGGAAATGGTGATGCAACTCCGCTGGGTGAACGCCGTCCTCGGCGCGCTGACTGTGGGGGTGGCATTTCTTATAGTTCAAGCGGTAGGGACCAGAGGCGCAGCCTGGGTGACGGCGGGGCTCCTGATCTTCGAACCGTTCGTACTTCGCAATAACAGCCGCGTGTTTCTGGAGACCCTGGCGATGGCCGCGGTGATCGTGGGACTCGCCATTGTGGTGTCGATACTCAAGTCCCGCAGGTCCAGCACGCGCCGTCCACTGCTGCTTTGTGCCGGCCTGGCGTTCGGCCTCGCAATCGTGACCAAGGACTTCTTCGTGCTGTGTACCGTGGCGCCCGTTCTTGCCGGAGTGATATGGCGCCAAACCATTAAGGCGCACGACGCGGCCATCCTTCTGGTGGGCATGGCCGCGCCGTACACGGTTTACATGACGATGGTTGTGTCCGAAGGAATGCTGCCGGTCTGGATACAGGCGAAGGAGGGCGGGTTTCGGCGTCTTATCGGTTTGGATAAGTTCACGGGCTTCACCGCCGAGGGAGCCCCCAACATATTGGAAAGACTTATCGACAACGCCGGTCATTTTGGTACGAGCTACCTGCTGTTGGGGTTGTGCCCTGTGGCCGGAGCATTTCTGTGTTTCAGTCTCCGCCCGGCACGCCGTTTGATCGGCCTGATGGGCCTGTCGCTCGGAGCTTACGGCGTCTTCAGCGCCCTGTTCGGCACCTTCGAAGAGCAGTACGGCTACGGAGTGATGATTCTTGCAGGACTGGGTGCGGTGCTGCTGGGGGTGGAGGTTGTGGAACGATGGACCAGGTTCCGCCGCCCGATTGTTGCCGCCGGTGCCGTATTCGTGCTGCTCACCGCGATCCTTGGGCTCCGGTTGGAGACCTCGACTGACAATGGTTTCGTGCAGGCGAAACGCTGGGTGAGTCAGAACCTGCCGGCAGATGCAAAAGTGAGCGTTACCAACGACACCGGCGAACTTGCCTTCTCGAACGACCCGCGCTTCGGCATTTGGCCGTCAACAGCCCTGATGCAGGAAAACGGCGTCGACTTCATCCTGACCCAGTCGCTTCCGACCAGCCAGGGTTATGGATATATGCAGCCCGCCATGCACAAGTGGCTTGAGGCCAACGCCACGCCTGTCTTCCAGCAGCGGGGCCTCACCAATGGCGCCACGACCATCTGGCGCGTGGGGGACGAGGCATTGATCCGGGGTGTGCGGGATAGAGTGGGGACTCCTACCACCTATGGGACGGGTCCGTAGCGGGACAGTGCCTCGAGGAGCATCCCTCAGCAGTGTGTCCTGCTGCTCTCCACTGAGTTTCCTGCGCCGTCGGCTACCTTGATTTCCCCGCTGCGGCAGATGGTACTGCCCTCCACCCGAATATTCTCGAGGTCGCCCTTGAAGTTGATCGAGGTTCCCTCGTTGTCGAAGAAGGTGTTCCCGAGCATGGCGATATCGTGCACTGCCTGCGTGGCGCCGTTGTAATAGCCCGTTCGGATCCCGGAGGGTGAACCCCAGAACCGGTTACCTTCTATGGTGATGTCGTGGATTTCATGGCCGGATACAGCGAGTTGCATCCCGGCGCCGTGCGATCCGCCGCGCACGTCGTTGCCCCGGTAGACGACGTCGTAGACCTCCGCGCCTATCGTTTGGGCAACCAAGCCATCATCGCCGTCCTCGCCTTGTCCTTGATCGACGCGGTTGCCGATCACGGCGCCTGAGTGGGAGTCCGTGATGTGGATCCCGTCCAGCTGGTCATATCGGCCGGATGAGTCCGCCACCGTTGAACTGTCCCGCACACAGAAGTTGAGGCTGCCCACCACTGCTATTGAGTAGGTGAAAGGGTTTCTGGTCGCGACCCCGTCGACGACGGCGTTGTCGGTATGCCGCACGTCAATGAGGTATTCATTGAGCCTGCCCTCGACGTTGCCGTCGAAGATTTCACCGCTTTGATCGGCCGTCAGGTCGGCGATCGTAACGTTTTCTGCTCCCTCAGTCGTGACGAGGGGGTGTCCGCCGTGGGGTCCTTTGGTGTCCAGGAAGCGGGCAGAAGCCTTTAGAACGGTATCTGGACCCGAGCCCCTCAGCGCGACGTTGTCCTTGAGCCATAGCGGCCGGTCGATGTCGAACTGTCCAGCGGACAGCTGCACGATCCCGCCACCCTGGGCGGTTGCGGCATCGATTGCCGCCTGAACCGCATCCGAATTGCCCGCTGTGAACGAATCAACCCGGAAGACGCTGGTGGCACGGCTGCCCGTCGCAGCGCAGCCGGTGTCACCGCTCGCGCTGAAGGTGAATGCGGTCGCTGACGCACCTACCACGACCACGGCCAGCAACGCCGCCTTCAATCGGTGGGGACTCATATGTCGAACCTTCGTTCCCGCATCAGATGCATGGAAGTTCCTTCTGCCGGCGAACCGGAACCGCGGTCTAGAACGCGGAAGAAACGTCCCTTCAGGATACTGGACCTAGGGCGGGTCCCCCTAGAGAAAATACCTATGGTCTTCCCCCAGCGGCGACGGTGGTTGTCGCCCGCAGCTGTGCGGTGACCTGCTGCAGCGCGGGCCAGATCACGGTGTTCGGGGCGCTGGCCCATGGGCGCTGCAGCACCAAGGACATCTTGACCTGGGGTACCGGTTCACCAAGCGTCAAGGAATGCCAGGCGTTGCTTCACACCGGAATACTCTCTGCCTGTTTCAATTGGCAGATGGAAGAACAAACCCAGGAGCTCGGCATATTCGTCTCGGGCAAGGAAGCGGCAATCGTCGGAAATTCCGACCTCGTGCAGAAGTTCATGCAGGAGCTGGCCGTCAATCCAGAGTTGGGCGCGACAGCGAAAAAAGCGACCCTTGACGCCGTGGCAGCCGTCAGCGGCATCGCAGCGGTCAGTTCCTCAATGGCGGGCAAGACCTTCACCCTGACGGCCGAGTCCGCTGAGCTCTTCGACAAATTGAAGAAGTTCAATCCCGACGGCGACGGCCCGCTTGCGGGAGTCGTCCGGGGAGCGAAAGGGCGCATCGCCGCCCACGCGCAGTTCGAGCCCACGAAGATGAATCCGATGGTTGCCTCAAATATGGCGACGCTGAGCGCCGCCGCCGCTCTGAAGGCTGCCCTGGCCGACCTCGAGCAGCTCGTGGAGGCCATGGACATCAAGCTCGACCGGCTCCTTTCGGACAACAGAGCGCAGGCGCTCGGAGACGTTCAAGGAGTCACGTTGGTTCTCGATAAGGCGTACGCGCTTTACGAG
Source organism: Arthrobacter sp. MSA 4-2 (assembly GCF_016405885.1). Lineage (GTDB taxonomy): Bacteria > Actinomycetota > Actinomycetes > Actinomycetales > Micrococcaceae > Arthrobacter_D. The sequence goes on along the minus strand of NZ_JAEKGC010000001.1, from coordinate 102,806 downwards.
GAGAGCGGCCGCATCAGTGAGACGACATGGACTCAGGTCTCCGGCCACAGCACCGCGCTCGCCCAGTCGACCTCTTACGCACTGAACCAGTTGGACGTCATCGCCGATTCCCTTTCCACCGGAACTGCTGCGGAAAAATCTGATGCGATAAAGCATGCAAGCGGCTCCGAACTCCGCTCGTGGCTTGTCCTACTCGCTGCATGCCACGCGAATCAGACGAGACTCGACGCGCTCGAAATTGCGCACGTAGGGAAATCTGAACCGGAGGACCTTGAGCATCATGTCGCGGCTGTGGAGCGGGCAGCAGGACGTCGCCAGGAACTCGCCGCGCTTCGGCTGCAGAAGTTGAACGATGCAGTCAGCGCGACAGCAAAAATCAACGACTTCACGCGGGTCGTCAATCCGCTCCGAAGCGCGGCGACATTGAACGCGGTTGAGAATATTCAGCAGGCCGTGGCGCAATTCGCGACAATCTACGGCCTCGAAGGTCTCGTGTACGGCGATGTGGAGCGGGAGACCTGGCGCAAGTCGCTCAGCGACCTTACGAGCCAAACCCGGCAGGTACTGGGCACCGCAGCGAGTTCCGTACCTGGGGCCGTGACCAGAGCGAAGCCCCAGGTACAGAAACTGCGGGAAATAGAGTTCAGCAGACCAAAGTGGCCTAAGCGGAACAAGGCCGGCGACTCGAAGGAACTCGAGGCGCCCGAGGAGCAAGCAGCAATTAGCCAGTTGCCAAATACGCCCTGACGCTGGAGCGCAGGGTATCTGCGTGCTCGTAGATCTCGTCGAGCGAGCTGATCGGCACCCGCTGCTCCACTTTCTGGTCGTCGAAGACGCCGAGGTACTTCTGCACCCGGTTGAAATGCAGCCGGGCGATTGGCTTCCGGTTGTTGTCATCCAGCAGGACGGCGAAGTAGGACTTCGCGTCGCGCTGCACCACCCGTGCGGGCTTCACCTCATTGCAGACAATGGCCCGGACGATCTGGTAGCCCTCGAGCTCCTCGAGGGTGGTTTCCACGCCGGTGTCGATAAGGTCATCCTCGACCACCTGCTCGCTGGTGACGGTGGCCGCGATGACCGAGTCACTGGCCATTGGAAAGTTCGGGGCACCGAGAGCCGTCTTAAGGCGGTCGTTAACCTGCTCGTTAAGGAACTGCTTCGTCGCCTTGGTCACGAGACCGGTGAACTGATCGCGGACCTTCTGGGTGTACGGACCGTCGTAGACCCGCGTGGCCAGGAACTTGATCCATTCGCTGTCCGGTTCTTTGAACTGACCCGCGAGCGTCCGCTTGATCTGGCCGATGTACTTCAATTCACCGGCTGCATTGATGATCGAATCAAGATCGAAGATCTCCTTGGTGAGCTTCATCAGCTCCGGTATCAGCGTCTCGTCAATGTCGTTCAGGTCCAGCACGAGGAATGGCTTTGCATCCATCCGGTTCGGCGCATCCAGATCGGTGAAGAACTCGTACACCTCGCCATTGGTAAGGATCGCAATCCGGGCGTTGGTCACGGCGAAGTAGCGGTAGAGCTGAGATGCGTGCTCGATTTTGAGTGGTTCCTTGGACTTCTTGCACTCGATGAGGATCTGCACCGTCCCGCCGTGCATGATCGCGTAGTCGATCTTTTCACCCTTTTTCACGCCGACGTCGGCAGTGAACTCGGGCACCACCTCGAGTGGGTTGAAGACGTCATATCCGAGGATGGTCGAGATGAACGGCATAATGAACGCGTTCTTCGTCGCTTCTTCTGTTTCGATCTGAGACCTCTGCTGCCGCACCTTCGCGGCCAATGCGGTCAAACGTTCTGCAAACTCCACTAATCCCCCTGCATTGAAATGAATGGTGCAACCATAGCGGACCGTACAGCCATTTCGACGGAATGCGGGAGGCCAGCCTCAGCCCCGCACGTCCACATCAGTTGATAGCCCAATAGACGCGCGCGTCATTGAGGCTCAAGGACCGCTCCACGAAAAGCTTCCCCTCCGGGATCGCTTCTGGGGGAACGTCCATGCACACCTGGTATGAAGCGGTGCCCGTGTTCTCCAATGTCGGAACGTCGGATGCCGGAAGTGGCGGGACAGCGTCACAGCTAGATGCGTCATATTGCCGAGCATCTGATCCGACGAAGGTTACGTTGAGATCAAGCCACGGGTTTGCTTCCTCAGTGCCCAGATACTGCACTGTGAGGTCGACGAGCACATACTGGCCAGTGGCCGGCTCGTTAAATGAATTTGCCGCCAGGATGGGCTCTGCGGCGTTGAGGTTAACTCCGGTGACAGAGACATCGTAATCCGAGACTTCCCGCTTCTCGCCAATGGCCGCGACGTCCGACGGGGCTTCTTCGGCAGCTGAAGATTTTGGATCCGATCCGCCACCAGTCGCGACGTTCGATGGCTCGGCCCTTGGAGATGTGGTGTCGAACATCGAACCATAGAACGCCTGCGTGCCGAGGACCCCGATCAAGGAGAGGACACTCAGGCAGGTCGCGGTGACCGCCATCCCCTTGGACCCGGGCCGGGAGCGGAAGGCACTCACCACAGCAGCGATACCGAGCCCCAGCGCTAGGAGACCGAGAATGAAGACTAGATTGTTCACTATCGGAACCCAGCACAGCAGCACCGAGATAATCGCGAGGATCAACGCTGTGACGGCAAGCCAGGAAGTGCCGCGACGTCCGCGTGAATCGCCACCATTGTAAGAAGGGTCATCGACCCAAAATTGATGACCCTCTGGAGGCGGCCCCCATGCAGGGTCTGGCTTCCAACCCGGCGGTGGCACCCATCCGGGAGGCGGGGTGGGCCAATTAGGCGGGCTTTGGTACAGCTTTCTCGTCTCGCGTTTTTTACTCACGTGTGGGTCTTTCGTTTCTGCGCCGCATCGATGCTTTCGATTCGGTTGGAGTGAGGGATAAGGGTTAGCGTTTCGGTCGGCATCAGCCGCGTCTGGACATTTTCTTCCAAATGGCGTGATCAATCGACCAGGGAGTGATGTCCAGCTGCGTCGCCACGACCGCCAACAGGGATCGAGCCTCAACCACCGATATGCGGCGCCCCAGGACGTGACCCATCCATTTCAAAACATGCCGGTCCGGCTTCACTTGAAAGTCGTCACCAGCGAGCATCCACAGATAGCCCGTTCGGATGCCCTGGGTTCCGCTGCCCCGCACCTTGTTCAAGCGAGCTTCAACCGATGACGTTCGCTCAACGTCCTTGAGGAGCATGCTCACATCTTCCAAGGTTTGGATGCCTTCAGCGACAAGAATTTGGGCTATCTGGCGGACGGCTGCGCTCTTGAGGATTCCCCCACGAGACGAAGTCCTGTGTCGGCTCCCCAACAGCCCAGCGAATTGATCATCAGAAAGATGTTCTATGGACGATACGAAATCCTTGAGAGGTTGCTCGTCATCACGCGGACTGATTGGACGCTGAAGTGAATCTCCTTCAATGAGAACTTGGTCCAAATTCTGTGAGAGGGCGTAGCGCCGGACAACCGGAACGACCACGGCGTTGTACCTCACTCCGATGGAATAGGTGGCGTCCAATACGCAGAGCGATAGATGAGCCCAGCGGGCAGAGCGTGGTGGTGGCGACAATTCTCAGCGGCTATCAGCTTCTGCATGTCCGTAACAACCGCTTCATTGCCCATTATTTTTCCTCTTAGGTATCGGATGAATAGATGACGTCTAGCGAAGACTAGCGTGGCGAACTGACAAAGCAATAAACTCGATCCCGTCAGCCCGAATCCGAAAGAGAGCAAACGGCCGTGACGGCTGTAGGATGACCAGCGCACAACATTCGCTTTTCAGCTGGGGGACAATCTAATGCGCAAACCTTCCGGGCACAGCCCTGCCTCAAAGCCATTGTCCGAAGGGCCGCAACGGCGCAGGATCGATTGATCCACCTGGATCGTCGTCGGGCTCCTGATCCTCTCCATCGTCATCGCCGAATCGAGCAACTTCCGCGGCGGTGTCCTCGGCTTTGGCGCTCTGGTCTTCCTCGTCACCGGCCTCTACACGCTGGTCTCCGCGAAGCCGTCCTGGCTGCGCCTGCCGGACCGCCGGGCCGCCGGCATCACCATCGGCATCAGCGTGGTGGCCCTCGTCGCTGGTTTCCTGATCAATGCACCGGCCGAGGCTCCCGAAAGGACGGCAGCGGCCGACAAGGCGGCGGCCAGCGCACCCGCGGAGACGCCGTCGCCGTCCCCCACGCCCACTCCCCGGCCGAGCACCACCAAGGCGCCAGCGCCCACCCCGACCCCGACGCCGGACGTCGCCCCTCTCGATACCGACGAGGTGCCTGCCGTCACCGTGCAGGGGACCGTCGCCCCGCAGAGCCAGCCAGCCGCCGGCACCAAGGCCCTCGCACTGCTGGAGACGCTGGCCATCAAGGGACGGACACCGAAGACCGGCTACGACCGGGACCAGTTCGGTATAGCCTGGGCCGACGTCGACCGCAACGGCTGCGACACCCGGAACGACATCCTGAAGCTGCTGCTCTATGACATCGTCTTCGCCAACAGCGTGCCCTGCAAGGTGGCCTCCGGTGTGCTCGACGACCCGTACACCGCGACCACCATCCGTTTCATCCGCGGTCAGGCCACCAGCTCGGCCGTGCAGATCGACCACGTGGTGGCACTCTCGGACGCGTGGCAGAAGGGTGCGCAGCAGCTGAGCCCCGAGCAGCGCATGGCCTTCGCAAACGACCCGCTGAACCTGCAGGCGACGGACGGCCCGACCAACCAGCAGAAGGGCGACGGCGACGCCGCCACCTGGCTGCCACCCAACAAGGCCTTCCGCTGCACCTACGTCGCGACCCAGATCTCGGTGAAGGCGACTTACGGGCTGTGGGTTACCCAGGCAGAGCACGACGCCATGGTGTCCATCCTCGGATCCTGCGGTGCCATGGACGCTCCGACGAACCAGCAGCCTCCCGTCGTCGTCGAGCCGGCCCCCGTTCCGGCACAACCTGAGCCGGTTCCTGCAGCCCCTGCCCCCGCACCGGCTCCCGTCGCGCCTGCGCCAGTCGTGCCCGCTCCGGCACCGGACCGTACTACCCGAACTGCGCTGCAGTGCGTGCCGCCGGCATGGCGCCCATTTCCATCAGCACTCCCGGCTACGGACCCCATCTCGACCGTGACGGCGACGGCTGGGGCTGCGACAGCTGACCCTGCTCAGGCGATGCGCTTGGTCCAGCGCGTAAACGCTTCGCGCTGGTCGGCCCCGTGTCACCACCACTCGTGCCCGCAGTCCGGGTTCTGGCACTGCCAGGCCGGCGTTCCCAGTTCGCGCTCCCCTGTCTTCGGGTTCCGGCGCTCACGCATCTGGATGCAGCAGCCGGCGAACACGGTGTTGGGCATTGTGGCCTGCTGATCGGGCAGGATCATCCCGTAGGCGATGCGCCACGCCCCGGACCGGCAGACCGGGCACAGGCGTCGTCGTCGGGCCCGCGGAGCGCTGGTTGTTTCCTTGGCCGTTTCCATGCGCTCACTGTAGGTCGGCGCACCCACTATTGTTCCTGTCGCCACCGCAAAGATTTTTGTAACCGAAATAGCAGCCGGACCTAGCAGTCGGACAGAATGCCAAGCAGCGTGAATCACACCGCAGTAATACCGTGGACAGTCGATCAGGGCCGTCATAGCATAAAACGACGCCGCCCTTCCGGCTGATGACCGGGGTAGCAGTGCGCCAGTGGGAACCCCACTGCTCGGTTGCTGGGACCGCTTTACCGCGTCTTGATCACCCGCAAAACCTGAGGATTGATCCCATGAAGGGTAATACTGCGCGTCTTTTCAGCACCACACTATTAACCGTCGCCCTCACCGGAACCGGCATTGCTGCCGGCGCGGTCGAGGTCCAGCATCACGGCGGAGGGGCCGTTTCGCCCGGCGAGCAGACGGAGCTTGCGAATTCCCTGGTCGGCCCCCTGCGTGTCGCCGCCGGACCCGGGCAGTCGACCTACGTCACCCAGAACTTCGCCGGGCTGCTGAGCAGCGTCGACGGCAATGGCGTCGTCACGAACCTGGTGGAGCGCCCCAATATCGAAGTGGGCGGCGTCACCACGCACGGGCCGGACACGTACTTCACCGAGAGTGTGGGCGGTCCGGGCGAGACACGGCCGCTGGTCGCCAACGTCAGCGTGCTCCGGAATGGTGCCGTTACGGTGCTCGCCGATCTCGCCGCGTTTGAGACCGCCAACAATTTCGACGCGAAATCCGAGTACGGGCTGCGGAACACCCCGCAGTCGTGCCTGGACCAGCTGCCGCCGCCGATCGCTCCCTATGCGGGACCGCACGGCGGCGAGGTGTATTCGCATCCGTACGCGACGGCGCTGGATCCCACCGGGCACACACTGTTCGTTGCGGACGCAGGCGCGAACGCGATCTTCGCTGTCGACTTGGCGACGGGGGCGGTTCGGTTCATTTCGCTCATCGGGCCCGTTCCGACGGTTCTCACGGCAGCGGATGCCGCCGAGTTCGGGCTGCCGGCCTGCACCATTGGAAAGACCTACAACTCGGAGCCGGTGCCGACGGACATCGAGGTCGGAAAGGACGGCTACCTGTACGTTTCGTCGCTTCCGGGCGTGCCCGAGGGTGAGATGGCAGGGTCGGTCCTCAAGATCGACCCGGCGACCGGTAACGGGGCATCGGTGATCGTTGGCCTCCACACGCCGACCGGCCTGGCGTTCGACGACAAGGGCAACCTCTTCATCGCCGAGCTGATGGCTAACCGCATCTCGGTGGTGCCCGCCGGAACGACCAAGGCCGTGCTGTTCACCCAGGAAGTGCTGCCTGCGGACGTCGAGGTGGACGCGAAGGGCCTCCTCGCGACGACGAACGTGCTGCCGGCGCCGGATGCTCCGCCGAACGGCATGTTGGTGAGGTACGGGTTGGTGTACGGCGGCTGACGCTAGCTCAACGATGAAGCCGCACCTCCCGCCAGCGAAGCGGGAGGTGCGGCTTCCTCATGAACGAAGTAGGACCTAGGAGTGCCAATCGATCGCAGTCAGGACTTGAGTACCCATACGCCGGATGCTTGCATCGACGCTAGAATCAGCTGCCGTGAACTGCTCAAGCTGTGATCGGAGGGTGGACTCGATGCAATCCCAGGATATCCAGCAGACGATGTCGTCGAGGCGGGACATGAGGTCATCGACCGTGAGTCCAACATCGCCCGCACGCTCGAGCACAGCCGGCAAATGACGCTCGATAGCGTCAGCTACGGTGAGATGCCCGAGACCCTTCACCCGTACCGGAGGCTCGACGCCGAAGAGGAAAAGCAAGGGCGAGCGTCCATTTGAGTTCGTGATCACAGCAAGGAGTTCACGGGCCAGTTGCTCCTGTTGGAAGGCGCTGGTTCGGATTCTCTTCGCTTCCACGAGGGCAAACACGTCCGGCGTGGTGATGAGCGCATCGGGTTGCACCACGAATCGGGTCGAGATTGCTTGTGCCGGGTTCACGTGCAGGTCGCCGGACAGCAGGGACATCTCGGCCGACTCTGCCTGCAGCGCGAGACGAGAGCGTGCGCCTGCAGCGCCACTGCTCGCACGGATCACCTCACCGAAAAAGTGATCCCGAGGCAACAGGTCGAGGCCGCCGAGCACTTCCGCGGTCAGGACGTTCTCCATCCCCCGCCCACCCATGCGGTACTTCACCGCTTTTTCCCACGAGATCTCCTCGAGGAGCCTCGCAATCATCGAGGACGGCAGGGCATCCGGTTCCATTTTCAATCCTTCCTCAATAGCGTGCCGGTCTGCGGAGGCAATCGGCGATCGGCGCCATCGCCCCTCCCCGAAGCTCACAAACGACCGTTCATGACAGATCGCATCAAGCAAGCAAGCAGGCGAGGCGGTGGGCGTTACTGGGCAACAGCCGCCGCAACTGAATAGACGTCCCCAGGCATCGGCCGATGCAGCTTCCAGGTGATGGCGATCGGCTTCTCCCCCTGATGCTGCACGTAGTCAACCTGCCCCAGGCACGTGTAAGGGACCGTCATGCCGGTCTCGTCCTCGGCGGCATCCCGGGTAAACAGCACGATGCTGGACCCGTGGGCGGCCCGATCCAGGTACCGCCTGCCCGTCGGACTTCCCGGCGAAGTCGCATTCTGCGACTCCCAATGGAACAACTCCGGACTGATGGCGTAGTCCCGGTACATGGTCGTCGCCGAGTGGTTCCTGTCGTCCTTATTGAGCGTCACGAAGAACGCATCCGTCGAGGTCGCCGAACACCAAGCCACGCCTTCCCGATGCTGCACATTCTTTCCGAGTTCCAGCGACCCATACTCCAGCGCCGCGAGGATCTCCTCACGACGATAGGTCGCATGCGACAGGAGTGGGATGTGTTGCAGGCCAGCCCCGAGCCCTTTGCCCGCATGCTTTGACGCGGCGACTCCAAGCCTGACCACCTGGCGGATCTCGCTGCACACGAATTCGTAACTCCGCAGGTGGTCAAGGCCGGCGTCGTACGAGGCGAATCCTCCGCCGTCGTCCCACAGCGTGTAGAAGAGCATCCGGGCGAAGCTCTGCTCGCGAGGTCCAAGATCGGCGTAACGCGGAGCGTTCCTGTCAACGAGCATGACGTATGCGTCCGCGCGCTCCGGATCGTCAACATGGATAAGCGCAGCCATCCGTCCGAGCAGCTTCTTCTCTGCGGCATCCGACAGCTCGAAGATCCGGCCACTCAAGGCTGCCTCGGCCGGCGAGTACCCCTCGATCAAACCCACCTGGCGCAGATATCCCGTCCAGGAATCTTTCGTCGACCGGTAGATGGTCTTCACGTCATTGCCGGACTGGTCCAGGTAGTCCGCCAGCTCGGTCCGACCGTAGGAGGCGATGTCACGCACGAGCTGAGCCCGGTTGAAGCGCAACTGCGCCTTGATGTTGTCCAGGACGACCTTCTGGGCCACCCGGTCGAGCACGATCTGCGATCCGGACGGCAGGAATGGAAACTCCTTCTCGACGGCCTTCTGGAGTTCTTTGCGCCCGTATCCAGTCAGCGCCCGGTACCGCAGATCGAATCGGAACTCACGCCGCTGCTGACCGATGAAGTCCATGACGGTCAAAACGGATTTTCCTTCCGCCCGCCGGAGCCCCCGGCCCAACTGCTGAAGGAAAACTGTAGCGCTCTGCGTCGGGCGCAGCATCAGCACGGTATCCACCTGCGGAAGGTCCAGCCCTTCGTTGAAGAGGTCCACGGTGAAGATGCAGTTGATTGCCCGTTCGCGGAGCCGTCTCAGGGCCGCGGCGCGTTCGACGTCGTTGGTCCCGCCGTCGATTGCAACGGAAGGAATTCCCGCCCGGTTGAATACCTCGGCCATGTAGCGCGCATGTTGCACGGAGACGCAGAAACCGAGTGCGCGCATCTGATCCGTGGCAGTGACCTTGTCCCGCAGCTCCCGGATAACCTTCGCCGCGCGGGCGTCATTGCCGGTGTACAGGCGGTCGAGCTGCGCCGTGTCGTAATTGCCGCGCTTCCACTCCAACTGACTCAGGTCGACGTCGTCGGAGACACCGAAGTAGTGAAACGGCACCAGTAGGTCCGCGTCGAGGGCGTCCCAGAGTCGAAGCTCGCTGGCGGTGCGTCCGTCAAAGAACTGCTTCGCGACGTCGACGCCGTCACCGCGTTCGGGCGTTGCCGTCAGCCCGAGGAGCTGCTGCGGGTGAAGGTGGTCAAGCACCTGCCGGTAGGTGGGCGCCATCGCATGGTGGAACTCATCGATGACGACGACGTCGAAATAGTCCGGCGCAAACTGCTGAACTCCTGAAGATGCGAGGGATTGTACGGAGGCGAAGACGTGCTTCCACTGCTGGGGCTTGTGCTCACCAACGTAGAGCTCGCCAAAGGTTCCGTCCTTCATCACGTCGCGGTAGGTTCGCATCGACTGCCTGAGGATTTCCTGGCGATGCGCCACGAACAGCAGCTTCAAGCCGCGGCCGGCGGCCTCGGAGAGACGCTTGTAGTCCAGTGCGGCAATGACCGTCTTTCCGGTCCCTGTAGCGGCAACCACAAGGTTTCGGTTGAAGCCCTTGAGCCGCTCCGCTTCCAGGTCTTCGAGCATTTCCTCCTGGTGGAGGTAGGGCTGAACTTCCAGGCCGGTGGCGGCGTCCGGGGCGGCGGTGCGGCGGCCTCCGTTGCGTTCCAGGGCCGCGTCGAGCTTCTCGCCGTCGCGTTCCGGGTCGTAGCTCTGGAATGCACGCTGCTCCCAGTAACTGTCGAAGGTGACCTCGAACTTCTTGAGCAGCGCAGGTGTGCCGACCGAGCTGAGCCTGACGTTCCATTCCAACCCGTCGAGCAGTGCCGCCTGGCTGAGGTTGGAGCTTCCGACGTAGGCGGTGTCGAATCCCGAGTTTCGGCGGAACAGCCAGGCCTTGGCGTGCAGCCGAGTGGCCTGCGATTCGTAGCTGATCTTCACCTCGGCGCCGTACCTTGTGACGAGCTCGTCAATGGCGCGGCGTTCGGTCGCACCCATATAGGTCGTGGTGATCACCCGCAGAGGAACTCCCCGTTCCCGGAGCTGATCGAGGGCGGGTTGGAGGAGCCGGAGGCCGGTCCATCGGACGAAGGCACAGAGGAGGTCCACGGTGTTCGACGACTCCATTTCGGTGCGGAGTTCCGCCGCGAGATTGGGGTCGTCCTTGCCGTTTGTCAGGAGTGCCGAGTCCGAGAGGGCGGTGGTGGGACGGCGCAGGTTCCGGCGCTTGAGGGTGTCCGGGACGCACAGGGAGCGGAGTTGCTGGGGGCCGTCCTCGATCCGGTCACCTGCCTCGAGCGAGTGCAGAATCCTGTTCGCCAAGCCGACGCGGTCCTCGGGTCTCGCCGCCTGGAGTTCAGTCCGGACGGCCCTCTCGATGTGCCGGGACATGAGTTCGACCGCATCGTCAGCGTCGACACTGTCGATTCGCGGTTCCAACTCGGGCGACCCTGCCAGCCGGGTAGCGAGTAGCTCGGTCACCAGCGATTCATAAAGACCCTCCGGCAGCTTCCCGGCGGCCACTCCCCCATTTAGTTCATTCACTCGTCCAGGCTAATCGATTGAACTGACGCTTCTGCGCGGGCCCCAAAGGGAACTATGGCGTGATGCGAGCATTCGGACCATAGGGTCCGAGTATCTACTGACCGAATGTCGTAGCCGCGACATTCATATTGCAAGTTCTTCCCGTTCCATAGCTTCGACAAGAACAGGCAGTGATCGTCAGTCGAACTCGAGAAGCGGTTACACACATTCCCGAGCACGCGACGTAGAAGACGGGAAACGAGCATGCGCCGTGCGAGGATAGCTGCCGGGGACCTGCGAGAGGTGGATTATGCGCTGCATTCCAGAGCAGCCTGAATTCGGTGATCATCAATCAGCCGAAAGAGTGGTGTGGGACAAACTCCGGAGAAGTTTGCCGGACGATGCTGTACTGGCGCACTCTGTCCTGGTGCGGCACGGACGGGCCGAACATGAAATCGATCTTCTGGTGTTTTGGCCCGGGGTAGGTTTGGCCGCCATCGAAGTGAAGGGCGGCCGCATCAGCATCGAGGACGGCCAGTGGTACCAGACGGGTAAAGAGGGTCGTCACGCGATCCAGAGCCCGGTCGCCCAATCGCAGGGCTCGATGCACGCGTTTCGGTCATGGATGGAGCAACAGCTTGGTACACGGCTCTCCAGCAGGTTCGCCTACATGGTGTGTCTGCCATACACGCCGGTGCCTCCCACCTGGGAGATGGCAGGTTGCACACGCACCCTGATTCTCGACCAAGATGATCTGGCCGCACCGGCGCCTTTGATCCGCAGTGCGATTGAGAAGGAGGGAGGCGGCGCTAACACGCTAGCCGTGCCCTTCATGAACCGCATGGTGGACAAGCTATCCGGGCGGCTTGAACCCGACGCCGGTCCCGCCATCGGTCACAAGGAAGCGGAGGATGCTCAGGATCATCTGACTGAACGACAGGCCGTTCTCCTTGCTGCAACCCGGAGTCTGCCCCGAATACGTTTTGTCGGTGGTGCCGGCAGCGGCAAGACCTGGATGGCGGTCGAGAAGGCCCGCCGTCTCGCCAGGGAAGGCAAACGAGTTGGCCTTTTCTGCTACAACAAGGGGCTTGGGTTGTACCTGCAGGATCAGTTAGACAGCTGGCGGCAGGCCCGACCGGTCTTCACCGGAGAGTTTCACGAGTACGCCCGGCGCCTTGGGGTACCAGACGGCATGGGCCAGACCTACTTCGATGAAGAGATGCCAGCTCTCCTCAAAGCAGTTGCGGCCGAGATGCCCCCCGGGGACAAGCTGGATGCCGTTGTCGTGGACGAGGCGCAGGACTTCGCACCCCTTTGGTGGGACGCACTGTTGAACTGTATGAAGGACCCCGCAGCCGGTGAAGTGTTCGCCTTCATGGACGATCAGCAGAACGTCTACCGTCGTTGGGATGGCCAGCTTGCGAGTGCGGGACTTGGGCTGGGCGCCAACCTTGTGCCCATTCATGTCGACGAAAACCTGCGGAACACTAGAAGAATCGCCGAGACTTTTCAAGCCTTCGCGGGAGAACACTTCAGGCCTCGGGGCAGCACCGGACTTCCCGTCCGGCGCGTGGAGTGTTCGTCGGAGGAGGCACTCGATGTTGCGGGTGATTGCGTGGATGCACTGATCGATGAAGGGTGGGCGAATAATCAGATCGCACTTCTGACCACCAAGCATCGCCATCCCGAACATCAGCGGCACTTCGATCACGGGACAACAGCCGACTATTGGCGCGAGTTCCATAAGGATGAAGCCGAGTTCTACGGCCACGTGCTGGGATTCAAGGGCCTTGAGCGCTCAGTCATCATTCTGTGCGTGGATGGCTTCAAGGAACTGGACCGAGCACCGGAGCAGTTGTACGTCGGGCTGTCACGCGCACGGAGCTTGCTCGTCGTCGTCGGAGACTCAGCACTGTTGAGGAAAGCCGGCGGTCCAGAACTTGCGCGGGTGTTGTCGAGCGCACAACATTGGAAGCCGATGGTGGGGTAGCCAGGAACATTGAGCCGATCACCCAACTGGCGCTCGTTCCAGCCCTCCTTGTCGGGCGGTTGAGTCCCAGGACTCCGTGCACAAACAATCTCCTAGGCGGACCTCAGCGCGGCGAGGACAGAGACGAGCTCCTGTAGTGAATCGGCGGAAATGTCGGCAAGCGGAACGTTCGGTCGACGCTTGCACTGCGACTCTCTTAGAGCCGCCGCCGCGGCCTGAAACTCCTCGATGTCCGACAGGCGCTGCAGGAAGTCTTCGAGCCGTTTGAGGTTGTCCTCAGAAGGTGCCACTTTCGGCACCCGTGTGAGGCTCAATTCAATGGAGGTCGAGCCCGTCGCGTAGTGGTAGACGTACACGGACCCGGTCCTGCCGGTGTCATCCAATGCAATTTGAAGGGATCCGGCTGGGATGCTTTTCGCCCGTTTTGCCGAGCCCACGAACGGTATGTCATGGCGTCGTGCCTCCTCCAGCAGGAAGTCAAACTTGGCCAAGTTCGCCGGATCCTTGGCAGCAATCCACGAACGGCACTCGACTTCCGTCCAACGTGCCCGGGACCGCTCAGAGTCGGCTGCTTTCGCGCCGGCCAGCTCCTCGCCGTAGGTCATTGGCAAAAGGATTTCGGTGTGCTCAGTGATCATCCGCTTGTACTCAACGGCAATAACGGAGGTTGCCGGCCCTGACGTTGCGTTGAGGTACTCGACAATTCGCTTCAGATCCGAATTGATAGCATCCACTGCCAAGACGATATTGAACCGTCCCTCTGCAAGGTTCGCCGCAACGGCAGTGGCGAAGCCAGGTTCCACGGACACCATGCTGTCGGTGAGGCTCTTACCCGTGCGTTTGAACCAGCGTTCCTCGAACTCGTCCATCGACATCCGCCAAAAGGCGGATGCATAGTCAAACATCTGCCCAATGATCTCCCGGCGCACCTGCCGGTTCGACGCGAGTTTGCATTCGACGATAGTGAGACCGCCAGCCTGATCAACAACGATCAGGTCTGCCGGACCAACACCGGACTGGAACTCTTTGCATGCAACCCCATCGTCGCCGACGCCGGGGATGAGACTTGGGTGCTCGGCGAGAATCTGTTGAAGATCGGCTTCCCTTGCGTAGACGGACTCCTTCGGCTCGAGCCAGCTGCCGCCGTGTGGCCGGGTAAGAATGCCAGCCATGGTTAGTTCTCGGCCCCAACGACGTCGTCGTCATCGTTAACCGGTTCGAGTCCGAGTTCGATCCCGTGCATCCACAACACGATATCCATGACCCTCAGCGCCGAAATGTTTGCCGGCGCCTCCGCTGCACGCCGGATAACCTCAAGACGTGCAGGCAGACCGGACTCATCATTGAGCGCGGCATGCCAGGTCGTCCACTGCCCGCCGGAATGGTCGAGACCCATCAGCGGCCGCACAACCGAGTCGTAGATAGGAATAAGCCGGGGCCGCTTGCGGGCCATGATCTTGCTTGCCCTCGTCGGACCGATTCCCCACCTGCCGTACTTCCCGCCTCGGAGTACATGCCACAACTGGGATGCCGGGCTATCCGGAGAATTGAGTGCATCGATGTCTGCATCCCACAGGTCAAGGTCGACCGGAATCTGTTGAAGCAATTCATTGATCTCTTTTGCGTGTTTTTCGAGCAGACCAATCGCTGCACGTCCCTTGATGTCGACCGAGAGAAACGACACCGCCACGAGGTCGTCAGCCGTGATGCGATCGGCGACGCTAGGATGGTCCCCGCCTCCTGCCCAATCATCGAAGCGCGTCCCGGTGCGGGGGTTGGTGTTTCCCCCCAGTGGGAGGTAGTAACGGCGCACCAAGGCAGCTGCTTCGGCAACATGGTCGGCATCGAGGATTGCGGGGTAGCTCATGTGTGGCTCTTTTCGATAGTTGCGATAGAGAGAGTACTGAGAGTTCAGCGAGCGCCCCGAACTCATTGAACCGGACGCAAGTCAGGCTCGACCGGATGATCTGCTGGGCCTGATCAAGGATGCCAACGAGACCGGGCCGCTCGATCTGCGGCCGTGATCACCGTCAGAGTGAAGTCTCGGTACGGCGTAAGTCGTGGCTCATGGCTTAGGCGAACGGCGAATGAGCAGTGGCACGACGACGTCCTCATAGAACGCAAGGTCACTGCGTCGGACCCTGTGTCTCTTCAGGCGCGCTCGGTTCGAGACCGTTGTCCCGGAGGTACCTGAGCGCCCGATCCAGCGCGTCGATCTTCCGCTTCAACTCTTTGAGCGCAGCCGCCGCTTCATCCGAGAATTCGTCGAGCCGCGCATACTTCCGACGCACCTCGATCTCCGTCTCAACCAGAATCCTCCACAGAGATGGGTCGGGCTCGAGGAGCTGAAGTCGTCGAAGGATTGCAGCAGCTAACCGGCGCTCGACGACCGCTTCCAGAGTCTCGGCGGTCGTCCCAGTGCTGGCAAGGCTGTAGGCGATCCCCCCGCCACCGGCTGTGACCAATGTGCCCGCTGTTATCAGCCCTCCGATCATTCCCCCGGGCCCGAAGCTCGCCAATGCACTGGTGATGACAGCAGCCCCCGCCAGCCCGGCGCCGGCTGCGAGTGCAAGTCCTCCTGTTGCCACTACGATTGCTGCCGCTCCCGCGCCCATCGCGCCCCACTTGATCCAATTCACACCACCCGCAGTCAACGCCTCTTGTGCAAGTTTTGCCGCTGTGAACACATCGGCGCCATACTGACTTCCAAGCCCCATTTCGGCAGCGAGATCCTTCATCGTGCCTCTCCAAAATTCCTTGGACAGTGAAATTTCGAAAGGCTTGATGACATTTTCCGCCGCGAGGACGGTCAGCAGGACCACTGCCTCATCCTTCGAAAAATGGCGGCTTGGAAGTGGCTCTGGCACTTTCGCATGAGAATCAGACACGTCAAAAGCGAGGCGTGCAACCGTTGAGGGCGTAGCCCTGCCCTCCGCGAGATTTCGTTGTTGGAGTTCACCGACTACATCTGCCTGCACCTGTCGAAGCGCTCCGGAAAAACGGTCGAGTTGATCACCCGACAGTCTGGTCTTCATGAGATGGGCATATCTCAGCGCCAGAAGGGCAAACAACTCGGCGGCATCGAGAGGAAGATCTGGGTCTTGGTCGATTTCGGCTACTTCACGAGATCGAGACCCGAAAAGAGCGAAACCGATGGCTTCGCCCACGGCTTCATCAGCCAAGTACTCCTGAGCCGCGTGAACCCTGGGACTCACCTTCGTCCGAATCCGGAAGTCGAGCATCCACGGAAATACGGAGGAAACTCCCCGGTGGGCAGCGACGGGGTCATGACCATTCCAGAAATTAACCCACCAAACCAGGTTCGTCGGCGGCTCCTTGAGCGTCTCCTTGAGTTTGTCAACGTCGAAGCTGCCGTTGGCGAGTGGACTTCCAATAGTCACCATCCCGGTGACTTTGAGGCCAATCGGCAGCCGACGTACGAGATCGGCTGCGATAACAGATCCGAGGCTGTGTCCGACGATCACGAGGTCACCGGACTGAGGAAGCTGCTCGAGGATGCGGTTCAGCACCTGAGCACGAATCTGGACATTACCGATGTAGTTGCGCGCTTGAATGAAGGGAGGGAGTCCGACGGCGAAGTTGACGACGGCGTCGCCAGCGAATCGACCACGGCCCCGGTCATGCTGTCCCAGCCTAAACTCGATAGCACCAGTTCGACGCTCGAATTCACGACGGCTCTGCTTAGCTGCATCGCGGGAAGGCTCCTTGATTGTCACCTTCGGCAGGGGTCGGTTATCGTCCGAACCCCTGAGTAGGTGCGCGTACTTCGGCGCTAATACTCGTTCCTTACTCAGAGAGGGATAGCCCAGGTGAACGAGGGTGTCTGTAAGCCGACTGCTCCAGATGTCTTCTGGATCACCATCCCCGACGCCATGCAGGAACAGCAGAAGAGGTTGGTTCGACAAGGAGACTCCATTTCTCGCTGCTCGTGTGAGCTGAGGTTAAGTTGGTGGGGCTGCTCGCTAAGAATAGCCATGCGGTTCTGCATGAACGGCAACACGCTTATTGGCAGTCGAGCTGCGACGACCTGAACCTTCATTACAGGTTGCCAATTGCGTAGTCCATTCTCGAGACATACCCATGCGCGACGTGGAGGGGGATGCGTTCCTGCTCCACCCGGTATGGGCCGCCCCACAGCAGTCGACTGCCGTCAGGCGGCGTGTCACAAGATGGCCCAGAGAGCCACGGCGAACGAGGCTCCGAGCAGCAAGCCCATTAGGAGAAGCGTCAAGCAGCCGCCAAGGGCGGTCGCAGAGTCGCTCGTGGGCCGGGACGGACTCGGCGGCGGAGCCTCATTCTCGCGGACGGGATCGGGCACGGGAGTTGAGGCTGACTCCGAAGACGGGGTGGGCCCGGAAGACGGGGTGGGCCCGGAAGACGGGGCGGGCCCGGAAGACGGGGTGGGCCCGGAAGACGGGGCGGGCCCGGAAGACGGGGTGGACCCGGAAGATGCGGGGAGCTTGCGAATTACGATCGGGGGGGTCAATACCTGAAGACGCCGCATATTCACGTATGACAACCGCTGGCCATCCTCTTTGAACGGAATCTGTCCTGGTTCGAAGATGAGGCCTTGCGAGATCACCCAGATCTCGGAGTCATGGTCGGCGCCGGGATATCGAACGAGGATCGAGGTGCGTCCCTTGTCCGGCCAAGAACGCGTGGCCACGAACGCTTCGATCCGAGATTCATCACCGTCGCTCAATGAGCGAGTTGGTCGGCGATTGGCACGTCGCAGTTCAGCCTCGTCGAATTCAGGGGTAACCATATGACGACTACCCGGGACAATAGTGTCAAGCAGACAAGGATGCTTTGGCCAGGGCGGCCCGACTTCGTCGAAATAGACCCGGCTGCCGTACTCGTTCGCATAGAAGTAAACAGCGGCACCGCAGAGGGGACAGACCGCATTCGTTTCTGCCCAGATTCCCAACCTCGACTTCCAAGGTCTTGGTCGCATAGGCCCTGTGTTCCGAACTGCGTCATCAGATTTTGTGGCCCGCGGAGCGTAGAAGATGCGCTGCGGTGGAGGTGGACTATAGCTGGCGCTCGAACCCCCGGACCTCATCACTTCATGACTGGAAACCCATACGCGCTGCCCATTTGGGCCGCGCCTGTAGTGCCCACGACGCCTAAAGGTGCTCATAAGCCCATCTCTTAGAAGCGATTAGATCCCGATTTCGCAGTGTTATTTTAGTTGCCCAGGTTCCAGGAGTAGCTTCCTTCGTCCCAATTGACTGTCGCGGAAAACCCGTAGCCCGACGCAGAACCGTCGTCGTGCTCCTCATTCACAGCGATACAATCGAAAGTTCCTGTAATCGCTGTCAGGTCGTCGGTGGAGCCCCCGCCCAATGGTGTGCAGGAAGCGCGAAGGATCGGACCTTTAAGGACACCTTTGTCGACCCGCTCCTTCGCGTCCTTCAGCACCGACTCTTCGAGACTCGTGACTGTGAGCAGCCGCATTGCCCGCTCCATATCGTCAGCCTCTTCGGCCGCCTTCCTCTCAGCTTCTTCACGCTCCGCCTCAGCTTGGGCCGCGTCCTCCCGTTCCTTCTTCTCGGCCGCCACCGCTGCTGCTCTTTCCTCCTCAGCAGCAACTTGATTGGCATGCTGCACGCTCAAAGCCACCGCGGAACCAGCGGCTAGAACCACAAGAATGGCGGCGAGGATGATGACCATACGCTTGCTTAGTCGGAGGCGCCGTGTCCGCACTAGAAACGATGTGCCGCAGTTCGGGCAAAAGTCCCCGCTGGTTTCGCTCTGAACGCTGCACTTCCGGCAAACCTTAACAGGCTGAGGCAGTTGCTTGGCATCAACTTGCACGACGTCTTCGGTGAACGGCTCAGCGCCGGTGTCAATCGGACGGGATTCGGGCATGGGAACTCCTTCTAAAGCATCGGGTGACATGCATTTGGTGATCGTCGCTAGGCATGTCGCTCGCTCTCGAAGTATCCGAAGCCAGTGGTCTCCCCAAAAGAACTAACCAAAATCAAACAAATCATACCGTCGAAAGTATTGCGGTGTGGTCGCTGGCGTGCTTCCAAGCGATCGAAAGTTGGGGCAGCTGTTCGGTCAGTACGCTGAGGAATTCAAACCTCGGATGTTCATTTCGTATGACTCCGGAGGAGACCCACTTGGCCGAGCGGATAAATTGTCAGTGCACCTTGCTAACCTGCGAATAGCGGTGAAGATGTGATCTCGCCAAATGGCATGCAGGGAGAATCAATGCGCGTGCGATAGTTGTTGCTTTACGCGGGCCCAGCCCACCAAGCTCGCCTTGAGCCAACTTTGCGCACACTCCCGCCATCCTGAACGCCGAATAACCTCGCCAACGCACGGGACTCACCCTGCGTGTTCCACCAGCACTACCTTCGATTCCGCAAGGATGCGGAAACGCCGAATCATCACAAGGGGAAATGATGCAAGTAGAGTTCGGCTGGTTTTTGGACCGCGCACCGTGGGCCTTCAACAATCCCGGGCTGAACGCCGTCCGCGTGGGTCCCCTCGGATTCACTGGACTCCTCCAGACCCGCCTAGGCATCACCCGCCCGGAAGTCTCACACACCGACCGCGTCAATCAATACACTGCCCGGTTGCAGGAGCTTGACCAGGCCGATGCTTGGTTCCACCATTCTTTTTCGGTCGACCCGTGGTCAACCGCCCACGAACTCCTCGACGCACGCGACGATCTCATTGCCAACGGGTGGGATGGCCAGCTTCCCGCAGGGGCCACCTCGGAGCTCCTCCGCACCCTGTCTGCGCTGGAGCACATTGGGCTACCTCTCTCCCCTGCACTCGCCGACGATATCGCTGATCTCGTCAGCGCCCTCGACTCTCCCTTGGCACTTGGTATCTCAACGATCCTCCTGCAACATCCGCGCGAGTCCTTCCCCGAGATTTGGCAGCGCATTCTGGACAGGTTGGAAGCCCGTGGAACCCTCGTTCTGGAGCCTGGCGTCGCTGCGGATGCATGGCCGCGGATCACCGTCCTGCAGGCAGAGACGGAATGGGAAGCTGCAGAGCATAGTGCTGGGTGGCTCGCCTCCAACTCACCCAATAATGCCGGGCTGTTGCCCAGCACTGCCGTGGTGACCTCCCACCCGACGTCCGTGCTTGACCACTATCTCGGTACCCATGATCTCCCCCGTCTCGGCGTCGGCGCCAAGTCCCGGTGGAGAGCGCAGGATCAAATCATCCCGCTTTTCATGGAAGTGATTTGGGGTCCCGTCAACGTCCAGCTCCTAGGTGAGTTCCTCTCGCTGCCGGTCGGTCCCGTGCGCGGGCGCGCCGCCCGGGAACTCCTTGGCGCACTCAAGGCGGAGCCCGGGACCGGAGGGCCTGCCTGGAAGCAAGCCCTCGAGAACATTGCGGCGGATCTGGAACGGGGACCCGCAATCGCCGCGGAGCTCGACAGTCTCTTCTCAAGTGCGCTCCTGCTTGAGGAGAGCGGAGTGACCGGTGCGCAACTTGCCGCCAAGGCAGCATGGCTTGCAAGGCGCCTGGGCGCCCTCGCGGCACATGACGAGGAACTGAAGTCGACGGCGGCGCAGCTGCAGACCCTCCTGTCCCTCATCTCGGGACTCCCTGCCGTCTCGCGCACCGACCTGCGCCGCATCATCTCCTCGGTGATGGCCGAAAGTTCGAGCCCGCTTGCCCCCGCCGAGGCCTCACCCTGGCTCCGGCTCAATCACCTGTCCGAGTTGATGGACGACGTCGACGACGTGCTGTGGTGGGGTTTCCAGTCCGCATCCAGCCCACGGGCCCGCCGTTGGGACGCTCAGGACATGGCCGCCCTTGCTGCTGTTGGCGTACAGCTGCCCACCCCCGAAAGCATGGCCGCACTGCAGGTGTCTCAGACACTTGCAGCGAGTCAGCGCTGCCGAAACCTGCTCATCGTCACAACAGCACAGCTCGACGGTGAGCGGTTGGAGGGGAACCCCCTGCTTGAGGCCCTCGTGGCGGCGCAGCCAGCGAAAGCCGGGCCGTCGGGTACGGCGGAATTGTTGCGAGCACGGGTTGCCGCAGTGACCGTCTCCACTGACGAGACCATCCAAGACAGCCGCTGGCACCTTGCGTGCCGTTCAGCAGCCTTGGTTCCTGTTCCCCGGCGGCCCATCACCGCGCCACCGGCTTCGTTCGGCGTCGGCCGCCGCCCGGACTTTCTGCCTGTTT
This sequence comes from Arthrobacter sp. MSA 4-2, assembly GCF_016405885.1. GTDB lineage: Bacteria > Actinomycetota > Actinomycetes > Actinomycetales > Micrococcaceae > Arthrobacter_D. The sequence goes on along the minus strand of NZ_JAEKGC010000001.1, from coordinate 81,640 downwards.
CCCTGTCCTTCAGCCAGCTGGGCAATCTCTTGGGCTGTTCCCTGGCATGGGTGCTCGACAAGAAGGCGAAAATCCGGCCGGCGGATGCAGAAAGTGCTCCAAGCGGCAACAAGATGATCGGCACTTTCGTCCACAAGCTAGTTGAGGAACTCCAGCATGATCTCTCCTCCGCGCACCGGGCAGTGCCGACGCCCGAGGAGATCGAAGCGAAGTTGGAGGCACTGCTGCCTCACTTCGCCTCGGAATTCCTGCTGCCGGGCAACAGTGCACGGCTCAAGAACATCCGGACGATTGTGCTCGACTCGGTCATGAAGTTCTTCTCGACCCTTAGCGCCGCCGGAATCTCCATTGAGTCGGTGGAGCATCCCTTCGAGAAGGACCTCGACCTTATGGTGGGCGGGGAACCTGTCACCTTGCCGGTGAAGGGCTCGGTCGACGTCGTCGGAATTGACGACGCCGGGCGGCCAGTGGTGATCGATCTCAAGTGGAGCAACAGGGACAAATACCGGGTGTCCGAGGTCCGGGAGGGCAAGGCACTCCAGCTCGCGCTCTATCAGTGGTCGCTCCAAGAGGAGGGTGCTCAGGCCGCCCCGGCGGCCTACTACCTTCTCAAGCAGGGGACGTTCGCATCGACCAATCCGGCCTTCGGCAATCAGCTCATCAGTGAGCAGGACCCGGAGACTCTGTGGAACAAGGCCGTGAAGGCAGCGGAGTTTTCAGTCGAGGAGGTCCTCAACGGGCGTGTTACGGCGGATCCGCTGGTCGAGGCGGGGCGGGTGGCTGAAGGTGGGCCGTCCGGTGAGGAGCTGGCAGCGGCGGCCGGCCGGTTCTATGCCAAACCGCCGTGTACTTTCTGCAACTTCAGCAGGCTCTGTGGATTGAAGGGGGACTTCTCATGAATGAGCTAGGAAACGTCCGGATGGTCTCGGCGAGCGCCGGCACTGGCAAGACGCACTACCTGACCAACGTCATTGCCGACCAGATCGCGGCGGGTGTACCGGCGTCGGGTGTCATGGCGACGACGTTCACCAAGAAGGCTGCCGGTGAACTGAAGGAGCGCATCGCGGCCAGGTTGCTCGACGCACCTAAGGGCACTCAGGACACGCAGCAGCTGAAGGACGCCGCACAGCAGTTGTCGGTGAGCCTCATTGGAACCGTCAACAGCGTCTGCAGCCGTCTGCTGACCGAATATGCGATCGACGCCGGCCTCTCCCCCGCGCTCGAACCGATTGCCGAGGGTGAGCAGGACGGCATTTTCCACCTCGCCACCGACAGTGTCCTGGCCGAATACTCCGACCGTATTCTTCCGATCGCACGCCGGATGAGCATGGCGGAGGACAACGAATGGGCGTCCCTGGTGCGCAGCATCTGCGACGCCGCCCGCAACAACCTCCTCGCGCCGCGGGACCTCGCAGGGTGTGCCGAGCGGTCCTGGTTGGGCTATCAATCCCTGCTGGAGCGTCGGGCTGACACCGACGACCGGCCCAGCTGGCTTCACCAGTTCCGCCAGTGCCTTCCCGACCTCCAAGCGGTGGCCCGCAGCAGCGTCGATTCGAACGGGAAGTCGGTCAATACGACGGCCGCGAGCTTCACCAACAACTTCCCCACTATTGTCGACCGCATCACCGCCCTGACCTCGGTGGAGGACATTTCGTGGGAGCAGTGGCGCGGTGTTGTTCCATCGGGGGCCTCAGCACCGATCAAGCGGATCTTTGAGGGCCCGGTGACGGCGTTCAAGGAGGGGCTGCTCTCCAATCCGGCATTTCACGACGACGTCGAACAGTTCATCCGGCTCGTCTACGCCTGCGCGGCCGAATGCATGGACGCCTTCGCCGAGTTCAAACGACTGCACGGAGTGATCGACTTCATTGACCAGGAAACGCTCGCCCTGAAACTGGTGCGCGACAACGAGGCCTTCCGCAGCTCCTTCGCCCAACGGGTGCGGTTCCTCGTCGTCGACGAATTTCAGGACACCAGCCCCCTGCAGCTCGAGCTGTTCCTGCAGCTCAGCGGGCTCGTTGAACAGGCAGTGTGGGTCGGGGACCCGAAACAGGCAATCTACGCGTTCCGGGAGACCGACCCCGAGCTGATGAACGCCGTCGTTGCCCATGTAACGGAGAAGCGCCAGCTGAAATATTCGTGGCGGTCGCGGCAGTCCGTCATCGACCTCTCCAACGCCGTCTTCGTTCCGGTGTTCGAGTCGGCGGGAATGGATCCAGCGACAGTAACGCTGACGATCACCCCTGACCATGCCGGCTGGCCGGCGGGCTCTCTGGAGGTCTGGAACCGACCGGCAGGCAAGGACGGGGACCGCCTTGCGGCGACGGCCGCCGGTGTGGCCGACCTGTTGACGCGGCGGGAACTGAAACCGTCCGACGTCGCCGTGCTCACCCGAACGAACAAGGAGGCTGAGACGATCGCTGCCTCCCTCGCCGCACTCGGGGTCCGGGCGAGCCTCAATAGTCAACCGCTGATGAGTGCACGGGAGGTGCAGCTCGCCCGTGCGGCGATGGCCTTCGTCGCCGATGCATGGGACACCGTGGCATTGACCGAGATCGTCGCCCTGCACCCCGACCATGGAAGCCACCAGAGCTGGCAGCAGGAATTGCTCGGGTCGGCCGAACCGTCCGAGACGCTGGCCGGCTGGGCCGCGGACCCGGTCTGCGCGGCACTCACCTCGCTGAGAAGCCGGGCCAGCCGCGCGACACCCACCGAGGTCTTCGAGGGAGTGGTGAGCTCACTCAACCTTCCGCAGCTGATCAAGGCCTGGTCCGTGCCGGAGACGCGCCTGCGCAACCTCGACGCCGTGCGCGCGGAGCTCAACAACTACTACGAGGCGTCCAAGGCGTTGCGGACACCCGGGACCCTGCGCGGCAGTCTTCGCTTCCTTGCTGACGCAGACGCCATGGGAGCGGAGAACTCCGGGGACGACGTCGTCAACGTGCTGACCTATCACAAAGCGAAAGGTCTCGAGTGGCCGGTCGTGGTGATGGAAAGCCTCGACCGGGAGGTCGGAGCCCGGGCCTTCGGTACAGCGGTGGAGAGCGATGACGACTTCGACCTCAGTAATCCCCTTGCCGGCCGGTGGATCCGGTTCTGGCCGTCGCCGTTCCCCTACGGGGGTTCCCCCTTGGACACTGCGGCGAAGAGTTCGGACGTCCTGGCTCGGAACGAGGCGCGTGAGCGCCGCAACGCGGCACGGCTGCTGTACGTCGGGATGACCCGGTCGGTCTCGACAACGATTCTCACTGCGAAAGGGCCCGCACCTGCAGGCTTGAATGATCTAGGGATCAAAAGCCTGGTGTCGTGGTCCGGTGAGGGAAGTGAAGGATTGATCTCCATTGCGGGCACTGCTGAACCGATGCCCGCTGACGTGTACACCTATACCGCTGATCAGGAGGCCGCCCTCAATCCGGGAGCTTTGGGTGCTCAATACACTGACGTCGTCGTCCCCCGGACCTTGGTGGAGTATCCGTCTGCCCGGATCCAGGCAAGCAAGCAACAGGCAGGCTCGCAGCTGGAAACCGTGAGCGAGCATGCCGATCTTGGTAACCGGCTGATTCCCCATGGTGATCGAGGCTGGGATGCGGTGGGCTCGGCGATTCATGCGTTCCTCGGTACCGAGTACGGCGCCTTGGCGCAGAGTGACCAGCTGGGACTTGCGAAGCAGATCGTCGACCGGTGGCGGGTGGGCGACCTCGTCAGTGCCGATGTTCTCCTGGTAGCCGGCGAACGGCTGGCCGATTTCCTTTCGGCTTCCTACCCCAATGCAGTCCAGTACCGGGAAGCACCCATCGCGTGGCGGAATGAGCAGGACCAGGTGATGGAAGGGTGGATCGACCTCCTGCTGGAGATCCCCGCGGGTTATGTGCTGATCGATCACAAGAGCTACCCGGGGCAGGATCCGGCTGGTCACATCAGGGACCACTACCTCGGGCAAATGGACACGTATCGCCAAGCGATTCTGGCGGTCACCGGAAAGCCGGTTATCGAGATCCTGATTCATCTGCCCGCGCTGGGGAAGGTGTACAAAGTCGCATGACAGACGTTGCAGCAATTTGCGAGTCCTAAGCTCTCACTGAAAGGCGAATCGCATCATGGTCAGAACTGGACAACGTGCTACCGCACTAAGGACACTCTTGGAGGAAGCAGGCTTTCGGCCGGCAGCCGCCGTCCCGGCGCCCCCGCGGCTGGCTGATATCCAGGGAAACCTTGCACAGAGCGTCCTCCACACGTACCGCACGTTTGGAGGCTCGAACCCTACTCCGTCTTTGCGTCCGGGCGCTTGGGATCTCGCCTTTGCAGGCGGTTTGGTAGTCGAGCTTGACGAGGAGCTGCACTTCAACCGCTACCGTACCGAGACACTGGGGGCAGACTGGACAGTGGACCTGCCTTGGCGGGCGGACTACCAGCAGCAATCCCTAAATCAAGAAGCTGTCTGCCTCGGCGCCGGCAGTTGGGGAAAACGGTGGACGAATCCCTCCTGCGAGCGGATGTTCGGTCCAGCCGCTGAACCGCGCTCATTTGAGGGCGGAGGCTCGCCACGCTGGAAGCAACGCGCACTCTATGACTCGATGAAGGATGCTGCAGCGTTGTCGAGTTCGTCCCTCCGCTTGGCTCGTCTTTCGGTGTTCGACACCGTGGACGGGACGAGCCTTGCTTCCCTCATTAGCGGGACTTCGGTGATCAGCCCAGCCTCGCTCAGGCGGCACGTCGAAGGCAGATTATGTGGAGGCGCTCAATGACCTTCTGCGTCAAGACACTGCAGCTGGCCGCTAGTGGATTGCATCCACTAGCGGTGCAGGTAACGCCATAGGCGACACTCCGCTGGTTCACCTGCCATCAGGGAAGTGAGCCCCCGCGAGGTGATGACGCAAATATGGTGGCCGCGGGCTGCTTCGTGCTTTACCTGCTCCAACTTCTGGCTATGCTGCTCCCACTCGTTCACTACGTGCTGGCTCGACAAATCTCCATGGACGAGCAGCGAGACCTTACGCGAAACGTCGTCCTTATAGGTGGCATTCCGATGCAGCAGGATCTCAATAAGTTCCGGACGGAAAAGACGCTCACCCCTAACGCTTACCTTTCCTGTCAGCGCAACCGTATGCCCCTCAAGGGAATGGTCGGCTCCCACGCAAGCCCTTCTGCCCATTTCGACAAGCCTGTCTTCTCAAGTGAATAAGTCGATCGACGATAACGTCAGTACCAACCGTCAGAATAAGGCAAGGTCTGGCACGCTACTGAATGATTGATGTCAGACTTGGGGGCAGGAACATGCTGTGCTCATCTAACTTCTACGCGTAAGGTCTACTGGTGGCGTCAACTATTTCCTGGCTCGATGCATCCACCGAGGAAAACTCGAGAATGCGTGAGCTGGTGAAATTATTCGGCACGCCGGAAACCACTGATGACCTCGGTATGGGTCAGTTGCGCGATGCGATCAGTAACAGTTTGTTTCCCGGCACCTCGGTCCTGCACCTAGGCGCGCGTTATCTGCTGCTTGTGCCGTGGGCCTATCTCTCTTCCCGCGAAAGCACGAAAGATCCGGATGACCTGCGCAAGCGGGCCGAGGAATCGGAGCGGCAGCTCATCGGCCGGCTCAAGGAGATCGGCGAAAAGAGTTTCATCGGCAGCGATGCAGGCAGGAACGTTATGCAACTTCCATCTGCTGCCTACTGGACGGCTCTAAGACGCTACGGGATCGTCCATCCCGAAACTGACCGCGCGGCCGTAACCCAGCTGATGTGCTCGAATACGCCCCCACCGGAAGAAGGCGATGACTCCTTCGCGGTCTGGAACCAGACTCTGCCACTGCCTCCTGAGGGATTTCCGCAAACGGAAGTGTGTGGACTGAAGCTCTCACAGGGAGAGGCCCGTTGGCTTCAGGAGCGCATCCTCACCACGTGCAACGGGACTATGCTGGCTCACCTCGCAGGATCTGACGTCGCCCCCGCCGCCGATCTCTGGGCACCCTGGCTGGAACCGGTGTGCCGCAGCGCCGACGGCGAGCCCGCTCAATGGCTTGAAGATGCTGAGGCATTCTCCTTCATTCACCACGGCGCCAGCATCCTTTATCAACAGTTGCTGGCTGAGGCCTCAGCCTCGGCGTTCTCGACGGGCAGGGAAAGTCTGGAATCCACCGAGAAACTGCTTGAGGAATGGGAAGACGAGCGGACCAGCAAGCTTGATCTCCTCATGGGATGGGATATCGACCGTTTCATCGACCGTGCCAAATCGCTCAACCGCGGGATCAACAGCAATACCGCCGACTTCACAAAGACCATGTATGAGGCCGCCGTGAGCCCCAGCAGATTGATCGACAACGGACGCTTTCGTGCAGCTGTCGAGATCCGGGAGAAACGCATGAAGAAATCCAACTCACGGTTCCGCAATGAACGCCGGCTTCGCGTCTGGCAGCCACCTTCCCGGGTGGCCGCCTTGACGTTCCGCTGGTCGCAGGTGCGCCGGAACGTCCTGGACATCCAAGCAGGCCTGATGAGGGAAGAGCAATCGCATGCTTGAGGCAGCGAACAGGCAAGCACTCACGCAACAACTGCGACCGCCCGCCGGGTTCCGGCTTTCCCATGCCGTCGGAACCACCTTTACCTTGGACATGACGAGTGCTCTTTCAGTCCCATTGAGCTTCGTATCCGGTTCAGGGGAGGAATTCACGAATCCGGTGGCGGTCCTCAGCGCGCTTCGGAAGGTCTCCGACCGTGTGGACATCTTTTGCCAGGCGGGCCATATCAAGGCACCCGCGGATGCGTCCGACCTACTCGCGCTCCTAGAGCCCATGGTTCACCAAGTCAGCGTCAAGCGCGGCCTTTTCCATCCAAAAATCTGGCTCCTCGAATTCGAGAACGATACGGAGCGCCGCTACCGCTTCCTATGCAGCAGCCGGAATCTTACCGCCGATGCCAGTTGGGACCTCCTCGTCCGGCTGGACGGTGAACCAGTCGAGGACGCCGGTCTCGTCGGTCCGGATAGCGGGCCATTGGCGCGATTCATTGCTGGCCTTCCTGACCTGTGCACAGTGACTCCCGACGAAGAGAGACTGGCTCGAGTAGGCGGGCTTGCCTCCCGCCTGGCCTCGGTTCGGTGGGACCTGCCCGAGGATATACACCACTTGGCATTCCGGCCGATGGGTACGGGCGAGAACTTTGAACAAGGCTCCATCGTCGCGCACCTCCGGGATCCAGAGAACTTCATTGCGCTCAATAAGAAGACCGGGGACGCCGCTTTCCTCGGCCGGGAGAAACTGGTCGTATCACCCTTCCTCGATGACACGTTGATTGGCAGGCTGCAGGACAAATGGACCCAAAATCTGGCCATCTATTCACGCGGCGATCAGGTGGACCTTCTCTCGAGAGAGACGGTCGGAGACGATCGAACTTCCTTCAAGGCCTTTGACGAGCTTGGCATTCCCGAGTCGGCGGAATCAGGACTGATTGGCAATGACGAATCGGGAAACCAGCTTCTGGCTAACGACCTCACCGGGTTGCACGCTAAGGCCTATTTCTGCGACTACGACCACTTCACTTATGCACTCCTCGGTTCAGCCAATGCCACCGAGGCGGGCTTCACCCGGAATGTGGAGTTCCTGCTTGAAATGCGAGGAGCCCAGAAGCGCCTTGGAGTGAAGCGGATTAAGGAAAGCCTCAAGGACGTCCCGTTCACCGACTATCTGGGCAGCGGAGGCGAGGCTAGATCAGAGGATGATGAGGCCGCATTGAAACTGGAAAACGCGCTCCGGGACGCGGCGGCCCAACAGTTCGTCCTTGACGCAGTACCCGACGATGCCATCGAGCGAGCGTTCACGGTGTCGGTTGAACATGGTTGGTCGCCCAAACCGGAGTTCACCGCAAAAATTCGGCTCCTCTCCATTCCCCAACTGAGCGTTGTCGAGCCTGCCGAGGTTCAGCATCTTCACGTGTTCCACGCCATCCCACTCGCAGATGTGACTCCTTTTCTAGTGCTGACGTTGGAGGACCCGAGGGCTGGGTTATCCAAGAGCACGGTGATTCAAGGCAGCCTCCGTACCGATCCCCCAGGGAGGTTGGACGAGATCGTGGCCCGACAGCTGGACGATCCACAAAAGCTTCGGCAATTCCTCCTTCTATTTCTCATCCCGGAGGACGCCCTGCCGGCTTTGGGTACCGGCACCGGCTGGTTCGCGGGCTCGGGGTTCGGTGACGGATCCAGCGCGGGTCTCTTTGAGGCGATTGTGGGAGCTATGGCGGGTCCCGACGCCCGGTCGATCTTCCCCGAATTGGAAGTCGTTATCGACAGGTTGCTCTCCCTGAGCGGCGACGATCCGGAAGTGCAACGGCTGCACGCGCTGTGGACAGCCGCCACCGAGGCATTGAAGGTAGGAGACATTCATGGGGTTTGATGCAGCGCCCGCCCTCGACGGCCTCCGCGGCTTTCAACGCCGGACAGTAGAACACGTCTTCAAGCGCCTCTATTTGGACGAGCAACCAGCGGACCGCTTCCTGGTCGCCGATGAAACGGGGCTTGGCAAAAGCATGGTGGCCCGCGGAGTTATAGCGAAAGCCATCGAACGACTCGACCGGCCCAACTCCGGCGTGAGCCGTATTGACATCGTGTACGTATGCTCAAACGCCGATCTGGCCAAACAGAACCTCGGGCGGCTGAACGTTACCGGGCAAACGGACATCATTGAGTCCGGCAGGCTAACGCTCCTTCCCACCGAGTTGACCAAGCTCAATGCTCCGGCCGCGCCCGGAACCCGGAAACGGGTCAACTTCATCTCGTTGACGCCCGGAACTTCGTTCAACGTCGGCGGTGCCACCGGACAGGCCAAGGAACGGGCCGTACTTTTCCGTTTCTTGACGCAGCTGGGCGTCATCGACGAGGAGCAGCATCAGGACGCCGTGGAGCTTCTCCGCGCGACCGCCTCCGGCCCAGGTTTCGCCAGGCGCGTCCGGTACATGCACGAACAGTTCCCGGACGGCTTCGTACCCTCCGTGCGGAGACGATTTCACACTCTGGCACGGAAGAGCGGCAACCTGGCGGCCTTCCGGAAAGCACTGCGTCAATCACTCCGGGACGGGACGGAGACAGTCCGTCCCCGCATGAGCGAGATCATCAGCGGGCTTCGAGGAGACCTAGCACAGGCAGGTCTAGACTGTCTAGAGCCGGACCTCATCATTCTGGACGAGTTTCAGCGTTTCCGGGATCTGCTTTACTCCCCCGGCACGGTGCAGGACGAAGAGGATTCTTCGGCCGAGCTGGCGCGGCAGTTCCTCAATTACAAGGGCGCCAAGCTAATCCTCCTTTCCGCCACTCCGTACAAGGCGCATACCGCCGCTGTAGAAGCTGACGGGGATGACCATGCAGCGGATTTCCGACAGCTGATGCGGTTCCTGAGTGAAGACAGCATGGAGTACATTTCGCGCCTTGAAGGCAATCTGGACAAGCGTAGACACCAGCTTGTGAACCAAGCTCCCGACAGCACCCTGACACGTCACATTGAGAACGACCTCAAACTGTTCATGAGCCGCACCGAGCGTCCACAGCTCGGAAAAGACGACATGCTGTCGGTCATCGACATGGCACCGGTTGATGTCCGTGCGGGCGACCTGATCAGCTACCGTTCCCTATCCACCCTGTTTCGTGCCGCTCACGCAGGCAGCTCAATGGAGTATTGGAAGTCCGTACCGTTTTTCGCGCACTTCCTGACCGATTACAAGGTCGGGAGAATGCTGGACGGAAAAATCCAGTGCGACCGCAGGTCGATCGACCCCATCCTTCCAACTCTGGCGACTATCGACCCCGACACTTATCGCCGATACGGTGCCATCGACACCGACAACGCGAAGTACCGGGCAGTCCGCGAGCACACCATTGATCAAGGCTGGTGGAAGCTGCTTTGGATTCCGCCCTCCCTCCCTTATATCGAGCCGACCGGTGTTTACAGTGAGGTCGGCCCGGAAGTCACCAAGCAGTTGATTTTTTCGGCATGGAACGCCGCACCTACGGCGATCAGCACCTTGCTCTCCTACGACGCCGAGCGGCAGGTGTTGGAAGAATCTCCGTTGCACGGAGAAAACACTGCGGAGGCGCGCAAACGCTTTCGCGGACGGCTGCGCTTTCGAGTGCGGGACGGTGAACCGCAAGCTATGTCCACCTTGGCCCTGTTCATCCCGCATGCTGGCCTGGCAATGGTGGGTGATCCACTGGAGCATGCCTCGATGAGTGGATCGCCAGTGCCGGGCGCCGTTGTTCGGGACGCCGCTGCAGCTGCCGCCCGAGCGAAGGTGGACGGCGTACCTGTCGGCGCTGCCAGTCGCCTCGGCGTCTGGGCTTCCTATTTCTCTTTCCCTGGCGCACTCCCGGCGGGCTGGAACAACGACCCCGATCTGGCAAGAGGCGAACTGTGGCGACTCGATGAGTTCACCCAGCAACTCGGCAGAGCCACCGACGCGGGCGATTCCGATCATGACGGAGGACCCGAGGCGGGGCTCTACTTGGCTCACATTGACCGGATGCTGCAGGGTACTTCCGGCGAATTAACTGGATGGGAGGACGGCATTGAAGATCTGATCGTCAATTCGCCTGCCAACTGCCTTTACCGTTCCATGAAACGCGTCACCCCCGACGACCTCGACGGAACCGAGCTCTGGAAGGCGTCCGTTTTCGCAGCTACCGGCCTCCGAACGCTATTCAACCGACTTGATGCCACGGAACTGCTGGACAAGCTCTACCCGGGAGACGACTACTGGCAGAAGGTCCTCCGGTATTGCGAAGCAGGTAACCTGCAAGCAGTCCTGGATGAGTACGTCTTCCAGCTCCGCAGCCAGCAGGGCCCGGGCGTCATGACTTCAGAGCAGCTGTGGGACCTGGCGGACGACATACGACGCTCCTTGTCCCTCAAACCCGCACAGATGCTTGCCAAGCATCCGGACAGATCTAAGTCGTCTGAGGATCTTCGGATGGGCGTCCGTTTCGCCGTGCGGTATAGCAATGTCAAGACCGACGACGGCGAGAGCAACCGCATGCCCGACGTCCGCAGGGCCTTTAACAGCCCGTTCTGGCCCTTCGTCCTGGCATCCACCTCAGTTGGTCAGGAAGGTATCGACTTTCACTGGTGGGCACACTCCGTAATCCACTGGAACGTGCCCAGCAACCCCGTTGACTTCGAACAGCGGGAGGGCCGGGTGCACAGGTATCTGGGACATGCGGTGCGAAAGAACGTTGCCAATCTCCACGGGCCGGCTGCCCTGAAGCCTGGAGTAACGGACCCTTGGCAGTGCCTCTTTCAAACCGCCTCAGACCATGTGAGTGCCCTTCCCACGGATGAGGCGAATGAGTTTGCTCCCCACTGGATTCATCGAGGAGAGCACAAGATCGAACGGAGATTGCTCGACCACCCGCTCAGTCGAGATGTTTCGCGAACCCAGCGGATGCTATCCAAGCTTGCTCTGTACCGGCTGACACTTGGGCAAGCGCGGCAGGATGACCTTTTGGGATTGATGAAAGACGGGCAGGCCTACAAGCCGTTAGATCTGCGCCCGTAAGGCATACATTGCACTACCGCCGGCTGTAAGGTGGTGGGTCCTTCTGAACCAGAGGTGTCCTACCTAACGTTGATGCGGACACCTGCCCCGAAGATGTGCCGTCTGCACTTTCGAGGATCCGGCTGTCGACCAGCGCGGGAACTGACAATTGTTCGAGTGAGCGAGCTGTTGGATGCGCGTTAGTAGTACTCGCGCACATAGCCGAGGGCCTTTTCGAAAACATCGTTGTCGCGGATTTTGAACTGGACGTAGAGTGTCCGGCGGAGAGCCTGCCGGACCTCCTGGTCGCCGCGGATCGTCGACTGCCAACCGTCGAAGCGCACACCGCGGACCACCTCATCGATGCGACTGACGACGTTCTCGACAATGATCGGAGTCTCCTCACCCCTGAGGGCACCGAAGAGTTCTGTAAGTGCGGCTATGCCCTGCTCTTCGCGAGGCACGTCGTCGGCTACTTTCTCGGCGGCAACCGTGTCCCGAGCCAACTCAAGCAGATCACGCAGGAAGTCGAGGCTGGACTGCTGGATATCGGCGTACCTCTCCCGCAGGGCGTTGAGCCGCTGACCAAGCTCGATGAAGACTGGATTGTTGAGGTGGCGCGCGATACGAGCCGTGATCTGTCTTTCAATTTCTTCCCGCGGAACGTCGTTCCGCTTTCCTGTCATGAGATCTTCGATCGTCTGGGAATCGAGGATGATCGTTTCCTCACCCTGTGGGATCTCGACCTGCACGTGCTCATTGATCAGGTCAATGGTCTTGGCGCCGAGAGCATGCCACACTAGGCGGCCAGTGATGTCGGACGGTCGCACCGACTCGTACACGTCAGTGAGCCAGCGGTAATCGTCGCGATACGGCGATAGCATGGGGTCCGGGCTGACCGCTTCCCAAAGCTGGGACACGACGCTGTAGGCCATCCCGAAAGCGTCCTTGGTCGCGTCGTTTGCGATCGCCGACTGCGCCTGTACAAGGCCCTCGTAGCCACCAACGGTTCGGTCAACGCCAGGAAAAAACAAAAGCGCAGCCGCGAGGGCGGGACCAATTTGTCCCTTAAGTTCCTCGATATTGGAGATCACCTGCTGCACGGATTTTTCGTCGAAGGCCAGCGACCTGGCAACGTCGTCGAAGATGCCAAGGTAATCCACAATCAGGCCATGAGTCTTGTTCGGCGGATAGACGCGGTTGGTGCGGGTGATGGCCTGGAGGAGCGTGTGCTCCTTGAGCGGTCTGTCGAGGTACTGGCAGTACAAGATCGGAGCATCAAATCCGGTGAGCAGCTTCGCGGTGACGATGATGATCTTGAGTGGATCTGCCGGATCGTTGAATCGCGCGACGATCTGCGCAAGTGCCTCCGCACCGGGAGTCCACTGCGCCCAGTCAGGCGAGTCGCCCCGGGACTTCGACATCACAATAGTGGACGCTTCGGAGCCAAGGTGCTTGTCCAGCTCCGACTTGTACGCAACGCAGGATGCTTTGTCGTAGGCCACGACCTGCGCTTTGAAGGCCTCAGGTTCGACCTTCGACTTGAAGTGCCCGGCAATGTCGGCGGCGATTTTTGAGATTCGCGACGGCGTTTTAATCAGCACCTCGATTGAGGCCGCCTTCTTCGACAGAGTGATCTTCTCGCTTTCCGTCAGGCGCTCATTCGTGGCGAGCTCGTCGAAGGCCGCGTCGATCGACTCCTGGTCGATGTGAAGTTCGGACAAACGAGGCTCGAAGTGCAGCGGCAGCGTAGCTCCGTCTCGGATCGAGTCCTGGAACGAGTACCGCGAGAGGTAGCCGCCCTCGTCATCCGGCGAGCCGAACCACATGAAGGTGTTGCGATCCCGCTTGTTGATCGGGGTGCCGGTTAGACCGAACAAGAATGCGTTGGGCAGAGCCTCGCGCATCTTCTGTCCGTAGTCTCCCTCTTGGGACCGGTGCGCTTCGTCGACCATTGCGATGATGTTGTCGCGGGCGTCGAGCACACCGGGCGCCTCACCGAATTTATGGATCGTGGTGATGATGACCTTCCGCGCCCCCTGGCTCAGCAGGGTTTGCAGTTGGGCGCGTGAATCCGTTGACACCAAACCGGGTACGTCGGAAGCGTTGAAGGTGCCGGTGATCTGCGTGTCGAGGTCGATACGGTCGACCACGATCAGAATCGTGGGGTTTGTCAGCTCGGCCATCGCTCGCAACTTGAGTGCCGTAAACACCATGAGCAGCGACTTACCCGAGCCTTGGAAGTGCCAAATCAAGCCCTGCTTGGTCTTGCCGAGCAGGACCCGCTCGACGATCAGATTTGTTCCCTGGAACTGTTGAAACCGCGCGATGATCTTGATTTTGCGGTGCTTTTTGTCCGTGGCGTAAATCGTGAAGAACCGCAGGAACTCGAGGACAGCCGCCGGCTTGAGGACGCCGCGGACGGCCTCCTTGACGGCGACCAGACCAATCTTGGCTGGAGCATCCTCGTTGGTCGTCTCCTCGCGCCAAGGGCCCCACAGCTCCACCGGCATCCCAACCGTGCCGTAACGGAGGTCTTTGCCTTCGGTGGCGAAGGAGAACACATTCGGCACGAAGAACTGCGGCACGCTCTGCTCGTAGTCATCATGGATTTGGGCAGCACCGTCGATCCACGTGTACGCGGATCGAACCGGCGTCTTGGCCTCACCCACGACAAGAGGGAAACCGTTGCACCACAGCACGAGGTCGAATCGCTTCTCCACCCGCCCCTGTTTGAACGTGACTTCGGTCGATATACACCACTGGTTCGATGAGTCATCTTCGAGGTTGTCGAAGTTAATCAACCTAACGGTCGTATGTTCACCATTTGGCCCGAAGGGCATCGACTTCTGTCCGGTCAGCCACGCCATGAACTCCTCATTGGCTACGACGGGATGCGGGCTGGTGCGGGCGGCTATCAGGATCGCACGGAGGTTGTAGATGACTTCGTCGGCCTTGTTCGGGTCGACAGCAATTTCCGGGTTCAGTCGGACGAGCGCGGCCTTGACCGGACCTTCCAGCATCACCTCGTCCGTCCGCCGCGGGAGCTGGTTCCCTGCCAGACACTGGGCGTCGATCGATTTCACGAGGTCCCGGACGAAGTCCCGAACCGAGTTGGCCTCGTTGAATTGAGTCATCAGCTGCCTCCAAAGATTTCGTCACTCAGTCCGATCACCAACTCTTTCAGTGTCCTTTGCTCGCTATTCAACGCTTCGATCGCGGCATTCACGGCCGACGCTTGGTGAACGAACGCTCGCTGTTCGGCGATTGTCGATCGGCCCAGCTTCATTGAAGTTGCACCACCGACGCCGATGTGGCGGATGTTTGTTCCGGACGCTGCTGACAGGAAACCACCGGTTTCAAATGCCCAATGGCAATAGTGTTCTACGAAAGCAGGAACGGAGACTCCTTCAATGGCGCGATAGCGCAGAAGGGTGTTCTGAAAACAAACCACACCAGCTATCTCCTCACGCCAGACGGCAGGCATACCGACGGAAAGTGCACTGGCACTCGCTTCGGACACGAGCACATCCCCGGCCTTCAGCGCAAACTTCTCCTGCTCCTTGGGCGTGAAATTCATCGACTTCACGTCGCCTACACCGATGCCTTGGGCGGTCACGTTCGCCGACCGCAAATACGGAACCATGTAATCCCCATTTTCGTGTTTCGGGGACCGCTGGCGACCGATAGTTATGTGAAATAGCTCATTAGCGCGTGTTTCGTCTGTTCTGACCGTAAACATCGCCGCTCGAATGTGGCTGAGTAGTGATCGAGCCGACTCTTGAGCCGATCGAAGAGCCAACCGATGGCCTTCGATGGCCCAGAA
The DNA here is from genome assembly GCF_016405885.1 of Arthrobacter sp. MSA 4-2. Classification (GTDB taxonomy): domain Bacteria; phylum Actinomycetota; class Actinomycetes; order Actinomycetales; family Micrococcaceae; genus Arthrobacter_D. The sequence continues at coordinate 66,295 of NZ_JAEKGC010000001.1, read as the reverse complement.
GAGATCGGCGATGCGCCTCTGCTGGTCGAGGGGCGGGAGGTCGAACTCCTGCACCTTCAGATCCCGCCAATTGATCGTCGGAGACAATGATCCGACAGAAATCTCGATGGCACGGTCGAGGAAGTAGTCACTGGAGAGAAACACAGGGAGGAATGCGGGGTCGACATAGTTAGACCGGGCTCGAAGGACGAGCGCGTGCGCCGAGCAAATGCCCTCAAACTCGGCCATAGCAACCTTCCTTTGATAGGCACGGCGACGCCCGAAAATCACGTCGCGAGAAGCGAATCGCAGCTTCTGAGCCTCCACTTTGTCAGGAGAGTCCCACCTCTGAACTGTCATGACGCCCGGATCCAGGTGCTCCAAGCCGACGTATCGCTCAACCCCGGCTTCCGATGGGTTATCGACGCGCTCGGTAATGCTGTCAATGACGTCACCGAAAGCGACGCGTTTCCACGTGGATCGGTCCAACTCGAGGCTCATGTCGACACCTCCGTCCTCAGCCGCGCGAGAACGTCAACGACCGCGGCTTCGGATTCGGCAGCCGCAACTCTCAACGCCGCAAGCGTTTCAACAACGTCGACCCGATCCATAGAACGAGCGGCCTTCACACCGGCGACATAGAGAGGGATTGCGAGACTGAATCCTTTTCTGGCGATCTCATCGAGAGTCGCTACGGCCGCAAACTGGTTGATGTCATTGAAGGCGCGGTAAGAGTCAAGGATCCTAATCTGGTGGGACTCGTGCAGGAACGACTGAGCCTGCTCCCGGGTGACTTCGTTGATCGCGTTGATAAACAGCACCTTGCCTTTGTGCTCGGCACGCTTGTTGGCGCGCAGCGTGATGACGACCGCTTCCATCGGTGAGTTGTAGAACAAACCTGCGCCGAGCCCAAGGACGCATTCAACCAGGTCTGACTTCAGAAGCGCCTCACGCAGGGCAGCTTCCTCTCGGCGAAAGAGCACGCCGTGCGGGAACAGGATCGCTGCTCGTCCCGTCTTGGGGTCGAGGCTCTTGGCGATGTGCTGGAAAAAGGCGTAGTCTGCGCGACCCTGTGGCGGTACCCCCCACAGGTTGCGCCCATAGGGGTCGTTGGTGAAGGCGTCCCGGTTCCACGCCTTGATGGAGTAGGGCGGATTAGCCAACACGACGTCGAAAGTCTGCAATTGTCCCTTGGCGCTATGGAATGCCGGCCGCGACAAAGTATCACCGTGGGCGATGTGACCGTCGGTAACACCATGCAGGAACAAGTTCATCCGCGCGATGGCCGACGTCCCGTAGTTGAGTTCCTGACCGTAGAGGCGTAGGTTGCGCCACTCCTTGCCTTGACGTTTCACCTCGGCGGCGGTGGAGATGAGCATACCTCCGGTGCCGCAAGTGGGGTCATATATGGATTCCCCCGGTTGAGGCTCCAACATAAGCGTCATCAAATGCACGAGGGTGCGGTTGGTATAAAACTCCTGCGCAGTATGGCCGGAGTCGTCAGCGAATTTTTTGATCAGAAACTCATACCCGTTGCCGAGTTCGTCCTCGGGCAAATTCGCTATCGACAGCGTCTTGGTCGAGAAATGTTCGATCAGGTCATTTAGCGTCGAGTCAGGCAGAAGGTTCTTATTGCCCCAGTCGCCGTCGCCAAAAACGCCCGGGAGGGTATCAGGGTTCGCTGACTCGATCGCTCGCATGGCTTTAAGGACCGTACTGCCGATGTCACTGGTGACAGACCGGATATCATCCCAATGACAGTTGTCGGGAATGACAAAACGATGATTCTCCGGGAGGTCAGCCAGGTTCTCGTCACCGTACACCTCCATCGCGGCGAGGTGCTCCTCGTCGTAGACGTCGGAGATCCGCTTCATAAAGACCAGCGGGAAAATGTACTGCTTGTAGTCGCCGGCGTCGATGAGGCCGCGCAGGACGACGGCGGCGCTCCACAGGTATGATTCCAGCTCGCGCTGCGTAATTCGCGTACTCATGCCGACAGCCCCCACTTCGCCAGCTCTGCCTCTAGGGCCGAGCGAGTTTCCGTGGCTCTCGCGTGGGCAGCTTCGAGGCCCGCGCGCGCTTGCTCGACCGTCAGCTTCTCACCGGCGTCGGCGGGGGCCACATAGAGTGGGATGTTCAGGTTGAAGCCATTGCCGGCTATTTCGTCTAACTCGACGACGCGTGAGAAGCCGTCAATGTCGCCGTACCTCTCGTAGGCATCAAGCAGCTGCTTAGCGTGCTCGGGCTCCAATGTGTTCTGGTTGCGCCCCTTCTTGAGCAAGCTCTCGCCATTGATGAAGAGAACCTTGCCCTGCTTGTCGCGGCGCTTCTGGTGTCGTAGAACCAGGACGCAAGCGGCCAGGCCGGTGCCGTAGAACAGGTTGGGGGCAAGTCCGATTACGGCGTCGACTACACCGGATTTCAGGATGTGAGTACGGATTCTTGCCTCCGCACCCTGACGGAAGAGTGCGCCCTGGGGCAGAACGACCGCGACACGACCGGTCTTGGGCCTTGCGGAGGTGAGCATGTGCTGCACCCACGCCCAGTCGGCGTACCCCTTCGGCGGGACGCCACCGAGGGCATTGCGGCCCCACTTGTCGGATCCCCACTCGGCATCGCCCCAGTTCTTCAACGAGAATGGCGGGTTAGCTACAACGCAGTCGAACTGCGCGAGGCGGTTCCCCGTGTAGAAGGCGGGGTCGCGCAGCGTGTCTTCGCGCACAACCTTGAAGTCCTCGACGCCGTGCAACAGCAGGTTCATGCGCGCGATGGCAGAGGTAGCGAGCACCTTCTCCTGGCCGTAGAGCTTGCCCCACAAAGTCTTGGGGCTCCCTCCGGCAGCCTTTACATGCTCGATGACCTCGATCAGCATCCCGCCGGTGCCGCAAGCCGGGTCATAAACGCTTTCACCCTCGATCGGATCGAGGATGTTGATGAGCAGACCTACGACCGAGCGTGGGGTGTAGTACTCGCCAGCCTTTTTGTTCGACTGGTCAGCGAAGCGCTTGATGAGGTATTCATACGCGTTACCGAACACATCCGGCGCCACGTTGGCGTTGGAGAGCGCCTTGCTCGAGAAGTGCTCGACCAGGTCGGCAAGCTTGCGGTCAGGCAGCTTGTCCTTGTTGGTCCAATTGGCGTTGCCGAAGATGCCGTAGAGCGTCTCAGGGTTGGCCTTCTCGATCTCGCGGAACGCCGTCTGGAGGGCACCGCCGATATTCTCGGTGTGGCCGCGCACGTCATCCCACAGGTTGCCACCAGGGATGGCAAAGCGGTGATTTTCGGCGAAGGCCGCGAACTCGTGGTCGCCGCCAGACTCCTCCAGCGCCTCAGCGAACTCTTCCAAGTAGACGTCACTGATTCGTTTGAAGAACATCAGTGGGAAAATGTATGCCTTGAAATCGGCCTGGTCGATGCTGCCGCGGAGAATGTCCGCAGCCTTAGCAAGGTACTGTTCCAGTTCGGGCAGGGAAATACGCGCACTCATAAATCAAATCCTCGAAGTCTTTCATCAAAGCCGGTGCGACACTCTCCGGACGGAGGTGTGACACCGTATCGGCTCAGTCTCACAGCCATCACCGACGAAGTATGACGCTCGGCCTAACTCGTATGCCACTCTACTGTGGAGCGAACCTCAACCAGCCTCGCTGAGACTGCTCGCCGAGAAGTGCGCCGTACCGATGCAGTAGAGTAGGACCAAGAGGTTGTTTCAGCTGGCGCCGCCGCATACGACTGGGTGGGCGTGGTGCCGCCATACCAATGCGCCCGGCTGACGCATGACTAGACGACAGTTGCAGCGATCGTCGGGGATTGCCGCCTTTCGGGAGTGACTCCCGAAACCAGCTGGTGGTGCATTTGTATCCGGGGCCGCCTTCGGTCGCAGGCCAGTGGCCTATCCTCGAATGGTGACAGACTCACTTTTCGACCTCGGCTCTGCCGCTCAGCCACCTACACCGCCCGAGAACAAGCCCATCAGGGATGACCAGATGCGCGCCATTCGCGACCAGTTCTTGGCGGCCGGAATCGACGACCAGGATCAGCGGAAGGAGATAGTCCAGTCCGCGGTGATTCGAGATGTTTCCTCGTTGCGGGATCTTTTCGAGCATGAAGCTCGCCGAATCATTGAACGCATCAAGGCCACGTCCGATGCGAAACTGAGTACTTCCGGGGCCTCCGCATGGGACCTTCGCGACGAGGACACCTGGATCGACAAGCTGTAGGCTCTTGTCGAGGACCAGAGATCTAGAGCGTGACCTCATTGCACCTGGACATTAGGTCGCTCCGTGAATGGATGAAGACCTCTTCAGAGGGTGAGCACCACACCAGGAGAACTAAGGGGTACTTATGTCCCGCCGTAGTAGCGACTGGCTTCGGCCGGTAGTTGTATCCTCATCGACCGTGTCCGGACCGGGTGACCCGTGGCGCCCTTAGAGGAAAAAGTCCGTCTCGCGCACTTGTGCTCACAGCTAGGTGAACCGGTACCGCACCCAGGGATTGTTAAAGTGCAGGATCGGAGCACTCGCCGAACGACCTGCTCGAAACTCGTCCCATGCTCCAGCGCAAGATCCCCGGTACGGTCCGCATCTCCCCCGGCGATCGTCTCAAACAGCTCCGCATGCTCGGCGATGTGTTCGGCCACCGCCGGCACCTTCTCGACCACCAGGCACCAGATTCGGGTCACCAGCTTGTCGTAGCGGATCAGCACATCCTCGAGGCGCGGGTTCGCCGCTGCCCGGTAGATTAGGCGGTGGACCTTCATGTCGAAACGCATCAGGTCGTACGGGTGCCCACCGCCAGGGCGTTCCCCGAGATAGCTGCAGCCGCCTCGCGCAGCTGGGCCCGCATCCCCGCCGTCGCCACGTGGGCAGCCCCTGGCCCTCGTTCGCCGGATCCGAATAAAGCGACACGGTCCCACCCTCGGGGATCTTCTCAACGGTCTTGTACTTGTCCGACTAGATGCCCAAACCCAACCGGAACACCGGGCCCACCGCCGTCTCCCGAAAGCCAGGATTGGCCTCGAGCACAGCATGGGGGTGAAAACGAATGTCCGGAGAGATAGAAGTGAATCAGCAGAACGATCGTGCTCATGTTCTAAAACTCATTGATCTCCTGTCTGACTGACACCCAGCGAAATCGACCGCTCAGCAACACCGCGGACTACCGACTTCTCAGAATCGCTCAGGAGTCTCTCCCGGAGCCTAATGCAGTTCAGTTACATCCCACCGGCGTTGAGTGGCTCAGCGTCGAATTTATCGATCTACCCAATGTGCCCGTCGTCCCCGACGCACTTCGCGAGCACATGAAAGGAGGGAAAAGCTTTCCCCAGTTACACCGCCACCGGTCACCGTTTCACCTCCCGCCCGTGCCTAAATTCCCGCTCAATCGAGTCAGAAGCAATGATCGCACCGCGCCCGGCGAGAACACCACCGTCGGCTCGGGGCGGGGACATAGAGCACGTGAAACCCTCTCGCCTCGAGTATCGCGGGGATAAGTTGGATCAGATCGTGGCCGACGAACTCCTAGCGTGGACCACTGGCCGCGGGGATTCTGCTGGTCACCCGTATCATTCAGCTTGAGCACACAAGTACAAATTGAGGTGCGATCGTCGCACGAAGGAGTCACAGTAGATGGCAAGACCTGTCGCAAAGCCGAAACCAGGCAAGACACTCGAACAGACGCTTTGGGAAGCCGCCGACAAGATGCGCGGCAATCAGGAGCCGAGCGAGTATAAGCACGTCGTGCTTGGACTGGTTTTCCTGAAGTACGTTTCAGATCGGTTCGAGGAGCGTCGTGTGCAGCTCAAGGACGAGCTCGCATCCGATGGCATCAAGCCTGAACGGATCGAATCGTTCCTTGAGGAACGCGACGAGTACACCAGCCACAATGTGTTCTGGGTTCCGTCGCTCTCGCGCTGGAGCTTCGTTAAGTCTCAGGCGAAGCAGCCCGGCATCGGTCAGCAGATTGACCAGGCGATGGACCTTATCGAGAAGGAGAATCCGTCTCTTCGTGGCGTCCTACCCCGCAACTATGGACGCGACAGTCTCGACAAGCGACGCCTCGGTGAGCTTGTGGACCTCGTCAGCTCCATCGGGTTCACTGAGACCGACGATCACGGTGCGGACGACGTCCTAGGCCGGGTGTACGAATACTTCCTCGGCCAATTCGCGGGCAAGGAGACCGGCAAAGACGCCGGGGCGTTCTACACACCGCGCTCGGTGGTCAAGACGCTCGTCGAAATGTTGGAGCCGTACAAGGGACGTGTCTACGACCCCGCTGCGGGCTCGGGAGGCATGTTCGTACAGTCGGCCGAGTTTGTGAAGGCGCACGGTGGCAAGCGCACTGACATATCCGTCTACGGGCAGGAGTTCACCGACACGACTTGGAAACTCGCAAAGATGAACCTCGCGCTTCGAGGCATCGAAGCCGACATGGGATCGCATTCGGACGACTCGTTCAGCAACGATCTTCACCCGGATTTGCGGGCAGATTACGTAATCGCGAATCCACCGTTCAACGTCTCGGATTGGTGGGACGCGAAATTGTCGGATGACCCCCGCTGGCAGTTCGGCACTCCACCCCCGGGCAATGCGAACTTTGCGTGGGTACAGCACTTCATCTATCATCTTGCACCCCACGGCACGGCTGGATTCGTCCTGGCGAATGGCTCTCTCTCGTCGAAGAGCGGTGGCGAGGGTGAAATCCGACGCAAACTCGTGGAAGCAGGTCTCGTCGACTGCATCGTCGCCATGCCCGACAGGCTTTTCTTCAACACCGGCATCCCAGTCTCGCTTTGGTTCGTCTCGAGGGGCCGAAACGGCAACGGTCACCGTAAACGACACGATGAGGTGCTGTTCATCGACGCCCGAAAGCTCGGCACGATGGAATCGCGCAAGCTTCGCGTACTCGGAGACGATGACATTGAAAAGATCGCGGGCACTTATCACGCTTGGCGCAATCACGAGGGAGATTACGAGGATGTTCCAGGCTTCGCGAAGTCCTCGACCCTCGACAAGATTGCAGAGCATGACTTCATCCTCACTCCCGGTCGTTACGTTGGCGCCGAAGAGGCAGAGATAGATGACGAACCAATCACCGACAAGCTAGAGCGGCTCACTGGCGAACTGTTCGATGAATTCGACCGCGGCCGAGAACTAGAGCAGGAAGTTCGGATTCGGCTTGGAGCGCTCAAGTGACGCGATCTCGACTACCGCTTGGCGAAGCGTTAGAGGTTCTCATCGATCATCGCGGCAAAACACCAAAAAAGTTGGGTGGCGACTGGTCACCGACAGGATATCGGGTAATCTCTGCGCTCAATATCAAGAACAGCGTCGTCGACACGAATGAACATCGCTTCATTTCGCACGAGATGTACGAGAAGTGGATGAACGTCAAACTTCGCAAAGGCGACGTCCTGTTGACCTCGGAAGCCCCCACGGGCGAGGTCGCATTTCTAGGCGATGACTTTGAATGGGCTTTAGGACAACGTGTTTTTGGACTACGCGGGAAGCCAGGAGTGCTGGATGGCCGCTACCTGTTTTATGCGCTTCGAGGTGGCAAACTGCGTCACGACATCATGTCGCGAACGACAGGCACAACGGTGCAGGGAATCAGGCAAGCCGAATTGGTTAAGGTGCAAATCGAGCTTCCCCCGCTCCCGGTGCAGCGCGCGATCGCCGCTACTCTCGGGGCTCTCGATGATAAAATCGAGTCCAACTCCCGGCAACGCGAGTTGCTACGTTCTCTTGGGCGAGCGCGGTATCTTGAGGCTGTTGAGCTTGGGGCATGGACCATGCCACTCGCAAGTCTGTCCCGATCAATCGCTCGCGGTGTGGCGCCTAAGTATGCCGACGAGGACAGCATGGCTCCGCTCGTCGTAAATCAAAAGTGCATTCGCGATGGTTGGGTATCGCTCGCCCCGGCCCGCCGGATGCACGACAAAGTGGTTCCTCCGCATAAACGCGCTACAGCTGGAGACATTCTGGTTAATTCCACGGGGACAGGAACTTTGGGACGTTTAGCGCGGTGGCACGAGGGCGAAGTCTTCGTCGATGGACATGTCTCGGTTGTGAAGGCAGACCCCGGGGCGGTGCCACCCACGGTGCTTGCCTACGCACTGCTTCACCGGCAAGACGATATCGAAGAGTTGGCAACCGGAAGCACTGGCCAGACCGAACTTAGCCCAACTCGGCTCGGCTCTCTCCGGGTCACCCTGCCCAGCGCTTTGCATTCCGCTGAATTGGAACCGACACTGCTCTCTTTGGAAGCGCGGGCAGAACGGCTCGCGACCGAAACATCGAGGATTGAGGCGATCCGAAAGGCTCTTCTCCCCGAGCTTTTATCTGGCCGACTTCGGGTGCCTGATGAGGAAGCCGCATGATTGACTGGCCGGTGACGCTCGTAACAGCGGCGGCCTGCATAGTCCTTTGCGGGATCATGGTCGTTGTCGCGGCTGTAGTTGCCCGCAGGACCCGCATTTCTCATGGAGGCGATCCATGGCTCCTTCGTGCGCCATTGTTGCCGCTGGTGCTTGCCGTGATTGTCGGACTTATCGGCCTCTATGCACTACTTCTTCTGGTGGCATTTGGCGCTGAGGATTTCTCTCTCCCAGCAACAGCGAATGTAGCGAACCCGGTACTCGTAGCTGCCACCTTGATAGCTGGTGCGCTCACCGCGGCCTACGCCGTTTTGCGGCTTCGTGCACATCTGATTGCTGAGGCTCGCGGGAAGCTCGATGTAACGGAGGGGGAAAGAGCCGCCGAGAAACATCGCACCGACCAAGAGTCGGCTTTGATTGAGCGATTCTCGACGGCTGTGGGCTTGCTGGCCGACGACCATGCCATTTCTCGAATCGCCGGCGCACACCTGGTCTTCGTCCTAGGGGACGAGTGGAAGAACGGAACACAGCGCTGCTTTGACGTGCTGGTTTCGCATTTACGGGGGCTTCGTGGAAACGCTGATCTGGACGATCCCGACGTTGCCGGCGGGCGCGGGACTCGGGAAGAGGTGCGACTAATAACTGCGGAGCTGTTGCGGAGACTCTCGACACCGGAAGCTGAATGGCGTATTCGCTCTGGGGATTTCCAAGGAGTGGTTCTCGGCGATGCCGACTTCTCTCGAGTAGCAGGACTCGGCGCGTTGGATCTGAGCCATTCCCTTATCCTCGGTGACCTACGGCTCCCCATCGGCGTCACCGACACCCCACCGAACCTTACGCGTATGAAATGCAATGGCGAGTTGGAAGTCCAGTGGAGTCCTTCTTGGACCGAGTTGAACGTTGCTGGAGCCATCATTGACGGCAGTATCTCACTCGCGGGAGAAAAGATGGCAGGGTCGCTCAATGCTCAGGAGGTGCGTGTCACCGGAGACATAACGCTCGGATTCGAGGAGTTCGAGGGCGACCTGTTGTTGGATGGCGCTGAGGTGCAGGGCGAGATCCAGGTCGGATCTAAGACGCTGCGCTCTAGATTTGGAACCGGAGATAGGCAGATAACACTGTCTCTCGCAGAGGCCTCATTTGCCCGGTTCAACTTGCGGAATTCCGCTCCGGGCCCGTTGCTGAACCTGTCGGGCGCTGTCGGCGCTGTAGACCTTTCGGAGTCGCGGTTCCCGTTCGAAGTGACGGCTAATGAGCTGGACGCCAGTACTGGGCTGACCCTGAGGCGCGCGCGTTTCGACGATGCGTTCGTCCTAGATGGGGCGAGCTTGCCGGAGGTAATCGACGTCGAAGGACTACTTCTCTCTGTGCGTGCGCAGAATGCGATCGAGTCGTCGGACTTTGCTCTCCGGGATCGGTTCATTGCCGCGCCCGAAAATATTGCCGTCCAGTCCGTTAACACATCCAAATTTGACTGGCGTCCAGCCATCGAGGGTTTACGGGACCACGTCAGTGCCGAGTTCGTTTTGCACGTCGAGCAGAGGTTGGGTGCGGTCGAAAATGACTTACCTCTCGACTGGGCGAACCGAGAGACCTTTACATCTCTGGTTATGCGTGAGGTGTCGAGGGCAGCGGCCCAGGCTGACGCCTCAGATAGCAGTGTGAAGCTCGTAAAAGGTACGTTGCGAGAGTCGCTGAATCTCGCGGGCGAGTCGAAGGAACGATCATGATTTCATTCAACGAAAATGTCGTCGAGCAGGCCGCTCTGGAGTATTTCGCCGAGATGGGTTACCACCGGCTCCGCGGTCCGATCATTGCCCCCGGTGAGCCTGCGTCTGAACGGGGCTCGTACGAGGACGTGATGCTCACCGGGCGGCTGCGCGATGCGATTCGCCGAGTCAATCCAGGCACGGGTCCTGCGCTCATCGAAGAGGCCGTGAAGCGAGTACAGCGCGCGGAGTCGCAAAGTCCAATCGACGAAAACGCTCGCCTACACAAGTTGATAACCGAGGGCGTGCCAGTGGAGCACCGTGGCGAAGATGGATTGCTGCGCACGTCTCGTCTGTGGCTAGTCGACTTCGAAAGTCCGGGAAACAATGACTGGGTTGTGGTTAGCCAGTTCACTATCGTAGAAAACGGCAAGCGCCGCCGACCCGATGTGCTCGTAATGGTCAATGGAATGCCGTTGGCACTGCTCGAGCTGAAGAACCTCACCGCCGAGCAGGCAACACTGAAGTCAGCCTGGAACCAAGTGCAGACTTACCGGCACGACATCCCATCCGTCTTCATACCCAATGCGATCACGGTGATTTCGGATGGCACATCGGCCGCGATGAGCAGCTACTCGGGGGCATTCGAGCACTACGCGCCATGGAAAACAATCGAGGGCCGCGAGGTTGTCAGCAACCGCCCTGCGCTTGAGGTACTGATCAAGGGTGTCTTCGAACCGAGGCGGTTCTTGGACTTGGTGAAAAACTTCATTGTGTTTAGCGACGAGACGGTCGCGGACAAGGCAACCGGGCAGCCGACGCGCGAACTCTTGAAGCGGTTGGCAAAGTTCCACCAGTTCTGGGCCGTCAATGCGGCTGTCGAGTCGACCGTGCAGGCATCCCGCCCCGATGGAGACCGACGAGGTGGGGTCGTCTGGCACACGCAGGGCTCGGGTAAGAGTTTCGAGATGGTTTTCTTCGCGGGGAAGATCATGCGGGATCAGCGCATGGCGAATCCAACATTGGTGTTCATTACTGACCGGAACGACCTTGACGACCAGCTGTTCGGTGAAACCTTCGCGCCAGCGCGCATCCTCCCTGAGATGCCGATGCAAGCGTCGACGCGGTCGGACCTCCGCATGAAACTCAAACGGGCGTCAGGCGGGATCGTGTTTACGACGCTGCAGAAGTTTGCTCCCGGCGAAGACGGCGACATCAACGCTGTGCTGACAGACCGTCGGAACGTGGTTGTGATCGCCGACGAGGCGCACCGTAGCCAGTACGGATTCAGTGAGACGCTGGATCGTCACGGCCGGCTCAAGTCAGGTCTGGCGAAACACATGCGTGATGCGCTCCCTGGTGCTACTTATCTCGGGTTCACGGGAACACCAATCGAGTCGAATGACAAGTCGACCCGTTCGGTCTTTGGCGATTACGTGGACGTCTATGACCTCACGAGGGCCGTCGAGGACGGCGCTACTGTCAGGATCTACTACGAATCCCGGTTGGCGAAGATTGACCTCTCCGCGGCCGACCTCGCAGCCCTTGATGAGCTAGCTGACAAGATCACGGAGAATGTCGAAGAAGACACGGCGATCGCTGCGAAGTCACGCTGGTCGCGGCTCGAGGCTATCATCGGTGCTGACTCGCGCCTCGACGTGGTGGCCCAAGACATCGTTGAGCACTGGGAGAGGCGGCGCGAATCCCTGTTTGGAAAGGGCATGGTCGTGGCAATGAGCCGCAGAATTGCGGTGCGCCTCTACGAGAAGATTGTCGCGCTGCGTCCTGAGTGGCACTCGGATGATCCGGCCAAGGGGAAGATCAAGGTCGTGATGACGGGGACAGCTGCTGACCCTGCGGAGTTCCAGCCTCACATCCACTCCAAAGACGTGAGGAAAAGCCTGAAGCTGCGTGCCAAGAGCGCCGACGACGAGCTGGAGCTGGTCATCGTGCGTGACATGTGGTTGACGGGATTTGATTCCCCCTCACTGCACACGATGTACGTGGACAAGTCCATGCAGGGCGCGGGCCTGATGCAGGCAATTGCGCGCGTCAACAGGACGTTCCGCGACAAACCTGGCGGACTTGTTGTCGACTACGTCGGAGTGTTCGCAAATCTCCAGACGGCGCTGGCGGAATACTCACCGTCCGATCGCGATCAGACTGGTGTCCCGATCGACGAGATGGTCCAGGTGATGCTGGAAAAGCACGACGTCATTCGTGGCCTTCTCCATGCAGTCGACTACGACGCCTCCCCTGACCTGTCGGCTTCGCAGAGGTTGGGAGAGTATGCGAGAGTCCTCGACTTCATCATGGCGGACCCTGATCGCACGTCACGGTTCAACGACCAAGTGCTCGCGCTAGCCAAGGCGTTCGCTCTGGCTGGTGCACGGGACGAAGCCGCAGCAATCAGGAATGATGTTCGTCTCTTTGCTGATGTGCGTGCGGCGATCCTCAAGATCCAGAACCCTGACTCAGGCCGCGGTGGTTCCGGCGCAGTCGAGATAGACACGGCACTCCGACAATTACTAAACGACGCAGTCGCGGCCGATCAGGTCGTCGACATTTACAAGCTCGCGGGTGTGGAGGCACCTGAAATCTCGATCCTCAGCGATGAGTTCCTCGACTCACTAGCCGACAAAGAGAAGCCAAACCTTCAAATGGGACTGCTGCGGCGCCTGCTCAACGACCAGATCCGCAGCGTGCAAAAAACGAATCTCGTGCAGGCACGAAAATTTTCTGAGATGCTCGACGAAGCGGTCAATCGCTATACGAACAGGTCATTGACGACAGCGGAGATTATTGTAGAGCTGGTTAAGCTAGCGAAGCGGATGAGAGACGCTCAGAAGCGCCACGATGAGCTCGGGCTGCGCGAGGATGAAGTCGCGTTTTACGACGCCGTCGCGCAAAGCGACGCCGCCGTTCTGGAACTCGGAGACGAGACCCTCAAAGCGATCGCACGCGACCTAGTGAAGTCAGTGCGCCAGTCAGCGACGATCGACTGGAACCTTAAGGAGTCAGTCCTCGCCACGATGCGGTCGAGGGTGCGCCGTATCCTGGCGAGATATGACTATCCACCGGATGCAGAAGCGAAGGCGATCGAGCTCGTGCTAGATCAAGCTGAGTTGTTCGCAGAACACAATTCCGCATAGGTCACCGGCCGGAGGCGAGCCTATCAAGCGAAAAGTTGCCCGGCGGGCCTCGTCGCTTCAGTTATGGTCCCGCCCCGTCGCAAAGCGTGCATAGGAGCTTAGTGCGCGGTCCTCTGCACTGCGGGCTTGGCAGCCCGCCCATCCACCGCCCCGGAGGAGTGCCTATTTGCACTTTAGTACCAAGTCGACGGCGTCGACAGAAGGCGTTCACCGTCACCACCGGCGACCGTGCGCAGTACGTCCTTATAACCGTCCCCTGCACTCATCACCCGCATCGACACCGTGACGAATTCGCCCGGATTCAGCAGCGACACCGCAGAACGGCCCCCGCCGCCGCGACGACGGCGATCTACGGCACCCTGCGCGGCTCGAACACCAAGGGACGAGACGAGACGTCAGCTGGCGCGTTCCGTCTTCGCCCCAGTCAATCAGACAACAGCTCAGCAGGATCAGAGCACTCGCCGAACGGCCTGCTCGAAACTCGTCAAATGCTCCAGCGCAAGATCCCCGGTACGGTCCGCGTCTCCCCCGGCGATCGTCTCAAACAGCTCCGCGTGCTAGATGCGGCGGTGGACCTTCATGTCGAAACGCATCAGGTCGTACAAGGCGCCCTCCGTCAGGGCGTTCCCTGAAATAGCAGCGGCCGTCTCACGCAGCTCGGCCAGCATCCCCGCCGTCGCCACCTGGGCGGCCCGCCGCGCAGCGAGCGGCTCAAGCGAGGCCCGGATCTCAGGAACGTCGGCGAGCTCGGTGATATCCACGACCATGGTGGTACGCAAACTGGGCCATCGACATCTGAGGGCCGTCCGGCAGCCGGCTCTCCATGGACCTTTTGAGCCTTCTCGTGGGGTGACGCAATTGCGCAACGGTGACCTCCGCCAGCCGAAGTCTCATTGGCCAAGTGCGGTCATGAAGCGAACGAAGTGCACCGCCTCGCTCCCGCTACTCCCCCTCGATCGGCAGCAGCAGCCCCTTCACCTCCGGGTCGGTGGCCAGGAACTCCTGCACGGCCGGGTCCTGGAACGCCTCCGTCAGCTTCTTGATGTTTTCCGTCTCCAGGTACTCCGTTCCCACGGTCAACTGGGATGCGAACTCATCCGGGGCCGGCGGGGCGAAGATCTGCTGCTCCAACGGGATCTTCGCCGCCGTGTAGTACTCCGTGTACCCCACGGCGGCGTCGAGGTCCGGCAGCGCCCTCGACTGCGCCGCGAAGTCCAGCAGCCGGAACTGAAGGTTCTTCGGATTCGAAGCGATGTCCTTCTGCGTCGCCTCCCATTTGTTCACGCCCTCCTTCAGCGTGATCAGCCCGGCCCGCTCCAGCAGCCACAGCCCCTGGGCCTCGTTCGCCGGATCCGAATACAGCGACACCGTCGCGCCGTCGGGAATCTCCTCCACGGTCTTGTACTTATCCGACCAGATCCCGAAACCCCACCGGAACACCGGGCCGACCGCCGTCTCCCGGAAATCCGGGTTCGCCTCGAGCACCTGCCCCAGCCACAGCTTGTGCTGGTAGATCGTGGCCGCGACCTCGCCCTCGCTCACCGCCCGGTTGATGGTGTTGCTGTCGCTGAGGCCCTTGAACTCAATGTCGATCCCGTACTTCGGGGCCACCTCCTCATCGATGAACTCCACCAGGGCCTGCTCGGCATGGTTGCCCTCGGCGGTGGCCACCAGCAGGGTGGCCCCCTCGGTCTCTGCGGCCGATTTCTCGGGGTTCAGCAGCGGCACTGCGGTAAAGGCACCCGCCGCAACGACGGCGGCGGCACCGCCGGCAATCCACGGCGCCTTGCGCCGCTTCCGCAGGGTGAAGCCGTGCACGGAGGAGCCGGGGGTGGCGGACGGGGAAGGAGTATTTTCAGACATGGCGAAGCCTTTCGAGGGCGCGCTGGAACACAGCGCGATATTGAGAAGAAAAGGATAGAGAGGAGTGAGTCAGGCCCGCTGCAGCCGCTTCTGCGGCGTCACCCAGCGGACCAGCCGGTCGCCGGCAACCTGCACGAAGGCGACGGTCGCCACGAGGATCAGGATGGTCGCGAGCATGACGGTGTTGTCGAACCGCTGGTAGCCGTAGGTCACCGCGACGTAGCCGATGCCGCCGGCCCCGATCGTCCCGGCAATCGCCGAATACTCGATCATGGCGATGACCTGGATGGTCAGCCCGCCGAGCACGGCCGGCACCGCCTCCCCGAACTGCGCCGACCTCATGATCTGCAGGTTCGACCCGCCCGAGGCGCGGGCCACCCTCACGATCGACGGCGGCACCGACCGCAGCGCGTTCTCGACGATTCGGGTGAAGAAGGCAATCCCGGCCAGGGACATCGGCACCACCGCGGCGGCAATGCCGATGTTCGTCCCGGTGATAAAGCGGGTGAACGGCACGATCGACGCCATCAGGATCAGGAACGGCAGCGACCGCCCCACGCTGATGATCCAGCCCAGCACCGCATGCAGCGACGGCCGCTCAAAGAGCCCGCCCGGTGCGACATTGTGAAGCAGGACGCCCAGCGGCGTCCCGACCACCAGGACAATCGCCATCACGATGCCGACCATCAGCACCGTCTCGCCGTAGGCGGGCAGCAGCAGTGCGGGAAGCTCGGCCACCGGCACATCGGCCCGGGGGACATAAATCGCCCCACCGACGACGGCGCTCATGCTGCGCCCTCCAGCGCCGGAACCGCTCCGGACCGGACCAGTGAAACCGGCACTCCCCCGGCAGTGGCCTCCCGACGGGCATCGGGCGTACCGCTCAACCCATACCGGGCCAAAACCGCCTGGACGGCCTCGTCGGACCGCGCAGTGATTCCGAGGGTGGCACTGCCGGTATTGATGCCGTGCACCGTTTCGACCGATGCGCCGAGAAGGTGTATCGGCACGGCAAGATCCGCGGAGACCCGCTGGATCCAGTCCCCCGGCACATCGGCCGAGTCGTAGGTGACGTACCAGGTGGCGGCGCCGTCGTCGGCCGCTGCAAAACCGCGTCGTGGCTGCAGCGCCCGGCCCAGCGGGGAGCCGTGGTCCGTCAGCAGGTCGACCAGCGGCCCGGTCTCGACGATCTGCCCGCGCTCGAGCCGCGCCACCGAATCGGCGATCTGCCGCACCGTGTCCATCTCGTGGGTGATGAAGACGACCGTGAGGTCGAGGTCGGTCCGCAGCTGCTTCAGCAGTTCCACCACGGAGCTGGTGGTGTCCGGGTCCAGGCCCGACGTCGCCTCATCCGCTAACAGGATGGCGGGACGCAGGGCCAGCGCCCGGGCAATGCCGACGCGCTGCGCCTGCCCGCCGGAGAGCTGGAACGGGTACGAGTGGGCCTTGGGCCCCAGCCCGACGCGGTCGATCAGTTCCCCCACCCGAGCCTTGATCTCCCCCGGCGTCACGCCAAGGTATTCCAGCGGCAGGGCGATGTTTTCCGACGCCGTGCGCCGGCTCAACAGGCTCGCCGACTGGAACACCGTGCCGATCCGCCGCCGCGCCGCCCGGAGCCGCTTCTCCGGAAGGCTCGAAAGGTCCTCGCCGTTCACGACCACCGATCCTGAGGTGGGCCGCTCCAGCAGGTTGATGCACTGGGCCAGCGTGCTCTTGCCGGCACCACTCGGTCCGGTGACGGCGAAGATTTCGCCGGCGCCGACCTCGAAGTTGAGCCGGTCGAGCACCGTGACCGAATCCGCACCACGCCCGTAGGTTTTCGTCAGTTCAAGAAGGGAGATCATGGAGTTGTCCTTGGAAGGTCAGCGGGCGGCGGGCTGGAGGCGGTAGCTCGAGCCGTGATGCTCGGCGGGCAGCCGGTCGCCACGGCCGAACAGCTTGTGCCGCAGCGTCCCCTCGACGTATTCGGTGGGGTACGCGCCGCGCTTCTGCAGTTCGGGCACCACGTACTTCACCACGTCCTCGAACGAGCCCGGCGTGATGGCGTAAGCGAGGTTGAAGCCGTCGACGTCGGTCTCCTCCACCCACGCCTGGAGCTCCTCGGCGACCTGCGCACCGGAGCCGACGACGCGCGGGCCCAGCCCGCCGATGCCGGCCCACTCGGCGATGTCGCGCACCGTCCACGGCTTGCCGTCGTCCTCCACCTTGGAGAAGTTCGCGACCGCCGACTGAATGGCGTTCGACTTCACGTTGCCGAGCGGCTCATCCGGGTCGTACACCGACAGGTCGATGCCGAGCCAGCCCGAGAGCAGCACGAGCGCCCCCTCGTAGCTGACGTACTTCTTGTACTCCTCGTGCTTGGCGTGCGCCTTCTCCTCGGTCTCGTCGGTGATGACGGTGAGCATCGTGTAGATGCGCACGGAGTAGCGGTCGCGTCCGGCGGCCTCGACGGCGTCGCGGATCTTCGCGACGGTCTCCTTGAGGATCGCCCGGGTCGGCGAGCCCACGAAGACGGCCTCCGCATTGCCCGCGGCGAAGGCGATCCCCCGGGCGGAGGCGCCGGCCTGGTAGATCACCGGGGTGCGCTGCGGGGACGGTTCGCTGAGGTGGATCCCCGGCGTCGTGAAGTACTTGCCCTCATGCCCGATTCCGTGGACCTTCGCGGGGTCGGTGAAGACGCCGCTTTCGGTATCGCGCACGACGGCGTCGTCCTCCCAGGAGCCTTCGAGCAGCTTGTAGAGCACCTCGAGGTACTCGTCGGCGTGGTTGTAGCGCTCATCGTGCTCGAGCTGGTCGGTCTGCCCGAGGTTCCGCGCCGCCGAGGGGAGGTACCCGGTAACGACGTTCCAGCCGAACCGCCCGTTGGTGAGGTGGTCGAGCGTGGAGAGGCGGCGGGCGAACGGGTACGGATGCTCGTACGCCGTGCCCGCAGTGACGCCGAAGCCGAGGTGCTCGGTCACCAGGGCCATGGCGGAGACCAGGAGGAACGGGTCGTTGACCGGCGTCTGGGTGCCCTGGCGCAGCGTTGCCTCGTTGGAGCCGCCGTAGACGTCGTAGGTGCCGAGGACGTCGGCAATGAAGATGCCGTCGAACAGGCCCTTCTCGAGCGTCTTAGCGAGCTCAGCCCAGTAGTGGAGGTCCTTGTACCGCCAGGACTGGTCCTCGGGGTGGCGCCACAGCCCGGGAGACTGATGACCGACGCAATTCATGTCGAAGGCGTTGAAGCGGATCCGGCGCGGTGAGCCGGAGGCGTGCGGGGATAAGGACATGGCAAAAGAACCCTCGTTCAGGGCACAACCGGAGGAAGTGCCGTACTTGCCCTCCGGTCATCTGCGCCGGCCGGGCCGAATCCTCACCTGGGGCACCCCGCTACAGCGAGAGGGTTGCCGTCCAACAAACCAGGGTTTTGCGTTGGAACTCTTGATTCTGTGTTTGACCCTACTGGACGCATCACGGTGAAATCCAAGAATGTGCGTCATAGGAAGTCACGAGCCGCAATATTGACCGCAAAACAACGGCCAGCAGGACGACCCTGACCGCACTTTCAGGGCGGTGGCGCCCGTCCCGCTTCGAACGATCGGACTTCGCATCGAGCCTCTGATTCGCTGAGTACTAAACCATGCCAGCGGTACTGCGGTCGTCTCAACAGAAGGTGCATACAAGAATTTGCGTTATACCGAGATTGCCCGGGGCTTCTCGGTTAACACACGACTACAACATCACTTTTGTGACGAAAGGGCGGCGCACCGCTTTCACAGTGAGCCGCCCTAGCCCCTTATCTACTCTGAGCTTGCCGTCCCCCGAGGAGTTGCAGTGCCCTGAAGAAGCGCAAATGCCTCAGCGAGGTGAAGTATCCGGTGGCTTGAGCCCACCGATGGCGCCGTCTGAGTGATCTTGGCGAGGAGCGCTCGTTGTGCTTCCTCGAGAGCGATAGCTGTTTCCTGTTGCATACTGTTCTACCTTCAATATCAGCGGCCCGCCCAGCGCGGACCGTTCATACAGAACCTATTCGAATGCACTGACGATTTGGTCCGCCCGGGCCACGTTCACCTGTCTATAGGTGTCAGGCCCTGGGCCTGACCGTCCATCGTCGAACCGAATCGGATATCGTCCTACGCATGATCAGTTCTTCCGGCAACCGCCGTAGAAGCCGCCTGGCTGCTGCGGCGGTCGCCTTCTTCCTGCTCTCCGGCTGCGCCTCCGAGGCTCCGGCCCAGATGCTCGAGAACCCGCCGACGACTTCGTCCACGCCGTCGACCACACCCACCCCTGCACCGGCGACGGCGGCACCGCAGGTTCAGACGCCGACGGCGTCTCCGGACCTCCCTGTCCTCCCCGAGTCCCGGCCGGCCTCCTTCCGCATTCCGTCAACCGGTGCGACCTCGGAGCTGCTCAGCCTCGGCCTGCGCGATAACGGCACCCTCGAGGTCCCCCCGGACGGCCCCGGCGCGCCCGCCAGCTGGTACAACGGCTCGCCCACGCCCGGCGAGCGCGGACCCGCGGTCCTCCTGGGCCATGTCAATGCCACCGACGGAGGACCGGGCATCTTCGCCGAGTTGCGCAAGCTCAAGGCCGGGGACACCATCGAGGTGACCCGCGAGGACGGCACGAAGGCGGTCTTCACCTTCGACCGCGGCGAGCAGTACGCCAAGGACACCTTCCCCACGAAGAAGGTCTACGGGAACACCGAGGGGGCCGAACTACGCCTGATCACCTGTGACGGGTTCGACCCGGAGACCGGTGAGTTCGACGACAACTACGTCGTCTACGCGAAGCTCGTCGGCTGAGAGCGGTGCCGGTATGCCGTACCCCCACGAGGGCCAAGCCGGCGGCGGCGGGGAGCCAGAAAGCACCCCGCGCAACGGCGCCCCGCGCCAATCGAAGGCACCTAGCGGCCGCACACCCACCTGGGCGCTTGAAGAATCCCTGAATCAGCAGCTGCGGGGGTTCCACGCCTCGCAGGGCCGGCCCAACGGGTGGCCGCCCGCACCTCCGCGCTCCCGCACCCTCCCTCCAAAACCGCACGGGCAGCGGCCCCGCCGGCGTTTCAGCCGCGGCCTGCGCACCGGTCTCGCCCTCGCCCTGGTGGCCGGGCTCTACTTCGGGCCCGGCGTCTTCGAGCGGCACATCCTCCCGGCGGCGCTGCCCTACTTCCCCGGCGCCAGCGTGCCGCCCTGGGGTATCGAGGCGGCTGACGCGCCGCTCGGGCAGCCTCCCGTGGTGGCCGCCTCGGACGCCTACCAGTTCCATTCCTCCCCCACCGATGAGCAGGACTTCGTCGCCTACGACCCCTGCCGCCCGATCCACTACGTCGTCCGCCCCGACAACGCCCCTCCCGGCTCCGAGAGGCTCATCGATGAGGCGGTCGCGCAGGTTTCCGCCGCCACCGGCCTGCAGTTCATTGACGACGGCACCACGTCTGAGGGTCCCTCGGAAGACCGCGAGTCCTTCCAGCCTGAGGCCTACGGCAAGCGGTGGGCGCCGGTCCTCATCACCTGGTCAACGCCGCAGGAGAGTCCCGAGCTCGCGGGAGACACTGCCGGGCTCGGCGGCAGCAGCGCGGTCACCACCCCAGGCAACCCCTACGTCTACGTCACCGGTCAGGTGCAGCTCGATGCCCCCGCCCTCTCGGACATCCTCACCTATCCGGGCGGCCCGGACCTCGTCCGGGCGGTGATCATGCACGAGCTCGGGCACGTCGTCGGCCTCGACCACGTCGAGGACCCCAACCAGCTGATGAACGCGCGGAACAGCAACGTGACCGACTTCGCCGACGGCGACCGCGCCGGCCTGGCCCGGCTGGGCACCGGGGAGTGCGTCCGGCGGCTCTGATGAATCAAAGAGAGCGCGGGCGAACCCCGATGAGCCGGACGGAAACAGCCCCTGCCTCAAGGAAGCAGGGGCCGTTGCGTGCACTGACTTACCCGGTCACGGTGACCGGGGTGGTTTCGGTGACTCCGTTGACGGTGACCGAGAGGGTGCCCTCCCCTGCCCGCAGTGCGGTCAGGCTCTGGGTCTCCGGGTCGTAGGCCGCAATGCTGGTTCCCGGCGCTTCCGCCGCGAGGCCGATGTGAACCCTTTCCGAGGCCCAGTCAGCACTCACGGGGTAGTTGACCGGGAAGGTCCGCCTCCCCTGAGTGACGTGGGCGTCAAGACTGACCGACGTGCCGGCGGCCATGGCCCCCGGGTTGTCGATGGCGAGCTTATCGACGTGGGGGCGCATCTCGACTTCCAGCCATGGGTTCTCCGCATCCGATTCCGGTGCGGATCGATGCCGGGCCTTCAGCGGCGCCGGTTCGGCCGACGGGTTGATCCCTACCAGCGACCAGCCGGAAAATCCGCCCTCGGCAGGAGCCGTGGACGGCGTCTTCCCCGCGTTTCCATTGACGATGTAGGGGACGCCGTCCACGGAGGTCGCGGAGAACGATCCGACGTGCGAGCCGATGTAGGCCGCGCCCTTGCCGCTGTCGCGCCGGAATTCCGAAAGCCAGTCCTCGACGACACCGACCTCGACGGCACTGGAAAGCTGGCTGACCTTGATCGGGCTGGGATCGCGGGTCGGCATGTGGGTCAGCACCACAACACCGTTAATGGCCGGGTTGTCCCGCGCGGTGTCCAGCGAGTCGCGGAGCATCTGCCACTGGTCAAAGCCGCCACCGAGCAGCCTGCCGGTCGAAGAGTCGAGGAGAACGAACTGCGTTCCCTTGTGGACGAACCTCTGATGCCCGGGGCCAAATTCAGCCTCGAACGGGTCGACGGTACCGGGACCATAGATTTCGTGGTTGCCCGGAACGTAGTACCAGGGCACCTTGTCCCCGAGTTCCTCCTCGATGACCTTGCGGGCGAGAGCGAGGTCCGCGGGGAAGGCGGTGTCGATCCAGTCCCCGTTAATGACGATGAACTCCGGGTCGGCGGCGAGAGCTTCACGGAGCGTGCGCCGTGCCGCAGGGATAAGTGACTGGTCCGATGCCGTGAACTGGGCATCGGAGACGACGGCGAACGTGAAGTCTCCGCCGTCGAGGGCCTTGCCGTCGGTGATGACGACGTCGTCGGCGACCCGGTCGGTCACCGGGGTTTCGATGCTGGGGGCGACCTTGACCGTGATGTCATCGATCGCGACCGATCCTGCGTATTTCGCTGTCGCCGCCGTTTCGATGATGCCGAACCGGGTCAGCGTCATTGGGAAGGCGATGCCCTGGGGCACATCGACCTCGACATACTGCCAGCCTGTCCAGGTGATGTGAGGCCCGTACAGGGGGTAGGAATTGCCCTTGTCGTCGCGGAGGGAGAAGGACCACCACTGGCCCCGTCCGTCGCCCTTGACCCACAGCCCGATGGTCTGGGGCTGCCCGTCAATAGTGATGTTCTTCGGTGGCGCCGCGTTCGAGGTGCGCGTCGCCGTCGACTGGGTGAAGTCGTAGTTGATCTGCAGTGCGGTTCCGCCGTCCCTTCCCTGGGTTGGCGCAAGAGATCCGGTTGACCGCGCTCCGGACCATTTCCAGCCTGCTGCGTCGTCGAAGTTCGCGGCGATCCGACTCTCAAGTCCTACCGAGACGGCCACATGGGAGACGACTCCCTTGACTGTGGCTGTGACCACGACGCCAGCGGAGTCCACGCCCGCCTTGACGGAGAAGCCGCCTGCTTCGTTCGGCTCGATGGAAAGCTTGGAGGTGTCGTATTCAAGCACGACGTCGGCGGGGTCGATGGGTGCCTGGAACCCGTCAGCGTCATAGCCGACCAGGCCGAACGTCCCGGCATCCGAGGCGTCCTTAAGGGATACCTTCTCCGCGGTGGGACGCACCCGTTCCAGGTCCCCGAGCACGACGAGGGGAAGTTCCCCGGCCGCCCCGGCCGTCGAGGCCGTGACGGTGACATCCCCGCTGCGCCTGGCGGTGAACGTGCCGTCCTTATCGATCTCTCCGACGGCTGCGGGGTTTGACCGGTATTTCGCGTCGACATCGACCGGCGCGTAGGTTTCATCATGTGCCAGCGCGTCGAGTTCCCGGCTCAGCCCGGGGAAGACCCGCAGGGAGTTCTCGTCGGCGTCACCGGCCTCGGGTGCGACCCGGAGCCCTGTCGGCCGCCCGGATCCCTCCGCGGCAAACAGCGCCAGCCCGTTGGGCACCGACCGCTGGTAGCCGTCGGAGGGCGCGTTCTCCAGATCGACCCCGCTCTCGCCGGCCTCGCGGGCCACCAGGGTTGAGGATCCTCCGCCGTCGAGGTTGAGCGCCATGTCGGCGCCCAGCTCCTTCATGAAGGCTCCCAGTTCTTCGAGGGACATGCCCCGGCTGTCAGCCATCCGGCCGTCGAGGGTCACGAGGAACATCGTGGCGCGGTCCTTGCTGAACCCGACCGCCGTTCGGGGATGCACGCTCTTGTCGCCCTGGGGAAGCACTTCACCTCCGCGCACGAGCGGCTGGCTGCCGCCGATGGCCACCTCCATCTCACCTGCAGAACTCTTGAGGCCGTAGGACACCTTGACCTTGTCCCCGATCTTCAATGCGGAGAGTGCTTTGGCTCCGTTTTCACGTCCGACCAGGGCGATCGTGTTTTCCTTGAGGGCGCCCTCGCCGGGCTGGGGGGAAATCCCGGTCACCACGCCGTCGGTCACCAGAACCTCGACCTTCGAGGACACGCCCGTCGTGGCGCGGTCGCGCGAATAGCCGCCCCAGAGGGAGGTGTACGCCCCGATGTCGTTGACAGCAAGGACGTTCTGGTTGAGTCCCTTGAGGGGCACGGTGGCCGTCGGGGTGACGATGCTGCCTTCGAGGAGCATTTCGGTCATCTGGGCGAGCCCGTTGGCGTCGACGCCAATGGCGTTCGGCCAGCCCGGGTTGGGTCCCTTCACAACGCCCTTGCGGCCGAGCCCCGCACCCAGAGCTGATCCGGAGTTGTTGATGTCGAAGAAGTCGCCATTGACACCGGCGACCGCGCCCGCCTTCTCGACCTGGTTCTCCAGCGGCCCCGGGGTAGTCACCGTCCCGCCGTCGACATAATCAAGACTCAGCCCGGGGGTGCCCAGCTTGGCGGTCAGGACGTCCCCGCGCACGAACCCGGCGGAGTCAAGCCACTGGAACGATCTCAGGTCCAGGCCAGGCGCGACAGGGCGCTCTTCTTCATTCAGGAGGATGCGCTCACCACCCGCAGGTTCCTTGAGGAGCATTCCCGGCTCATTCGGGTTGGAACTTGCGGCCGGGCTGCGGCCCTGGCTGCTGTCCGCCCCCTCGCGGACGGGAACGGCGTCGCTGTCGAGGACGCCGCTAACGGGCCGCGGGGCGGCCGACGCCGGGCCGACACCGGAAAGCAGCACAGCCGGTATCAGAATTCCGGGAAGTAACAGTTTTTTGTAGGTTCTTTTCACCAGCACACCGTCCCAGCCGAACGGGAACGACGGATGACGGCATCACGACTACGCGGTGAACCAAGAAGAACAGCTCCCTGCAGGCGCTTGGCCCATCGGACCATCCCAGAGCCCCGTGGACAACACCAACCTCAGAACGGTCGCCGGACCGGTGGCTGAGGCGCTCAGCGGCTCTGCCACCGCCGGCTCCAACAGCAGGCCACCGCGGAGGGGTGCCCGCGTTGACTATCCTCCGGCACAGTGAAAAACTTGCGATATCTCACGAAGGGGACGACATGACCAGCGGCACAGAGCCAGGCAGCCCGGCAGGCACTTCAGCGGGCGAACAGACGACCGGTTCCGGAGCCACGAAGG
Source organism: Arthrobacter sp. MSA 4-2 (assembly GCF_016405885.1). GTDB lineage: Bacteria > Actinomycetota > Actinomycetes > Actinomycetales > Micrococcaceae > Arthrobacter_D. The sequence goes on along the minus strand of NZ_JAEKGC010000001.1, from coordinate 41,503 downwards.
CGCAGTTGACGGTCACCGACACCCCAGAGAAGAGCCGCTACATCGCCTACCTCGACGGGACCCCCGTGGGCCTGGCCGCCTACCGCCTCGCTGACGGCGTCATCGAATACACCCACACCATCGTCGACGAGGAATTCGAGGGCCGCGGCATCGCCACGGACATGATTCATCAGGCGATGGCCGACGCACGGGAACGGAACCTGAAGGTCGTGGCCGGGTGCAGCTTCGTCGAACACTTCCTGGCGGAGAACCCGGAGTATTCCGACCTCGTCAGGACAGGACCCGCAGCACCTTAAGGTCCTCATCCAGCACGACGACGCCGCCGCGCGCCCCGACCTCCGTCGTGCCGTAGTCCGGGAGCCCGAGGGCACGGGCCGGAACGACGGTCGCCGCCGCAACCGCCTCGGCCACCCCGACGCCGGCGCCCACCGCCCGCCGAACGGCGGCGTCAAGCGTGAGGGTGCTGCCGGCGATCGACCCACCCCCCGCGAGGCGGGCCTCCCCGTCCGACACGAGGACGTCGAGGGAGCCGATCCGGTACGGTCCGTCCCCGGCGCCCGCCGCGGCCATCGCATCGGTGATCAGGGCCACCCGTCCCGGCGCCGAGGCGAATGCGAGCCGGACCATCGGGTCGTGGACGTGAAGCCCGTCGGCGATCAGTTCGAGCGTGACGTGCGGGGAATCCAGTGCTGCCGCGATCGGCCCGGGTTTCCGGTGATGCAGCGGCTCCATGGCGTTGAAGGTGTGAGTCAACAGGCTCGCTCCGGCGTCGAACGCCCGCAGCGCCATTTCATAGTCCGCGGCCGTGTGCCCGACGGCCACCCGGACACCGTGCTGGACGAAGCGGCGCAGGGCCGCGAGATCCGGGTCGAGCTCCGGAGCCATGGTGACCTGAACGAGCGAGCCTCCCCCGGCCTCGACAAGCCGGTCCACGGCCTCAACGGTGGGAGCCACGAGGTAGTCGGGCCGGTGCGCCCCGCAGTGGCTCGTCGCAAGGAACGGCCCCTCAAGGTGGAAGCCGCGGAGCATCGGATCCCGGACGGCACCGAGCGACCGCAGGGAGGCCTCGAGGACCGGCAGCGGATTGGTCACCAGCGACGCCACGAGGCTCGTGGCGCCCGCCGCCCGGTGCACGCGCAGCGCCGGGCTGATGTCGGCGTCCTCGAAGGACGCCCCTCCCCCGCCGTGGCAGTGAAGGTCGACGAACCCGGGCGCCACGTACGCTCCGGCCGCGTCGAGCACCTCAACGTCGGCCTGTGAACCGGGACCGGCACCGGCTCCTGCACCCGCAGTGAGCCCGCGCCACGAGTCCCCGGTCCCGACGTCGGTGACGACGCCGTCGTCGAGCCGGAGCCAGGCGTCGGGGACGACGGTGGTCCCGGTGAAGCGCCGGGCGGAGTGGAGAACGAGGGGCTGCGTTGCCGGAAGTGGAGTCACCGGACTCAGGGTAGCTGCCAGGCGGGCCGGTTGGCCTCAGTGTGCCGGTAGTAGGCGTGGCTCCGCAGCTCGGCGGCGGCGGCCTCGTCGACGATCACCGTCGCATTGGCGTGGAGCTGGAGGGCGGTGGCCGGGCAGAAGGCGCCCAGCGGGCCCTCGATCATCTGCGCCACGGCGGCGGCCTTCGGCGTCCCGGTGGCCACGAGCACCAAGGCCCGCGCGTCGAGGATGGTGCCGATTCCCTGGGTGAGGCAGTGCATTGGGACCTGGGTGACGTCGCCGCCGAAGAACCGGGAGTTGTCCTCCCGGGTGCGCGGCGAGAGTGTCTTGACGCGCGTCCGGCTGGCGAAGGACGACGTCGGTTCATTGAAGCCGATGTGTCCGTTGGCGCCGATGCCCAGCAGCTGCACGTCGACCCCGCCGCTGGCCCGGATCGCGTCCTCGTACGCCCGGCAGGCCGCCTCGAGGTCCTCGGCCGCGCCGTCGGGCACCCGGATGTTGCCCGGAGTGAGCCCCAGCCGCTGCACGACCTCCCGATCGATCACCGAGCGGTAGCTCTCGGGGTGCTCGGCGGGCAGGCCGACATATTCGTCGAGGGCGAAGCCGCGCACCCGGTCGAAGGCCAGCTCGTCGAGGCGATGCCGGGCGAGCGCCTCGTAGGTCGCCATCGGGCTCGACCCCGTGGCGAAGCCGAGTACGGCGTCGGGCTTCCGCTCGACGGTTGAGGCGAGGATGCGGGCGGCGTGCTCGCCGACGGCCGCGGCGTCGGGGTGGATGGCGATTCTCATCGGGTACTACCAATCGTCGAGGAATGGATGAAGCCGCCGAAGGTGCACCATGGAATCCGACGCACAGAGCCGGCGGAAAGAAGTATCGGTTGAAAGGCCTTCACAGGATCTCCAGGGACTAAGGGTGCCGGACCGGCGCGGGAAACGAGACGGTGATGCGCTCGGGAGGAACGGCCGCCGGCTCCGGCAGGCGCAGGGGGCCCGCGCCCGGGGTGATGCGGCCGGCGAGAGGCGGCGTCGTGCTTCCGGTGGCGCTGGCCAGGGTGCCGGGGAGCCCGTGCCACGTGAAGAAGCCGAGCAGGGCGAAAAGGTAGGCCTCCTTGGCGTCGGCGTCGATGCCAAGGTCGGTGGCATCGCGCAGCTGCGCCGGTTCGAGGTGTGCCCCCAGCCGCTCCAGCAGGAACGGGTTGCGGGTACCGCCGCCGGAGACGAACACCTTGCCGACCCCAAAGGGCGCGAGGGCATCGGCCACGGTGCGGGCCGTCAGTTCGGTGAGGGTGGCCAGCAGGTCGGCGGTGGTGCACGGCCGGGCCGCGGTCACGGCGTCGAGGTACCCCGAGTGGAAGAGTTCGCGGCCGGTGGACTTCGGCGCAGGCCGGGCGTAGTAGGGGTGGGCGAGCAGGGCAGCGAGGAGGTCGTTGTCGACCGTTCCGGCGCGGGCGCCCTCTCCGTCCCGGTCAACTGACTCCCTGCCGCCGCTGGCTGCGCGCACCGCGGCGTCGAGGAGCGCGTTTGCCGGGCCGGTGTCGAAGGCGACGGGGTCCTGGCCGGGGCGGATCACCGTCGCGTTGGCGATCCCGCCCAGGTTGAGGGCAGCAGAGTTGAGGGCCGCCGCAGCGTCCCCTCGCCCGGCGAGCAGCAGGGAGTCGAAGAGGCTTACGAGCGGGGCGCCCTGGCCGCCGGCGGCGATGTCGTTGCTGCGCAGGTCGGAGAGCACGGGCAGTCCGGTGGCCTGCGCGATCCAGGCGGGCTGGCCCAGCTGGAGCGTCCCGCGGCCCGTGCCGTCCTCGATCCAGTGGAACAAGGTCTGCCCGTGGGAGACGACGAGGTCGGCGGTCCCGCCGGTTTCCGCGAGCAGGGCCTGCGCGGCGGCGGCGAACTCCTGCCCAATGAAGGTGTCGAGCCGGGTCACCGCCTCCATGGTGGTGGCCGCCGGCGGCATGGCGCGCTGGATCTCTTCCCGCAGGCCTTCGCTGTACGGGATCTCTCGGTGGCCCAGCGGCGTCATGCGCAGCTCGGTGCCGTCGAGTTCGAAGTCCGCGGCGGCGACGTCGATGGCGTCCACCGAGGTGCCCGAGGACAGCCCGATGACCCTCATGGACGCATGGGTGCCGTGCCGAGGATGGCCCGCACGCTGCCCGCGTGCTCCTCGAGGAGGCGGCGGGCCTCCGCGGCGTCGACCCCGTTCAGGAGCATGACGATGGCGGTCTTGGCGTGCCAGCCCGAGGCGTCGAGCGCGCCGGCCGCCTCGGCGGGGGACGCCCCGGTCGCCTCGAGGACGATCCGCTGCGCCCGCTGGCGCAGCTTGCCGTTGGTGGCCTTGACGTCGACCATGAGGTTCCCGTAGGTCTTGCCCAGGCGGATCATCGCCGCAGTGGAGATGGCGTTGAGGACAAGCTTCTGGGCGGTGCCGGCCTTCAAGCGGGTCGACCCGGCGACCACCTCGGGCCCGGTGAGGACCTCGATGGGAAAGTCGACGGCGGCGCTGAGGAGCGTCGCCGGGTTGTTTGAGAGGCCGATAGTCACGGCCCCGGCGGCGCGCGCGGCGGCCATCGCCCCGAGTACGTAGGGGGTCCGGCCGGAGGCAGCGATCCCGACGACGGCGTCGAGCTCCCCGACCGACAGGTCCCGCAGGTCGGCGGCGCCGGCGTCGGGATCGTCCTCGATCCCCTCGACGGCGGAGACGAGGGCGGCCGGGCCGCCGGCCATCAGCGCGATGACGAGTCCGGGGGCCACCCCGAAGGTCGGAACGCATTCGGCGGCGTCGACGCCTGCGAGGCGTCCCGGGGTGCCTGCGCCCACGTAGATGAGCCGGCCTCCACGGCCGAGCCGGTCGATGACGGCGTCGACGGCGGCCGTGATGGCATCACCGGCGGCGGCGGTGGCCGCGGGGACGAGGGCGTCCTCGGCGGCGATCTGGGCGACGAGTTCGCGGGTTGACCGCAGGTCAAGATCGGCCAGGTCCGGGCGGGACTGTTCGGTCTCCAGACGGTCGAGGTCCGAGGGTGCTTCCCGAGAGTCCGCCGCCTTTTGGGTGCGATAGGAGTTGTTCACGATCCAAGAAGACCACAGCCTCCCGCTGATGGTCAATGGTTTTCAAAGCTGTGTAAGGTTATGAAAATTAGTTTCACGCGGCGGTTGGTATTCCGTGGCTGAGAGAGCCAACCGCGTTACCGTTGACGTTGCCACCCCCACCGCCGGAAGGACCTCCATGAGACGCCCGAACACCCGGAGGCAGATGACGCGCTCCACTCCGGCCTCTCCGGCTCCCTCCCGGAGGGCACCCCATGCCGGCCGCTGAGCGGGTTCCCGCGGGGATCTGCGGCATCGACATCGGCGGCACCGGGTGCCGCGTCGCGGTGACCACCCCCACCACGGGCCCCTCAACCGCCCGCGTTTTCACCGGCAGCGGGCTGCGCATCGGCGGCTCGGGCCTCGACGTCGAGGACCTGATGCTCACCCTCGAGCCGCTGGTCGCGGCGGCGCGGGACGCCTCCGGGGCCCGAAGCCTCGACACCCTGGTCCTGGGCGCGGCGAGCCTCGTCACCCTGCTGCGCAATGCCGACGGCGTTCACGCGGAGCTGCACGCCCGGTTCGGCGCGCGCACGACGGTCCTGGCCTCCGACGTCCTCACCTCCCACATCGGTGCCCTGTCGGCGCAGCCGGGCGTCGTCGTCGCCGCGGGAACCGGGGCCGTCGCCCTGGGCACCGACCACGCGGGGCTGTGGCAGCGGGTCGACGGGTGGGGCCACCTGCTCGGCGACGCAGGCAGCGGCGCCTGGATCGGTGCGCGCGGCCTTGAGGCCGCCTACCGCAGCTACGACGGGCGGGTCGGCGGGTCGGCCGGCCTGCTCGACCGCCTGCTCGAACGGTTTGGCTCCCCCGAGGACCTGGTGCGCAGCGTTTACACCCGGCAGGACCGCGCGGCCGTGCTCGCCTCCTTCGTGCCCGACGTCGCCGAGGCCGCCGCGCAGGGCTGCGCCGTCGCCCTCGGCATCTTCCGCTCCGCCGGCCGGGAACTGGCCCGCACCGCCACCGCCGCCCTGGTCGACGGCCTGCCGCCGCGCATCCGCTGGGTGGGCGGGCTCTTCGAGGCCTCCCCTGACCTCCTGGAGGAGTTCGGCCAGGAACTTCACCGCGGCCACGTGGGCCTTGACCTTGCCCCGGGCGAGGGCGCCTCGCTCGAGGGCGCCCTGCAGCTCGGCGCCGCCACGGCCCGCGGCTCCGGGCCGGATCAGCGTGCGGGCTTCCTCTCGACCCAGCACCACCGGGCGGGCCGCCCCTCTCAGCCGGGGCGTTCTGCGTGATCACCGCCCTTCGCGCCGCCGTCGCCGACGCCGCCCGGGTCAGCGAACGCGCCATCGACCGCCACGCCGGCGCCCACGACGCCTCCCACTTCCTGCTGATCCCACAGGCCGTGGCCACCCCGGTGGACGCCGCCGAAGTGGGAGCGCTGCTGCGCGCCTCGGCCGCCCAGGGCGTCCCCCTCACCCTCCGCTCGGGCGGCACCAGCCTCAGCGGCCAGGCCGTCACGGACGGCGTGCTGGTCGACGTGCGCAAGCACTTCCGGGGCATGGAGGTGCTCGATGACGGCGCCCGGGTCAAGGTGTTGCCCGGCGTCACCGTGCGGATGCTCAACACCCGGCTGGCCCGGTACGGCCGGAAGTTCGGGCCCGACCCCGCCAGCGAATCCGCGTGCACCATCGGCGGGGTGGTGGCGAACAACTCCTCGGGCATGCGCTGCGGCACCGCCGACAACGCCTACCGCACCCTCGAATCCGTCACCGTCGTACTGCCCAGCGGCACGGTGATCGATACCGGCGCCGCCGACGCCGACGAGCGCCTGCGCGCCCTCGAACCGGCACTCTTCGATGGCCTGCTGCGGCTCGCCGCGCGGGTACGCTCCAACCCGGCCTCGGTGCGGATCATCACCGAGCAGTTCTCCCGCAAGAACACCATGGGCTACGGCCTCAACTCCCTGCTCGACTTCGAGACCCCTGCCCAGATGCTGGCGCACCTGATCGTGGGCAGCGAGGGGACCCTGGGCTTCGTCGCGGAGGCCGTCTTCCGCACGGTGCCGGTGCACCCACACACCACCACGGGGCTGCTCGTCTTTGACGACCTGCAGGCCGCCAACTCGGCCCTGCCTGCGCTGGTCGACTCAGGCGCCGCCACCGCCGAACTGATGGATGCCCTGTCGCTGAAGGTAGGCCAGAACCTCCGCGGGACCCCCGCCGTCGTGAAGGACCTTGCCGTCCGCGACCACGCCGCCCTGCTGGTTGAATACTCGGCGGACACCGCGGAGGAACTGGCGCAGGCCTCGGCGGCCGGTGCCGAGGTGCTGGCGCCGCTGGGCCTGAGCACTCCCGCCGTCTTCAGCACCGATGCTTCCGCCCGGGCCGAACTGTGGCGGCTGCGCAAGGGCCTCTACGCCTCGGTGGCAGGAGCGCGCCCGCACGGAACCACGGCGCTGCTCGAGGACGTCGTCGTCCCGGTGCCGGCGCTGGCGCGCACCTGCACCGAGCTCACCACCCTGTTCGGGGCGTACGGGTACCGCGACAGCGTGATCTTCGGGCACGCCAAGGACGGGAACATCCACTTCATGCTCACCGACCGGTTCGCCTCGGCGTCCGAGCTCGAGCGGTATGCGGCGTTCACCGAGGACCTCGTCGACCTGGTGCTCGGCGAGGGCGGCTCGCTTAAGGCCGAACACGGCACCGGGCGCGTCATGGCGCCCTTCGTGCGCCGCCAGTACGGCGACGAACTGTACGAGGTGATGCGCGAGATCAAGGCACTGTTCGACCCGGCCGGAGTACTGAACCCGGGCGTGATCCTCAATGATGACCCCCAGGCGCACCTGCGCCACCTCAAGGCCGTTCCCGCGGTGGCCGAGGAGGTGGACCGGTGCGTCTCGTGCGGTTACTGCGAGCCCGCCTGCCCCAGCAAGGACCTCACCCTGACGCCGCGGCAGCGCATCGTCACACTGCGCGCCATCGAACAGGCACGGCTCGACGGCGATCCGGCGCTGGTCACCGAGCTTGAGAAGGACTACGACTACGAATCAGTGCAGACCTGCGCCGTCGACGGAATGTGCCAGACGGCGTGCCCCGTCGACATCAACACTGGTTCGCTGGTGAAACGGCTCCGGCGGGAGAACGCGTCCCCCGTCGCCGGGAGGATCGGAACCGCCGCCGCCGGCTCCTGGGCCGGCGTCACCCGGGGTGCCGGCGCCGCCCTGAGCCTCACCGCGAAGCTTCCCTTTCCCATTGTCCGCGGCCCGAACCACATTGCCCGGGCCGTTCTGGGCGCCGACACCGTGCCGCTCCACTCCCCCGAGCTGCCCGCCAGCGGTTCACGGCGGCGGCGCCCGGCGCCGGAGGGTGCCGCGGACGCCGTGTACTTCCCGGCATGCGTCGGGACCATTTTTGGACCAGCAGGGTTCGGGCCGGCGTCCCCCGGCGGGAATGCCTCGCCCGGGGTGCAGGTGAGCTTCGAGGACCTCTGCGCGCGGGCAGGGCTGACCCTGCTGGTGCCGCCGGCCATCGACGGGCTGTGCTGCGGCACGCCCTGGTCCTCGAAGGGACTGGTCGACGGCCAGCAGGCCATGACGGCCCGCACCCTTGCGGCGCTGCGGGAGGCCACCGGCGACGGCGAACTTCCGGTGATCTGCGATGCAACCTCCTGCACCGAGGGTCTGCTCGCGGTGATCGTCGGCGAGGTGCCCGCGCCGGGTCAGCGCCCGCTGCGGGTGATTGACGCCGTCGAGTTCGCCGCCGAACGGATCCTGCCGGTCCTCGGACCGTACGAGAAGCGGGACTCTCTGGCCCTCCACCCCACCTGCTCCTCGACCCGGCTGGGAGTGAATCCGGCGCTGGAGGCGGTGGCCGGGGCCGTCGCCGCCGAGGTCTCGATCCCCGAGAACTGGGGGTGCTGTGCCTTCGCCGGCGACCGCGGCATGCTGCACCCCGAGCTGACCGCGTCGGCCACGGCACGGCAGGCGGCCGAGATCGCGGAGTTCGGCGCCGGTGCCCACGCCTCGTGTAACCGGACGTGCGAGCTGGGCATGACGCGGGCGACGGGCGAGCAGTACCAGCACGTGCTGGAGCTCCTTGAGGAGGTCACCCGGCGGGCAGAAACGCGTTCCTGAGCCGGCGGCCTTCAGGCTTCGCCCCGGCGGAGCAGCCGGCCGTGCGGAGTTCCGCCGTCCACCTCCGTGCCCCGGAGGTAAGTCCGCCGCACCACTCCGGTCAGCCGCTTCCCGGAGTACGGGCTGACGGGGTTGCGGTGGTGCAGGGCGTTCACGTCCACGGTGAAGCTCTCCTCGGCGGCGAAGACCACGAGGTCCGCGTCGCAGCCCACGGCGAGCCGGCCCTTGCGGGACAGGCCGGCGAGCGCGGCCGGCGCCTGCGCCATCCACCCGACCACCCGCTCGAGCGGGATGCCCCGCTTCCGGGCCTCCGTCCAGACCAGGGGAAGGCCGAGCTGGAGGGAGGACACCCCGCCCCAGGCCACGTCGAAGTCACCGTTCTCGAGGTCCTTGAGGTCCGGAGTGCTTGGGGAGTGGTCGGTGACGATGCAGTCGATCGTGCCGTCCTCGAGCCCCTTCCACAGCAGTTCCCGGTTGGCGTCCTCGCGGATCGGCGGGCAGCACTTATAGGCCGTGGCACCGTCAGGGATCTCCTCGGCGCGCAGCGTCAGGTAGTGGGGGCAGGTCTCCACCGTAAGCCGCACGCCGTCGCGCCGGGCGGCGGCGATCAGCGGCAGCGCGTCCGAGGAGGATAGGTGAAGGATGTGCGCCCGGGCGCCGGTGGAGCGTGCCCGCTCGATGACAGAAGCGACGGCGATGTTCTCCGCGCGCCGGGGCCGGGAGGCGAGGAAGCGGTCGTACCGGCTGCCTCCGGCCCGGGGCGCCTCCTCGATGGTGCGGGCGTCCTCGGCGTGGACGATCATCAGCGCGTCGAAGCTGGCAAGTTCCGCAAGGTCCTTCTCGAGCTCCTCAGCGTCCAGGGGCGGGAACTCGTCCACGCCGGAGTGAATGAGGAAGCACTTAAAGCCGAACACCCCCTCCTCGTGGAGCGCCCGCAGGTCCGCGGTGTTGCCCGGAACCGCTCCACCCCAAAAGCCGACGTCGACGAAGGCCTGGGAGGCGGCCGCCGCCCGCTTCTGCGCGAGGGCCACCACGTTCACGGTGGGCGGGATGCTGTTCAGCGGCATGTCGATGATGGTGGTGACGCCCCCGGCCGCCGCGGCACGCGTCGCGGAGGCGAAGCCCTCCCACGCGGTGCGGCCGGGCTCATTGACGTGGACGTGGGAGTCCACGAGGCCGGGTAGCAGGGTTTCGTCACCGCGGAGCTCGACGGTGCGTGCGCCGGTGAGCCCGGTCCCCCGCGGTGCGAGGGCCGTGATCGTCCCGTCGACGACGCCGACCTCAAGTTCCCAAAGACCCCCCTCGGTCAGGACCCTGCGGCCGCGGATCACCAGGTCGAAGCCACGGGTGAAAGAACCGGCGGCGGATGGATCGGCCATGAAGTTCCCTCCCTCCTTACTCCGATTTGAGCCCGCGGCCGCCATCGGCTCAGAGGACGATCTGGCGGTTGACGTCCTTGTAGAGCAGGTAGCGGAAGTTACCGGGCCCTCCGGCGTAGCAGGCCTGCGGGCAGAAGGCCCGCAGGGACAGATAGTCGCCCTCCTCGACTTCCACCCAGTCGTCGTTGAGCCGGTACACCCCCTTGCCTTCGAGGATGTAGAGCCCGTGTTCCATGACGTGGGTCTCGGCGAACGGAATGGAGGCGCCCGGTTCAAAGGTGACGACGTTGACGTGCAGGTCGTAGGCGGGGTCGTCGACCGGCAGCATGCGGGTGGTGCGCCACCGGTTGTCCGTGCCGGGCATGGCGTCCGGCTCGATGTCCTGTTCATTGCCGACGACGGCGGCGGGGGCATGCCCGGGCAGAGGCTGGTGGCGCTTGCGGATCCACTGGAACGTGGCGTTGCTGGCCCCGGCGTTGTGCGCCGACCACGGCTCAGCGGGTGGAACGTAAGCGAACCCTCCCGGCCCCAGGGCAGAGGCAGCGCCGCCGATGCTTACGTCGAGGGTTCCGGAGAGCACGAAGAGGAAGGATTCGACCTCCGACTGGGGTTCCGGCGCATCGGACCCCCCACCGGGGGCGACCTCCATCAGGTACTGGGCGAACGTCGTCGCGCCGCCGGCGACCGGACGATTGAGGATCCAGGCGCGGGTGGCGTGCCATTCGGGCAGGACACTGGTGACGATGTCCCGCAGGACGCCCCGGGGGATCACCGTGTATGCCTCGGTCACCACGGCACGCCCGGAGAGGAGATCGGTCTGCGGCGGGAGGCCGGTCTGCGGCGTGTAGTAGGTGGGGCTGGTCATGAAGGTCCTTCGGATCGGCGGCTCGGGTCGGGGACGCTGGGCGCCGCTGCGGAGGGGGGCCGAGGGTGCGCGGGCCGCGGGTGGGCAAGCCGGGCCAGCTCGGCAGGGTCGACACCGGTCCGCTGTTCGATGTCCTGCCCGTCGAGCGCTCCGCAGTCGAGCCCCCGCTGCAGGAACCGCGCCAGCGCCCGGGCGGTGGCCGGTTCGTCAAGGACGGTGCTCTCGCTCCGGTGCACATAGTTGCGCAGCCGGGACGCCGCCGAGTCGAACCCCGAAAGATAGAAGGAGTAGGTGGCGATGAACCGGGTGGGAAGCTGGGCCGGGTGGAGGTCCCAGCCCTGGTAGTAGCCCCGCTCCAGCGAGCGGCGGACCAGTCGGGCGTGAAGCACCCAGGCCGCTGCGGTGTTTTCGGCGGAGCCCACGGGCAGGACGTTCGTCGAACCGTCGGAGAGGCGCACGCCGGTTCCGGCGGCGGCCACCTGCATCACGGCCTTGGCGTAGTCGGCGGCCGGGTGGTCCATCGCCTGCTGCCCGGCGGCGATTTCCAAGGAGGCGCTGTAGTCGTAGGTGCCGTAATGAAGGCCCGAGACCCTCCCCGAGCCCGCATGCAGCAGCCGCGCCACCGGGGCCGTGCCGTCGGCGCCCAGGATCAGCTGGGGCGTTTCCACCTGCACCTCGAAGCGCAGCCTGCCCGGATCCAGGCCGTGCGCCTTCTCGAGGCGTCCGCACACGTAAGCCATCGCCTCGACCTGCGCCACGGTGCTGACCTTCGGCAGGGTCAGCATAAGCCCGTCGGGCAAGGTCCCCTTCCCCAGCAGCCGCGAGAGGAAAAGGTCGAGGGTGCGGATGCCCCGGGCCCGGGTGGGTTCCTCGAAGGACTTGAACCGTATGCCGGCGAACGGCGCAGCGGTTCCCTTCCCGACGGCGCGGGCGAGGAGGTCCGCCGCCTCGAGCGCTGCCGCATCCTCCTCGTCGTCACTCCGGCTGCCGTAGCCGTCCTCGAAGTCGAGGCGGAGGTCCTCGATGGGCTCCCGGAGCAGTTTCGCCTCCACCTTGGCGGCGATGGGTGCCACCAGGTTCTCGGGGAGGCCCACCGTCCTGCACAGAGCCTCCATCCCGCCGTGGGCTTCGACGGCGGCGAGCGCCTCTCCGCCCCAGCGGCCGGCCAGCGCCGGTTCGATCCGGTCCGCCGGAACGTACACGGTGTGGACGGGCTGCCGGCTGCCGTCGTCGCCGGGGTAGCTGCGCCGCAGCAGCCGGTCGGTGTCGGACAGCTTCGCGTCGACCAGGGCGTAGTCGGCGGCGCCGAGGACAGCCTCGGCGGGCATCAGCGGACCAACTCGTAGGCCGGCAGGGTGAGGAAGTCCGTGTACTCCTCGGACAGGCAAATGTCGGCAATCAGCGCCCGGGCCGGTTCGTAGTAGCGGGCGAAGGTTTCGGCGTCGACCTCGGTCCGGAGCCGGTCGACCTCCTCGTCGAGCAGGGCCTTCACGAGTTCGGGGGTGACGGTGTTTCCCGTGTCGGAGAGGACCACCTGGTTGCGGAGCTGCTGCCACACCTGAGACCTGGAGATTTCCGCCGTCGCGGCGTCCTCCATCAGGTTGTGGATCGCCACCGCGCCGTTGCCCGAGAGCCACACCGCGACGTAGGCGACGGCGACGTACAGGTTGAGCCGCAGCCCCGCTTCGGTCACGGCTCCGCCGGCCGAGGGGATGTCCAGCAGGTCCGAGGCGGTGACGCTCACCTCCTCGCGCTGTCGATCGAGCTGGTTCGGCCGGTCCCCCAGCACCGCGTCGAACACCTCGCGGCAGACCGGAACCAGGTCGGGGTGGGCCACCCAGGACCCGTCGAACCCGTCGTCGGCTTCGCGGGTCTTGTCGGCGCGCACCTTCGCGAAGGCTTCCTCGGTGACGGCGGGCTCCCGTCGGTTCGGAATGACCGCGGCCATCCCGCCCATGGCGAAGGCGCCCCTGCGGTGGCAGGTCTTCACCAGCAGCTCGGTGTAGGCGCGCATGAAGGGGGCGGTCATGGAAATGCTGGCGCGGTCCGGCAGCAGGTAGGCCGGCCCGGCGTCGCGGAAGTACTTGATGATGCTGAAGAGGTAGTCCCACCGCCCGGCGTTCAGCCCCGAGGCGTGGTCGCGGAGCTCAAAAAGGATTTCCTCCATCTCGAAGGCCGCCGGAATCGTTTCAATCAGCACCGTCGCCCGCACCGAACCCTGCGGCACCCCGACGTAGTCCTGGGCGAAGACGAAGATGTCATTCCAGAGCCGGGCCTCGAGGTGGCTTTCAAGCTTCGGCAGGTAGTAATAGGGGCCGCTGCCCGAATTCAGGAGCTGTTTCGCATTGGCGAAGAAGTGAAGGCCGAAATCGACAAGCGCCCCGATGGCCGGCTCGCCGTCGATGCGCACGTTCTTCTCGCTCAGGTGCCAGCCGCGCGGCCGGGTGACCACCACAGCCCGGGGCGCGTCCTGCCGCAGCGAGTATTCCTTGCCCTCCGGCGATGTGTAATCGAGCCGTCCGCGAGCCGCCCGGTAGAGGTTCAGCTGGGAGTCGATGACGTTGTGCCAGGTCGGAGCACTGGCGTCCTCGAGGTCCGCCAACCAGACCTGCGCGCCGGAGTTGAGCGCGTTGATGGCCATCTTCACGGGAGAGGCCGGCCCGGTCATCTCCACGCGGCGGTCATGCAGGTCCCGCGGCGCCGGCGCCACCTTCCACTCGCCGTCGCGCACCCCCCGGGTTTCGGGGAGGAAGTCGAGACGGCCCGTGGCGGCAGCCTGAGCGCGGCGCGCGGCGCGGGCCGTGAGTCGTTCATCGCGCTGTCCGCGGAAGCGCTGGTGAAGCTGTTCAAGGAAGGAAAGGGCCTCGGGGGTCAGGATGATGTCGGCGCCTTCGACGGGTGAGGGATCTGTCAGTTCTATGGCCATGCTGTGCTCTCCTCGGAAGATCGAGTCCCGCTGGTGAAGGCCGCTGCCGCCGGACCGCCGCCGAAACGGCACCCGAGCATGCCCTGACATTCGTAGTACGGACGTTATTGTCTGCGATGGTGAAGCACAAGCATCAGGAGGCGCTGCATCCCCGCCGCGGTGTTACAGTTCGAGGGCGAAGCCAACGGCGGGCAGCCCTTTCCGGGGCCGCTGCCCACCAGGTGGACCTGCATGACCAACCGCAGCCGTCTGTCCAAGCCGCCTGTTCCGTTCCGTATCGGTGGCGCGGAGGGTGGGCTGCCATCGCTTGGGAGGCTCCCATGAGCACCGCAACTCCGGACGAACAGTACCTGCGCGAGGCGATCTCTCTCGCCGTCGCCAATGTCTCGAACGGCGGCGGCCCCTTCGGCGCCGTCGTCGTCACCCCGGACGGCAGCGTCTTCCCGGGCGTCAACCGGGTCACCGCGACAAACGACCCGACGGCACACGCGGAGGTGGTGGCCATCCGTGCCGCGTGCACCTCCATCGCATCCTTCGACCTGTCCGGAAGCGTGCTGTACTCGAGCTGCGAGCCCTGCCCCATGTGCCTGGCCAGTGCCCTGTGGGCCCGAGTTGACCGCGTGATGTATGCCGCGGACCGCAACGACGCGGCCCGGGCCGGCTTCGACGACGCGGTCTTCTACGACTACTTCTCGGCTCCCGTGGAGGAGCGGTCGATGCCCTCACGCCAGCTCCAGCTTCCAACCTCCGACAGCCTTGGCCCCTGCACGCCCTTCGACGTCTGGGCCGCCCACCCAGACCGCATTCCCTACTAGGCCGCATCCCTTACTAGGCAGGCATCGCACTCTTCCTGCCCGGGCTTCCCCGCCTATCTGGGGTGCGGGCCGGGAACCGTCGAGCTGAATGGAGCGCGCACCGGCTCTGGCGCTCCGGAGACCCCGGCCTCCCCAAGCTCGAGGGTCTTCAGCAGGTCGGCGGCAACGCTGATGGCGATGACGGCGGGGGCCTTGCCCGCCAGCCCCGGCACGCCGATGGGGCAGGTGATCGCGTCGATGGCGGCGTCGCTGTGGCCTTCGGCGCGCAGGCGCTGGCGGAACCGGGACCACTTGGCCCTCGAGCCGATCAGCCCAACGCTGCCCAGGGCGCCGCGGCGCAGCGCCGCATCGCACAGCAGGAAATCCTCCGCGTGGTCGTGAGTCAGAATGAGGACGTGCGAGCCGGACGGCAGGGTGCCCAGCACAGTGTCGGGCACGGGGCTGGCCACGAGCCGGACGTCGGCGGTACCGGCGGTGACGGCGGCGAGCCGTCCAGGGTCAACCTGGTCGGCCCTGCTGTCGACGAGGTGCAGGGTAAGGGGCAGCCGCGACAGAATCCGGGCCAGCTCGTAGCCGACATGGCCCACCCCGAACACGGCGACCGTCGGCCGGGGAAGGAAGGGCTCGAGGAGGACCCGGACCACCCCACCGCAGCACTGGCGCCCGTGCCGGGCCGCCGCGTGCTCGTTCAGGGAGAACTCAAGGGTCTCGGGGACTCCGGTGCCGGCGGCGAGCATCGCCCGCGCCCGCTCGATGACACTCGCCTCGAGGTTGCCTCCGCCGATGCTGTCCCAGGTCGCCTCGCTTCCCACGACCATCTTCGCTCCGGCGTCCCGGGGCGCGTGGCCGCGCACCTCGGTCACCGTGGCGAGGACCCCGGGTGACCGCTCCGCGCGGAGGCCCTGGAGGGCGCTCAGCCAGTCCACGTCACTGCGCTCTCACCGGAGAGGGAACGGGCGCGTCCATCCCGGCCGGCTTCGCTGCCTCGCGGGACGTGGTGCGGGCCCGATCGATGGCCCAGTAAACGGCCTCCGGGGTGGCGGGGCTGGCAAGTTCGACGCTGCGTCCGCCGGGGCCGAAGGCCGCGGCCGCCTGGCGCAGCGCCTCCCGCACGCTGAGTGCGAGCATGAGCGGCGGCTCCCCCACCGCCTTGGACCCGTAGATGACACCGCTCTCGGTGGCCCGCTCGAAGAGGTGGACCCGGAAATCCTCGGGCATCTCGGAGAAGCTCGGCAGCTTGTAGGTGCTCGCCGACTGGGTGTCCAGGCGCCCGCGGCGCTTCCCCTCTGAGACGTCCCAGCGGAGGTCCTCTAGCGTGAGCCACCCGGCGCCCTGAACGAACCCGCCCTCGATCTGCCCGACGTCGATCAGCGGCGAGAGGCTGTCCCCCACGTCGTGCACGATGTCGGTGCGCAGCAGGCGGTACGCGCCGGTGAAACCGTCGACCTCGACCTCCGACACCGCCGCGGCGTAGGTGAAGTACTTGAACGGCTCGCCCTGCATGCGGGCGGCGTCCCAGTGCAGCCCCGGGGTGCGGTAGTAGCCCGCGGCCCAGAGAGACACGCGCTGGAAGTAGGCGTCGTTCACCAGCTCGGCGAAGGGGATTCCCTCGTCGGAGAAGCCGATCCCGGTGACGATGCCATCGTCGAACCGCACGTCGTCGGGGTGGATGTTGAGCTTCCGCGCGGCCACCTCGGCGAGGCGGTCCCGGATCTGGTCGCACGCATTGCGGATCGCCGCTCCATTGAGGTCCGCCCCGGAACTCGCCGCCGTGGCCGAGGTGTTGGGAACCTTGTCGGTGCGCGTCGGCGCCAGCCGGATGTTGGCGAGCGGAACGCCGAGCGCGGTGGCGGCGACCTGGCGCATCTTGGTGTGGAGCCCCTGGCCCATCTCCGTTCCGCCGTGGTTGATCAGCACCGACCCGTCCTTGTACACGTGCACCAGGGCCCCGGCCTGGTTGAAGGCCGTGAGGTTGAAGGAGATGCCGAACTTCACGGGCGTGATGCCCAGGGCACGGCGGAGGTGACGGTGGGTGGCGTTGAAGTCGGCGATGTCGGTACGGCGGCGTTCGACGTCCGCGCCGCCCAGCAGCTGCTCCCAGACGGCATGCAGCCGCTCGGCATGCCGGACCGGCTGCCCGTACGGGGTGCTCTGGCCCGGGTTGTAGAAGTTCCGCCGCCGCAGGTCGGAGGGCTCAACGCCCAGCAGCGGCGCGCATCGGCCGAGCACCTCCTCGATGACGAACATCCCCTGCGGGCCGCCGAACCCGCGGAAGGCAGTCTGCGAGGTCTTGTGCGTCTTCGCGATCCGGCCGAGCACTTCGATGTTGGGGATCCAGTAGGCGTTGTCGATATGGCACAGCGCGCGGGCCAGGACGGGCTGGGAGAGGTCGAGGCTCCACCCGCCGTCACTGGTCAACGTGGCCCGGAGCGCCACAAGCCTGCCGGTGTCGTCGAACCCGGCCTCCCAGCTGGCGGCGAACGGGTGGCGCTTGCCCGTCAGGGTGATGTCCTGGGTGCGGTTCAGGCGCACCCGCACGGGCCGCCCGGTGAGCGTCGCTCCCAGGGCGGCGACGGCGGCGAAGCCGTGGGGCTGCATCTCCTTCCCGCCGAAGGCGCCGCCCATGCGCAGGCACTGCACCGTCACCTGGGAGCTGGTGAGCCCGAGCACGTGGGCGACGATCTCCTGGGTCTCCGTGGGGTGCTGGGTGCTGCTGTGGACGAACACCTGCCCGCTCTCGTCGACATAGACGTAGGAGGCGTGGGTCTCGAGGTAGAAGTGCTCCTGCCCGCCGATCTCTACCTCCCCGCTGAAGCGGTGGGCCGCAGCGGCCAGGGCGGCCCCAGCGTCGCCCCGGGCTACGGTGGGCTGGTCGCCCTGGAAGCTTTCCTTCTGGATCGCCTCGGCCAGCGTCACGATCGACGGGAGCGGTTCGTAGTCCACCTCGACGGCCTCCGCACCGAGACGGGCGGCCTCGAGGTTGTCGGCGAGCACCCAGCAGACGGCGTGGCCGTAGTACATCACCTCGCTCGGGAACAGCGGTTCGTCGTGCTTGGTCCCGGCATCGTTGATCCCAGGCACGTCGGCTCCGGTGAGGACCCGCACCACGCCGGGCACGCCCAGGGCTGGTGCGGTGCGCAGCTCAGTGACTCGGGCATGGGCGTGCGGGGCCTGCACCGGCCAGGCGTGAAGGACGTCCGAGCTGCGGATGGGGAGGTCGTCGGTGTAGAGGGCGGTGCCGGTGACGTGGAGCGCGGCGCTTTCGTGGGAAACGGGCACGCCGACGACGGGGTTCACGGGGCGGTCTGCGAGGGATTTCACCGGGTCACCTCCAGTGCGGGTGCGGCTGTGGTCTGCGCGTAGAACCGGAGGACCGACTGGCCGAGCATCGCCGACCGGTAGCGGGCGGTGGCCCGGAGGTCATCGATCGGGGTGCCCTCGGTCTCCATCACCGCTGCGGCACCGGCGGCGGTCTCCTCGCTCCAGGGCCGCCCGACGAGGGCCTCCTCGGTGCGCAGGGCCCGCAAGGGCATGGCGGCCACCCCGTTCATGCCGATCCGCGCCGAGGCGACGACGCCGTCCTCGAGCCGCAGGGCGAAGGCGACGGCGACGCTCGAAATGTCGTCGAAGCGCCGCTTGGCGATCTTGTAGAACGCGGTGGTTTCGGCCAGTGGCAGCGGAAGGTGCACCGCGCGCAGGAGTTCACCGGGCCTGCGGACGCTCTGCCGGTACCCCGTGAAGTACTCGGCGAGCGGCACCTCGCGCTCGCCGCCGGCGGAGGCAAGGACCACCGAGGCGTCGAGGGCCAGCAGGGCGGGTGCGGTGTCGCCGATGGGTGAGCCGGTGGCGAGGTTGCCGCCGAGCGTCGCGGCGTTGCGGATCAGCCGGGAGGCGAACTGGGGAAAGAGCTGGTTCAGCAGGGGCACCCGGCTGGCCAGTCCGCGTTCGACCTCCGACAGGGTGAGCGCGGTGCCGATCTCGATCCGGTCCGGGCCGAGCGTGAGGACCAGGAGCGGTTCGAGGCGGTCGACGGCGAGCACCAGCGGAGGCCTGCTGTGCCGGAGGTTCACCTCGACCCCGGCGTCCGTCGCGCCGGCGAGCACCTGGGCGTCCGGGTTCTGCTCGAGCAGGCCGAGGAGCTCCTCCATGCTGCCGGGGCGGAGGAACCGGGAGCCGCCCGCCGCCGCCTGCGTGGGTCGGGCCGCCGGAGCGGGCCGGTCCTGGCGGCGCAGCAGCGGGTCGTCGTCCGTCGGGGCACCGAGGGCGTAGGCGGCGTCACGGATGGGCCGGTACCCGGTGCAGCGGCAGAGGTTCCCGCTGAGCGAGGAGAGATCAAAGCCGTTGGGCCCGGTCTCGTGGTCGCTCGCGTGTTCCTCCCCCACGACGGCGGTGCCGGTCTCGACGCCCTCGCTGGAGCCGGTGGCGTCCCGCTCGGGGCGGTAGTACTCGGCCGCCATGGAGCAGACGAAGCCCGGGGTGCAGTAGCCGCATTGGGAGCCGCCGCGCTCAGCCATTTCCTGTTGGACCGGGTGCAGGTGCTCGGCCGTCCGGGGGCCGGCCGCCGTGCCGAGGCCTTCGGCCGTCACGACTTCCTGGCCGTCGAAGGCCAGGGCGGGAGGCAGGCAGGCGTTCACCGAGGTCCACCGGGTGCGGCCGTCGCCGTCGGGCCGTGCCACCAGCACGGCGCAGGCCCCGCACTCCCCCTCGGCGCAGCCTTCCTTGGCCCCGGTCAGCCCTTCGGCCCGCAGCCAGTCGAGCAGCCGGAGGTGCGGGGAAATCCCTTCACAGGGGCGGACCTGGCCGTTCACGGTGATCTGCGTAGCGTCCATGCTTTCCACTCCTCAGCGGTGTGAGCAAAACTATACAACCGGCGGAAAGGGCCTTCCACGACCCAAATTCCGGTCAGCAGAAGCCCGGAATAGAGGCCCATACCTCCGGTTCGCCGGTGTCGCCCTCGCGCTGGACCGTCGCCTCGATGAGGCCGTAGGGACGGTCCGCTGCGAAGAACACCTCGTTGGGGTTGTCCAGCCCGAACGGCGAGAGGTCCACCAGGAAATGGTGGTTGTTTGGCAGCGACATCCGGATCTCACCGATCTCGGGATGGGCCTCGAGGACCTGCTTTCCCATGGTGAACATCGTCTGCTGCAGGGCCAGGGAATGGGTCGAGGCGAAGGCGTCGAGGAGGATCCGGCGCACGCTTGAGTACAGGGCGTCGAAGTCCGCCTCGAGGGTGGTGTACCGCCAGCGGGCCGTCACATCGGTCGCCAGGATGCGGTCGGTCGTCTCGGGAAGGGTCGTGTAGCGGTCACGCGGGTAGCCGTGGAACTCCGATCCCGTCGACTTCAGCACGGTGAGGCCCGAGATTCCGGCGACGATTGTCCTCCGGCCGCCCTCCATCACCAGCACCGCGGTGCGGGTTTCCGACTTGTTCCTGCTGAAAGAGTGGTCGTGGTCGGAGATCCGCTCCCAGAAATACTGCTCGGCCGCCCAGCGGCCGCCGGTCACCCAGTCGAAGCTTGAGGTGAAGTGCTCACCGAGGCGCATGAGGAACGCCTCGGGTGTTCCGATACCGTCCCGGGCGAAGGCGTAGATGGTGTTCTTCTGGGTGTCGGTGGCGATGACGTGCGAGTTGTCGCCTTCGGTGTGGGCGCGTTCGAAGTCACCGTGCAGCTGCGAGGTGACGCTGAGGTCCTCGATGCTGTGACGGGCGGTGTCCCGGGTGATCCGGACGAGCCGGACCTCCGCCTTCCCATACTGGTTGCGGCCCAGCACGATGCGGCCGGTCCCTCCCGATGCTGTGCCGGGCTGCGACGCCGGCTGGTCGGTATCGCGCTGAGACGTCATGGTCAGCTCCCTCGATAGGTCGAATAAGCGAAAGGGCTCAGGAGCAGGGGGACGTGGTAGTGCTCTAAGGCGCTGGCCACCGTGAAGGTGAGGGCAACTTCGGGGAAGAAGGACTCGACTCCGGCGCTCTCGAAATATGCTCCGGTATCGAACTCGATCCGGTAGACGCCCTCGGGCAGGACGGCGGGGCCGCGGTCCTGCATGCCGAAGTCCTTGATGCGGCCGTCGACGTCGGTGGTCCCCTGTCCCACCTGCTCCCAGTTCCCGCCGGTGCGGCGCAGGAGCCGGGACGACATGCCCGCGGCGGGCCGGCCGGTTCGGGTGTCGAGGACGTGCGTGCTCACGGAGCTCACGGGGTGACCGTTCCATCGAGCCGGAGGAGGGCAATCTCCCGCAGCTGGCCGGCGATGACGGGAAGCTCCTCCTCGGAGGTATGGCCGAGGCGTTCCTGAAGGCTGGCGAGGATGTCCTCGGCCGACCGTCCGGCGGCCCGGACCAGGAAGACGCGTCCGAATTTCTCCTCGTAGGCGCGGTTCCCGGCAGCGATCTGCTCCGCAGTATCCTCCGACCCGTCAAGCCCCGACTGTTCCTGCCGCGACAGCCCCGCCTCCGTCGAAGCCCCGGCTGCACGTTCCCCTATCCGCGGGTGGTGCGCCAGGGCGCCATCGAGTTCGTCGACTGACAGGTCAGGCGCCGCGGCCGCGGCGAACGAGGTCAGGGCGGAGAGCGAGCCAAAGGGACGCGCCCGCACGATCTCGTCGATCCAGCGCGGAATGTCGAGGCAGGGACGCAGCAGTTTCGCGGCGTCGGTGGCGGGAGCGGCGTTGAAGTCGGCTAGGCGCATGGGTGTCAGCTTTCCTGGTTCCTCCGCTGCAGCGCTGAACACCCTTGACCATCGACGGAATCGACTTGATTCGATGTTTCTGCAAAGCGGAACTGTATTTTCCCGTCACTGTAACCCCCGTTCCACGGAACGTGTCAACAGTCCTGCGCAGCCACGAAGACGCCGGTAAGCGCTCCATCGACGCCTACAAATGGCCAGCAACTCACCGGATCCCGGTACTACAGTGAGACGAACCCGGCGGCAACCGTTGCCGGGGAGTTCCGCGTACGCTCATCGCGCCACCACCGCTCCAGGAGTAAAGCATGGCTGCCAGCCGCAATCCGCTTGAGGAACTGCGCGAAACGATTGGCCACCTGGCCGAGCAGCTCAAGCTGCCGGGCGGAGACCGGGTCGATGACCGGGTGAGTGAGATGTTTGGCCCCAAGCTCGGGCCGGCACGCCCGCTCTCCGAGCTGCAGGCCGAGCTCGACGCGCTGATCGGGCTGGAGACCGTAAAGGAACAGGTGCGGGCGCTGGTCGCCTTGCTTCAGGTGCAGGCCCGCCGCAAGGCGCACGGCCTGCCGGAGGTCGCCACCTCGCAGCACCTTGTGTTCCTCGGAAACCCGGGCACGGGAAAGACCACCGTGGCGCGGCTTCTGGCCGAGATGTACCGGGCGGTCGGCCTGCTGCAGAAGGGCCACCTGGTGGAGGTCGACCGTTCGGGCTTGGTCGGACAGTATGTCGGCGAAACCGCACTCAAGACGGACCGGGTGATCCGGCGGGCGCTGGATGGCGTCCTGTTCATCGATGAGGCCTACGCCCTGGCCCCTGAGGATCACCGGATGGACTTCGGGCCCGAGGCGATCGAGGTCCTGCTGAAGCGGATGGAGGATCACCGCCACCGCCTGGTGGTGATCGTGGCCGGTTATCCGCGGCTGATGGAAATGTTCCTGCTCTCGAACCCCGGCCTGCGGTCCCGGTTTGCGCGCGAGATCACCTTCCCCGACTACTCGGTCGACGCGCTCGTGGCGATCTTCGGCCAGATGCTCGCCCAGCACGAGTACCTGCTCGAGCCGGGCGCGGAGCAGATGCTGCGCCGCATCCTCGCGGGCCTTCACTCCGGCGAGGACTCCGGCAATGCGCGCTTCGCCCGCACCCTGTTCGAGCAGGCGCTCAACCGACAGGCGCTGAGGCTTTCACTCGATGAGGACCGGAGTCTCGACGCGCTCGACCGGGAGGACGTCATGACCCTCACCGAGGACGACCTCGTCGAGGCCGCGCGGGCGCTGGGCGAGGAACCGGAACCCGAGCCGGGCCCGGCGACTGCAGCCGGACCGTCGCGGTGGTGGCGCTGGCTGATGACTTGAGCCAATCGGTGATCCTCCCGGCGGGCCGCCGAATGCGTGCACGGCCGGCCCGCGTTAAGGAATGCGACTGCATCGGACCGCAATAGTCGGGTGCGCGCCTGCGCTGACGGGCAGGCTTGACGCTGAAGGGGGAAACCGTGATCGCAGCTTTGAACCAACTCGTCGGACTCATTGAGGACCATCTCACCGAGAACATCGACATCACCAGCCTGGCGGGCAGTCTTGGCACGACGGAATACCACCTCCGCCGGATGTTCTCCTCACTCGCAGGCATGCCGTTGTCCGAATATGTTCGACGACGCCGCATGGCGGTCGCCGTTGCGGAGGTCCTCGAAGACGGCGATCTGCTGGGAATCGCGGTGCGCTACGGGTATGGCTCCACTGAGGCATTCAACCGCGCCTTTCGAGCGGTGCACGGCGTCAGCCCCGGCGATGTGCGCCGTTCCGGTGGCCCCCTTCGCACACAACCGAAGCTCAGGTTCCGCCTGACCGTAGAAGGGAACACACCCATGGACACCCGCATCACAGACCTGCCGGCCTTCCGACTCGTCGGACAGTCGGCCCGTGTGCCACTCATCCACCGCGGTGCCAATTTCGCCATCGAGGCCCATATCGCGTCCCTTCCCGCGGCCGAACATGACCGCCTCAAGGAAATGAACTGCACCGAGCCGGCGGGACTGCTCCAGGTGAGTGCCGACGTGGACCCCGACTACGCCGAGGGCAGCGAACTGCTCTACCTCCACGGCGTCGCGGTCGATAAAAATACTCCCGTGCCCGGGGACCTCCACGCCATCGAGGTACCGGCCGGCGCCTGGGCCGTGTTCCGCACCGCGGGCCCGTACCCGGCGGCCCTGCAGGAAACGTGGGCGGCGACCGCCACCGACTGGTTCCCTTCCAACCCCTGGCGGTTGAGGCCCGGACCCTCGATCGTTGCCGTGATCGACCGCGCCCCCGACTTCAGCACCGCAACTTCCGAGTTATGGCTGCCCGTGGAACGCGCCTAGCCATTGCGGCGCCCATTCTGTCGCGGGCTTCGACGAACGGGTGTAACGTCACGGCCACCGCTCCGAAACCCATAAGGACAGTGCGGCAGGGGCGGAACAGCAACCGGAGGAATGCATCATGACCGCTACCTACACCTGGGACATCTTCTCCAGCCTCGACGGCTACGCCGCCGCCGGCGGCGACTGGACGGGCTACTGGGGCAAGCAGGGCCCGGACCTGCTCGAGCACCGTCTCGCGTTGTATGACTCGACGCAACGGATGGTCTTCGGGGCCACAACGTTCCGGCTTTTCGTGCAGATGCTTGCCTCGAGCACTGCGGAATCGGAGGTGCGGGACCCCTGGGTCACCCGGATGGTGAACCTGCCGGCAACGGTGGTCTCGACGACGCTGCAGGAACCCCTCGACTGGCCGGACGCGACGGTGGCGGGCGGGAACGCCGTCGACGTCGTCGCCCGGCTCAAGGAGCAGTCGGAGGTGCCACTGCGCTCGCACGGCAGCCTCTCGATGAACCGAGCGCTGATGGCTGCCGGCCTGGTGGACTTCCTCCAGATGACGCTCTTCCCCGTCATCACCGGTCGGACCGGTCTCGAGCCGGTCTTCCAAGGGGCGGCCGACTTTGACCTGGACCTGGTGGAGCACCGGACCCTCGACGGGCGGACCCAGGAACTCACCTACCGGCCGACCCTGCACGGTACTCGTACCTGAGCGAGGATCACTTGATGTAAAAACCGGCGAAATGCCCCAAGATGAAGCCATGGCTGAAAGAGCAGGCATGCGCGAGATAAGCCCAACGGACAGTGTCAGCTTCACCGAGCAGCTCTCCGGCTGGCTCGAACTTCCCTTCCGCCAGGCCGCGGTGCGCCTGGTGCTCCGTGCCTCGATGCCCGGTTGGGAGACCTTCCGCACCGACCCGCACCACCGGTTGAACGTCGAGGGCACGATCGACATCGACGGGTTCGCCAGCGCGAGGCCGGTCACCGGGACGCTTGCGCTGTTTCCCGACGACGCCGGCGCCGCCGTCGAATACTCCCTCTCCTTCTCCAGCGACGACCACGTCGACCTGCATCTGCGGGGCGCCAAGGCCCAGCGGCCGGGCAACCCGCGCGCGCTCTGGTACGACTTCACCACGACGCGCTTCGAGCTGACCGCCCCCGATGGCACCGCCTTACAGGGGCTCCTCCGCAC
Organism: Arthrobacter sp. MSA 4-2; assembly: GCF_016405885.1. Taxonomy (GTDB): domain Bacteria; phylum Actinomycetota; class Actinomycetes; order Actinomycetales; family Micrococcaceae; genus Arthrobacter_D. Next base: position 16,702 of record NZ_JAEKGC010000001.1, on the reverse strand, counting down.
CCCGACGCCGCAGGCGCTTCGATGCCTTGCCTCGCTCCGGGCCGCCGCGGAGTCGGTCCCCCTGCGACTCGGAGCCCTGGGCCGGTTCGGCGTCCACTTCACCGCCGGAGCGGTCAAGGGACTGCTTCCGGACCGTCGGGTGACCCGGCGCTGAAACAGCACATCCTCACCGATTTTTCAAAGCCCCTCCACCCCCTGACACCGGGTGGACTACGGGTTTAGCGTTGGGCGCATGACTGATGCACAATCCGGCGTCACTCAGGCACTGACGCCCACCATCAACTCCGACATGGGTGAATCGCTTGGCCTTCACTCCTTCGGCAACGACCTGGCCCTGATGGAACTCGTCGACTCGATTAACGTCGCGTGCGGCTTCCACTCAGGGGACCCGGACGCCATGGCCGACACCGTGTCCGCCGCCGCCTGCCGGGACCTCGGCATCGGGGCGCACCCCGGGCTGCCGGACCTCGTCGGCTTCGGCCGGCGGGAGATGAAGCTGACCCCCAACGAGGTCGAACACCTGATGCTGTACCAGGTGGGGGCGCTCTCGGCCTTCCTGCGGCGGGAGGGCGTCGACCTTCACCACATCAAACCGCACGGCTCCCTCTACGGCATGCTGGCCCGCGACCATCACCTGATGCAGGCAGCCGGCAAGGTCGCCGCCCTGTACGGAGTGCCCTTCTACGGCCTGGCCGGCACCCAGCACCAGGTGGTGTGCGAGAGCCTTGGCATCGAATTCGTCGGCGAGCTCTACGTTGATCTCAACTACGGCCCCGAAGGCCAGCTACTCATCCAGCGCCGGCCCGAGCTGACCGATCCGGCGAAGGCCGCCGAACGCGTCCGCCGGGTGCTCGACGACGGTCTCGTCGAGGCCTCGGACGGCACGCTCCTGCGTATCGACTTCACCAGCATCTGCGTGCACTCCGACGCCCCGAACTCACCGGAGGTCGCGGCCGCCGTGCGCGAGGTGCTCTCCGATGCCGGCCGGTCCCAGGAGCCCGCTACCGCCTGACTACCCCATCCCCGCTTGGAAGGACGCGCACCATGGCTGACATCATTTCCCCACTCCCGGGCATTTTCTACCGCAAGCCCGCACCGGACAAGGAGCCCTTCGCCTCCGAGGGGGACCGCATCGAGGCCGGCCAGGCGATCGGAATGGTTGAGATCATGAAGCAGTTCTCCGAGGTCCGCAGCGAGGTCAGCGGCACCCTCGAACGCTTCGCCGTCGAAGACGCGGGAGCCGTGAACCCAGGGGACGTGATTGCGGTGGTGGCAGAACAATGACCTTCAAGAAACTCCTCGTCGCCAATAGAGGCGAGATCGCCGTGCGCATCATCCGCACCGCCCGGGAGCTGGACCTGCGCACCGTGCTGGCGGCCAGCGAGCCCGACGCCACCTCCTACGCCGCCGAACTGGCCGACGAAGTGGAGGTCATCGGCCCTGCCGCGGCCGGCAAGAGCTACCTCAACGTCGAGGCGGTCCTGAGCGCCGCCCGGTCCACGGGTTGCGAGGCCGTCCATCCCGGCTACGGCTTCCTCTCAGAGAACGCTGCGTTTGCCCGCGCCGTCGCCGACGCCGGAATGACCTGGATCGGCCCGGCCGCCGACGCTATCGAACTGATGGGCGACAAGTCACGGGCGCGCCAGGCAGCGGAGGATGCCGGCGTCCCCACCTTCCGCGGCAGCCACGGCAGCCTCTCCCCGGACGACGACGCCGCCGCCATCGCCGAAGAAGTCGGCTACCCGCTGGTGGTGAAGGCGTCGGCCGGCGGCGGCGGACGCGGAATCCGCCTGGTCACAGGCCCCGAGGAACTCGAGTCAACCCTGGGAATGGCCCGGGCGGAGGCCCTGGGCGCCTTCGGCGATGCGTCGGTGTACCTCGAGCAGTTCGTCTCCGCCGCCCGGCACGTCGAGGTGCAGATCCTTGGCGACGGCGAGCGCGTGATCCACCTTGGCGACCGCGACTGCTCCCTGCAGCGGCGCCAGCAGAAGGTCGTCGAGGAGGCACCCGCCCCGGGTCTGCCCGAAGCGGTGCGGACCAAAATCCTTGCCTCCTCCATCGAACTCGGGAAGCTGTGCTCCTACAGCGGCCTGGGCACGGTCGAATTCCTCTACGACCCGGAGTCGCACGAGGCCGCCTTCATTGAGATGAACACCCGGCTGCAGGTCGAGCACCCCGTCACCGAGATGATCACCGGCCTTGACCTCGTCCGCGAGCAGATCCTCGTGGCCCGCGACGGCAGGCTCCGCCTGACACAGCAGGACATCACGTTCACCGGGCACGCCTTCGAGTTCCGGGTAAACGCCGAGGACCCGGCGAACAACTTCCTGCCGAGTCCGGGCACGCTGTCGCGCCTCGACTGGCCCGGCGGCCCCGGCATCCGCGTGGACTCCGGCGTCGTCACCGGCTCCGTCGTCGCCCCGTTCTACGACTCGCTCCTTGCGAAGCTCATCGTATGGGATTCGCGCCGGGAGGAGACGATCGCCCGATCTCTGAGGGCTTTGGGCGAGCTTCGCATCGAGGGCGTGAAGACAACGCTCCCCCTGCTGCAGGCCGTGCTCTCCCGCAGCGAGGTGCGCGACGTCGCCCACTCAACCAAGTTCATCGAATCGACCCCCGACCTGCTGGGAGTGACCTCATGACCGACACCGCGGTCCAGCGGACCGACGCCCGCTACACCTGGGGCGGGGACGAGTTCCTCTTCGTCGAGATTGCCGAGGCGATGAGCCTTGCGGCGAACTACAAGGCGAACGCGATGGCGGCCCTCCTCACGGCGCGCGGCCTCACCGGCGTGAGTGACATCTGCCCGGCGAACGCGTCACTGCTTCTCCGCTTCAATCCGGACATCCTCCCCCCGGACCGGCTGGAGGCCGAAGTCCGCGGCGTTGAGGACGAGGTGGCACACTCGAGCCACCAGACGCTCGACACCCGCATCATCGAGGTGCCGGTCTGGTACGACGACCCCTACACCCGCGAGACCGGTGCCCGATTCCGCAAGGGCCACCAGAAGCCGGACGGCACCGACCTCGACTTCGCCGCCGAGGAGAACGGGCTGGACTCCCCCGCCGAGTTCATCCGACGCCACCACGAATCGCCCTGGCTCGTCTCGATGGTCGGATTCGTCGCGGGCTTGCCCTTCATGTTCCAGATCGTGCCGCAGAAGGATCAACTGGAGGTGCCCAAGTACCTGAGCCCGCGCACCGACACCCCGGCGCTGACGGTGGGCCACGGCGGCTGCTTCGCGTGCATCTACTCGGTGCGGGGGGCCGGCGGGTACCAGATGTTCGGCATTGCGGCGGCACCCATCTTCGACCCCGCCCAGCGGCTCGACGACTTCCGGGACTTTATGATCTTCTTCCGCCCCGGCGACATCGTGAAGTTCCGTCCCGTCGAGGAGGCGGAGTACCGCGACATTCAGGCGCAGGTCGACGCCGGCACCTACACCTACCGCCACGCACCGGTGGTCTTTGACCTCCAGCGCGCGCTCGATGACCCCGCCGCCTACAACTTGGACCTTTTGGAGCGCCTTCATGGCCATTAATATCCTCGAGCCCGGACTCGCGACGACGGTGCAGGACCAGGGAAGGCCCGGCTACTACAACGTCGGCATCCCCCAGGGCGGCGCGATGGACTCGTTGTCGGCCGAGATGGCCAACGCACTGGCCGGCAACTCCGCTGTCGAGGCGGTCCTTGAGTGCACCTACCTGGGGCCCAGGTTCACCACCGACGCCGACGCGGTGATCGCCGTCGCCGGCGCCCCCGTCGACGTCAAGGTCAACGGGGAGCCGCGCCCGCAGTGGTCCAGGCTTCAACTTTCCGCAGGCGATGAGGTCTCCTTCGGCATGCTGCGCGGCGGAACCCGGTATTACATAGGCGTGCAGGGCGGGATCGACGTTCCGGTGGTGCTGGGCAGCCGCTCAACCTACACCCTCGGGGCGGTTGGGGGTTTCGAGGGCAGGGCACTGAAGGCCGGAGACGTGCTGCCCGTCGGGCCGGCACTGGATGTCGGCACCGGAGGGGCGGAGAGAACCGAGCTGGAGGAGGCGCTGCGGCCATCCTTCGACAAGGAGGTCACCGTCCGGGTGCTGCCCGGACTCTACGACCACCGCCTCACCGAGGAAGGACTCGACACCCTCCTGAGCGCCACCTGGACCCTGACGCCGGTCGCGGACCGCACCGGGCTGAGGTACTCCGGGCCCGAGATCGCCTGGAAGCCGCGCACTCAGCCGTTCGGTGCGGGTTCCGATCCGTCGAACATCGTCGACGCCGGGTACGCGGTGGGTTCGATTCAGATCCCGGGCGGCAAGGAGCCGATCGTGCTGCACCGCGACGCCGTCTCCGGCGGCGGTTACGCAATGGTCGCCACGGTGATCAGTGCAGACATGGACCTGCTGGCCCGCAGCGCCCCGGGCACGAAAACCTTGTTCCGGGCCGTCACCCTCGAGGAGGCGCTGGCTGCACGGGCCGAGGGGCGGAAGGTGCGCTCGCAGATCTGGGGCTGAGCCGGTTTCCCGGGTCGGTGAGACCGCCCTGCCCTACCCGACGAGGGCGTCGCGGGAGGCCGCGGCGGCGACGCCGGCGCTGCTCTCCCGGATGAACAGCTCAGGCTTCAGGCGGAGTGATTCGACCTGCTCCCCGGCGATCACCCGGCGCAGCAGCTCAACGGCCCGGCGGCCGATCTCCAGCATCGGCGAGCGCACCGAGGACAGCGGAATGGGTAGCTGGGCGGCGAGTGAAGTGTCATTGAATCCGACGACGGCGATGTCCTGCCCCACAGTGAGCCCATGGGAGCGTATGGCCCCCATCGCACCGATCGCCGCGAAGTCGTTCACGGCGAAGACGGCGGTAGGTATTCCGCCCCGGCGGGCCAGGAGGGTTTCGGCGGCTTCACGGCCGCCCTCGGTGTCGAAACGGGACCAGACAATGTCGGCGTCCGAGATCCTCCCACCCAGGTCCAGCCACCGATCCCGGAAGCCTGAGGTGCGGTCGAGGGCCGTGCTGGCGAAGGGCTCGCCGGCGATCACCGCCACCGCCCGATGGCCCGTGTCCCACAGATGGTCGGCAACCAGCTCACCGCCGACGACGTCGTCGCACGTGGATGACGGAAATCCGGGATACCTGCGGCTCATCAGCACGAACGGAATAGATCGGGCCTGCAGTTCGTGAACCAGTTCGCTGCCGGCGTGGATGTCACCGAGGATCAGCCCGTCCACCCTGCGTGCCAGCATGATCTCGGCCTTGCGGCGTTGCTCCTCGGGGTTGTCGTGGGAGTTCATCACGAACGTGGAATACCGGGCCTCGGCCGCTGCCTCCTCGACCCCCTCGTACATGGTGGCCAGGACCAGGTCGGAGAGCCGTGGCACGATCACCCCAAAGGCCTTCGTCCGGCGGGTGCGCAGGCTTGCGGCGCCGGGATCAGGCGAGTAGCCGCGTTCCCGGGCCAGTTTGCGGACCCGCTCGGCGGTGGCCGACGACGCCGCTCCGCGGGCAATCTCCGAGGTCGAGTGAAGCACCCGCGACACGGTGGAGGGATGAATCCCGAGCTCGGCCGCGAGATCCTTGAGCGTTATCGGTTGTCGGCCTGTTCCCTCTGCGCGCATTCTGTTTCTCCCCCCTTGAATCCGATCTTTCAAGCATGAACCTATTGGAGACATTTCGGTTGACGAGACCCAGATCACATTTTAGGGTAATTTCCACGCTACCCAAACGATTGGGTAACTGCGGCGCAGGACCGGCAAACATCCAGGTGCCGGGCCGTTCCGCAGCCCCGACTGCCGTTCCGCCTCCGCCTCCGCCTTCCGCGTCTTAGCACCCATCACCGCCGTCGGCCCCGCTCCCAGGACCGCCGCCGACCGACCGATTCGGCACCCGCCGATCGCCGCTCCCGAGCTACCCCGCTCCCGAGTCTCCGTTCCTCCGTCCCTGCCAGCGGCTCACTGCACACAGTGCACCGCGGACAGCTCACCGCAACGGATGCCAGCACCCGAACTCCGGCACCCTCCTCACCACCGCCATCACCGGAAACCCGGAGGTGAAATGAGCACCCCCCATTCGCCCCATGTGGCGCTGCTGGCCACCGGCGGCACCATCGCCTCGCGCAGCTCGGACGCCGCCGGCGGTGCTGCCCTGGCAGCGGACACCGGGAACGCGCTGCTCTCCAGCGCCGGAAACGGCACCGTCCCCGTGCGGGTGGTCGACGTCATGACGAAGGGCTCCTACCTGCTGACCTTCTCCGACCTGATCACCATCTGCACCGCCATTGAAGACACCCTTTCGGACCCCTCCGTGCTCGGCATCGTCGTGACCCACGGAACCGACACCACCGAGGAGACCGCCTACCTCGCGCATCTCGTACAGGATGACCCGCGGGCCGTTGTCTTCACCGGGGCACAGCACACGGCGGACCATGACCACCCGGACGGCCCGGGCAATCTGCGCGGCGCCCTCGCAGTCGCTTCCTCGCCCGCCGCCGTCGGGCAGGGCGTGCTCGTGGCTTTCGCAGGGAACGTTTTCCGGGCCGCCGGGGTCCGGAAGGCCCACACGGTGAATGCCCACGCCTTCAGCACCCCCGACCTCGAGCCGGTGGGCACCGTAAGCGAGGCTGGGCAGGTCGAGCTGCGGCCCGCCCCGCCTGTCTACAAGCCGCTCCCCCTGCCGCCGGTGGACACAGACCCCGCTCGGGTCGACATCGTCGCCTCCCACCCCGACGCGGACGCCACCCTCCTGCGGGCGGCCCTCGCGGCCGGCGCGCGGGGGATCGTGCTGCAGGGAACCGGGAACGGCAATGCGAACCCCGCCATCTGTGCGGCCGTGGCGGACGCCACGGCGGCCGGCGTCGTGGTCGTCGTCAGTACACGCGTCCATGCCGGGCCGATCATGCAGGTCTACGGGGGCGGAGGTGGCAGGGACCTCCACGCCGCGGGTGCAATCCCTTCGGGGATGCTGCGCCCGTCGCAGGCCCGGATCCTGCTCCAACTGCTCCTCACGCTCGGCATGCCGCCATCCCGGATCGCCGAGCAGTTCTCCCGGCGCGGAACCCTCGTGCCGCATGCAGCAGCTGTCCGTCCCCCGTTATCCACTCCGTCGAAAGGCTGACCCATGACCAAGAACATCCAACTCGCATTCGGTGTGGACGTCGACGCCGTCGCCGGCATGCTCGGATCCTACGGGGGCGAGGACTCGCCCTGTGACATCTCCCGGGGGCTTTTCAGCGGCGAGGTCGGCGGGCCGAGGCTTGTGCGGCTCTTCGAGAAACACAGCCTTCCCTCCACCTGGTTCATGCCCGGCCATTCAATCGAGACTTTCCCCGAGCTGACCCAGATGGTCGTCGACGCGGGCTCCGAGATCGGCGTCCACGGCTACTCCCACGAAAACCCGATCGCCATGACCCGCGAGCAGGAGACGGCGATCCTCGACCGCTCAATCGAACTGATCGAGAAGGTCTCCGGGCGCCGGCCCACCGGCTATGTCGCCCCCTGGTGGGAGTTCTCCCCGGTCACGAACGAGATCCTGCTGGACCGGGGCATCAAGTACGACCACTCCCTGATGCACAACGACTTCGAGCCCTATTACATCCGCGTCGGCGACAGCTGGAAGAAGATCGACTACGGCCAGCCCGCCGACACCTGGATGGAGCCCCTCGTACGGGGGAAGGAGACGGACCTCGTCGAGATTCCGGCCAACTGGTACCTCGACGACCTCCCGCCGATGATGTTCATCAAGGCCGCGCCCAACTCCCACGGGTTCGTCAACCCCCGCCACCTCGAGGAGATGTGGCGCGACCAGTTCGACTGGGTCTACGCCGAAATGGACGAGGCGGTCTTCACCATGACCATCCACCCCGACGTCTCGGGCCGCCCCCAGGTCCTGCTCATGCTCGAGCGCCTCATCCAGCACTTCAACTCCCACGAGGGAGTCAGCTGGCACACCTTCGACGAAATCGCCGATTCATTCCTCGCCCGGAGCCCCCGAAAGGAAAGCTAGAAATGTCCACCCAAGAGGCAGGCGTCGACCTCTCGACGCCCACGGGAGACGAAAAGCGCCGTTTCCCGGCATTCACCAAGAAGCAGACGACGACGGCAACCGTCCTCGCCCTCCTCGCCTGGACCGTTGCGGTCTTCGACTACGGCCTGTTCGGCACCCTCCTGCCCGCCATGCAGGATGAGTTCGGCTGGACCGCGCCTGAGGCCTACGCCATCAACACCTGGATCGCCGTCGGTACGGCGATCGTCTGCTTCGGGATCGGCCCGGTCATCGACCGGCTCGGGCGGCGCAAGGGCATGATGGTCACCGTCGGCGGCACCGCCGTCGTCTCCGGCCTCACCGCCGCGATCCCCACCGGGCTCGGCTTCCTGAGCAACGGCCTGCTCATCTTCGTCCGATCCTTCGGCGGCCTCGGCTTCTCCGAACAGGCGGTCAACGCCACGTACATGAACGAGGTGTACCAGGTCACCGAGGATGAAAAGAAACACAAGCGCCCCGGCTTCCACTACTCGTTCATCCAGGGCGGCTGGCCGCTGGGCTTCCTCCTCGCGAGCGCCCTGGCCCTCGTCTTCCTTCCAATCTTCGGCTGGCGCGCCCTCTACCTGATGGCCACTATCCCGGCCTTCATCATCGTGTTCCTCATCTCGAAGAAGCTCAAGGAAACCCCGCAGTTCGAGCTGCACCACCGCCTGACCGAGCTTGAGAAGTCGGGCAAGACCGAGGAGGCGCATGCCCTGGCCCGCAGCTTCGGCGTCGAGCACTCCTCGACCTCTCCCCTGAAGCGCATCTGGGAACCTGAGCTGCGCCGGAACACCATCGTCTTCTCGCTCGCCTGGATCCTCAACTTCTTCGGCATCGCGATCTTCAGCGTCCTGGGCACCTCGGTGCTGGCAAATGCCAAGGGCGTCGAGCTGTCGACGGCGTTCTGGCTGCTGATCGTCATCAACCTGCTCGCCTACTTCGGCTACGTGTTCCATGGCTGGATCGGTGACAAGATCGGACGGAAGCGCACCATCATCGGCGGCTGGATCATCTCCGGGCTGTCGTTCGCCGTCATGCTGAGCCCGCTGGTGGAGAGCTCGTTCCTGATCATCCTGACCTACGGCACGGGCCTGTTCTTCCTGGTCGGCCCCTACGCCGCCATCCAGTACTACATGGCCGAGTGCTACCCCGTCAGCTGCCGGGCCACCGGCCTCGCCTTCATCGGGGCGATGAGCCAGCCCGGCACCATCATCGGCGGCGCGTTGTTCACCATCGTGGCCACGGCCGCCGGCACCGGCGCCGCCGCGCTGTGGGTCGGCGCCGTGGGCACCCTGCTGTCGGGCTTCATGATGATGGGCGCCAAGCACGTCGACGCGGTCATGCGGGAGGAGTCACCCCATGACATCCCAGCCTGAGGTAGCGATTATCACGGGCGCGGCGAGCGGCATCGGCCGCGCCCTGGCGGTCAGTTACGCGCAGCGCGGCGTGGTGTCGATCATCGGCACCTTCCCCGGGGATCCGCACGACCCCGAGCAGACCCTCGACGCGGTGAAGCACGCGGGCGGCATGGGAATCATCCACGAGGTCGACGTCCGCTCCACCGAGTCGGTCGATGCGTTCGCGGAGCGGGCCCTCGCCGAGTACGGAAGGCTCGACTACGCCATCGCCAACGCGGGCATCCTGCGCAACGCGCCCCTGAACGAGCTCTCCGACGAGAAGTGGGACGACATGCTCAACGTCGACCTCACCGGGGTGCTGCGCACCCTGCGGGCCGGCTCGCAGCGGATGAACGACGGCGGCGCCCTGGTGGCGGTGTCCTCGATCGCCGGCGGCGTCTACGGGTGGGAGGAACACGCCCACTACGCCGCCGCGAAGGCCGGCGTGCTGGGGCTGGTGCGCAGCGTCGCCGTCGAACTCGGACCCCGAAGGATCCGCGCCAACGCGGTGATTCCGGGGCTGATCGAGACACCGCAGTCGCTCGACCCGGTCAACTCGCTGGGCCCCGAGGGGCTGGAGCGGGCGGGCAAGGACATCCCCTGGGGTCGGGTGGGCCGGCCGGAGGAGGTGGCAAGCGTCATCAGCTTCCTCACCTCGGAGGCGGCCGTGTACATCACGGGGCAGGCGCTCGTCGTCGACGGCGGACTGACCGTGAAGATGAGGGCCTGATGATCGAGGGCCGCGGGGTCGTCGTCACCGGCGGTGGCAGCGGGATCGGGGCCGCCATCGCCGAGGCGTTCCGGGCCGGGGGCGCCCGGGTGGCGGTGCTCGACCGGAACGCGTCGGCGGAAGGCACCATCGCCGTCGACGTGGCCGACGAGCACAGCGTCGCCCGGGCGTTCGCCACGGCCCGGGAGGACCTGGGGCAGGTGGACGTCCTGGTGAACAGCGCCGGGCTGCTCACCGAGTCGCCGCTGCAGGACATGGGCCTCGACCAGTGGAACGAGACCCTCGCCGTCGACCTGACGGGCGTCTTCCTGTGCTGCCGGGAGGTGGTGGCGGAGATGCGGGACCGGAAGTGGGGGCGCATCATCAATATCGCCTCCCAGCTGGGGATCAAAGGAGGAACCGGGCTGAGCCACTACAGTGCCGCGAAGGCCGGCGTGATCGGCATGACCAAGTCCCTTGCCCTTGAGGTGTCCGGGGACAACGTGCTGGTGAACTGCATCGCGCCCGGTCCGATCGAGACTCCCCTGGTCGACGGGATTTCGGAGGAGTGGAAGGCCGCCAAACGGAAGGAGCTGCCGCTGGGCCGGTTCGGCACGCCGGAGGAGGTGGCGCCCACAGCGCTGCTGCTGGCGAGCGACCCGGGCGGAAACCTCTTCGTGGGGCAGACCCTCGGGCCCAACTCGGGCGACGTCATGCCGTGAAGCTCCCGGGAAAGGGCTGAACCATGTGTGGAGCGTGCGGCCGGACCGTCGCCACCGACGACGTCGTCGGACCGGTGCGCACCCTGCGTCAGCACCTCCTGATCGCCTCGGCCGTCAACGGCCTCTGCGCCGGACTGCCGGGGGTTTCTCGCGTGCAGGTCGCCGGGGACTCCTGGCAGGTCCGGGGCGTCACCGGGGCCGTCACCCGGTGCGACACCGTCATGGAACTGTGGGCCGCCGTCGCCGCCGCGTGTCCCGCGGCAGCGTTTGCTCGACTGGCCGCGCGCCTGGCGGCGGAGCGGGCGGCGGCCGAGGGACTGACGCGCCGGGTGATCGACGTCGGGCTCCTGCGGTTCTCTCCCTGACCCGCGCCCAGACACCCACACCGGACGCCGGGCTTGTCCTATGCCTCCAGGTCCACCGATTCCCGGGCCGGCTCCATGTCGACGGTGCGCCGCAGCGGCCGCTCCTTGATGAAGAGCACGCAGACCAGGGCGAGGACGGCGAAGCCGGCCGTGATCAGGAAGATCAGAGCGGTGCTGTCGCCGTAGGCGGCCCGGATGATCTCGGCCACCGGCTCCGGCAGGTTCACCAGGTCGAGGCTTCCGCCGGCCGCACCTGAGGGGTCCGCGGGCACTCCCGCCGCGGCGAGGCCCTCGGTGGTCCGGTTGCTGACCTGCGTGCCGAGGATGGCACCGAGCACAGCGACCCCGGCCGCACCGCCGATGGACCGGAAGAACGCGACGGAGGCGCTCGCGGAGCCGACATTCTTCAGCGCCACGGTGTTCTGCACGGCCAGGACGAGGTTCTGGAGCATCAGGCCAAGGCCCATGCCGAAGAGGAAGGTGTAGACGCCAACGAGCCGGAGGTCGGTGAGGTGGTCGATGGTTCCGGAAAGGCCGAGTCCGGCGATGAGGAAGACGGCTCCAAGGATCAGGAACCGCTTCCACTTGCCGAAGCGGGACACGAGCTGTCCCGCGCCGACCGAGCCGATGAGGTTGCCGGCGATCATGGGCAGGGTGAGCAGGCCGGCCTCGGTGGGCGTCGCGCCGCGTGCCACCTGGTAGTACTGGCCGAGGTAGGTCGAGGACGCGAAGAGTGCGATCCCGACGGCGATGGAGGCGAGGATGGCAAGCGCCGTCGTGCGTTCGGAGATGATTTTCAGCGGGATGATGGGCTCGGCCACCCGGGTCTCAACGAGGAGCAGGAGCCCGAGCAGGACGACGCTGCCGCCGACCATCGCGGCGCTCTCCCAGGAGAACCACCCGTAGTATCCGGCCTTGCCGGCGAAGGACACCCAGATCAGCGCGAGGCTCACGCCTGCGGTGAGGAGGATCGAGCCGACCCAGTCGATGCTGACCTTGCGGCGGATGTGGGGAAGCTTGAGGGTGAACTGCAGCAGGATCAAGGCGACGACGGCGAGCGGGACGCAGACGAAGAAGGTCCAGCGCCAGCCCAGCGGCGAGTCGACGATGAAGCCGCCGAGCAGCGGTCCGCCGGCCGTGGCGACGGCCATGACGCCGCCGAGGTAGCCCGAGTACCGGCCGCGTTCGCGCGGCGGGATGATGGTGCCGATGACGGCCATCGCCAGTGCCGTGAGGCCGCCCATGGCGATGCCCTGGATGACTCGAGCCGTCAGGAGCACCGGAATGGTGGAGGCGAGGCCCGCCAGCACCGAGCCCGCGACGAAGATGACGATGCTGAGCTGCACCATGAGCTTCTTGTCGAACAGGTCGGCGAACTTACCCCAGATGGGGGTGGTGGCGGCGTTGGCCAGGAGCGCTGCCGTGATCACCCAGGCGAAGTCGGTCTGAGAGCCGTTGAGGTCGGCCATGATCGTGGGCAGGGCGTTGGCAACGATGGTGCTGCTGAGGATCGCCGTAAACAGTGCCGCGAGCAGTCCGGTGAGGGCCTGCAGGATCTGCGCATGCGACATCGAGGGTGGCTGGGCGGTTGCGGGCTCGACCATCGGGGGTTCTTCTCCCGAGCCGGCTGTTGGATTTGTCTGTGAAGGTGTCGTTGAACGTGCCGTTGAGTGTGCCATTGTGCTTCCGGTGTTTCCGACAGGGGTCGGTGATGGCTGGCGGTCGTCATTGCCCGTCGAGGGATAGTGCAGCTCCGGGTTCCTGCAGTCAGGGTTCCTGCAGTCAGGTTCCTGCAGCTGGAGTTCCGGAGCTTGGGGTGATTCGTAGCCGAGGTCATGGATGGATGAGGGACCCGGATGAAGCCACTGGAGCCGGAAGGGATGCCTCGATGTCCGGCCCACCCGGGGGAAATGCTGTGATGGCGCTTCCCGCCGCGCTTCGGGAACACCGGCGGCCGGGGCCCTCGGTCCGGTTCGGGATTCACTTCGTTGCTTACAGTAACTATAAACCCGACGCCGGAACCGGTCAACAGTCGCTCTGGCCCAGCAGGGCGCCCGGACCTCGAAGAAAAGGGTCGAGTCAGGGGTGGGCAGACCGTTTTCCGGGCCCCGGAGGTGAAAGTACCCTTGATGCCAAGGTTCGCCGGTGGGCAGGCACACTACGGCTGGGGCCGCCTCGTGCAGGGTGGCGCTGCCTGCTCCGCTCTTGGATGGAGTGCCGTTATGACCGAGAAAATTCGACGCCATCCCATCGCCGCACTGCTCGTGTGGTTCTTCACCGTGGGGCAGCTTCTTGCCTTCCTCCCGCGCATCGCCGAATCGCAGGGATTGGAACTCTCCGTGCCTCTCTTTGTCACGGCGAGCAACCTCATCGGGCTCCTGCTGCCCGCACTTGTCCTCACCTGGCTGTGCAACGGGCGCACAGGACTTCGGGCCCTCCGCGACCGCATCCTCACGTGGCGGCGGAACCCTTGGTGGTATCTCTTCGCCGTCGTCGTGGTGCCGCTGGGAGGGCTCGTTCTCGCGCTCCTTCTTGCGGACCCGCCAACTGCGTCCAGACCGGTCATGACGGCGGCCCTGCTGCAGGGCCTGGTGCTGCAGACAGCGCTTGGGCTCATCACCAGCAACCTCTGGGAAGAGGTGGCGTGGACGGGTTTTGTGCAGGTGCGGCTGCAGCAGCGGCACGGCGCACTGCGTGCGGCGCTCATGACGGCGCCCCTCTTCGCGCTGCAGCATGCCGCACTCGTCGCGGGAGGGTCATTCGCGGCGACGATCATCCTGCTGCTGGTGCTCACCCTGCTCGCGATCCCCTTTCGGGCGGTGACGGGCTGGCTCTACAACCGCACCTCGAGCCTGCTCCTCGTTGGGCTTTTCCATGCTGCGGGGAACGCCGTGGCGGTCCGGGAGTGGCCCGGGGACGGAATGCTTCCGCTGCTCTACCCCGGGGAGAACTTCGGACCGGTCCATCTTCTGGTGTCCGCCGTCGTCGGTGTCATCGTGATCGCCGCGACCCGGGGACGGCTGGGCGAGGGTCCACGCCGTTCCGGGGGCGCAGCGGCCACAGATGCAGTCGCGCCGGGCAGGGCCGGCGGGCGGGACTAGCCGATGGAGCTGAATCTTGTGGAAGCAGGAGGGGGCCGAGACGCTGCATCAATTCCAACAGCAGCACGTCGGCGACGCGTCACGGTTCCGTGCCGTCGTCGGGCCGGGCAGTGTCACTGACTATCAGCCGGGGATCAGGCGGACGCTCGCTTGGTACCGCACCACGCCGCGTCGGGGCCTCCTCCCGTCCGGAAGCTGACGGAAGCAGGCCCCGATCCGCGCGCCTACTTGCTGTCGGCGTGTTCCTGGAGGCGGGCAAGGATCTTGTCGAGGCGGTTGTTGCCCTCGACGACGCCGCCCTCCATACCGTTTTCAATCATTGCGTCGCGGGCCTCCATCGTCGGGTAGACGGCGTGGGCTACGGCGCGGGTCCGACCTCCCTCGAGCTCTTCGAAGGTCACGCTTTCGATGCTGACGTAGCCGGGGGCGCCGAGGAACTCGAAGGTCTGGATGATCCGCTCCGGAGGGGTTGCTGAATGGAAGACGCCGCGGAACCCATACCCCGTGCCGTCGGTGTCCCGGTGCACGAAGGACCACGATCCGCCGTCCCGCACGTCGTACTCTCCGAGTTCCATGGTGAGTCGGTCCGGGCCGAGCCACTGCACCACCAGTTCGGGGTCGCTGTAGGCGCGGTACACGAGGTCGCGCGGGGCGTCATACTCGCGGACGATGTCGATGAACGGCAGGTCCGGAACTGCAGTGATCACTGTTGCGTTGCTCATGATTCCTTCTCCTTGAGTGTGTCGAGCACTGTGTCGAGGCTGCGGAACTGTCGCTCGACGGTGAGCCGGTGAGTGTCGATCCAACTGGTCAATGCCTCCAGCGCAGCCGGATCAAGGTGGCAGGGACGTCGTTGTCCCTCCCGGGTGCGGGTGATCAACCCGGACTGCTCAAGCACCTGGATGTGCTTTGAGACGGCCTGCTTGGTGATTGGGAACGGTTCAGCCAGTTCGTTGACCGTCGCGGGTCCCCGGGACAATCGGGCGATGAGGGCCCGGCGTACGGGATCTGCGAGGGCGGCGAATGCCGAGTTGAGCTGCTCCTCTGATCCTTGCTTCATTCTCTACCTGTCAGTTGATCAACCAATCGGTTGATAATCCAAATGTAGACCTGCCACCTGGAAGGGTCAAGGGGTTTCGCCCTGTTTTTCCCTGGCCATGGCATTCTGCCGGGGGTCCAAAGGTGCGCCCTCGCAGCAGCTCCAGAAGCGCCCCCGCCCGTGGATATCCTCGGGCCCGACTGTTCCTCCACAATGGCCTTTTTCGAGCGGAAATAGAACACTCGTTCGATAGAATGGGGGTATGGCAACGGCGCCGATCGAGGAGCACGCGGGCACCGGAGATTTCTTCTCCGGCACCGGGGAGTTTCCCTCGGGCGCCGGGGCTTTTCTCTCCGCGGCGCACGCCGAGCTACTCGAATTTGCCGCCGACTTCTCTGGACGCTTCATGCTGCTGGCACGCCATGAGGTCGCAGAGACTGTGGCCCACATTGAGGAACTATCAAAGGTCGTCGACCACCTGCAGATCCTGGGCGCCCATGCCGCCGAGCAGCACGGCCTCGCCGATCCAGGGGAAGGCCAGTGGCCCGCCGCGGAACCGGCTGGCGGCGGCACGCGCACCGAGTTTAGGGATACCGCAGACTATCTCCGGGGACGGGTTGGCATCAGCCGCAGCGAGGCGACCCGGCGGCTCCGGCTGGCCGCGGCCATCCTGCCGCCGGTGCCCGCGGGCGGGCTGGAGGCGCCGGCGCCGCTGGAGGTCTTGGGTGGGGCATGTGGCCAAGGGAGGGTCAGTGGGCGGGCCGCGTCCCTGATCCGCGATGCCATCGACAGGGTGCGGCCCATCGCCGCACCGCCGGACCTCGACGCGATGGAGCGCCACCTCACCGAGCAGGCGGTGCAAAGCGACGAGGACATTCTGCGCGCGGTGACCCGGCGGTGGGAGAGCGTCCTGGATCAGGACGGGCAGGAGCCGTCGGAGAAGCTGCTGCGGGCCCGCCAGGGAGTGTTCCTGCGCGGGCGCCGGAACGGGCTTCATTATCTTGAGATCGGGGCCACGGACGAGCAGTTCGAACACCTCGCCACGGTGATGAACACCGCAACCAACCCCCGCCTCCCCGGCCCCGCCGAGGGCTCCGGCAACGGAACGCCTGAGGTTTCCGTAGAGCCCAGCACGCCGGACGGCCGCGGGACGGACGACCAGACCGAACTCGGCGATCCGGAATGCGGTGGCGATTCCACATCCAGCCAAGGAGATCGGCCCACCCGGGCGCAGCAACTTTTGGACGGCCTGGTGGGTGCCTGCCGGATCGCCCTGGCCGGCGACGGGCTGCCCGCCGCCGGCGGACACCGCCCCCAGGTCATGGTCACCATCGACTACCGGACCCTGACCGGTCAACTCGACCA
>NZ_JAEKGC010000019.1 GCF_016405885.1 Arthrobacter sp. MSA 4-2 | reverse complement strand
GCAGGCAATCGCCATCATCGTGTGGACCGCCGCCGTCGCCGCGGCCGCGACCGGAGTACTGAGCCTGCTCGGCTGGTAAGGCGTCCGACCGCCGGAGTCCGATATCCACGTTAGGGAGTGAGCCTGTGAAAGTCTTCATCATTGGAATCAGCGGTGCCGTGGGTGGGCTCCTTGCGACACGTCTAATTGAGAGGGGCAGCCAGGTGTTCGGGCTGGTGCGTACCGAGGACCAGCAACGCCGGTTGGAGGCAGGCGGCGTCTCCACACATATCGGCGACCTGGCTGCCATGGACGCGGCTGCGTTGGCACCCCTCCTGCACGGGATGGATGTGCTGGTGTTCGCCGCGGGTTCGAATGGCGGCACGAAGGAGCATACGGACGCAATCGACAGCGTCGCGGTCGACAACAGCCTCGCCGCGGCGGACCGTGCCGGCGTTCGACGATTCGCCCTCGTTTCGGTGTTTCCAGAAGCCTGGCGTGAGCGGGACCTCAGCGACGACGAGGAATACTACTTCGCGGTCAAGAAGCTCGTGGATGTCAGGGTCAGCCAAAGCGGCCTTGACTGGCTGATCCTCCGGCCATCCCTCCTGCAGGACCGCCCGGGCCAGGGGACGGTCTTCCTTGGCCCCGCGGCCATGCATGAGGATATTTCACGCGAGGACGTGGCGGAGGTTCTGACCGAACTCCTCCTTCAGCCGGAGGTGACCCGGCGGATTCTCGAAGTCACCAGCGGCCGGACGCCGATCACCGATGCAGTCCGATCGATCATCCCGAACCTGTCAACGTCAGGGGAACTCCTTCCTTGAGCGTGTGGTGGGAGGATTGAGTTCAATCGATCGGAGGCCGGATGACGAGTCCGCGCTTGCGCGCATCAACATCTAACTGCCGAAGATGATCTATGACGGAGGGATAAGGATGGTTTGGAGCACACGGGAAATCGCAGATCTGGCGGGGACAACCGTGAATACGGTCCGTCACTATCACCAGATTGGTCTTCTTGAGCAGCCGGACCGGATGTCCAATGGCTACAAGCAATACCAGGTCAGACACCTCGTCCGCCTCCTCAAAATCCGGCGCCTGCGCGACCTCGGCGTCCCGCTCGACCAGATCGACGATGTCGCCGTCGATGGCAACTCGTCCTCGGAGGCACTTCGCGCCATCGACAGCGACCTCCGGGTGAGCATCGAACGGCTCCAACGCGCCAGGGCCGAGATCCAGGCAATCCTGAACGGATCGTCGGTGACGGACGTTCCCCCTGGATTCGAGGACGTTGCAGCTCGAATGTCGGAGACGGACCGCTCCCTGATGCTGATTTACTCCCAGCTCTACAACAACGAGGCGATGAGTGACCTGCGGGACATGGAGGAGGCGGAAACGGATGGGCTGAGCGCGGAACTCGATGCGCTGCCACCCGACGCGGACGAAAGTGTGCGCAAGGAACTCGCCGAACGCTACGCGCCCATGTTGGCCAAGACGCTCAAGGACTATCCCTGGCTGAGTGATCCGAAAGGTCATGTGACCAAAAGCGTTGAACTGACCCAAGCCACCATGACCGAGGCAGTCCAGGCACTCTACAATCCAGCGCAGCGGGACGTCATCGTCCGGGCCAGCATCATCGCCGACGGCCTTCTGCGCAGCGCAAAACCCCCTGCAGAAGGCCAAGAGCCCACGCCCTGAGGCCGAAAACGCTGATCCTCGAACGACGGGAACCATGCTGCACACCCGTATGACTGAATCAGAGCTGCAGGCTGACGTGGCGGGCCCGGTTCGTGGAGCATCGGCATGCATCTCTTGGCATGGGTGCCGTGCGGAGTGCTTGGAGTTGCACCTGCCGTAGCGTTATGTGGTTCGGTGGACGCACGTATCGCCTCACTGAGGAAGGCTCCGGCTCCTGCTGGTGCCGAAACCGACCACGACGTTGCGGGCACCATGGATCGGCTGGAGAGAACCCTCGTCGCCCGGGAAGCAGAACTGCAGCGGCAGCGGACCGCTGTGCAGCGCATGCGCACCCGAGGCAGCAGGATGGGTCTGCTCTCCACCATTGTCACCAGCCGACTTGAGAGCCTGCCGGAGGGCTCCCTGCGCCAGGCGGATCTGGACAGCCTGCTGGTCATGGAGCAGATCTTCGGCCCGTTAGGTGCGGCCGTCAACGCCGCCCGTGTCATCGCCTTGGCCACCCACCCGGGTCTGCGGGAGGAATCCGACCGCGTCGATGCCGCCGAGGAGGCACTCGATGACACGATCGCTGTCGATGACCCCCGCGTGGCACAGGTGGCTGCCGAACGGCACGCCTTCGAACTGGCGCTGCACGCTGTGATCGCCCGCGAGTCACCCGCTCCTTAGACAGGGCCTAGTGTCCGATCCGCTGCTCGGAGAGCTGTTCTACGATGAGGCCGAGTATCAGGTAGTCGACGTCGCTGTAGGCGAAGGTAGTCCATGGGGCCCAAGTTAAGGGCCTTTTGGCGATGATATCGATAGTTTCGGACCGATCTGATCGGTCGGATCTTGGGGACGACAGTGGGTGCCGGCTCGCCTGCTACCCGACGGTGACGGTTCCTGTGCGTATGCCCCAGAGGACAATCTGGAGGCGGTCGCGGGAGCCGGTTTTCTCGAGCAGATGGGCGAGATGGTATTTGATGGTGGATTGTTCCACGAAGAGTTGTTTAGCGATTTCGGCGTTTGAGAGGCCCTGCGCGAGGAGTTGCAGGACGTCGATTTCGCGGTCGGTGAGCGGCGAAGGAAGCGGGGTGCGCACTCCGGCTGGTGGTGTTGGTGGGCGGCGCTGCACGAACTCTTGCAGGATTCGCCGTGTCAGCCGCTGGTCGAGGGTGCCGTCGCCCTGGGCGACCGAGCGGATGGCGTTGAGCAGCGTGTCCTCGTCGGCGCCTTTGAGGAGGAAGCCCGCGGCCCCTGCTTCGAGAGCGGCGAAGATGTCGTCGTCGATGTCGAAGGTGGTGAGGATCAGGATCTCGCTGTCCAGGGTGGTGTCGGCGGAGATGATGCGTGTCGCGGCGACGCCGTCCATGACGGGCATGCGGATGTCCATACACACGACGTCGGGGCGAAGCTCCGTGGTCAGCCGGACAGCTTCGCGACCGTTTTCGGCTTCCCCGACGACGGTGATGTCGGCGGCTGAGTCGAGCAGGATCGATAGTCCGGCCCGAACGATGACCTGGTCGTCGGCGATCAGGACACGGATCATTGTGGTGCTCCTTGGACGAGGTTCGGGATTCGTAACCGGTTGCTCCAGCCGCCGGTTTCCGTACGCCCGGTGGTGAGTTCGGCTCCGATGAGCTTCGCCCGCTCGTGCATGCCGACGAGCCCGTATCCATGGGTTGCCCGGTCGTGAACCGGTGTCGGCTGAGCGTAGGTGATATCCCGGTAGTGGAGGCTCGACGTGTTTTCCACGGTCAGGACAGTGGCCTCGGGTAGGTACTCGATCGTCACCATGCACTTAGCCCCTGGAGCGTGGCGTGCGGCATTGACCAGCGATTCCTGCACCACGCGGTAGACGGTCGCCTGGGCGACCGGCCCGAGCTGGGATGCTTCCCCTGTCGATTCGAAAGTGACGCTTTGACCGCGGCGCACGGCGGCATTGATCAGCTCCGGTAGATCACCCAGTCCGGGGGTGCCGATGGACGCCCGGATATCACCGGTGGCACCTTCGGTTTCCGGGTCCGGGCGGAGTAGACCGACAGTCCTGCGCAGATCGACCATCATCGCCCGGGCCTCTCCTTCGAGTTCACGGAGCATGGCCCGTGTGCGCAGCGGATCCTTCTCGATCAGTGTTCCTGCCGCCTGCGCGGTCACGATAATGCCGGAGAGGTGGTGTCCTGAGATGTCGTGCAGCTCCCTGGCGAGGGCGGTCTGCTCGGCCCGCCGGCGCTGAGCCTCATCCCGCACCTGTTCACGGCGGATCATCTCGTCCCGCTCACGCGCAGCAGTGGCAAGGTAAGCGCGGTTGCGGACGAGTTCAGCGACCACAGCCGGTGCCGCAAACTCGAAGAACAGACGCCCGGCGATCAGGGCGAAGACGAGCAGCGGGGGTTGGGTTCCGCCCAGTGCCACCCCAAGGACGACGGCGCTGCTCGTGAGCGCAAGTGCCATCAGGACGTACCACGCCCGGGGCCGTGGTGCCCACCGAATGAGGTAAAAGGCGGAAACCACGACCGCCAGGGTCCCGAGCCCCAGGTCCGCCCCGCCGGTGACGAGGAGAACCGTCTGCAGCATCACGACGATCGCGAACACCGGCGCTGGGGCACGGTAGCGAAAGAGAAGTGCAGCGGCCTGCCCGGCTACGAGAGCCGCCTGCAGCGCCGTCAGAAGCAGTGGCTGAGGCCGCTCCAGGGGATCGATGCTTTCGATGATGAGGTTGGCGACCGCGACCGCGAGGACGACGGCGGGGAGGGCAACGACGCGTTGGAGTGAGCGTGGATGGCCGGACTCCGACGTTGTGCCGGCCGCGCTGTCTCGGGCCCTCCGCCGGGTTCGCATGGATTTCACGGGATAAGTCAACCACGAACCTTCCGGCATACCCGGACGCCCCGTCAAGGCCGGGGAAGGACCCGACAACCGGACGGCGGCGGACTGTCCTTTTGGCTAGTGAAGGACTGTCCTTTGGGCTAGTGAGGGACTGTCCCTGGGGCTGGGGTGCGGAGGGCGCGCAGCTGGCATCTTGGAAGTATGAACAAGATGACCCACCACGCCCGTGTCCAAGGGCATGAACGCGGACACACCATCGTGCTCTGGGCTGTGCTCATTGCAGCACTGGCCGCCAGCATTCTGACCACCAACCTGGTTGCCATGCCGGCGATCTCGGGCCCCGCCGCAGCCATCGCCCTTGTCTGCGCGGCACTCCTTATCCGGGGGCACCGGCGCCGGAAGCGCGCAGCATCAGGAACAACCCTTTACACCGCATCGGAGCACTGACATGAAGTACACCCCCAAATTCGCGGTCATCACCACCGCGCTGGCCGCGTCGCTCGCGTTCACCGCCTGCGCCTCCCCGGCCGCACCCAAGGACGCCCCCAAGGAAGCACCGAAGGTACTGACCAGCATCGCGGAGCGACTCGTTGAGGAAGGCTACCCGGGCGCGATTATTACCCGCACTCTCCCGGACGGCACCGCTGAAACCGCCACCGCCGGCACCGCGGATCTTGCCACCGACGCACCGGTTCCCGCTGACGGTGAAGTGCGGATTGGAAGCGCCAGTAAGCCATTCTCCGCGGTGGTGGCCCTGCAGCTGGTGGAAGAAGGACTCCTGGAGCTGGACCGAAGCGTCGAAACCTACCTTCCCGGGCTCATCAAGGGAGAGGGAATCGACGCCAAGGCCATCACCGTCCGGCAGCTGCTCCAGCACACCAGCGGCCTGCCCGAGTACACCACCGAACTCATCGTCAATGAAGCGTCCGCCGACCGCGACATCTACCGCTCGCCCCGGGACGTGCTCGACCTGGCGCTCGGACAGCCCGCGATCTTCCCCGCAGGGGAACGCCATCAATACACCAACACCAACTACATCGTTCTGGGCCTGATCATCGAACGCGTCACCCAACGGCCCCTGGGCGAGCAGATCCACGATCGGATCGTCACACCCCTGGACCTGAAACACACCTACCTGCCCGAACCGGGTGAGACCGGGCTGCGCGGTGAGCATCCCCGTGGCTACCACAAGGACGCCAAGGGGGAACTGCGCGACGTCACCGAGTACGATTCTTCCACGGCCTGGGCATCCGGAGCGATGGTATCCACCCCGGCTGAGCTCAATACGTTCATGAAAGCCGTCCTCGACGGCGAACTCCTGGAACCGGCCGAACTCGACCAGATGCTCACCGGCATGCCCACCGGCGACAAGGTATTTTCCCCCGGATCCACGTACGGGCTGGGGATCGAAAGCAGCGAACTAAGCGCCGGCACAGCTTGGGGCCACGGCGGCTCCATTCCCGGCTACCAGACGACCAACGCAGTCGCAGAGGACGGCACCGCCGTCACCATCACCCTCACAGCACTGCCAGTCGCCATCTACGACGGCCCCCTCGACGGCCCCACGGAAGAACTCCTCGATTTCGGCCGCTTGCCCATGGAGGCCCTCGACGAAGCCCTCAGCACACCCTGACCCGACCCCCACCACACCAACCACAGCACCCGCAGCCCGTCTCCTGCCAGCAGGCAGCCCGTTGCGACGGGCTATGAGGTGAGTGACCGGACTGCAAGAAAAAAGATGCGTGAGGGTCCGGCCTGATCCGGAAGCAGAGGGCCGTGACCGGCTTCACGACGGAAGTCAACTACGAACGCACCAACATCTGGGCGTGCACCAATCCCTAATGCACATGGACCGAGATGCTCGTGCATCGTTCAGCGTCGGAGTAGACGAATTCACCAGTGCTCCCCCGCATCGCTAATGCCTTGTCCGGAAATATCTTGCACAGAAGAGGTGTTACAGGCGGTGTGAACAAGCAAGAGACTTAACCCCTCCTCGTAGAGCACCTTTGAAAGTCCTTCCGCGGTGTCCGCCGGGTCCCTTGGACGAGCTTTTCGAGGGCCCGCAGGAGGAACTCATCGCTCTCTACAGCTTGACTACCGATGCCCTTGATGAAGCCCTCAGCACACCCTGACCCGATACCCACTGCACCCACTGCACCCGCAGCCCGTTTTCCTTTTCTAACAGAAAGCTCGTTTCATGTCCCCGAGTACGTTTGTAAGTCCGCCGTCGGTTGATACCGCCGTGCGCCTGCTTCAACTTCGTAAGACTTTTCCGAACGGCCCGGAGCAGATCACTGCCCTTCAGGAGTTCTCGCTCGATATTGCCCCGGGTGCGTTCATGGCGATTATGGGCCCGTCGGGGTCGGGCAAGTCGACGTTCCTGAACCTTGCCGCGGGCCTGGATACGCCAACCAGCGGCCAGGTGTTCATCGGCGAGACCGACATCACCGGTCTCTCTTTGGACGCCGTCACCCGTTTCCGCCGGCGCCATGTCGGTTTCGTGTTCCAGTCGTATAACCTCATCGGCCACCTGACCGTTGGGGAGAATATCCAGCTGCCGATGCTGCTCGATGGCCGGCGTCCCGATGAGCAGTGGCAGCAGACCCTGGTCGATTCCGTGGGGCTGACCGGGATGACCGGGCGGCTGCCGAGTGAGTTATCCGGAGGCCAGGCACAGCGGGTGGCCATCGCCCGGGCACTGATCACCCGGCCCACCGTGGTTTTCGCCGATGAGCCCACCGGTGCCCTGGACCGCCGCACGGGAGATCAGGTGCTCGAGGTGCTGCGCGGTGCCGCCAAGCGGTTCACGCAGACCCTGGTGCTGGTCACCCACGACCCGCATGTGGCCGCCACCGCCGATGAAGTGCTGTTCCTGGCCGATGGACAACTCGCCGGCAGGCTGGCAGCGCCGACCTCGGCTCAGATCGCGGCCCGCCTCGTCGAGTTGGGACGATAACCCATGTGGTCTTTCGCCCGCTCAGCGGTCCGCGCCTACCGTGCAAGCCTGGTTGGCAGTTTCCTGATTGTGGTCTCGGCCGCCGCGCTGCTGACCGCGAATGGTGTGCTGATGGAAAGCGGCCTGCGCGGTGATGAGTCTTTGCTGGTGGCCGCGGCCGCCTCCTTCGCCGGCACGGCGGTCCTCGTGGTCGAACTCGTTGTCGCCTCCACCTTCGCCTCGGCCTTGCGGCAGCGCAACGCGCAGTTCGCCCTGCTCCGCGCCGTCGGGGCGACCCCGCGGCAGGTGCGCTCGATGGTCACGGCCGAGGTCGTCATCGTGTTCGCCCTCGCGGCCCCGCTCGGGGCCATCCCTGGACTGTTTGCCGGGCAGCTGCTCATGCCGGCACTGGTCTCCGGGGGCATCGTGCCTGCCGGGTTCGATCTGGTGATCTCCCCGCTTCCGGTGCTCGGCGCGCTGGTCCTGCTGTTCCCGACCGCGCTGCTCGCCGGCGTGCTCGCGACCCGCAAGATCACCAAGGTCAGCCCGACCGAGGCCGTCCGCGGTGGTTCGGCTGAGTCATCGGGGATTTCCCCGGCACGGCGGATCACGGCCATCGTGCTTCTGGCGGCCGGCATCGTCATTGCCGGCACACCGTTCGTCGTCTCGGGCACGGCGGGCAGCGCCGCCGGAGCCACCTCGGCGTTCCTGCTCCTGAGCGCCGCCGCGCTGGCCGGCCCGGTCATCGTCGGCGCCATCGCCCGACGGGCAGCACGCGCCACACGCTCCTCGCGTAACGCCGCAGCGATGCTCGCCCTGGTCAATACCCGCGGCTTCTCGCGCCGGCTCACCGCAGCGATCATCCCGCTTGCCCTGCTCCTGGCGCTGGGCACAGTGCAGACAGGGGCGAACCACACAACGGTCGAAGCCACCGGCGTGCAGCTGCGTGCCGGTCTGGGATCGGATCTCATCATCACCTCCCCCGACGGGGTGACAGCCGAGCAGGCAGCCGCCGTCGCATCCACCCCGGGCATCGACGCGGTGGTCGCCAGCTCGATGGTCCCCGCGGAGGTGAAGCTCGACCTCGAGGACGAATTCGGGGATTTCTCCTGGGAGCAGACCGGCCTGCGCGCGGTGGCCGGCAGCACTTCGGGACTGATGGATGCCAAGGTGACGGCCGGCTCGCTGGATGATCTCACCGGCCCCGACACGATCGCCGTCAGCAGTGACAGCGTCTTCAGCGCCGGCAAAAATGTCGGCGACACCATTGAGCTGCGCTTCGATGAAGACACCGCGGTCTCCCGGACGATCGTGGCCGTCTATGACCGGGGCCTCGGATTCGGCGACTACATCCTCGACGAGTCCTCCCTGCCGGCGCCCAACCGGCCGGCAGCCGCTGACCAGCTGTTCGCGCTGGGCTCGGCGGATCTGAGCTCCCTCGGGCTGCAGACGGTCTCCGTCGATGACTACGTGCAGCAGACCAAGAAGGGTGCGGCAGGCCAGCAGCAATTCGGGGCGATCCTGCTCTTCGTGCTCATCTTCTTCATCGCCACCGCCGCGGCAAACACCCTCGTAATGCTCACCAGCTCCCGTAAACCCGAATTCGCCCTCCTGCAACGTATCGGCACGACCCGCGCCCAGATGAGCGCGATGATCCTGATCGAATCGGTGTTCGTCATGGCAACGGCCCTGGTGATCGGCACCCTTGCGGTGATTCCAGCACTCGGCGGCATGGCCTACAGCATGCTCGGGGTCTTCTCCCTGGGCATCGACTGGCCCGTCTACGCAGCCCTGGCCGGGGCAGTCGTGCTCATCGCCACCATCGGGATGGTCATCCCGGCGGTGCTCGGCACCCGGAGCCGCACCCGAGCGTAACCGCTCCCAAACGAAAGCCCCCGGCCCACCGGCCGGGGGCCTTCTGTTTCATCCCCGAAAAGTCCGTAAATCTGGCCGACCCGCTCCTCAAAGCCCCGCCCGGGGTAAGACCGCCGCTCAACCCCGCAACTGATGCCCGCGACCTTGTCCCATGCCCTGATCAGCGCACCCAGTGCCCCCACCGGCCCGGCCTCGCTAGGAGCTTGTTGAGACGGGCCACGAGGTAGGTGACCGGGCGGAACTTCTCCTTCCCCGACTGTCCTTTTGGCTAGGGAAGGACTGGTCCCGCGGCTGGGGCGCGGAGCGTGCGCAGCTGGCATTTTAGAAAGATGAACAAGCAAGAACACGAACCCCTCCTCGTGCAGCACCTCCCGAAGTCCTTCCACGGTGTCCGCCGCGTCGAGGAGATC
This sequence comes from Arthrobacter sp. MSA 4-2, assembly GCF_016405885.1. Taxonomy (GTDB): domain Bacteria; phylum Actinomycetota; class Actinomycetes; order Actinomycetales; family Micrococcaceae; genus Arthrobacter_D. The sequence continues at coordinate 22,707 of NZ_JAEKGC010000019.1, read as the reverse complement.
ACCTTTACCGTCGGCGCCGGCCGCATCACGGGCCTGCTCGGGCTCAACGGCGCCGGTAAGACCCCCGCGATCCGGTGAGGACCGAAATGGATATGTCTCGTGATCGATACGCCATCGACGGATACGATGAGCTCCAAAAAGCCGTCCGTAAGCATGTGGCGCGCATCAGTGGTGAGGAGGGCCTTCAGGTCCCAGAAGTCAGCATTGTCCGGTCTGTGGGGCCGGGCCCATCTCGGGCCGACGCCTACTTTGCGATGCCCCAAGGCGTACCCACGATCGAAGTCACTGAGCGGGCCCTGCGAGAGCTCTCCGTCGAGGGACTGACCTTCCTGCTCGCGCACGAGCTCGGGCATCTCGCGGACGCGGCGTGGTGCGCGCGAAGAACCCGCGTGCTCGTTGCGGTGTTCTCCCTCGCGGGAGTGCTGATGTTGGGGGGCTTCTTGGCGGGCGCCCTCGCGGGCTACTTCAACGCCAGCTCGTTGGGTGGAGTCGCCGCCCTGGTGACCGGCGTGGTCACCTTGGGTGTTTGGCTGCTTATGGTGGGCGCGATGAGCCGGGAAGGGGAGGTGCGCGCTGACATGTTTGCTCTACGCCACGACCCGGAGCTGATAGGCGCACGGACCGTGTTCGACTCGTGGGGAGCAGACAAACCGGACCCCTCAGGGCCCATGACGCTGAGGCGAAGAGTGTCATACCTCTTTCGGACCCGCCCCGACCGATCCACAAGGCTCCGAACCATGCAGGCAGCACACTTCCGGGCTGCCGTGAACGGGCAGTTGCGGTGCGCGGCCGCCTAAGCATCAATGGCGTTCAGGACCGCGGGGGCAGGCGAATCAGTTGCCGCAGCGACCTTCCGCAGTTTAATCCGTTGGAGGCAGCGTGCATTGCGTGGCTGGGACGGCTGCGGGCTGTCCTTTTGGCTAGTGAAGGACTGGTCCTGGGGCTAGTGAAGGACTGTCCCTGGGGCTGGGGTGCGGAGGGTGCGCAGCTGGCATCTTGGAAGTATGACCACGCAAGAGAATGAACCCCTCCTCGTAGAGCACCTGTCGAAGTCCTTCCGCGGTGTCCGCCGGGTCGAAGATATTAGCTTCAGTGTCGGCGCCGGCCGTATCACGGGCCTGCTCGGGCCCAACGGCGCCGGGAAGACCACCACGATCCGGATGCTGCTGGGTTTGATCGCCCCTGATGCCGGAGAGGCGCTGGTGTTCGGGAAGCCGTTCCGTGACCTGTCCGATCCCACCCGGGTCGTCGGGGCGGTCCTGGATGCAGGCGGTCTGCACCCCGGGCGCACCGCACGCCAGCACCTGCGGATCGCCGCCGCTCAGGGCTACCACGCGGTGGCCCGCGTGGAGGAGGTGCTCACTATTGTGGGCCTGAGCGCCGACGCCGACCGCCGGATCCGGGATTACTCCCTGGGCATGCGTCAGCGTGTTGCCATCGCCGCGGCGATCCTGGGCGATCCGAAGATCCTGGTGCTCGACGAGCCGGCCAACGGCCTGGATCCTGCCGGCATCTACTGGCTCAAGCACTACCTGCGTTCCTTCGCCGACCATGGCGGCAGTGTCCTGCTGTCCTCCCACATCCTCGCCGATGTGGAGCAGATCGCCGATGACATCGTGGCCATCGCCGATGGGCAGGTCCGCTCAGCGACCACCCTCGCCGAAGCCCTCGCCGCCTCCGAGGGCGACCTCGAGGACTTCTACCTCTCCATGATCAGCTCTTCCGAGATCAGCTCTTTCGAACGGACCCCCCATGCTGCGCGCTGAAACCCTCAAACTCACCACCGTCCCTGCAACGAAGATCGCGGTCCTCATCGCGGCCCTGGGCCTGCTGGCCACCCAGCTCGTCTCTACCGTCCTGATGCCTTACCTCGTTAACAGCGAAGGCACTGACCCGGAGGTCGCCGGCGAACTGCCGGTCATCGATATGACGCTGGCCTCCGAGCAGCTGGCAGTGCTGAACCTCCTCGGAGGTAGTGGTTCCATCGGGGTCGTCCTGATCGCCGTCATCCTCCTGGGCGTCCTGGCCGGGATCAGCGATTTCCGCTTCGGCGGCATGGTCGGCACGGCACTGGCCCAACCGCGCCGTGAGCGCATCGTCCTGGCCAAGACCGGGGCCACCGCGCTGATCGGCGCCGCCACAGGACTCATCCTCGCCGCCCTGTCCGTCACCGCGCTGCTGCTGGCGCTGGTCCTTGACGGCACGGCCCTGGCCGCGACCCTGCCCGAGGTCCTGGGCACCCTGGGCCGCGGCGTCCTGGCCATCACCTTCCTGAGCCTGATCGGACTGGCCTTCGGCCTGCTGCTGCGCAACCAGCTCACCGCGGTCCTGGTCACCCTCGCCGTCCTGGTCCTGGAACCAATCCTGCTGGGAATCATCCAGCTCGCCACCGGCACCCTCCCGATCTGGGCCCAGCTCATGCCCAACACCCTGGCCCACGCCCTGATCACCGCACCCAACGCCCTCACCGGCGCCGCCGCTACCGCAGCCCTCACCGCCCTGACCGCGCTCCTGCTCACCGGCGCCGCCCTCACCCTCAAACGCCGCAGCCTCTAACGGCCGCATCTACCTTATGGATCGAGGGAGGATCCGTGCATTCGGTACACGTCAGGAACTGCTGGCGACCGAGGCGCTGTACCGGAACCTCCTCGACGCCCTCAGCATCCGTGCAAACCAACCCGACAACGCAGATTCGATTATCACGAACCTGCACCGACCAAAGGAAGAGGCATTCGGCATTGAAGAAGGAAGAGCATGTCTGAGCAGCAAATTCAGATGGTGGAGGACCACAAGGATGTGACGACAGCCGCGTCCACGAGATCTTTGCCAACACGACGGATCCGCAGCGGAGCGTTTCTCTCGGCCCTGACAGCTACAGCGGCAATTTCGGGCAGGGCGCTCATCCTTGCCGCCGCGCTCATTGGGGTCTGTTACTTGCTGTTGAAGGTGTGGGTGGTGGTTCTCCCACTCATTCTCGCGTTGCTGCTGACCTCGGTCCTCTGGCCGGTCACGCGGTTCTTACGTCGCGCTATGCCAGCGGCCGCAGCGGCGGCCATCACCATTGTCGCGTTGGCCGGTGCTGCGGTCGGGATCGGTTGGGCTACCGCGGCGTTGTCCAAGAACGGGGTGCGAGAGCTGTCAATGCAGATGGCCGAGAACATTCAGAACCTCAAGGATTTCGCTGGGTCTTTGCCCTTCTCGGAAGCGGACCTCAACAAAGTCCTGAAGCCAGCGGTTACCTGGCTGCAGGAGAACGCGGGTCAGGTCCTGACGCAGGTTTCCCTCGGCTTGGGAACAGTCGGTTCCCTCACGGTGACCTTCTTGCTGACGTTGATTCTCACCTTCTTCTGCTTGAAGGACGGAGACCGGTTTTCGGGGTGGCTTCTGCGGTGGACAACAGGTACGGCTCTCGTTCATACCGCGGAAGTGACATCTAGGAGTTGGCGGACATTATCGGCCTACATATCCTCACAGGCAGCAGTAGCACTTGTTGACGCCGTCTTCATCGGGATCGGTCTTTGGATCCTCGGCGTTCCGCTCGCTCTACCCCTTGCGGTGTTGATCTTCTTCGGCGGATTCCTTCCCGTTATTGGTGCAGTAGCCACCGGGCTCCTCGCTTCCATCGTGGCACTTTTAGCGGAAGGATGGGTCACAGCCTTGATCGTGCTGGGCCTGGTCCTGCTTGTGCAGCAGCTTGAGAGCAACGTACTTCAACCACTGCTGGTCGGACGATCTTTGAAGCTTCATCCTGCAGTTGTTCTCACAGGTGTAGCAGCCGGCGCATCCCTGTTCGGGATCGAAGGGGCCTTCCTCGCCACACCCACTATCGCCGTAGTGATGATCACATTCCAGTACGCCAGGGAGCAGATGCTCGAACCCGTAAGCAGATTGCCTCTGCTCACGACTGGAGACCCCCGGGCCGGCTAGCGGCAGTCTTTCATCGGTCTGCTCCTGGCGCCGATCCTTGACGGCACCGCCCTGAGCGCGACCCTGTCCGAGATCCTGGGAACCCTGGGCCGCGGCGTCCTGGCCATCCACATTCCTGAGCCTGATCGGACTGGCCGTCGGCCTGCTGACCGGCGCCGCCCTCGTCCTGAAACGCCGCAGCCTCTAACCCACCAATCAACCCCCAACTAACACCCACAACCTGAATGGTTTTTCCATGACCCACCATCCCCATGTCCAAGGACACAAACCCGGCCGCACCATCCTGCTCTGGGCAGTACTCATCGCCGCGCTGGCCGCAAACGTTCTGACCACCACGGTGGTCTCCATCCCGCTGCTCTCGGTCCCCTTCGGAGTCATCATCTTCGTCTGCGCGGCACTCCTTATCCGGGGGCACCGGCGCCGGAAGCGCGCAGCATCACCAACAACCCCCTCCACCGCATCCGAGCACTGACATGAAACACACCCCCAAATTCGCGGTCATCACCACCGCGCTGGCCGTATCGCTCGCGTTCACCGCCTGCACGAGCCAGGCCGCCACCAAGGACGCCCCCGAGGAAGCGCCGAAGGTGCTGACCAGCATCGCGGAGCGACTCGTCGAGGAAGGCTACCCGGGCGCGATCATCACCCGCACCTCCCCGGACGGCACCGCCGAAACCGCCACCGCCGGCACCGCGGATCTTGCCACCGACGCACCGGTCCCCGCTGATGCGGAAGTGCGTATTGGAAGCGCCACCAAGACATTCACCGCGGTGGTGGCCCTGCAGCTGGTGGAAGAAGGACTCCTGGAGCTGGACCGAAGCGTCGATACCTACCTCCCCGGCCTCATCAAGGGAGAGGGAATCGACGCCAAGGCCATCACCGTCCGGCAGCTGCTCCAGCACACCAGCGGCCTGCCCGAGTTCACCGACCTCGTCGCCAAGGACACCTTCGGCCAGCGCGACGTCTACCGCTCAGTACGGGACGTGCTCGACCTGGCGCTCGAACGGCCCGCGGACTTCCCCGCAGGGGAACGGCATCAATACACCAACACCAACTACATCGCCCTGGGCCTGATCATCGAACGCATCACCCAACGGCCCCTGGCCGAACAGATCCAGGATCGGATCGTCACACCCCTGAACCTGAAACACACCTACCTGCCCGAACCGGGCGACAGAGGGATACGCGGTGAGCATCCCCTGGGCTACCACATCGACACCGACGGCGAACTACGCGACCTCACCGAGTACGACACTTCCTGGGCCGCGGGAGCAGGAGCGATGGTATCCACACCGGCTGAGCTCAACACCTTCATGAAAGCCGTCCTCGACGGCGAGCTCCTGGAACCGGCCGAACTCGACCAGATGCTCACCGGCATCCCCACCGGCGACGAGGAAAATTTCCCCGGAGCCACGTACGGGCTGGGCATCGAAAGCAGCGAACTAAGCGCCGGCACAGCTTGGGGCCACAACGGCGACATCCCCGGCTACCAGACCCGCAATGCAGTCGCAGAAGACGGCACCGCCGTCACCGTCACCGTCACGGCACTGCCATACGCCATCTACGACGGCCCCCAGGAAGAAATCTTCGAAGGCCCCCAGGAGGAACTCATCGCTCTCTACAGCTTGACCACCGACGCCCTCGACGAAGCCCTCAGCACACCCTGACCCGACACCAACCACGGCACCCGCAGCACGTCTCCTGACAACAGGCACCTCGTTGAGACGAGCCATAAGGTGGGTGACCGGGCGTTGAGAAAAAAGATGTGTGAGGCACCGGCCTGATCCGGAAGCAGAAGCCCGTGACCGGCTTCACGACAAAAGCAACAGAGGAGATGATCGATCCTGTGACGAGATCTGAGATGGGACTGTCCTTTAACCATGTGACGCTGGGCCAGCGGGTCCTTTTCGGTTCCGGCAAGGCGGCCGAGAACCTCGCCTCCGAGGTGGAGCGCCTTGGGGCGCGGAAGGTCATGGTGATCGCCTCCGCCCAGGGACGGGCCACGGCCGAGCAGGTGACGGCCCGGATCGAGGTGGCCCGGTTCTATGACGACCTCGCCCCGCACGTGCCGCTCGACAAGGCCGAGAAGGCGCGGGCGGCGGCCCGCGAGGGAGGGATCGACCTCCTTGTCTGCGTGGGCGGCGGGTCGACCACGGGGATGGCGAAGGCCGTCGCGCTGACCTGCGGGCTGCCCATCGTCGCCGTTCCGACGACCTACGCTGGCTCGGAGGCCACCAATGTCTGGGGCCTGACCGAAGCCTCACGGAAAACCACGGGCATCGATGAGCGTGTCCTGCCGGCCAGCATCGTCTACGACGCGGAGCTCACCGTGTCCCTGCCCGCCGCCCTGAGCATCGCCTCGGGGCTCAACGCCCTGGCCCACTGCATGGACTCGATGTGGGCCCCGCGGGCCGACCCCATCAACCAGGCGCTGGCCGCCGAAGGGATCCGCGCCCTCGTCCGGGGCCTGCCGTCGGTGCGCGCAAACCCGGAACAGCTCGAGGCGAGGGAGCAGGCCCTGTACGGGTGCTACCTCTCGGCTGTCGCCTTTGCCTCCGCCGGCTCCGGAATGCACCACAAGATCTGCCATGTGCTTGGCGGCCGGTGGAACCTCCCCCACGCACAGACCCACGCCGTCGTCCTTCCCTACGTCCTCGCGTTCAACGCCGCCGCGGCGCCCGACGCCGCTGAACGCATCGCCTCCGCCTTCGGCACCGACGACCCGGTGGCGGGCCTCAACGGCCTGCGCGGAACGCTGGATGCACCGCGGGCGCTCAAGGACTACGGCCTGACGGCCGGTGATCTCGACGAGGCGGTCCGCCTGATCCTCCCGGTGATCCCGGAATCCAACCCCCGCCCGGTGACCGCGGAAAACCTGAGGGAACTGCTCGCCTCAGCACTCTCGGGCACTATCCCCGGCGCCTGAGCCACCTTCCCGCCCCGCCACCCGAGGAGAAACCCCATGCCCGAACACCCGCCCCACAGCATTTCGCCCCAGCAGCAGGCCGTCGAGGAAGAACTCGTCCGCACCGTGGCCGCGTCCTTCGACGCCACCGCGGACGGCCGCCTCAGGGAGCTGATGCAGTCCCTGACACGGCACGTCCATTCGTTCATCCGCGAAGTGCGCCTCACCGAGGACGAATGGAAGGCCGGCATCGAGTTTCTCACCGCCGTCGGTTACATCACCGACGCCAAGCGGCAGGAATTCGTCCTGCTCTCCGACGTCCTTGGCGCCTCGATGCAGACCGTCGCCGTCAACAATAAGGCACACTCGACGGCCACCGAAGCCACCGTGTTCGGCCCCTTCTTCCTTGAGGACTCCCCCGAGATCGAGATCGGCGGAGACATTGCCGCCGGCGCCCCCGGTGAGCCGTGCTGGATCGAGGGCACCGTCACCGGCACCGACGGCGCCCCCATCCCAGGCGCGCGCCTTGAGGTCTGGGAGGCCGACGAGGACGGCCTTTATGACGTCCAGTACGGCGACGACCGGACCTCCGGCCGCGCCCACCTCCATGCCGATGAGCAGGGCCGCTACGCGTTCTGGGGGCTGACCCCGGTTCCCTACCCCATCCCCTTCGACGGCCCGGTAGGCAGAATGCTCGAGCGCACGGGCCGGTCCCCCGTCCGTGCGGCACACCTCCACTTCATGGTCACCGCACCTCAGCGGCGTCCGCTCGTCACCCACATCTTCGTCCGCGGCGACGAGCAGCTCGACATCGGCGATTCTGTCTTCGGAGTCAAGGATTCCCTTATCAAAGACTTCATCAAACAACCCACAGGAACCCCCACCCCCAACGGACGGAACCTGGGCGGAAAGCCCTGGTCTCGGACACGCTTCGACATCGTGCTGGCCCCCGCTGGCGCCTGAATCCTGAAACGCGAGGCCGCGGCACTGAATTGCCTTTATCCGTTACCCGGTCCCATTGACCCCACCGGCGGCACAGCACTCTGGGCAAGTAGCTGATACTCAATCGGGAATTCCTCGGATGGGTACACGTCGAAAGCAAGGGGCCCCCGGGAGATGACAGCAGGGGTTGCCTTCGTGCCACAACCGGGTCTTCGTTACCGACGCGGCACCGGCGGCGTGTGCCCCTCATCGCGGAGCAGAACTCGCAACTCCAGCATGGCGAGGAATCGGGCGTTGCCATCGGTAAGGTCGATTCCGCTTAGGTCCACGGCCCTCTTGAGCCGATACCTGAAGGTGTTCGGGTGCACCGACATTGAATCCGCTGCGGCAGCGACATCCCCAAACGCGTCAAGCCAGGATTGCAGGGTACGCAGGAGAACTCCGTCGTGGCCGCCTTCATGTCCGATCAGTCGAGCGAGAGGGCCGCTCGGTTGGTCTCCCCTCGCGATGAGAAGGTCGCGTAATTCGAGGATGAGCGCGTCCATCTGAACGTCTGCCAGCCGGGCAACATTCGTTCCGATTCGCCCGTGCCTCACCACTCGGAGTGCACGGTCAGCGGACATCCTTGCGTGGCTGATGTGGGAAATGTCGACCACCGTGCCGATCCCGACTGCAGCATTGAAGCGGCCGCCGAGCCGCTCGAGAAAATTAGCCGCAATGCGTTCGGCCCGCCTCTCGCTTTCAGCGGCCGTTCCAGGGGCGGGGAGGAGTCCATAACAGACCCGGCCGAGCAGCGCAGAAGATGCGCTTGGAAGTGCGGCGCTGAGATGCATGGCGAACGCGCTGCTGAGCCGTTGACTCTCGCCCGTCAGCGCGGCCGACATCTGGGGGGTAGCCGTTCCGATATTGTCCTTGAGGGAAAGCGCCAGCACGAGTACCGGCTCGTCCGCCAGCCCGAGACGGTAGAGGGCTTCTCGTGCATCTGATCCGCCCTCGAGTGCTGTGCTGACCAAGTCGACACGTAATTTCCTGTCCACGTCAGCAGCGGCGCGCAGACGGAGCAAGTGGAGGGCGACCACCTTAGCGGCGTCCTTAAGGCTCTCAAGGTGGTCGACGTTCATCTGCTGTGGCGTCGCCGCCCAGATCGAGCCCAGAATTTCGTCGCCCGCACGGACGGCGACAGCGGTTCGAGGCATCGATGCGCTCCCATCTTCCGTGGGCACAGAATCGACGAGTACCGGCGAAGTGCTGTTGTAGAGGTCTCGAAATACTCCACGCTCGGTAAGGACCTTGATGTACCGCTCAGGAACGTGCCGCCCAAGGACCGTCTCGATTCTGCCCTGGTCCGTTTCATGCTGGCCGCCCGAGAACGCCACCAACTGAGAATTCCGATCCTCAATGGTGATCGGTGCGTTGACAAGCGCCGCGATGGCGTTCGCGAGCGCGAACAGGTCTCCTGCTGGGATCCCTCCGACCGACTCGTGGTTCGACACCCCGACGTCGCCCTCCGCGAGTATCGATCTGAGCATTGCCGCCAGCTGATCCCAGGAAGCGCCGGGGGTAAGCGTCAGGAGTGGAACTCCAGATCGCACAACTGCCTGCCTGACCGCCGCATCAACGGGAAGAGGAGCACGCAGGATCAGGCCGGCCGCGCCTGCGGATCGCAGTTCACCGAGCAAATCGATGATTTCCTGGGGGTCGGCGACTCCGACACCGAGCACGAGCGCACGGGGAGGAAGGTACGTCTCATCGAGGGCGTCGTGGATGATGATTCCGCCGACTTCGCGCGCGGCGTCAATCTCACCGTACGCCGGCATCAGGAGCGTCCCACCCAAGTCATCGAGCACCCTACCCAGGCTTGCATGAAGTCGCATTGTCATTCGGGAAGTCTAGGCCGACACCCACTCTGTTGCCACGGTGACCGCGTTGAGTTCGTCAGCAATCGGCTCCACCCCGAGCCCGTGGCCGGTGGGTACCCGCAGATACCCGTCGTCAAGGATGAATGGGGCCGTGATGTCCGTCGAGTAGAAGCGGTTGGATCCCGATATGTCACCGGGCAGAACGAAACCCGGAAGCGCCGCGAGCGCAATATTGGCTGCTCGTCCAAGACCGGTTTCGAGCATCCCTCCACACCAGACGGGCACGCCGTTTGCAACGCACAGGTCGTGAATCTTCCGGGCTTCAAGGTACCCGCCAACCCGTCCCGGCTTGATGTTGATGATCGAGCAGGCCCCAAGACGCAGCGCGGCGGCAGCCGTCTGCGCTGAGGTGATCGACTCGTCGAGGCATACGGGGGTGGAGATCAGCCGGGCGAGATCGGCGTGACCCACGATGTCAAGCTCGTCGAAAGGCTGTTCGATCAGCAGCAGATCGAACGGGTCCAGCTTGGCCAGATGGCGCGCGTCCGCAAGCGTGTACGCGGTATTGGCGTCGACCTGGAGCATCACGTCGCCGAACCGCTCACGCACCGCCTGCACCGGCAGAATGTCCCACCCCGGCTCAATCTTGAGCTTGATGCGCTGGTAGCCCTGACCGAGGTAGTCCTCCACGGCGTCGAGCAGGGCCGGGATGGAGTCCATAATGCCCACGGATACACCACACGGAACCCGGTCGCGGGTGGCGCCCAGCTCCCGGGCGAAGGGCCGGCCGGCGGCTCGCAGTTCGGCATCGAGCACCCCCATCTCCAGCGCCGCCTTGGCCATCCGGTGGCCCTGAACCGGAGCGAGCGCCTCGACGACGCCGGGGCCGTCGACCTCCGGTTGGTTCAGGATCATCGGAATGAGGAATCGCCTCAGCGCGTCGGCGGCACCGTCGACGTACTCGGAGGAGTACAGCGGTTGGGCCATCGCGACACACTCGCCCCAACCCTCGCTTTCGTCGGTGACTACGCGAAGGAGCAGCGCTTCGCGCGAGGTTGCAGTGCCGAACGACGTTCGGAACGGCGCTACCAGGGGCATGGCGATATGCCGTAGTTCCACGCCAGTGATTTTCACGATGGAGTCCTTTCGGGGGATGTCATGTCTGGGTCGGGGTGACGGAGGATGTACCAACCGGCGCGATCAAAGTCGCTGACCCGGTGCCCGGCGGCCATGAGTCCGCCGAGCGCGTCACGCACGGCACTGCGCCACTGAGTCGCGAGCGGCGGGTCGGTGGCCCGCAGGGTCTGGATGTCGGGAGGCACCGCGACAAGCGATACCGGGCCGTGGCCCTCACCTGGGACCGGGTGGCCCGACGACGACACGCCGAGCACCTCTACTGCACCGTGGAGGCGCTCCAGTCCGGCATCACCGCGTACTGCTCTTCCGGAGATCGCCGCGATCACCTGCGGGGCATCCAGCACCCAGCGCACGAGCAGGCGGTCAGAGGCATCAGCACCGTTGATGCCGTCCCGCATGTCGCCGTAAAAGTCCGGCAGGTACTCCACCGGCTCTGCCGCGAGCTTGACCATGTTGAAGTAGGCGTTCCGGCTGACCAGCGGATCGAACGTCCAGGCGATCTCCGAGAACCGGCGAGAGATTGCCCACGCACGCTGGTGAAGCTTAAGGGCAAACCCGACGCTGCGACCACGCGAAGCGCCGGAAACGCCCGCGATATGGCTATGCAGCACGGAGCGCTCAGCAGCCGAGAACGCTACGGACGCACCGAGGAGCACACCACCGTCATATGCCCCGCCGATGTAGTTCCCGGCCTTCGCGAACGCTCTGAGCAGCTCAACGGTCACGGGCGGATTACTCGCGCGCCCCCACACCTCGCTGAACAGCGACACGACGGCGTTCAGGTCACCCCGGTCGGTAAGCTCGCGCACTGTCACCCCCGCGTCGGTCGCAGATCTGACAGCAGCACGGGCTGCAGCCGCGACGGCGTTCTCGGTCTCAATCACGGGGCGACCTCCGTCGCCAACGCCGTGCCTGAGGGATGGGATGCCCAGAGGACATCTGCCATGAGCGCCGCGAGCAACGTGGTGCGGTCACAGATTTCACCGACCACGACGTGCTCGTGATCGGCATGCGCTCCACCCCCGACCGCGCCGAGTCCGTCGAGGGTCGGCACGCCCAGCCCGGCCGTGAAGTTGCCGTCCGAAGCGCCACCGACTGCCGCGGGGCGCGGCGCCGGGAGACCCAGGTCATCGGCGATCGCTACGGCTCGGTGAAACAGTCCGGCGGACGCCGTCTCTTCCAAGGGCGGACGATTGGGACCGCCGGACACCTCGATACGGGATCCTTCGACGACGGGGCCGAGCGCCCGGATGTCCGAGTCAACCCGCTGCTGCTCGGCGGCGGTCCACATGCGCACGTCGACGGCTATCGATCCCAATGCGGGGACAGTGTTCGTCGTGGTGCCGGCCGCGAGCATCGTCGGGGTCACCGTGGTTCCGAGCCGGTCATCACCGAGAGCTGCAATGGCGAGGACCTGGTGGGCGAGCTCCACGGCGGCATTGATGCCCGCCTCCGGCTCGAGACCCGCATGGGCTGCGAGCCCGATCGCGTGCAGTTGATAGATCGAGACACCTTTGCGCGCGGTCTTGAGTGCTCCGCCGTCGGCGGATCCCTCGAGCACGAACACGGCATCACACCCACGAGCCTCGTCCTCGATCAGGGCGCGGGAGGTGAGCGACCCGAGTTCCTCATCGCCAGTGATCAGCACGGTGACGCCGTCGGTTTCCGCAAGCGCCGCCACAGCGTGGAAAGCCATCGCGACGCCGGTCTTCATATCGAAGCAGCCTGGCCCTCGCAGGATCTGGTCAAGCACCGAGAACGGGTGCGCTTCGATTGATCCGAGAGGCCAGACGGTGTCGTGGTGGCCGAGCACCAGCACCCGGCCGGGCCCGTTACCGAATCGCCAGCGGAGGTGCTGGTGCGCCCCGGCCCCGAGGCGTTCGGGTCGGATGCCGAGCCGCAGCTCGCCAATGCGGGCGACCACATCGGCGCTGCGGATGCCAGCATCCCTGTCGAGGGAGGGCGACTCACTTCGCACCAACTCTTCGATGTCGGCAAGGATCAGCGGGAGTGCCTCGGCGGTCAGCCGGCGGAACCCAATCTCCACGGTCAGCCCACTCTCGGCGTGGCACGGGCACCAAAGTGCACATAAGGCTCCCCGGTGGGAAGGGAGTAGAAGGTCACCGGCGTCCAGGTCTCGCTCTCAGGAGCACGCATGACGAACAGGTCTGTCGTAACAGGGACAAGGGCGAACTCCTCGGTCGGGTCGGGCGTGAGAGCGGCAAGGGGACCGAGGACTGTGGTCCTCAACCGGGGACCGTCATCCCCGGCGAACACCTCCACCCGCACCGACTCGCGCGCATAGGTGCCAACGTGCGGAGTGATGTCGATATCGACCTCCTCTTGAGGAGGGGCGAGTGCGAAGGGCACGGCAACATCGGCGACATCGGCGAAGACCTCGCGCAGGAGGTCGTCCGCGAGGTCCCGTGCGGGACCGCCGTTGGTGTGCAGCACGACGGCTAGTCCTTGCTCCGGCAGCAACCGAAGGAACGCCCCTTGCCCGATCGTTGCGCCGTCGTGGCCGAGCACGCGGTGTCCGTCCCAGAGATAGCGGATCCAGCCCAACCCCCAGGAGTCCCCGAGGGTGTGGTGGTCGGGCAGGTCGGTCTCCCACGCGGCCATCGCGGCGACACTCTCCGCGCTGAGCACTTGGGTGCCATCGGCAGCTGCTCCGGCCGAGAGGTGCATCCGCGCGAACGACAGCGCGTCTGCCACATCCGTGGTGATGAGTCCGGCAGGGCCCAACGATCGTGGCAGCATCCATTCCGGCGCGAGTGCCGGTGCTGTGTCCGGCTGGGTGGTGTGGCCGACGGCGGCGGAGTTCAGCAGTGCTTCTTCCGGAAGGGTCCCGGTTCGGTCGAGGCGGAGGGGCTTGAAAAGTCGTTCACGCATCGCGGCGTCCCAGGTCAAGCCGGTGATCTTTTCGATGACGCGACCGATGAGCGAGAATCCGGAATTGCAGTAGGACCAGGTCGCCCCGATCGGGTGGTTCTGACCGAGGTCGGCAAGGAGCGCGACATATTGCTTGAGCGCGTCATCACCGCGGCCGGTGTCGGTAAAGAGGTCACCGTCGATACCGCTCGTATGGGTCAGCAGGTGACGCAGGCTGACCTGTGCGTTGGCAGCTGCGTCGCTGAGCTTCAGTTCGGGGAGCACATCGACGATCGGGTCATCGAGGCCGATGAGCCCCTCGTCGACCAGCTGCATCGCCACGGTCGTCGTCCAGACTTTCGAGATCGAACCGATCTGGAACACCGCCTCGGGCGTCGCAGGCGCTCCCGTTTCGACGTTGAGAACCCCCGTCGCCACGGCGATCCGATCGTCAGGGAGGGCCGGGTCGGTCCGGAGGATGCCGAACTGGGCCCCGACCACCCCGTGCCGGGCGGCGAGGTCGTCCAGGCGTTGCTGCCAGTGGGCGGCATCGAGCGGTGGCGGCGCGGTCCTCGTCGTGTCGCCGGCGTAGCGCTCGACCCACTCAGTGAGGCGGTGGCTGTAGTCCAGCCGGTGTGACGGACGCCCTTCGAAGATGAATGCGTGCCCGCCGCCCGGATACAGCACCATCTGGGTCGCAACGCCGCGCGCGCGCAGGGCAGCGAACCACTGTTCGGCCTGCGTGACCGGGCACACCTCGTCATCGGTGCCGTGGAGCAGCAGGGTCGGGGTTTGCACGTCCTGCACGCGGCTGAGCGGGGACATGCGCTCGTACGCAGTACGGTGGTCCCAGAACGGCCCGCCCATTTCGGTCTCACTGGAAAGGTGCGCGTCCTCACAGGTGCCGTGCATGCTCACCATGTCGCTCACGACACCGCCCGCTACGGCCGCGGAGAAGCGGTGATCTCGACCGGTCAACCAGCAGGTCATGTACCCGCCGTAGCTATAGCCGGTGACCGCCAGTCGGGCGGGGTCGGCGAAATTCTCGGCCACCAGCGCATCGATCGGTTCGAGGAGATCAGCTGAATCCGCCTCACCCCAGTTCGCCTGCACGCCGGTGAAAAACTCCGTACCGTACCCGTCACTGCCGCGTGGGTTGACGAGCAGCACCGCCCATCCTCGTGAAACGAGTTCCTGCTGGTAGAGATGCATCTCGTCAGCCGCGGCGTTCCATGCATTGTGTGGACCGCCGTGGATGTCGAGAAGCAGCGGCCGCGGTCCGCTCTGCTCAGGGTCGTGGACGAGCCACGCCGCCACCGTGGTTCCATCGGAGATGGTGAAAGAACGCTCTTCGCGCGCAAAGAGACGCACGCCAGCGAGCGTGTCGCCATGGTGGGTGCGGATCGACTCCTCGCCCGTATCGAGATCGACGGTGACGATTTCACCGAAGGATTCCGGCGTCGAGAGCACCATGGCCGCCCGCCGTCCCGCTACCGACAAGGCGCTGACGACACGCCCGTCACCGCCGAGCACCAGGCGCGGAGTGCCGCCATGGGTGCCTACCGCGTACAAATGGGTGGCGCCGCGATTCCGGGCGCAGAACAGGGCCGTATCACCGCCGTCCGTGAGCTGCACGCGCGCGCCGGGGTAGCCGACGCCGCCGGACATCACATTTCGGTCGAGTGGCCCTGACAGGTCGACCGGTGCGCCATCGTCCAGCGGAACCTTCAGCAGGGACGCGTTGCCGATGGGCCTGCCGTTGTGGCCGACGACCAGCAACGCGTCACCGTCGGCGGTCCACCGGAGCGGTCCCGCCGTTCCGCCGTCGAGCCCCGCGACGCGGGCTCTGGCCCGCACGTCCGTCGCGTTGATCACATACGCTGCGGTGCGCAGGGTCACATCGCTCGTAGCGCCGGGGTTTGCCGGGAACGCGAGCTTCGCGCCGTCCGGTGACCACGAAGGATCGCCCGCGTTCCAGTCACCGTTCGTCAGCTGACGGGTGACACCCGTCGCCACATCGACGATGTGCACGTGGCGGCGCCTGGTGCGCAACAGCCCGATCCCGTCCAGCTTGTAGTCAAGGCGGTTGATCACCACCGGGCCGACCTCGCGTGCTGCACGCACCGCGGCATCGTCGCCGGGGCCGGCGAAGGCATCCGCCCATGCAGTGAACGCGATCTTCGTGCCATCGGGACTCCACACCGGTGTGCCGGCGCCCAGCGGCAAACGGGTGAGCTGCTCCGGCTCACCACCGGACGGGGAGAGTGTCCACACCTGTGTCGTTCCTTCGATGGTGCGCAGGAAGGCAATTCTGCGACCGTCCGGTGCCCATGCGGGCGCGGTGTCGAAGGTTCCCCGGGTGAGTTGGTGGGCATCGCCCGAGGCGGCGCCTACCGTCCACAGGCGACGGAGGTTCTGATCACGATCGGTATCACAGGTGCGCAGAACATAGACGATCTGCTCGCCGTCGGGCGAGAGCACCGCCTGTTCGGGCACTGAAAGTTCCGTCAGGTCGGTTATACGCATTCTGCGGGTCACAATGATTTCCTCACGCTGGTCGAAGCGGCTGAAGCAACGGACGTTCCGTCGGTGGATGGAGGTGTGCGAGGCTCTGCGAAGTGGCACGCAGCCTCATTGGCGTGCTCCTCCGACGGATCCTCGGTGCGGCAGATGCCGCGCTCTGGATTCGTCAATGGGCCCACTGGGCAGCGGGAATGGTATCGACAACCGTTGTGCAGAGGCTCCGGATCGGTGGGTTCGCTCACAACGGCCGGATGGAGCACGAAGTCCTGGACATCCTGCCGCTGGGCTTGCCGGGAAGAATCTGGCACGGCCGCGAGGAGCTCCCGGGTGTACGGATGCTGTGCGTTACCGAGTATCTGCTCGGCCGGACCCTGCTCCACGATGCGACCGAGGTACATCACCGCGATTGAGTCGGACATGTATCGAACCAGTGGCAGATTGTGCGAGATGAACAGCACCGAGATGCCGAGTTCGCGCTGCAGGTCCCGAAGTACGTTGATGACGGTGCCCTGAATGGATACATCCAGGGCCGAGGTGATTTCGTCCGCGATCACCACCTCGGGCCGACTGGCCAGTGCCCGCGCAAGCGCGACACGCTGCCGCTGGCCACCGGACATCCGGGCGGGAGATGATTTGGCGTGCGCCCGGTCCAGATGGACGAGTTCGAGCAGCCGCGCCACTTCGGCGCGGCGCGTCGATGCTGTCGAGCCACGCGGAAAGGCCTCGGCGATGCTCTCACCCACCGACATGCGCGGGTTGAGGGCCGACGACGGATCCTGAAAGATCATCTGGACGCGTCGGCTTTCCGGACCGCGGCGAGCCAGGGGTCGGCCGTTGAGCTCAATCCGTCCCCCGCTCAGCGGCACCAGACCCACAGCAGCCCGGGCAAGCGTCGACTTGCCGGAGCCGGATTCGCCGACCAATCCGACGATTCCGCTGTCCGGCACGGTGAGACTCGCGTGGTCGACCGCCGTCAGTCCGTGACGGAGCCCTCCGAAGCGAATCGAAACATCATGAAAGCACAGTTCACTCATGATTCCTCCCGTTCATCCGCGTGCCAGCACGCAACCCGGCGACCGGCCGCATCCGCGACCAGCGGTGGATCCTCACCGCGGCAGTGATCGTCGGCACGTGGGCAGCGGGCCGCGTAGGGGCAGCCGACCGGAACATGGGCAGGATCGACGGGCAGGCCGGGAATCGCGTTGAGCGGCATTCCGAGGTCCGTGCGCATGGTGGGCACCGCGGCGATCAGCGCCCGGGTGTACGGGTGGCGGGCCCTCGTCGTCAATTCGGCGACCGGGAGGTCCTCCACGATCTGCCCGGCATACATGACGAGCACCCGGTCGCAAAGTTCGGCGACCACCGAGACGTCGTGGCTGATCAACAGGATCGCCACGTCATCAGCGCGGCGGATGGACGCCAGGAGCCGCAGGACCTGCTGCTGAACTGTCGGGTCCAGGGCCGTCGTGGGTTCATCGGCGACGATCAGGGCAGGACTGCCCATCAGGCCCATACCGATCATCGCACGCTGTCGCATCCCGCCCGAGAACTGATGCGGATACTGCTGTGCCCGAAGTGCGGGCGTCGGCACCCGCACCGCACGAAGGCGGTCGATCGCGCGCAGAAAGGCGTGGCGGCGGTTCATTCCCTGATGCTGCTCGGCGACCTCGGCGAGTTGCCGTCCCATGCGCTGGGTCGGGTTGAAGGAGGTCATCGGATCCTGGAACACCACTGCCAGTGAGGTGCCGAGCAGATCGCGGTGCTCCCGTTCACTGCCGCTCAGGAGATCAACGCCGAGGAATTCGAGACGTTCGGCGTCAACCTGCCCTGGCTCTTCCACGAGCCGGGCGATGGCGAGAGCGGTCAGGGACTTGCCCGATCCCGACTCCCCGACGATACCAACAGCCTCGCCACGCTGGACGGTCAGGTTGATTCCTCGCACGGGACGGACCGGTCCGTCGGCACCGGGAAACGTCACGGACAGATCGACCACGTCGAGCACCCGATCCGAGGTGGTGGAACGCGATTCCTCGGGAGGGAGCGGGTGGCTCGCCGTCCGCAGCCCGCGTCGTCGATGAGTGGGTGACCCGCTCCTGATCGTGGGTGCCCCGATGATCTGCGCGATGGACTCGCCAAGCATGTTGAAGGCGAGCCCGGCGAGCACGACCGCGATTCCTGGGGCGAACGCCGCCGCCGGGTTCCGGTAGATACTGTTGAGCCCGGTGTTAAGCAGCTGACCCCAGTCATAAGCGGGCGGCTGCACTCCAAGGCCCAGGAACGACAGACTGGCGAAGGCTAGGAGTGCGCCGCCGGCGCCGATGGTGGCATTGACGACCAGGGGTTCACCGATATTGGGCAAGACATGACGCAGGAGTATACGGACGCGTCCGACGCCCGCGATGCGCGCCGCGGACACGTAGTCCCGTTCGATCACGGAAGCGGTCAGCGTCAACATGAGTCGGGCGAAAGACGGTGCGCCGGCGGCACCGATCGCCAGCACGGCACCAGTGGATCCGACGCCGAAGATGACGGCGAAGAACAAGGCGAGCAGGAGACCGGGGAACGCGATGGCGATGTTGATGGCCGAGGTGATGAGCCGCCCGAGTCGGGGGCCAACGAGTAGGGGGACAGAGCCGAGGATGACTCCCGCCATCACCGCGAGGCCGGTGGCCAGCAGTGCGAGTTGGATGGAGCTGGCAGAAGCGACGAGCACCCGGAGGAAGAGATCCCGCCCGAGGTTGTCCGTCCCCACGAGGTGCTCGGCGCTGGGCCCTTGCAGGATGCTGTCGGTATCGACGGCGTTTGCATCATCAGCCCACAGGGGTGGCGCGATGATCGACAGTGCGAGGAACCCGATCAGGAGCAACCCGGCGGCCGCTCCGACGGGGGTCCGCAGCACTGCAAGCCAGCGGGCCGATGTACTCGACCTGCTCACCGCACGCGTCGCCGGCACAGAGCCTGGTATCGAAGTGGTAGCCATCAGTCAGCTCTGCCCGATGGCGGAACGCGGGTCGAGCGCCGCGAGGATCAGGTCGACCACCATGGTCAGGACGAGCACTGTCGCACCGTAGAACAACACGATGCCTTGCGCCACCGGATAGTCCTTGGTCAGTATCGATTGGACGATGGTGCTGCCCAGTCCCGGCCAGGCGAAGACGCTCTCGACCAGTATGGTCCCGGCGATCATCGACCCGAGAAGCAGGCCACCGATGGTCAGGGTTGCGGTCAGAGCGTTCGGTAGTGCGTGGCGGAGGTAGATGATCGGGGCCGGCAGGCGTTTGGCTCGAGCGGTCCGGATGAAGTCGGCCGTGAGGATCGCGACCATCTCGACGCGCAGGATTCTAGCGAGCAACGCGGCCGGACCGATCGCCAGGCAGAGAACGGGAAGAACATAGGACTCCGGTCCGCTGCGTCCGGCGACGGGCAGGATCTGCCACTGCACGCCGAACAGATAGACCAATCCGACCGCGAACAGGAACTCCGGGATGGTTCCGAGGACTGAACTGACCGACGTGAAACCGAGCTCGGCGCGGCGCGCCCGCCCGTTCCGGGTCAGGACGCCGAAACCGACTCCGAGGGGCACCGCGATTGCCACGGCGCCCACGAAGGCGAGCAGCGCGATGCTGAGCGTCGCGGGAAGTCGCTGCGCCAGCATCTCGGACACCGGGAGCCCCGAGATCATCGACGTGCCGAGATCACCGGCGAGCAGATGGCGAAGGTAGTTGAGGTACTGCACCGCCAGCGGGTCGTTCAGTCCGAGAGACTCACGCCTGGCTGCGACAAGGTCAGCTGGCGCTGTCGGCCCGAGCGCCCCCCGCACGGGATCGCCGGGGATGACGTGGATCATCAGGAACGCTGCCGTCAGGAGCACCAGGAGTGAGACGAGCAGTCGCCCGGTGCGCCGGACGAGATATCTCACCCGTACTGAGTCCGTCCACATGCCTCGGGCGGTCATCGTCACTCCGCAAGCATCCGGATCGACGTCGGCGCAACCGACCCGAGGGACTCGAAGGTCGCACCGGATCCGAAGGTCTTCGACAACTGGTTGGCGAAGGGGATCACATCAGCATCGCGAACGAGTGCGGATTCCGCCTTGAGCCAGTCTTCGCAGCTATCCGATCCGAGCAGCGCGCTCGCTTTTTCCACCGCTGCCTGATAATCCGGGTTGTCGATGTGCGCGAAGTTCGCGCCGCCGTCCAGCGCCGACGGACCGGACATAAAACCGACCAGTTGGTCGGGGCTGCTGACGTTCAGCGGCACCCAGGCCACGTCCCAGTCACCGGTGCTGAAAATGGTTTCGGCGAGGACAGATTCTTCTTTCGCCTCACTGGTGGCCTGGACACCGAGTTCGGTCCAGGCCTGCACCACGAGTTGGGCCGCGGCGCTGCCGGCATCGCCGGAATCCGCATCCCGAACAAGGGTCACCGCGAGCGGCACACCGTCTTTGGAACGGGTCCCTCCCGACCCCATTTCCCATCCCGCATCATCAAGCAGTGCGGCTGCCGCGTCAGGGTCGTGTTCCGGCAGGAATTCCGCGATGGAGTTACCTGGGCAGGCGACGGGTTCATTGTTAGCGAACACTGTTGCTGCTTCCCCCTTGTCCGAGGTGATCACACCCATCAGTTGGTCAAGGTCGAGAGCCTGTGACAGCGCCAGCCGCACCTTGGGGTCAGTCATCGCTCTCTCCGCGGACTGGTTGAACCACATCTCCCCTACGATCGACGAAGTGTCAGCAGAGAAGAGGTTTGCGGCTTCGAGTCGATCACTGTCCGGCCCGGTAATGGTCGCGGCATTCAGCTCGCCGGAAAGCAGCAGGTTCGCGGCCGTTGTTTCATTGCTGATAACACGGATCACGACCTCGGCGGGCATCCCCTCGGCCGCGGTCGTGGCGCCCCCGGGACCCCAGGTGTAGTCGTCCCTGACCTCGTAAATGTATTTATCACCCTGCGCCGCGTCGGCGAGCACGAAGGGCCCCGTCCCATGTGTTTCGGCCGCAAGCACACTGCGGTCCTCGATGGCATTCCCGCAGACCATGGGGAGCACCGCCAATCCATTCAGTACAAACGGCGCTGGATCCGCGAGCTCGATCGTGAGAGCGGTATCGCTGTCGGCGGATGCAGTGGCACCGGGCGGAAGTAATACGCCGAGCCACGGGCTTTCGTTCGCCGGGTCCGAAACCCAGGCAATGTTTGCAGCGGCATCAACCGCCGTGAATGGCGTGCCGTCCGAACAGGTGATCCCCTCATTCAGGGTCAGGCTGACAGTGTTCCCTTCAACCGTCCACTCGCTCGCGAGCTGGCTCGCGATAGCCCCCTCGGCATCGATGCTGAGCAGTGAATCGTAGGCGAACTGAGTGAACTGGAAAAGGTCAGAGGCAGCAGAGGCCTGCGGATCAAGATTACCCGGATCGGCCGATCTTGCCAGGGTGAATGTGGCTCCATCAACGATCTCACCCTCGCGGGATTCGCTCGAGCAGCCCGCAAGGGTGAGAGCGGCGGCGGAAACGCCGGCAGTGATACGGACCATTCTCATGGTGATCATCCTCTTCATTTGCTGGCGGTCCGGCGCACTGCGCGGCCGAGGTGCAGGTACTGTGCGCGGCCGGTGCCGTCATCGCCCAGGAAGGCGTGGGGCAGGTGCATTCCCTGCTGGTCCTTGAGCGGGATGAGGGTGTCCTCCTTCAGCCAGACCAGCTCGGTGGTCTCGTTGTCCACCCCTATTTCCTCTCCGGCGTCCGTCGCGGTGGTGGTCATCCATACCCGGCCCTCTTCATCCTGGGTGACCTTGAGGTCATACAGCCGGGTGCTGTACGTGCCGAGGAAACGCTCTGGGTCGATGGTCTGCGGCTCGGACGGGGGCACCGGCATGGGCGGGAATTCCACGTCGGCGAGCTCCGAGAGAATGTGGGCCATCATCTCGTGGTAGAGACCGAACGGTTCGCCTCCGTTCGTCAGGAGGGCGACGGCGACACCCTGTTTCGGGGCGATCCGGAGGAAAGAACTCTGCCCGAGCGTGCTGCCGTCATGACCGATGATCTCACCGGCCGGCGTATCGTAGATCTCCCAGCCCAGGCCCCATGCGTCGCCGAGAAGGCCAAAGTAGGGCAGCTCCACCTGACGTTCCTGCATGGCGGAGACCGCTCCGGGTGAGAGCACGACGGTCCCATCATCGGCGGCACCACCGTTCATTTGCATCCTGGCGAAGGTGATCAGGTCCCGTGCCCGCATCGTCAGCATCGAACCGGCAGGAGCGTTGGAGTAAGCCAGCGCCCAAAATGGTGCGGGAACGTACGCCGCGCCGGCCTCGGGCTGAACGTGGCCTACCGCGGCCCGGAACATGATCGCCTCGTCGGCGTCGGTCGACGCGTGCGCCAGCCCCAGCGGCGTGATCAGGTGATCGCGCAGTGCGGTGCTGAACGGCTTCTCCCTGAGGACCTCCACCAGCCGGCCCAGGACGCAGTAGCCGGCGTTGTTATAGGAAAACTGTTCACCCGGCGGGAAAAGCTGCGGCACGTCGCCGAGGCCGGCGATGAGCAACTTGACC
>NZ_JAEKGC010000018.1 GCF_016405885.1 Arthrobacter sp. MSA 4-2 | reverse complement strand
AACGGCAACGGCCCCGGCGACAACAACGGTGGCGGCAACGGCAACGGCCCCGGCGACAACAACGGTGGCGGCAACGGCAACGGCCCCGGCGACAACAACGGTGGCGGCAACGGTGACGGCTGCGGCGACAACAACGGCGGCGACAACAACACCGGCGAGGGCAACAACGGCGGTGACAACAACACCGGTGAGGGCAAAGACGACTGCGGTGAGAACCCCGGCGGTGAGAACCCCGGCGGTGAGAACCCCGGCGGTGAGAACCCCGGCCAGGGGAACCCGCAACTCCCCGGAACTCCGGAGACGCCCTCCGTGCCAGAATCCCCTGAAGTGCCGCAGGCCCCCCATGCCCCAGTCATGCCAGGGGAAACGGTCACGAAGGACCCGGTGAAGACTTCGGGCACCGTCACGGTGCGGACAGTGGTCGTGCCGGCTTCAACGGGGACGGTTCGCACCAACCAGGGCCTCAACGTCCAGTCGGCTGCGGTCGCGGCATCGGATGACCCGGGTCAGGTGTGGCTGGGAGGGCTTGTCGTGGCGAGCCTGACCGCTGCGGGCCTCGTGGCCGGCCGAGCCGTTGAGCGGAAGCGGAACGCTAGCTTCTAGCAGGAACGAGTCAGTCAGTACGAAGGGGACGGGCACCCGAGAGGGTGCCCGTCCTCATTTCTTCAGTGCGAGCGGCATCGTTGGCGAACCCGGTAGCACTATGCGCCGATGTCTCACAAAATGAGACTGATTATCCGCAGGAGAGCCCGCTTCGTAATCTGGGTCGATGGACGCCTCAACTGCTCGTATCGACCTCGCGATCATCCCCGGAGACGGCATCGGCCCGGAAGTCACGGCCGAAGCGGTGAAGGTGCTCTCAGCGGTACTGCCCGATGAGGTGGAACTTGCGCTCACCGAGTACTCCCTCGGCGCCCAGCACTGGCTCGCCACCGGGGAGACGCTCCCTGAGGAAACCCTCACCCGGTTGCGTGCCCATGACGCAATCCTCTTTGGAGCGGTGGGTGCGGCACCGGGGGATAAGCGGATCCCCTCGGGGCTGATTGAGCGGGAACTGCTGCTCAAACTGCGGTTCGAACTCGACCACTACGTCAATCTGCGCCCCTCCAAGCTGTACCCGGGGGTGGATTCGCCACTGGCCGCCCCCGGCCCCGTCGACTTCGTCGTGGTGCGGGAGGGCACCGAGGGCCCCTACGCGGGCAACGGGGGAACCCTGCGTGGTGGTACGAAGCATGAGATTGCCACCGAGGTCTCGCTCAATACAGCGCACGGGGTGGAACGCGTGGTGCGGGACGCCTTCCGTCGTGCGAGCGAGCGCCCTCGCCGGAAGCTGACCCTGGTCCACAAGCACAACGTGCTGGTGTTCGCGGGCCATCTTTGGAAGCGGACCGTGGAGGCGGTCGCGGCCGAGTTCCCCGAAGTCAGCCACGACTACCTGCACGTCGATGCGGCGACGATCTTCCTCGTGACCGATCCCTCACGGTTCGACGTCATCGTCACTGACAATCTCTTCGGCGATATCCTGACCGATCTCGCCGCGGCAATCAGCGGAGGGATCGGCCTGGCGGCCTCCGGAAACCTCAACATGGACCGCACTGCACCCTCGATGTTCGAGCCGGTCCACGGCTCCGCCCCGGACATTGCGGGCCAGCAGAAGGCTGATCCTACGGCCGCCATTCTGTCGGCGGCGCTGCTGCTGCGGCACCTGGGCCAAGAGGCCGCAGCCGAGCGCATCGAGAGTGCGGTTGAGGCCGACATTGCCGGGCGCACCGGAGCGCCGCGAACGACGTCGGCGGTGGGCGATGCGATTGCCGCCGCAGTGTCCTAAGGTGGTTAGGAACCATTAACCCAGCGTCGGCGAAGCAGCCGGCACTGATCACTGACCAAATAGCCTCCCGGAGCGCCGCTCCGCACGGAGCAGGTCACGCGCGGAGGAATCATGACAGCCACCGATCTGGAGTTCGCCCAGCATCTCTCCACTACTCCGAAGACCGTGGAGCAGCGCGAGGCCATCCTCGCCGATCCCGGGTTCGGCAACCACTTCACGGACCACACAGCGATCGTTGACTTCTCGGTCGATGCCGATGGAAAGGGCGGCTGGAGCAATGCCCGGGTCGAGCCATACGGTCCCATCGCACTCGACCCCGCCGCTGCCGTACTGCACTACGGCCAGGAGATATTCGAGGGCATGAAGGCTTACCGCCATGCCGATGGTTCAATCTGGACCTTCCGAGCGGACGCCAACGCAGCACGCCTCAACAGGTCGGCGGCCCGACTGGCCCTTCCCCAGCTTCCGGAACCGATCTTCCTTGAATCCCTGCGCCAGCTGGTTTCGGCCGACCGTGACTGGATTCCTACCGGTGACGGAGAAAGCCTGTACCTGCGGCCCTTCATGATTGCCACGGAGGCGTTCCTGGGTGTCCGGCCCGCACGGGAGGTTTCGTTCCGGGTGATTGCATCGCCCGCAGGAAACTACTTCGGCGGAGAATTGAAGCCGGTTTCGATCTGGGTCTCCCGGAACTTCGCACGCGCCGGACGGGGCGGGACCGGCGCGGCGAAATGCGGCGGCAATTACGCGGCCTCTCTCGCAGCCCAGCTCGAGGCAGAGGCCAACGATTGCAAGCAGGTACTCTTCCTCGATCAGTTCAATGACAACGCCGTTGAAGAGCTCGGCGGCATGAACGTGTTCTTCGTGTTCAAGGACGGCTCGCTGGTCACTCCGGCGCTGTCCGGCACCATCCTCGAAGGTGTGACGCGCTCCTCGGTGATCCAGCTGGGCCGCGACCGCGGCATGAATGTCGTCGAGCGCAAGATCACTCTCGACGAGTGGCGCGACGGCATTGCCTCCGGCGACATCACCGAAGTCTTCGCCTGCGGCACGGCAGCGGTGATCACCCCGATCGGGCAGCTGAAGGACGGCGAGGACATCATCGGCGCACCCGATGCCCTGCCCGGCGAGGTGACGATGTCCATCCGTAGCCAGCTGCTGAGAATCCAGACCGGCGCTGCCGAGGATATCCATGGCTGGCTGACCCGGCTGGTCTAGATTCAATTCTCTGGGCGGCGCAGCGTCACCGTTGTGCCGCCCGGGGCCTTCACGTGCGGGCCGGAATGTTGCCGCGTCGCCTAGGCCGGCAGGCTGAGAAACCTGTGCGTGGCGAGCAGGGCCTTGATCTCCTCGATGGGCAGCGGTCTGCTGAAGTAGTAGCCCTGGCCGCTGGCGCAGCCCATGGCCCGCAGCTGGTCGGCCTGTTCCTTCGTCTCGATGCCTTCGCACACAGCCTCAAGTCCGGCCGCCCGGATTAGCTGAAGCACTGCTGAGACAAACCCGAACTGGCCGGGTTTGGTGTCAAGATCGACAAGAAGCGAGCGGTCCACCTTCACCATGCTGACGGGCAGCTCGCGCAGGTAGCTGATCGAGGAATAGCCGGTCCCGAAGTCGTCGATCTCGATTCCCACTCCAAGCTGCTGCAGGCTGAGCAGCGAGTACATCTCCACTTCGCCCCGCGTCACGATTGCCGATTCGGTGATCTCAATGACCAGGCAGGAGGCAGGGACCCCCGTTTCCCGCAGCAGGCCACGCACGTAGTCGACCAGGTCGAGCTGCTTCAGCTCAACAGCGGAGAGGTTCACCTGAAGCTGGAAGTCGTCGTCGAGCTGGAGCTCACGGCGCCATTCGGCGAGGTGGCGCAGGGACGTCGACATCACCCACCGGTCGAGGTCGTGGATGACTCCGATCTCCTCGGCGAGGGGGATGAAGACGTCCGGCGGGATGAGCCCGCGCACCGGGTGCTGCCAGCGCACGAGTACCTCAAGCCCGATGATGCGGCTTGTCGCAAGCTCAACCAGCGGCTGGAAGTGAAGAACCAGTTCGTCGCGGCGGATGGCGGCCCGGAGTTCCGCCGCCATCTGGCTGCGGAGCTGCCGCGAGTACTGCATCACCGGTTCGAACACCTTGATGATGTTGCGGCCTTCGCGCTTGGCGGCGTACATGGCGGTGTCTGCGTCGAGCAGCAGGTCATCCGCGCTCTGCTGGGGATCGCCGAGCCGTACCCCGATGCTCGCCCTTGAATGGACCTGGAGGTCCTCCAGTTCGATGATCTCGCCAAGGACTTCGAGGGCGCGGCGTGCGACGCGCATGCAG
Organism: Arthrobacter sp. MSA 4-2; assembly: GCF_016405885.1. GTDB lineage: Bacteria > Actinomycetota > Actinomycetes > Actinomycetales > Micrococcaceae > Arthrobacter_D. Next base: position 31,335 of record NZ_JAEKGC010000018.1, on the reverse strand, counting down.
ATCTCCATGGTGGCCGCCGGAAGGAGGATGGCAAACTCGTCGCCGCCGAGCCGCGCGACGACGTCGCTCGCGCGCACCACACCATTGAGCCGGACGCCGACCTCCTGGAGCACGCGGTCGCCAGCGTCATGCCCGAAGCGGTCGTTGACGTTCTTGAACGAATCGAGGTCAAGCAGGATCAGCGCCGGCGGGGGCGCCCCATCCGCGGCCTCGGCCAGCGCGGTCTCAAGGGCTTCCATTAGGGCCACCCGGTTCGCGAGGCCGGTGAGGGCGTCGGACATCGCCATCTTCTTCATATCCCGGTGGGCCTGGCGAAGCATCGCCGTCCGGCTTTCCACCCGCTTCTCGAACTGGTCGTAGACCTGTTCGAGTTCCTCGGCGAGGAGGTTGAAGCCGGTGATTACCGCATCGACTTCATCCCTTGCCTCCGAGGGCTCAATGCGGCTGCTCAATTCGCCGCGCGAAAGGCGCACTATGCTGTCGACCAGCTGGCCCAGCCGCGGATCCTTGTTTTCGGCGTTCATCTTTTTCAGGGTACCGGCAGGAAGCCCGCCAGCCATGCAAGCGCCTCACCGCGCGATGCGAAGAAGGCGACAGGGCAACGTGGCTCCTGGCTTCCCATCACGAAGTTGCCCAGCACGCGGTCCACAGGGCTGGCACCCAGCAGGGCAACCGCTGCCGACATCTCGGCGGCACCCAGGGCGGTGCGCGCATTGCGGTCGATGGATTTCACGCCCCGAATATCGATCAGCAGGGGCCGGGGCACGCCCGCCGCGAGCGCGCGGGCCTCCTCCGATTTGGATTCGGCCAGCCGCTTGGATACATGCTCCCCGGCGGGAAGCGTGATCACTGTGATTCCATCCCGCGAAAGGGTTTGTTCACCACGCCGGTGGACACCGGCGGCACGCTCCGCGCCAGCCTCAAGCATTTCTGCGTCTTCGTGGAGCAAAATTTCGTCGGTCATCGGTCCCCCAACCATCCCGTGTCGAAATTCAGCGGGCCACGTGCGGCACGGAGCGTCGTTCGGCGCCCCATCGACGTTCGCGGGCAGGACTTTGATCCGGCTCGAATGAGCAGGTTCCGATGATCGAGTTAGACATATGCTCCCCAGCATCCATACGGCAACAGCAGCGCCCCTTGAGGCGAGCGTTGCATTTCACCACTTCTCCATTGAAGGACGGAAACCCCGTTATACCAGAGATCACCGACAGTGTTCTCTCCAAGCGGCACCGGACCTTGATTTCGCCGAGATACGGCGGCGCACGCCGCGGGATGCGCGTAACACTAGCACCATGGCCCACCCTCAGGCGGTGCTCTTCACGACAAATTCTGGACTGGAGCCGGGGGAGCGGGAGCTGATGGGTCAGCAGTGGTTTGGGTCAGCAGTGGATTGGGTCAGGGGTGGACCGGGTCACCGCCGGAATGGCGCTTAAATGTAGAGGCCCCGGCCGGGGTGGGAGTAATGGGGGGAAACGCCCAGCCCGGCCAGGGCTTAAAGAAGACTCTACACAACTAGCCACCCTCAACCGCAAGTCCGCTTCGCTCAGAGGGGAATTCGTGGTGCTGGACGACGGTCGGCGGCTGTGCTGTGGCTTGAGCCGGCCCGCCCGATCAACCGCCCTGGACCTGGTGGATGAGTTGCCGTGCGGCAGCGGCCCGGTCATTGGCGCCGGACTGGACGAAGAGCTGCTCGCTCGCTTCGAGGTTCAGCAGGGCTTCGAGTTCGATATGCCGGGCGTTATATGCCTGGCCCAGCAGGAAGCGGGCCTCGGCGGCGGTGTGGGTAGCGAGCAGGGACTCCTGGGAGGTCACCGCCCGCAGTCGTTCGATCGCTGCATCGAACTGTCCGGTCAGGACGAGCCAGTGCGCACGGGTCAATGCCAGTTCGAGCCGGTCCCGTTCACTGCCCCCTACAATTGAGCTGGCCATTTCTGCGCGGTCGATGCATTCGAGGGTCTCCGGCTCGACGACCCCCGCGGCGAGGCGCAGCGCAGCGGAAGCACGGTTGAAGCGGGCCCACAGGTCAAGGTCGTTGGTCGGCGACAGGTTGTCAGCTGCGAGGCGGTGATACTTGGTTCCGTCTTCGACGCGTTGAAGGAGGAATGCCACGTTGCCAATGGCCCAGTAGCTCATGCCCGCGGTCTGCTTGCTCGCGTTCTCTTCGAGAAGATCGGCCAGGACCAGGCATTCGGTCCAGGCATCGGTCAGTTGGTCACTGTCGGCAAGCGCCGCGATCAGCGCATTCTGCGCCTCAATGTGCAGTTCCTGTTGCCCCGGGGCGAGCGACGCCTGTGCTGCGGCTCCCCGCGCTTCGGCGACCGCTTCCCTTAGTGCTCCACATCCCTGCAGGGCGAAGGAGACCAGGGTCGCCACCCTGACGGCGAGCGCCGTCGACTGGGCGGTGACGGGGTGGTTTTGAAGACTGCGCCCGACAATTACGGACTCGTTCATCAAGCCTTGCTTGCGCAGGCATTCAGCCTGAAGAAACGTCATGTTCCACCAGGCGTTGTCATCGTTGAGGTCAGCTGCAAGGCCCGCTGCCTGCTCGGCAATCCGCCGCGCAAGCTCGTAGTCGCGTTGGTTCCACGCGCTTCGAGCCTGAAGTTCGAGGAGGACCTGTTCCCCTGGCGTTTCCTGCAGGGCCTTCACCACCTTCGGCTCGCGGATGGTGCCTGGCGGCGCCGTCCAACTACGTGGGCGCCGCGCGGTCGGGCGTCCAGTGAAGGCCAGCATGGACCCCCGGAATTAATTAGTCAAAAAATGTTACGTTTGTGACTGGTGTGGCGAAGCTACATTTCGTAGACTGAATCTGCTATAGCAATGCAGAGGACCGCTTTTGTCTTTTGCTTCCATCTCACCTTGAGGACAAATTATGAAGAAGCTCACCTCCGCGCTCCTGCTGTCGGTACTTTTCGTCACAGCCGGAAGCTCTGCAGCCGTCGCGGCCGGCTCGACCTCGACGAAGTCGGGCTCGACCACCGTCAGCACCGATCGCGTAAACAACTGGCCGTACTGATTCTTTCTCCGGTCGGTTCTAAAGGGAACCGATTGAAAGCAAAGAAAAAACCTGGCCGGACCTGTCCGGCAGTGTGATAAGGGCCGTGAACCCGCCTCCTGGGGGGCGAGTTCACGGCCTTTCCGCTGCCCGGGGCCGGCTGGGATGAGCCTGTAACCTAGGACAATGCGTATAGCCCGGTTTGTTGTAGATAACGATCCAATGTTCGGCGTCGTCGAAGGCCCCGACGGCAGCGAAGAGCTCGGGGTCATCAACGGTGACCCCTTCTACTCCGGCATCCAGCTCACTGGCGCGCGGCATCTGCTGGCCGATGTGCGCCTACTGGCCCCAGTGATTCCGCGCAGCAAGGTGGTTGGAATCGGCAGGAATTACGCGGATCACGCCGCCGAACTCGGCAACGAGGTTCCGCCGGCTCCGCTGATGTTCCTTAAACCGAACACCTCCGTTATCGGCCCCGGTGACCCCATCCTGCTTCCGTCCTTCTCGGACGAAATTTCCTACGAAGCGGAATTGGCCATCGTCATCGGGCGGATCTGCAAGGACGTGCCCCTCGAGCGGGTCGACGACGTCGTCTTTGGTTACACCTGCGCCAATGACCTCACCGCGCGCGATGCCCAGCGAACCGACGACCAGTGGGCGAGGGCCAAGGGCTTCGACACCTCCTGCCCCATCGGGCCCTGGATTGAGACCGAGCTTGACCCCGAAAACCTCGCCGTCAAGGGGAGCCTCGACGGCGAGCTGCGCCAGGACGGCTCCACCAGCCAGATGATCTGGGGAGCCAAGGAACTCGTTTCCTACGTCTCCCAGGCCTTCACCCTGCTTCCCGGCGATATCATCCTCACCGGGACGCCAGCGGGAGTGGGGCTCATCAGCGAGGGACAGCGCTACGAAGTCGAGATCGAGGGGATCGGCCGGCTTTCAAACCCCGCCCGCCGCTGACTCCGGCGGCTGCCGCGCCCGGTGGCCGGGGGCGAAGGGTCCGGCTACTAGAATTGGCCCATCATGACTACTGCAGCCGAGATCCCCACTGTCAATGACTCAACCCCGGTCCGCGTGCGGTTCTGCCCGTCACCCACGGGCACACCGCACGTCGGGTTGATCCGCACCGCCCTCTTCAATTGGGCGTACGCCCGGCACACCGGCGGCAAGCTTGTCTTCCGGATCGAAGACACCGACGCCGCCCGCGACAGTGAGGCAAGCTACAACCAGCTGCTCGACGCAATGCGCTGGCTTGGCATCGACTGGGATGAGGGCGTCGAGGTGGGTGGCCCCCATGAACCGTACCGGCAGTCGCAGCGGGGGGACCTCTACCAGGATGTGATCTCGAAACTCGTGGAGGCAGGGCACCTCTACGAATCCTTCTCCACGCCCGAGGAGGTCGAGGACCGCCACCGGTCTGCCGGGCGCGACATCAAGCTGGGCTACGACAACTTTGACCGCACCCTCACGGAGGTCCAGCGCGATGCGTTCCGCAGCGAGGGCCGCGGCGCGGTGCTCCGGCTGCGGATGCCCGATGAGGACATTACGTTCACCGACCTGGTCCGCGGTGAGATTACCTTCAGGGCCGGCAGCGTTCCCGACTTCGCCGTCGTCCGGGCCAATGGAGCACCCCTCTACACGCTCGTCAATCCCGTCGATGACGCCCTGATGGGTATCACCCACGTGTTGCGCGGCGAGGACCTGCTCTCCTCCACCCCGCGGCAAATCGCCCTCTACCGCGCCCTGATCGATATCGGCGTCGCGCGCTACATGCCGCTGTTCGGGCATCTTCCCTACGTCATGGGCCAGGGCAACAAGAAGCTGTCCAAGCGCGACCCGGAGTCGAACCTGTTCCTCCACCGGGACCGCGGGTTCATCCGCGAAGGGCTGCTCAACTACCTTTCGCTGCTGGGCTGGAGCCTGTCCGCTGATGAGGACATCTTCAGCGTCGCGCAGCTCGTTGAGAAGTTCGATGTCCGCGACGTCCTGGCCAACCCCGCGCGCTTCGACCTCAAGAAGGCCGAGGCGATCAACGGCACCCATGTCCGGCTGCTTGAGCAGGAGGACTTCCGCTCCCGTCTCGTCCCCTATCTCCAGGCGGCCGGACTGATCGGAGATCCGGTCACGGAGCGCGAGGAACGAATCATCGCCGAGGCCGCGCCGCTGGTCCAGGAACGGATCACCCTGCTCGGCGAAGCCCCCGAAATGCTCGGTTTCCTCTTCAAGGACGACGACGCCATCGACGTCGCCGACGACGCGCGGAAGGGCCTGCCGGACAACCTCGACGAGGTCCTCGGCAAGACGCTCGAGGCTCTCGAAGCCGTGACCGACTGGGACGCGGAGTCAATCCAGGGTGCCCTGCGGGCTGCCCTCGTGGACGACCTCGGCCTCAAGCCCCGGCTTGCGTTCGGCCCCGTGCGCACCGCCGTTTCGGGCCGGCGCATCTCCCCGCCCCTGTTCGAGTCAATGGTTATCCTCGGCCGCGACTCCTCTCTGGCGCGGATCCGCGCCTTCGCCGGGGCAGGCGACTAATGAGCGCGGTCCCGGGGGAGGGGGCGCCGGTCATCGAGGGAGTGCTCTTCGACATCGATGACACGCTGGTCGACCTTGAGACGGCCATGGGCAGGACTCTCCACCACATTGCGGGGGATGCCTTTGGGCACCTGAGCGACGACGACTGGGCGGAGTACAAGCGGCTCTTCACCACGGACCCCCAGGGCCACTATGAGGCCTTCCTGGCCGGCCAGGTGACGTTCGCCGAGCAGCGGCTTCGGCGCGCCCGCCACGCCCAGGCCTCCTTCATCGCAGATCCCCTTGAGGGGGAGGCCGCCCACCGGTGGAGCAGCGCCTACGAGGCGACGCTGCCGCTGCATTTCCGGCCGTACGACGACGTGATGCCCCTCCTCGACGAGCTCGAGGCCAGGGGCGTCCCGTACGGCGCCGTGAGCAACAATGTGCACGACTACCAGCGGGCCAAGCTTGACCGGTCCGGGCTGAGCCGGATTCGGGTCTTGGTGGGGATCGATGCAGTCGGAGTCGCGAAACCCGACCCCCCTATTTTTCACGAAGGTGCCCGGCGCCTTGGCACGGACCCTGCCCGCACCCTCTATGTCGGCGACCACCCTGCAATCGATGCCCGGGCCGCGGATGCCGCAGGCCTCGTCGGCGTCTGGCTGGACCGGCGTGGCGCCGGCTCACACTCCCCGTCGAGGCCTTCCGGCGCCTCGGAAGGCGGGGCGGAGGAGGCCGGAACGGCGGGGGAGGGGCTGCGCCGGATCACCTCCCTGGACGCCGTTTTGCAGTTCCTGCCATCTTTCCGGTAGAGTTATTTCTCGGCGCGGAGCGGTAACGCGGCCCGGATGCCTGTACCACTGGGCTTCGGAGAGTGCCATTGGGGTATGGTGTAATTGGCAACACACTGGTTTCTGGTACCAACATTCTAGGTTCGAGTCCTGGTACCCCAGCGCAGTAAAATGCAGGCCGCAAGGCAAAGTAGTACAGCAGTAAAAGCAGTATCGCAGTAAGCAGTGTCAAAGTACTGGCCCCATCGTATAGCGGCCTAGTACGCCGCCCTCTCACGGCGGTAACGCGGGTTCGAATCCCGCTGGGGTCACGAGCGTCCTTATTGAAGGACATCGGAAAAGACGCCCCGGACATTCCTCGAATGTCCGGGGCGTCTTTGCGTTCGGGGGTGATTCGTTTGCTTCAGCAGGAAAGTAAGCAAGCTGGCAGAATGGAGAGATGAATGCTTCCCTTACCGCCGCCGACGCCCGCGGGGTAGCGGGATTCCTCCGGGAAGTGCATAGTGCGCTGCTGGGCGCCGGTTTCCCGCTCTCCCTCGCCGGGGCCCCCGCAGCGCGCGCCGCGGCTTCCGCGGCCGCCGCGCAACTCGACGACTACATCCTTCCGCGGCTCGACCGGCTTGACGCTCCGCTTCTCGCCGTCATCGGAGGATCGACTGGGGCCGGCAAGTCCACCCTCGTCAATGCCCTCATCGGGCGGCCGGTGACCCGAACCGGAGCGGTGCGGCCAACGACGCGGCAGCCCATCCTGCTCCACCACCCAGCCGAAGCCGAATGGTTCACCTCCCAGCGGGTGCTGCCCTCGCTCAGCCGGGTCCAGGCCGGCGCGGGCGAACTCGCCCCCCAGGACGCAGTCAGAGCCGCAGCAGGAACCCTCCTCCTGCAGGGTGAGGCGACAGTTCCGCGCGGGTTGGCGATCCTCGACGCCCCCGACATCGACTCAATCGCTGACGAGAACCGCCGCCTCGCCGGGCAGCTGCTCGCGGCGGCGGACCTCTGGATCTTCGTCACCACGGCCAACCGCTATGCCGACGCCGTCCCCTGGAAGCTGCTCGCCGAGGCGGCCCGGCGCGACATCCTCCTGGCCGTGGTGCTCGATCGGGTGCCGGCCGGGGTGGAGGAGGAGGTCCGTGAAGACCTCATGACCCTCCTCACGGCCGAGTCCCTCGGGCACGCACCGATCTTCGTCGTGCAGGAGTCGGCCCTCAATGAGGACGGAATGCTCCCCGCCGGGTCGGTCGACCCCATCCGCCGCTGGCTCGGGGCCCTGGCCGCCGACGCGGAGGGGCGCACCGACATTGCGCGCCGCACCCTGGCCGGAGCGGTGCGCGCCCTCGCCGGTCGCGTCGAGGAGGTCGCTGAGGCCGCCGAGGCCCAGCAGGCGACCGCTGCCCGCCTTTCGGGGGCGGCTGAGGCCGCCTACCAGGAGGCCCTCGCCGCGATCCTCCGCTCCACCGAGGATGGAACAATGCTCCGCGGGGAGGTCCTCGCCCGCTGGCAGGACTTCGTCGGCACCGGAGAGTTCATGCGCGGCATCGAGACCCGGGTGGGATGGGTGCGTGACCGGATCACCGCGTTCTTCACCGGCCAGCCCGCCCCGGCAACCACGGTTGCGGCGGCGATCGAGACCGGGCTGCACTCGGTCATCGTCGAAGAATCGGCGAAGGCGTTCGAGCAGACCGAGGAGTGGTGGCGCAGCGACGACGCCGGCCGGGCCCTGCTTGCCGGCCGGGGCGCCTATGTCAGCGACGAGTTTTCCGCCGAGGCCGCACGGCACGTGCGGGAGTGGCAGCAGGATCTGCTTGAGCTTGTCAGCACCGAAGGTTCCGACAAGCGCTTCGCCGCGCGGATGCTTTCCTTCGGCGTGAACGGGGTGGCGGTGGCCCTGATGGTGGTCGTCTTCGCGTCGACCGGTGGCCTGTCCGGTGCCGAGATCGGCATCGCCGGCGGCTCGGCCGTCGTCGGTCAGAAGCTCCTTGAAGCCGTCTTCGGTGAGGACGCCGTTCGCCGGCTGGCCAAGACGGCGCGCGACAACCTTGAGCGCCGGTGCCGTGCCCTGCTCGATGAGGAAAAGGAGAAGTTCATCGTCCTCCTCGCCCCGGTGGCGGCGCAGACACCCCCCGAAGCGCTCTTCGCCTATGCGCGCCGGCTCGCCGGAACCGATCTCGCCGCAGGCACCACGGCCGGTGGCAGCCGGTGAGCCGGCACCGCGGTGCGGGGTCCAGGAGCGGTCTGCATAATCAACTCGAGGCACTCGACACTGTGCGCGGGCTCGCCGAAGGGCGGCTTCCAGACGAGCGCGTGCAGGGCCTCTTCGGCGTGCTCGACCGGGCCAGCAGCCGCCGCTCGCTGTCCGCCGATCACACGGTCATCGGAATCTTCGGTCCCACAGGGAGCGGAAAATCGTCACTGATCAACGCGCTGAGCGGCACCGAGGTGGCGCGGGTGGCAGCCCGCCGCCCGACGACGTCGAAGCCTCTGGCCGTGGTGTGGGGCGCGGAGGGAAGCGGCCCGCTCCTTGACTGGCTGGAGGTCGATGAGCGCCATGAGATGCCTGCGGACGCCGCGCTGCTCGGCTCGGACACCGGCGGGCTGATCCTGCTCGACCTTCCCGACTTCGACTCGACCGCCGCAGCCCACCGGACCATCGTCGAACGCATGTCGGGCCAGGTGGACGTCCTGCTGTGGGTCGTCGACCCGCAGAAATACGCAGACGCGGCGCTGCATCATGACTTCCTCGCCCCGCTGGCCTCCCACGGCGCGGTCACCCTCGTCGCGCTGAACCAAGCGGACCGGCTGTCCGGCCGCCAGCAGGAGCAGGTGACCGCTTCACTGTCCGGCATCCTGGCGGAGGAGGGCCTTCGCGGTGTGCGGGTCTTTCCGGTCTCTGCCCGCACGCGGGACGGCCTCGAGGACCTCGCCGGCGCCATCCGGCAGATCGCCGGGCGGAAACAGGCTGCGAACGCCCGGCTGGCAGCCGATGTCGCCGCGGCCTCCACGCAGCTTGCCCCGTTTGCCGGGCCGGAGGACCTCCCGATACCCGGCAAGGCGGCCCAGTCCGACCTCTCGGCCCGCCTCGCCGCGGCCGCCGGGGTCGACGCCGTCGTTGACGCGGTTGTGCGTTCCTACCGCCGTGACGCCCACGCAGCGACGGGCTGGCCCGTGACCCGCTGGCTGGGTTCCTTCCGCTCCGATCCGCTCCGGCGGCTCAACCTGCGCCGGAGCGACGTTGACGCGGCCCTCCGGCGGACCTCGATGCCCTCCGGCGCGCCGGCCCAGCGGGCCCGGGTCGACCAGGCGCTGCGGACCTTCGCCGACACCGCAGCGGGATCGTCTGTTGAGCCCTGGCGCTCCGCCATCCGCTCGGCAGCGCGGGGGACCGTGCCTACGCTCCTCGACGGACTCGACCAGGCCCTTGCCGGGACAAACCTCGACACCGGCCGAAGGTCATGGTGGTGGCCGCTGGTGGGCCTGCTGCAGTGGCTGGCGCTCGCCGCCCTCGTCATCGGCCTCGGCTGGCTGGGGGTCATGGCGGCGATGGGGTTCCTTCAGTTCAACGTCCCGGACGCTCCGTCCGTGGAGGGGTTCCCGGTGCCCACCCTGCTGATCGCCGGTGGTGTTGCCGCGGGGATCCTCCTGGCGGTACTCGCCTCGGTCATCGCCCGGTTCGCGGCCAAGGCCCGCGGCCGCAAGGCGCGGCGCCGGCTCCGCGCCGCCTGTGCGAAGGTGGCCGAGACGGTGGTCGCCCAACCGGTGACCGACGAAATCCGCAGGTACAACGACTTCCGGGGCGCGCTCGCGGCGGCGGCGCGCACGAAGTGACTGGGCCGCAGCACACCTGACCGGCCGGGTGCGGCGACGAAGAGGGCCGGCCCGGGTCTGCGGTTGGAGCGGTTTGGCGGGCCGTCGGCGCGCGGTGCGTACGGCGACGCCGGGATCCGAACAGGGGTCAGCCCGCCATCGCGGCGGAGACCTTCACCAGCGTCCGCAGGTTGCGGGTGGTCGTCGCCGCCTTGAAGCGGCCCCGAGCCGTGATCTTCCCCAGCCCGGAGTCGAGGGTTCCTCCCCGCGCCGCCTGCCAAGCGACGGCGTCGGGTCCAAGGACAGTGAGTGCCTCACCGGCGGCCCGGGCCGCGGCGGCGAGCTCCTCAACCGCCGCGGGATCCGAACTCAGGGTGACGTAGGCGTGCACCGCAGGGTCGTCCGCGGGGAAGGGGCAGGCCTCAATGATTTCGGTGAGCCGCGCCGCCGGCAGAACCACCACCCACGCGTCGTAGCCGAAGGCCGAGCGCAGGCGCTGTTCGACTGCGTCCTTGAGTTCCTGCGCCCCAAGCGCCGAAGTACAGACAAGGTTCCCCGAGGCCAGCAGGGTGCGCGGATTAGCAAGCGGAAGCCCCTTGAGCGCCTTGAGCAGGTCCGCCATCCGGATGGTAGTGCCCTGGACGTTGACTCCCCGAAGGAAAACGGCCCAGGGCACGGCCTCCGCGGCTGAGCCGGCCGTCACTCGTTGGCTGCTTTGCTGACGGCGAGGGTGAGTTGCTGGGCCGCTTCGGTGACGACCTCGGCGTGGATCCGTCCGGGCTGGCGGGTCAGTCGCTCCATGGGCCCCGAGATCGAGACGGCCGCCACCACGCGTCCCGACGGACCCCGCACGGGAGCGGACACCGAGGCGACGCCCGGCTCGCGTTCACCAAGGCTCTGCGCCCAGCCGCGGCGGCGGACGCCGGCGAGGACCGTCGGGGTGAAGCGCGCATTCTGGAGCCCCTTGAGGAGCCGGTCGTGGTCCTCCCAGGCGAGCAGGCACTGGGCCGCCGAGCCGGCCCTCATAGAAAGCTGGGTTCCGACCGGGATGGTGTCGCGGAGTCCGGCCGGACGCTCGGCGGAGGCGACGCAGACGCGCCATTCGCCCTGCCGCCGGAACAACTGCGCACTCTCGCCGGTGGCATCGCGCAGCTGCTGCAGGACCGGGCCCGCCGCGGCGATGAGGCGGTCCTCGCCGGCGGCGCTGGCCAGCTCCACCAGGCGGCTGCCGAGGACGAACCGCCCCTGGATGTCGCGGCTGACCAGTCGGTGGTGCACGAGGGCAAGGGCAAGCCGGTGCACGGTGGGCCGGGCGAGACCGGTTGAGGCCACAAGCTGTGCAAGCGTCGTCGGCCCCGCCTCGAGGGCATCAAGCACGGTCGCCGCTTTATCAATGACTCCCACACCACTAGAATTGTCCATAGACTGATATTGCCGTCTCAATATCTGAGACGCAAGTCGATCTGCTGGCGTGTTGGGCGGCGTGACTGGAACAGTTGGGATCGAAGGCTCCGCAGGGCAGGCGAACAGCAGGTTTGCGCCAATGCGGACGAGCGGTGGAGGGAACACCATGGGCAAGACACTGGCAGAGAAGGTCTGGGACTCGCACGTCGTCCGCAAGGGCGAGGTCGTCGGCGCCGAGGCGCAGCCCGACATGCTCTACATCGACCTCCACCTCATCCACGAGGTGACCTCTCCGCAGGCCTTCGAGGGCCTGCGGCTGGCTGGACGGCGGCTCCGCCGGCCCGACCTCACCATCGCCACCGAGGACCACAACACCCCGACCCTCGATATCGACAAGCCGATCGCCGACCCCACCAGCCGGAAACAGATCGAAACGCTCAGGGCGAACTGCCGCGAATTCGGCGTCCGCCTGCACTCCCTGGGTGATGCCGAGCAGGGCATCGTGCACGTCGTCGGCCCGCAGCTGGGCCTCACCCAGCCGGGCCTGACGGTCGTCTGCGGAGACTCCCACACCTCCACCCACGGCGCCTTCGGGGCCCTGGCCATGGGCATCGGCACCTCCGAGGTGGAGCACGTCATGGCCACGCAGACGCTGTCGCTGCGGCCCTTCAAGACGATGGCCATCACGGTCGAGGGCACCCTCAAGCCCGGAGTCACGGCAAAGGACATCATCCTGGCCGTCATCGCGAAGATCGGCACCGGCGGCGGGCAGGGCTACGTCCTCGAGTACCGCGGCTCGGCAATCCGTGCGCTGTCGATGGAAGCACGCATGACCATCTGCAATATGTCGATCGAGGCAGGGGCCCGTGCCGGCATGGTCGCCCCCGACGAGACGACGTTCGCCTACCTCAAGGGCCGGCCGCACGCTCCCGAGGGCGCCGACTGGGACGCCGCCGTCGAGAACTGGCGCGGACTGGTCACCGACGACGACGCGGTGTTCGACGCCGAGGTGTACCTCGACGCCGACGACCTCGAACCATTCGTCACCTGGGGCACGAACCCCGGGCAGGGCGTCTCACTGTCCCAGGCCGTGCCCTCGCCCGCGGACTTCGCCGACGAAAACGACCGCGCCGCCTGCGAACGCGCCCTTGAGTACATGGCACTCGAGGCCGGCACGCCCATGAAGGAGATCCGGGTCGACACGGTGTTCCTCGGCTCGTGCACCAACAGCCGCATCGAGGACCTCCGCATCGCCGCCGACATCATCCGCGGGCGGGCCAAAGACCCAGCCATCCGCATGATGGTCGTTCCCGGCTCCGCCCGGGTGCGCCTCGAGGCCGAGGCGGAGGGCCTCGACCGGGTCTTCAAGGACTTCGGCGCCGAATGGCGCTTCGCGGGCTGCTCGATGTGCCTGGGCATGAACCCGGACCAGCTGGCGCCGGGGGAGCGGTGCGCCTCCACCTCGAACCGGAACTTCGAGGGGCGGCAGGGCAAGGGCGGACGCACGCACCTCGTCTCGCCCGTCGTCGCCGCCGCCACGGCGGTGCGCGGGACCCTCAGCTCGCCGTCCGACCTCGACCCGGTTCCGCCGTCGGGCAGCGGCATGGGCGCCCCGGGCGCCTTCGCGACCACCCCGTCCGCCACCCCAGCCGCCTAGGAGCGCCGCCATGGAAAAGATCACCACGCACACCGGCATCGGTGTTCCGCTGCGCCAGAGCAATGTCGATACCGACCAGATCATCCCCGCCGTCTACCTCAAGCGGATCACCCGGACCGGCTTCGAGGACGCGCTGTTTGCGGCCTGGCGCAAGGACGAGAACTTCATCCTCAACCGGGAGCCCTACACGCGCGGCTCGGTGCTCGTCGCGGGCCCCGACTTCGGCACCGGGTCATCCCGGGAACACGCCGTGTGGGCGCTCAAGGACTTCGGCTTCCGGGCCGTGCTCTCCTCCCGCTTCGCGGACATCTTCCGGGGCAACTCGGGCAAGCAGGGACTCGTGGCCGCGCAGGTCGCCCAGGACGACATCGAACTGATCTGGAAGGTGCTCGAGAACGAGCCCGGCGCCACGGTCACCGTCGACCTTCAGGCCCGCACGGCCGTCTGCGGTCCGGTGAGCGCGCCATTCCAAATCGACGACTACACGCGCTGGCGGCTGCTCGAAGGGCTCGACGACATCGGGCTGACCCTTCGCCATGAGCCCGACATCACCGCATTCGAGGCCACCCGGCCGGGCTTCCGGCCCACCACCCTCCCGGTGCGCACCTAGCCCCGGCCCGGCGCGCCGCCTCCCCTGTCGGGGAGTGGCAAAGCCTTCCGGACACCCGTTCGAGCAGCCCGCCAAACCGGTGTGATCCTGATTGCGTTAAGGAATCTTGCCCGCCGATCCGCGGTTCTAACCGTTGGGCAAGGCATGAATGAACTAGCCTTGCATTTCAGTTCGGTTCGACAAGCTCCTATGCTGTACTCGGGCAATCACGTTCTGCGGGGGCATATTTGTATGAGGAAATTAGGTATTCATGGGTAACGTTCTGACCATCCGCGGTGGGGTTCCACTTAACGGGAAGGTCTCGGTCCGCGGAGCGAAGAACCTCGTGCCGAAGGCCATGGTGGCGTCCCTGCTGGGAAACACCCCGTCTGTCCTGCGCAACGTTCCCGAGATCAAGGACGTTGAGGTTGTCACCAGCCTGCTGCGCCTCCACGGCGTGGAGGTCACCAAGGACCCGGTGACCGGCGACCTCACCATGGATCCCAGCGCCGCCAAGATGGCGCAGTCCAAGGACATCGATGCGCACGCCGGCGACTCGCGCATCCCCATCCTCTTCTGCGGGCCCCTGATGCACAGCATCGGCGAGGCGTTCATCCCCGATCTCGGTGGCTGCAAGATCGGCGACCGCCCCATCGACTACCACCTCCAGGTGCTGCGCAACTTCGGCGCCGTCGTCGACAAGCGCCCGGGCGGCATCTCCATCTCCGCACCGAAGGGCCTGCACGGCGCCAAGCTGTCGCTTCCGTACCCCAGCGTCGGAGCCACCGAGCAGGTGCTGCTGACCGCGATCCGCGCCGAAGGCATCACCGAGCTGTCCGGTGCCGCAGTCGAGCCCGAGATCATGGACCTCATCGCGGTGCTGCAGAAGATGGGCGCCATCATCACGGTCCAGACCGACCGCGTCATCCGCATCGAGGGTGTCCGGGAACTGACCGGCTACAACCACAAGGCCATCTCCGACCGCAACGAGACCGCCTCCTGGGCCTCGGCGGCACTGGTCACCAAGGGTGACATCTACGTCGAGGGCGCACGCCAGCTCGACCTCACCGCCTTCCTCAACACGTACCGGAAGGTCGGCGGCGCCTTCGACGTCGACGACGACGGGATCCGCTTCTACCACCCCGGCGGCCCGCTCAAGCCGTTGGTCCTCGAGACGGACGTGCACCCCGGGTTCATGACGGACTGGCAGCAGCCCCTCGTCGTCGCGCTCACCCAGGCCTCGGGCGTCTCAATCGTCCACGAGACTGTCTACGAGAACCGGTTCGGCTTCACCGAGGCCCTGATCCGCATGGGCGCGAACATCCAGGTCCACCGTGAGTGCCTCGGCAGCGTGCCGTGCCGCTTCGGCCAGCGGAACTTCCTCCACTCCGCCGTCATCTCGGGCCCGACCCAGCTGCGCGGAGCCGACATCGACATCCCCGACCTGCGGGGCGGCTTCAGCCACCTCATCGCAGCTCTGGCGGCGGAAGGAACCTCACGGGTGACGGGCATCGAGCTTATCAACCGCGGGTACGAGCGCTTCCAGGACAAGCTCGAGGGCCTCGGCGCCGATTTCGACATCACGGAGGAAGCCCCGGTCTTCGCCGCGGGACTCCTCTAGGTCCGGGGCGCGCCAGCCATGGGTGAGACAGGCACGTCACGGGCGACCTTTGCGGTGCTCGCCGGGATCCTGCGTCCGGTCCTGAACCTGCTGATGAACAAGCAGTGGATTGACACGCAGAAACTGCCCCGGGACTCGGGCTTCATCCTGTGCCCGAACCACGTCACCGAGATCGACCCGATCGTCGTGGGGCATCTCCTCTACAACAACAAGGTGATGCCCCACTTCCTGGCCAAGGCGTCCCTGTTTTCGGTGCCCGTCCTGGGGCACGCGCTGCGTGCCACCCGGCAGATCCCCGTGGAGCGGACCACGGCGGGAGCGAACCGGTCCCTCGAGGCGGCCCAGCAGGCCATCGCCGACGGCGGCGGGATCATCGTCTACCCCGAAGGCACCCTCACCCGCGACCCGGGGATGTGGCCGATGAAGGGCCGGACCGGTGCCGCCCGCCTGGCCCTGCAGACCGGCGCGCCCGTGGTGCCCATGGCGCACTGGGGAGCCCAGGAGGTGTTTCCCCGGTACGCCCGGCGCCTCTACCTCTTCCCACGGAAGACCTCACGGGTCATCGTCGGGGATCCCGTGGACCTCAGCGACTTCCGGGACCGCCCGATCACCCGTGACACCCTGAACGAGGCAACCGACCGCATCGTGGACGCCATCACCGCCCTGCTGGCCGAGCTGCGTGGCGAGCAGCCGCCGGCGGAGCGCTGGGACCCGGCCGCGAAACGCCAGAAACGGACAGGCCGCGACTTCGACGCGGCGGAGGAGGACAACGCGTGAGTGCTGGAACGTCCCGGATGGGACGCCCGGTGCCCACCCGTGTCGCCGTCCTCGGAGCGGGGAGCTGGGGGACCACCTTCGCGAAGGTCCTCGCCGACTCCTCCAAGGATGCGGTGGTCCGGCTCTGGGCCCGCCGTGAGGAGGTCACCCTCGAGATCAACGGCTCCCACCGCAACAGCAGGTACCTCGGTGACGTCGTCCTGCCCGGCAACATTACCGCGTCGAGCGATGTCGGCGCGGTCCTCGCGGATGCCCAGCTCGTCGTCCTGGCCGTCCCGGCGCAGACCCTGCGCCCCCAGCTGGCCGGCTGGAAGGCCCTGATCCCCGACGGCGCCGTCGTCGTCTCCCTCATGAAGGGCCTCGAGGTCGGCACCGACGCGCGCATGAGCGAAGTCATCGCCGCCGAGCTCAGCCTCCCCGCCGACCGCGTCGCCGTGGTGTCGGGGCCGAACCTGGCCATGGAAATCGCCCGTCAGGAGCCCACGGCCTCGGTCGTCGCGTGCTCGGACCACGACGTCGCCGCCTGGATCGCCGCCGCCTGCACCGCCTCCTACTTCCGGCCCTACACCACGACGGACGTCGTCGGAGTGGAGATTGGTGGCATCGTCAAGAATGTCATCGCCCTGGCAGTCGGCATCTGCGAGGGGCGGAGGATGGGGGACAACACCAAGGCGTCGGTCATCACCCGCGGCCTTGCCGAAACGACCCGACTGGCCGTGGCGCTGGGCGCGCGGGCGGAGACCCTCGCCGGACTCGCCGGCATGGGCGATCTCATCGCCACCTGCTCCTCCGCGCTGTCCCGCAACCACACCGCCGGCCACCTGCTTGGCCAGGGCCTCACCCTCGAGCAGGTCACGGTGCGTATGAACCAGACCGCCGAGGGCATCAAGTCGGCCCAGGCCGTGCTCGACCTCGCCACCCAGCTCGGCGTCGACATGCCGATCACCGATAATGTTGTGGCAGTGCTCCAGGGGAGTATTTCAGTTAACGATCTGGGACCGCGCCTTCTGGCCCGCGACCTCAAACCGGAAGGCGAACATACTCCGTGACAAGTGAATCCACTCCGGGGCGCAGGCCCCGCGTCCTTGTCCTGTTCGGGGGACGCTCCAGTGAGCACTCGGTCAGCTGCGTCACCGCCGCCGGCGTGCTCAATGCGATCGACCGGTCGAAGTACGACGTCGTTCCGGTGGGCATCGCCAAGAACGGCCAGTGGGCACTGGTGTCTGAGGATCCCTCCCAGTGGTCGCTGAGTTCCGGCACCCTCCCCGAGGTGACGGCCTCATCCGAGTCCGTTTCCATCTCCTCAGCGGCCTTCCCCGGCGCCGCCCGGGGCCAGGAACTGATGGTGACCGCGCCGGATTCGATGCCACGCAGCCTCGGCGGCGTCGACGTCGTTATGCCTTTGCTGCATGGGCCGTTCGGTGAGGACGGGACGCTCCAGGGAATGCTTGAGATGGCGGACATCCGCTACGTCGGAGCGGGCGTCCTGGCCTCCGCCGTCGGCATGGACAAGCACTACATGAAGGTCGTGTTCGCGTCGGCCGGGCTGAAGGTGGGCCCCTACGCGGTGTTCACCAACCGGCAGTGGGAAAAGGACAGCGAGGAGTGCCTGCGGCGTGCCGCGGCCCTCGACTTCCCGGTGTTCGTGAAGCCGGCGCGCGCGGGATCGTCAATGGGGATCAGCCGGGTCGATTCCCCGGCGAGCCTGCGGCAGGCGGTCGAGGCCGCGCGGGTCTTCGACCCCAAGGTCATCGTCGAAGCGGGCATCGACGGACGCGAGATCGAGGTCGCCGTCCTGCAGGGCCGGGGCACCCAGGAGCCGCGGACCTCGCTGCCCGGAGAGATTGCGGTGCAGCCGGGCGGCCACGACTGGTATGACTTCGAAGCCAAGTACGTCGACGGGAACGCCGCGCAGCTGAGCTGCCCCGCGGACCTTCCGCCGCACGTCACCGACTCGGTCCGCGACCTGGCCGCGCAGGCCTTCGACGCCGTGGGCGCCGAAGGGCTGTCCCGGGTCGACTTCTTCTACACCCCGGCGGGCGAGCTGATCATCAATGAGATCAATACCCTGCCCGGATTCACCCCGATCAGCATGTACCCGCAGATGTGGGCCAAGTCGGGTCTCACCTACACCGACCTCATCGACGAACTGATCGAACTGGCGCTCGAGCGCAGGACCGGCCTGCGCTGACCGGCCCAGCGGCGG
Organism: Arthrobacter sp. MSA 4-2; assembly: GCF_016405885.1. Classification (GTDB taxonomy): domain Bacteria; phylum Actinomycetota; class Actinomycetes; order Actinomycetales; family Micrococcaceae; genus Arthrobacter_D. The sequence continues at coordinate 12,983 of NZ_JAEKGC010000018.1, read as the reverse complement.
CCGGCTGCGGCCGCTCGTTGATTGTCATTCGGCCCTGAACACAGAAGCGCCCCTCCCCGGATCGGGGAGGGGCGCTTCTGGTTTTCCTGTCTCGGCTAGATCAGGCCCACCGAGAGCTCGTTCTTAGTGCCGAACCGGTGGGCGGTGATGCTGACGGCCTGCTCGTGCAGGAAGGGCAGCACCTCGACCCGGCCCGCCTCGGTCACGGGCTGGGAGTACACGGCCAGATCGGGGCGTCCGCCGGTTGCCTTGGCCAGGGCCGCGGGGTCGCCGCCGATGAGGCGGATGCGCCCGGCTTCGTGGCGGGCAACGGACACCAGCCACTCCTCGTCGGTTTCGATGGTGACCGAAGCGGCGAAGGTGCGGACCGCAGTCGAGAGCGCGCTGGTCAGCTCCGCGGCCGAGGACACGCGCACGGTTGAACCGGCAGCGGCCGCGGCAGCCAGGACGCGGACCAGCTTGACGACCGGCTCACCTTCGGCGAGACGGACGGTCACGGGGACCGGGAGGTAGCGGAACACGTTCCGCTCCGCCGTGAGCGCCGACACGTCCTTGGACGCACCGAACTCGTCGGCCCACGCGGCTGCGTCGGAGGCCGCCGCGCGCTGGAGCATCGCGAAGTCGCCTTCGCGCAGCTCGGACCCGGCGTCGGGTGCCACGGCGGCCAGCAGCGGCTGCGCAGCCGGAACCGGCTCGGCGGACGCCGTTGACTCACGCGTGCTCCAGTTGCCCAGCCCGACGAGGTAGTTCGGTCCGCCGGCCTTGGTTCCCGCACCGACGGCGGACTTCTTCCACCCGCCGAACGGCTGACGCTGGACGATCGCTCCGGTGGTGCTGCGGTTCACGTACAGGTTGCCGGCCTGGATGGAGTCGATCCAGGTGCCGATCTCCTCCGGGTTGAGCGAATGCAGCCCGGCGGTCAGGCCGTAGTCGACCTGGTTGGCGATCTCGATTGCTTCTTCGATCGTCTCGGCGGTCATGACGCCGAGGATCGGACCGAAGTACTCGGTGAGGTGGTACTCGGAGCCGCGCTTGACGCCGGCGCGGACACCGGGGCTCCACAGCCGGCCCGAATCGTCGAGCTTGCGGGGCTGGATCAGCCAGTTCTCGTCCTCGCCAAGCCTGGTCAGGCCGTCGAGCAGCTTGCCGGAGGCGGGCTCGATGACCGGACCCATCTGCGTGGCCGGATCCGAGGGGTAGCCGACCTTCAGGGACGTGACCGCATCGACGAGCTGGTTGCGGAAACGCTGGGAGTGCCGCACGCTGCCCACAAGGATCACCAGGGACGCCGCCGAGCACTTCTGGCCCGCATGGCCGAAGGCCGAGTACGCCACGTCCTTGGCCGCGAGGTCGAAGTCAGCGCTCGGGGTGACGATGATCGAGTTCTTGCCCGAGGTCTCCGCCAGCAGGGGCAGGTCCTGGCGGAAGGAACGGAACAGCTGGGCCGTCTCGTACCCACCGGTCAGGATGACCCGGTCGACGCGCGCGTCGGAGATCAGCTTGGTGCCCAGCGAACGCTCGTCGAGGTGGACGAGCTGCAGGACGCCGCGCGGAACGCCGGCCTCCCACAGTGCCTCCACCATCACCGAACCGCTGCGCGGCGCCTGTCCTGCGGGCTTGATGATCACCGAGGAGCCGGCCGCGAGGGCCGCCAGGGTCGACCCTGCGGGGATGGCCACCGGGAAGTTCCACGGGGGAGTGACGACGGTGAGCTTTGCCGGCGTGTAGACGGCGCCGTCGACGTCGTCGAGCCCGCCGGCGAGCTCGGCGTAGTAGTGCGCGAAGTCGATCGCCTCGGAGATCTCGGGGTCGGACTGGTCGAGGGTCTTGCCGGTCTCTGCCGCCATGACCTCCATCAGGTCGGCCCGGCGGGCCGCCAGTGCGTCGCCGGCGCGGTGCAGAATCTCCGCACGCTCGGCGCCGCTCAGGGCACCCCAGGCGTCGGCCTCGGCGAGAGCCTCGGCGATGACGCGCTCGAGAGCCTCGGGGTCCCTCAGGGTGGTCGCGGCGACCGTCGCTTCGCCCAGGCCGGAACTCTCGACCCGCTTGAGCACCGCGCGGCCCCAGCGGCGGTTGGCCGGCAGGGACGGATCGGTGTCAGGGGTGTTGGTGAAGCCGGTCGTGGGCGCGGGAGGCTCGGGCTGGTTGCGGTCCTGCGTGCGGTTCGGGCCGGGCACCGAGTCGTCGAGGGCCTCGAGCGAGCGGAGGAAACGGTCCTCCTCACGGGCGAACAGGGCCTCGTTGGAGGAGAGCTCGAACACCGCCGACATGAAGTTTTCCTGGCTGGCGCCCTCTTCAAGGCGGCGGATCAGGTAGGCGATGGCGACGTCGAACTCCCGGGGGTGCACCACCGGGGTGTAGAGCAGCAGGGAGCCGACGTCCTTCTTGACGGCCTCCGCCTGGCCCTGGGCCATGCCGAGGAGCATTTCGAACTCGATGCCGTCGCGGACGCCGCGCTCACCGGCGAGGAGCCAGGCGAAGGCGAGGTCGAACAGGTTGTGGCCGGCGACACCGATGCGCACGTTGCCGATCCGGTCGGGGTGAAGGGCGTAGTTGAGCACCCGCTTGTAGTGGGTGTCGGACTCCTGCTTGGAGCCCCAGGTGGCCAGCGGCCAGTCGTGAAGGGATGCCTCGACCTGTTCCATGGGCAGGTTGGCGCCCTTGACGACGCGGACCTTGATCGCGGCACCGCCTTCGGCGCGGCGCTTGGCTGCCCATTCCTGCAGGCGGATCATCGCTGCGAGGGAGTCCGGCAGGTAGGCCTGCAGCACGATGCCGGCCTCGAGGTTCTTGAACTCGGGGCGGTCAAGGATCGCGGTGAAGACCGCGATCGTCAGGTCCAGGTCCTTGTACTCCTCCATGTCCAGGTTGATGAACTTGGCCGGGGTTGAGGACGCGGCGAGCGTGTACAGCGGCGTCAGCTTCTCGGTGACGTGCTGCACGGCTTCCTCGAACGCCCAGGGGGAGTGGGGGGAGACGGTCGAGGAGACCTTGATGGAGACGTAGTCGACATCCGGGCGGGCGAGGAGCTTCATGGTGCCCTCGAGGCGGCGCTCGGCTTCGTGCTCGCCTAGGACTGCCTCACCCAGGAGGTTGACGTTCAGCCGGGTGTCGTCCTTGCGGATCTTGCTGATCGACCTGCCGAGCTTCTGGTCCGAGGCGTCGATGATCAGGTGGCCGACCATCTCACGCAGCACCCGCCGGGCCACCGGGATGACGACCTGCGGCAGGACCGGGGCCACGGTGGCGCCCAGGCGCACAGCGGAACGCATGTACCAGGGGAGGAAGGCAGGCACCTTGGGGGCGATCGCCGCAAGGTTGCGCGCAGCGACCGACAGATCCTCGGGGCGGATCACGCCGTCGACGAATCCCACGGTGAACTCGAGGCCGTGCGGGTCCTTGAGGACGCCGGCCAACTGCTCGGCGGAGGCGTCGACCGGTACCTTGGCCGCTTCGGTGAGCCAGCGGCGCACCAGCGCCGTAGCCTCGGCCGCGAGGTGCTCAGGAATTGGACCGGAGCCTGCGGCGTCCGGACCGGTGGCGCCGGCGGCGCCCGTTCCGCCGTCGGAGATGATGTCTCCGCGGTCGGACAGTGAGCTAGTCATGATTTCTGTATCCATTCAACTGTTACTGGCGCCGCCCTGGTGGGCGGAGCGGGAGCCGGTGGCGCCGGTCAGGCGTTCCGGACATTCTGGGTGTGACGCGGGCTGTTCGGGTTCATCAGGGAGTGCTTGCGGCTGTAGAACCAGTAGATGACCAGGCCGATGATCAGCCAGATGCCGAACCGCATCCAGGTTTCCCATTCGAGCTGGAACATCAAGAAGCCGGAGGCCAGCACGCCGAAGGCGGGGACGAACGGCATCAGCGGGAGGCGGAAGGTCCGCGGAGCGTCGGGTGCCTTGCGGCGCAGGACGATGACGGCGACACAGACGACGACGAACGCCGCGAGGATGCCGATGTTGGTGAGGTCGGCGACGGCGCGGATCGGGAACACCCCGGCAAGCAGGGCAGCGGCAACGCCGGCGATCCAGGTGACGCGCTGCGGGGTGCCGTGGCGGTCGGTTGCGGAGAACCAGGCGGGGAGCAGCCCGTCGCGGCTCATGGAGAACCAGACCCGGGTGACACCGAGGAGGAAGGTCAGCATGACCGTGAGGATCGATATGACAGCGAACGCCGAGATGATCGTGGCGATCACGGGGAGGCCGACCGACTGGAAGGCGGAGGCGAAGCCGGCGGTGGGGCTGATCTCGGTGTAGTTCTGCATCCCGGTGAGCACGAGGGTGGCCAGGACGTAGAGGGTCATTGCGATCGCCAGGGAGAGCAGGATCGCCTTGGGCATGTGCTTCTTGCCGTCCGTTGCCTCTTCGGCCGCCGTGCTCATGGCGTCATAACCGAACACCGCGAAGAACACCGTGGCGGCGCCGGCGAAGATTGCGCCGAAGCCGGAGGGCAGGAACGGTGTGTAGTTGTCGACGTTGACGTAGAAGAACCCGAGACCGACGATGCCGAGGATCAGCAGGATTTTCAGGCCGACGGCGATGAGTTCGAACCGGCCGAAGGTCTTGGTGCCACGGCTGAGGATGAAGGTGATGAACAGGCACACCACGATGGCCGGCAGGTTGATGAGGCCGCCCTCAATGGTGTCCGCGGTGCCCTGCATCCAGACCGGGACCTGGATACCGATGCCGGACATGAACTCGGTGAAGTAGCCGGAGATGCCGATGGCGACGACGGCCACGATGGCGATGTATTCAAGGAGCAGGTCCCAGCCGATGAACCAGCCGATGATCTCGCCCAGGGCGACATAGCCGTAGGTGTAGGCGGACCCGGCGCGCGGGATCATCCCCGCGAACTCCGCGTAGGAGAGTGCGGCCGCCGCGCTGGCCAGGCCTGCGACGAGGAAGGAGATCAGGACGGCAGGCCCCACGGGCTGGCCGTCCTCACCGCCGTTCGCGACGAGACCGGCCAGGGTGAAGATGCCGACGCCGATGATTCCGCCGACGCCGATGGCCGTAAGCTGCCACAGTCCCAGGCTCTTGAAAAGCTTGGTTCCGCCCTTCTCATCCTCGACGTCGTCGATCGGCTTCCGCCGAAGAATGGAGGTTGAAGAGCCGCCCGTCGGAGGCAGGCTTCGATCCGATGCGTTTGTCATAACGGTCCATCCTGGAGAGAGGGGAGGTCGGGCACGCTGGTGTCGCACGAAAAACACAGTGGTGTCCGCCACTTTGGGAACTGATCCATTATGGTGCCGATTTTCATTTAGCAAAAGCTAGGTTTTGCGAATGGTATTGTTCAGATTCCCTAACGTATTGGTGGCACAATGCTCGACGTTCGACGGCTGCGCCTGCTCCGCGAGTTGAAGATCCGCGGGACCCTGAGTGAGGTGGCCTCGGCCCTCCGCTACAGTCCGTCCTCCGTGTCCCAGCAGTTGGCCCTGCTTGAGAAGGAAGTCGGTGTTGAACTGCTTCGCAAGTCCGGGCGCGGGGTGACGCTGACGCCCCAGGCGGAGGTCCTCGTGGCGCATACGGCCGAGCTGCTTGAGATCCTCGAGCGCGCCGAGGCAGACCTTGCGGCTTCCCTCACCACGGTCACCGGTACCGTGCGCGTTGCCGTCTTCCAGTCCGCCGCGCTGGCGCTGATGCCCGATGCGCTGACCATCATGACGAAGGAGTATCCGGAGGTCCGGATCGAGATGGTGCAGCGCGAACCGGAGACGGCGCTCTACGAAACCTTCGCCCGTGACTTCGACCTCGTGATTGCCGAGCAGTACCCGGGCCACGCCGCGCCACGGCATCCGGAACTTGACCAGGTTGCGCTCACGACTGACGCGATCCGGCTCGCCGTGCCGCCCGATCCGCTCAATCACCTGCGGATCAGTACGGTTGCCGAGGCCGCCGATGCGGCGTGGGTGATGGAGCCCCGGGGCGCGGCTTCCCGCCATTGGGCCGAGCAGGCCTGCCGCCGCGCGGGTTTCGAGCCCGACGTCCGATACGAGACGGCGGACCTGCAGGCGCAGATCCGCCTCATCGAATCCGGCAATGCGGTCGCGCTGATGCCGGACCTCGTCTGGACCGGGAGGCAGACGACCGTGAAGCTGTATGACCTTCCGGACAATCCACGGAGGTCGGTCTTCACCTCGGCACGTCGGGCCAGTACAAACCGTCCGGCGCTGTTGGCCTGCAGGGAGGTCCTGGCGCGTTCGGCGGCAATGGTCGCAGCCGGATCCGAGCACCACGCCGGGCCGGGAACGGGGACAGCAGCGGGAGATCCTGCCGGCAGGCAATAAAGCGCACCCTGTGGACGTTCCTCCTACGAGGAGCCGGCGGAATGACCCGTCGACCCCGTTCAGCGCGCCCCCTGCCCCCGACTAAGGTTGATTCATGGCTTTTTCGTTCGATCCGCTTCTCGTTCCCTCAACGGTTGAGCGGGTCACCGAGACGGTGCTACCCACACGGCACGGTCTCTTTCGTATGGTCGGATACCGAGACGCCGAAAACACCGAGCACGTCGCACTGGTGCGGGGGATCGACGATGTGACGACGGCGACCGGAGAGCCGCTGCCTGCCGGTGCAGTGCCCCTGGTCCGGGTCCACTCGGAATGCCTGACCGGGGACGCGTTTGGTTCCTTCCGCTGCGACTGCGGCGAGCAGCTTGATGCGGCGCTCGCTGCGATCAGCGACGAAGGCAGGGGAGTGGTCGTCTACGTCCGGGGCCATGAGGGCCGGGGGATCGGGCTGCTCGCGAAGCTCAAGGCCTACGCCCTCCAGGACCAGGGCGTCGACACCGTTGACGCCAACACATCGCTCGGCCTGCCGGTCGATTCGCGCAGCTACCACCAGGCGGCCGAAATCCTTCAGGACCTCGGCGTGGACCGGATCCGGTTGCTCTCCGGGAACCCCGCAAAGCAGGAGGCGCTGGAAGACCTTGGAATCTCTGTCGCCGAGCGCCTGAACCTTGCGGTGCCCGACCGTGCTGAGAACGCGGCCTACCTCGCCACGAAGCGGTTGCGGATGCGCCATGATCCCGCTCCGGCCAGCGACACGTGGGGCGAACTTATTTCCGGCAGGGTGCCGGCCGCCCCGCGCGCCGGGGAGCCTGAGGACCTGGTCCACCGCTACGGGTACCTCGCGGCAGCTGAGGGTGCGGTCGTCCTCGCCCAGCTCAGGCAGAGCCTCGACGGCTTCATTGCCTCGCGCAGCGGTGACGGCACTGTCGCCGATGCCCGCGAAGACCGCACCCACCTGCACCGTCTCCGGGCGCTCGTCGACGCCGTCGTCATCGGTGCCGGCGCCGTGGTCGCCGACGACTCCCGACTGACCGTAAGGGACGTTCCGGGAACAAACCCGACCCGGGTGGTGCTCGACCCCACGGCGCGCGTCCGGCCCGGATCCCGGATCCTCACAGACGGCGCCGCTCCCACCCTCTGGCTCGTTGGACCCGACGCCCAGATGCCGGACGAAGTGGCCGCCCATGTCCGGATCCTTCGCCTGCAGCCTCGACAGTTTGAGCCGGTGGAACTCCTGAAGCTGCTGCGCGGACAGGGGTTGGACAGGGTGCTCGTCGAAGGCGGAGGCCGTACCGTGTCCGCCTTCCTCGCGGCGGGCGCGTTGGATCGTCTCTACCTGACGACGGCGCCCCTGCTCGTCGGTGACGGTGTGCCCGGTGTGCGGTTCGAGGGGTCGGACGCGCTCGCCGAGGCACGCACCGCACCCGTGCGGAGATTCGTCTTCGGCCAGGACATCTGCACGGAGTTCAACTTCGCCGCAGTGCGGGATCAGGCCGGGGCCGCGGTCCGCTCGTAGGCGAACTCCCGGCGCTGCAGTCCGGCTGTCCGTCTGCGAGTCGAAGAGCTGTGAGCCGGAAAGCTAGGAGTCGGAGAGCCGCTTGCTCTTCTGCTGCAGGCGGTCGATATGCTCGGACGCCTCCGCCTTGGTGATGTCCGCCGGAATCTCTTCGCCTGCCTCCCGGGCGAGGGTATCGAGGTAGCTTCGCTGCGCATCGGTCATCGGTTCGTCGCCGGTGACCCAGTCGGAGGGGTCGCGTTCGAAATTGCCGGCCGGCTCAGGGGTGGAGCTTCCCAAGGTGTCTGACATGTCAGTTCCTTTCATGCTGGTCCCGCGTCGTGGCTGCTCGGTTGTTACTCAGTCTACTGAGCTTCTGCTCCTTGTCGCGGTCGGCTGTGTGCTTGTGCATGACGGCGGCCCAGCCATGCCTTCGAGTGTGCGGCAAGCTTCATGCGTCCTCCCGCGTAGGGTACGCCGCCCCTCAGCCTGCTCAGGACGGCCAGCCAGATGCAGGTTCCCCGCTCGAGCGCCCACAGCGGTGCCCACAGGGCGGAGGTCGGGGAGAAGACCGACCGTCCACCCTGCCGTCGGCGTCCCACCTCCGCCAGGGCGATCAGGGCGCCCATGCCTGCCAGCAGGCGGCGAGGGCGTCCCACGGCGTAGGCGGCCAGCGGCAGGATGAGCAGTTCGGCTGCGAGGCGGCCGGGTTGGGCGAAGCTGTCGTACGCCTGGCGGATCCGCTGGCCTAAGAAATGCCGTTCCGTTGGCGGGATGCGTGCCACGAGCACGTCGTCGGCCCGTGCCTCCCGGCCACCTGCGGCGTGGACGGTGCGGATCAGTTCGAGGTTCTCGAACAGTGCTTCGCTGCTGTACCCGTCGGTCGCCTCGAGGATGCTCCGGCGGACCGCAAGAGTTCCGGGGTAATCCGAGCCGAGGGCCCGGTTGATGAGGGAGCGCGCCGTATCCCAGCGGGCATGCCAGGGCAGTTCGCGGAAGTAGTTCTGAGGACGGACGAGGTCGGCGTCGTCGAGCCGGTTCACCACCTCGCGAAGCTGCTCGGCGCTGTAGCGGACGTCGTCGTCGGCCAGTACCAGCCGCTCATGGCGCGCCGCCCTCACGCCGGTCAGCACGCCGATCACCTTGCCGTTGCCCGTCCCGGAGGCATCGGGGCGGAGGACCCGGACCCGCGGGGGGAGGGCCCGCGCATGTCGCTCGAATAAGTTTTCCGGGGAACCGTCGACGACAGTGACCTCGACCCACTCCGGAATTGCCGCCAGGTAGTCGGCCAATTCAGCGATCGGCCCCTCTTTGGTCCACTTCAGGGGGAGGATGTACTCCGCCGTTGACGCCATGGGGTTTGCCGCCTCCGGTCGAGTGGGTCTTTCGTAAATACTAAGGGTGCTTCCAAATTTCCGGTGGTGATGCCTAGGGTTGTTCTGCAGACGATTTTGAAACGCCACCGATCAGCGAGGAGCACCAATGAGCCAGCCAGCCCAGCAGCAGACGCCTCCCGGCACTACCGCCGCGATGGATCCCAAGCCTGATCACGGCGAGGAGAGCTACCGGGGGTCGGGCAGGCTCGAAGGGAAGGCGGCCGTCATTACCGGTGGGGACAGCGGCATTGGGAAGGCCGTCGCCATCGCTTATGCCCGCGAGGGTGCGGACGTGCTCATCGGCTACCTCGAAGAGGAGGAGGAAGACGCAAGGGACACCGCCCGCTGGGTGGAGCAGGCCGGCCGGAAAGCAGTGCTGTTCCCGGGCGACCTCGCCGACCCCGCCTACTGCAGGGCCGTCATAGCCAGGGCGGTGAAGGAGTTCGGCCGGGTCGACGTCCTAGTCAACAATGCGGCCTTCCAGATGAGCCATGAGTCCCTAGAGGAAATTCCTGACGAGGAGTGGGACCGGACCATCGCCATCAACCTCAGCGCCTTTTTCCACCTGACGAAGGCTGCGCTGCCTCACATGAAGCCGGGAGCATCCATCATCGGGTCGAGCTCTATTAACTCCGACAACCCGGTGCCGACCCTTGTTCCCTATTCCGTGACCAAGGCCGGGATCGCCAATATGACGGCGTCACTGGCGCAACTGTTGGCCGAGCGTGGAATCCGGGCAAACAGCGTAGCGCCGGGACCGATCTGGACGCCGTTGATCCCCGCCACCATGCCGGAAGAAGAAGTGGAAAGTTTCGGCCAGCAGGTGCCGATGAAGCGGGCCGGCCAGCCGGTGGAACTGGCTCCGGTCTACGTGATGCTGGCTTCCGATGAGGCGTCCTACGTCTCCGGGGCACGTATCGCGGTAACCGGTGGTCAACCAATCCTGTAAGCGGCTTGTGTCGGCGGAGGCGGACCGGTGGTCCGCCTCCGGCGATCGGTGCATCCCCGGAAACCCCTAATCGGGCTACCTAATCTTCTGTAGACCGTTGTTCGCACTGCCCCGGTGGCGCAGCGCCCACTACCCTGAGAATGCTTACCCGGTGCGGCCGGATCGCGGCCGCCACAGGTACATCCAAGTCAGGGCTGGAGGTTGCGGTGCGGCCACTGCGATCGTTGCGGGGCAGGCGGATGCAGCATGTGGGCGTCGTCGTCGTTGGCTCCCTGTTCCTGGCAGGCTGTCAAGGCTCGGAAGCCGGCAATTCGCCTCCTGCCAGTGGCGGAGCGGCTGGTCCGTCGGTGTCTTCGACATCCGGGACTGCCCTATCGCCCGGTCCTGCTGCAGACCTCCAGCCGCCTGAGAAGCCGCCGGGGGTCGACGCCGAGTCGCAGCAGGGGTTAGAAGCCTTCACCCGGTATTGGTTCGGGCTGTTGAGCTATGGATACGAATCAAACGACTGGGCGCCCCTTCAGGCTGTCACCGACAGGGGATGCGGTACCTGCACCAATGTGATTGGTGAGGTGCGGAAGCATTACGAAAGTGGTGGATGGATCACGGGTGGCAGAGTCACTGTCAATTCGATCGCCACGACGGGTGAGCCGGGTGTCCAGGGGCCCATTTCGTCATATGTTGAACTTGAACAGGCCGAACTGAAGTACCTTGACCGATCCGGTCGGGAGGCGGCTGTTTCCGATGCGCTTCCGCTGACGCGCAGCATCACCATTGCAGTGCACAAGAACAACCGTTGGGTCATGCTCGACTTCGGCTCTCCCAACGTCAGTTAGTCGAATGATCTGTGGATATCGGGACCACCCTGGCAACCACGGATTAAGCTGATCATGCGTAATCCGCCATTGCCCGCACCACCTTGGGGGCTCACATGAACCGGACTTCAACCGTCTACCGCTGCCGGTTCCGCATGTTCGTGATACTTGTCGCGGGAACCGCGATGCTGAGTGGATGTCAGGGCAACCCGAACGAGGAGCAGACAACTTCTCCTCCAAGTTCTTCTCCTCCAACCTCGGCTGCTGTTTCGGCGCCCCCAACGGCGTCGGCGGATCCGTCAGGTGAAGCATCCCGTGCCGCACCGGAGCCCAGTCCTGCATCGTCTATCGGTCCGGCGGCCAACATTCCGGTGCCAACGAAGCCGGCGCTCGCGGACGAGAACAGCAAGGAGGGACTAGAGGCCTTCACGAGGTACTGGTTTGAGTTGCTCAATTACGCCTACGAAACCAACGACTGGGCCCCCTTTGACGCGGAAACTGATCCGGGGTGTAGAACTTGCGCAAGCATCAAGGGGAACGTGTCGGCACTTTATGACCAAGGCCGCTGGGTGCAGGGTGCGAACATCTCGGTCGTCAGTTTTTCCACCGAATTCGAAGAGTCCGTGACCGGTTCAATCAGTTCATTCGTAGAAAATCAACAGGCGCAGATCGTCTATTTCGACGCCGATGGTACGGAACTCAAGGTCACACCCATGCAGCCCGAGCCGGCGATTGACGTTGTAATCGCTATCTGGGACAAAGGGTCGTGGCTCATGCTGGATTACGGCACTCCGGAGGGGACGTAATGACGCACGGCGTCCGTCACGCACGAACCTTCGCTGCCGTGTCCCAGATAGCCATCTTGGCTTCAATGTCTCTCGACATGACCTGGTCGATGGAACCCGTCCGACCTGAACCGTTACCTGTAATCAGCGCCTCAGAAAACAAGTTCCAGGGGACCAATCACAGCACCGACAAGTCTGCTGGATCGACGGGCCGTGACTCCACCGAATTAGGACCGGGAACTTCCTCAGAAGCAGCCGCCGCACTTCCCGTCGACGATGGCATCGATTACTACTATGAGCGCGTTTGCACCAGTCGAACCGGTGAATCTCTCGATCCTGCGCGATGCGTCCTGCTGAACGATCAATGTGATGCCAAACCCGACGGGGTCTTCGTCGAATGGATTCAACTTGATCGCCGTACCGATCCACCCCGTGAGACACGGACCGGCCGAAACGCGTGCATCTATCCCGGCGAAGCACCCGAACCACCGACGGCCGGCGAGCCCGCCGCTGAACCTATCGTCATCACGATTGCCGAATTCCAGAGTCAGCCGATAGCTCCATCCGTCGTGTTTTCCCAGCCGCGTAACTTCGGGCTAAAGAACGCACACTCGAATGTGTATGCCGAGGCCCAGGAACAGGAATTTACGTTCGACTTCCGCAACGCCCAGATCCGCCTTCGCGCATGGCCCGTCTCGTATCGTTGGGATTACGGGGATGGAATCAGCGCCAGCACAACCGTTCCCGGCGGCCCAGCCGAAGGCGGCGCCTTCAACACGGAGACTCCCACAAGCCACCAATACCTCGAAAGTGGCGATTACAACGTCACATTGACCACGTTCTTCGCGGGTGACTACTCGGTCGACGGTGGTCCGTTCCAACCCATAGCGGGCCAGGCGGAAGTCCGATCAGCTCCGCATCTCATGAGCATCTGGCGCACCGAAGCGCATTCAGTAGCGGATGACTGCCTTGAGAACCCCTCGGGCATCGGTTGTACGACACCGCTGGATCGTTAGGAGCACTAGGTTCCGCCTGCAAGGTGAAGCCAATTGGCCTCCCAGCCACCCTCAGCCTCTGTATTCGACCTCGCCGACCAGAGCTCAACCGCTGAGTCTGACCTAGCCAACCTCAACCGCCGGGTACGAGCTAGCCGACCTCACCCACTGAGCTGGCCTGGCCGCCCGCTATCGACCGGGTCCACTCAGCCGGGGACGGGTTCGGGCAGGGTGCGGTAGGTGCGTCCGGCCGGGGAGGTGGCGGTGATGATGCCGGGTGCGGGT
>NZ_JAEKGC010000017.1 GCF_016405885.1 Arthrobacter sp. MSA 4-2 | reverse complement strand
TTCGAACAAGCGGTGGCTCTCGGAGACCTGCCACCACATGCCGACCCACATCTTCTCGCGCGGTACCTCATGACGGTTGTCAATGGCATCGCCGTGCAGGCAGCCGGCGGGGTCCCGCGCTCCGATCTCAAAGACGTCGCTGAACTCGCGCTCCGCAATCTGCCGCTGACATCCTGAGACCCATTCCCCCGCCCGTCCCTCGCAGGCTCCGGCCGGTCAGGTCAGCGCGGGTCGCGGAACCCGCCTCAACCCCCGAACCCCAATTCTTTGCAGAGTCCTGGCCAGACGGAGCAGGGATCGGCTTATCGCCAAATGACAGGGTCTGAGGGACGCCCCCGGATTCCACGTCGCCGCGTCCTGTACGTCTGCAGCCGCGGGCCCAGTCCGGCACCGGTACGGCCCAGTCCGACCCAAAGCGTGGACACTGTCCACATTCCCACCTCTCCCCCATCAGGGGCCTTTCCTGACATCCGCTCCCGAGATTGACAGGGTGCGCGCCCATACCGCGTCAAGGTCATGGGCCGGGTCATACAGAGTCTGGCCAGAACCTCCCGGTAGGGTTGATGTCCATGGCTGACCGGTGCTCGATCGCGGACGCGATGACTATCCTTGGCGAACGCCGGGCCGTACTGGTGGGCGTGCACACAGTGCACGGACATCGTGCAACCGGGCAGCGTCCCAGCCCGGTCCGGTCTCGGTCTGGGGGCCGGTGATGTCCCGTTGGGCCATTAACCGTGGGAACGAACGGGCGGTGGCTAACAGGTCCCGTGGCTCATCCACCGATCTGCGGCGGGCCGGCGGTTGTGGCTGAGGCTTCACCGACGTCATCCCTGATCCCGAACCTCGTCCCGGCCGATGTTATGGCCGAGGAGGCCTTCACCGATGCATCCGCGGTGGAGCTCTATCCGGAGGAGGAAGCGGTTCTCGAAAATGCCCTGGATGAGCGGCGCCGAGAATTTGCGACGGTTCGGCTCTGCGCCCGCCGGGCTCTCTCGCGGCTCGGCATTGAGCCCGGCCCTCTTGTGCCGGGGGTGCAGCGTGCACCGCTCTGGCCGGCCGGCGTGGTGGGGAGCATGACCCACTGTGAGGGGTACCGGGCCGCGGCTGTCGGCCGCGTCCCTTCCGTCGCCTCTGTCGGAATTGACGCCGAACCACACATGCCTTTGCCCGACGGCGTGCTGGGGGTGATAGCCCGTGAGGAAGAGAGAAGAGCGATCGCCTCCCTCTCGGTCTCACGTCCGGCCATTGCCTGGGACAGGCTCCTCTTCAGCGCGAAGGAGAGCGTGTTCAAGGCATGGTTCCCTCTGACCGGACAATGGCTCGATTTCACCGACTGCGCAATAACACTGCAGCCCGATGAGTTCACCTTCACCGCAGCTCTTCGGGTTCCGGGTCCGGTGGTGAGGGGAAGGCGGATCAATACTTTCCCCGGGCGATGGTCGAGTTTCGGAGCGCTGGGCCGCGGCCATATCGGAACGGCGGTTACCATCCAGTGACGCCGGCTATTACCGGTGGCGGCCTGCGGCGCGGGGTCCGGCACTTGGCTGCGGTCGTTGGAACGTCCTGGCCTCACGGCGGGTTCCCCCGCAGGGGTCCTGGGATGGATTCGGACCGGAGCGTACGGGGATGAGCGCTCTAAAGTGCGGGCAGCGGCAGCCGGTATAGCCAGGGAGTGAGGATGGTGCGGGCATCGAAGCCCGGGACGGCACCGCAGATCCGGTCGGCGGTGGCGCACAGGTCGCTGGTCGTTACTGATCCGAAGCGGTGTTCCTCGGTCCAGGCTCGGAGGAGACTGAAGAACGGCCCGTCCCCGGCGGCCCGGCGGAGGGCGTGGACCGCGAGGGCGCCTCGTTTGTAAACCCGGTCATCGAACATGCTCTCGGGCCCCGGGTCGCCCACCATGAGGTCCTGCGGGCTCACCGACAGCCCACGCCACGCGGCCCCGGCCCGGTCTGCTGCGGTGGAGTTCCCGGACGCCTCGGACCAAAGCCACTCCGCGTAGCAGGCGAATCCTTCGTGAAGCCAGATGTCGGCCCATGTGGTGGCGGTCAGTGAGTTCCCGAACCATTGGTGGGCCAGTTCATGGGCGATGAGGCGCTGGGACTCCCAGTCCTGGGTTAGGTGGTTGGGCCCAAGGACGGACAGGGACTGGGCTTCGAGCGGGATCTCGAGTTCGTCGCCGGCCACGACGACGGTGTAGGCGGGGAACGGGTAGGGCCCAAAAAAGGTCTGGAAGGTTTCCATCATCTCCCCCTGGCGCGCCAGCGCGGTTTGGGCTTTGGCCATCAGGGCCGGTGGGGCGCCCAGGTACTGAGGAACAGGCCGGTGCCCGTCCCGCCGGCCTGCCCGGTGGTCCGTCGCGTCGGCGGGGAACATCAGGGTCCGCAGATCATAGCGGCCGATCTGCACGGTCGCGAGGTAAGTGGCCATGGGTTCCGGCTGGTCGAAAACCCAGGTTTCTCGGCTGGCTCTGGTGGAGTGGGAGACCAGGACGCCGTTGCAGATAACCCGGTAGTTGGCATCGGTGGTGATGGTGTATCCGAAGCTGGCCTTCTGGCCCGGATGATCGTTGCAGGGGAACCAAGATGCCGCACCGGTGGGTTGCCCGGCCACCAGGACCCCGTCGGTAAGTTCTTCCCAACCGACCTCGCCCCAGTTTCCGAGCAGGGGTGCAGGGGTACCGCCGTAGCGGATATCGAGGCTGAACCAGGTGCCGGCGGGCAGGGGCCGCTCCGGGGTGATGATCAGCTGAGTGCCGCGCTGGACGAACCGTTTCACGCGCTGCCCGGCGAGCTGGACCTTCTGCACGCGGAGCCCGGCGAGGTTCAGGACAACCGTGGCGAGTGTGATGGACGCCCGTGCCGTGATGGTGGCGCGGCCGGCGAGCCGGTTGGAACTGACCCGGTAGTCAAGGTTCAGCTCATAGCGGGAGACCCGGTAGTCCAGGCTTCCGTGGCCGGGCGTGTAGGAATCGGCAGGACCGTGGGCAGCGGTGGCTGGCATGCTCGTGGTTCCTTCAGTGGGCGCGGGCTGGCGGTCGAGGGTCACCGTGCCAGGACTTTCGAGGCAGGGGTGGTGGGTGGTTCTGAGCCCGGCGGGGCGGTCCAGGGGCTGACGGGGTTGCCGATCCAGTAACTTCCGGCAGGAACGGTTTCGCCGCGCATGACTAGGGAAGCCGGGCCGACGGTGGCCCCGGCGCCTATCCGGGCGGCGGGCAGGATCACCCCGTGCGGGCCCATGGTGGCACCGTGGTCGAGGGTGACGGTGTCAATACTCATGACCCGGTCGTGGAAAAGGTGGGTCTGGATGACGCACCCGCGGTTGACCGTCGAGTTCGCGCCCAGGCTGACCAGGTCCGCTTCCGGGAGCCAATAGCTTTCACACCAGGCACCCGGCCCGATCCGGGCACCGAGTGCTCGAAGCCACCACACCAGGGCCGGGGTGCCGGCGGCGGCCCGGGCGAACCAGGGTGCGGTGACCATCTCGACGAAGGTGTCTACGACCTCGTTGCGCCAGATGAACGAACTCCACAGCGGATGTTCTCCCGGGCGGATCCGGCCCACCAGAAGCCATTTCGCCGCGACGGAACTTCCCGCGGCGACACCGCCGGCGCCCAGGATCACCACGGTTCCGAGCAGCGCCGCGGCAAGGTACCCGTTCGACGCAGCGATCAGGTCAAGGACGGCGAGGATGCCGGCGGCGATGGCGGTGGTCAGGATGACCGGGACCGCCCGGCCCAGCTCCCAGCAGGAGCGGTAGATTTTCAGCCGAAGCGAAGGGTTGAAGGTGAGGCTCTGGTCCATGTCCATCCGCGCCCGGCGTAGCCGAACCGGCGGGCTGCCCAGCCAGGATGTCCCGGACTTGGCTTTGACCGGTGTCGCGGACAGGACGGCGACAAGGGAGTTTTTCGGGACATTGCGCCCGGCCCCGGTCATGCCGGAATTGCCGAGGAAGGCCCGTTTCCCGATCCTGGCCGGGCCGATCTTCATCCAGCCGCCGCCGAGTTCATAGGAGGCGATCATGGTGTCATCGGCCAGGAACGCCCCGTCTCCAACCGTCGTCATGGACGGCAGGAGGAGCACGGTTGATGCTTCAACGTTCCGGCCCACCGTGGCTCCAAGGAGCCGCAGCCAGACCGGGGTGAACAGGCTGGCGTAGAGCGGAAAGAGCAGGTCCCGTGCGAGGTCCAGGAGGCGTTCGGTGGCCCAGACCCGCCAACCGGTGAGGCTGCGGACGCGGTAGTGGCCAGGAGCAAGGTTGCGCCCAAGCAGCCGGACAATGGCTGCGATGAGGATCATGTTGAAGAGGAACCAGATGAGTGCCGCCACCGGAACCGCCCACAGCAGCACGGGCCAGGAGGACCAGAGCGAGTCCTGGCCTTCGATGGCACCGGCCACGAACACGGCTCCTGCAGCGGCGGATAGATAGGGCACGGTGGCCAGCAGTGCCGATGCGAGGGCGTAGGCGGGGAACCAGAACCGCGTACCGGGCCGTCCCGGCGGCGGGTCGGGCCAGTCGTGCTGTGCTTTGCCGAGGCGTCGTGCCGGTGAACCGGCAAACCGCTGGTCGGCCTTGACCTTGCCGGTGACCGCCGAGCCGGGGGCAACCTCCGCGCCGGCTCCGATCCTTGTGCCGGGCATCAGGGTGCTGCGGGAGCCTACGGTGGCGCCCGGACCGACCCGGATGTCCCCGATGTGCACCAGGTCTCCGTCGATCCACCACCCGGAGAGGTCCACTTCGGGCTCGATCGAACATCCAGCACCCAGGCTCAGCATCCCGGTCACGGGAGGCACGGAATGCAGGTCGACGTCCTTGCCGATCTTCACCCCCAGCGCACGCGCGTAGTAAGGGATCCAGGGCGCTCCGCCAAGGCTGACTGCGCCGGAAAGGTCCGAGATCTGCTCGGCCAGCCATAGCCTCAGGTGGACCTTCCCGGAACGCGGATAACTGCCCGGCGTGACGCCGCGCAGCAGGACCCGGGCCACCCCGGCCGAGACGGCCATTCGTCCCCACGGGCTCACGAAGACGGCCCAGGAGGCAAGCACCCACCACCAGGACACCACGGGGGCCAGCCGCAGCGCCCCCGAGGACGCGAGGAGGTTGTTGATGGCCATCAGGTACGTCAGCCACCGCATGGATACCAACAGCTGCAGTGGTATTCCGGCCAGGATCTGGAATATTTGGAACTTCACCGCGGTGGGCTTGACGGTGCGTTCCGCCCCGGCGGCCGCTTCGTCACCGCCCTCCGGGTCGGACAGGCGGGCCAGTTCCGCGAGGGCGCCGAGCCGGGGGCGTGCGTAGATGTCCGCGACCGTGATGGTCGGGTAGCGCACTCGCAGGGCCGAGACGAGCCTGGCCGCGGCCAGGCTCGCGCCGCCGTGGGCGAAGAAGTCGGCATCCAGGCTTTCCGGCGCCGAGCCCAGAATGTCAGCCCATTGCTGCGCGATCCATGCTGTCCGCTGATCCAGGTTCAGGCCCGGACCGGAGTCCTCGGAGGGGGTCGAGTTTAGCGGCCAGGGCAGGGCGTCCCGGTCGACCTTTCCGCTGGTCTTGACTGGAAGGGATTCAACGGCGGTCAGCAGGGGGATCAGCGCCGCCGGCAGCAGATCCGCCAGCAGTTCCCGCGCACGGCCCAGATCCGGCGCGGTGCCCGGGGCCGGCGCTAGATAGCCGATGAGGACCTGGTTTCCAGCGGCCGTGGTCTGCACCGCGGCCGCCGCCCCGTGGATGCCTGGCAGGGACTGGAGGGCGGCGTCAATTTCGCCCAGTTCGATCCGGCGCCCGCCGAGTTTGACCTGGTCGTCAGCGCGCCCGAGGAAGACAAGGCCTTCGTTTTCGTAGCGGACCAGGTCACCGCTCCGGTACGCCCGGGTCCAACCCAGGGTGGCCATGGGCGCGTATTTCTCCGCGTCCTTTGCTGCATCGAGGTACCTCGCCAGGCCCACGCCTCCGATGATCAGTTCCCCGCTCTCCCCCTCCGCCACGGGGATCCCGTCCGGGTCCACCACCGCGAGGTCCCAGCCGTCCAGGGGCAGCCCGATCCTCACCGGTCCCGCCCCGTCCATCCGGGCCGCGCACGCCACCACGGTCGCCTCGGTGGGCCCGTAGGTGTTCCAGACCTCGCGCTCCTCCACCGCGAGGCGGGCGGCCAGGTCCGGCGGGCAGGCCTCGCCGCCGAAGATCAGCAAGCGGACCGCTTCAAGCGACTCGGGCGGCCAGAGCCCGGCAAGGGTGGGAACAGTCGAGACGATGGTGATGCCGTTGGTGATCAGCCACGGCCCCAGGTCCATACCCGTCCGGACCAGGGACCGCGGCGCCGGGACAAGGCAGGCTCCATTGCGCCAGGCCAGCCACATTTCCTCGCACGACGCATCAAACGCCACGGACAACCCGGCCAGTACCCTGTCGGAGGTGTTCACGGGTTCCTCCTGCAGGAACAGGCGCGCTTCGGCGTCCACGAAGGCCGACGCGGAGCGGTGAGTGACCGCCACCCCCTTCGGGGTGCCGGTGGATCCGGACGTGAAAATCACCCACGCGTCATCGTCCGGGGTTGCCTCGCGGGGCGCGGAAAAGGGCCGGAGACGGTCCGGGGCAGTGATGATCTCGCCTGCGCGCACGATCCCGGCTACCCCTGCCTCCTCGAACACCAGGCGGGCACGATCGTCCGGATCCTCGGCGTCGACCGGAACGTAGGCCGCACCGACATACAGAATGGCCAGGATCGCCACGTACAGCTCATTTGTGCCGGACGGGATTCGGACGCCGACCTTGTCTCCGGCACCGATACCGGCCTCGTGCAGTGCCCTGGCATGCCGCTTCACCTCGGCGAGGAGCTCCGCATAACTGAGCGACGTATCTCCGTCATCCAGGGCGGATGAGTCAGGAAACCGTTCTGCGGTTTCCCTCAGCACATGGACGAGGGTGCGTGGCGGAGCCGCATGGGCAGCGCGGGCCAGCTGCGGACGGAGGGCTCTCACGGTCCCATTCTGTCCGAGGACTGGCCCGGTCGGCTAATCGCCGCCCGGGCGCGTCCCCCGCCTGCATTATTGTGGCGCAGCTCCGGTGCAGTTCCGAGGCGTTCCTTCTTCAATGACCGCTATTTATTCAGTGGCGGGGTACGGAAGTTCTTCCATTCGCGGTGGAATCGGGCCTCGGCCTCCAGGGCGGGATTGCTCAAGGGCATGGAGGCGGCCGAAGGTGAAGCCGTTCTCGCCGTGCAGGAACGCTTCGGCGCCGAGCCGGCGCAGCAGCTCGCGGGTGACAACACTGTCTTGGTGGTCGCCGAGGATTTTCTGCACGCCGTGGGCGGCGTCGGCCAGTTGGGCGGCCTGCGCCGGGTTGATCGGTGCTGCTGCTTCGGCGGCATAGCGCAGGCGCTTGGCGTCCTTGCGTGCTTCGTGCAGGGCCGGATCGTCTCCGGTTCCTGCGGTATGTCTCACTGCCTCCCGGGCTGCCTTGCGCAGCCGTTTCACGTCGCGTCTGACCAGTTTTGGAATCACCTTGTGCGCGCGTCCGGAAGCCAGCGGCGTCAGGGCCGGGGCGGCAAGCAGGGCTTCGAGCGCGTCAAGCAGACGGAAGTACCGTTGCCCGTCCAGTGCATTGACCACGTCTGTATGTGCATTTTCGTAATCGGCTCCGAGCTGCAGATCGATCCTGCGAATGACGGGACCCATGACCAGTTCGACGGGCTCCGCGGCGACCAGGTCCTTGAGCCGTTCATGCATGACTTCGGCGTCCCGGGCTTCGCCGAGAACACCGGCCAGCCACTTCAACTCCTGGCGCAGGAGATTCACCGCGTCGGCGTCGGCCAGCAGTCCGCGGTAGGTCGCCAGCACTGAGCGTATGCGCCGGGTGGCGACCCGCATTCCGTGGACCGCGGCGGGGGCGTCCAACCGCACCCGGGGGTCCTGATCCTTCAGCGCCTGGACCTGCTCCCGGAGGCAGGCAAGCAGGACGTCGGCGGCGGAAGCCTTGCGCTTGGAAGGGGGCAATGCCGCGGTGCCGGGGTTCAGGCGGGCGCCTAGTGCACGTGCCAGCTTGGAACCGTGTCCGGCCGGCCGGACGCCGGCGGCCGCAAGGAGCTCCTGCCCGGCATCGAGCAGTTCCCGGGATCCGTCGACGAGTTCGAACTCCCACTCCCGCCAATGCAGTTCGGATCCTTTCGGGGCGAGGACCTTCGCCTTGACCCGGTCATCACTGAACTCGGCCAGGACACCGTCGCTCTCGCCGCGGAGGAGGTGAACGGTGCGCCGGGTCCGCAGCCGCACCACCGGAACCAGGGCAGCGTCCCTGCTGTGGACACGGATCAACCGCAGCAGCGGTTCTGGGACGCCGTCGGCCTCCTCTCCCAACGGCTCGCGGTACTCACACCGTTCATCCGCGTCCAAGGGAAGCTTCAAATGCCATCCTGCGTCGCCGCCGCCGGTCCGCCGCCGCAACGTGATGCGCAGCGATGCCAGGAGCAGGTCCGCGGTGTCGAAGTACGTGGCCTCAAGCCGGTGCTCCGCCGGCGGGTCCACGCGGGCAACGCCGGGCAGGTGCTCCAAAGCCGGAACCGCGGTCCCGTCCCCGACGTCGTACTTCCGCTCAATTTCCACCACAGGTGTGGGATCCATAGCCGGAGTTTATCTCCGCCACCGCCGAAATTTGAGAAACACGATATGCCCGAGGAGGATCGGCTGCGTGGGCATCAAAGGTTGCTTCGCGACCGCGGACCCGTTAGTAGTGGTCCGGCGGGCCGTCGTCGTGCCGGTGAACCCGCGGCAGGTCAGGATACCAGGAGACCTTGCGGGTAGGTACGGTTCGATCAGTACCCTGAAGGCATGAAGACTATGAAAGCCGTCGGCTTCGACACCGGACTGCCCATTTCCTCACCCAACAGCCTCCGGGATCTCGAGTTGCCCGTGCCGGAAGCCACCGGTTTCGACCTGCTCGTAGAGGTCCGTGCCGTGTCGGTGGATCCCGTCGACACGAAGGTCCGGAAAGGCTCGCCGTCTCTTGAGACTCCCCGGGTGATTGGTTACGACGCTGTAGGAACCGTCGTTGCTGTCGGCCGTGACGTCACCAGGTTCGCTATCGGCGACGAGGTCTACTACGCAGGATCCATCGGCCGATCCGGAACAAACGCCCAATACCACCTGGTGCGGGAAAACATCGTCGGACGCAAACCCCAGTCACTCAGCGACGCTGATGCAGCAGCGCTGCCGTTGACTGCCATCACCGCGTGGGAAGCGCTGTTCGATAAGCTGAAAATCGCTCCGTCGGACTCAGGGACTCTCCTTGTGATCGGCGCCGCGGGGGGCGTCGGATCGTTGATCATCCAACTGGCCAAAGCCCTCACAAACCTGAAGGTCATCGCCGTGGCTTCCAGACCTGAGTCTTCGGAATGGGTTCAACGTATGGGCGCCGACGAGGTAGTCCCGCGCGACTTCGCCGGCGACGTCAAACGGCTGGCACCCGATGGAGTGGACTACGTCTTCACCTCCTTCACTCCAACGAACCTGGATGCCATCGCTGATGTGCTCAAACCTCGCGGGCAGGTCGTATCCATCGATCAGTCCGGCGGCAGCATCGACGCACTGAAGAGCAAGAGCATCACCTGGCACTGGGAGCTGATGTTCACCCGTCCTCTGTTCGAACCTCACGACTACTACCAGCATCAGCTACTCAACGAGTTCTCCGGGCTGGTTGACGCCGGACGCATCCGTTCAACCCTGACAACACACATCGAACCCATCAACGCCGAAGGACTTCGGCGCGCCCATGAGCTCCTCGAGAGCTCTACCGTCACCGGGAAGGTGGTCTTATCCAACTGGCCCTCCTGAATAACCCGGAAGGCTAAACGGTCACCCCCCGCTGACGACAACCATCTAGGTCTGAACAAAACCTGTGCAGACGTCACAGAAAACTTTGGCGACACAGCTGATCGGCAGTCGGAAGCCCTGTTGAACACACGCAAGTCGTACCTTTCCGAGCATCCTTGCCGCACGGGTCAAACGAGCTCCATCTTCTTCAGCGGCCATCGAGTGGCTACCGCACGTGCCGATAGGAGCAGTGAAGAATCGGGTTACGTACAGCCAAGGCCTCGCCGGCACCGCTGCAATGTCCTGGGTCGGTCTTCAGAATGTGGGAGCCGCAGCCGCTCGGTTACATCTCGATATTGAGACCGACGATGTGGATGCCGAGATTCAGCGCCTGGTCACGTTGGGTGCAGAAATCGTTGGCGAAGGGCGGGCATGGGTCGTGTTGAAAGATCCCGCCGGGCTGCTGTTCGGTGTTGTCCCTTACGAGTCCCCCTGGTTCGAAGAGCATGCCCGCGTCATCCCCTAGGAGGCCCAGGTCCGCGCCACGGGACCAGGACCTCCCAAAGGTTCTGTCGCATCGCCCCTACAACCTTCCACGTGGAGCGTTCATCAAAGGATCCTCAGCGGAACGACCCGGGAGGCCGGCGTTGCATCGCGTCTAGACCCTCGCGTTCTCGTGTTGCAGAAACGGTAATCGGACCCTAAAGCCGGGTAAGTCGAGGGCTGATCGACTGTTGCATCAGGTGTACTTGACGCAACACCTGAGGAGTTGATGATTGATCAGGGCATCGGCCCTCGCGGTCCCGTGATGATCTGGAATCTAGTTTCAGGGTGACGAGGCGCTTCAGCTACAAGAGAGGTAGGCACTTCCCGGCGCCGGACCGGCCGCTGCCGTGGAAGACTGCTGCCATGAAGGCCCCAGCGCGCGACCACGACCTCGTCCTCTTCGGTGCGACCGGCTTCGTCGGTGAACTGATCGCCGGATATCTTGCGGACCACGCTCCGCCGGACCGGCGCGTGGGGCTCGCCGGGAGGTCGAGAGCGAAGCTCGAGGCCGTACGGTCCAGGCTGCCCGTCGCCGCACACGACTGGGCCCTCATCGAGGCCAACTCGGATCACCCTGACTCGCTTGCTGCGCTGGCTGCGGGCACCAGAGTTCTCTTCACCACCGTGGGCCCCTACGCGAAGTACGGACTGCCCGTCGTCGAGGCGTGTGCCCGCGCCGGCACCCACTACGGGGACCTGACGGGCGAGGTGTCCTTCGTGCGTGAAGCCATCGACCGTTGCGACGCCCTGGCAAGGACTACCGGTGCACGGATCGTCCATGCCTGCGGCTACGACTCCGTCCCGTCAGACCTCGCAGTGCTGCTCCTACACCAGGCCGCGGAGGCCGACGGCGCGGGCGGACTGACCGAGGTGCAGCTCGTCGCCAGGGCCAAGGGTGGCTTCAGCGGCGGCACCATCGAGTCGATGCGTGGGCAGCTCGACGGCATACGGTCGGACCCGGTGCTGCGATCGCTCGCGGGCGATCCCTACTCCCTCAGTCCGGACCGGACGGCGGAACCCTCGACCCGGCAACCGGCGGACCTGGGGTGGGTCGGCCGTGCGGAGGACGGCCTGCGAACCGCGCCCTTCATCATGGCGTCGGCGAACACGCGGATCGTGCGTCGCAGCAACGCCCTGCAGGGTTGGGCCTACGGCCGGTCCCTGCGGTACGGCGAGGTGATGGGTATGGGGCGGGGGCCCGCCGGTGCCGTCACCGCCGGAGCGACGGCGCTCGGCCTACGGGTGTTCGGAGCCGCACTGGCCCTGCCTCTCACGAGGAAACTACTGGACCCCGTCATTCCGTCGCCCGGTGAGGGCCCGAGCGAGGCCGCGCGGCGCTCAGGCTGGTTCCGTTCCCAGGTGACTGCTTCCACCGAGAGCGGCAGGCGGTACCGGGCCCTCGCAGAGGGGCCCGGCGACCCGGGATACGCCGCCACCGCCGTGATGGCCGGTGAGACAGCGCTCTCACTTGCCCTCGACGGCGACCGCCTGCAGCCCGCCGCAGGATCGCTGACCCCAGCGACCGCCCTCGGCGACGTCCTGGTTGAGCGG
Organism: Arthrobacter sp. MSA 4-2; assembly: GCF_016405885.1. Taxonomy (GTDB): domain Bacteria; phylum Actinomycetota; class Actinomycetes; order Actinomycetales; family Micrococcaceae; genus Arthrobacter_D. The sequence continues at coordinate 31,245 of NZ_JAEKGC010000017.1, read as the reverse complement.
CTGCGCGCAGCAGGCCATACCTACGAAGTCGTTTCCCTCACCTGACGCAGGAAGTGGTGCACTGGTCGTACTTGGTGCACCACTTCGGGACGAGCGGCAAAGCCCACCTCAACTCACTAAGACAGCGGCGACGCTTCCACACACGGTTTCTGCCGCACTAACAATCCGCTTGAGGCGCAGCAATACCTACCGGTGCTCAATCTGTCGCTTATTTACACCTCACCAATTTGGTGAAGGAGGCACAGGGTCCAGTCGAGGACCTGTCGAATACGCGTTGCTGCTAGCGCCCCCTCATCGTGCATTTCAGCGTGCGGGGTATACGTACCTCGAACGCGCTCTAAGGCAGGCGCAGCGTCGGAGCAGAATCAGTAAACGGGTGGGTGCATTACCGTGCAGGCCGCGCTAGTTTGGGGGATGAAAAATTCGGGCCCGCTCTTCAGTAAACGGAACGCCGTTAAGGGGCAGATAACCGCTGGGGCAATGTCCCTCATCGGCTTCGGCATGTTCTTGGGCGCATTCATTCAGGGTGAATCGCTGACAGGTACCGCCTTCAATCTGGCCTGGGCATTGTTCTCGACAGGCGTCGGGATCACCTTGTTTTGGTCAGTAGTATATTTTCGTCTGGCACGGAGACGGTAAGCCGAGGAACACGCTCCCCTGCCGCGTTAGGCCCACCAGCAAAAGCGCCCGCTGAGGGATCGGCACACGGGCGCCACAAAGACAGGGGCGGACTGCGAGTGGTAGTGATGCGAAGGTCGTGCCGATGGAAAACATACTGCTGATCGCTGCTTGCCTTCTGGTTGCCTATTCGGGACTCGTGGGAGGTCGTTCCAACTTCCCGGCGGTACAAGAAGGAAACGGACTCGACCGGTTCTTCGTCAGGGTTCAGCTCAGCCTGAATTTCATTTCCATCCCTCTTGCCGCAGTCCTTCCCGTTGTCACCGCCTTCAAGGGTCAGCCGTGGTTGGCTTATGCGACGGTAGTCCTAGTGACTACGGCTTTGCTCGTGTATCCCGTTCAACTCCCTGCGTGGCGCTTCGTCGCGCCGTCTATGGAGGGGAAGCGTTCAGTTGCGCCGTCAGATATACGCCGCACGCGTTGGCCCTACCGCACTCTCTTCGTCCTCGGGAACCTGACCCTGTTGATCTATGCCTTCACATTCATTACCTCAACCAGCGGCTGATTGGTTCTGATCGAGATGCCACCGGGCGCGCCCGCTGAGTGATCCTTCAGCGGACGATGACCGCTGGCCCGGTAGCTATGGCAATCGCCCCTAGGCGCGAGCAGTATCGGGACGATAGGGAGAATGTTTCAGGCATCCTTCCGTTGTCACGGGCCGCCTGGAATTATCCTCGTAGTGTCTCTGACGCGGTTGCAGTATTTACCACGTCTATGGCGCCGTCGTGGCAAACAAGACCCGGCCGGCAGCGGCACCGAACCGCCGTCACGCCCCGGAGCTCCCCGGTCTTGTCGTTGTGTCGTGCGTGAGGGATCGCGCCGAGAAAAAGCCTGCTGCTGCCAGCCCCACACCGGCAACACACACCAGGTTCACCAGAATCTCATCGGCCCTGTCCCGGATCATTGCCGGGTACCACCCCGGGACGAGCCGGGTGAAGAAAAGGGTAACCGGCGGGCCATCTGCCAGATGATGATCCAGATCGGAACACTGAACCCGTAAGCCCATCGATGGCCGCGCCGCACCAGAAAGAATTGGAGGGCCGCGAAAAACGCAATCGTCAGGCCGCCAGCCACGGCGATGAAGTTTCCGGGGCCGGAGGCGCCGGGGAGAAGTCCCGGCAGCGGAGCTGCGTGTACGAATTTGATGAACTCGACGATGGTCACCACAGTGCCCGCGACACCCGCCACCAGGATCACCGCTCTCAGCACCTGATTCAGGAAAACGACACCACGAACAATCATCTCCTGCCCCTTCCACCGCTACCCGCGGCGCGGATCACGGGAAGTTTGGCGTGCAGGATTGTCCCCCATTTCCCCATGATCGATAGTAGCCCGCCTCCCGTGCCGCTCCCTGCCACGTTGAACCCGCCCGCAAAAGTGTCCGTTGAGGGATCCACTTGCGGGACTCGTACCAGTTAGTGCTTCTGACCATCGCCATGATCCATAAGGGATCCATCAAAGGGACCAGCCCTTCCGGGTTGACTGGTGCTGCTCAACTGGAGGGCTTCGAGGCTGCAACAATCCTCCAATCAGACGGGCAACATTCGCCGCAGATTCGTGCCCATGATTGAGTCGGACTTCACTCCTGCAAACAACCGCCGGTGTTTCTGAAACGCGGCAGATGCACCGCCTGGATGCAATTCCGCTCTCCTGTCCTTCTAAATTCCTGCACCAGGGGGCATGCATGGACCGAAGATCGTCGTCGCCTCCGGGCGCTTGGGGGTGATCCCGTCGCCCGCGGAGCGGTTGTGCAGCCGCCGCAGCACCCACGGCACCAAGTACTCGCGGGCCCAGACAGCATCCTCGGTACGGGCCATGCGCCAAGTCTTCGGCGGAAGCGGCTTGGCATGCATCGGTTCCAGGGTGTGGTTCACGGCGAGCGTATCGAGGACCATCATTGCCACCGTGTGGTGCCCTAGGGGCGAGAAGTGAAGGCGGTCCTCGGCCCACATGCCCGGATCGGAAAGCTGCCGCAGCGCCCACATATCGGCGATCACGGTGTCGTGCCGCGCGGCGATGACCCGGAGGTTTTCATTGAGGACCGCCATCTTCAGGCGCATTCCCACCAGGACCGTGTCGCGTACGTCCGGCCCGGTGAAGAGCACGACCGTCGCGCCGCCGCTGCCGAGGTCCTGCACAGCCGCGTCGAGGCGGGCTGCCATCCGGTCCGGATCCGCTCCGGGACGCAGCAGGTCGTTGCCGCCGGCCGAAATGCTCACGAGGTCCGGCTTCAGTGCCAGCGCGGGCCCGACCTGCTGATCGACGACCTGCTGGAGCAGCCGTCCGCGCACCGCGAGGTTCGCATAGGAAAAGCTGCTGCAGCCGCAGCCGAGCTCCTCGGCCACCCGGTCGGCCCAGCCCCGGTTCCCGCCGATGCTATCGGGGCTTGGGTCACCGATGCCCTCGGTGAAGGAATCCCCCAGGGCGACGTAGCGCCGCCATGGGTGCGGCACCGCGACGGCGACGGCTTCCCTGGAGGAGATGTCGGCCGGATGGATTGGCTGAATTTCACTCACCTGCCCATCCTGCCAAGCCGGGACCGCCCTACGCGACCGTAGGTAGCCTCCTCGACCTGTATGTGACGCCTGCACTCGGTGCAGCGCGTGGCTACGCTCACCGGGCGTTTTCTCCGGCGGGGTATACGCGACTGAACGGCGCTAGGTTCAGGCACCTCGGGCTATGGCGTATTTATCATTGCGCCTAAACGACGGCGAGTTGGGGGTCCACATGCGTGATGTAAATGCGGGGGCGGAGGTCCGTTGGGCCAAGGCTGCGGCGAGGGCAGAGGGCGTGACGGATCTGGGCATCGGGGCTGCCGTCCGACGCTACTTCCTCGTCGTCTTCCCCTCGATCATTGCAGTCGCACTTGTACTTGGTTTCGTGCTTGCGGCCGTGTGGACAGGGCCAGAACAGAATCTCCTGCGGTCCGGAATTCACCTCGGCCTGCTACTGGCCGGAATCGCTCTTTTGATCATCGGCCTCATTTACGGAAATAAGAAAGTCGGACCATTGGTCCAGCCCCGGCGAATGGGTGTCATGGTAGGCCTTACTGCTGATGAGGCGAAGCACGTCCGGCGTCAGGTCCTGACTGGTAAGCCGACCGACCCTGAGAAGCTAACAGTCCTCCGAGGGGCCGCCGTTCAAATCCGTGAGGGCCTGGCCAAACAACTGCTCACAACGCCCGGTTCACTCGCATTGCTCTGCGGGCAGGCCGTGTCCCGCGGAATCACGTCCGTCCTCGATGTGGTGATGGTCCTGCTCCTGCTGGCCCTGACGGTCCTCTTGGGCTTTATCGCTCGCCAGTTCCAGCGAACGGGTACGTTCCTCAGTTCAACTCGATTCTGATCCAGGGGCCGGGAAAGAATGCCTGCTCCGAGAAGCTTTGGGTTAGCGATCGTGCTGTCGTAGGAGACGGATAGCCCCCCGACCGCGCCGAGCGGGTCAACCTTGCGAACCTTCAACGGGAACGCCCGGGTGGGTTCAGAGAAGCAGTCGGGGCCCACGGGCGGGATCGCCTATCGCATTAGCTGGTCACTTGTCGGACTTGAACTCGATCGAGTCGAAGACGGCGCGTGCCTCTGTCGTAAGCTCCGGATTGATCGATTCGTCGGATTGGGCCACCCAGATCACAGCGCGCTGGCCGTTCAGGTCGACCACCCGGTAGGTTTCGCGTTCATTCTGAGTCGAGTACCAGCGTGAGCATTCGTTTGAGAATCCTGAGTGGATGCAGAATTTACCGCGGTCGCAAGCCGTGATGTCTACATCACCCTCGATGGAGTGGTCGAACTCGAAGCCGGAGTGGTCGCCCACCACGACCTCAACGGGAGGGGTGCTTGCCGTTGACGTCTGCGCCCTCATGGCGTCGACGAAGGCCTCAGCCGACGGATCGACCTCGACGAGCGCACCCTGCCACGCACATGAGTCCGTCGGTACATAGTCCGCAGGCCACCACGCCACGTAGACTGCCCCTTCATCCGCGTCATCTGGGTCCTCCTTGGACAGTGCGTCGCCGTCGGTGGTCAACCAGCCGTCTGGGACCGTGATTTCGAAAGGCTCCGTGTAGCTGGTGACGAGGTATGTGCCGGCGTCGATGTCGCCGGCGTCCGGCAGCGGTAGAACCGTACTAGCCTCCGTAGTCGGGAAGCTGGCGGACGGGAGGGAGGCGTCGTCGGGCTCATACTCGCATCCGGCGAGACATCCAATCAGTGCGATAGCCACCAAGGGTAAGAGATGGCGCGACCGCTGAGCGGCCTTCTCGAGGGGGGTCATGGAGCTCATCGATCCACCAAGCCGCTACAGGGTACTGTGAGGCCCCGCGGGCGGCCCGGGGTGGGATGCCGTCGCCTCAAGTCTCCTCGGGTACAGAACCCGTGACAATGAAGAGTTGCACGGAGATCAGTTTCGACCCATGCACTCCGTCGAAATGACGGGAGCGCCCTGAAGCAGTGTTGAGGAAGCCCGAGATGTGGCGGTGGCAAACGTCTCGTTACACCGCGGTGAGACACGACCACTCCCCCATCTCTGCTGCTCCTTGTGTATCTAGCTACGTTGTCTACCAACCAAGTGCGTGAGTTCTGGCTTCGACTGCTGATTCCCGCGGTGCTTCTCATCGGGCTGCTCGTCTTGATCGTCAGCTTTCTCCCGCTCGAGGCCGTTCCTCCCGCCCGGGTGGTCGCGGGTGCAGGGGTTCTGGCGGGCGGTCTGATTGGGCTCGTCACGGGTGTCCGTGGGCCGTACGGGCCGATCTACCCCCTGATATTCACCGAGCTGGCCGTCCTGCTCCTGCTGCCTTCCCCTTGACCGGGGCTCGCCCCCGTACTGGTGCCCGCGTCCGCGGGCGGGTACACGATGGGCAAGAAAATCGCGATCTTCCGCCTCAACCAAGGCCACCAGGTTCCGCCGGTCAGGGTGTGACGTTACCCGCGGCTACAGACGGCTGGCCCGTTCATCCGCCTGCCACCCGCCACTGATAATGGGCAAGAGGGCCAAGCAGAGGAGCCACGTAGCTCACCGTGCGGGTCAACGTGCGGTGCGAGTTGGTCGTCATGTAGTTCGTTATTGAGGGAAGGAATCATTGTGCGGATACTCGTTGTAGGGGCAGGAGCCACCGGAGGCGCCTTCGGAACCCTGCTGCAGGAAGCAGGGCGGAACGTCACCTATCTCGTCCGTGATCGCAAGGCAGAAGCCTTGCGCCGTGACGGTTTACGGTTCGTATCCCCCGATGCCGACCGGACCCACCCGGTGCAGGTCCTCACGGCCGCCGACACGGCGCCCGCCTTCGATCTCGTGCTCATGGCGGTCAAGGCGACAGCCTTTTCCGCCGCGGTGACGGACGTTCACCCGTTCATTGACGCGAACACACGCATCCTTCCAATCCTCAACGGCATGGCGCACATCGACCAACTCCAAGCAGCGTATCCGGGACAGGTACTGGGCGGTCTGGCCCGCATCGTGGCGACCCTCGACGGGCACGTCGTTCACCAAAAGACGCCCATGACTTCACTCATGGTGGGTTCCCTGACAGAAAACCCGGTCCCGAACGACATCCGGGACGCACTCGACGTCCCGGGCACCGACTTCTCGGTTACCGATGACGTGGTGGGCGCCCTATGGGACAAATGGGCGTTCATCGCCGCTGCCAGCGTCGTCAACTGCCTGTTTCATGCTCCCATCGGCCGCATACTCGACGCCGGCGGCGAAGGCGCGATACGAGCGGCAATCGAGGAGCTCGAGGCCGTCGCCACCCAGTCCGGACACCCCGTGTCGGATCCGGCGCACCGTCAGGCAGTGGCGCTCCTGATCGACCCGGGATCCTCCTTCACCACGTCGCTGTACCGGGACCTCGCGGCAGGACTTCCATCGGAGCTTGACCATATCCTCGGCGACTACGCGCTCCGGGCCAAGGCGCTGCAGCAACCCACTCCGCTGCTCGACCTGGCACTCATCGCCATCAGAGCAAACCTCTCAAACTGATCCATCACGGCTCTTGCCCGCACCGTTTCCCGTTTCGACGTTCACCTGAGAAAGTGACGACATGACCTTCGACGTCGAGTCCTTCCGCGCGCACTTCCCCGCGCTGCTCAGCGGCACCGCATATTTCGACGGGCCCGGCGGAACGCAGACCCCCGCCGTCGTGGGAGCCGCGATAGCCGATGCCATCACCGGGCCGCTGTCCAACCGCGGCTTCGGAGTGGTCTCGGAGAGCAACGCCGAGTCGGCGGTCAGCGGATTCCGGGCGGCGATGGCCGACCTGCTCGGGGCGCATCCTCGCGGTGTCGTCTACGGGCGAAGCGCCACGCAACTCGGCTATGACTTCTCCCGCCACCTCGCCAAGACCTGGCAGCCAGGTGACGAGGTCGTGGTCTCACGCCTGGACCATGACGCCAATATCCGCCCCTGGCTGCAAGCAGCCGAGGTGGTCGGCGCCACCGTACGCTGGATCGATTTCGACCCGGAGACCACGGAGATCAACGAAGCGTCCCTCGCCGCCGCGATCACCGAGCGCACGAAGCTGGTAGCGATCACCGCCGCTTCGAACCTGCTCGGCACCAAACCGGCGGTGCGTCGCATCGCCGACGCCGCTCACACGGTCGGCGCACTGGTCTACGTGGACGGGGTGCACTACACCGCTCATGCGGCGGTCGACGTGAAGGCGCTGGGAGCTGACTTCTTCGCCTGTTCGCCCTACAAATTCCTCGGACCTCACTGCGGCGTTCTCGCGGCCGACCCGGAGCTGCTGGAGTCGCTGCAGCCGGACAAGCTGCTGCCGTCCACGAACGAGGTTCCTGAGCGGTTCGAGTTCGGCACCCTCCCGTACGAGATCATGGCCGGCGCCACGGCAGCCGTGGATTTCCTCGCCGCGATCGCGCCCGGTGACGCGACCGGACGCCGTGCGCGCCTTGTCGCATCCGCCCACGTCGTCGATGAGCACGAGCTCGCGTTGCGCTCGCGGATCGAGGCAGGGCTGGCCGATCTGGGCGACGCCGTCACGCTGCACTCCAAGGCGCAGGATCGGACACCGACACTGCTAGTGACGTTCCCGGGCCGGTCCTCCGCGAACGCTTACCGGTTCCTCGCGGATCGGAACATTCTGGCGCCGGCCGGCTCTTTCTACGCGTACGAGGCCTTCCGCCGCCTGAACCTTGAGGACAGCGCGGCCCTGCGAATAGGTCTGGCGCCGTACAACAACAACAACGACGTCGACCGCCTACTGGACGCGCTCGGCGAGTTTGTTGCGTCCTAGCGCGGGATAAGAGTTTCCCGTTGCACGGGTTGTGCGCCGATGCCTGCAGGGACGGCGAGCAGAATGCCGCCGGTTCGGATGGGTGAAGGGCGCCCCGGCCAGAACCCTGACCGAAGCGGCTGCGGCCGCCGAGCCGTTCTGGAGCGTCTCGAAAACCTAAAGCTTTCCAATACACCTAAGGGGGCTGCCCCGCGTTTGCTCGACTCCTGACTCAAACGGAGCCGACTGGGTAACTGCCATATGCCGGGGCCGAAGCGGCGGCCTCCGGATTCCACGGGGCCGAGGCATCCCGCTCCCATGAAATACCAACCCAACCACCAGATCCGGCACCCGCGCCGCACACATTGCGCCGATTTTGTCCACGACAGAGAACAGAAGGGCCCCTGACTAGGGAAAACATGTGCCCGAAGTGGGACTCTAACCGGACTCCAGGCCCCGGAAATCCGCCACTCCCCCGAAAAGATCAGTGATCCGGCCCGACCCGGCACCGGTAAGGCCCAGTCCGAGCCGGAAAGTATGGACACTGTCCACAATCCCAGTTCTCTCCACCGGAGCCCCCCAAACAGCCGCGCCCCCTTGTGACAGGGTCGAGCGCTTCTTTACAGGTGAAACGAGCTTTTCAGACCGAGCGCTCTTTTGCATCTGATCCGCCATCGGTCATCAGACGTCACCAACCAACGCCGACGAACCTCGGCCAGCTCCCATCCTCCCCTGTCCATGATCCTGCGGTGCTCGCACAGATCCCTCCGGTCCTCACCTTTGCTCTGGGTTCGGACCGTGACCACCCCGCCGTGGCCGACTCATCTACGGGGTATCCCATCCCGGGCGACCTACGGGATTTGACCTGATCTGCCTTACGACAACAGCGAAAGGCGGTTCCAACTGGATCGAGGACCTATATCCGCAAAACTGCGGGAAACCTTCGGATGACCTGCGGCCTCCGAGGCGATTTTGATTTATGGAATACATTATGATGCATACAAGTATGATCCCGAATATCTGCGGATTAGACTCGAGAATGAGATTTTCACTCGTAGAGACTTTGGCTACGACTACTAGGTTTTTCCACCGACACCACAACAGTCCATGCCCTGGAAAAAATGGGCTCCGCCGGAACATCCGGCATCCGGCCCAGACCGGCAACGGTAAGGCCCAGTCCGATACTCGACGTGTGGACACTGTCCACACCCGCGCTTCTCCCCACCAGGGCCTTGCCAGACAGCCGCACCTCGCATGGTCAGGGGGCGGCGCTCCTTTGCAGGGCGAAGCGAACTTATAGGACCGGGCGTACCTTCCCATCCGGTCCGGCATCGCGGGCATCGGTTGTCACCAACGAACGCAGACGAGACTCAATTAGCGCCCCGCCCTACCGTGTTCCGTGCTCCTGCCTGCCCGGCGCACCGCGTCGAGGCCGCGGAACAACGGAGGGCACCCGCGTACCCAGCCTGCTTCGCTCTTCACTTGTGCTTAAAGCGTCCAATGAACGGGAGGGCTAGCGGAACACCCTGGTCCTCCTCCCACCGACGCCACCGGCCCGGGGCCGATTAGCCGGGTCCTCACGCTACCGACTGAAGCCCAACCTTCCGGGCCGTGGTTACGGAGAGATAGTGGTGGTGGGTGCTTGGTCGGGATTTGCACGCATCCACTCCGGGTCGACCGGCTCCATGTCCGGATTCACCTTCAGCAGGCGAACCTGACGGCCCACAGGGCCCCAGGCTTTGACGAGCTCGCTGTGTGAGAGTGCGGCATACGCGAGAGGAGCCTCCTTCTTGCTGAGGATCTCACCTCCGACGAACACATCCATGGCGCGCCCCAGAAAAATGTAATCGATTTGCCGCCACTCGCCGGGCAGGTTTTTTTCACGGGCCTCGGGATCCCGGTCGAGCTTGAAGTGCCACAGCGGACCGGACCAGCCGTCCGCATTCCACCCCATCTCCACCATGTCGTTCCACACGTTGTCGTCGGTGAGGACCGTGGTGTCTCGGGGAAGGTTAGCGTCCACGAAAGCGAGGGCCGCCTGGTACGAAGCGTTCCGATTCTCGGTCACAGCAGCGGTGGACATTGCCGCCCAAGAGGGAGTGACAACGAATACGGACGCAGAAACCACGGCAGCGACCACCACACGGCCGGGCCACTTGATCGCTCCTTGAAATCGAGTGCTCGCGTTCTGCCAGAGCTTCCACGTGAGGTAGACGATGATCAATGCGAAAAACGGCAATGGTGTGATGATGTACATCGCTGGGATGTAGCCACCGCGCAGCGCCACCACCAAATACACCACCGGGACGAGCGCAATGCCACGCGCCTGCCGGAAGAAGAGCCCCACCAAACTCAGCAGCATCCCCGCGCAAATTAGGTAGGGATCTTGGCGCAGCCACTCCTCGAGGATGTTATTCGCTCCCGAGCCGTCAGCGAATATGAACCCTGCGCCGGCTCGGCCGTGGAGCTGCCAAACAATGGCGTCCCAGAGCGAGACGTGACCAGGCCCAGGAAACAGCTCGTTCTTGACGATAGCGAAAAGCACCCATCCGCTAATGAGCAGCGCCCCGGCTCCGAGGAACCCCACTAACGAAAAAGCCCGGGTCCGAGGCCACGAGGACACCCACAGGGCTACCAGTATCGCGGGCAACGCCACGGCCGCGGTCTCCTTACTCAGGACCGCCAGTCCAAACGCAGCTCCCGCAGCCACATGATGATGAAGCTTCGGCTTACCAGTGATCAGGGCGAAGCAGGCGAGCAGCCAGATCAGCGCGATGTTGTCTAGGAAGATCTGTCGCCCGTAGTGGACCGCTAACGGGGACAGTGCCCACACCAGCGGAGCCACGAGGGCCACGGGCTTTGCCATACCGAGGTTGCAGGAGATCTTATAAATCAGTGCAGCCGAACCTACCGCGATCAGAGTCATCATGCCGCGTCCCGCCGTCTGGATGGGAATGCCATCACCGCCCCACACCCACTGGAGCGGCTGAAGCAGCACGGCCATCTGCATCCACCCCACGGGCGGGTGGTCGTACCAGTAGGTGTAGTGCGCCACGTCTCCACGGTTGGCAACTGACCATGCCTGCGCAAAGTACGTACCCTCGTCGTCATTGCCGAACTCCGGGTAGCCGTGCAGGTTGACGCCATAGAGGATCGCGGTGAGCGTGAGGACCAGAGTCAGCGGGATCACCCGCAGCAGCAGGTAGCCAAGGCGCTTCAGATCAGCGAGATACCGGCCCGACGGACGCACCAGCGATACAGGGGTGGTGGAAGTGGACTTCTGCGCCACGGTCACGCCGCCCTCTTCAGCTTCTGAGCGTCAATGGTGCTGGCGGATGAGATGTTCAGGTGCGCCCCCGTGTGGGGAGTCTTGTCCCAATTGAAGTCCCGCCGCCTGAACTTCACCGCGGCGGCCACGGCGGAGTAAAGGAGTAGAGCCTGATAGAACGGCGTCGAGACGACCAAGCGCACGTAGTCCCGCAGTCCGATCCTGAAGTGCATGTCACGTCCGAACTCGCGCAGCGCCAGTATCTCGAAAGCCACGGTCAGCAGCAGCGGGATGAGCGGCACATAGGTAATGATCACGACGCCGGCGGGAAGGGAGAACGCGACTGCAGTGACGAAAGCGAGGGGCAGGAGCACCCCGGCCAGCGCCATGGCGTACTGCTGGACCAGTGTCCACCAACCTCCCAGGCGGCGCTGCCAGGTCGGAAGCTTCTTCCACTCGCCCTTGGCGAGCACCTGCATGAAGCCGAGACTCCACCGTGTCCGCTGCTTGACGAATGCCCTAACCGTCGTCGGCGCCTCCTCGAGCGTCGTGAGTTCTGGGTCGTAGACGCATACGGTGTGCTTCTTCATAACCGAGAGCCGCACGCCGATCTCGCAGTCCTCGGCCAGACAGTCGCTATCCCAACCGCCGACCTGTTCCAGGAGATGACGCCACACAAAGACGGTGTTCCCACCGAGCGGAATGAACCCGGAACTGGCGTGCCCGTGCAGGCGGGACCGAAACCAGATGCGGTATTCCAGGCAATTGCGCAGCGTGAACCAACGACTCCGGTAGTTGACCAGGTGAACCGCTCCCTGGACGACGTCCGCACCGGTGAGCTGGAACGTGGCGTCGATCCGAGCGAGCAGTCCAGGAGCGGTTAGGGACTCAGCATCGACGATCCCAACGATCTCCCCCGTGCAGAGCTGAAGCGCCGAGTTGAGCTGACGGGGCTTGTTCTTGATTGGATCGCCATTGACTGAAACCCGGATGCGCTGAGGGTACAGAGCGGCGAGCATCCGAGCGCGGTCGGCCGTGTCGACATCGTCGTCGCCTACGGAGAGGATTATTTCGACTCTGCGGTGGGTCTGGTCCAGCAACCTCTGAACGGTAGCGGCCATGACATCGTAGGGTTCGTCGCGGCAGGGAATGATGACCGAAAAGGAGTGCCGATTAAGCACACCGCCGGCAGGGAAGTTGGTCGACTCGTAATTCTCGGGAGTCAGCCACGCGTGGAGCATCCACCACATTGTTCCTGCGCAAACGGCGAACAACATGACAGTGCCGAGCAACAGGACGAAGATCAACACGCTCATGCGTGAATCGCCTTCTTGCCATTGCGGTGTCCGCGGTGACGGGCGGCCGGCTTGACCACCCTGGGACGGTAGACCACCCGGCTCACGAACAGGAACCGAAGGATGAATGCAATGCCCAGCGTGGCCCCCTGGGAAAGCAGTGCCCCGACGCGCATGGTCTCGACGAGGAGGATCTGCAGCGGCAGCCGGACCAGCGCCTCTGCGTTATTGAACAACAGGGTTTTAGTCAGGCGGCCCGGCTTGGATCCGGCCCCGTCCCGCAGATCGCCGAACACGAACCGCTCGTGGAGCACGAAGTTGTGCAGGATGGAGACCTGAGCTGCGATGACCGCGGCGGCAACATAGTTGAGGTTGACCACGTCATGAACAAGCAGTGCCATAACCAGCAGGTTGACCATGGTCCCGAAAGCTCCCACCGCGACAAACCGGCTCATCCGGAAGATAGAGCGCACTCGGTTGCGCCAACTTCCCTTGCTGAACAGTGTGGATAGAACCATGTACCCATCGGAACTTCCCCGCCCCACGTTGACGCCCGTCGCTGACATGACCGCGCCCTGAGGCTTGCGCGGGGAACAATTAGGACCAACGGGAGGGCCTAGGCGGGCGCCGTCAACACCTGTGATAACTGTGAATGGGAAGATGGTCGCTCCCTTGCCCTGGCTACGGCCATAATGGTGTGCTGCGGTGCAGGCACTCACAGCAGCGTCGCGTGGGAGTGCCCTCTGTCAGTAGGGAGAAAAAGTTTGTGGGCTAGCGGCCCCAGACTCGTGGTGTGAACGGGTCATCCACCCGGACCAGCGATTGTGGCCTGTCGAGTTTTGGAACGCAATTTCAGCGCCGTCTGCCGACGGTAAATTCAGCCTAGGTTGCCCCTACCCGCACTTATAGCAAAGGGAGTACCTGTTTTGACCGGCAGGCTACTTGGTACCCCCGTTATCCTTCATCCGTACGGGAAGGGAACCCATGTTGAGCTTGGCACCGCGATCACTCAAGGCAGCAGGACAATCCTGCATTCCCCGGAGGAAGTCCTCAGCAACCCTGAGACCACCAGCACGTTCTCCCACCTACCCGAGGTGGAGAAGTGCCACGGAACTCTGGATGACCTCTTAGCTATGATCGTTGGCCGGGAAGCGACCGTTGCCGCTGTCTGACTCGATTCGTGTCGCAGCGAGGGATCCCCAGCGGGGCTGCCGCGGCGGATAGCATCCCTCTCATGACACCAAGGCTGAAAGCTCGGCGGCGGGCTGCCCAGCAGATCATCAGGGAGGTCGCTGCCTGGGCGGAGCAGGAAACCCAAGTAAGAGCGGTTGCTCTCGTGGGGTCCTACGCCCGAGGAGCTGAGCGAATGGCCAGCGATGTCGACCTGATGGTGTTGGGTGACACCCCCGAAACCCTTGAAGACGCGCATTGGTTCGAACAACTCCGTCCGGGGGCGCGTCTGATCCGATCCAAGGCATCGGGGCCGGTCCGCGAACGCAGATACCGGTTGTCCTCGGGACTGATCGTCGAGCTGGGCATCGCTCCCTCGAGCTGGGCTGACGTCCCCTTGGACGAAGGAACGCGTCGTGTGCTCGGCGACGGCCACCGCATCCTGTACGACACAGGGCTCCTCGGAAAGGCTTCCGCTACCGTCCTCAGGTAAAGGATGGGGTTGCTAGCTGAAGACACGACGAATCAAAAGGCTCGTACCGAGCACCGGTACACAGGGACTCATGAGGGGCAGAAGACACCGAACTACGGGCCCTGGAATATTCGGGTGCGCCGGGGAGCATCCCACGGATACGCCTACCCTGTTCATGTGACGGATCGACACCGCGGGGGCGTCAAGGTCGTAGCCTACTCGCCCGACTGGCCACCCCTGTTTCAGGGCGTTGCCGCCGCACTCCACACGGCCCGGCGCGGGGTGCCCATCCCTCCCATCGAGCATGTCGGTTCCACCGCCGTACCCGGTCTGTCGGCCAAACCGATCCTCGATATCGACATCATCGTCGACCGCGGGGTGGTTCCCGGGACATCCTGGCGGGCTCCGACCTCACATCCGCCGAAAAGGACAAGATCTACAACCTCAACGCCGGTCCATGAGGCGGGATTGCCCCCAGGGCCGGAAGCCGAACTGCCCCACGTCGCGTTCGGTCCGCCCGGAGAACCGCCCGTCGAGGATCCCGCAGTGCGCCTATCGGCCGTCGCGGTTCCCGGTCGTTGGCGCAATGCTCTGCAGGTTGCTCGGAGTCGGTGCGGCGCTGCGCCGGCCAACGACGAACCAGGAAGCCGGACCGAGGATGGGGAAAGCGAGCACAATCAAAACCCAGACGGCCTGCGCCGTGCTGGTCAGGTGGCGGGACCGCGCGATGCTGATGAGGGCCACCACGACAATGGCGACCGCCAGCGCACCGGCTCCCTGCGCGCTGAGCTCCCACGCATCCGGAATCACCGGGTTCAAACTATCCTCGGCTGTTGCCACCATCTCGACCCCCATCGTTGCACCACTGAACACCCCACTGCTGCACCTACCTTAGCGATACCGACAGGCGAGACCGCCCCGGGTTGCCTTGACTTCTGACCAGACGGAGCAGGCAGGGTCTTATCTCCACATGACAGGGTCTGAGGGCCGCCCTCGGATCCCACGTCGCCGCATCCTGTGCGTGTGTAGCCGCCAGCGAGCAGACGGGAGGTCACCCCAACCTAGGTCTGCTCGTAGCGATGGTGCTCATCAGTCGCCAACCTACGGTGGCTCCCTCGCCTGAACTGCCCGAGGAGGATGACCGGGTCCTAAACCGCAGCCGCAGTCATGCAGCTACAGGGCCGCTCCCCCATGAAGTAGTAAGAAAGCCCAAACCGGGCTTCGCGACAGAAAGTCAGCACCCAGCCCCCAGAAAACTCCAAAACAGCCACCAGAACCGGCACCCGGACCGCAGAATTGGGCCGGCTGTCCACAGTCAGAGAGCAAAAGGGCCTCTGACTAGTGGAAACATGTGCCCGAAGTGGGACTCGATCCGGACTCCAGGCCCCGGAAATCCGCCACTCCCCCGCAAACATCCGCAATCCGGCCCAGTCCGGCACCGGTACGGCCCAGTCCGAGACCCGAAGTGTGGACGCTGTCCACACCCCAGGGACTCCGGCAAATAGTCCGGCAGCGGGGACCCAGAGCGGAGAGGGTCGTACTGCGCGTCGAAGGCGCATTCAACTTTCCCCACGGCTCGACCATGACGACGAATCTTGGCCCGCTCGGGCGCTGAGGGAGCCACGCTCTCCGACGGGGCGTGGCTAGGCTGGATCTGCACCATGAAAGCAGTGGTTGCTATCTCCCCCGCCTGGCGTTCTTCACCAGAAAGAAACCCGATATGAAAAGAAGCGTCGGCACGACCAACCACCACGTCGTAGGGGCAGCCCCGCGCCCTTCACCGAACTTACTGAACGGTTCCCCAATGGGGCCATCGGCTATCGCGGTGATAACCCCGACGATGAGAACGATGCCTCCTAGGCAGAGAAGGACAATACCCGTCAATACTGTCCAGCCTCTGCTTGGAACCTCCGAACCGGAAGTGTAGCTCCATACACTTCCTCGCTCCGCTTAGCCGCCGGTTACCGAGCAGTTGTCGTAGACGATATTTCCTGTAAGCGTCGTTTGATTTGTCGAGTAGACCTGGGGAATTATGCGTTCCCCTGATTTCGCCGCCGTCCCGGTGACGCTGATTTTCGTCCAGACCTTGGCCGGGAGGCTGGTTATTGTCTTGGAAGTCAATTGGACCCTGGTGGAATAGTCCTGAGGGTATTCGAGCAATCGCATGGTGAGGTTCAGGTTCGTTCCTGTTGCGTACACCCAGCATGAGGCGGTGTAGGGCTTGCCCTGTCTGCTGTTCGTGATGACCGAATGGTGGGCTAGGCCGGTTCTCCCCGGACTGCTGGAGGTGGCCGTCACGCGCAGGGCCTTGGCACCCTCGTGTTTCGGGCTGGTCACCGGGGTCAGGCTTCCGGTGGAGTAGGCCTTCCATCCACCCGTCCCCAGTTCAAAGCCGGGATCGGGCAGCATTTCGCGCGAGACATAGGTCAGCACCCCACAGTCACTGGACGTAAAGATGCGGCGCTGAGCGACGGCAATGTGTCCCAGGGCTGCATGACAGCTTTGTATCGTGGTGCTGCGCACGGCGCCGGTCACCTCGTCCAAGGCGATCAGATGCGCGGGCACGCCGTTGTGGGGAGCGGCGAGAATCCAGACAAGACCGTTCTCAACAACGGGTCCGGGATAATTCGACTACTCTGTATCACTCGCATATGGCCCCTTGAACCCCGAAACAGCGAAGACTTTGAGCCGACGGTTTTCCGGCGACAGTGTAGACGCTCCGCTGCCGCACGGCTATGTGGGGACTGCCGCATCTGCTCGCCAGCGAACGAGCCCGTCGAACAGTCCCTCGGTACACATCTGCCGAGGTCAGCGCGAGGGATCATGACCCTGGATGGCGTGAGAAGTGAACTATCTGACGACCCCTATGAGCGGCGATGACGCCGACTGCCCGTTCTTCAGCTCACCCGCCAGCACCGGTCCCGCAGAGGACTGTTACTTCTTACGCGATGCACTGGCTTGGAACTTTGGCTAGTGTTCGAGGGGCGGCGGGGATAAAGTCGGAGTTGTTTGGCGACGTCCGTCTTCGACGACCTCACGACGTCGTGCGCGTCCGTCGCTACCTCGCGACCGCGATGCGACGGGTGGCCGTCTCATACTGCATGCTTGAGTCTCGGAGCGGCGATGCGGACGAGAGTTGCCCCGACTGGTACCCGGCCTTCATGGTGCAGGCGGTAAGGGAGGCAGAACCATGAGATTGGTGAGAAACGCGGGTGTCGGCTTGCTGGCGGGCGCACTCGGCACCGCGGCGATGGATTTGGTGCTCTATCAGCGGTACCGCCGCAGCGGCGGCAAGTCCGGGATCTGGCGTTGGGAGTTTGCCAGCGACGTCACAAGTTGGGAGAACGCCTCGGCTCCGGGGCAGCTCGGGCGGAAAGCGTTACGACTTTCCACGGGGCACGAACCGCCACCTGAGTGGGCTCGGGCTACGACCAACATCATGCACTGGGCGACAGGTGTGGGATGGGGTGGGCAATACGGTGCGGTGGCAAGTTTGGCGTCATTGCACCCGTGGGTGAGGCGGGTCGCGTTTGTTCCTGTGGTGTGGCTGTCCGGCTACGTCGTGCTCCCGTTGGCGAAGGTGTACAAGCCGATCTGGGCCTACGACGCACGGACGCTTCGCGACGATCTGTCCGCGCACATCGTGTATGGCGCCGTCGTGAGTGCGGTCTTCGCCGTACTAACGAAGGAGGAACGATAAGCGGCGCGTGCAAACTAAGCCGCTGCCGGCGACTCGCCTTCGGGCCTCGGAAGTACCTTGCCGTGAAGGTAGCCCGGGACCGTGAACACGGGGAAGTTGTTCACCACATCGACTACCGGGGTGCCCCTAGTCGCTCGGCCGTTCACCGGAGATGCCCAGCTTCTCGACAAGCGCCTCGCTAGCCACCTCGGCAGCAGCGTACTTGCGCGGCCAGGAAGGTGTCGTGGTCCGCCCCCTGAGTCCAGGCGGACCACATGAGCTCGCCGGTCTGACCAATTTTTTCTTCGAGACTCCGTGGGGACAGGTCATCGAGGTGCTGACGTTCAACAGCCCTCGTGCCTATGAGGCGGACACCAGCGTCAGCCTCTGGGGCCCGGGCCCTAGCCTCGCTGATCGCTAGGTGTCACAAGCCCGGATCGGGTCATCAGCGGATCCGGCTCGACCCCGCACCCAGCTGCCCATTCCCGGTCCAGTATCGCGAAAGCACACTCGCTTCCCCACACCCCTTTGAAGAAGATGTTCTCTTGGAAATACGCCTCCCTCCGCATTCCCACCCGGTCGAGAAGCAGGGCCGCGGAATAGTTCAGGGCGTCGGTGACCGCGGTGAGGCGGCGGAGGTGCAGTGTCCCGAAGGCGTAGCCGAGCAATCCCCGAACTGCCTCAAGGCCATAGCCGTTCCCCTGATGCTCGGGCGCGAGGGTGAACCCTAATTCGGCCATACTCGGTTCGGTGTCATTCACCTTCAATGCGAGGTCGCCAATGAGTGCGCCGCCCTCGCGCTCCTCGAGGGCGAACTGATACCACTGCCCCGGCACGCCCGGTAGGGCGCCCTGCATCGAGTCGATAAGGGCTCGGCCCTGTTCGATGGTGTAATTACTCCAGCTTTGGTACCGCTCAACGTCGGGATGGGCTCGATAGGCGGTGAAGGTCCCAGCGTCCGCCGCAACAAACGGGCGGACGCGAAGACGGGGTGTTTCGAAATGGACAGGGATGGACCCTGATCGGGAGCGCTGGCTTATGGTCATTCCATTTCACTTTCTGCATGACGGTTGGCTTTGCTGGTAGTTACTGCAGTGACAGAAGGTGCCCCGGGATGAGTGATGCACCGGCTTCATTTACACAGTACGGGTGGAGACCTCCCCGAACCTGGTGGCGACCAGGCAGTCGCTCCATCGGGTCAGGGCCGCGTTGGTTTCCGGCTGCGCGAAGCCGTGCTGCTTGCATCCGAGGTCGCCGTGCAGGATGTGTCGCCGCGGTGAAGGATTCCTGCCTGGGCACCCGCTGTGGTCGAGGACATGCCCGACGCCGATCTGATCCTGAGAACTGCCTGTTTCATCCTGCGCCCACTCACACCCGCCGACGAGGAGTCGGTGATGACCTACCGGAGGAACCCACAATTGAGCCGGTTCCTCCCACACCCACCAAATGGCTCAGGGCGAATAACTGACCACACCGCTGGGGCAGTGTCTGGCTGCCCTTTAGGAAGTCGTCCGTGCGATGCGTGCTAAGACAGTGAGTGGACCAGGGTCTTGACCCGGTCGTGGATCCGGTCGCGGATGTCCCTGACCGTCTCAAGGTTCTGTCCGGCGGGGTCGGGCAGGTCCCAGTCCTCGTAGCGTTTGCCGGGGTAGATGGGGCAGGAGTCCCCGCAGCCCATGGTGATGACCACGTCGGCGGCGCGTACGACATCGTCGGTGAGGGGCTTGGGGTAATTCCGAGACAGGTCCAGGCCCATTTCGGACATGGCGGCCACGACCGTCGAGTCGAGATCGGCCGCGGGCAGGGAGCCGGCGGAGCGAACGTGGATTCTTCCCCTAGACTCAACGGCGAGCAGGGCGGCGGCCATTTGGGAGCGTCCGGCGTTCTGCACGCAGACGAACAACACCTCGGGTACCTCGGAGGCGAGAGCTCCCTTGGAGATGGCCAAGGCGGTGAGCCGGTCGCTGGCGAAGTGCTCGGTGGTGGCGGGCAGGAAGGTGGTGATTCTCGCGGTGCGGGCCAGGGCGGTGTACGACTCGAAGACGTAGCGTTCGACGGTTTCGGCGGCGAAGATCCCGGTGTATTTGTCGGCGAGGCGGGTGCTGATCCGCTGCAGGAGCACGGTGTTGTCCTGCAGTCCCAGAAGGCTTTCGTAGTTCTCGCTCATGACGCTCCAATGCATGGGGTCGGTTCGGGGGTTAGTTACTGCCGGAGCGGCCGTGGGCCAGCCCGGTGGGGAATCCGATCAGGCCCGGTGACGGTTCGGTACAGCATCCGGCCTGCTCCGCGGCCGGCCTGGCAGCGGCGGGGATGTCGCTGCTGGTGCCGGCGTCGGTGGAGCAGACTCCCGTTTCGGGCAGTTCGAGGTGGACGGTGTCGGCGGCCTGTTGGTCTCCGGCGAGGGCGGCTGCCACGGAGCGGACCTGCTCGTACCCGGTGGCCAGCAGGAAGGTCGGGGCCCGTCCGTAGGACTTCATGCCGACGAGGTAGAAGTCCTTTTCGGGGTGGGCCAGCACCCGGGCCCCGTGCGGAGGGACGGTGCCGCAGGAGTGGAATTCGGGGTCGATCAGCGGGCCCAGCTGCACCGGGGCCTCCACGGCCGGGTCCAGGTGGAGCCGGAGCTCACGCAGCATACCCAGGTCCGGGCGGAACCCGGTGCAGGGCACCACGATGTCCGTCTCCAGGGTGCGCCCGTCGAGGGCTTTGATGCCTACCCCGGATCCGGTGGGCGTGAGGGAGTCGATGCCGAAGCCGGTGTGCAGTTCGATCCTTCCGGCCTCCACGAGGCGCCGGAGGCGGGAGCCGAGCTGGCCGCGTGCGGGCAGCCCGTCCGCATCCCCGCCGCCGTAGACCTTCTCGGCGGAGGCCCCGCGCACGGCCCACAGGATCCGGGTGGCCGGGTCCTTTTTGGACAGGTCCGTGAGGTTGATCAGGGTGTTTGCGGCGGAGTGGCCGGCTCCGACGACCAGGACCCGGCGGCCGGCGAATGAGGCGCGGTCCCGGCCGGTGACATCGGGCAGCGGCGCCGAGATCCAGTATGCCGCGGCGTCCTCTCCGGGGGCGGGCAGCCCGGAGGTGCCCAGCGGGTTGCGGGTTGACCAGGTGCCGGAAGCGTCGATGACCGCCGCGACCGTGTGGTCCCGCGTTCCCCCGTTCTGGTGTTCGACGCGGACGGTGAAGGGTGTGGTCGCCCTGTTCCGGGTAGAGGTTTTATCCATCCCGGCCCGGGTCACCGCGGTGGCCCGTGCCCGGGTGTGCAGCCGGGTCCTGATTGCAGGCAGGGCGGCCAGGGGTGTCAGGTAATCATCAATCAGTTCCCCGCCGTAGGGCACCGCCGCGGGCCGGGGTGGCTGCCAGCCGGAGGCCTCCAGCAGGCGGGAAGCGGCCGGGTCGAGGTTGTACCGCCAGGGCGAGAACAGCCGGATGTGCCTCCACTGCTCGATGGCGGCCCCGGCGGACTCCCCGGCTTCGAAGATCAGCGGCTCCAGGCCGTTCTCGAGCAGGTGGGCCGCGGCAGCCAGGCCGACCGGCCCGGCCCCGATCACCGCAACGGGAAGGTCAAGTGTTGATTCCATGGGGTCCTCGGTCTCCTCAAGCGGCGGATTTCGGCGGTCGTACAGGGTTTAGGCGTGGGTGGGTTCTTCCACTAGGGCGGTGGCGATGCTGTCCGCGTCATCGAGTGCCGCGAGGTAGCGTTCGGAGTCCAGGGCCGCGGCGCAGCCGGTCCCGGCGGCGGTGATGGCCTGGCGGTAGCGGTGATCCACCGCGTCCCCGCAGGCGAATACGCCGTTCAGATTGGTGACGGTGGTGGGGGCATCGACCCTGATGTAGCCTTCGGCGTCCAGCTCGACCTGTCCGGCGACCAGTCCGGTGCGCGGCAGGTGCCCGATGGCCACGAACAGGCCGGTGGCGGCCTGTTCCCGGGTGTCACCGGTGCGGGTGTCGGTCAGGGTCACCCCGGTGACCTTGTCCTGCCCGTGGATGGCGGTGACGGCGGAGTTCCAGGCGAAGCTGATCTTCGGATTGTCCTTGGCCCGCTGGGCCATGATGCGCGAGGCGCGCAGCTCGTCCTTGCGGACCACGACTGTCACGGAGCGGGCGAAGCGGGTCAGGAAAGTGGCTTCCTCCATGGCGGAGTCCCCGCCGCCGACCACGATGATGTCCTGGTCGCGGAAGAAGAACCCGTCGCAGGTGGCGCACCAGGAGACCCCGTGGCCGCTGAACTTTTTCTCCTCCGGCAGGCCCAGTTCCTTGTACGCCGAACCGGTGGCCAGGATGACCGCCGGGGCCTGGTAAGTCTCGCCGCCGCCGGTGACCACACGCTTGAGGTGACCGGCCAGTGCCACCTCGGTGACGTCCTCGAAGAGGACCTTCGCGCCGAACCGTTCGGCCTGCTCCTGGAGCCCGCCCATCAGCTCCGGGCCCTGAATTCCGTCGGGGAAGCCGGGGAAGTTCTCCACCTCGGTGGTGTTCATCAGGGCGCCGCCGGCGGTGACCGACCCGGCCAGAACCAGCGGTGCCAGCCCGGCCCGGGCAGCGTAGATGGCCGCGGTGTACCCGGCGGGGCCCGAGCCGATGATGATCAGCTGCTCAGTGTTCACGGTCTCACTCACGGTGGAGTCTCCTAGTGCTCGGGTCGGAATCGGGCGTTACTTCGCGGCGGGTGCCAGCGAGGCGATCAGTTCCTCGATGCGTCCCCTGATCTCGTCCCGGATCGGGCGCACGGACTCCACGCCCTTGCCGGCGGGATCCTCCAGCACCCAGTCCTCGTAGCGCTTGCCCGGGAAGAACGGGCATTCATCACCGCACCCCATGGTGATCACCACGTCCGAGTCCTTCACGGCCTCGGTGGTCAGGACCTTGGGGACCTCCGCGGACATATCGATGCCCACCTCGGCCATCGCCTCCACCGCCGCGGGGTTGATCTTCTCGGCCGGCTGGGAGCCGGCGGAGCGGACCTCGATGGCGCCCTGGGACAGGCTGCTGAGGAAGGCCGCAGCCATCTGGGATCGCCCGGCGTTATGGACGCAGACGAAGAGGACGGAGGGCTTCTGGATGGTATCGGTACTCACTGGGTCTCCTGAGGGTGGTGTGGGATTGGAGTGGATCGGTGGTGCTGGTACATCCGCTCTCCGCACGAACCGGCACGCATTGATGGATGTCGATATACGGAGTATCGGACGCTAAATCGATGATTGTCAATATCTGCACTTGGCCGATTCTGCGCCGACCCGGGTCGCCCGTGGTGCGTGGTGACCCGGTGACGATCAGGCGGCGTGCAGGCGGGGGGCGAGGTCACGGACCCGGCGGGAGATGTCGGCGAAGGCGTCTTCGAAGGCCTCCTCGGTATTGGCCCGCAGCGGATCGGGCACGGACCAATGGATCCCCCGCAGGGCGGGAAGCTCCTCGTGGGCGTTGTCGCACACGGTCACGATGAAATCTTTATCTCCGACCACCTGGTCCAGGCCCTGCGGGGACCGCTCCGCAAGGTCGAGCCCGTGCCGGCGGGCGGCCTCGAGGGCCCCCTCGGCGATGCGCTCTGCCGGGTGAGTTCCGGCCGAGGCCGACGGAATGTCGCTCACCTGCTGCCAGAGGGCGGCCGCCAGCTGGGACCGGGCGCTGTTGCGGGTGCAGACAAACAACACCCGCCGCGCTGCGTGCCCGGCTCCGGGAACCAGGCCCTCCAGGGCACCGGACGCAAGCCGGATATAGCTGCGGCGCCGGTCGGCCTCTGAACGGCGCCTCGTCACCAGGCCCGCCTCCTCCAAGGTCCGCAGGTGATGAGCCAGCAGGTTCGAGGGCATCACCAACTCGGCCTGCAGCTCCGTCGGGGACAAGTCCCCCAGGGTGAGCAGGTCGACGATGCGCAGGCGTGCCGGATCGGCCAGCGCGGCGTGCCTGGCCGCCCTCCGGCGGAGTTCCCCTGCTGGTTCAGTGTTCATTGACTCAACTTTGACTGAGTGACTCGGATCCGTCAAGCTGGTGCCATGACCTCACCTTTGCCTCCGTTGCGGCGCCGCGCCCTGGCCGAATTCCTCGGCACCAGCCTTCTCGTGATGACCGTGGTCGGATCCGGGATTGCCGCCCGGCAGCTCTCCCCCAACGACGTCGGGCTGCAGCTGCTCCAGAACAGCACCGCCACCGTGCTGGGCCTTACCGTGCTGATCCTGATCTTTGGCCCGGTCAGCGGTGCGCACTTCAACCCGGTGGTGTCCCTGGTCGATTGGATTCTCAAGCGGCGCAGTGGTGCCGGACTGTCCCTCACCGAGCTGGGCATCTACGTCCTCGTCCAGACGCTGGGCGCCATCGGCGGCAGCATCACCGCGAACGCCATGTTCGACGTGGGAACCTCCCTATCGACCACCCACCGGGCCACCGGCGGGCACCTGCTGGGTGAGGTCGTTGCCACCGCCGGGCTAATTCTGCTGATCCTTTCTCTGACCGCCACCAAGCGCGGAGTCCTGGCCGCCCCGGCGGTCGGAGCCTACATCGGGGCCGCCTACTGGTTCACCTCCTCGACGTCCTTCGCTAACCCCG
The DNA here is from genome assembly GCF_016405885.1 of Arthrobacter sp. MSA 4-2. Taxonomy (GTDB): domain Bacteria; phylum Actinomycetota; class Actinomycetes; order Actinomycetales; family Micrococcaceae; genus Arthrobacter_D. The sequence continues at coordinate 6,924 of NZ_JAEKGC010000017.1, read as the reverse complement.
CCGTGACAATTGGACGGATCTTCACCGACACCTTCGCCGGCATCGCCCCGGGCTCGGTCCCGGGTTTTATCGCCGCGCAGCTGATCGGTGCCGCGGCAGGCCTGGTCCTGGTCCTGGCCCTTTTTCCTTCCGCCTCCGACAAAGCGGACGACGCCGTACTTCCCCAGGAGGGGCAACTGGCCAGAAACTGACCCCTACCGCAGGGCCGCAGCCAGCGACCGACATTGATGTGCGTCGATACGCCATAATGGGTGCATGAACCCTCAGCCCGCCCTCGCTCCGGCCCCCGGCGACGCAGCGTGCAACCCGGCGGGGCCCCCTGCCCTGGATGCCGCCCAGGCGAAGGAGCAGGCAGTGGTCTTCAAGGCACTGGCCGACCCGAACCGGCTCCGCCTGCTCTCTATCATCAAGACAGCACCGACCGGGACGGTCTGCGTCTGCGACCTGACCGACCCGCTGAACCTGACCCAGCCCACCGTTTCCCACCACCTGAAGGTCCTTCTCGACGCGGGCCTGCTCCAACGCGAAAAGCGCGGCATCTGGGCCTACTTCTCCCTCACCCCCGGCGCCCTGGACCACATCGCCGGCAGCCTCGCACGGCTATGACCGCGGCGGCAGTCCACCCAATGCGGGGTTGATGCTTCGGCAGAGCTGCCCGGCTAGGAGGATAACCAGGTCAAAGAATCCTCACCCAAGTCATGCAGCTACCCCGCCGCTCCCCCTGAAGTAGTAAGAACGCCCAAACCGGGCTTCGAGACAGAAAGGCGGCACCCAGCCCCTCAGCAAGACTCCAAAACAGCCACCAAAACAGGCACCCGGACCGCAGAATCCAGCGCTACTTCGGCCAACAGAATCCGGAGAGTTCTCAGCGGGGACCGCCATCGCAGCCACCATGGGCCCGCTGCCTCCCCAAAACAAACGCTTCTCAAGACAGGAACCAACGTCCGGACCAGGATGCCCGCTCCCCGGAACCGCGGGACCTGTCCCGCCTCGGAAACTTGTCTCGACCTGCTTTCAGATCATCTACAGTGCCGGTCTCTTCGCGGGCGTTTAGCAACGACCTGCGGACCCTATGCAGCGCTACGGCGAAGAGCACACGGCCTCGCGCAAGGTCGGGATCATCTGCCCAACTAATCCGTCCACCACATCCTCTGCCGCAGGCGTGAAAACCCGTTGTCCCTCTACGGAGGGCTCGGCGTCCTGGCGAGAGGCTGGGTGACGTGCTGGGGTCAATGACGCAGCGGCCTGGCTTCACCTGATGAAGTACGTTGGGGTGATGCCTGACGCTGTTTTCGATCATCCCCGTGTCGCCCGCGTTTATGACCCTCTTGATCCTGACCGCAGGGATCTGGAGACCTATGTGAACCTCGCCGATGAATTCGGCGCCGCTACGGTCCTGGACGTTGGTTGCGGAACGGGGACCTTCTGCTCTCTTTTGGCAGAGCGTGGCATACGAGTGGTCGGTGCTGACCCTGCTGGAGCATCCGTCGCAGTGGCCCAGACAAAGCCCGGAGCAGACCGAGTAACGTGGGTGGTCGGAACCGCGGTCGACGTGGCCGCTGAACCCGCCCACCAGCATCAATACGACCTCGCCACGATGACCGCCAATGTCGCTCAAGTCTTCCTAGAAGACGAGGAATGGCTCGCCAACCTGCGGGCAATCCACATGTGTCTGCGGCCTGATGGACACCTGGCGTTCGAGACCCGCGTGCCCTCGGATCGAGGCTGGGAGCAGTGGACCAAGGAACTCACCCAGCGGGTGGTCGAGGTGGAGGGCGAAGGGCCTGTGGAGGACTGGGTACAGGTGACCAAGGTCGACGGGGAGTTCGTGACCTTCGATTCCCCGACTATCTTTCTGGCCGATGGTGAGCGCATCGATTCCACGTCCACCTTGCGCTTCCGCACACAGGAGGCGCTTCGCCAGTCACTGTCAAAAGCAGGATTCTCCCGGATTGAGATCCGCGATCTTCCCTACGCACCCGGTCGCGGTTGGCTCATCGTCGCTCACGCCTGATCACCTCGCATTGTCCGGCCCAGAAGGGTTATGCCTCTTCAGCGGATTCCAACAACGGGCCCGCATGGCCGGCCAGCAGCAGCCATGCCCCACCCCGGTCCACCCACACCTGGGTCATGGGCGTGCGGTACTGCCTGCGACCCTGGCCTGTCGAGACGTCGTCAACCACAAGGCATCGAAGAATTGCGGTTTCGGCTAGGACAATGATTTCCGGGTCGCGCAGCTCCTACCCGTGCCAATCCGGGTAGCCTCCGGTAATCGAGCGGACGTACTAGTCCCGGTCGAAATGTTCCCCCGTATAGGAAATCCACCCAAACGCAGGGTGGAGGAGCTCGGTGAGCGACCGAGGGTCGCGTCCGCGCAGGAACTGAACCCGCTTCAGTGCTGCATCCAACACGTCCTGTTCAGCCGTCACTGGTCGAGCCTGTCATCACGACGGACCGAACTCAAAAAAAGCCCGCGTGCAAGTGGGCGAGGAAACCGCGGATCAGTCAACCCGGAGGACTGAATACCCTGACGCCTTCAGTTCCCCACAGCCAGAACCACACCGAATCCGCTGCCGCTTGATTCGCAGCAGGAGTGGAGGAAACGTGATCACTCCGGTTCGAACAAAAATCCTGAATACCGCTAGTGGTGCTTCGGCGAAGTTCACAGCGAATGGTTGGATCCTGATCCAACCGGTTGAGACCGCCTTGGTCTTGGGATAGCTCCTCGTGGATACCCTCCTTAGCCTCCGCTCGCTGTCGAGCGCAGCGTCTGCCGTGCCTGGTGCCGAAATTGGGCGGGTGATGATCCAACCACGCGGCGGAAGGCGGTGCTGAACGCGCTTTCCGACAAGTACCCGGTGGCTTGAGCGAGTTCTGAGATGGACGAGCTGTCATGGGCGAGGGCGTCACGCGCTAGACTTATGCGCCATTTGATCAAGTACTCCAACGGCGGAACCCCGACCTGGTTCTTGAAGGCCTGAGCGAATACGGATCGTGACATATGGCTGATCTGAGCCAGCTCGGTGAGCGTCCAGGGATGTGCCACGTCTGCATGCATGGCGCGAAGGGCTGCACCGACACCGTCCTCGTCCAAGGCGCGCAGCCAGCCTGTGGGCCGGTCCGACTGACTGGCATGAGCGCGCAACATGTGCACGAGCAGGATCTGGGCCAGGTGATTCATCGCCAGCGATCCACCGGGGGCCGAGGCCTCGACCTCGCTGGCCAACATTTCGATCAGATACGCCAGGTGCCTTCCGCGAGGATCGGCCGCGCGGACGATCACAAGCGGCGGCAGGAAATCCGTCAGGACGGATACATTCCTGTCATCGAACGCGAGATGACCGCCGCAAAGGTATGTATGTTGTTCGATGTCAGGGCCGATGCTAACGATGCCGGCAGTGGGGCCCTCCCATAGCGGCTTCGCAGGGCGCGGACGTGCCTCCGGCGAGCTCGCCATGACGTAGGGTGGCGGGTTGCCTAGAAGGTAGGTGTCGCCTTCCTCGAGGAGCACCGGTTCGTGTCCGTCGAGGGTCAACCAGCACCTGCCACGTACGACGCCACCCACCTTCACATGGGGAAAAGTGTCAAAGCGCAGGGCCCAGTCTCCCGCGGCCCGCAGGCTGGGCTCGAGGACTGTACGGGGCCGCAAGAGACCGATCGCATCGGCTACTGGATCTCCAAACCCAAGCATGACGCCCCCTTCGGACGACGTGTAAACAAATGCGGACGATTTATGTTGAATCGTACCCTACGCTCCTGAAGTATTGATCATGTTCAATCCGACACGAGCCTCAATAAAGGACACATACATGGAACAGCTTGACGGCAAGACAGCGGTGATCACCGGAGGAAGCAGCGGCATTGGTCTGGCTACCGCCGTGAGACTGGCAGACGAGGGTTCGTTCGTTTTCATAACCGGCCGCCGCGAGGCCGAACTGGAAGCCGCCGTAAAGGCCATTGGGTCGGACCGGGCCAGCGCGGTTGTCGGCGACGTCGCGAATCCTGAGGATTTGGACCGGCTCTACGAAGCGGTCCGGGCGCGCGGAAAGGGCCTGGACGTGCTGGTGGCGAACGCGGCGATCGGTTCGTTCATGTCACTGGAGCAGACCACCGAGGAACACTTCGATTCGACCTTCGCGGTCAATGTTCGAGGCATGCTTTTCACCGTCCAGAAGGCGTTGCCGCTCCTGAACGACCATGCCTCGATCATTCTGGTCGGATCGACCGCCGCCGACCGCGGCATGGAAGCGTTCGGTGCGTACTCGGCGTCGAAGGCTGCCGTCCGGTCCTTCGCACGGACGTGGTCCACCGAACTCAAGGACCGCGGCATCCGGGTCAACGTGGTGTCGCCGGCGTGGATCGAGACTCCGGGGGGTACCGCAGCTTTCGGCGATGAAGAAACCGCCCGGGCCATGAAGGAGCACGTCGCCGCAACGGTCCCGAAGGGCCGCATGGGTCAGCCGGAGGAGGCCGCCGCCGTCGTGTCATTCCTGGCCTCGGAACAGAGCAGCTACGTCGTCGGCTCGAACATCTACGTCGACGGAGGCACCAACCAGATCTGAGAAAGCACCGCACGGAGAGCGGTGAATGACCTGAGCCTGCTCTTCATCCCACGGGTCCCCTCTCTCAGCTTCGAGTCCGTATGGCTGCGCTCGGCACGCGGGATGACTCTTTTGAAGTCATCCCGCGTTCAGGCGTGGGCCCTACGTTCCGGAGGCGCCGCGACCGTAACGCTCCAACGCCGCGGCGCCTCACGGGCGCGGTCAGATCCGTTGATGCGGTGCCTGCGTGTGGCACAGGCGGCGCGTTCTGGACCCCCTTTCCGCTTCCAGGTAGCATGGCGCCCCGGTCAGCGGCGGCGGTAGAGGTGCGCAAGGGGGCAGTCGAAAGGATCCCGGGCGGCGAGGCCGACCCGGTTGAGATGGGTGATCACCGCGGCATAGGAACGCAGAACGCCGACCTCGGTGTAGGTGATGCCGAGGCGTTGGCAGTGTTCGCGGACGATCACCGCGGCCCTGCGCAGGTGGGGGCGGGGCATGTCGGGGAACAGGTGATGCTCGATCTGGAAGTTCAGGCCACCGAACGCGGTGTTGACGAAGGAACCTCCATGCACATTGCGTGAAGTCAGCACCTGGCGCTCGAAGAAATCGGCGGTGCTGCCGTCGGGAAGCATCGGCATTCCCTTGTGGTTCGGGGCGAATGAAGCCCCCATGTAGATCCCGAAGACGGCGAGCTGAACACCCAGGAACGCTAGAGCCATTCCGGCCGGCAGGAACCAGAACAATATGCCGAGGTAGGCTCCGAACCGTGAACCAATGAGCGCCAGTTCCAGCCACCGGCCCTCGACCTTTGCACGCCGGGTGAGGGTCCGGATGGACTGCACGTGGAGGTTGAGGCCTTCAAGGATCAGCAGGGGGAAGAACAGGTATCCCTGACGCCGGGTGAACCAGGCCTGAAAGCCTGTTCGCGGGGCTGCGTCTTCCTCCCTGAACGCCAAGGTGCCCATGGCGATGTCCGGGTCCTTCCCCACAGTGTTCGGATCATTGTGGTGGCGCGTGTGCTTGTCGATCCACCACGCGTAGCTGATCCCCACCACCCCGGCGGCAAGGAAGCGGCCCACCCTCTCGTTGACCGCCCGTGACTCGAAGATCTGCCGATGGGAGGCCTCGTGTCCCAAAAACGCGAATTGGGTGAGGATGATACCCAGGACGCCGGCGACGATCAGTTGGAACCAGGTATCGCCGAGCAGCAGAAATCCCGCCGCCGCGGCGCCTGCAGCCAGCATCAGGATCAGGATTACGGTGAGGTAGAAACGCCTGCATCTCACCAGGAGACCGTCCCGCCGCACCTCCTTCAAGAGCGCGGCATAGGATGCGACCACACTGTTCTGAGGCAGCAGTTGAACCCTGCGCACGGCTTTGTCCTTATCCCTAAGGGTGATGGCCGGTTGCCGTGGTGGCATACCGTGGGAAGGGACTGCTGGAACATCGGATCGGACTGCACCGGATGCTTCGCTGCCAGGTTGCATGTGCTGACCCCTTGCCTGGAATCCGGCCGGAGTTTCCGGTCGTAAGCACTGTCGGGGTCTGGGGCAGCAATACCAGCGTAGATCAATTCGTGCACCACCGCCGGAACTTATTTGTCCATGCGCCACGGGCAGGTTTGCGGGTATAAATAGTTGGCTGATTCCTTCGTTGATATCAGGCGCGGCAGTGCCCATCTTCAGTGCCACTGCCGCCGAAACGCTGCTCTCCTCCACCGACCCTGTCGCCCGGGCTTTGGAGGTGAAAGAGCCCCATCGGCGTCGATGCCGGTATGGGTCCTCATTCAGAAGTTCGATAGCGTAAAACGATACGACCAGAGACCGGAGCCGCTCACAGCCAGAACATCCCGACGAGCACCTGCTCACCTCCTCTTGCAGACCTAGCCTCCCCAACCGTGCTGCCAAGATAACCCTAGGGCTCAGCTGTTTTCCGGTTTCACCAGGCTGTCTTCGTCCACTTCAAGGGCGGGAGCTTCGGAGAGTTTCTCAAGAAAGTTTTCTGCCTGCCCGGAATCCCCTTCGGAAGGTTCATCAAAAATGTCCTGGTCAGCTGGATCCTGTCCGGCGCGGGGTGTGGAGCTGTCGTGTGCATCTGTGGGGACCTCGTTTGGCATGGTGCCTTGCCTCAACAATCTGGTGGGGTGATGGAAGACGGCCTGACCAGGCGCGCGATGCTGAACTGCGCGCCTGGCCAGGCCTGGTGTTTCGGGTTAGGAGGTCAGCCCGGCCTGGTGGTCGATGCCGGCCTGGTCAACTTTGCGGTGGAAATGCATGCCGGCTTTGCCGCCAAGGATCGCCCCAATGAGGGGAACCAGGACGGCGATGGCCAGGGCGATGAGACCACTGGCGCTCAGGAGACTACCGTCGACGGGGATGCTGGG
>NZ_JAEKGC010000016.1 GCF_016405885.1 Arthrobacter sp. MSA 4-2 | reverse complement strand
TGGGAAAAGGGCGGCACCACCACCCTCGGCGACGGGGTGCTGCTGTGCTCCCACCACCACCACCGCATCCACGACGGGCCCTGGACCGTGCACTCCCGGCACGGCATCCCCTGGTTCCTCCCACCCCACCACCTGGACCCCGAGCAAAGACCCCGGCGCAACGGCTACTGGACCGCCGGACCCCCAAAGGCTCCACACCACCACTTCTCGACTGAGTGGCCCGCCACACGCGCATCCGAACGTCCGCCCCACCGAGGGAGTGCCGCGCAATCGCCTCGTTCCGGCTCCACCCACCAAACCCCACCGCAACCGCGTCACTTCAGCAGGCCCTCCGAGAACCCCTGTTCGATCCGAACACTTGACACTTCCAAACTTTTGTCTGAGTCTTGGACGAAAGGCGCAATGGAGCACTCTCGATCGGAGCACCAGTGAAAAACACCCCTCCCCAACTTCTGCAGCGCTCCGTCTCACGACGCAGCGCCCTCCTTGGCGGGATAGGCGCGGCCCTCTCAGTTCCCTTCCTCGCCTCCTGTGCCGGCTTCGATAGCGAAACCGCGATGGCGCTGGTGGCACGATGATCACCGAAACCCTCAGCACCGCAGAGCTGCGCGCCGCCGCCATCGAAGTCCTGCGCGTGAACGACCTGGGCACCATGACCACGGCCGCACCCAACCTCTACCCGCACATGTGGAGCTGGGATGCAGCCTTCGTCTCAATCGGCCTGGCCCGGGTCAAGGTTCCCCGCGCCATCACCGAGCTCCGGACGCTCCTGGCCGCCCAGTGGTCCACGGGCATGATCCCCCACATTGTCTTCACCGACGACGACACCGGCTACTTCCCCGGGTTCGACCGCTGGGGAACCGCCAACGCCGCGGCGCTGCCGCCGGGGACCCGGAGCAGCGGGATCTGCCAGCCGCCGGTCCACGCGATCGCCCTGCGCCATATCCTCGACCGGGCACGCGAGAACGGCGGAAGCGACCAGCAGGCCGCCGAGGCCTTCCTCGCCGAGTCCTTCGACGGCTGGCTCGCCTGGCACCGCTGGCTGGCCACCGTCCGGGACCCCGACGGCGTGGGCCTCGTTGAGATCCACCACGGCTGGGAATCGGGCTTCGACAATTCTCCGCGCTGGGACGGACCCTACTCCCGCCTCACCCCCGGGGAGGTCAAGCCGTTCACGCGCCGGGACACCCTGCACGTCGCCCATGCCAGCGAGCGCCCCGACGACGCCGAGTACACCAAGTACCTCTGGCTCGTCCAGCAGATGGCCTCGGTCCGGTTCGACGACGACGCTGTCCGCGACACCGTTGACTTCCGGGTCCGCGATGTGTTCTTCTCGGGCATTATGGCTGCTTCGAGTGAGGTGCTTGCCGGGCTCGGGGACGAACTCGGCCGCGACGGGGAGGCCGCCGAGCTCCGGGAACTGGCCGAACGGTTCCGTGCCGGGGTGGCGTCAACGGTCGATCCCGCCACCGGCCTGGCCCGCGACTACGACGTGCTGGCCGACGAGTGGATTTCCACCGACACGGTCTCCGGCTTCGCACCGCTGGTGGCCGGCGGTGACTCCGGTCTGCTCGAGCGCCAGCGTGACCTGCTCCAGGGCCCGCACTGGATGGGACACCCGGACCTGCGGTTCCCGCTGCCGCCCTCCACCTCTCCCTCGAGCCCGGCGTTCCGCCCCCGCACCTACTGGCGCGGGCCGGTCTGGCCCTTCCTCAACCTGCTCCTGGGCTGGGCCAGCGCCCGCGACGGCCAGGAACACCTCTACGGAGGCCTGCGCTCGGCCTCCCTGGACCAGCTCTCCGACCTGAAGTTCGCCGAATACTACGACCCCCTGAGTGGAACGCCGTTAGGCAGCTTCGCCCAGGCGTGGACGGCCGCAGCGGCCCTCGAATGGATCGGCGCACCCGGAGGAACATCTCCGGATACCCCGTCATGAGAACCGTCCTCATCGCCAGCGACAAGTTCAAGGGCTCCCTGGGCGCCCCCAGCGTGTGCGCCGCCGTCGGCCGCGGCCTGACGGCGCACCGCCCGGACCTGCGGGTGGTTCGCATGCCCATCGCCGACGGCGGGGACGGAACCCTCGATGCCGCGGTCGGCGCCGGATACGCCCGGCGGGAGGTGATGGTCACCGGCCCCACCGGGGAGCGGCTGGCCGCTGCCTTCGCCTGGCACGAGGAGACGGCCACCGCCGTCGTCGAGATGGCGCAGGCCTCGGGGCTCGAAAAGCTGCCCGGAGGAATCCCCGCCCCGCTGGCCGCCACGACCTACGGCACCGGTGAGCTGGTGCGGGCCGCCCTCGACGCCGGTGCCCGCCGGATCATCCTCGGCGTCGGCGGCAGCGCCTCGACCGACGGGGGCCTGGGCTTCCTTGAGGCGCTCGGCGCCCTCGCCGTCAACCGCCGCGGCCGCGCACTCGGCCGCGGCGGCGGGGCCCTGGCCGACCTGGGCCGGCTCGACTTCACGACGCTCGATGCCCGGCTCGCCACCTGCCAGGTGATCCTCGCAACCGACGTCGACAACCCCCTCCTCGGGCCTCGGGGCGCGGCAGCGGTGTACGGGCCGCAGAAGGGCGCCTCGCCCGCCGACGTCGCCGCACTCGAAGACGGGCTGCGGCACTACGCCGAAGCGGTCCACCGTGCCTGCGGGTCCGACCCCAACGTCAGCGAGGCGCCCGGGGCCGGGGCCGCCGGAGGGCTCGGCTTTGCCGCACTGGCGGTCCTCGAGGCCACCACCCGGCCCGGGGTCGAGGTGGTCCTCGAACTCGTCGGGTTCGCCGACGCGCTCGCCCGGCTGGGCGAGGGGGACCTGGTGATCACCGGTGAAGGCTCCCTCGACGCCCAGACCCTCAGCGGCAAGGCACCGGCCGGGGTGGCCCGCGCCGCCCTGGCCCGCGGCCTGCCCGTCGCCGCGGTCTGCGGACGGCGGACCCTCACCACCGAGGAACTGCAGGGACTCGGAATCGCCCGCGCCTACGCACTGACCGAGCTGGAGCAGGACCTGCAGAAATCCATCCGCAATGCCGATGCCCTGCTGGGCACCCTCGGCCACCGGATCGCCGAGGACTGGTTCCCCGCGGCCTGACCCGGCGCGGGCCGGAGGGCCGAACGGCCTGCGGTAGGCTGGACGACCGGACAGGAGGGGACGGAAATGGCTGTTGAGCGTGTGCCAGCAGGGCTGGGTGGGGCCGCCTCCCACGGCAGCCTCCTTGACCTGATCCGTTCCACCGGTGGCCTGTCCCGCCAGCAGCTGCTGGCGGCCACCGGCATGTCGCGTGCCACCCTCTACGAACGCCTCGATGCCCTGGTGCGCCGCGGCCTGGTCTACGAGGCCGAACCACTCGAGGCCACGGGCGGGCGCCGCTCCCGCAAGATCCGGTTCGACGACCGGGGACGCGTCATCCTCGCCTTCGCCCTCGGCCAGACCCATGCCACGGTCAGCGTCACCGACACCGGAGGCCGGCAGCTGCGCACCCGCACCCTGGCCCACCGGATCTCCGAATCCGCCGACACCGTCCTGGGGCCGCTGCTGGCGGCCGGGGCCGAACTGCTGGAGCAGGAAACCTCAGAGATCCTCACCGGCGTGGGGGTGAGCGTGCCCTCCCCGGTCGAGGCGGCCACCGGCCACGTGGTCCACTCAACGACGATCCCCGGCTGGCCGCCGGACGCCGTTGTCGCCGCCATGTCCGGGCGCTGGCCGGTGCCCCTCGTCATCGAGAATGACGCACGCACCGCGGCGCTGGGCGAACGCAGGACCGACGCCGAAACCCTCGTCTACATCAAGGTCGCCACCGGCATCGGCTGCGGGATCGTTGTCGACGGCTCGATCCTTCACGGCGCCCACGGCGCGGCGGGCGACATCGGGCATATCCGCGTCGCCCCCAACGGGCCGGTGTGCAGCTGCGGCCGACACGGCTGCCTTGCCACCTTCAGTTCGGGGCGCTCCCTGGGCCTGAAGCTAGGCCCGGCCGGCTACCCCACCCTCCCGGAGATCAGCGCCGCCGCCCGGCGGGACGAACCGGTGGTGATTGACGCACTGACGGCGGCCGCCGACGTCCTGGGACGGGCACTTGCGACCACCGTCACCACCATCAACCCCGACCGGCTGGTCCTCGGAGGTACCATCGGGGTGCTCCCCGCGTTCGTCGACCAGGTGCGGGAGCGGGTGATGTCCGACGTCGTCGGACGGATCGCCAAGGGCCTCACCGTCGAAGGCGGAGCGGCGGGCGACGATGCCGCCCTGGAGGGGCTCACCACCCTGGTGATGCGGAAGGTCTTCGCCCCTGCAGCCATCGACGGGTTCCTGCTGCAGTACGCGCTCAGCTAGCGCGACCCGCGCCCGCCGAAGCGCCCCCGGAGGCCGCTCAGCTCACCGCGTACCGGCGGACGAAATTGCGCAGGATCCGGGCGGGATGATCCACCCGGTAGCCGCGGGCCCGCCGCATGTAGTCCTCGGCCTCCTCGGGCGGGAAGTACCCGGCGTTGCGGTAGATCGAAATCCGTTCGACCAAGGCATCGACGTCGAGCTCCGGATGGAACTGGGTGGCATAGAGGTTTTCCTTGATCCGGAACATCTGGATCGGACAAGCCGGTGACGAGGCAAGGACCACCGCGCCCCGCGGAGGGGTGGCACAGGCTTCCTTATGGCCGACGAAGGCGGTGAAGGCCTCCGGCACGCCCTCGAGCAGCGGATCCTCGGCGCCCGCTCCGCTGAGCGTCACCGTCGCGGCACCGACCGGCTCACCGAACGTCCGATCGATCACCGCCCCCTGGTGCCGGCCCAGCGTTCCCACGCCGTAGCAGGCACCTAGGAAGGGAAAGTCCTCCGCCACAACCTCGTCGAGGAGGGTGCCGAGTTCCCGCTCGACCCGGCGCTGCTCGGCCGATTTCTCCTCCTCGGGATCCGACGAGTTGTAGGGGCTGCCGCCCACGAAGATCCCGGAGTACCGCTCCAGGTCGATCGGCGGAAGCGGTCCGTGCTCCACCCTCACCCGGTGGAGCTCGTCCGGTACGAGCCCGCCGAAGCGCAGGAATCCCCGATATTCGCCCTCGGCGGCAGCGTCGTCGGCACGGGTGGCCAGCAGGAGAAACGGTTTCACCCCTCGAATGCTACTGCGTTCAGCACGGGGCCGCCGGACCGGACCACCCGGCCGCGCCACCTTCCTCCGCGGGGGAGGTCCGGGCCGATCGGTGCAAGAATTGAAAAGGAAAGCGAAAGGACAACGGGCCCGCCGACGGGCGCCGGCAGCCGCGCGAGCGGACCCTGCCGCCGGGCGGCCCTTCTTCCGACGGAGGACAGGCAATGGACGCAGGGCAGAACGGCAGCGCTGGCGTGGACGCCCCGCTGCGGGTGATGAACGTTCCCGAACGCCGCCGCTACGAACTGGTGGAAGAGGGCTCGGGCACCATTGGTTTCACCGACTATCGACTGCGCCCGTCCTCCAACCAGATCCTGCTCCTCCACACCGAGGTCGATCGCGCCTACTCCGGCCGCGGACTCGGTGCGCAGCTTGCCCGCTTCGCCCTTGACGACGCCGGCGCAAGCGGCCTGCGGATCGTTCCGCTGTGTCCCTACATCGCGACCTACCTCCGCACCCACCATGAATGGGACCACCTCATCGACAAGCCAGCCACCGCCGCCCGACAGGAAGCAGACCCTTCGTGACCACCGATTCCCAGCCCCGCACCGCCCGCCGCGTCTTCCTCGACAAGGAAGACCCAGCACTCTTCCGCGCCCTCAACGGCCTGGCCCTGAAGGTCAAGGAAACGGCCGACGCAGCAGGAATCGGCGCGGAGCTTTCGGAGCTGATCAAGGTCAGGGTCTCCCAGCTCAACGGCTGCGCCTACTGCCTTGACGTCCACACAGAGGAGGCCCTCGCGGCGGGAGTCTCCCCACGCCGGCTGTCGGTACTTCCTGCCTGGCGCGACACCGACCTGTTCAGCGAGCAGGAGCGGGCCGGCCTCGCGCTTGCCGAGAGCGCCACGCTGCTTCCTCCCTCGGAGGTCCTCGATGAGGAACACTCGAAAGCCCGGAAGGTCCTGAGCGACGCCGAATTCTCAGCGGTGAACTGGATCGCCATCACCATCGGGGCGTTTAACCGCATCTCGATCATCAGCCGCCATCCCGTGCGGGAGTAGCGTGGAGCTCCAGGGCCGTCCGGCGTGACAGGGCGTGTCAAAGATTTGACGGGTCAGTAAAGGCGCATAGGCTGTCCCCGGGGACGCACCGGGCTCCCCTGGGGGAGGAAATGGCATGGCATTCGGCGACGAACTGAGGAGCGCCCGCACGGCGAGGAAACTCACCCAGAGCGAGCTCGGAGCCGGCCGGTACTCGGCGAGTTACGTTTCCCTCCTTGAAAGTGGTCAGCGCCAGCCCAGCAGGGAGATGGCCTGGCGTTTCGCCGACCTGCTCAAGCTGAACCCGCAGACCGTCCTCGGCTGGATCCGAACCGGCCCCACCGACGACGGCGGTGCGCTCGCCGCCGCCCTGCAGCACGCCCAGAACGCCTGGGACCTCAAGGACTACGCCCTCGCGGCCTCCGAATCCGAATATGTTGCCAGCCTGGCCCGCGAGCAGTCGAATTCGGCGATCTGGTGGCACTTCACCAATCTCCAGGCCGAGGCATACTCAGCCCTGCGGCGCCCCGATCTCGCGGAGGAGACGCTTACCGAACTGCTCGCCCACCCCCTGACTGGTGAATGGCCCGAGCTCGAGGCGACCGTGCTGAGCGCGCTCTCCGTTGCGAAACGCGCCACCGGAGCCCTGGACGAGGCGATCACCCTCGCCCGCTCCGCCGTCGCCGCCGCGTCCACACTCCCCGACCACTCGGTGACCCGCCTCAAATGCGGATTCATCCTCGTGGCTGCCCTGTCGGTTCGGGGGGACTACGAAGAGGCCTGGGAGGAAGCCCTTCCACTCACCGACCTCTCGACGGTGCCGGGCATGTCCTCCCCTACGATCGGAAGGGCCGGCTGGGTGGTCGGCAATATCGCGTTCCGCCGCGGCGATGTGGAAACCGGCCTGGCCCAGCACGCCATCGCGGCACAGCACCTCACCCCCCACACCGATGTGGGGCTTTGGGCGCACTTCAACAGGGCCTCAGCCTCGGCGCGCCTCCTTGCCGGCCTCTCGGACGACGCCGTCGAACAGTGCCTCGCCAACGCCGATCTGGGGTTCCGCATTGCCGGCACGGACTCCGAACGGTCGGAACTGCTGCTCGCCTGGGCCCACCTCCACTCGCTGCGCGGTGACCTCGGTGCCGCCTATGCGCTGATCGAACAGGTGAAGGACCCGGAGGACCTCGAGTTCGAATCAGCAGGCCTGAGGGAGCGCCTCCTCGGCCAGTACCACGCCAGCGTGGACGCACCGGCGCCGGCCCGCAGGCACTACCTCCGGGCGGCCAAGCACTACTCCGACGCCGGGGACCCCGAAACCGCCTCCGAGGTCCTCAACGAGCTGCTGGACACCAGCCTCTGACCGGCCGCTTAATGGAGACCGCCCGCCCACCGGCTCAAGGCAGGTGGGCGGGCGGAAGCGGATCGGCGGCCTAGGAGCCGACGGCTGCTGAGGCTGCGGGCCCCGGCTGCCACTGCGGGAGGATCATCTCGCCCTCATCCACGACATTGTCGTGGGTTTCCTTCGCACCGTTGGTGACGATGGCACGGATCACCTCGACCGGGAGCTTCGGCTTCCGGTTTTCGTCGGTGAGCCCGTTGGCCTCCTGCATCGTGTCGGTGAGCTGGGTGTAGCAGAATCCCGCAAGCACCGGGCTCGTCTGCAGGGCGGAGAACAGACCGCCGACGCGGTCGGCGAAGTCCTCGGGGGAATCGACGGTGGAGTAGCCCCAGGTGGCGATGGGACTGTTCGGCGCATAGGTCACCCCGCCGAACTCCGAAACCATCACCGGCTTCCCGCTTCCACCGGTGGGAAGGGTCGTCAGCCTGCGGCCGGCCGGACCCACCCCCTCAACGAGGCCCTCGACCGCCTCGGCGGTCGCATAGTTCGCCTTCAGCCCGTCGTGAGTCGTCGTGTAGTCGTGGATGGTCAGCAGATCGGACTCGGTGTGCTCCCAGCCGTCGTTGGAGACGACGGGGCGGGTCGGATCGAGGGCCTTGGTGAGGTGGTACAGGGCCTGCACGAAGTGCTGCTGGGCGGGATCGTGCGAGATGTGCTGGACGCCCCAGCTCTCGTTGACCGGAACCCAGGTGACGATCGAGGGGTGCGAAATGTCACGTTCGACCACGCTCATCCACTCGCGGGTGACCCGCTGGACGGCGGTCGGGGAGAATTCGAAGGTGCTTCCGATCTCGCCCCAGATCAGCAGGCCCAGGCGGTCCGCCCAGTACAGGAAGCGGGGGTCCTCGACCTTCTCGTGGAGCCGGGCCGAGTTGAACCCCAGGTCCTTGATCAGCTGAATCTCGTCCTGAATGGCCTGGGAGTCCGGCGCGGTGTACAGGGAGTCGGGCCAGAAGCCCTGCTCCAGCACGGAGCGCACGTAAAACGGGCGGTCGTTCAGCAGGAAGTGGCCGCCGGCCTCGCCCACGCTGCGCAGGCCAAGGTAGGACCAGATCTCGTCGAGGACGTTGCCCTCCCGGTCCATCAGGACGACGCGCGCATCGAGGAGTCGCGGGTGGTCGGGAGACCACAGGAGGTTCTCATAGGCCTGGCCGTTCGCCTGGTGGGCCAGCGCGCTCGTCATGGTGAACCGTGGCTGGGAGGAGAACACCTGATGGGTGCCGAGGGGTTTGCCGCGGTAGCTGAGCTCGACCCGGACGCTCACCTCGTCGACCGGACGGGAGGACAGTTCGACGTCGAGGCTCACCGTCCCGCCGGGCACGTCGGTTCGCCAGGCGATCCGGCGGACGGAAGTGGCCGGGACGGCCTCGAGCCAGACCCGCTGCCAGATCCCGGTCGAGCGGTGGTACCAGATGACATGGGGCTCTTCGAGCCAGTCCTGCTTGCCGCGTGGCTGGGAGACGTCGTGGGGGTCGTCTTCGGCCCGGACGACGAGGACGAAGTCCTCCCCGGTCCTCGCCTGCTCCGTGATATCGAAGGAGAACGGTGTCTGACCGCCCTCGTGGGTGCCCAGCAACCGGTCGCCAGCCCATACCGAGGCCCGGTAGTCCACCGCGCCGAAGTGGATCAGCACCCGGTCCTCACCGCCGGTCCATCCGCTTGCGGCAATGTCGGCCGGGGTGAGCGTGCGCCGGTACCAGACCACCGGATGGAAGCCCGTGGCTCCGATGCCGGAGCGGGTGGATTCGGGCGGGAACGGGACGAGGATCCGTTTGCTGAAGCTGGTCGTCCCGGCTGCCCACCCGCTCTCAACCCCGGTATTTGAGTCGTCATGCTCGAACTCCCACTCCCCCGACAGATCGTGCCAGTGGCGCCGGACGAGCTGGGGCCGCGGGTAGCTGCCGTCTTGGGTGCTTGCACTGAAGGAGGAAGAGTTAGGCATGGCGTCAATCCTGACCGAATTTTTCAACGCTGTAAAGTCAATTTCGCCAAACGCTCCACGATGACGCGACTCAGGTTGGGGCGCCCGTTCAGGCCGACGGAACGGCCGGCTTGCCCTGGGGCACTGCCAGCCCGGAGGACACGGACGGGGTGCTCTGCCGGATCGTGAGTCCATGGGGAACGATCCGGTGCCGACCGACACCGCGGAAGCCGTCGATGCGTTCGGTCAGCAGTTCGAGGGCCGTCGAAGCCAGCGCCGACTTGTCCGGAGCCACCGAGGTCAGGCTCGGCGTCGTGTACTTCCCAATAGCCGTGTCATCCCACCCGAGCACCGCGATTCCATCGGGCACCGAAATGCCGGCGGCGGCGCAGGCACGCAGGGCTCCGGCGGCGAATTTGTCGTCGCGGCAGACGATGCCGTCGATGGAGACCCCCCGCTCCAGGGCAGCCCGAACCGCCTCACCGCTGGCTTCGGGCGAGAAGTCCTTTACCGACAGCACGAGCGCGGGATCCGGATCCAGCCCTGCCTCGATCAGGCCCTGCTGGTACCCAAGCAGCCGCTTGTCCGTCGAGAAGGTGACGTCGTCCTCGACGACTCCGAGGAAGGCGATGCGGCGCCGGCCCTGCCGGAGGAGGAAATGGACCGCTTCGGCCGCTGCGGCGACGTTGTCGATCATCACGTGGTCGCTGGTCGCCGGCATCGCGCCCTCCCCCAGCAGCACCAGGGGGGTGTCGTGGTGGAGCTTTGCGATGGACAGTGCGCCAATACTGACCGGGTGGAAGATGATGCCGTCCACCAGGCCGGCTTCGCGGTCCTCGAGCACTGCGTGTTCGGCGTCGAGTTTGCCCAGGGTCTGTTCGATGATGACCCGGTAGTTCCGCCGCGCCGCCTCTTCGGCGATCTGGCGGGAAAGCTCCGAGAAGTAGGGGTGGTCGATCTCCGGAATGGCGAGGGCGATCATCCCGGTTCTGCCCGTGACAAGGCGGCGGGCGGTCAGGTTCGGCCGGTAGCCGAGCTTGTCGATGGCGGCCTGCACCCGGAGCCTCAGTTCGGGCGCCACATGCGGGTAATCATGGACAACGTTGGACACGGTCTTCGTCGACACGCCTGCGACTTCGGCTACATCGACAAGTCTTACTCGCTTCACTGCCACCCCCTCGCTGGAAAATTAATACTAGTGGACAGTCGGGACTCATTGGGGCTTACTAGACATACGAGTTTACAGCGCTGTATCTTGAGGCAACGTCTACGGAACGCCGCCTTGCCGGATGGGCCGCCTGACAACGATGCGAAACGCCCCGGGCGCTGAGCACCACTTTCACCGAGGAGGACAATGATGACCTATCCGAAGCGGTTCATCCGTAACCGTGTATTCACAGCCACCGCCGTTGGGGCCACCGCCCTTCTGGCACTCACCGCCTGCGGAGGTGGCGGAGCCCAGCAGGGCACGGCCACGGAGTTCACCGGTGAATACACCGGCCCGAAGGTCGAACTCGACTACTGGAACGGGTTCACCGGCGGTGACGGCCCGTTCATGGAAAAGATGGTCGAAGAATTCAACGCCGAGCATGACAACATCAAGGTCGTCCCCAACACCATCAAGTGGGCCGACATGTACCAGAAGCTTCCCGCCGCCGTTCAGGCCGGCGAGGGCCCCGACGTCGGGGTCATGCACCTTGAGCAGCTGTCGAGCAACGCCGCCCGCAACGTCATCGTTCCCGTCGATGACCTCGCCGAGGAGCTCGAACTGACCGGTGACGACTTCACCGAAGAGGTTTGGGACGCAGGCGTGTACGAGGACAAGCGCTACGGCGTCCCGCTGGACGTTCATTCTCTGGCGATGTACTACAACACCGAGCACTTCGAGAAGGCGGGCATCACCGAGGCCCCCACCGACGCCGCATCCTTCGAGGACGCGCTGAAGAAGCTGAAGGCCGCCGGTTACGAGAACCCGTTCTGGATGCCCGCGAAGTGGCCCAGCCACCTCATGAACCTCTCCCTCCTGTGGCAGAACGGCGGCGAGCCCTACGACGCCGATGGCGCCAAGGCCACCTTCGATTCGGAGGCCGGCGTCGAGGGACTCGAATGGCAGACCTCGATCATCGAGGATGGGTACAGCCCCAAGAACGTCGCCATCGATTCCCAGTACGTCGCCTTCAAGAACGGTGAAAACTCCATCACCTGGGACGGCATCTGGCAGTTCAACGACCTCGAAGCCGCCGGCGTGCCTTACGCAGCCGCTCCGATCCCCGTGATCGGCGAGGAAGACGCAGTGTGGGCCAGCTCGCACAACTTCTTCCTCCCCCGCCAGGCCACTCCCGACGAGAACAAGGTGAACGCCGCCAAGGTCTTCATCGCCTGGATGAGCGAGAACTCCGACACCTGGGCCGGCTCAGGCATGATCCCGGCCCGCACCTCGGTGCGCGAAGGCGGAGCACTTGATGGAACCCCGCAGGAACCGATCGCTGCGAAGGTCGACTCCATGAAGTTCCTGCCTCCCGTCCCGGGTCTGGGCACCGTCCAGGCCGAGACTCTCGAGGTCGGCGTCGACAACGCGATCCTCGGCGAGCAGGAGCCCAAGGAAGCCCTTTCAAAAGTTGCTGCGAAAGCATCCCAGCTGATGGAAGAAAACCAAGCCTCGTTTGGAAAATAGCCGAACATGAAATCCTCATCCCAGGTGGGCGCCTCCTCGAAGGGGGAGGCGCCCGGGCGTCAGCCGACCACTACGCCCACCCGAATTGCGGCCCCAAAAACGAATAAGGGTGTCGCCAAGCAGGCCGCAGGCACTCCGTGGCTGTTCCTCGCTCCGTACCTGATCCTTTTCATCGGGTTCGTCCTCGTCCCCATCGTCTTTGGCCTCTGGATCAGCCTGCACGCCTGGGACTACACCCGTCCGCTTCAGCCCTTTGTCGGGCTGGCGAACTACGTGTCGCTGTTCCAGCCCGACTCGCCCTACTTTGAGAGCTTCTGGAGCTCCATGCAGGCAACGGGCATCTTCACCGTCTTCAGCGTTCCGCTGCTGCTGACCATCCCGCTGGCCGTCGCACTGCTGATGGCCTCGAAGTTCCCGGGCCGGAACTTCTTCCGCGCCGTGTACTTCGCGCCGTACGTCCTTGGCGTCGCAGTGATTTCGGTGCTCTGGCGCTACCTGCTCGACAACAACATCGGCCTCGTCAACTACTACCTCGGCGTGATCGGCCTGCCGGACAACATCGCCTGGACCACCTCCACCCCCGCGGCCTGGGTTGCCCTGATCGGCGTGACGGTGTGGTGGACCCTCGGATTCAACGCTGTCATCTACCTGGCGGCCCTGCAGGACATCCCCGCGGAGCTGTACGAAGCGGCAAGGGTCGACGGCGCCAACAAGTGGCAGCAGTTCCTCAATGTCACGATCCCCGGGCTGCGCCCCGTGTTGTCCTTCGTCACCATCGTCACGCTCATCGCCTCGGTGAACATGTTCGGCCAGTCCTACCTGATCACCCTTGGCGGTCCGGGACGTGAGACCCGCACCGCGATCTACCAGATCGCCGAAACGGGCCTGCGCAACTTCCAGATGGGGAACGCGGCAGCCATGAGCTACGTGCTCACCCTGTTCCTCATGCTCCTGAGCCTCATCGTGTTCTGGCTCTTCCGTGAAAAGAAGGAGGGGAAATGACACAGCTCACCGAGTCCGGTGCGTCAACAGCATCCGGCGCATCCGGTGCAGGGAACAGCGGGCGCCCGTCCACCAAGCGCGCCGATCCCGCCGGGCGGCGCAAGATGGTCCTGCGGCTGATCATCCTCAGCATTGTGGCGCTGATCTTCATCAGCCCGCTCATCTTCATGTTCGTCACGTCCTTCAAGACGCGTGAGGATGCCACCGGGATCCCGCCGAGCTGGATCCCCGACCCGTGGACGCTGCAGGCGTACGAGTCGATCCTCGCCCCCGGCAGCAGCACCCCGGTGCTGCGCTGGTTCCTCAACAGCATGGTGGCCGCACTGCTCCACGCGGCCCTCGTCGTCGTGATCTCCGCCCTCGCCGCCTACCCGCTGGCGCGGATGGAGTTCCGGGGCAAGAAGATCGTGTTCGGCGTCATCGTCGCCACGCTGCTGGTGCCCCCGGTCATCCTGATCATCCCGAACTACCTGATCGTGAGCGGCCTGGGCTGGCTCAACGCCCTGGTGGCGATCATCGTCCCGACCGCTGCGTCGGCCTTCGGTGTGTTCTTCATGCGGCAGTTCTTCGGAGCGCTGCCTGAAGACCTCGAGGAAGCCGCCCGGCTCGATGGGGCGAACCGGTTCGAGATGTTCACGAAGATCATCCTGCCGCTCGCGAAGCCCGCAATGGCCACGCTGGCGCTGCTGGCGTTCCTCACCAACTGGAACGACTTCCTCTGGCCGATTTACGTGCTCTTCAGCCCCGAGGTGCAGACCCTGCCCGCGGGCCTTTCGACCCTCCAGTCGGCCAACGCGGTGAGGTACGACCTGCTGATGGCCGGCGCCGTGATGGCTAGCCTTCCGGTCCTGGCGCTGTTCGTCTTCCTCCAGAGGTTCATCATCGAGGGAGTCTCACGCTCCGGCGTGAAGGGGTAACACCTGAAGGGCTGAACCCCCGAAGGGCTCACAACGGTTCCCGATTCCCCCCGGCGCACGCGCCGGGGGGAATCGCCCGTTAAGCGCCATGTCAGGGGACGACCGAAACCCCGATCCCTGCGCACTAGACTTCTGAAGGCACCTCCCGCGGAGGCGCCTTCCCAGCCAGTACCCAGCACCCACCCCAGAGGAACTCATGACACCGATGGACCCCGCAGTGCCCGTCTCGGGCCACCAGTACACGCTTCGCGCCGGCGGCTACACCGCCGACATCGCCGGTGTCGGAGCCTCGGTCCGCCGGCTGCGCTTCGAGGGCCGGGACCTCGTCGTGCCCTACGAGGAATCCGAGGTCCGCCCCTTCTTCCGCGGTGCACTCCTGGCGCCCTGGCCCAACCGGATCGTCGACGCCCGGTACACCTTCGGCGGGAAGGAAAACTTCCTCGCAATGACCGAGCCCAACCGCGGTCACGCCCTGCACGGGCTGATGGCCTGGCAGGACTGGGTTGCCGAGGAGCACACCGAGTCCTCCGTCCGGCTTCGTGCCGAGGTGGTCCCCCAGGACGGCTACCCCTTCCGCCTCCTGGTCCAGGTTGACTACGTGCTCGACGACGGCGGCCTGTCCACGACGGTGACGGCGACAAACACCGGGCCCTCCCCCGCCCCCTACGGCACCGCGCCGCACCCGTATCTCGTGGGCGGGAACGGCCTCGTCGACGATTGGACCCTCTCCCTGCCCGCGGACTCCGTCCTGAACGTCACCGAGGACCGGCTGATCCCCACCACCCTCGACCCGGTGCACGAGGAGTTCGATTTCCGAGCTCCTCGCGCCGTGGGCGCGACCTTCATCGACCATGCCTTCACGGACCTGGCGTACGACGCCGACGGGCGGGTCACCGTGGGTGTCACCGGCACCGACGGCCGCGGCGCGGGCATCACCTTCGGCCGGGACTGCCCCTGGGTGCAGGTGCACACTGCGGACCAGCCGGACCCTGCGGTCTCCCGCATCGGCATGGCCGTGGAGCCCATGACGTGCCCGCCGGATGCCTTCAATTCGGGCACCGACCTCGTCGTGCTGGCTCCCGGCGGATCCCACGAGGCGCGCTGGAGCATCCACACCCTCTAGGGGCCAACAAAGGGTTGCGGCGGCTCCGCGCGCCTGCTAGTCCTGAGTGACAAGGTGTTCCGCAGAGGAACCGGCATGCGCCCAGGGACGAGCGGTGCCGGAAGAAGGGAAGTGCACCGTGGTCCGCAGCAACCCTCCGGTCGAGGAACCCGACGAGAAGAACGTCGAGGTCAAGAACCGGCCGAAAAACTGGGCCGCCGGCGTGCCGGGGGTCTACTACTCAATGAAGCCGGCGCTCGAGCACATGGGGGTGGACCGGACCCGGAAGACCCTGCTGGCGCTGAACCAGAAGGACGGTTTCGACTGTCCCAGTTGCGCCTGGCCCGACCCGAACCACCGCAAGGCCTTCGAGTTCTGCGAAAACGGCGCCAAGGCGGTGACCTGGGAGGCCACCCCCGTCGTCATCGGCACTGAGTTCTGGGCCGAACACTCGCTGACCGACCTGCGTGCACGCACCGAGTACTGGCTCGGCATGCAGGGCCGGCTTACCGAGCCCGTCTACAAGGCCGCCGGCGAGGACCACTACCGTCCGGTGGGCTGGGACGAGGCGTTCTCGATTGTCGCCCGGAAACTCAACTCCCTGGAATCCCCGCATGAGGCGGCCTTCTACACCAGCGGGCGGACCTCGAACGAGGCGGCGTTCCTCTACCAGCTGTTCGTCCGGGGCTTCGGCACGAACAACCTGCCCGACTGCTCGAACATGTGCCATGAGTCCTCGGGCTGGGGCATGGGCCAGACGATCGGCATCGGCAAGGCCACCATCACCTACGACGACTTCGCGAAGTCGGACCTGATCATCATCCTCGGCCAGAATCCGGGGACCAACCATCCGCGCATGCTCACCGCGCTGGAGGAGGCCAAGGAGTACGGCGCGAAGATCGTCGCCGTAAACCCCCTGCCCGAGGCGGGCCTGCGGAGGTACAAGAACCCGCAGCGGGTCAGCGGCATCGTCGGGCGCGGCACCGAGATCGCCGATCAGTTCCTGCAGATCCGGCTCGGCGGCGACATGGCGCTGCTCCAGGCCGTCTCCAAGCGGGTGTTCGAGGCCGAGGCAAGGAATCCGGGCAAGGTCCTCGACCACGACTTCCTCGAGAAGCACTGCGAGGGCCTCGATGAGCTCCGCGAGCACCTCGCCCAGCTCGACGAGCAGGCGGTGCTCGAGGCGACCGGGCTGCGCAGCGAGGAGATCGACGAACTTGCCGCACGCTACCTGCGGGCCGAGCGGGTCATCATTACGTGGGCGATGGGGATCACGCAGCAGAAGAAGGCAGTCCCCACGATCAAGGAGATCATCAACCTGCTGCTGCTGCGCGGCAATATCGGCAAGCCCGGTGCCGGTGCCTCCCCCATCCGCGGGCACAGCAATGTGCAGGGCGACCGCACCATGGGCATCTGGGAGCAGATGCCGTCGACCTTCCTCGACGCGCTCGGCAAGGAGTTCTCCTTTGACGTGCCGAGGGACCACGGCGTCGACTCCGTCGAAAGCATCCACCAGATGCGCGACGGGAAGATTAAGGTGCTCGTCGCCCTCGGCGGCAACCTGGTGTCGGCCATCTCCGACACACAGGTCGCCGAGGCGGCCTTCGCCAACACCGAGATGACCGTGCAGATCTCCACCAAGCTCAACCGCTCCCACCTGATCACCGGGGAAGAGGCCCTGATCCTGCCGACCATGGGGCGCACCGAAATCGACGTGCAGGAGAGCGGCCGCCAGTTCGTCTCGGTCGAGGACACAGTGTGCGCCGTCCACCCCTCATTTGGCAGCGTGGAGCCGGTGTCGCACACCCTGCTCTCCGAGCCGGTGATCATCAGCCGGCTGGCCCGCGAGACGCTCGGCGACCGGGTGAAGGCAGACTGGGCCGGCTTCGAGAAGAACTACGACCTCATCCGCGAACACATCTCCCACGTCGTTGACGGCTGCGAGAACTACAACGAGCGGATCCGGCAGGACGGCGGTTTCGTGCTGCCCAACGGACCACGGGACTCGCGGACTTTCCGCACCCCCACGGGTCGTGCCGTGCTGACTGTGAATGACCTTGAGCCCCTCGAGCGTCCGCCGGGCACCCTGATCCTCCAGACCGTACGCTCGCACGACCAGTGGAATACCACCATCTACGGGCACAACGACCGCTACCGAGGCATCCGGAAGGGCCGCCACGTCGTGTTCGTCAGCCCCGAGGACATCGCCGAGCTCGGCCTGTCCGACGGCCAGCAGGTCGACCTGCACGGCGTGTACGACGACGGGATCCAACGCGTGCTGCGCGACTTCCGGCTGGTGTCCTATCCCACCGCCCGGGGATGCGCCGCGGCCTACTACCCGGAGGCCAATGTCCTCGTCCCGCTGGACTCGGTGGCCGAGGGAAGCAACACCCCGGTGTCGAAGGCGGTCCTGATTCGGCTCGAGCCGACTGCTCGTGACGCGGCGGGCGAGGAGGCGGGTGAGGCGGCGGACGCGAACGCCGGTTCCGCGGCGGCGGCGCCGGCCTGAGAATTTCGCGGGATTTTCCCGTGGAAATGTCGATTCGGGGCCGCTCCGGCCGTCATGGGCATACGGGACGCACCCCGCGCCCGCCGAATACGAAAGGTCCAAACCATGCGTTACTCCCTGCTCCTGAATAACCCCGAACCCGCCGACGCCGGCATCACCGAGGAGGACATGGCCCCTTTCCGGGAGGCTTTCGATGCGTACGCGAAGTCGCTCAACGCCGCGGGCATCCTCGTCGCCGCGGAGATCCTCAAGTCCGCCGAGATGACCACGACGGTGACGCTGCGGACGGGCACTCTCTCCATCCAGGACGGCCCGTTCGCCGACACCAAGGAAAAGCTCGCCGGGGCCTTCGTCATCGACGTCCCGGACCTCGACGAGGCCCTCGCCTGGGCCTCCAAGTGCCCGGGCGCCCAGTACGGGGTGATCGAGATCCGTCCGTCAGCGATCTCCTTCCGCGAGGGACAGTGGCAGGAACTGGGCTGAGCACTGCCGAGGCGCGGGCTCGGGCCGAGTCCGTGGCCCGCGCCTCCTACGGCCGCCTGCTCGCCCTGCTCGCCGCACCCACCGGCGACCTTCAGGCCGCCGAGGATGCCCTGGCCGACGCGTTCCTCCGCGCGCTGACCAACTGGCCGGTTTCCGGCATCCCGGAGAACCCCGAGGCCTGGCTGTTCACGGTGTCGCGCAACCGGCAGCGGGACCGCTACCGGTCGGCGGCCTACCGTACCTCCGTGCCGTTGGAGCCCGACGCCGGTTCCTCCGGAGCAGGTCCCCCGAGTGGCACATCCCGGAGAACAGGCTCCCTGGTGGCTGTCCCTTCACCCGTCGGGTCCGGCTCCGCCCTGCCGGGTGCCGTGCACTGGGACGAGGTCGACGTCGAGGCCATTCCGGACCGACGGCTCGCCCTGCTCTTCGTCTGCGCCCACCCCGCCATCGACCCGGGGGTCCGTACGCCCCTGATGCTCCAGGTGGTTCTAGGCGTTCCGTCGGACCGGATCGCCTCGGCCTTCGCCGTGCCGGCACCGGCGATGGCGCAGCGCCTCGTACGCGCCAAGCGGCGCATCCGCGAGGCCCGCATTCCCTTCGTCCTGCCCGACACGACAGTGCTGAAGGAGCGCCTGCCCGCGGTGCTCGAGGCGGTGTACGGCGCGTATGCCCTCGACTGGCGAAGCCCCTCGCCGGGCGCCCGAAGAGTGCGGGCGGGAGTTGGGTTGGGTGAACCATCCGGGGCGGACGCCGGGGCCCAACCTCAGACAGGGGTCGACGCCCGGGCCCGCCTCGGGGCAGGCCCGGACACCGGGGCTCACTCCGAGGCCGGGGCAGGCGCCGACCCTCCCGAGAACCTCGCCGCCGAGGCGCTGTACCTTGCGACGCTTCTCACTGAACTGCTTCCCAACGAGCCGGAGGTGCACGGACTGGCCGCGTTGATCTGCCTGTCGCTGGCCCGGGGAACCGCGCGTACTGCCTCGGCCGGAGGGTTTGTTCCCCTCGCCCTTCAGGACACCAGCCTTTGGGATCGTGATCTGATCGCCCGCGGAGAAGAACACCTGCGGCGTGCCCACTCCCTAGGGCGAATCGGAAGGTTCCAGCTCGAGGCCGCGATGCAGTCGGTCCACTGCGCCCGGGCCCGCACGGGGAGGACCGACTGGCAGGCGTTGCTCCGCCTCAACGAGGCCCTGGTGGCCCTCACACCTACTCTCGGAGGGATCGTCTCACTCGCTTCCACCCTGGGCGAGGCATCCGGCCCGGACGCGGCCCTGTCCTTCCTCGACGCGGCGAACGCTCCGGCTCTCGAGGATTTCCAGCCGGCCTGGGCAACCCGAGCGCACCTGCTGGCCGAGGCGGGCCGGACCGCGGAGGCGGCGGAGGCCTACGGCAGGGCCCTTGCATTGACGACCGATCCGGCGCTGCGCGGCTTCCTCGAGCAGGCACTGCAGCACCTCACGGCACCGGGGCCGCCGTCAGCCGACACCGGCACCGGCACAGACTAGCTAACACCGACGTTCCAACACCGACGCGGAGCACTCCCGAGGCCATCTCGACACCGTCGCCGGCTCCTACTCCCGCCGAAACTGCAGCTCACCACCCTTTGGAACGGGCTTTCGGTGGTGTGCTGCACACTCAACGCGCAAGCCGCCGGAACGCACCGACGCGGCCACACCCGCCCCGCGCCGAAACTGCAGCTCACCACCCTTTGGAACGGGCTTTCGGTGGTGAGCTGCACACTCAACGCGGAATTTACTGCGCGGTGCCGGTCCAGCCTTCTTCTTCGCGGTCATCGCCCGTGGCAAGCACCCGCAGCACGGTGGAGGCGGCCTTCTGGACCGCCTCGTCCGCACCCTTGCGGCCCTTGGTGGTGACGGTGCCCGCCGCATATCCCACGAGGAAGGCACTGATGGCTCCCGCGTTCGGCGCGACGGCCGACGACGACCGGGCGGCCACCTCGAGGATCTTGGCGGAGTCCACCTCAAGGTCGAGGATCTGCAGCGCCTGGGTCAGGGTGCGGCTCCAGTCGCTGAGCTCGCGTTCCTCTGCGTCGGGACTCGTTGTCATCGCTTCTCCTTCGACACGCTCCGCTGCGGACATCTTCTAGGGATAGCACCGCAGAAGGCGCTCCACAACGAAAAGTTGGAAGCGCCTCCCATGCTTCGGCCCGGCTACTTGACGGCTCCCGCGGTGAGTCCGCCGATCAGCCGCTTCTCGATGAGTGCGAAGAGGATGATCACGGGGATGATCGCCACGATCGAGATGCCGAACACGTACTGCCAACTCGTGGCGTATTGACCGATGAACTTCGTCAGCGCCACCGACAACGGCTGGTTTTCGGCCGTGGACATGATCACCAGGGACGCAGCGAACTCGTTCCAGGAGGAGACGAAGGTGAAGATGATCGCGGTGACAATGCCGGGCCAGACAAGCGGCAGGTTCACGGTGAAGAGGACCTTGAGCCGGCCGGCGCCGTCGAGCTGGGCTGCCTCGTCGATCTCCTTGGGGATGCCGGCGAAGAAGCTGTGCATGATCCACAGCGCGAACGAAAGGTTGAAGGCTGCGTTGATCAGGATCATCGCCAGCCACGTGTCGTTGATGTCGAGAACAAGCATCTGCCGGAACAGCCCCGCGGTGAGAACCGCCGGCTGCAGCATCTGCGTCACGATGACGAGGAACAGGAACGCGATCTTTCCCGGGAAGCGGAAACGTGCCGTGTAGTAGGCCGCGGGCGTGGCAACCAGGAGCACGAGCAGCGTCGCAAAGATCGAGATGATCAGTGTTGAGATGAGGTTGAACGGCAGGGGGGTCTCGGGCGTCGACCACATCGACGCGTAGTTCCCGAACTGAAGGCCGTCCTGCGGGAAGTACCGCGGCGGCACCCTCAGGATTTCCGGCCGGGTCTTGAGGGAGCCGACCAGCATGATCAGGTACGGCGTCAGGAAAACCAACGCGATGATGACGCCGACCGCAATGCGCAGGCCGAGCCGCCGTCCGCTGATGCCGTCGGGCCCGTACTTGCGGACACGGTCCTGCCGCACCGGCGGGATGGCGGCTTTCGCCGGAGCGCTCACTGACACCTCAGGTCTCCTTCATGGGTCGAACGACCTTCACGTACACCGCAACGATCAGAATGACGACGGCGAAATTCACGACGCTGAGGGCGCTGGCGATGTCGAGCCGCCGATCGAACTGAAGCACCTTGAAGATGTAGGTCATGAGGGTGTCCGCGCTGTAGCCGGGGATTGAGCCGGTCATGATGCGCAGGATCGGCAGGTTGTTGAACACGTTGATCACATTGATCAGCACGGCGACGGCGAGCGCGCCGCGCAGCTGCGGCAGCACGACGCTGAAGTAGGTGCGGACTGGGCCCGCACCGTCCATCTTCGCGGCCTCGAGAGCGTCGGACGGAACGGCCTGCAGCCCGGCGAGCAGCGTATAGGTGGTAAAGGGGATCGAGACGAAGATCCCAACGACGATCGCGGCCCCCAGGGCCGTCGCGACGTTCTTCGTGAACCCATAGGTCGAATCGAGGAGTCCGATGTCAACGAGGAAGGAATTCATGATGCCGTAGTCGCGGTCAAGGCCGTAGTAGAAGACCGTTGTCGTCATGACGACGCTTGCCGCCCAGGGGACGATGACAGCCATCCTCACCAGGGTTCGGCCGGGAAAGGGCTTGTTGAGGAAGTTGGCGAGCAGCAGGGAGAGGACGACCGTCACCGAAACGACGACGATCACCCAGACGAAGGTGTTGAGCAGGACCCGGGGCAGGTTCGGGTCGGCGAAGACTGTGGCGAAGTTTTCAAAGCCGACGCCTTCGACGTTCGTTCCGGCCTGGCTGATCCGCCGTGTCGAGGAGTAGATCATGTATGCGGCGGGGAAGAGGACTACTCCGAAGATCAGGAGCAGGACCGGGCCGACCCAGGGAAGGGCCGCCCACAGGCTGTCCCGGTTCTGGGGACCGCCGCCGCGTTTCCGTTCCCGGATGACCGGGGGTGTCAAAGTGCTCATGGAGTGCGGACCGTTCCTTAGGGAACGCAGGGGAGCCGCCCGGACCGGGCCGGCTCCCCTGCTGGGTAGATACCTATGCCGAAAAGGTGCTGCTGGTAGCCCGCGGGTCAGCCGGCGGCGTCGGCCTTGGCCTGGATCTGGTCCAGTACCGTCTTGGCCTCCTGGTCCTCAAGCTGGCCCATGAGCGACTTGAAGGCGCCATCCGTTGCGTTCCACGCCGGGTTGGACGTGGGGTAGAACTGTGCGTCGGGAAGCATCTCGAGGAACGGCTTCAGGACCTCGTTGGATGCCATCTCCTCGGCACCGCTCTTGGTGGTGGGCAGGAATCCCTCGGCCTCGACCCACGGCACGTAGGTGCCGGTTTCGAAGAAGAAGTCCATGAACTGCGTGATGGCTTCCTGCTTGTTCTCATCGTTCTTGAAGGCCATCAGGCGGTCTGCGACGCCGAGAGTTGCAGGCTCCCCGGTGTTCGTAGGAACGTTTGCAACACCGTAGTTGAGGTCGGGGTTTTCCTTATCGATCTGGCCCACGGTCTGCGGCAGGGCGTAAACCATTCCGATCTTGCCCTGGGCGAAGACGTTGATCATCGGAGTGCGCTGGGTGGCGCCGGGGTCGGGCTGGGTGACGCCGTCGGTGATCATTTTCTTCATGAACTCGGCAGCTTCGACGTTCTCGGGGGTGTTGACGGTGATTTCGGATTCGTCTCCGAAACCGCCGCCGTTGCCCGCGAACCAGATGAGGCTTTCACCCTGGGCTTCCTCGGAGCCCAGCGGCATGCCGTAGCCGGGTGTCCCGGTGTCGGTGATCTTCTTGGCCGCGTCGTAGAGCTCATCCCAGGTCTTCGGTGGCTCGGCAACGCCGGCCTCCTCCATCAGGTCCTTGTTGTAGAACAGGGCGCGGGCGGAGGCGAGCAGCGGAAGGCCATACTGGGTTCCCTCAAAGGATTCGTTCTCGACGAAGGATTCCTGGAAGTCGCCGATGATCTCTTCGGAGGCGATGTCCTCGGCCGGGTACAGCAGTCCCTCGGCCGCAAAGGCCGAGAAGGCACCGCCGTTATAGATGTCGGGGGCTTCACCTGACTGGATCTTGGTCTGCAGCACAGACTCGAGGTTCTCCCAGGATTCAATCTGCAGGTTCACGGTGACGCCGTCGTTGGCGGCTTCGAACTCCTCGACGACCCCTTCCCACAGCGCCTTGGTGTTATCGGAGTAGCTCGGCACGAGCATGTCGATCGTGGTGTCTCCGCCTTCGCCTTCCGCTTCGGAGCCACCCCCGCCAAAGCCGCAGGAGGTGACCATCAGGGTCCCGGCGGCGACGGCAGCCACGAGACCTTTGCGCAGTCTGCTCTTCATGAATTCCTCTTTCAGGTGATATTTCGAGTGATGGCACCGACGCGGGAAGTTCTGGTCCGGACGGGCAGGACGGCCGCGGGCGGGACCCGGGAGTCGGCAACACGATGGTTTTTTGTGATACGTGAAGGCGTCCCCCAATCACAAGGAATCACCTAATGCAGAAATAATGACGTGATGTGGGTCTCACGTCAAGAGAAACGCGCCGCAGGTTGGCGCTGGCGTTTTCCCTAATCCCTGCGGTCACCCACGGCAAAGGAAGGGAGCGGGCCGCGGGGGACGGGAGCGTTTCCGGTCATGATCGCAGTTGAGCACTGGACATCTGGTTCGATCACCGTTCATCATGGGAGCAGCATTCCCCATTCTTCCAGCACCGGGCACCTCCGCCCGAAGGAGACCCCATGTCACAGTCCACCGAACCGTCAGCGCCAGTCGGGGCTGCCCCCGGCCAGCACATGGCTGCGGAATTGGCTTCCCAGCCCGATCTCTGGGAGCAGGCAATAGCCCAGGCCGGGTCCGAGCGGCTGCTGCCGGCCGACGGCCGCAGGGTCGCAGTAATCGGATGCGGAACTTCATGGTTCATGGCCCAGGCCTACGCCGCAGCCCGCGAAGCTGCCGGCAGGGGGGAGACCGACGCCTTCGCCGCCTCGGAGGCCTC
Organism: Arthrobacter sp. MSA 4-2; assembly: GCF_016405885.1. Taxonomy (GTDB): domain Bacteria; phylum Actinomycetota; class Actinomycetes; order Actinomycetales; family Micrococcaceae; genus Arthrobacter_D. The sequence continues at coordinate 41,484 of NZ_JAEKGC010000016.1, read as the reverse complement.
GGTGCTGGCCACCCGCTCCTATGACTCGATCGTCGCCATCACGCGCTCGGGCACGACGAGTGAAATTCTTTCCGTGCTCAGCCAGGTCAAGGGACGTACCCCTACGGTTGTCCTCCTCGGCGATACCGGCTCGCCGGCAACCGGACTGGCGGACGCCGTCGTCGGCCTGCCCTACGCCGACGAGTCGTCGGTCGTCCAGACCCGCTTTGCGACGACCGCCCTGGTCTACCTCCTGACGACGCTGGGCGAGGACCTCACCGGCGCCGTTGCGGATGCCCGGAGCGTGCTGCAGGGCGCAACGGACCAGGAACTGCTCGACGCGGAGCAGTTCAGCTTCCTCGGCACAGGTTGGACGGTGGGGCTCGCCCACGAAGCCGCGCTCAAGATGCGGGAGGGCGTCCAGGGCTGGACCGAGTCCTACCCCGCCATGGAATACCGCCACGGCCCCATCTCCATCGCCGCGCCCGGACGGGTCACCTGGTCATTCGGCGACGCGCCCGCTGGGTTGGACGCCGAGGTCGCCGCCACCGGGGCGTTGTTCATCGACTCGGGGCTCCACCCGCTCGCTGACCTGGTGCGGGTGCACAAGGTGACGCTTGAACGCGCCCTGGCCCGCGGCCTGAACCCCGACGTGCCGCGCAACCTCTCCCGCTCCGTCATCCTCGAAGGCTGAGTTTCGGTGAGAGGTGGGGGAAGCGCCGGCACCGGTCCTGGCACCTGGGCCGGCCCGCAGGTGGGACTGCCGGCCGATCCGGTGACCGGGCCCGGTGCAGGGAGCGGGGAGCCTCCCGCCCGCGCGGTCCTAGCCTTCGACGTCGGCGGGACCGACATGAAGGCGGCCCTCGTTGACGATGCAGGCCAGCTCCACTCCCTCCTGCGCATCCCCACGCCCCGGGACCGGCAGTTCCCCGGTGATGTCGTCGTCGCCAAGGTCGCCGCACTGACCGAGAGCTACCGCGCCGAATATCCCGGGTGTGCCATCGAGTCAATCGGTCTCGTTGTGCCCGGCCTCGTCGATGAAGAGGCAGGCATCGGCCTCATGTCAGCCAACCTTGGCTGGCGGGACTACCGCTTTGGGGAACACCTCACCCGCGCCACAGGCCTTCCTGTGGCGTTCGGACACGACGTGAGCATCGCCGGGGAGGCCGAGATGCGCGCCGGCGCCGGGCGGGGCCTGCGCGACGTCGTCGTGATGGTCATCGGCACCGGGATCGCCGGTGCGGTGTTCTGCGAAGGTCAGCGGGTGCGCGCCGGAGGATATGCCGGGGAGATCGGTCATGCAGAGGTCCCCGGAGGCACCGAGTGCCCCTGCGGGGCGTTCGGATGCCTCGAAACTATCGGCTCCGCAGGTGCCATCACGAGGCGTTACAACGCCCTCTCAGGGAACGCCGCGGCAGGAGCGGAGACCGTCCTGACGGCGGCGCGGAACGGAGATCGGCACGCGGCGCAGGTCTGGGACGACGCGGTGAATGCGCTTGCCTTCAGCATCTGCCAGCTCACGGCCATCCTCGGCACCGAAGCCGTCATCCTCGGCGGGGGGCTCGCGCAGGCCGGCCCGGCACTGGTCGAGCCCCTCCAGTCCCGGGTCGAATCGAGGCTGTCTTTCCTACGGACACCCCGGATTCTCACCACGGTCCTTGGCCAGGACGCAGGCCTCATCGGCGCCGGACTGCGGGCCCGGGATTTGGTGGCCCGGCCATGACGGGGCCGCCTCCCCTGGGCACGGTGGGAACCGTCGTCACGGTGACCCCCAACCCAGCCCTCGATGAGACCTATTCCTTGCCGGCCATCGTCCTGGGGACCACCCACCGCGTTGCGGCACCGGCTGTGAGGGCCGGCGGGAAGGGCGTCAATGTCTCCCGGGTCCTGCACCAGCAGGGCTATCCGACGCTCGCCCTGGCGGTTGTCGGCGGACCAACAGGTGAGCAGTACACCACCGAGCTCGCCTCAAGCGGCATCCCCTCGGTCCTCGAGCCGGCCACCGCACCCACCCGCCGCAGCCTTGCCTTCCACGATTCGACGGCCGGCAGCACAAGTCTGTTCAATGAGACCGGCAGCGCGCTGGAAGCGGCGGAGTGGGCCCGGCTCCGGGCCCGGATTGACGATGCCCTCCGCGGTGCGGGCTGCGTCGTCGGCTCGGGAAGCCTCCCTCCAGGGGCGCCGACCGACTTCTACGCGGCATTGGTGCGCCGGTGTGCGGAGGCCGGAGTTCCCTGCATCATCGACACCTCCGGCCCGGGGCTGCTCCGGGCCGCCGCAGCCGGCGCGGACCTGCTCAAGCCCAATGCCGGTGAACTCCGCGAGGCGACGGGGGAAGCTGATCCGGTTCGCGGCGCCCGGCTCCTGCTCGGCCTCGGAGCCCGCCGTGTCTTCGTCAGCTGTGGTGAGGACGGAATGCTCGCCTTCACGGCCGACGCGCCCGACGGCCACCTCCGCGCCGCCCTCCCGGAGCCGCTGCACGGGAACGCCACCGGCGCCGGCGATGCGGCCGTTGCGGCCCTGGCCACACTGCTCGCAGTTGGATCCGGTGATGTTTCGGAAATGCTCCGCCGGGCCACTGCCTGGTCGGCGGCAGCCGTGCTCATGCCGACGGCCGGTGAGATCCACCCCGACCACGTCCGTCTGGCCGCCGAGGTCTCCGTGACCCGGCACGACGACGGCGCGCCGACCAGGCAGAGCACCCCGGGCACTGAACCGGTTGGAAAGGAATCCTGATGGGCCTGACCCCCACCCGCGAGATCCTCGATGCCGCCTTCGCCGCGCGCACCGGAATCGGGGGGTTCAACGTGCTGCACCTCGAGACCGCCGAGGCGATTGTCGAAGGTGCCGAGGCAGCGGGGCTCCCGGTGATCCTCCAGATCTCCCAAAACTGTGCGGACTACCACGGCGCGCTCGCACCCCTTGCCCTCGCCTGCCGGGCCGTCGCGGCGGGCGCCCGGGTGCCGGTGGCACTCCACCTCGATCATGCCGAGGACGAACGGCTCGTCGACGAGGCCATCGAGCTGGGCTTCGGGTCGGTGATGTACGACGGGTCAACCCTCCCCTACGCCGAGAACGTTCGATCCACGGCCCGGGTGGCACGGCGGGCCCGTGACGCCGGCGTGCTGGTGGAGGCGGAGCTGGGACGGATCGGAGGCAAGGACGGTGCCCACGCCCCCGGGGTCCGCACCGATCCGGGTGAGGCGCGCAGCTTCGTCGAGTCGACAGGGGTCGATGCCCTCGCGGTCGCCGTCGGATCCTCCCACGCCATGACCGAGCGGACCGCGTCCCTCGATGTCGACCTCGTGCGGGAACTGCGCGCGATGCTTGAGGTGCCGCTCGTGCTTCACGGCTCCTCGGGAGTTCCCGACGATACGCTCGTCGCGGCGGTCCGGGCCGGGATGACGAAGATCAACGTCTCGACCCACCTCAACGGCTTCTTCACCCGCGCGGTGCGCGGGGTGCTCGAGGAGCAGCCGAACCTTGTTGACTCTCGGCGCTACCTCGGTGCCGGACGGCGGGCCCTGGCGCCCGAGGCGGCGCGGCTCCTGCGGCTGCTTGCCCTTTCAGAGGGCGGGAGCTGAGCGATGGAAAAGACCGAGCGGCTCAACGCCATCCTCGACCTGCTCGCCGCTGACGGCCACGTGCAGGTCGAGGATATCGTCCGGGAGCTGAAGGTATCCCCCGCTACGGCCCGCAGGGACCTGGACAGCCTGGCCGCCCAGCGCCTGCTTACCCGGACCCGCGGTGGGGCCACTATGGAGTCGGTCGCCTACGACCTTCCCACCCGTTACAACCGCGACGACCACACAGCGCAGAAGCAGGCCATCGCCCAGGCCGCCAGTGCCTTGGTTCCCAAGGGCGCGGTGATCGGGCTTTGCGGTGGCACCACAAGCACTGCCATCGCCCAGGCCCTCGGCATGCGGCCCGACCTGCTCGAGCCCTCGAACAAGCCGACCCTCACCGTCGTCACGAACGCCATCAACATCGCCGTGCAGCTCGTGGTGCGGCCGAACATCCGCATCATGGTCACCGGTGGAGTGGTGAACCCGCGCTCCTACGAGCTGGTGGGCCCGTACACCGACGTGATCCTGCAGCGGGTCGCGCTCGACCTTGCCTTCGTCGGAGTGAACGGCCTCGATCCGGAAATCGGCCCCACCGTCAGCGACGAGGGCGAAGCGGCGGTCAACGCCCTGATGGCCCACCGCGCCTCCGACACCTACATCGTCGCCGACTCGTCGAAGATCGGGATGCGGAGCTTCGCGACAATGACCGGTTACGTCTTCAACAACCTCATCACCGACAGCGGCATCACCGCCTCCCAAAAGAAAGCGTTTGAAGCCGGCGGCACGAAGGTGCTCGTCGCCCCGCCCGCCCCGCTCTGACCGACACCCGAATCCGCCGTAACGATTGGCCCACCATGCGTATCGTCATCCTCGAAAATGCCGCCGACATCGGCGGGTACGCCAGCGACCGCATCCTCAAGCGGTTAGCCGCCGGCAGGCTCCGCACCCTCGGGGTGGCGACGGGATCCTCGCCGCTGTCCATCTACAAGGAACTCGAGCGAAGGTGGACACCGGCGCTGGGTGCGCTGAACGCGTTCGCGCTCGATGAGTACGTCGGGCTGCCTCCGGGCCACCCCGAAAGCTACGCCTCGGTGATCCGGCGGGAGGTCACCGACCGGCTCAAGCTCGACCCGGCGAAGGTCCACGTGCCGCAGGGCAACGCGCCGGACCTGGCGGCGGCATGCGCCGAATTCGAGGCAGCCATCGCCGCCGCCGGCGGGATCGACCTACAGATCCTTGGGATTGGACGCAACGGGCACATCGGCTTCAACGAGCCGACCTCCTCCCTTGCCTCCCGGACCCGCGTTAAGACCCTGATGTCAGCCACCCGGGTCGACAATTCGCGGTTCTTCACGGACGAACACCAGGTCCCGCGCCACTGCGTGACGCAGGGGCTCGGAACCATTCTCGAAGCACGGGAGGTGCTTCTCATGGCACAAGGGACGGCCAAGGCTGAGGCGATCGCCCGGGCGGTCGAGGGACCGGTGTCGAGCATGTGTCCGGCGTCGGTGCTGCAGTTGCATCCGCGGGCCACCCTGGTCATTGACGAGGAAGCAGCCGAGCAGCTCACGCTGCGTGAGTACTACCGCTATGTGCAGGAAAACCCGGTCGAGGGCGTCACCGGGGCTCCCTGAAACCCAAAATCCACCGGGCCTCCCCACGAGAAGGTCCGGGCGCTCGGGCAGGAGCGCCGGGACCGGGTGCCGGGAAGGGTGCCCCGGCTGAGCAAAACAACTACCCTGCTGTCATGCCGCGCGTCATTTACAACACCGCCACTTCGTTCAATGGGTTCATCGCCGATGAGTCCAATTCGCTTGACTGGCTCTTCGCCGCCGAAGCCCCCGAGCCGGGCGTCCACGAACGGTTCCTCTCCGGCATCGGCGTGCTGGTCCAGGGCTCGACAACCTACGAATGGGTTCTCCGGGAGGAAAATCTGCTGGAGGCACCCGAGAAGTGGCCGACCTATTTTGGACCCCGACCGACCTTCGTCTTCACCTCCCGGGCCCTGCCCGTTCCCGAGGGAGCGGACGTCCGCTTCGTCACTGGGGCGGTTGACACGGTGTTTGAGCGCCTGACTGAGGCAGCCGGAGACCGGGACATCTGGATTGTCGGCGGCGGCGACCTCGCCGGGCAGTTCCTCGACAGCGGGCATCTCGACGAGATCCAGATTTCGGTGGCCCCGGCGGCTTTGACCGGCGGCGCCCCACTGTTTCCCCGACGGGTCAATCCGGACGCCCTGGTGCTGCGCGAAGCGACCCAGCAGGGGCAATTTGCCCAGCTCATCTACGAGGTGAGGCGGTAAGGCCGACGCCCGGATTCGCGACAGTCAGGCGATGTCGTCAGTCCGGCGACGTCAGTCAGGCGACGTCAGTCAGGCGACGTCGCGGTGGGCCTTCCGGAGGTCGCGCATGGCCGAGGCGACAACGGCGGCCCGCTCGGCGCCCAGGATATCGACGTAGATAGAGCGCACGACGTCGGCCACAAGACGATGAAGGCCGGCGGCCATCTCCTCGCCCGCAGGGGTCAACTCGAGATAGGTGATCCGGCGGTCATTCGCACCCGGCGAACGCTGAACGAGCTGGCGGCGGGCCAGCCGGTCCGCAACCTTGGTGAAGCCTCCCGAGCTGAACGCAGCTTCCCGGGCCAACACCGTCATCGGCACCCGACGAAGGGGGCTGCTCCCAAGGCGGAGCATGGTTTCGGTCTCCGGTTCGTCAAGGTTGAACGCTGCGGCGACCGCCACGTGGAGCTTTTTGTTGGTGACGGAGAATCCCCGGATCACCTGGCCCCACTCGGCAATGACCTCCTCGTCGCTGGGCACGGGTGCAGAGCTCGCTTCGCGGGATTCCATCTCGAACCTTTCCTGCTGGGCCGCCACCGGCAATTCTTCTTCGGGCAAGCATATTCCACGGAAGCAAACCGCGGATGACCGGGTGGCTCCCCACGTCCGCCGCGGAACCAGCTGCTGGCGGTCGCGGGCGCGGCGGAAGGAACGTGCGACGGAAGGAACGTGCCGGCAGAAGGAACATGCCGGCAAAAGGAGCCCGTCGGAGAAAAGAAGCTGGCAGATTCAAAGCAGGCGCAATAACTGCTGGGAATCACCTCATCGACCACTGTTGGGCACGGTAGTCGCATCAGTTGAACTTATCGTGAGACATATTGCTATTGCCGGCCAGCCGGCGGAAATGCATTTTTTGGAATAATCAGCGGGCTGGAGAAGCAAATCCAACTTCTCACGCATTCCGTGCCACCTATTCGAGGTGTTCGGATCAGCGCTCGGGCTCGGAGCAGTATTCTCTGGTCAGATCAGTGTTCCGTGTTCCGGTTGGAGTTCCACGCTCCGATGATTGCCTCGATCCCGGTCAGCCGACACGGGGCCAATCGGCAGGCCGGCGACGTCCCTACTCCTCCGGCAGTGGCAGCGGTCACCTCATCCAAACAGCACGCCCGCGCGGCCCTCAGCACTTTGGATGACATTCCTACTTCCAGAGGACGATATTCACCTTTTCGACGGCTACCGGGAGGTTCGGCGGGATAGGCTGGAAAAGAAAGAGCGGCCCGGTTCGTAAATATACCCCCGCCGCAAAATTAACAATGCCGCCTCCGGCCGTTAGGAAAATATGTCGAATTACCAGTTTCACGACACTGAAGTAAAGAATGGCAATCGGATGCCCGGTGAAGGAGGCGTCGTCCAGCGCTCCTCCGGGAGGGCCCTAAGCATCACTGGCGTCGTTCTCGCGTTCCTCATCAGCCCGGTCGGACTGATCATCAGCATCGTTGCAATGGTGAAGGCCCGCAGGAGCGGCACGGGCAACGGACTGGCCCTCGCCGGAATCATCGTGGGGCTTCTCGGCACGGCGATCCTTGTGGTTGGTGCCTTCGTTGTGATGTCACTCGTGCCGAACTTCATCGAGCTGACTGAACAGTGCCAGGGCCTGGCATCGGGAGCACCGGTCGAGGTCAATGGCGCGAAGGTTCAGTGCCCGTAGCTGCGCGGTGCCGGAAGCGGCTCCAAACCGGCTCCGGCCTGAGGCGGACATCGACTCGTCCAGAACCCGCGGGTCCCGCCCATGCATCAGCCCCTGCAGGCGTAGAAAGATTCCGCCTGCAGGGGCTGATGCGTGAGGGATACCCGGGCGACCTCGAGGGGTCCAGCGCGCGCTGATCGGGGTCACGGGCCGGGAGCGTCCTGCCTGCTATTCGAGGTCAGGAATGATCTTGCGTGCGAGGGCGACAAGCTGCGCCTGCTCCTCGGCCGTGAGGCTCTGCACGGTCTTGCGTTCGAGTTCTTCCCAGATTCCGAGGGTACGGTCCTTGAGAGCCTGTCCCGCATCGGTGAGGAAGACGAGGGTGACTCTGCCGTCGACGCTGGATTTTTCCCGCCGGACCAGGCCCGCGGTTTCCAAACGGCGCACGGACTTGGCGATTGTGGAATGGTCGAAGCGCTGGGTCTGGCCAAGGGCCTTCTGGGACTGGCCATCCTCATCCCACAGCTGCATCAGGATCAGCTCCTGACTGGGAAAAAGCCCAAGTTCCGCGAGCATTGACGCGGCCAGTGCCCGGTGCGAACGGGCCAGGCTGTAGATCGCCCAGCTGGCGGGAAAGTCGCTCGCTATGGAGGACTGGGTCTCCACAGATCCGTTCGGGGATTTCACGATTGCTGCCTTTGGTTCGTTGTCCGAATGCGGGAGCTGGGGCGGCACAGCAGGCCGGGCCACCCGCACCCAAGCGGGTCAACCCTAGCATTCCCCCGGGCGGGGTGCCCGGACGGCGGAGGCCGTCGAGGGCAGGACCTGGCCGCCAAGGCGCTAGCCGCCCAGGGGTCCCGGGAACGATGCCCTGCTGGAGGACCGACGGGTGAAGACCAACGGGTGGAGAGGCCGAAGCCCCTCCACCCATCGATGCGCATCCACCGGCACCCCCGCGCCTGTGAGTCCGCTTTGGGATTACTTGCCGACTGGTTCCAGCACGGGGTAGTCGGTGTAACCGGCGGCACCGCCACCGTAGTACGTTGCCGGGTTGCCCTCATTGAGCTCAGCACCCGTCCGAAGGCGCTCGACGACATCCGGATTGGCAAGGGCCCAGGAAGCAATCGGGGCGATGTCGGCCAGCCCGGCCTCAACGTCAACTGCCACGTCTTCACGGGCCCGTCCGGCACGCAGCACCAGCAGCGTATTGGGGAAGGCGGCCCGGATGTCACGCAGCAGGTCCTCATCGCCGATGTGCAGCACGTGCACGTAGGCCAGGTCGAGCTTGGCCAGTTCACCGACGAGGTAACGGTAGAGATCGGCCGACTCGGGGCCCTCATCCAGTCCACCAAGGGTCAGGCCCGGGGAGAGGCGGATGCCGGTGCGCTCGGCGCCGATCTCCTCGGCAACGCCGCGGGCGACCTCGAGGGCAAAGCGGGCGCGGTTCTCAATCGATCCCCCGTACTGATCCGTGCGCACATTCGCGTTGGGGGCGAAGAACTGCTGCAGGAGGTATCCGTTGGCACCATGGAGTTCGACGCCGTCGGCCCCGGCACGGATGGCGGCCGCGGCCGCGGTGCGGAAGTCCTGCACTGTGGCGGCAATTTCCTCAACGCTCAGCTCCCGGGGCGTGGGGATGTCCTGCGCTCCGGTCCGAGTGAACATCGGAACGCCCGGAGCGATGGCCGACGGGGCCACCGCGGTGCGGTGGTGGGGGGTGTTGTCGGGGTGTGACATCCGCCCGGCGTGCATCAGCTGCAGAAACATCGAGGCGCCGGCTTCGTGCACGGCGGTGGTCACTTCACGCCAGCCCTCAACGTGGGCGTCGGTGTAGATGCCTGGGGTGTTCAGGTAGCCCTGGCCGTCATCCGAAGGCTGGACACCTTCCGTGATCAGCAGGCCCAGGGAGGCCCGCTGGGTGTAGTACTCGGCCGTCAGCGGCCCGGGCGTGCCGTCGTCGATCGCCCGGCTGCGGGTCATCGGAGCCATCGCGAGGCGGTGGTTCAGCGAGATGTTGCCGAAGGAGATGGGATCCCAGAGGCTCGTCATGATATTTGTCCAATCATTAGGTGTCGGTGCTGCGGAGTTTGCGGCCCTTAGGCCGCTGGGGCGGTGGATCGAGGGCGGCGGCTTCCATTTAGGTTGCCGACCACATGTATAGCGGATAAGGTTTCGGAGATATTCCCAGGCCTGCGGGGCCGGGAATGGCTTCGAGTCGGAGTGTGCCGGTGATTGTTTACGTTGCCAGCCACATGTATAGCGGATCTGGTGTGCGGATTATTCCCCAACCAGGTCGAAGACCAGAACTTGCGGCCACAGCATCAACGCCTTCAGGCCGCGCCCGAGGTGAGCTCCTTCCGGAGCTCGGGTACCACGTACTCCCCGAGCAGGTCGATCTGCTCAAGGGTGGTCTCCAGCGGCACTCCCCCGATTTCCAGGGCGAACAGGATGCGCTGGAAATTTCCGGCGTAGTTCCGGAAAGACAGAGTCTTCTCGATCACCTGCTGGGGACTGCCGGCGATGGTTGGGGTCTGCGCCATGTAGTCCCCCATGGCCGAGCCCCCCGGGAACATTGGGGCATTGTCGAAGTAGGGCTGGAAGTCCCGGACGGCGTCCTGGGAGTTCTTCCGGATGAACGCGTGCGCTCCAAGGCCCACGATGGCCTGGTCTGCACGTCCATGCCCGTAGTGCTCGAACCGTTCGCGGTACAGGCCGACCATCCGGGCAGTGTGCTGCGGCGGGCCGAAGATGTGGTTCGCAAAGAAGCCATCGCCGTAGTAGGCGGCCTGCTCGGCTATCTCGGGAGTCTTCACCGAGCCGTGCCAGACAAAGGGTGCGGCACCGCCCAACGGGCGGGGAGTGGAGGTGAAGTTCTGCAGCGGCGTGCGGTACTTTCCACTCCAGGTCACCCGGTCCTCATCCCACAGCCTCCGCAGCAGCGCATAGTTTTCGATCGCCAGGTCGACACCCTTGCGTGAATCCTTGCCGAACCACCCATAGACGGGCCCGCTGTTACCGCGGCCGAGCATCAGGTCGAGGCGGCCGTCGGCAAGGTGCTGGAGCATGGCGTAATCCTCGGCGACCTTCACAGGATCGTTGGTGGTGATCAGGGTGGTCGAGGTGGACAGGTGGAGGGTACTGGTCTTGGCGGCGATATAGCTCAAGAGCGTCGTGGGCGACGAGGTGACATACGGCGGAATGTGGTGTTCACCGGTCGCAAACACATCGAGGCCTGCCTGCTCCGCACGGAGCGCTATCTCAACCGTTCCCTTAATGCGTTCACGCTCCGTCGGAGGCCTGCCCGTTGCGGGATCCGCCGTGCGGTCGCCGACGCTGAAAATACCGATCTGCATGATTCCTCCATCTAGTGGGCGCCGACACCGGGGCCGTTGCCGGGTGTTGGGCGTTTCTGGTTCCGAATTTAGGTTGCCAACCACACAACTGCCGGACGTGCCCGGCTATTCCCCCGTCCACCGGCGGCATGCCGGGGAATGGAACCGTTGCGGGGCCGGTTGTAGATATGTGCCCGGCAACATAAAAGATTGAGGTAAAGGAGAGTTCGAATGACTACGCAAAGAATCCTGGCAGTGTCCGCAGGCCTGGGGGTTCCGTCCTCCAGCCGGATGCTCGCCGATCAACTGGCCGATGCGGTTCGGGCGGAATTGGCATCCCCCAACCTGCCCGTGGAAGTCGAAGCGGTGGAACTGCGGGACTACGCCGTGGACATCGCCAACAACTTTCTCACCGGCTTTCCCGCGCCTGCGCTAGCCTCTGTCGTCGATCGTCTGACCCGCGCCGACGCCCTTCTCGTTGTCAGTCCTGTCTTTTCCGGCTCCTACAGCGGCCTGCTGAAGTCGTTCTTCGATGTATTGGACCCCGCTGCACTGGAGGGGATGCCGGTGTTGATGGGCGCCACCGGTGGGAGCGCCCGCCATGCCCTGATGCTCGAGCACGCGATGCGCCCCCTGTTCACTTACCTCCGGGCGGTCGTCGTCCCCACCGGCGTATACGCCTCCCCCGAGGACTGGGGCTCCGGCGAGGCGTCAATTCAACCCTTGGAACAGCGGATCCACCGCGCAGCCCGGGAGCTCGGCGGAGTACTCCGCAATTCTCCACGCACTTTTCGGACCGGCCAGGACCCGGTTCCATTCCAAGAACTCCTCGATCGGGCCGCCGGCTGATCGGCTCGCCCCCAACGCGCACCCCACTCCCATCTAAGGCAGCACCATGACACCTCCCCCAGCTCCCTCCCCCACCCCGCCGCCGCAGGCAGGTGCCGCAATGTCCCAGCGGCAGGTCCTGCAGGCGCTCACCGGCCTGTTCGCCGGACTCTTCACGGCGATCCTCAGCAGCACCATCGTGGCCAACGCTCTCCCGGCCATCATTGCGGACCTCAACGGCTCACAGACCGACTTCGCATGGGTCATCACCGCCGCCCTGCTCGCCGGCGCGGTGACCACTCCTCTCTGGGGAAAGCTGGCGGACCTGTTCGACAAGAAGCTCCTGGTGCAGCTGAGCATCGTCGTTTTCGTGGCGGGCTCGGTGCTTGCGGGATTCGCGTCGACCATCCCGGTCCTGCTGGCGGGCCGCGCCATCCAGGGTATAGCGATGGGCGGTCTGACCGCCGTGTCGATGGCGATCATCGGCGCCATGGTCTCGCCCAGGGAACGGGGACGCTATTCGGGGTACCTCGGCGGGGTCATCGCCGCCGCGACTGCGGCCGGGCCGCTGCTGGGCGGCGTTATCGTGGACTCGCCCCTGGGCTGGCGCTGGACCTTCTTCATCGTCGTGCCGTTGGCAGTGACCGCCCTCTTCCTGCTCCAGCTGACGCTTCGGCTCTCCTCCACCGCCCGCCGGGTCACGATTGACTGGCTTGGCTCGATCCTCCTGACGGCGGGAGTGAGCACCCTGCTGATCTGGGTCTCCTTCGTCGGCAAGGAGAACACCTTCGGGTGGGTCTCCTGGCAGAGCGGGCTGATGGTCGGCGGCAGCATCCTGCTCCTGGGCCTGCTGGTCCTCGTGGAGTCGAAGGCCGCCGAGCCGGTGATCCCCCTGAAGATCATCACCGAGCGCACCACCGCCCTGGCAATCATCGCCTCCCTCGCCGTGGGAGTCGCTCTGTTCGCTTCAACGACCTACCTGGGCCAGTACTACCAGGTGGCACGCGGCTTCACCGCTACCGACGCCGGCCTGCTGACGCTCCCCATGATCGCCGGCAACCTGATCGGTTCGGTCACCTCGGGGCAGCTGATCACCCGCTTCGGGCGGTGGAAGCGCTTCCTTGTCGGCGGGTCGGTCCTGCTGATCCTCGGGCTCGCCCTCGCGGGCACCATCGACGAGCTCACCAGCCTCTGGTTCGTCGGAAGCTTCATCTTCCTCTTCGGGCTGGGCCTCGGAATGCTGATGCAGAACCTCGTGCTCGCCGTGCAGAATACGGTGTCACTGAAGGATGTAGGCTCCGCCAGCGCATCGGTGGCGTTCTTCCGCACCATCGGTGGCGCTGCCGGCGTCGCCGCTCTGGGGGCCGTCCTCGGCAACTCGACAGCGGCGCGGACGGCGGAAGGCCTCCGGGCTGCCGGACTCCCCTCCGATCCCTCCGGAGCAGCCGGCGGTTCGCCCGATCCGGCCGGACTGCCCGCACCGGTGGGCGACATCATTCGGGCCGCCTATGGGGAAAGCACTGCCCTGATCTTCCTGATCACCGCCGCCATCGCTGTCCTAGCCCTGCTCAGCGTGCTGTTCATTCGGGAAACCTCGCTGCGATCCACCGTTGACATTCAGGCTCCGGCCGCCGCACCCCCGGCAGCACCAGATCCCTCCGCACGGGACGCGGATCCGTCAGGACCGGCCACTGATGCCTCCGCACCGGACACGGACCCCTCGGACGGCCGAGTAAGGCAGGTCACTTCTGGGCCGCGGTCCAAACCGATCGGCTAAGCGGAGCCGTTTCCTCCAGAAGACGCAGTCGGGCTCCCCGGCTGCGTCTTTTTTCTGCCCGGACCCGCTCGGAAGCCGTGCCCGATCGACCGGCGTCCCGCCCGTTTGCGGGCAAACATCTTCCGTGGAAATAAATTATATGGAAGCGAAGTTGTACACACCGCACCCGGACCGCCACGGTCCGAGCGAACACGTTAGTAAGTCGATTGGAGGTGGGCAGATATGCCCACAATGCCTGTAGCCGGGATCGCCCCCCGTGCAGATGCGGTCGAACCCGCTGATCTCATTGTTCGAAACGGCAAGATCTTCACCGGTGATCCGGCACGCCGGCAGGCGACCGCCGTCGCCATCCGGAATGGAAAGGTCACGGTCGTCGGGGACGATGCCGATATCGCCAAGGTTGCCGGGCCGAACACCAAGGTCGTTGACGCTCAGAACCGCCGGGTCGTTCCCGGACTCAACGATTCCCACCTCCACGTCATCCGAGGTGGACTCAACTACGTCCTCGAGCTGCGCTGGGACGGAGTGCCCACCTTGAAGCTGGCGATGCAGATGCTCCGCGAGCAGGCGGCCCGCACTCCGAAGGGCCAGTGGGTCCGCGTGGTTGGCGGTTTCACGAAGGAGCAGTTCGCCGAGAAGCGCCTTCCCACCCTCGCCGAGCTCAACGCGGCAGCCCCCGACACCCCGGTGTTCATCCTCAACCTCTACTCCTCCGCGCTGCTGAACCGCGCCGCGGTTCTGGCCGCGGGCTATTCCAGGGAGACGCCCGACTTCAAGGGCGGCCAGATCGTCCGCGGGCGGGACGGCGAGCCCACAGGACTCCTCCTCGCCGCTCCAAGCGCACTGGTGCTCTACTCGACCCTGGCCAAGGCTCCGCTGCTGCCCCCCGAGGAACGCAAGGATTCGACCCGCCAGTACCTGCGGGAACTGAACCGGTTCGGCCTGACCTCCGCCATCGACGCGGCCGGTGGGTTCCAAAACTTCCCTGATAACTACCGGACGGTGATGGACCTGGCGAACGAGGGCAAGCTGTCCCTCCGCATCGCCTACCACCTCTTCCCGCAGGTCGCCGGACAGGAAGTCGACGATCTCCGCCGCTGGACCGAGACGGTCCGCCCCGGCGACGGCGACGAGTGGCTCCGCCTCAACGGCGCCGGTGAGAACCTCACCTGGGCCGCCGGCGACTTCGAGAACTTCACCGAACCGCGTCCCGAGCTCTCACCCGACTACGAGGTTGAGTTCGAGAAGGCCGTCCGCCTCATGATGGAGAACGGCTGGGGCTTCCGCCTCCACGCCACCTACAACGAGACCATCGAGCGGGACCTCGCGGTCTTCGAAAAGCTTGCCGCCGAGGGCTTGTTCCCCGGCGGCAACCGGTGGATCTTCGACCACGCCGAGACGATCAGCGGCCGAAGCCTCGACCGGGTCGCGGCCCTCGGCGGAGCGCTCTCCATCCAGAACCGCATGTCCTTCCAGGGTGAGGCCTTCGTCCAGCGCTACGGCGCCGGCGCGGCAGCCGAAGCCCCGCCGATCCGCAAGATGCTCGACCGCGGACTCGTCGTCGGCGCAGGAACCGACGCCACCCGCGTCTCCTCCTACAACCCCTGGGTTGCCCTGCACTGGCTGGTTTCCGGACGGACGGTCGGGGACACCCTCATCTACCCGCCCGAGAACCGTGTGAGCCGCGAGCAGGCACTCGAAATGTTCACTGTCGCCGGTGCCAAGCTCACGGGCGAGGACAACGTGAAGGGCGTCCTGCGGGAAGGCTTCTACGGAGACCTCTCGATCCTCTCGGACGACTTCTTCGCCGTCGAGGAGCGGGATATTCCGCACATCGAGTCCCTGTTCACCGTCGTCGGCGGCCGGATCGTGTACGCGGCCGGAGACTACGAGGGCCAGGACGAGGAAATGCCCAGGGTGTCCCCGCTGTGGAGCCCGGTGGCCCACTACGGCGGATACCAGGCGACCCCCAAGCCCTCGATGGCCGGAGGCCGCCAGGCCGAACTGCTCGCCCAGGCGGCAGCCGAGTCCGAGCAGCAGAGGCAGTGGCGCGCGGCCCGGTACGGCACCACCCTCACCATTGCCGACAACGCGTTCGAAACGCACGCGCACTAAGCCCCCATGAATAAGAAAAGTCTGTACGAAATCATTCGCACGGCATTCAGCAGGAACCAGCACAAAGGAAAAGAAGAAATGACCACCATCGATTTCGCCAACGTCACCGCCACCCCCAGTGACGACCTGCTCACGCCGGACAACAGCGTGTTCCTCTTCGTTGACCACCAGCCCCAGATGTTCTTCGGCGTCGGCAGCGGAGACCGCACCTCGATCATCAACGCCACCGTCGGCCTTGCCAAGTCCGCCAAGGCCTTCAACGTGCCCACGATCCTGACCACCGTGGCCGCGCAGTCCTTCTCCGGCAACATCCTGCCGGACCTGGCCGCGGTGTTCCCGGACCAGGAGATCATCGACCGTTCCAGCATGAACGCCTGGGAAGACGAGCGCGTCGTCGAGGCCATCAAGGCCACCGGCCGCACCAAGATCGTCCTGTCGGGCCTGTGGACCGAGGTTTGCCTCGTCCTCCCCGCGCTCTCCGCGCTGGGCCAGGGCTACGAGGTCTACGTCGTCTCCGACGCCTCCGGCGGAGTCACCAAGGAAGCCCACGACAACGCCATGGAGCGCATGACCCGCGCCGGCGCCGTCCCCGTGACATGGATCCAGGTCCTGCTCGAACTCCAGCGCGACTGGGCCCGCAGCGAGACCTACATCCCCGTCACCGAGGTCGTCAAGGCCCACGGCGGAACCTACGGCCTGGGCATGCACTACGCCGGTGACTTCATCGGCGGAAACGCCGGCTAAACAGCCCCCCGGCTGAGAGTCATCCAGCTGGAAGGCCACCTGATCGACGATTCACCCGACGAAAGCAGCACGGCTGACCGGCCCAGTGGCCGGTCAGCCGAAGCACGACGACCACCCCAGGTAATTAGGTAAGACGACGAAAGAGACCGGATCATGAATGCCGATATTGGAATCCTGCTGCTGCGCGTGGTGATCGGACTGTTGATCGCCGCCCACGGGCTGCAGAAGATTTCCTTCCGGCTGGGAGGCTCAGGACTTCAAGGCGGCATCCGCGAGTTCCGCGCCGATGGATTCCGCGGCGGTGCCTCTACGGCACTCGCCGCGGGCCTAGGCCAGCTCGGGTCCGGCCTCTTTCTCGCTTCCGGTCTCCTTACCCCGCTTGCGGGCATGGCGGCCATTGGGGTGATGACCGTCGCGCTGACGGTCAAAGCCGCCAACGGCCTATGGGTCCAACACGACGGATATGAGTACCCGCTGGTGCTCATCACCATTGCCGGCGCGCTCAGCCTCACCGGTCCGGGCGCCCTCTCCGTGGATGCCCTCCTGGGCATTGACCTCCTGCCCCTCTGGGTAGGCATCCTCACAACTCTTGTAGGTGCAGCCTCCGGTCTCATCGTTCGAGTCCTGCTCCACACCGCACCAGTAAACCGACCCGACCAAAGGCACATCTGACATGGCCCGGCTACCCCAGACCAAACACCCAGCCTCATTCGCAATCATCGCCGCGACCTTCGCCCTGATGACCACCGGCGGAACCCTGCCCATCCCCCTCTATACCCTGTGGGGCGATGAGTTCGGGTTCGGCGCCGGGACGACTACCTCGGTCTTCGCCGTCTACGTCCTGGGCACGCTTCTCGCACTGATCTTCTTCGGGGGCCTCTCCGACCAGGTGGGCCGCAGGCCGCTGGCCTTCGCCGCCCTGGCGCTGACCCTCGCCTCCACCCTGTTCTTCCTCTTCGCCGGGAACGTGCCGATGCTCCTTGCCGGCCGGTTCCTCAGCGGATTCGGTGTGGGACTGATGACTTCCGCCGCGACGGCCGCCCTGGCCGAGCTGTACCGCGGGAAGAACAAGGCGTTCCCCTCGATGATCTCGACCGCCGCCAATATGGGCGGCCTAGGCCTTGGCCCGCTCGTCGCGGGTGTCTTCGCCCAGTACCTGCCGGCACCGACGGCCCTGATCTTCATCGTCTTCGGCGCACTTGTGGCCCTGGTGTTCCTGCTGACGTTCTTCGTTCCCGAAACCCATCCGCGCACGGCCGGCAAGATCAACTGGGCGCCGCGGGTCGGAGTGCCCCGCTCCGCGCGGGGAATCTACGGCAGGTCGGCGGTCGCCGTCATTCCGACGTTCACCCTGCTGGGCCTGTTCTCGAGCCTGACCCCGCGCTTCATCTCGCAGACCCTCGACGTGCACAACCTCGCGATCGCCGGGCTTGCGACCTTCATCCTCTTTGAGATCGGCGTGATCGCCCAGCTCGTGTTCCGCGGAAAGGATCCCCGGTGGTCAATCCTCCGCGGGCTTCCCCTGCTGATCGCGGCCCTCGCCCTCGTGCTCACCGGGTTCCTCACCGGAAACCTCGGAGTGTTCGGGCTTGGCACGGTCATCGGCGGGTTCGGCGCCGGCCTCACCTTCATGGGAGGCCTGGGCCAGCTCGCGCGCGCTGTACCGCACGAGAGCCACGCCAAGAGTGTCGCGGCCTACTTCATCGCCGCCCAGAGCGGCCTGGCCATCCCGGTCCTCTCGATCGGCGCCCTCACCGGCCCCCTTGGGCTCACTACGGGAACCACTCTCGTGATCGCCGTCGTGATGGCCCTGGCCGCCGCGGCCTGGCTCGTCAACCGCCGGTCACCGCGCGGAACCGCCTGAACCCTCCGGCGCCCGCGCCGCACAGAAACCACCCCCTCAGAAACCAGCACCACCCTTTGGAGAAAAATCATGGAAATCGGCGTTTTCACAGTCAGTGATGTCACCCGCAACCCGCTTACCGGCAAGACCCCCGCCGAGGGCGAGCGCATCAAGGCAGCCGTCGCCATCGCCAAGAAGGTCGAAGAGATCGGCATGGACGTCTATGCCACCGGCGAGCACCACAACCCGCCCTTCTACGCCAGCTCCCCGACGACGATTCTCGGCTACATCGCCGCCCAGACCGAGCGGATCAAGCTCTCGACGTCCACCACGCTGATCACCACGAACGACCCGGTGAAGATCGCCGAGGACTTCGCCACCCTGCAGCACCTGGCCGACGGCCGGGTCGACCTGATCCTTGGGCGCGGCAACACGGGGCCGGTCTACCCCTGGTTCGGGAAGAACCAGCAGGACAGCGTCGAGCTCACCATTGAGAATTACAACCTGCTGCGCCAGCTGTGGGACAACGACGTCGTGAACTGGGAGGGCAAGTTCCGCACCCCGCTGCGCAACTTCACCTCAACCCCGCGCCCGCTCGACGGCGTGGCCCCCTTCGTCTGGCACGGTTCCATTCGCACCCCGGAGGTCGCCGAGATCGCCGCCTACTTCGGCGACGGGTTCTTCGCGAACAACATCTTCTGGCCCAAGGAGCACTACCAGCAGCTGATCGGGCTCTACCGTGAGCGTTACGCCCACTACGGCCACGGCGCCGCCGACCAGGCGATCGTGGGCCTCGGTGGCCAGTTCTTCATGGCCCGGAGGTCCCAGGACGCGATCAAGGAGTTCCGCCCGTTCTTCGACAACGCCCCGGTCTACGGCCACGGTCCGCGGATGGAGGACTTCATGGCCCAGACTCCGCTGACGGTCGGCAGCCCGCAGGAGGTCATCGAAAAGACTCTCTCGTTCCAGGAATACTTCGGCGACTACCAGCGCCAGCTGTTCCTCATCGACCACGCGGGCCTGCCGCTGAAGACGGTGCTGAACCAGCTCGACCTCTTCGGCGAACTTGTCCTCCCCGAACTGCGGGCGGAGTTCGCCAAGCGCCGCCCCGCGCACGTCCCCGACAAGCCGGTCCACACGACCCGCAAGCCCGGCTCCGTCACGGCCGCCTGAGGCGGGGCGCAGATACGCACCCGTGGACCTGCGGGCGCCGATGCGCCCGGCAACGAGGCACAAGCCCCGGTGGAAGAACTCCTTCCACCGGGGCTTGTGGCGTTTACTGGGGCCGGCGGCTAGGCCGGCGGACCGTACACCGGAGGTACCGATTCCAGGAGCATCGGAAGCTGGCTGGCGATGAAGGCGTAGATGAGGAACATATAGATCGTCCAGAGGACCCAGTAGCCGACGGCCGTCCAGGCGAGGATCTTGCCCGCGGTGGAGGGTTCGCCCAACCGCTCGGCCCTGCCCGCCTGGATCAGGGCCAGGGGCACAAAGACGATGGGAAGGAAGAAGCTCAGGAACCCGAAGGCCAGGGAGAGCTGCATGTGTTTCTTGCCGGCCAGCGAGTCCGCCGGCGTACCTGCCCCGCGGTAGAACTGGGCTCCGCCGCCGAAGGGCTGCTCGCTGGGATACGCGGGCCTGCTCTGGTGCGCATACTGGGACATCGGAGAAATTCCTTCCAGGGAAAAGCGGTTGAGGTGCTGCACCTCGCGAATAGAACTGCGAACCGGCCCGAGTCCGCGTGGAAGGTTCCCCCATCGATGCGATCTGTGTAAGGCGGCATGAGAACTATAGCCCGCAGATTCACCAGTGGGAAGATACGCATGTTGCATTTGAGGCAGCAGGGATTTATCCCCCGACAGGAGGTTCATGGACGGAACGGTTGTCCTTGGCTGGTTGGCTGGGGCGCTCGGGATCTACGCGCTGCTGCTCCTCGGCCTTGCCGTGTATGCCCGGGCCCACCCCGAGGCCCTCACCATGACCGACGCCCTGCGGTTCCTGCCCGACCTGCTCCGCCTGCTGCGGCGCCTCGCCGCCGACCGGGCGGTCCCCGCCGGCGTGCGCGCGGCGCTCCTGCTGCTCCTTGCGTATCTGCTGCTCCCGATCGACCTGGTTCCGGATTTCCTCCCCGTCATCGGCTATGCCGACGACGTCCTCCTGGTCGCCTTCGTCCTTCGGCTGACCGTCCGCCGCGCCGGCGCCGGGGCCGTTGAGCGCCACTGGCCTGGGAGCCCCCAGGGCCTTGCGGTCCTCCTTCGGCTGGCCGGCCTCTGAGTGGCCCGGCGACACGAAACGTAACCCGGGCGCACGGCCGGGCCCGCACCAGGCGTAGTCTCCCGGCATGGTTTCAAGCACAATCCCCGTCTTCGACCTCGGCACGGCCCGCCGCCCCGATGGTTCCTTCGATCCCCGGTTCATCGACCGGCTCCGCGACGCAGCGCACACCGTCGGCTTCTTCCAGGTGACCAACTACGGAGCCTCCGCCACCCAGGCGGAGGACCTGTTGTCGGTGGCCCGCCGGTTCTTCGACCTGCCGCTTGAGGAGCGCCTGCGGCTCGACAACCGGCGGTCTCCCCACTTCCGGGGCTACGCCCGGCTGGGCACCGAAATCACCCGCGGCAGGCCCGATGCCCGCGAACAGATCGACTTCTCGCCGGACCGCGCGCCCCTCGAGAGCTATCCCGCGGACCAGCCGTACTGGTTGCTCCAGGGGCCCAACCAGTGGCCCTCCGAGGCCCTTCCCGAACTTGAACGTTCAGCGATGGCCTGGGCGGAACTGCTCTCTACCGTGGGGGCCGAGCTTCTCAGCGCCCTCTCCGTGGCCCTGGGCCTCCCCGAGGACCACTTCGCCGAACCCTTCGAAGGCACGCCGGCCTGGATGGCGAAGCTTGTCCACTACGTTGGCGGCGACGGCGGAGCCGGAGGCCAGGGCGTCGGCTCCCACGCCGACTACGGGTTTGTCACCCTCCTGCTCCAGGACGAGGTGGGCGGGCTTGAGGTGCTTCCCCGGGGACGCTCCGAGTGGGTGCCGGTCGAACCGATTCCCGGTGCGCTCGTCGTCAACCTCGGGGAGATGCTCGAAGTAGCCACCCAGGGGTACCTCGCCGCCACTATCCATCGGGTGGCATCTCCTCCGCCCGGAGTGGACCGGTACGCGGTCCCGTTCTTCTGGTCTCCCCGGCTTGACGCCGTCATCGAACCGGTATCGCTTCCCGCGGAGCTCGCGGCGGCAGCGACCGGCGTCACCGATGATCCTGAGAACCCGATGCTCTCCTCCTACGGAAAAAACGTCCTCAAGGGGCGCCTGCGGGCCCACCCGGACGTCGCCGAACTGCACCACCCCGGGCTGGTCGGCCGGTAAGACGGAGGCGCACCCGCACCGGCACCGGACGGGGTGCGCCTCAGCCCGCCGCGACGGGCGGACCGGCGATCAGCAGCAGCGTGAAGACGACCCCGATGCCGACGACGGCGAGCGCCGCGGCGAGCACGGGGCTGCGCAGCACCCAGGCCTGAGCCGTCTCGACGGGGTTCCCGGGTGCCTCCCCGCCCGGGCGGAGGCGCCACGGGCCGCTGAGCATCCCCCGGCGCTGAGCCATCAGTTCGAAGGGGATGGTGGCGAAGGGCACCACGGCTGAGACCAGTCCTAACAAGCCCATCCGCCATGACCACTTCGAATTGATCCAGACGAACACTGTGGTCGCGACGAAGCAGAGGAACACGAACCCGTGAATCCCGCCGGCCGGCGGCACAAGCGCTTCGGTGCTTCGGGTGACGTACTTGAAGAACATGGCGGTGAGCAGGAACGCCCAGGTGAGAGCCTCGGCCACGGCGACGGTCCGAAACAGGGTGAGCGGATTCATGGATCTCCAAAGAAAGTGGACGTTCGGGCGGAGCCGGTAAAGGGCGGCAGGCGCACCGCAACTGCTGGTGGCAGCGCCTCGGGGCCGGCAACATCCGAAGGGTAAACAGGCCCTTCCACGCTACCGCATCCCCCTTGGTAGATTGTTGCTGATCGCCCAGCCGCCGGGAGGCCCAGTGTTCCTGCTTGAAAACGCCGCACCGGACGCCGGGGCCGACCTCGTGTTCTCGGCGAGCGACCTTGTCAACGCCGCCGAGTGCGAGTACCGCGTCCTGCGGATCCTCGATGAGAAACTCGGCCGCACTCCGCCGGCCACCTTCGCCGCCGATGAGATGCTTCAGCGCGCCGCGGCCCTGGGCGATGTGCACGAGCACCGGGTCCTCGAGAAGTTCACCGCCGAACTCGGCACGTACTCCCCCGGAAACCCGGGCGGCGTGTACGAGGTGGTTCCGGCGGCCACCATGGACCGCGCCACCCTGACGGCGAAGCATGAGGAATCGTTGGGTGCCCTGCGCGCCGGGGCCGGGGTCGTGTTCCAGGCCTCCTTCTTCGACGGAGTGTTCCACGGCCGCTCCGACTTCCTGGTGCACACCGGTGAGGGCTATGCGGTGTGGGACACCAAGCTCGCCCGGCACGCGAAGGTCGGCGCCCTGCTGCAGCTTGCAGCCTACGGCGACCAGCTGCTGCGCGCCGGGCTCACCCCGGCGCCCCAGGTGACCCTCGTCCTCGGCGACAGCACGTCAAGCGTCCACAGCCTCGACGATCTCATCCCGGTCTACCGGGAACGCCGGGCACGATTCCTTGACCTCCTGGCGGCGCACCGCGCCCAGCCCCACCCCGTCGAATGGGACGGCCCGGGCCATACCGCCTGCGGCCGGTGCGACTACTGCCAGCAGATGGTGGAGTTCACGCGGGATCTGCTGCTCGTGGCGAACCTGAGCCTCGCACAGCGCGCCGAACTGCGGAAAGCAGGCATCTCCACGATCGACCAGCTTGCGGCGAGCGAAGCGGCCGGCGGCGCCCCGGCCCTCGCGCGGCTGCGCGACCAGGCCCGGATGCAGACGGGCATTGAGCAGGCCGACGGCGGCGTCGACTACACCGGTGCCGACGGCAGGTCCCGGCGCCTTGGGTACAAGGTCCTGCCCGGCCACGCCCTGGGCCTGCTGCCCCCGCCCGACGAGGGGGACATCTTCTTCGACTTCGAGGGGGACCCGCTGTGGCAGGACCCTGGAACGGGATCCTGGGGGATCGAGTACCTTTTCGGCGTCGTCGAGAATGCCCGGGAGGCCGGTTCAAAGCCGCCGTTCCGGGCGTTCTGGGCCCACTCGCGGGCGGAAGAGCGGACGGCCTTCAGCAGCTTCCTCGACTATGTCGCCGAGCGCCGCGCACGATATCCAGGCCTCCACATCTACCACTACGCGGCCTATGAGAAGAGCGCCCTGCGCCGGCTGTCGATGACCCACATTCTCGGGGAGGACGCGGTGGACACCCTGCTGCGCGAGGGCGTGCTGATCGACCTCTACGAAGTCGTTCGGCGCAGCCTGCGCATCTCGGAGAAGTCCTACAGCATCAAGGCCCTCGAACCCCTCTATATGGGGGCCGACCTCCGAACCGGAGCGATCACCGACGCCGGGGCCTCAGTCGTCGCCTACTCCGAGTACTGCGCGGCCCGCGACGCCGGTGACGATGCTCGGGCCGCCGAACTGCTCGCCGGCATCCGGGACTACAACGAGTACGACTGCCGCTCCACCCTGCACCTGCGCAACTGGCTCCTCGAGCGGGCCGGCGAACGCGGGATCGGGCCCGCTTCGGCGGACCCGCCGGAACGCGAGCGCACTGCATCCGAGCCGCAGCCGGAGGAGGCGCAGCTGCTGGCGTACCTCGGCTCCCTCCCGGCGGCAGCGCAGGGTCCGGATGATCGCGCCGTGGCGATGGTGGCGGCGGCCGTGGGCTATCACCGGCGCGAGCGCAAGCAGTTCTGGTGGGAGCACTTCGACCGGCTCGCCACCCCGCCCGAGAACTGGACGCAGGCCCGGGACATGTTCCTTCCCGAGTCCGTCGAGGTGGAGACGGACTGGGCGCTGCGCACCCCGCGCGCCCGCTCCCTCTCCCGGACCCTCCGCCTCACCGGGGTCCTTCCCGAGGGTTCGGACTTCCGGAAGGACTCGACCTGGTTCAGCGTGTACGAGGAGCCCCTGCCCAATGGGGTCGACTCCGCGGACTCGGGGCGGGGCGGGTGGTTCGGCGCGAAGGTGCTCACTGCCGGAACCGACGGTGGGAAGGACGTGATCCTCCTCGAGGAACGGCTGCGGGCCGGCGCGCCCGCCCACCCGTTCCTGCCCGCGGCGCTGGCCCCGGACCAGCCCATCCGCACTCCCTCCATTGAGGCGGCCCTGCTGGCCGTGGCCGCCGAGGCCGGCTCGACCCTTCCCGATCTCCCCCACGGGCCCGGCCTTGACCTGCTCCGCAGGACTCCACCGCGGCTGACCAGCGGTGTGCTCCCTCCGGCCCTTCCCGGGCCCACCGGGTATGCCGACGCCATCACCGCGGCGGTCGAACGGCTCGACTCGTCCTACCTGGCCGTCCAGGGACCGCCGGGAACCGGGAAGACCTTCGTTGGCGCGGCGGTGATCACCCGGCTCGTCGCCGGCGGCTGGAAGGTCGGCGTCGTCGCCCAGTCCCACGCCGTCGTCGAAAACCTGCTGAGAGCCGCGCTCCGGGCCGGGGTGCCCCCGGAGAGGGTCGCGAAGAAGACGGCGGATCCCGCTGCTCCCTGGCCGAACACCACCGACGACGGCGTCGCCGCGTTGCTCCAGGAGGGCGCCGGCTGTCTGGTCGGCGGCACGGCCTGGACGATGACCGGCAGCAAGGTTCCGGCGGGCTCGCTCGACCTCCTGGTCATCGATGAGGCCGGCCAGTTCTCCCTTGCCAACACGCTCGCGGTGGCACGCTCGGCCCGGCGGCTGCTGCTGCTCGGCGATCCGCAGCAGCTCCCCCAGGTCACCCAGGGCAGCCACCCCGAACCGGTTCACGAATCGGCCCTCGGCTGGCTTTCCGACGGGCACGCGACGCTCCCCGGGCGGTTCGGGTATTTCCTCGCCGACAGCTGGCGGATGCATCCGGCGCTGTGCGCCTTTGTCTCCCGGCTCTCCTACGATCGACGGCTCGAATCCACGCCGTCGGCCGCACTCCGGAACCTCGACGGACTCGCCCCGGGCGTCGAATGCGTCCTGGTGGAGCACACCGAGCGGCGGAGTACCTTCTCCCCGGAGGAGGCGGCGGAGGTGCTCGCGCAGGTCGTGCGGCACCTCGGCCGGGACTGGACCCCGGGCGAGGGCGCCGGAGCGCGGCCCCTGCGGGAGGCGGACCTCCTCGTCGTCGCTGCCTACAACGCGCAGGTCCAGCTGATCCGGACCACGCTCGACGCCGCGGGCTACCCGGGGGTGCGGGTGGGAACGGTGGATAAGTTCCAGGGCCAGGAGGCGGCCGTCGTGATCGTGTCAATGGCCTGCTCGAGTGCCGCCGAGGCGCCCCGGGGAATTGAGTTCCTGCTCAGCCGCAACCGCATCAACGTGGCAGTGTCACGGGGGCAGTGGCGTGCCGTGATCGTCCGCGCGCCGGGGCTCACCCATCACGTCCCCCCGCGTCCGCAGGCGCTCGAGGAGCTCGGCGCGTTCATTGGCCTGTGCGCCGGCGGGGCCTGAGCCGGGCCCTAGGCATCTTCGACGCTCAATCCGGCACCTCGGACCCGAAAAGGGGTTAAACAAAGGCAGGGCGGGAAAATCCCGCCCTGCCTTAGATCCGGACCTTAGAGAGGCTGGATGTTTGACGCCTGGGGACCCTTGGGGCCCTGCTCGGTGTCGAAGCTAACCTTCTGGTTCTCATCAAGCGAGCGGTAGCCGCTGGCATTGATGGCGGAGAAGTGTGCGAACACATCTGCGCTTCCGTCGTCGGGGGCGATGAAGCCGAAGCCCTTTTCAGCGTTGAACCACTTCACGGTACCTGTTGCCATTTTTGTTTATCCTTCTGAAATTCAGACGCCTTCCGACTTTCGGAAAGCCCCAGTCGCGGCGTGCTTGTCCGCTCTTTCAGAGATGCGGCGTGGGCCCCGAGGAGCTACACCACGTGAAATACAAATGCGCAACACTACAACCGTTACCAACCTAACAGCACCACCATGGGTGATGGCAAGCAGGAATCGAAACCTTCTCTATAAATATTTGGGCCTCAGGCGGCCACCGGCCGCGCAAGGCCTGCAACCAGCTCGAAAGAGCGCAGCCAGGCCGCTTCGGAACTCGCCCTCGTGGCGATAATCAGTTCATCGGCATCGGCGTGCTTGGTGAAGCCTTCGAGGTAGTCCTGCACCTGGGGCGGGGTCCCCACGGCCGAGTAGGTGAACATCTGCGCCACCTGCTGGCCTCCCGGAGAGGCAAGGAGCGCATCGGCCTCCTCCGGGGTGAAGGCACGGCCGCGGCCGAGCAGCAGCTCGGCCATCCTCCGCTGGCCCTCTCGGAACTGGTCCTGCGCCTCATCCTCGGTATCGGCCGCAAGAACATTGAGGCCGGCGATGACGTGGGGCTGCTCGAGCTGGGCGGAGGGCTGAAATTCCCGCCGGTACAACGCCACAGCCTCCCGGAGCGCCGCCGGGGCGAAGTGGGAGGCGAATGCGTAGGGCAGCCCAAGTGCCGCGGCGAGGCCCGCCCCGAACAGCGAGGATCCAAGGATGTACAGGGGAACGTTCGTCCCGCGTCCGGGCGTGGCGTGGACTCCCGGGATGCGCGTATCACCGGAGAGGTAGCCCTGGAGTTCGAGGACGTCCTGCGGGAATGTGTCGGCGGCGGCGGGATCGCGGCGCAGGGCCCGCATCGTGTTCCCGTCACTTCCCGGTGCGCGGCCCAGGCCGAGGTCGATCCGGCCCGGGTGGAGCGTCTCGAGGGTCCCGAACTGTTCGGCGATCGTCAGGGGTGAATGGTTCGGCAGCATGATTCCGCCGGATCCCAACCGGATGCTGGTGGTGGCCGCGGCGACGTGGGCGATCAGCACGCTTGTCGCGGAGGAGGCGATGCTGCTCAGGTTGTGGTGCTCGGCGTACCAGATCCTCCGGTACCCCCACTTCTCCGCGCTCTGCGCCAGCCGCACGCTCGAGGCGAGGCTTCCGGCAGCCGTGCCTCCCCTCGGGATGTGTGCCAGGTCGAGGATGGACAAAGGAACAGAGATCAAGAGAAAAGCCTTCCCAGAAGTGGCGCGCTGTGCTATCTCGCGTCCCGGCCATCACCGGACCGGGTATGCAGTAGGCAACGGCAGAAACGGGCCACTTATTTCGGGCGCCCTCTGACCCGGCGGACTAGATCGGCGTTTTTGGCGCCTGTCCCTCGTCGCCGCTGACCCGCACCGCCTTGCGTTTGCGCGCACGGTCGAGCGCATTGATCACCGGGGCGGCGGTCATTCCGTGAAGCACGATGGACATGCAGATCACCAGCGCCACGATCCGCCACAGCGAGGCTTCCTCGGCGTCGAATTCTCCCTTCGACAGCGCGTACCCCAGGTAGTAGATCGAGCCGATGCCGCGGACACCGAAGAATGAAAGTACGCCCCGCTCCCAGAGCCCGGTGCGTCCGCGGGCGAGGCTGACCCAGGCGGCAACGGGACGGATCACGAGGAGGAACAGGACCGCGACGAGGATCTCCCGCCAGGTGAGGCCCATCAGCAGGCCGCGGGAGATGGCTCCCCCGAGGAGGACGAGCACCACAACCGTGAGCAGCCGTTCGAGCTGCTCGATGTAGCTGTGAAGGATACCGTGGTAGCCGCTTGTCTGCTCAGCAGCGCGGATGGTGACGGCGCAGACGAAGACGGCGATGAAGCCGTACCCCTCGGCGAGTTCGGTGAGGCCGTAGGTCAGGAAGGTCGCCGCCAGCGCCACGAACCCTTCGGAGTGGTTCGCCAGCCGGACGGTTTCGATCCGGGCCGAGAAGAACAACCGTCCAAGCAGCTTGCCCATGCCGAACCCGAAGAGGCAGCCGATGCCCAGGCGCCACGCCACGTCCAGCGCGATCCACTCGGGGAACCACGCGCCGGGTGCCGCCCCCACGAGGCTGATGGCGATCGCGAGATAGACGAAGGGGAAGGCAAGACCGTCGTTGAGGCCCGCCTCGGAGGTGAGCCCGAAGCGCACCTCGTCCTCGCCGCCGAGATCCTCCTCCGATTCGGACGGTTCGCCCACCTGTACCTCCGAGGCGAGCACCGGGTCGGTGGGTGCGAGGGCCGCGGCGACAAGAAGCGCCGCGGCGATTCCCAGGCCCAGCACCCAGAGGCCGAGGAGCATCAGACCCACAATGCACAGCGGCATGGCGATGCCCAGCAGGCGCCAGGTGGTGGCCCACCGCTTCCTGCCCACCCTGCGGTCCAGGGCGAGCCCTGCACCCATGAGGGAGATGATGACGCAGACCTCGGCGAGGTGCGTGGTGAAGTCACCGTGGGCCACAGGGTCGGGGGTGGGCAGCGTTTCGATCAGGGAGAACGCAAGCACCCCGGCCCCAAGGAACACCATGGGCATGGAGATGGGCGCCCGCATCAGGAGGCGGGGCAGCAGGGCGGCGGCAAAAACCGCGAGCCCGGCGGCAGCGTAGATAAAACTCGGCGCTTCGAACACCGGCACCCTTTCTCAGGAAGACGTCGGACAGCCCCTTTCGTACCTTACGTGCTGCACCGGTGCACCGGGTACCGGAACCCGGCCGGTCCCCGCCGGTTGGAGTTCCGCCCGGCGGACGGTATGGCCGACAGCGGACAGCACCGCCTCCCGGGCACGGTGCGCAGCCGCCGCGTGAGAGCATGAAAGTATGCCCTCTTCGTCCCACCCCCTGATCGATGTCACCGACATCATCCGCATCGTGGGCGGTGCCTCGTTCCAACGCGGACAGGTCTATGCCAAGGACGGCGCCGTCAGTTCCCTCGCCTGGGACGCGAGCGCGAAGATCCTCACCGGCCGGGTGCGGGGAAGCGCGCCCACCGAGTACCGCACCAAGCTGCGCCTCGGCCTCAAGGGTGACGGCCGCTTCCGTCCGCTCGAAAACTTCTGCAGCTGCCCGGTCGGCTCGGACTGCAAGCATGTTGCCGCCACCGCCCTCCAGAGCAACACCGAGCACCTCCTGGCCCGCCAGGAGACCTCTGCGGCACCGCCGCCTCCGCGGCCGGCGGCGGGCTGGCAGGCCTCGCTGAGCGAACTGCTCGCCCCGGCCCCGGGCACCGCCGAGGTTCCCGCAGCGCCGACGACGCCACTGGGTCTGCAGTTCGAGGTGCGCACCCCCGAGGTGGCGGTCCAGCGCTGGGGATCGGCCGCCGACCGGCAGGGCCTGCGCACCCTCAATGCCCGGCTGGGGGTCCGGCCCGTGAGCCAGAACTCCAAGGGCAAGTGGGTCAAGAACAACCTCTCGTGGGGAAGCATCAGCTACCAGACCTACGGTTTGCGGCTCGACCCGGACCAGCACCGCTGGTTCTCCCAGTTCCCTGCCCTGCACCGGGGCACCGGCGTCAACTACTTCGGCAATAACGACTCGTGGCTGTACCTCGACGACTTCAGCAATCCCCTGCTCTGGCACCTCCTCGAGGAAGCCGGGCGGCTCGGCATCGAGTTCGTCGGATCGAAGAAGTCGGTAACCGTCGTCCTCGCCCACCGGGCCACCCTGCGCCTCGACGCGACGGCGACGGCCGACGCCGCAGTGCAGCTCTCCCCCGTCCTGGAGATCGATGGGCGGATCCACCCGCCGGAGACCGCCCACGTCATCAGCGACCACGGGATCTACACGGTGGCGCCGGACACGACAATCACCCTCGCCCCGACCGGCAAGAAGCTCAGCGGGCAGGACCTTGAACTGCTCCGCCGCGCCCGCCCGGTCCTCATCCCGGCTGGGGAGACATCAATCTTCCTTGAGGAGTACTACCCCCGCCTCAGCCGGTCGCTCAAGGTGGCCAGCAGCGATGGAAGCGTGGACCTGCCCGAGGTCCAGCCGCCGGCGCTCGTCCTCACCACCGCCTACCGGCCCGACGGCGCGGTGACCCTCTCCTGGGACTTCCGGTACAACTTCGGCACCGCCGCGCAGCGCCACCCCCTGGGCGGCGGCCCGGCCGCCGCTGACGGCTACCGCGACCCCGACGCCGAGGACGTCCTGGAGGCGGCCGCCCGGGCCCTGCTCAGCCCGCTGCCGCTGCGGAAGACCACCCTCGAAGACATGCAGGCCGTGGAGTTCACCGAGTCGGTGCTGCCGCGGATCGAGGCCGAACCGGGCCTCGAGGTCGACGTCGTCGGGGAGAAACCCGACTACGAGCACCTGACCGAGACCCCGCAGCTGGTCATCAGCACCGTCGAGACGGAGGACCGGGACTGGTTCGACCTGGGCGTGATGGTGACGGTCAGCGGGCGCAAGATTCCCTTCGACCACATCTTCCGCGCCCTGGCGCAGGGCCGGACGAAGCTCAAGCTCGTCGACAACAGCTACCTGTCCCTCCAGCAGCCCGTCTTCGACCAGCTGCGCGAACTCATCGAGGAGGCACGCGGCCTCACGGAGTGGGAGACCGGGTTCCAGATCAGCCGTTACCAGGCCGGGCTGTGGGCCGAGTTCGAAGACCTTGCCGATGAGACGGAGCAGGCCGAGTCCTGGCGGAACGCCGTCGCCGGGCTGCTCGAGCTTCCCGACCTGGCACCGGTCGAGCTTCCCCTGGGGGTCAAGGCCGAACTGCGGCCCTACCAGAAGGAAGGCTTCAACTGGCTCGCCTTCCTCTGGCGGCATCAGCTCGGTGGTGTGCTCGCTGACGACATGGGCCTCGGTAAGACCCTTCAGGCCCTGACCCTGATCCAGCACGCCCATGAAACCGGCGGGCCGCACGCGCCCTTCCTCATCGTGGCGCCGACCTCCGTGGTGCCGAACTGGATCAACGAGACCCACCGCTTCACCCCCGGGCTCCACGTCGTCGGCATCACCGACACCCAGGGCGCCTCCGGGGTGCCGATCCGCGAGCAGGTGCGCGGCGCCGACGTCGTCGTGACCTCCTACACCCTGTTCCGGCTCGACCTTGACGCGTACTCGGAAACCGAGTGGGCCGGGCTGATCCTCGATGAGGCGCAGTTCGTCAAGAACCGCACCTCGAAGGTCCACCAGGCCGCCAAGGACTTCGCCGCACCCTTCAAGCTGGCGATCACGGGCACGCCCATGGAGAACAACCTGATGGAACTGTGGGCGATGTTCAATATCGTCGCCCCCGGGCTGTTCCCCTCGGCTCGCCGGTTCACCGAGGACTACCGCACACCCATCGAGAAGATCGGCGACAACCGACCGCTGGCGCGGCTGCGCCGGCGCATCCGCCCCCTGATGATGCGCCGCACCAAGGAGGCCGTCGCCTCCGACCTGCCGCCGAAGCAGGAGCAGGTCCTCGAGGTCGAGCTCACCCCGGAGCACCGCCACATCTATTCGACCTACCTCCAGCGGGAACGGCAGAAGCTGCTGGGCCTCATCGATGACCTCAACAGCAACCGCATGATCGTGTTCCGGTCGCTGACGCTGCTCCGCATGCTGAGCCTCGACGCCTCCCTCGTTGACCCCGACCACGCGGATGTTCCCTCGGCCAAGCTTGATGTGCTCTTCGAACAGCTCGAGGACGTCCTTGCCGAGGGCCACCGCGCCCTGGTGTTCAGCCAGTTCACCTCCTACCTGAAGAAGGCCGCCCAACAGCTCGAGGCCCGCGGGATCGAGTACGCCTATCTCGACGGCTCGACGCGCAGCCGGGGAGAGGTGATCGACAGGTTCAAGGAGGGTTCGGCGCCGGTGTTCCTGATCAGCCTGAAGGCCGGTGGTTTCGGCCTCAACCTGACCGAGGCCGACTACTGCTTCCTCCTGGACCCCTGGTGGAACCCGGCCAGCGAGGCGCAGGCGGTCGACCGGACCCACCGGATCGGGCAGACGAAGAACGTCATGGTCTACCGGATGGTCTCCAAGGGCACCATCGAGGAGAAGGTGATGAAGCTCAAGGAGCAGAAGGCCCAGCTTTTCAACTCCGTCATGGACGACGACGCCGTGTTCAGCTCGGCGCTCACCGCCGAGGACATCCGGGGCCTGCTCGAGGCCTGAGCTTTCCAGCCCCGGCCGCAGCGTCCACAATGAACGCAGGCGGGCCGAGGCTCCGCTGCGGTCCCCGGGCGGAAGGAGGTGGCGGTGGAGGAGGAACTGCACGACGCCGCCGGACCGGCGGTTGGCGCCGCCCGCCTGCAGTGCGCCGGCGCGTCCAAGCGGTTCGGTGGCGAGCCGGTCCTGGAGCGGGTCAGCCTCGAGGTGCGCGGGGGCGAAATTCATGCCCTTGTGGGCCTCAATGGAGCAGGCAAGACCACCCTGATGCGCCTGTTCCTGGGCATGCTCCGGCCCGACGGAGGATCGGTCCTGGTGGCAGGCCGCGAGCCCTCGAGGCTGTCATCGGGCGAACGCGCCGGCGTGGGCTACCTGCTTGAACATCCCCTTGCGTATCCGGAACTCACCGTCCTGCAGAATCTGACGCTGGCCGGGAGGCTGGCCGGGCTGCCGCCGGAGCGTGCCCGCGCCGCGGCCCTTGAGCTCATCGGGGAATTCGCGCTCACGAAGTGGGAACACACGCAGGGCCGCAGGCTGTCCCTGGGCAATAAGCAGCGCCTTGGCCTTGCGGCGGCCTTAACCGCCTCGCCGGGCACGATTCTCCTCGACGAGCCAACGAACGCGCTCGACCCTGCCGGGGTCATGATCGTGCGCCGGATGCTGCTGGACCGCGCCCACACGCGCGGCGCAGCGGTGCTCGTCTCGAGCCACCATCTCGACGAGGTGGCGCGGGTCGCCGACCGCATCAGTGTCCTGAACGCGGGACGCATCATCGGCAGCCTGCCGCCTGACGCCATGGACCTCGAGCGGCGCTTCTTCGACATGATTTACGCCGACTCCGGGATCGGGCAGTGACCGGTCCGGCACAGCTCAGGGCTGCCCTCGCCGCCGAGTGGCTCAAGTTCCGCCGCGCCCGCCCCGTGGTGTTCACGAGCGTCTTCCTCGTCCTCGGCGTACCGGTGATGACGGTGGCGTCGGTGCTCTCCCTGGACGGCGCCAACCCGCTGCTGGCGGTCAAGGCCGAGGGCGTCGTCGGTGCCGGCGGCTGGGAGGGGTTCTTCGCCGGGGCCGCCACCATCAGTGCCGTCGGCGGTCTCCTGGGTTTCGGGGTCGTCGCCGGATGGGTGTTCGGCAGGGAGTTCACCGACGGCACCATCGGTTCTCTCTTCCTTGCGGCGGTCTCCCGGACGGCCACGGCCGCCGCGAAACTGCTGCTGATCCTCGCCTGGTCCGGCGCGGTCGCCGTCGCACTGACCTTCACCCTGGTCGCGGCCGGGCTCCTCACCGGAACGGCCGGAAACCCGGGCGATCCGGGGATTCCTGCCCTGGCGGCCAAGTTCCTGTTGATCACCGCCGCCACGGCCCTCCTGGCCCTGCCCTGTGCGTGGGCCGCCACCCTGGGCCGGGGCTACCTCGCCTCGATCGGCGCGGTGATCGTCATCGTCGTCCTGGCGCAGCTGGCGGCAATGGTGGGGGTCGGCGGCTGGTTCCCCTTCTCCGCTCCCGGGCTGTGGGCGAGCCAGCGCGGCGCCGGCACCGACGCCACGACAGCGGTCCAGGTGTTGCTGTCGCTGCCGCTAGGCGCTCTTGCAGCGGGCCTCACCCTGCGGTCCTGGCACCGGCTCACCCTGTCCTGACCCCGCAGGGCCGCTCCTACGGCTCCCGGCGGAGCAGGTCGGCGAATTCGGCGGCCCGGGTCTCCGGCCACCAGTGCCCGGCGTCAACCCTTGTCACCCTCAGGTGCTCCACCCACCCGCCGAGTCCCTCGACCAGCGCCGGGGACAGGAATGGGTCCTTCACCGGCACGACCACGTGGACCGGCACCGTCACGGCCGGCAGCCGCGGCCCGAGCCCTGAGGGCGAGCGCAGCGCCCGGTACAGGGCGAGGCCCCGGATGGGATCGGCTCCCACCCGGCGCCGCGCCGAACGCTCATAGCGCCGGCGCAGCGCCACCTGCCAGAAGAGTTCGGGGAGGACCGGCAGCTGGAAGGCCCCGATGTACCAGCTGCGCAGCAGTTGCCCGGCGAGTTCGGGCCAGCGGCCCGGCGTCCGGAGGCGGCTGCGGGTCCAGCGGCGGAAATGCCCGAGGTCTGGCCCCGAGATGCTCGTGAAGCGGGCGATTCTCCCCTCGGAGCGGGGATCGGTCACCGCCGTCCAGCCCTGGATGGAGCCCCAGTCGTGGCCGACCAGGTGTACCCCGGGAACGCCGACGGCGTCGAGCACCGCGAAGAGGTCATCCACCAGGGCGGAGATCCGGTAGTCCCCCGAAACGGCCACCGATCGGCCGGCGTTGCGGGTATCGACGGCGACGAGGTGGTGGGTCGGAGCCAGCAGGGCGATGACCGGGAGGTACACGCGGTGGTCGTCGGGGTAGCCGTGCACCAGCACCAGGGTAGGAACGCCCGGTCCCGGCTCCCTGCCGTATTCGAAGACCGCCAGTTCCGCGCCTTGCCCCGGCGTTCCCAAGACCACGGTGCGGCGCCGGGCGACGGCTTGGCCGTCGCTGGAGTCTCCACTACCTTCGGCAGGACTCCCGCTCCGTTGGGCGGCGGGGGCGGGCGCGCCGGACGGACCGGCGTTCAGGCCAGAGGGGGCGTCGGGGCGTTCCATCCGGCAACCCTACGCCCCGTCCGCGCCCCGGCGGGCCCCGCCGGAAAGGATCCTGCCGTCCTTCAGCTCAAGGATCCGGGTGCACAAGGCATCGGCGAACGCCCCGTCGTGGGTGGCAAGTATCACCGCACCGCCTGCCGCGGCGTGGCCGAGGAGCAGCTCCCCCACCCGGTTCCGTCCCCGCAGGTCAAGGCCGGCGGTCGGCTCGTCGAGTACCCACACCGACGGTTCCGAGGCGATCAGGGACGCAAACGCCACCAGCCGGCGCTCAACGAACCCCAGCTCGTACGGGTGTTCTCCGGCGGCGTGTCCAAGCCCAACGGCCGCCAGTGCCGTCCGCGCCCGCTCCTGGGCTCCCTCCCGGCCGGCTCCGGCCGCTGTGGGCCCGTAGGCCACCTCGCGCAGCACGGTCCGTTCGAAGAGCTGCTGGTCGGTGTCTTGGAACAGGAATCCCACCGCACCGGCCAGCCGCCCGGTGGCGGTGCGGCGCCCCAGCAGCCGCCCCGCGACGGTCACCGTGCCCGACGACGCCCTCAGCAGCCCGTTCAGGTGCTGCAGGAGCGTCGACTTGCCCGAGCCGTTCGCTCCCGTCAGGCCGACGATGTCGCCCGGGTCGACCCTCAGATCGACGCCCCGCAGAACCTCGGCCTGCCCGCTGGTGCCCTCCCTGCGGTAGGAGAAGGAGACTCCGGCGAGCTCGGTGAGCGGCCCCCCGGTCGAGTCCTGCCGCACGTCCGAGGCCGCCACCGGGGCTGCACATCCCTGCGGGGGGTCCCGCCGCACGTCCGGGGCCGACCCTTCGGTGCCGATGGCGTACCGCTCAAGCCCCGCCGTCCACGCCTGCGCGAGGGTGCCGTCGAACACGGGCCGGCCGCTCACCAGCGCCAGGACCCTGGAGTGCTGCGGTGCCGACCCGGGGAGCATCGGGGCGCAGATCAACAGGGCGGTGCCCGCAGCGCGCAGGACCTCAAGGGTCCGGGCCACCTCGGCCCGGGAGCCGGCATCGAGCCCCTGGAAGGGCTCGTCGAGGATCAGCACCCGGGGGTTCCCGACGACGGCCGCCGCGATGATCGTGCGACGGAGCTGGCCGCCGGAGAGCCGGCGGGGATCCCGGTTCAGGAGGTCCGTCAGCCCGAGCCGGGCGGCGGTGGCCTGCACGGCCGCCCGCAGTTCCCCGGCGGGCATGCCCCGGTTCGCCGGTCCGAAGGCGATCTCCTCCGCGACCGTGGCCGACATCATGGAGAGCTGGCCCTCGGTCCGCTGCGCCGCATACGCCACGGTGGAACTCCACGCGGCGGGGTCGATCCGCGGATCCTCAGGGCTGCCCGAGAATCCCAGCCTGTCCCCTCCGAGGGTCAGCGCACCGCGGAACTGGGCGCCGCTCCCCGCCCCGGTCTGCCCTGCCAGCAGGCGTGCGAGGGTGGTTTTTCCCGACCCCGACGGCCCGACGACGTGCACCAGGGCTCCGGGTTCCACGGCGAGATCCACGCCGGAAAGGACGACGGGACCGCCGTCGTACGCGTAGCTTGAACACTCGAGACGGATCACCGGCCTGCCCCCACCGCGTACCAGGCGCAGCCGAACCCGAGCACCCCGGCGGCCATCAGCCACCTCGCGGTGCGCTGACCCGCCGTATCGGTATCGGGAAGGTAGCTGGTGCGGGGTCCCGGGGAGGAGAACCCCCGGGACTCGAGCAGTTGGGTCCGCTCGGCGGCGTCAATCAGCAGGCCGGTGACGAGGGGAACGCTGACCATCAGGAGACCGCGCACCCGGGAGGGGAGGCTGCCGCCCACCACCAGCCCGCGCGCCTGCTGGGCCCGGGTGATCTGGCGGGCCCGTTCGGCGACGTGCGGCAACAGCCCCACCGCCGAGCCCACGACGAAGACGAGCCTGCGGTTCCAGCCGCGGTGGGTGAGGGTGGAGACCAGTTCGGGAATGCTTACGGTCAGGGCCGCGGTGAGGAGCACCCCGGTGAAAACGGCGAGCCTCAGCCCGGTCAACGCGGCGAACTGCAGCCCCTCGGCGGTGACGCGGGCAGGGCCCCACTCTGCGAGGACCGTGGTTCCCTCGGGGAAGAACAGGCCGTGCAGAAGGAACGAGGAGATCAGCAGCGGACCGGCGGCCACCGCGATGGCCAGGGCGATCTGCCGCGGTTTACCCGAAAGGAGCACGCCGGGCACCACGACGACAACGAGGACGGCGAGTGAGAACTGCCAAGTGTTCACCACCAGGACCAGCACCACCAGCAGCGCCGCAGCGAGGAGTTCGGTCAGCGGGTTGAAGACGCGTCGCCGGGGCACCGGATTACCGTCCGGTGGCCGACCCGGTCCTCCCGGCGAGGACCCCGTACCGCCGGAGGAAGGGGAACTGGGCCCGCGAGCGGCGCGGCAAGGCGTAGGCAAGAAGGGCCACCAGGGTGAAGACGACGAGCTTGTCGAGAGTGTCCGAGGTCAGTCCCTGCTTCGTGGCGGCGACCAGCAGCGAGTCCCCCACGGCGCGGAAGGCGGCAACGAGGGCGTTGGTGCCCACCGTGCCCGCCGCGCCGAACATGAAGGCGGCCACCGGGGCCGCCACCAGTCCGCCGACGGCACCGACGACGAGCCCGGCAACCGGTGCCAGGTAGACCCGCCGGAACATGCCGTACCGTGCGGCGGTGCCGGCCAGCAGCCCGATGAGGGCCGCTCCGGCCGCGAAGGGCAGCGCCAGCGGGTTGAACAGACCCCAGATGGCGTTGCTCAGCGCCCCGGTGGCCGCACCGGCGGCCGGACCGGCGAGGACCGCGACGAGGACAGTGCCGATGGCGTCGAGGTAGATCTGCAGCCCCAGGCTGCCCGCTGTCTGCCCGATCGCGATATTGAGGGCGATGCCCAGCGGCATTAGGACGAGGGAACTCGTGCTCAGGGAGGGCAGGATCCCCGCCACCAGCAGGGCGCCGCCGCCGAGGAAGCCGAACAGGGTGATCAGCGAGGAGGTTCCGCCGATCCCCTCGGCGATCTCCGCGGGCTGCACCAGCACGAGGTACAGGTACGTGGCGGCGATCAGGGCGGCGCCGACGGCGACCAGGGCGGTCCGGGGGCGCGCGGCCTTCGTCGCGGGAAGGGTCAGGGGTGAGCTCATTGCAGTCCTCGGGCGCGCGGGGGCGGGGGCATGCACCTCATGTCACCTCGGCGCGGCCCGCGGCGGTGCGGGCAGTAGCTAAGTGTACCTGCAGGATCCGGGGCGGGTCAGCCCCGCTCTGCGGCCAGCCGGGCGAGGCGGGCGATGAGGGTCTCGAAGACCTTTTCCGGCTCGTTCGCGGTCACCACCCGGGCGTTGGGCGGCTGCTTCCAGAACCCGGCGAAGTCACCGACGGTCTGCCCGAACGTCAGGGGCGAGTCCGTTTCGACGTCGACCGTAGCGGGCCGGGTGGTGGCGGTCGCCTCACCCGTGGCGACCATTGCGGCGAAGAGGTCGTGGAGGTGGGCGAGGTAGCCCTGGTCGTACCGGCGGTGGAACTCCATGTAGAAGCGCAGCGCATCCGAGACGCAGGCGATGATCCGGTTGGGATTGCTGCTGCGCAGCACTTCGGGGTCGTCGGGGCTGAGCAGCTCTCCGCCGGCGCCGGCGGAGCGCGACAGCCGGTCGAGGTGCTCCGGACGGCATTCGATCCGCTCGGTCGACTCGAGGGCGCACACCACCGGCAGCCGGTCCGGCGGCAGGCCGCGGTAGGCCGCGAAGACCTCCTTGGCCGCATGCGGATCGACATGGATGTTCCATTCAGCGACCGGCGTCGTATTGCCGGGGTAGTTGAACGCCCCGCCCATGATCACCAGGCCCTTCAGGAGCATCGGCAGCCGCGGCTCGGCGCGCAGCGCGAGGGCAAAGTTGGTCAGCGGCCCGGTGATCAGCCCCGTGATCTCCCCAGGGTTCGCCCGGGCCGCTTCCACCCATACCTCCACCGCGGAGCGGTCGGAAACCTGCTGCCGGGCGGCCGGAAGCACGGCGTAGCCGACCCCCTGGTCCCCGTGGGTTTCCTCGGTCGTCACCAGCGGCACCACGAGGGGAACCTCGCTGCCGATGGCCACCTCGACCCCGCTCCGCCCTGCGAGTTCGAGGAGGGCGAGGTTGTTCGCCGCAACCTGCGCCGCACCGACATTTCCGGCGGTGCAGGTGATGCCTTCGAGGCGGACCTCGGGCACAGCACACAGGTAGAGCAGCGCCACCGCGTCGTCGATGCCGGTGTCGACGTCGAGCAGCAACCGGGTCGGACCCACTAGCCGGCCGCCGAGGTCCGCAGGAGCGCAAGCCGCAGGGCGCGGGCCGTCTCCATGTGGGTGCGGGCGATCCGCCGGGCGTCCTCGGCCCGGCGGTCGGCCACGGCGCACACCAGCGCCTCGTGCTCGTCCAGCGACTCCTGCCAGCGGTTGCCGACGGAGAGGGTGGAGCGCGGGGTGTGGATCAGGTGCGTCGAGAGCCTCGCCAGCAGGTCGGTGAGCACCGGGTTGTGGGAGGCCGCCCACAGCGCCACGTGGAACTCCTGGTTGAGGTTGATCCGGGTCTGGTCGTCTGGGTCGGACAGGGCCTTATCCCGCTCGACGAGCGCCTCGAGGCGGATCACATCGGCCGACCGGCGCTCTGATGCGGCCTGGCCCGCGGCTTCCTCCTCGAGCATCACCCGGAGGTCGTAGATCTGGATGACCTCCTGCGGGTCGATCTGGGGCACCTGGAGCCCACGCGCCGCACGCTCCAGGAGCCGCTCGTGCTGGAGCCGGCTGAGCGCCTCCCGCACCGGAGTGCGGGAGACGCCGAACCGCTCGGAGATGACCACTTCGCGCAGGGCGGTGCCCGGCGGGTGGACCCCGGCGAGGATCTCCCCCCGGAGGACCCGGAAGATCGCCTCGCCGTCAACTTTCGCTGACACGTCCGTGGACTCGGTCACGGGGCCGGGTCAGCCCACCAGCTGCCGGAGGACGTACTGCAGGATGCCTCCGTTGCGGTAGTAGTCGGCCTCGCCCGGGGTGTCGATGCGGAGGACGGCGTCGAAGGAAACCGGCGTGCCGCCGTCGGCGGGTGTCGCCGTCACCGTGACGGTGCGCGGCGTCCGACCCTCGTTCAGCTCGGTCACACCGCTCACCGAGAACGTCTCGGTACCGGTCAGCCCAAGGCTCTCGGCGTTCTCGCCCTGCGGGTACTGAAGGGGAAGCACGCCCATGCCGATGAGGTTGGAGCGGTGGATCCGCTCGTAGCTCTCGGCGATGACCGCCTTCACGCCCAGCAGCGCGGTGCCCTTGGCCGCCCAGTCACGGGATGAGCCGGAGCCGTATTCCTTGCCGGCCAGGACGACCAAGGGAATCCCCGCCGCCTTGTAGTTCTCCGCAGCGTCGTAAACCGCTGCCTGCGGCGCATCGGGCTGGCTGAAGTCGCGGGTGAAGCCACCCTCGACGCCGTCCAGCAGCTGGTTCTTGATGCGGATGTTCGCGAAGGTGCCGCGGATCATCACCTCGTGGTTGCCGCGGCGGGAACCGTAGGAGTTGAAGTCCTTTCGCTCCACCCCGTGCTCGAGCAGGTAACGTCCGGCCGGGGTGTCGGACTTGAAGGAGCCCGCCGGGCTGATGTGGTCGGTGGTGACCGAATCGCCGAGCTTGAGCAGGACGCGGGCGCCGTCGATGTCGGAGACCGGCTCTGCCTGGGGGGTCATGCCCTCGAAGTATGGCGGCTTCCGCACGTAGGTGGACTCAGGATCCCAGGCGAAGGTGGCGCCGGCGGGCGTCGGCAAGGACTGCCAGCGCTCGTCGCCCTCGAAGATCGACCCGTAGCTCGAGGTGAACATCTCCTCATTGATCGAGGAGTCGATGACGGACTGCACCTCGACGGGGTTGGGCCAGATGTCCTTGAGGAACACGTCGTTGCCGTCGCTGTCCTGGCCCAGGGGCTGGTTGTCGAAGTCGAAGTCCATGGTGCCGGCCAGGGCGTAGGCGACCACCAGCGGCGGGGAGGCCAGGTAGTTCATCTTCACGTCCGGGTTGATCCGACCCTCGAAGTTCCGGTTACCCG
Source organism: Arthrobacter sp. MSA 4-2 (assembly GCF_016405885.1). Taxonomy (GTDB): domain Bacteria; phylum Actinomycetota; class Actinomycetes; order Actinomycetales; family Micrococcaceae; genus Arthrobacter_D. The sequence continues at coordinate 718 of NZ_JAEKGC010000016.1, read as the reverse complement.
AAAGCACAGCCGTCACGGCGAGGTCGTTGTCCTGGATGGCCTTGGAAATCTCGTCCTCGAGCGGACCGGAGTTGCCGATGCAGGTGGCGCAGCCGTACCCGACGATAAAGAAGCCGAGCTTCTCGAGGTAGGGAATGAGGCCTGACTTCTCGTAGTAGTCGGTGACGACCTTCGAGCCCGGGGCGACGGAGGTCTTCACCCACGGCTTGGAGCTCAGGCCCTTTTCCACGGCGTTGCGTGCCAACACGGCGGCGGCGAGCATGACGGAAGGGTTTGAGGTGTTGGTGCAGGAGGTGATCGACGCAATGCTGACCGCACCGTGGTCAAGCTCGAACTCGCGCCCGTCCTTCATGCTGACGCTGACCTTCTTCGAAGGCCGCGTCTCCTGGCTTGCGTGGGCCGAGACGGTTTCCCGCGGCTTGGCGTTCTCGTCAACGTGGGAGTGGCTGTCCGCGCTGTAGCTGGGGGCGTCGGAGGCCGGGAAGCTGAGCTCGGAGGCTTCATCGACGGTTCCCGCCGGGGATTCGGCGAGGTGCGGGTCGTCCGAGTAGTGGGCCAGGTCTTCACGGAACTGGTTCTTGGATTCGGTCAGGGCGACCCGGTCCTGGGGGCGCTTGGGCCCGGCGATGGAGGGCACCACGGTGGAGAGGTCGAGTTCGAGGTATTCGGAGAACCGGATCTCGGTGGACGGGTCGTGCCACAGGCCCTGTTCCTTGGC
>NZ_JAEKGC010000015.1 GCF_016405885.1 Arthrobacter sp. MSA 4-2 | reverse complement strand
TGGTCGAGTTGACCGGTCAGGGTCCGGTAGTCGATGGTGACCATGACCTGGGGGCGGTGTCCGCCGGCGGCGGGCAGGCCGTCCCCGGCCAGGGCGATCCGGCAGGCACCCACCAGGCCCTCCAAAAGTTGCTGCGCCCGGGTGGGCCGCTCCCTGTGGGCGTCGGGTGGGTCCTCCCCGGATGCCGGGTCCGCGCCCCCGTCCGTGCGGCCCCGGCCTTCTGTGCGCTGGTCTTCTCTGTCCTGGCCTTCCGTGTCCTGGCCGTTGGCCGCGGGGTCCTGCACCGCCTGGTCCCCGCCGGAGGCACCGGCGTCCCCGTCGAGGCCTCCGTCGGGGCTGGGGAGGCGGGGGTTGGTGGCGGTGTTCATCACCGTGGCGAGGTGTTCGAACTGCTCGTCCGTGGCCCCGATCTCCAAGAAGTGCAGCCCGTTGCGGCGCCCGCGCAGGAACACGCCCTGGCGGGCCCGCAGCAGCTTCTCGGAGGGTTCGTGTCCGTCCTGATCCAGGACGCTCTCCCACCGCCGGGCCACCGCGCGCAGGATGTCCTCATCGCTTTGCACCGCCTGCTCGGTGAGGTGGCGCCCCATCGCGTCGAGGCCCGGCGACCCGGCAACGGGCCTCATCCTTTCGATGGCATCGCGGATCAGGGACGCGGCCCGCCCGCTGACCCGTCCGGCGCCGCAGGCCGCGCCGAGGACCTCCAGCGGCGCCGGCGCCTCCAGCCCGCCGGCGGGCACCGGCGGCAGGATGGCCGCGGCCAGGCGCAGCCGCCGATTCGCCTCACTGCGGCTGATCCGCAGCCGGCCCCGCAGGTACTCCGCGGTATCGCGGAACTCCGACCGGGCACCGCCGGCATCATCCGGCCCCGCCCCGGGAGCGGCCCGGTGCCCTTCGCCGGGGACAATCCAGTGCCCTTCACCGGGAGCGGGCCGGTGGTCTTCTCCAAGGTGGGCCAGGCGGTGCTGGTCGGCGGCGTGGGCGCCCAGGACCTGCAGGTGGTCCACGATCCGGGAGAGCTCCTCAATGCGGGCCACCGTGTCGGCGACCTCCCGGCGCCCCAGCAGCAGGAACCGTCCGGAGAAATCGGCGGCAAATGCCGTGAGTCCGGCATGCACATCGAAGAGAAACTCCCCGGCGCCCGAGGGAAACTCCCCGGTGCCGGAGAAGAAATCTCCGGTGCCCGCATGCTCCTCGATCGGTGCCGTTGCCATACCCCCATTCTATCGAACTGGTGTTCTATTTCCGCCCGAAAAGGGTCATTGTGGAGGAACAGTGGGGCCCGAAGATATCCACAGCCATAAGAGCCAAAAATTGCACCGCCGAGAGGATGTGAAGCCCGGTGAGCGCGGACCAGTCAGAAGCCCTGGCGTCGAGCACCAGGTGTCCTGAACCCCAGGCAAGGCTTGAAGAAATCTCAGACCGGGAGCGAACCGAGGACCAACCACCACCCTGCTGTCATGACGTCCGCACTCCCTAACGCTCATTCGTGCGACGCCGGCGGTCGGCACGCCACTTCACACTGCCTCCGGCCAGGAGCAGGGCGCCGCCCACAAGGAAAACGACTGCGACCTGCGACGTGCCCGGAAGGGCCAGCCACCACGAACCGATAAGCATGAGGATGAGCCCATTGGCCATCAGCCACGGACCGGCGTTATCGACCCTCACGTGGTCGCCCTCAGCCGCTCGCCAGCATCAGAAAAGGGGAAACGAACAACCCTGCCCCGAGAATAGTGATGGTTATCCGAAGCGTTCGCTCCTGAGCGATCGGATCCCCCTTCTCCCTGAAATTGCGAGCGGCCCATAAGGCGTTGATCATCATCGCCGCTAGACCCATGAATGCCAGCGCGAATGGGACAACCATTGAGCTCCTTCCGGGGATAAGGGAGGCGCAATACGTGCGGTACGGTTCACGGTACGCCCGGTAAATCCCTCCTGCACCCGCAATTCCATAGAATTTCCTAATACGGGTAAGGGGTGACCCATTGTGGGTAGGCCTACTGGCATTTCGGGCGCCGGGCCATCCAGCTGCTGGCAGTGAACGCAATTATGCCAAGCGGCATCAGGCGGGGTCCGCGAGGGACGGCGTCGCAGCGTCTGCCTGCACGGTGGCAAACTGAAGCGATGCGTGAGCTCGTCATTCTCGGCACCGCCTCCCAAGTGCCCACCCGGACCCGCAACCACAACGGCTACTTGCTGCGGTGGGAGCGCGAAGGGTTCCTGTTCGATCCGGGCGAGGGGACGCAGCGCCAAATGATCCGGGCGGGCGTATCAGCGAGCCGCATCACGCGGATCTGCCTCACGCATGTCCACGGTGACCATTGCTTCGGACTGCCGGGCGTCCTCTCGCGCATGGTGCTCGACGGCGTGGCCCACCCGGTCCACCTTCACTACCCAGCATCCGGGGAGAACGTCGTCCGGGCTCTCGTCGCGCTGGCCACACCGGGCCTCGATCTCCGGCTCCACCCTCACGGCGCTCAGGGTGCGGTTGCGGAGGGCCTCGAGGTGCGGCCCCTGCTGCACCGCATCGAGGCCTATGGCTACCGGCTCACCGAGCCCGACGGCCGCACCCTCCTGCCCGATAGGCTCGCCGCGGCCGGCATTGCCGGGCCCGACGTCGGGGAGCTTCAGCGCAGGGGAAGCCTTCGCGGGGTCCAACTAGAGGATGTCAGCGTGCACCGGCCGGGCCGGCGCTTCGCCTTCGTGATGGACACCGCGCCGTGCGGCGGTGCCGACGAGCTTGCGGAAGGGGTGGACCTGCTGGTGTCGGAGTCGACCTTCAGCGATGACGATGCCGCCCTGGCACTGCAGTACCGGCACCTCACGGCGGGGCAGGCCGGCGCCCTGGCCGGCAAGGCGGGTGCGGGAACGCTGGTGCTGACCCACTTTTCGTCCCGCTACGATGACGCCGGCGTCCTGGCTGCGGAGGCACAGGACACTGCAGGAGCTGCAACGGTCATTGCCGCCAACGACCTCGACCGGATTCCGTTTCCCCCGCGGCGCAGCCCGGAACCCGGCGGCCTGGCCGATATCCGCGGCTGATCCCTGAGGGAGGAATCCTTTGGCGGTGGCCCGGCTGCGGCCAAGGGATCCGACCTGGTCCTTTTCCGAGATACCCCGCCAAGGTCGTTGAGCGGCTGAGCTGTGCGGGCTCCTTCAACCGAGTAGGCTCGAATTTTTTCCAGTACCGGCCGCTACTGTTCCGCTTCGGTCCACTTCGGTAAATTACTACCATCAGGCCGTAGCACTTCGGCCTGGATGCCTCTGCCACGAGGAGCATGACGATGTTCCCCGGGGCAGGAAGAGCTCGGGTGGCGCGGGGCGTGCAACACCTGTTGGACGCTCCGCTTCCGCATGATGAGGGAGTCCCTCCGAGCGACTGGATAATACTAATCGTTTCAGATTCGAAGAGATGACCTCCTTTTCGGAGCGGCACCTTGAAGAGGATTGGACATCACGTGCGGGCCCGCATCGTCATCTTGATAATCGTTCTGTTCACAGCCACCTACGCCCTGGTCGGTTTCGTCTCGGATTCACTGCCGGGCCGAAGCTCTAACGAGGAAGCAAGGGACCGCCCAAGCGCGGCTTCGAATTCGTTGGAACCAACCGCAGACAGCCTCGACGACATCTCTGCTGCCACGCCGGCCATGCCGGTCGGAGATCTGCCGGGCTGGAGGCAGGTTTTCACCGAAGACTTTACCGACGGAGATGTCCCCATCGGCGAATTTCCCGGTTGGATCTACAGCGCACGGTGGAGCGCGAATTACCGCGATGGCACACCGGACACGGCTGCTCAGACTCTCGAGACAATGTCTGGCTATTACCCCTCGAAGGTCCTCAGTGTTCATGACGGTCTCTTGGACATGTATCTTCACACTGAGAATGGGATTTCGATGGGTGCCGCGCCATCTCCTCGATTTGAGAAGGGTGGTGAGCGGCCCTACAACAGCCAAACCTACGGCCGGTACTCCGTGCGTTTCAAGGCCGACGCATTGAAGGGATTCAAATTAGCGTGGCTGTTGTGGCCCGATAGTAAGCAGTGGCCGGAGGACGGCGAAATAGACTTTCCGGAAGGGGATCTGTCAAAAACCATCTACGCTGCCCTGCACGGGCCTGGTGATGAGGTCACCATGCTCGACCAGTTCCGTACCAAGTCCACCTTCACGTCCTGGCATACAGCCACCACCGAGTGGAGCCCCGACCGCGTGAAATTCTTTCTCGACGGAAAGTTGATCGGCACCAGCACGTCGGCGATACCTGACACCCCGATGCACTACATCCTGCAGACCGAGTCCTGCCTGACGACCTGTCCTCATCCGGACACCCGCGGCCATGTCTACGTCGACTGGGTGGCGATCTGGGCCAAGGACTAGGTGTCTTCCGATTGCTCACGCGTGGGACACCGTATGCCTCCGGCGACCTGTCCATCGCAATATTCGCCTTGCCTTGGAACTGCACGCATCGAGGGGGGCGTAGGCTGCGGCCCGCGGCCGCAGCCCTCAACTTTTTTTGACGTCGTTGCGTTCTCAACCCGTTCGCGCCCCGAAGGCTGTATCGAGGTCTTCTGGGGGGCCCAAACCTCCCCCTCCCGTCCCGTTCCCCAGACGCCGCAGACGCAACGCGGCAACAACTGCAGCCGACATTTGGGCTAGGAGCCATAGCGCGGCCAGCCCGGGTAAAGCGGAACTTTCGGCTGCGGCTGCCGCCGGCACCAGCCCGACGACGGCCGCCAGGACTGCAACCGCGGTGGCTTCCGCGAAACGGCCATACACCCGGCACACGGCGTAATAGACCTGGGTCACACAGCTCAGAACTACCGCCGGGACCAGGAACGGCAGCAGCACCCATTGCGGGACATATTGTGGGCCGAGCACCTGCAGGACTGAGGGGCCCACCGCCAGTAGAATTGCCCCGGCTGCAAAGGTGAGCAACAGGCTGATTCTCAGTGCTCGATTGATCAACAAATCGACTGGACCCAACTCGGCAAGTTTCGCCTGAAGCGAATAACCGGCGGATTGAGGGACGAAAAACACCGCCGACGTCAGCATCCAGACCACGTACCAGGTCGCAGCGGCCGAGGTGCTGAGTGTCGCGGCGACGATCAGGGGCAGGAGATAGGCGGGCGCGCGGTCGGCGAGCACAAGGGGATAATTTCGTAATGCCGTGCTCAACAGGTACGACACTTCATGGAGCCTGGCGCCGGCCCTCCACTGGGGGCCGAGACCGGCATGATGGATTTGGCGCATGCCGAGTCCCACACTGGCGCCCGCTCCGAGGGCGACGGCGCCCACGACTGCGATGACACTGCGGTACCCCGCCGTCAGGCAGACGATGAGAACCGTGAGCTGGATGAAAGCCTGCAGCACGCTGCGCACCAACACCAGGTCGGCACGCGACATCGCCACACTGATGTGATCAAGCTGGTACGCGGTACTGGCAAAGAAGGCGGCAGCCAGGAACGCCGCCGTGACCGCTGGATCGTCCCAGGCCTGACCGACGCCGGGACCGAGGGCACGCGTAATAATGAGCAGCGCTGCAGCAACAATGATGGACGCAAGTCCCACTGTGAGCAGTCCTGTGGCGATGAGCCGGCGCCGCCGGTCGTTCTGGGCAGGCAGCAGCGTTAGCGTGGCCGGACCAACTCCAAGCATCCCGATCTGTACCGTCAACAGTGCCGACGCCACTACCGCTGACCCCAGACCAAGCTGAGGTGGAGCCAACAGCATTGCGGCGAGGCCCCAGAAGAGAAGTCCCGCGGCCATGGGCGCGACTCTGGCTGCGGTCAACCACACTGCATTGCCGCCGAGGGAAAGACCGCCGTCGGCCGGACGGAGAAGTTCCTTGAACAAGGCGCGATAGTTATAGAAGAAGAATGCTGCCCAATAAGGCAGATAGCGGGGAGCTCCCAGCAGCGCCAGCCCTGCACCACGTCCGGTCGCGAGGAGCGGTGAAGCAACCAGCCAACCAGCCCAGCGCGGGTGCTTTCGAATGTTAAGAGCCAGTCCAGCGCCATCTTGAAGCCACTGGTCACGGGCAAAAGCGAAGTTGTCACGAAAGCGGTGTCTCACGAAGGTGGTGGTGGACACGCCCAACTGCCGTCCGGCTTCCCGAAGCCGCAACCGCAGATCTATGTCTTCCCCGGAGGCGAACTCCTCGTCAAAGCCTGCTTCCAACAGCACATCGCGTCTCAGGAGCGTGGCGCAGACACCGAACCGCAAGCGGGCCCGGCTGCGGTTGTGGTGCCATGCCAGCGCCTCCCCCCAGTACCCGGCCCCATCGGACTCGCTCACCAGGCCCGACTGGAGCCCGTCATAGCCGCCCTGCTCAAATTCAGCGACCAGGTGTTTCAGAGAGTCCTTCGGCAGCACTACGTCAGAGTCGATCAGTGCCACAACCGGGCACGCTGCGTTGTGGACCCCCAGCATTCTCGCAGCCGACAAGCCGCGTCCCTCATCGGAGAGGACCAGTGCGCCATGGGAACGCGCAATCTTCACCGTTGAGTCTTCGGAACACCCATCGATGACGATCACTTCCCGCGGCCGCTGGTTCCGCACCGATTCCAGACATTCGGGCAACCACCGGGCGGCGTTACGTGCGGGGATCACCACCGAGACATCAAGCGCATCCGGCTCCAAGGCCCCAACCTCCTCAAGGTGAGCCTGCGCTGCTCGGGAGACCAGCACCGGGCGGAAAAGCTGTCCGCGGAGAACGGACAATTACAGGATGCACGGTGATCACCGTTCTGGCTATCGAAGGAGTCAGTCCGCCTAGGGTCAGCGGCTTTCGGGTTCCTTCGCAGAGTTGCGGGTAAACTGTCGGCCCGCCTACTGCACTGCTCGCCACGGTTGGGCAGGGTGGCGTGGACGCCTCCTTGACACATGCACGAGCCGGCGGCCCCAGAGATAGCCCGCCGTCGAGGTGACCAACACCGTCAGGACGGCCCCTGCGCGCCCGAGCCCGGCGGATTTCCCATGCCGACCCCAGTCGTACAAACCAGCGAGAAAAGCACGGAGCAGGACAGTTCGAACGTACCGGCGTTCGGGTCCCAGTGCCCGCTTGTAGCCGACCACATGACTGACCCGCGCCTTGGAAACGCCCTCGGACCAGGACCTGGCGAGCACGTAGCGGAAAGTCCCCCTGTTCGCGGGCACATGATGGCGCACCACGGCTGCAGGCTCGTAGACAATCCGGGAACCAGGCGCCCCCACTACGGACCGTATGCAGATTTCAGTTTCCTCACAGCCCGAGGGGACAGATCCTTGCCGGCCCAGGTAAAGATTGAACCCGCCCACCTGGCGAATGACACTGAGGCGGAAGGACATGTTGGCGCCGATGACATTACGGACCTCGCAGGCGACCCGTGGCATACCCCGGTGGCTGCATCCCACGATCCAGTCGAGTTCCTGGCCGAAGAAACCAGGACGTCCTACCTCCCAGAGCGGATCCACTCTTCCGCCGACCGCCAGCACGTCAGGGTCGTCATACAGGGCCGTGAGGCGTTCGAGCCAATCCGGCGCGGCTTCGGCATCGTCATCAATGAAGGCGACGATGCCGGAGTCGACCGCGTCCAGCGCGGTGTTGCGCGCCCCGGAGAGTCCGCGCGGACGGGTATTCCTCAGGACCGTGACGTCATCGGCGGTGCCGGCGAGCCGCCCGTAGAGCTCCTCGTTGTGGTCGATGACCACAATGACTTCTTTTGGGGGACAAGTTTGGGCGCGAATCGACTCGAGGAGTTTAAGCAGCCAGTCCCAACGCTCCGTTGTGTAGGCGCAGATGACCACTGTCACGGTGGGGAGAGGGAGGTCGGGCATCTCAGCCCGCCCTCATGAGGCGTTCACGGACCATCGTCCCCGGCGTCCGCCCGTTCCGGACCCTCCGAAGATTCACCGCTCCGGAACATGCCGGCGCTACCGACCGGGCAGTTATTGAAACCGGGAGCTGGACTGAAACAGGCACATGCCTCACCACTTGCCTCATTGCTGTATGCAAGTCCGGCGAATGTAAACGCCACCCGCCAGGAACACCATGTTGGCGCTCATACGGTCGTCGGGTCCCCGGCCCAGCAACTCGGGAGCCACGACAAAGCCGTACTTTTGAAGGTTAAGCCCCCCGCTCATGGCGGTCTAGGACAACCTGTTGCCGAACGAAAAAGGAGCTGATGTCCCCCAGCCCGGGCCTGACGGACAAGGAATGCATCCCGGATGCTCAGCCGTCATGCTGCTGTGCTTCCGCCTGCTGTGCTTCCGCCTGCTGCGTGGAGGCCTCTGCGCTGCAGCCGCCCCGTCACATGCCGAACTCAACATGCGGGCGCACGGCGGGTGAACGCTCTAGGTTGTACCGGGTGCGGTGGTCACGAACTCCTGGATGATCTTGGGAGAGGCGTGAATGCAGATCATTTCGAGGTTTCCGGTACCGCTGCTTCGGAAGCGGTGGTGTGCGCGCGGGTGGACCGTCACAATCGCGCCGGCGCCCGCGCGGAGCTCTTCGCCGTCGGACTCGATGACTGCCTCCCCCTGCAGCACCACCCAAGTCTCGGTGTAGGGGTGCCAGTGGGTTTCCGGCCCTCCGCCGGGCGGAGTGTCCACCCAGAAGAACGAGACGCCGGCGCCGTGGTCGGCCCCAACGAACAACGCCGTCCCGTCGGTGTTCTGGCGCAGCTGCTCGCGGTCGGTAACCGTGGTCATGAGGGTTTGTTCTCCTTTCCATCGAGCCACAGGGTTTCGGACTCGTCCCTGTGCGTCCCGCTCGTTCCCACGTACTTTTTGTCGATTCCGGGACCCTTCTTGATGACGTGGACGAGCGCCATGCCGTGGCCCCGCCCGAGCCCGTAGTCGGCCTTCAGCCATTCGAGGATCTCGCCGGCATTACCGTTCTGCTCGTCGAACCCCTTGCTGTTCGCGATGTCCAGCAGTTGGCGGGGCGTAAGCCCAGTCTTGTCTTCGATGGTGTCGAGATACGCCTGGAATGACATGCCGTGGTCCTTGCTTCTTTCTCTAGGCTGATGGGGTCCGCTGCGAAGGTTCTGCCTTCCTTCAACTGCTCGTGCCGCACCACTTCGCCGGCGCTGCCCGTAGAGGAAGGGTGCGCCCGGGAGACGTACCTGTCAATGCCATTCCGGGACCTCCGGCCGGCCGGAGCCCTGCTCCGTCGCACCTCGGCGGGGATCGGTGAACACCAAAGCGATCCTGATCCGGCAGGACCACGAACGGGTGCCCCAGACCTCGCGATCAGCTGACGCGGACCGACCCCAACCGCACGGTCATGCCGGGGTCGCGGTGGTCGAAGAACACGGACGCCCCGGTGTCCAGAGCCGCGATGTGGGCCATTTCGTCCTCGGTGAGGGTGAAACCGAGGACGTCAAAGTTCTGGGCGATCCGGTCCGGGTTTACCGACTTGGGAATGACGACGACGTCGCGCTGGATCAGCCACCGGAGCACGATCTGGGCCACGGAGACGCCGTGCGCTTCCGCGACCGGGGTGAGGGCGGGGTGGGTGAACAACTCGTTTCGGCCCTCGGCGAAGGGGCCCCACGACATGAGCTGAACTCCGTGTTCCTTCATGAGGCGCTGGTCCTCGGTGCGCTGATAGAAGGGGTGAGTCTCGATCTGATTGACCGCGGGGGTCACCTCGTTGTTGATAATGAGGTCGACGAGGCGGTCCGCGTGGAAGTTGGAGACGCCGATCGCCCGGGCGCGGCCCTCCTTGTAGAGACCCTGCATGGCACGCCATTCACTGTAGTAGTCGCCGTAGGGCTGGTGGATGAGGTAGAGATCGACGTAGTCCAGCCCGAGACGCTCGAGGGATGTGTTGAACGCGTCGATGGTGTGCTGCTCCCCCGCGTCCTGCACCCAGAGCTTGGTGGTGACGAACAGCTCCTCCCGTGGGAGGCCGCTCCCAGCGAGGGCCCGGCCAACGGCCTCCTCGTTGCCGTAGGCCGCGGCGGTGTCGATCAGGCGGTACCCAACCGACAGCGCATCCGCGGCCGCTTTTTCGGTCTGGTCCGCCGGGATCTGGTACACGCCGAAACCGAGGATCGGCATGTCGACGCCGTTATTGAGGGTGACGGTCTGCATCTGATTGTCCTAACGGGAGTCGTGATGAGCGGTTTCCTCCAGGAAGCGGCCCTGCCGCCGGAAATCCCGGATCAAGAGATAGACGAACACGCCAAGGAAAATACCCATCGGGATGGCATAACACCACACCCGGCGGGCAGGACCGAAAAAGGTCACGGCAGTCGGAAGATACAAGAGAATGGTGGCGTTGCTCTCCCGTAGTTGCACGGCGACTGCCCGGGCTACGCCCAAGCGTTTGGGGTCGACCGGATCCTTGCCTGCAATCTGGCGGAGCAATAGTTTTCGATCCGGCTTGTTCAGCGCGATCAGGACTTCGCCCCAGCCCAGGTCGACCCTTGGCTTCATCCGCTTGGCCTGATAGATCCACCCTCCGATCCAGCAGCCCACAATCATCACGCTGACAGCGACGAAGATGTGCAGGTCCCACCGGCTTCGACCGTCATCGAACAGCAGGTACGAGCCGGCGGTCCCGAGGGCCAGGGTGAGCGGTATGCCGATCAACAGGTACCGGGTGTAGTAGATCCGGAGGGCCTCCCCGATGCCGTTGTCCCTCACGGGGGCGGATCTCCGCTCGGCCGCCACCCATTGGCTCGGCCGCTCTGCCCCCTCGCGCACGCTACCCGCCACGTCTCCCCCTGGTTCCGCTGTCGCTGCGGCCTAGTCTGGCACGAGCGAAGTGGAGCCTGTAAGTACTGGTGTCCAGCCCGCGCTCGCCTCGCATGAATTCCCCCATGCCGACCTAGGCGGAATTGCCTTCATTGGTCCGTTCGGACCGGGTGGCACGCCGTCGTGCACGTTCCCGGGCAAGCGCCTCACGGAGCGGCGGCACGACAACGCCCTGCTCCGCCATCCGCCGCCGCACGGTGCGCCTGACGATCAGGATCGCCGCAGCTCCTGCCGCAAGGATCACGAGCTGGAAAGCCATCGCGATCCGGAACGAGCCAAGGGCATATAGGTCGCCCCCGGACACGCCCCGCGCGTACAGGACATCGAGAATCACCCCGATTCCGTACATCGCGACCAGGGAAGCGACGAATCCGCCGATGTTCACAATGCCCGTGGCCGTTCCCATCCGCGACGACGGGTTGAAGGTGCGCGCGAAGTCAAAGGCGATCATCGAACCGGGACCTCCAAGGGCCAGCGCCACGATGAGCAGTGTGAGCAGCCACAGGGGTGCCGGCCCGGACGCAAGCAGGACGGCGAGCCAGCAGCCGGCAATGCCGGACGCGATGGCCAGAACCATGGTGGAGCGGCGCAGGGGGTGCCGGGACACATAGAGTCCGAGCATCGGCCCCGACACAATGCCCACCGCGACGAACAGCGTCAGAAGCGCCGACGCCGCCACGGGGTCAACCCCTTCGGCCCGCACCAGATACGGGTAGCCCCAGATCAGCACGAAAACGGTCCCGGGAAACTGAACGGTGAAGTGGGACCACAGCCCGAGGCGGGTTCCGGGTTGGCGCCAGGCCTGCGCGAGGGAGATTCCCGTCTGGCGCAGCCCGGTCTTCGCCCGCGGCTGGCGCTGCGGGGCATCCCGGATGACGGCGACCGCGAGGACGACGGCGAGCGCGGACAAACCGGCGGCCGACAGGAACGCCGTGCTCCACCCGGCCGCGCCGAGCAGCGCGGCGAACGGCACCACCGACACAACCTGACCGAGCTGTCCGATGATGCCGGTGAACTGGGTCAGCACGGGGATCCTGCGGGACTCGAACCAGGCGGGAAGCAGGCGCAGCACCGAGATAAAGGTCAGTGCGTCGCCGGCGCCCACGAGCAGTCTTCCCGCGATCCCTCCGGCGACGGTCTCCGAGAGAGCAAGCTGCACCTGGCCCGAGGCCATCAGCACGGCCCCGGCGAGGATGAGCAGGCGCGGGCCGACCCGGTCGACCAGGACCCCGACAGGAATCTGCAGCGCGGCGTACACGAGCAGCTGCACAACGGTGAAGATGGAAAGGGCTGAGGCGCTGGCGGAGTAGCGTTCGGTCGCCTCAAGGCCAGCGACGCCGAAGCTCGTCCGCTGAGTGACGGCGATGAGGTAGGCGACCACTCCGGTCCCCCACACCAACCACGCCCGGCGTTCGCCCACCCCTCCATTATTAGTGCTAGGGCCAGAAGCCGGTCACCAGCGAAGCAAGTGATTGTTGTTACGTCTTTCCATCGACCATGTCGCTGCTTCCCTTCCGAGTCCGATGATCTGTCCGGACCGCCACCCTATGGTTAGTAGGCATCTGCCTATAGGGTATAGGCTGGTCTTATGCGTTCAGGTCTCACCACAAACACCGTCATCCTCCGCGCCGCTGACCTTTCTGACGAGTTGGGTTTCAATTCCCTGTCGATCTCTGCCGTTGCCCGCCGCCTGGGAGTGGCGGCGCCGAGTCTGTATTCCCACGTCCGGGACCTTCCAGCGCTTAGGGCGGGCGTTTCCGCGCTGGCCTTGGAGGAACTGTCGGACGCTATTTCGACCCGGATAGCCGGCAGAAGCGGGCGGGAAGCCCTGTTCGGCTTCGCCGAAGCACACCGGGTGTATGCGTCGCGGTCACCCGGGCGCTGGCAATCTCTGCAGCATCTCACCGCTGGCGGGATGGCCGGTTCCGCTGCGGTGGGACGCCTCGTTGCTCTGACCGAATCCGTGCTGCACCGGTACGCGCTGCGCCCCGAGTGGCAGGTGCATGCCACCCGGATGCTCGGAAGCTTCATCAACGGCTTCATCGCGCTAGCTGGGTCAGGCAGCTTCAGTCACCGTAGTCCCGAGCCGGAATCGTCATGGGACATTGCCATCGACGCTATGCACACCCTCTTTTCAAGTTGGCCATCCATTGATGGCCCTGACCCTGCAAGGAAGCTTCATTGATCAGCATCCCTCTCACCCCAGCTCATCTGCGCGGCGCGCAGGAAGTGGAAAGCACGCCCCGCGGTCTTCGTCCGCACCGCCTGCCGGCGTGGGTACGCACGCGGTTCCCGGACCCGCAGCTCATGATGATGGAGGCACAGCCTTCGGGAATCAGGGTGGTGGGGAAAACGTCCGCGGGTCATCTGGAACTTGTCACGCATCCGACGCGGCTTGCCTATCGCGGGGTTGATCGCCCGCGCGGTCACGTGGACCTCACCAGCAACGGCATCCTGATTGGAAGTGACGTTCTCTCCGGAGGCGATGTTACTGAAGTAGACCCGCAGACAGGGGCATCTACGTTTAGGTCAGGCGTCGCGCATGTCTCAGTCTTCTCGGACCTGCCTGAGGGCGACAAGCTGATTGAGCTGTGGCTGCCTCACAATGAGTCCGTCGAATTGGTGGAACTCCGGGCGGACGCTCCCGTTGCTGTGGTGGCTCCGGCCGGGCCGGTCTGGCTTCACCACGGCAGCTCCATCAGCCAGGGCTCGAACTCGAGCACTCCGACAGGGACCTGGCCGGCAGTCGCGGCGCGCGCAGGCGGAGCCCAGCTTCACAACCTCGGCTTCGGTGGAAGCGCACTTGCTGATCCTTTCGTCGCCCGGGTGATCCGTGACACCCCCGCTGATTTCATCAGCGTCAAGCTCGGCATCAACCTGGTGAATCTGGACGTGATGAGGATGAGGGCGTTCGAATCCGCGGTTCACGGGTTCCTCGATACGATCCGCGACGGTCACCCCGAAACACCACTCCTGCTCGTCTCTCCAATCTTCTGCGGCATCCACGAGGACACACCCGGCCCGGGAGCCATCGATCCTGCAAGCTTCGGCACATCTCAGATCCGGTTCATGGCGACCGGCGAGGAGGCTGATTCAGCCCAGGGCCGTCTGACTCTTCGCACCATCAGGGCCTGCCTGGCATCGATCGTTGAACGGAGATCGGAAGATGAAAACCTCCACTTCCTCGACGGCCTTCACCTTTACGGTCAGGACGACGCAATCGAGCAACCGCTGCCGGATGCGCTCCATCCCGATATGGCCACCCACGAGATGATCGGCGAACGGTTCGCCGCGTACGCATTCTCGCCCCTAGGGCCCTTCGCCCGCAGGGACGGTTCATGATTGAAGCATGGACCGCCACGCCCTCGCACAGCTGTGAACTCCAGCAAAACCCTCCGCCGCCGCACGCGGCCGATTGTGGGCGTGCTCCTGCTCGGGATCCTGCTCTCCGTGCTGGTACTTTTCGGACCCGGACTGCTCAGCGCCCTGCGCCTCGGGGACGGCCCGCTGCTGGCGGGCTCGGAGTGCCTGGTGCAAACCGCGGACGGAGCGATCGGGCTTGACCGGGAGGAGGCGAAGCTGGCGACGACGGCGGTGGCACTGCGGGCGCGCGGGGCGGAGGCCCCGGACACCTCAGGGATCGACGAAGCGGTGCTGCAGCGGCTGGCCGAGGGACCGTCCGGGGATGCCGGCCCCAGTCTGAGCTGCCGTGGCTCCGCCGCCGATGACTTGCCGGAACAGCAGCTGACTGCCGCTGGCCTGACGCCGCGCGCCGAGCAGGTGAGGACGGCGATGACCGAGGTGTTCGGTGAACAGAGCCTCGGCGGGTTCGTTCCAGGCGGCGTCGAGCAGGGGCACGGGGCGGACTCGACCCACTACGACGGGCGGGCCATCGACATCTTTTTCCGCCCGGTGAGTGAGGAGAACCGGCGTCAGGGGTGGATTCTCGCCCATTGGCTCGTCGCCCATGCCGAGGACCTCGATATCCAGTACGTCATCTTCGACGACCTATTCTGGAGCGCACATCTTCCCCGGGGCCGGTGGCACGACTATGACGCACCCGATCCCGGCAACGAAATCCTGCGCCACCTCGACCACGTCCATGTGGACGTACTCCGTGGAGGTGCCGGCTAAGGATTGGTCCGCGCCCGGCAGAGCCCGCCCAGCTCCCGCCGCGACACGCCCAGACGGCGTCCCCGCCCGGTAGTGGGGGTATGGTCAATCGGTATATGCCGGCAGGGAACGAAGGGAACGCAGGGGTGCCATTTGTACTATCCCGTCTGATCCGGCGGCTTGGACGTGCGCGCTTCTGGGTACTGCCGGCTTTCATCATCGCCGCTGTGTTCGTTACCAGCTGGCCTCTCATGGTGTGGGCCGAGCCCTCCAGCAACTCGATCACGTCGGTGAAGACGTACTGGTGGTGGTTTCTGGTCACCGCCGCCACTGTGGGATACGGCGATTTTTTCCCCACCACGGTCGGCGGCCGCCTCGTCGGGGTGTATGTCATCGTCGGCGGCATCGTGACGCTGACCACCTTGTTTACCAGAATCGCAACCGCGATCGACAATGCGAAGGGACAACGCATGAAAGGCCACCGGCATGTGGAGCTGTCGGATCACCTCGTGATCGTGGGCTACACCCCAGGACGAACCGAACGCCTGATTCAGGAAATCACGGCGGACGATGCCCGTCGGGTCGTCCTGTGCGCCGCGGAGGACGTGCGGGAAAATCCGATGCCCGAGCAGCACGGTCTGGATTTCGTCCGCGGTGATCTCGCCGAGGAAAGCGTTCTGCAGCGTGCCGGGGTGCACCGGGCCGCCCGTGTGCTCATCGACGCCCGCGACGACAATGAAGCGCTCGCCGTCACCGTCGCCGTCACGCATGTGAACCCCACCGCGCACACGGTCGTCACGCTGCGCGATATGGGCCGGGCCCGCAACTTCTCCTATGTCGACGCCAACGTCCGCTGCGTCCAGTGGCACTCGCCCCGCCTCGCCACCGAGGAGCTCGAAGATCCCGGGATCGCCGTCGTGTACGCCGACCTCATGAGCCACGGCGGCCGCAACACCTACAGCACGCGGCTGCCCGATGCGCTGCCGCCGGTGAACTTCGGACAGATTCAGGAAGTCCTGGGACGCAGCTTCACCACCACGGTGCTCGCCGTGCAGCACGAGGGCACCATCATCAATCCCGGCTGGGATACGCCGCTGCCCGAGAGCGCTGTCCTGTTCTACGTTGGCGAGCGCAGGCTCTCCGACGAGGAAATCCTCGGCGCCCTCGCACCGTAGCCCGCGGACGTCGCCCTCACAGATGACCGCCCCGCGCCCGACGGGCCGCGGAGCCCACGGGCTCCCTGGGCTTGCCGGTCATTGCCCCGCCGAGCGCCCAGAATCCACTGGGCTTCCGGTCCGCACAGCGGAGACGCCAAGCAGCTTCGCGCAAGTTCCATAAGGAGACCGGAACTCTACCTTTGCGCTGGCTGACCAGCCAGCGGATGGCCGGGGCGTGCCGTCTGCTCGAAACGACCGACCTGACTGTGCAGGCAGTTGCCGCCAAGACGGGCCTGGGAACGCCAGCCAATTTCCGCCTGCACTTCACGCGCGAGCTCAACACCACGCCCTCCAGCTACCGCCGCCTCTACCAGGGACGGAACCGGTCTGCGATTGCACTCCGGTCCTCCTGACCGCCTTGCCTCCGTAGGCTCTGGTCCGCCAGTTGACGCATCGAAGCCGCCGTTTACGCCTTCGCGCTGCTCCCGGCTGGGCCGTGATCGGCCGGGGCGCCTTGGCGATCCCGGGGCGAATGGGACAGAATGCGGTCATGGACATCACTGACAACGGCCCACAGCCCAACGCCTTTGACATCGAGAGCGCGACGACGGCGAACTCCGACTACCGCCGCGTCGCCTGGACCGGCAAGCACCTGCAGGTGACCCTCATGTCGATCGAACCCGGAGGTGCGATCGGCCTCGAGGTGCATCACGGCACCGACCAGTTTCTGCGCATCGATGCCGGGAAGGGCCGGGTGAAGATGGGGCCCTCGAAGGACGACCTGTCGTTCCAGCAGGACGTCGGGGACGGCTGGAGCATCCAGGTGCCCGCCGGCACCTGGCACGACGTCGAGAACACCGGGGACGAACCACTCCGCCTCTACACCATCTACGCGCCCACGCACCACGCGCAGGGCATCGTGCAGGCGACGCCGGAGGACGCCGAGAAGGACGAGGAACAGGGCCGCGACGAGCCGCCGGCGTGGGTCGAGGAAGTGGACGACAAGGGCGAAGAATCCGCCTGAGTCCTTCTTCATGAGCCGTCCGCGAAAGTTCGCTGGACGGCTCATGGCGTTTGTCAGGGCGTGCCGGTCGACCAGCCCAGTCCCTCCCGGTCCGCCGCGGGCAGGGATGCGACGATCAGGTCGTAGGAGTCCTCGATCATGTCGTGCACGGTGCCCGCGGGCAGGCTTCCGTCGAGCCTCACTCCGTTCCAGTGCCTCTTATTCAGGTGCCAGGCTCCGGTGATCTCGCGGTGCGCCGCGCGGAGCTGGACGGCAAGCGCCGGATCGCACTTCAAGGAAATGGACAGCGGGCGGGCGTCGACGCCGACCAAGGCGAAGATCTTCCCAGGCACCGGTCTCCTGTCCTGCTGCCGGATCCTGACACGGAACACCGCGGTCTCCGGGCCGAAGGGGTAGTCCTCATAGGCGCCGGGGAAGGACAGGCACGAGGCGCGGAGCCAGTCGAAGTCCATGCGACCACCCTAACCGTGCCTCCTTCGGCGTGACCAGCAAGGGCCGGGTGCGGGATGTCCGCCGCCGAACTGCCTCTGGCTCCCCCGGACGAGTCGTAGTAGACAGGGGGCATGACGAAGAGGACCGGAGTGGCACCCCGCCTGGCCGAAGCCCTGGGCATCGTGCTTGGCACCCAGGAGATCCCGCTGAGGCTCCGGGCCTGGGACGGTTCGGAAGCCGGGCCCTCCGGTGCGCCCGTGATCGAGTTCCGTTCCCGGCGGGGGCTTCGGCGGATGCTGTGGTCGCCAAACCAGCTCGGGCTGAGCCGTGCATATGTGGCCGGCGACATCGACGGACCCGGCGACCTCTTTGAGAGCTTCTCCGTGCTCAGCTCGGTGGGCAAGTTCGCCGAACTGAAGGCGTTCCGCCCTCTCACTTTGGGTGAGCGTTCCTCACTTCTCCGGGCAGCAGTCCGGGTAGGTGCGCTCGGACGTCCGCCTGCACCGCCGCCGGAGGAAATGAACGTCACCCGGTTCGGAAGAAAGCACTCCAAGAAGCGTGACGCCGCGGCGATCTCCTCCCACTACGACGTCGGCAATGACTTCTATGCGCTGGTGCTCGGACCGTCAATGGTCTACTCGTGCGCAGTCTGGGAGGACGGAAGCACGGACCTGGACGCGGCACAGGAGGCGAAGCTCGACCTGGTCTGCCGAAAACTCGCCCTTCGGCCCGGTATGCGGGTGCTCGACGTGGGCTGCGGCTGGGGCAGTTTTGCGCTGCACGCCGCACGGAACTACGGAGTCGACGTCGTCGGCGTCACGCTCTCCAAAGAGCAGGCGGCCCTCGGGCGGAAGCGGGCCGCCGACGCCGGGCTCGCCGACCTCGTCGAGATCCGGGTCCAGGATTACCGCGATGTCACCGATGGTCCATTCGACGCTATCAGCTCGATCGGCATGGCCGAACATGTCGGCCGGGAGCAGATCGGGAACTACGCGTCCCACCTCTACGGCCTGCTGCGTCCCGGCGGGCGACTGCTCAACCACGCGATTTCGTGGAACGCCGGCGACATGCCGCCGGATCCGGACTCCTTCATCCCCCGTTACGTCTTTCCCGACGGCGAGATGCTCAGCCTCACCGTCATGCTCGGGGCGCTCGAGTCGGCCGGCCTTGAAGTGCTCGACGTCGAAGCGCTGCGCCTGCACTATGGGCTGACGCTGCGCGCTTGGGTGCGCAACCTTGAGGAGAACTGGGACGAAGCGGTACGGCTCACAAGCGAGGGGCGGGCCCGGGTGTGGCGGTTGTACATGGCGGCGAGCGCGCTCGGCTTCGAGCGCGGGCTGAACGGCGTCAACCAAGTGCTGGCGCAACGCCCGGGCGGCGGAAACCCACCACTGCGGCTGCGCGAATGGACCTAGGCGTCAGTTAGAACACCGACGTCACGAGCTCAGTGAGGCCGGCGCGCCCGGTGCCGCCTGAAGTTCATCTGCCGTCCTCATACCTTGACGCCTGCTTGAGCGCGTCTTCACATTTTCCGGCCACCATTGAAGGTGGGGGCTAATTAATCCCTGGACCGGTTGCAGCCTGAGCACAAGCGAGGGCAGCCCGACCTCATTCAAAGGAGACAACATGACGCAGTCCACCCCCGATTCGGCCGCTGGCCCCACAGTGGTCCTGATCCATGGCGCCTTCGCCGACAGTTCCAGCTGGAACGGCGTCGTCGAGCGGCTCCTGGCCGCCGGCGTCCCGGTGACAGCTGTCAGCAATCCACTCCGCGGCATCTCCCACGACGCGGCGTACGCCGCCAGCGCCATCCGGCAGATCCCCGGACCGGTGCTCGCCGTCGGGCACTCCTATGGAGGAGCGGTCATCACCAATGCCTCTCCCCAGACCGACAACGTCGTCGGTCTGGTCTATGTCGCGGCCTTCGCCCCCGATGAGGGCGAAACCCTCGAGGGCATCGAGAACGGCTCCACCGACAGCGTCCTCAACACCGCACTGATCCCCACTCAGTATCCCGTGGGGCAGGACTTCGAGACAGCAGTCGAGCTTACTGTTGACCCCGCCAAGTTCCATGACGCCTTTGCCGCCGATGTGTCCGTGAAGGAGGCTGCGGTGATGGCCGCCACGCAGCGCCCCGTCGCCGCCGCCGCCTTCGGCGAGCCGACCGGAACGCCCGCCTGGAAGACCCTGCCGTCCTGGGCCGTCGTCCCGACCGGAGACAAGGCCGCCGGCAGCGACGTGCTGCGTTCCATGGCGCAGCGGGCTCAAGCGACGATCACCGAGACCGAGGGTTCGCACGTCATCATGGTGTCCCAGCCCCAGATCGTCACCGACGTCATTCTGCAGGCACTGGAGGGCGTCCGATAATTCAGGCCTAGCGGCGCACCGCGAACTCCGGGCAATGTGACCTTCGGCGTGTCCGACCAGCGGGGGTATCGCTCCTCAGGCGGTGAGCCATCAGACTGTCCTCATGGAGTGGAAGCGTGCGAAGGACTGGCTGATCGGTGCTGTGGGGATGGTCCTCGCCCTGGGCGTTGCGCTCGTCGTCCTCTGGTGGGCGGCAAGCGACCCGGCCAACGGGAACGAAGCGGAGCCTGTGCCGTCGCCCACACAGGGCACCGGGCGCCCGACGGATGCCGTGCCCCCTGACGGGCTGCGCGAGGACGAGGTGTGGCTCGCCGACCTTGACCTCGACGCCGGGACGGTGATGACGGCGGGGTCGTTGCTCCACGACGTCCGGGCGGTCGGCCAGGACGTGGTCTCGCGTCCCGAGGGGCTTGTCGCCGGCCGGCTCACCGTGGATGCGACGGTGCCGTTCGAGGTCGTCGCCCAGGAGCTTGGCGGCGGGTCGGTGATCCGGGCCGCCGACGGCGGCCAGGCCACCGTGGTCCGCACGGTCGAGGCCCTCGGCCGCGAACTGCGCGTCACCGCCACCGGAACCGTCGATGTTGAGGAGGGCAGGCTCGTTGTCGACCCGCGGTCGATCGACATCGGCGGACCGGACTTCCTCTCGGATGCCACCGCCGCCGTCGTGCGCAGGTTCGTGACTATTGAGCACGACATCGAGGGCCTGCCGGAGGGCCTCGTACTCCAGGACGTCGTGGTCCGGGTCGACGGGTTCCGTGCCAACCTCCGGGGCGAGGACATCGAGCTCGCCCCCTGAGGTGTGCTCGCCCTGAAATATTCTTCCAAGATCCTGCGCGATTCGGGAGAATGGTCCCCCGGCGACCCGCGCTGCGGCTCCCGTCAACCATCAGCGACCAACGTTTGGGAAGGACCACCAATGGACGTGTCGACACTGACCTCACTTCTCCATGAGGCCGAGGAACACCACGGCAAGTACGAAGCGAACTCCGCTCCTCATGCCTGGCCAGACTGGTACGCAGCGTTTATCGTCTCGCGCGAGCAGGGCCGCACCCCGGAACAGGCGTACGACGACGCCGTCCAGCACCTCGAGGGAGGAGCGCAGTAACCACCCCCGGGTGGCCTCCCTGATCCTATGACGTCTGTTCTTCGCCGCTCTGCTGCCGTGCGAGGTACGAGGCGTACCACTGCGCCCAGTTCGGGTCCTCCTGGGTATTGCGCTTCTCCAGGTCCTGGTAGGCCGCGGCGGCGCGCTCGAGCGCCTGTGCGAGGTCGGCGGGCGAGCCGAACGTGGTCCCGCCTTGGACGCGGCCCGGGAACCGCTGAGTGATCTCCTGCAGGATCCAGCTGTTTCCGTCCGGATCACTGAACGAGACGAATGACCCATACGTACCCCGGTCGGGGTGGGGTCCCGGAACGGGCTCGTCGTTGCCTGGAAACCTGCACGCGTAGCCGGACTCGCAGTGGAAGACCTCGCTGGCATCAACACCGCGGGAGACGAGGTCGCGGCGTGCTGCTTCGATGTCGGTGACGATCAGGTGCGTGCCCTGAGCGGAACCAGGCTCGGCCAGCGTGACCTGCCTGCCGAACTGGACCGAGCATCCGGAGCCGGGGGGTGTGTATTGAAGGCTACGGAAGTTCCCGTCGACGCGCTCACCGTCGAGTCTCCACCCCAGGCTGTCGTAGAACTCCTTGGCGCGGTCGACGTCGGCAACCGGTATAACGATCACCTCCAGCTTCATGTCCACCGCGACGCTCGGAGCGGCGGCCTCGGTGCTGGTATCGGATTCTGTCGGGTTCACGTTGGCCTCCCTTGTCGTACCCTCTCAGGTCAGCCTTAGGGTGGCACCGTGGAGCACCCGGCGCAAGGGTCCCCCGCTGGTATTACGTGCCGGGAACGCCTGCTCGCGGTCGCAGCTCTGCGAGCGCCCGGGCACGTCCTAAGCGTCCGAGCGTCGACGGGGTCGATCTCTCGAGGACACCGGAATCAACCGTCGGCGAGGAGGGCGTCGGCCCGGCGGGGCGCAAGACGGTGCAGGAGAAGAAAAGCCCTGGCCTTTCCCACGTGGATTTCGGAGCGGTCAGCACGCAGGCCGGCGAGGATTTCGCGGGCGGCCTGCTCGGCGCTGATCTTGCCGGTGCCGCGGCCGGCGTTCATGGGAGTATCGACGAGGGGCAGGACGACGTCGACGGCGTTGATGCCGGGAGCGTCCACGGCGAGCTGGTAGCGCAAAGCCTTTGTGAAGGTGCGCAGCCCGGCCTTGGCCGCTCCGTACACCGCCGCGCTGCGCTTGGGGGAAACAGCGAGGCCTGAACTGATGTTCACGACGGCGGCACTCGGTGCCTTCATCAGGTGGGGCAGGCTGAGGGCGGTGAGCTGAATCGGAGCGGTCAGGTCGGTGCGCAACTCGAGCTCGACCTCGGTGAGCACCTCGGCCACCGGCCGGGTGGCCAGGTGATAGTTGAGTTGAATTCCGGCATTGTTCACCAGCAGCGAGAGTCCGCCCAGCTGCGCGAGCGCGGCATCGACCATCCGCGGCAAATCCTCCGCGCGGGCGAGGTCAGCCGCCAGCGTCCGGAGCCCGGGAATCTGCGTCGCGGCCACGTCGAGGCGTCCCTCGTCCCGGCCGGTGATGAGCACATCACCGCCTGCGGCGACCAGCTGGCGGGCCAGTTCCAGCCCCACGCCCGAGCCGCCGCCCGTGAGAAGTACCTTGAGTCCCTGGAGCTCCATGAGGAATCCGTTCTGTCCCGCGGACGATGATGGTCTTCGACGCGGTACGGCTCATTTCGGGTGTCACTCCACGTTCCAGGCCATTGTGCCATTCGACGGGGAAACCCCGACCACGGTGCGGCAGGATCTGCGGCCTGCCCGGGCGCCACTGGGATAGGCTCGATCGCAACCGGATCGCGCATCGATCCCGACTGCAGGGGGCGGGGAAATACCTTGGATCTATTGGGCGGCATCAGCCTCGACGTACTCCGCATCCTTCCGTGGGTCGCGGCCATCGTCTTCGCGCTCGCGGCCGGCCTCTGGCGTCCGCGGAAGCTTCATTGGACCGCGCTTGCCTCAGTCCTCCTCTTCGCGGCACTCAATGCGGGTGCCGCCATTTACGTCCTGAATCATTTCGACGATCCGCGCTGGTCTTCAGGGGAAGACCCGTCGCTGAGCGCCCCCTCGCTCTCGGAGACGCCCATCGTGGGTGAGTATCTGGGCCCCCTGGATTCCACTCTGGATGGCGTGATCGGCGGGGTAAACCAGTTCCTCGCGTTCAAGCAGGCGCTTCCCGTCGCACTGGACTTCCTTGCCGCGTCCGGCTGGGCCCTGCTGGCGTCGTTCCCTCTTGCCATTCTCGCCGCCGGCATCGGCTTTACGATGGCCCGGCGCCGGACGGCTGCCTTCGATCGGTACCGCGCCGACGTCGACCTGCTCAAGAAAGAGGTTGAGCAGCTCAAACGGCAGATGTCGTCGGGGCACTCCGGCGCCACCGCACTGCCTTCAGGGCACGCGGACAGCGAGGTACTGCCCAGACGCACGCGGAGCTAAGCATTCAGGGGGTCTGCTGACGTCGGCGCGTGACGGGACTTCGCGGCCGGAAGGGCCGCGCTTCGCCGTCGGGCAGGTAAAGCACTACCGGGCGTTTCTGCCGGCCCAGGCCTCCGTGTAGAACAGCGGGGAACGCGACTCCAGCAGTTCACCATAGGCGTCCGGTTTCATCCCCTGAGCCGAGCCCTCCGGGACCGCCATGACGAAGGCGGACACGCCCAGCCCGGCCTCCTGATCCTTCAGGGTCAGCCCGGCGGCTTCAAGCAGAGTGGGGTAAAGGTTGAGCTGATCGATGCGGGGGCGCAGCGCGCCGTCCGTGTCCCCGCCCGGAATCCAGATCCGGTTGAAGATGGTGCGGTTGGGGTGGTTGTCCAACTGCTCGTGAAAGGCGTCATTCGCGCCCATGTGCTTGAGGTGGTCGCCCATGATCACCACGGCGGTGTCGTCGAGGTAGCCCTTCTCCTTCATATGCTCAACGAACCCTGCCACCTGGGTCATGGAGCAGGAGAACACAGAGGTGACCTCCTCCTGGGTGTCCACGTCGCAGTAGTCGAAGATGTACGCCGGCTCGTGGGTGTCAAGCGTCAGCACGGTGAGGTTGAACGGCTCACCGGTCCTCTCCGCTTCGGCGTGCAGCCCGTCGATCTCGTCCTTGGCGTAGGCCATCAGGCGTTCATCGCTCAGGCCCCAGTCGCTGCGAAAGTTCTTCTCCGGTTCGCCGGCGGCGCGCCAGTCGGAGAGATCCTTCTGCTCGGCGTAGCCATGGCTGCTGAGGAAGGTGCCCTTCGCGGCGAAGGCGGCGTTGGCGCCGCCCAGGAAGACGCTGGTGTAGCCGTGCTCATCCAGGACATCACCCATACAGGTGAGCCCTCCCAGGTAGGTGTCGAGACCGCCGCCGAGGTCGTTGCCCGCGGCGGAGCCGACGCCCTTCAGCGGAACGCCGCACTGCGTCGCGACCAGACCCGACATGGTCCAGCCTCCACCCTTGTACTGCTGGAAGTCATCGACGCTCTGCCAGCCGTCCGCGGCCTTGGTCGCCTCCTTTAAAGGAGCGAACGCGTCCTTCTCAAAGAGCCGGTCGTTGGCGAGGGTGGCCTCACCGGACTCGAGGTAGATCACCACCAGGTTGCGCTTGTCGTCGTCGTTAGTGACGACCGGCTTCACGTAGTAGTCGCCGATGTCGTATTTGGAGTTCGCTGCCCGGATGTAGTCCCCCAGGCCCACCGTGGTGGCGAAGGCCGTGGTGCCGCCGACGACGACCGTAGCCACCAGAGCGGTGGAGACGGTGTGCATCATCCACTGACGGCGACGAGGACGGTCGCCGTCGCCGTTGCGGCGGCGCCTGCGGCGGCGGAGGGACTGCCAAATCGCGACTCCGACGGTAAGGAGGAGGGGTACGACGCCGATTCCCAGGATTCCGGTCCACACGATGGGTCCGCCCCCGCCGTCGGTTTCCACGGAGACGAGATTCAGGAGCATCTGACCCACGGAAATCTCGCCCCAGTACATGCGGATGCCGGCGGAGGCGATGAACAGCGCGAGTCCGGCCCAGATCAGGACGTAGACAACGATGCGGCCCACAACGACGCCGACCCGTCGGGTCACGTGAAGAATCCGGTCAGACATCGCTACACCTCGCATTCCAACTACCGGGGCGTTCGACAAACAACCCGTTTCTGGGCCGATCGAAGCCTAGTGCCGCTACCCTACCCGTTCAACAGTCGTTCACCCGTTGGTAACGGGCCGTACACCGCAGCATGTGGTGGTTCAACGCCCAGGTGCCGGGAATCGTTCGGCGGCAGTGCGAGACAGCGGTGGAATTGCCGCGTTGCATAATGGGTCGAGCGGAAGTCCGCTCCCTGTCACGATGCGGAGAGCTCCGGAAGGGCGTGAGGTGAGGTGATCGTTTCTGATCCATATTTTGGGCGGGGCCACTTTCTTTGCCTTTCGGCACATTTCGGATGTGGCGTTGCAGCGGAGGTGATCCTTTGACATTCCTGGATCTCCACCACGGCACCTCACCGCTCATTCTTCCCAACGCCTGGGACGTCGGCTCTGCGCTGATGTTCCGGCAGGAGGGTTTCCCCGCGATCGGCACCACGAGCTTCGGCCTCGCTGCACGCGACGGGCACGCCGATGCCCGGCGCTCCGTCCAGGACAGCACTGAACGCCTGGTCCATCAACTCCTGAACCTGGGCTGCTACGTTTCGGCGGATTTTGAGGATGGATTCTCCGATTCACCAGCCACCGTCGCCCATTACGTCGACAGGCTGAAGGCGCATGGGATCAATATTGAGGACAGCACCGGGGGAAGCCTCATCGATCCCGACCTGCACGCAGCGAAAATCGCGTCGATCAAGGAGAGAAGTCCGGGCGTTTTCGTCAATGCACGGATAGACACCTACTGGCTCGGTAAGCAGGCCACAGTCGAGTCCACCCTGGAACGGGCCCACCGGTACGTCGGGGCAGGTGCAGATGGAATCTTTGTTCCGGGCGTTCTCACACCCGCCGAAATTCGGGCGTTCACCGAGGCAATCCCTGCCCCATTGAACGTACTGACCAGTACCGTCCACACCTCAGCCGAGCTCGGCGAGATGGGAGTGCGACGGATCAGTACGGGCTCCCTGCCGTACCGGGCAGCCCTGGATGCGGCTCTGCGCGTCGCCACGGACGCGCGGGACGGAAGACCGGCAACGCGAGCGACACCCTATGCCGCCATCCAAGGTCTGCTCGAGGAATTCGAGCAGACGACACACCACTGATGCTGAGGAGCCGCAACGCCCTGGCTCGCTTCCAGTCGTCGGTTCATTGCAGACGTTGCAGGGGCTGGTTAGGCTCGGCGGTCAAAGCCGCCGACCAGGGAAGGAGACTCCGATCAGAATCTTTCTGGCCATTGCCGGGAGTCTACTGGTCGCCGCAGGAATCCTGAGCCTCATCCTCGACAACTGGGACGTGCTGATTGGCATGACAGTTGCGCTAGCCATGATTGCCGTTGGTGAATGTGCCGCCGAGTGGACCTACAGGCACTCCGAGGAGGCCGAAAAGCAGCGCGATGGTTTCGTCCAATCCCCATGAGCACCACTCATGGCCCGGTACCGCGCATCAGGCCCATCTGGTGTCTGCGTGCGAGCGCGGTCTCAGCCCCAGTATTCTGCCTGCGGGCAGAGGTCTTCGAGTCTCTCAAAGTCGTAGGTATCGATCTCCGAGTACGGGCTCCAGCCGCCATCC
Organism: Arthrobacter sp. MSA 4-2; assembly: GCF_016405885.1. Taxonomy (GTDB): domain Bacteria; phylum Actinomycetota; class Actinomycetes; order Actinomycetales; family Micrococcaceae; genus Arthrobacter_D. The sequence goes on along the minus strand of NZ_JAEKGC010000015.1, from coordinate 42,980 downwards.
ATGTCGATGAAGGCCTGGAGTGAGGGCATGTCGGGGGCTTCGTATCCTTGCTTCGCCAGACAGTCCGATGATTCCATGACGGCTGAAAACATTTCCGACCACTGCTCACCGGTAAACGTTGCCGGGTCCGGGAGCAGGCCCTCCCCGCATTCCTCCGCGTCCTTCCGGTACAGGTCCAGCTGCTCTTCGGACACGGACGAAGATGAGATCGAGATTGCGCCGTCATCGGTGATGGAGACCTCCCAACCCCGGTCGCGCAGACAGGCACTCTGGCGGCTGGTTGCGTCTTCCGCCGAGGTTGCGTGGGAGGTGGGTTCCCGTGGCTCCTCGCCGGAGCAGCCGGTGAGCAAAGCAAGGACAGCCGCCGCCAGAAGCGACCCCACCCGATGAACCAGGGTTAGCGGGCGGCGCGGCCCCGTTGTGTCCTCACGTTCAAAGCCCCCCACGGTCTTCATGCGAGCAACCTAACATGCGATTCAGGTCGGCGTCAGGAAAGATTGTGGAGGCCCTCCCCCACGTCAGGCGTCTCGCCGTCGAGCGGATGGTTAGGCTGGGTGGATGGCCACAGTTATTCTCGTGCGGCACGGCCGCACCACCGCCAATGCCACCGGGCTGCTAGCCGGCCGAGCTGCCGGCGTCGAACTGGATCAGATCGGGCGCGACCAGGCGACCCTGACCGGTGACCGGCTCGCAGCCGTGCCCGTCGTCGGGGTGGTGTCCAGCCCCCTCGAGCGTTGTCGGCAGACCGCCCAGTTCATCCTGGATCGCCAGGCCGGCACCCCGCACGCACCAGTCGATCCCGACCTCACGGAATGCGATTACGGCCAGTGGCAGGGACGGATGCTCAGCGATCTCGCGACCGAGGATCTGTGGTCGGTGGTGCAGTCGCAACCGTCCGCCGTCACCTTTCCCGGCGGTGAATCCATGGCCGCGATGCAGGCCCGGTCCGTGGCAGCGATTCGACGACACGATGCAGCCTTCGAAGCCGAGCACGGGCCAGGCGCCGTGTGGGTGGCGGTAAGTCACGGCGACATCATCAAGTCGATCCTTGCGGACGCGCTCGGCATGCACCTCGACCTGTTCCAGCGCATCACGGTCGGTCCGGCCTCGGTGTCAATCGTGCGCTACGGCACGAGCCGGCCGAACGTCTACGCCACAAACACCGACGCCGGAGATCTGTCCTGGCTGGCGAACAGCGCCCCCTCCGGCGATGCACCGGTGGGCGGTGGTGCAGGGCACACGGCGCCACCGGCTTCCTCAGCCTAAAATAGGTCTATGCCTACAATCGTTCACGAGTTCCCCTGGCCTGACCGGGTCGTCATCGGCACCATCGGCGCACCGGGGGAACGAACGTTCTACCTGCAGGCGCGCACCGGGAAGCAGATCGTGAGTATCGCCCTGGAGAAGCAGCAATCCGCACAGCTCGCGGAGAAGATCGACGAAATCCTCGATCAGCTTGGCACCCTCGACGGCAACCCATTCAGCGTTCCCGCAAGTACCCCCATCGAACTTGTCGACAATGACCAGCTCGACGCCGTCGAGGAGCAGTTTCGGACCGGCGCCATGAGTCTGGGGTGGGACCCGACGACGGCGCAGATCGTCGTCGAGGCCTACCCTCTGGCCGATCTCGAAGCCGATGACGACGCCGAAACGCTCGATGACGACGACGCCGACGGGTCCGAAGTGCTGCGGGTGCGGATGCCGGTCGGCACGGCCCGAGCGTTCGCCAAGCGCACCCGCGAGGTCGTGGGTGCGGGGCGTCCGATCTGTCCGCTCTGCGGCTACCCGATGGACGCCGACGGGCATACCTGCACACTTCCCGAGGACTGATGTCGGCACCCGACCTGGTCGCCGCCGAGCTGACGCTCACCGGCCGCATCACGACGGCGTCGAACGCCACCTTTCTGGGCAGCATCGGCGGCACCGCGGTCGTCTATAAGCCGGTAGCAGGCGAGAGCCCGTTGTGGGACTTTCCCGACGGCACCCTGGCTCAGCGGGAGGTGGCTGCCTACCTCGTCTCCCAGGTGCTCGGCTGGAACGTCGTGCCGAAGACCTGGCTGCGCGATGGTCCGCTCGGCGAAGGAATGGTGCAGCTCTGGCAGGAACAGGACCCCGCCCAAAACGCCGTCGACCTGGTCGCCACGGACAAGGTGCCCGAGACCGGATGGAAGCCCGTTCTCGAGGGCCAGGATGAGGACGGACGAATGGTCGCCCTCGTTCACGAAGACTCGCCGGCGCTGAGACGCATGGCCGTGTTCGACGTCGTCGTTAACAACGCCGACCGCAAGGGCGCCCACATCCTCGCCATGACCGACGGACACCGGCACGGCGTGGACCACGGACTCACCTTTCACAGCGACCACAAGCTGCGCACGGTGCTGTGGGGCTGGCTGGGGGACGCGCTGACCGCCGATGAACTCGACGGCATCGACCGGATCAGCGAAGGACTCCAGGGTGAGCTGGGCCGCAGCCTGGCGGACCTGCTTACCGAAGAAGAAATCGCTGCACTCGCCGCGCGCTGCGACCGGTTGCGCCGGGCGGCGCGGTTTCCGGCTCCGAGCGGTGGCATGCCGGCGGTTCCCTGGCCGCTGTTCTAGCGGAGTGTTGCCCTGGCCGGGCAGATCGTGTCCGGTGGATTTCATTGATTCCGGTGGTCGACCAGCTGTCGCGGCTAGTTCTTCGTTTCCGCTGTCTGCTGGACCGGGGCCGCCCAGCTTGCGAGGAGTTGCAGCCGCTCTTCGTGGGTTGTGCCGGGTTCGGCGGTATAGACGCTGAGGCTGTGGACCGCCCGCGGAAAGGTGGGCAGGGTCAGGGACTGATAGGTCAGTTCCAGCTCCCCTGCCACGGGGTGCCGCAGCCGCTTGACCCCCTCGTGGCGGAAGCGGATGTCATGGGAGGCCCACAGAGTGCCGAACTCGGGGCTCAGGGTGGACAGTTCTCCCACCAGCTCACGCAGGGACCTGTTATTGGGGTCCCGGCCGGCTTCGGCTCGAAGCAGTGCTGCGGTCGCCGCGGCCCCAGCCTCCCAGTTGACGACGAAGTCCCGGGCGGCAGGCTCAAGGAAGTGGAATCGCGCGAAGTTCGCCTGCCCGTTGGCCGTGGTGGATGCGCTGGTGAACATCGGGGCGTGGAGCGCCCGGCCCAGGGGGTTGCTGGCGACGACGTCGAGCCGGCCGTTACACACGAACGCGGCCGAGAGCGTCATCGAGTCCAGCAGCCACTGCACCGACGGCGCCACGCCGGCTTCCGCCCGGCGGGGTGCCCGGCGCGCTGGGCGGGCGGCCCGCGCCAGCTCGAAGAGGTACAGGCACTCCTCATCGTCCAACTGCAGCGCGCGGCAGACGGCCTTGAGGACGTCGTCGGACACGCCGCTGATGTTGCGCTTCTCCAGCCGCGCGTACCACTCGGTGCTCACACCGGCGAGAACCGCAACCTCCTCGCGGCGGAGTCCCGGAACGCGCCGCCGACTGCCGGCCGGCAGGCCGACCTGCTCGGGGCGGAGTTTCGCGCGGCGGCTGGCCAGGAAGTCCCGGATGTCGGCGCGGTTGTCGGGCTGCTTGTCCATGAAATCCACGATAGCCCTCCGTCCTGCGGGCTGAGGGGTAGAACCTGTCCCCCCGATAAAGGCAGCCTTCTTCGCGCGGGGGAAACAGGGTCCAATTGATAGAAACGGCACCGAGGATATGCCGATGCGCCCCCGGGACGGCGCCGTTCAAGCCCAGCTTTCTTAGGAGAAACCATGATTTCCGTTACTGCTTATGCAGCGCCTTCAGCGACCGAAGGCCTGATCCCCACCACCATCGAACGCCGCGCCGTCGGCCCACACGACGTGCTCATCGAGATCAAGTTCGCCGGTATCTGCCACTCGGACATCCACACCGTCCGCGGCGAGTGGGGGCCGCAGCAGTACCCGCTGGTCCCCGGCCACGAGATCGCCGGAATCGTCACCGAAGTGGGCCCGGAGGTCACCAAACACGCCGTCGGCGACCGGGTCGGTGTTGGCTGCATGGTTAACTCGTGCCGGGAGTGCGTGAATTGCCGGAAGGGCGAGGAACAGTACTGCCTCGCCGGGTCCATCGGCACCTACGGCGTGGTGGACCGCGACGGGACCATCACCCAGGGCGGTTACTCCACGCACGTCGTGGTGACCGAAGACTTCGTCGTCAGCATCCCCGAAGGGATCAGCCTCGACGCTGCTGCCCCGCTGCTGTGCGCGGGCATCACCACCTACTCGCCGCTGCGCCACTGGGGTGCCGGCCCCGGCCGCAAGGTCGCCGTCGTCGGGCTCGGCGGCCTCGGCCACATGGCGGTCAAGCTCGCCGACGCCATGGGGGCGGAGGTCACCGTGCTTTCCCAGTCGCTGAAGAAGCAGGAGGACGGCCTGAAACTGGGCGCCGACCACTACTACGCCACCAGCGATGAGAACACCTTCACGGACCTGGCCGGGTCCTTCGACCTGATCATCAATACGGTCAGCGCCCCACTCGATATCAGCGCCTATCTTCAGTTGCTGGCCCTCGACGGCGCCCTGGTGAACGTCGGAGCCCCGGCCGAACCGCTCCCCGTCAACGCGTTCTCCCTCATCATGGGCCGCCGCTCCTTCGCCGGCTCGATGATCGGTGGTATCCGTGAGACCCAGGAAATGCTCGACTTCTGCGCCGAGCACGGACTCGGTGCGGAGATCGAGGTCATTCCGGCGGACAGAATCAATGACGCCTACGAACGCGTCCTCGCCTCCGACGTGCGGTACCGGTTCGTCATCGACACATCGACCCTGGCCTAGCAGGAACCCGGGACAGTGGCCCGTGCCCCGTCCCCCGGAAGCGCGGGCCGACTCGGCCTTGCGCAGCGCTAACGGGGTGGCTGGTCGCCCGACCGGGACCGATCGAGCATGCTGATGGCTGCGGCCCCGACGGTCGCCGCCGAAGCAAGGCCCAGCGGAACCCAGGAACCGAACGTGATGAGGGCGCCTGCGGCCGCAGTCCCGGCCGAGCCCGCAGCGATCTTGAGTGCGCCGACCCAGATGAAGACCTGACCGCGCGCGGCCCGCGGGGCATATTCGCTGCGGCCAGCGAGCGTTGCGGCGAAGAACAGCGCATTCGCGGTCCCGGTGAGGCAGAACGCCGCGAGGGACGCCTCGAAGGTGGGGGTGAGCAGAGTGAGGGTGAGCATCGCCGCCACGAGGAGAGCCAGGGAGCTCATGAGGCGGTCGGCATCCCTGCGAAGCGGGCGGATCATGAGGGCCCCAGATCCCAGGAGGTTCCCTATTCCATATGCCGCGACCAGGGCGCCAGCGGCCGGGGGCGTGTCGAGCGTGGCAGCGGCCGCGCTGATCGGCAGTGCCGCCACCGAGAAGGCTACGGTGACGGTGAGCAAGAGGGTACGGCGCAGCGGGCCGGAATGCCACATCAGGCGCAGGGTCCGTACAGGCCCCGGCACGTCGGCGCCCCTAACGGGTGGCTCCTGCCTGGGCAGCGCGAGGATGCCACCTGCTCCGAGGACTGCGGCCGAGGCGAGGAGGAGGGTTGCGGTGAGCGGATCGGCCGCTGCAGCGATCCAGGCGACGGCGGCGGGGCCTAGGGTTCCGGCCAGCCCATAACTTGCCACGTCCCAGCTCTGCGCCCTGCGCTGGCTCCTCAGCTCCGGACCGGCGATGGCGGGCAGGCGGCTGCTGATTCCACCGGTGAGCATTGGTCCGAAGAGGCCCGAGGCGAAGAGCAACAGGGCCGGCAGGGCCCCGGCGCCGAGCAGCACCCCGTGGAGGACCGCGGACAGCGCGATGAGCTTCCTGCCGTCGTCAGCGGTGTCGAGGCGCCTGGCGATGAACGGACCGAGCAGGTGCGGTGCGGTGATCGAGGCACCGAGGACGCCGGCCAGCCATCCCGGCAGCCCGCAGTCGAGGGCGAGGAGCACGATGGCGACGACCGCACCGCCGTCGGCGCCGCGCACGAGTGTCGCGGCGACGACGTAGCGGGCCAATGCCGCGGTCCGGCGGTCCCTGGGGTGGCGGGATCCGGTGCGGGTTCGTCCTAGGTGGTGACTGCCGGGGCCGGGGGCGGTTCCGGGCTCAGCCGTCGAGTCGGAGTTCACGGATCACCCCGGCCACGCGCGCCCGCTGCCGGTCGTTCAGCCCCTGCATGGGCAGCGGAAGGCTGTTCTCCGACACCAGCCCCAGCTCTTCCGCGATGGCGGGCACTACGCGGATGCTGCCGCCGTATTCGCTGAAAAGCTGCCACAGCGGGGCGAGGCGCTCGGATTCGGCGGCGGCGTCGTCGTTCCGTCCCTCCTGGGCGGCCCGGGTCAGGCGCAGGGCCGGGGCGGGCAGCGTGCCGCCGACGACCGAGTACCAGGCATCGCATCCGGCGGCCAGTCCCGCGGCAGCTGCGGCGTCCCCCGACACCCCGACCGTCACGTGGGCAGGGATAGCCGACCGGATCTCCCGGACGCGTGCCCGGGCCGATTCCGGATCCGATGGTACGGCCGGGATCTTGATCGAGGCGATCCCGGGCAGCTGGGCGATGCGCCCGTAGAGACCGGTTGAAAAGGTGAAGTGGGTAGTGCCGGGGTTGTCGTAGACAATGACGGGCAACGGCGAGTGCTCGGTCACCGCCCGGTAAAGGCCGAACACCTCGTCCTCGGTGAGGGGCTGGTAGGTCATCGGCGCCAGCAGGAGGGCGGATGCTCCGGCCTGTTCGGCTCGATCGGCGTGGCGAAGAACCTGCGAGGTCCGCATCGCCCCGATCCCGACAAAGACCGGGACCGGCCCGGCATGCTCCACCGCCAGGCGGGTGACGCGGGCGCGCTCGTCGGTGCTGAGGTAGGCGTAGGACCCGGTGGAACCTAGTGCAGTGATGGAGTCGACCCGTGCTTCCCGAAGCCGTGCCACGAGGCGGACAAAGGCGGCTTCGTCCACGGCGTCATGGGCGAGCGGGGTGAGCGGGAAGGCGCTGAGGCCTGTGAACATTTTCGGTGCTCCGTTTCTGGGAGGACTGGGCTGCCAGCGCCCGCCGGAAAGGCGGTGGCTGCCTGGAGTGGGCGCCGGGCGCCCGGTCAGCCGGGGAGGTCGGCGGGGCGGACGGTTGATGGGTGCTGGGTGGAGCGGCGTCCTCCCCGCTGCGCCAGGGCGCCGGCGAAGACGACCAGGAGGATGCCGAGCAGTTGGACAGGAGAGGGCTGCTGGCGCAGGACGATCAACCCGAGGAGCAGCCCGATCGCCGGCTCAAGCGCCATCAGGGTACCGAAGGCGGTGGCCGTCATCCGCCGTAGGGCGAGCATTTCGAGTGCGAACGGCAGCACCGGCAGCAGGAGGGCTAAACCCGCGGCGGCGGCAAGGACCTCGAGGCTCAGGTGCCCCGCCGCCTGGGGAATCCCGACGACGGCGGCGGTCACCGCGGCGATGGGGATGGTGAGTGAGAGGGACGAGATGCCGCTGAAACGGTCTCCGACGCGTTGGCTGAGCACGATGTAGAGCGCCCAGCCGACGGCGGCGAGTCCTGCGAAGAGGATGCCAAGGGGATTCACCTCACCGCGCCAGGGTTCGGTCAGCAGCACGACGCCGCCCAGGGCGAGGATCGGCCAGATCAGCGCCCGGGAAGTGTGGCTGCGCACGGCGGCGACGGTCAACGGGCCGAGGAATTCGATGGCAACCGCGGTACCCAGGGGAATGTATTCGAGGGCGGCAAGGAATCCGACCGTCATGAGCCCCGTCATGATGCCCAGTCCGAGCAGAACCGGAACATCACGGCGGCGCACCCGGCGCAGGGGCGGACGGGCAAGGAGTATGAAGATCACGGCCCCCATACTGAGCCTGAGCCAAGCGGTGCCCGCCGGCCCGATGGACCCGATCAGGGGCACCGACAGCGCAGACCCGAGCTGGACCGACATCATCGCCGCCACGGCGAGCCCCCACGGCGGAACGGGGCCCCGTGCGCGGGAGTTCATGACCACCTGCTCAGCCATTCAGGGCCTCCGGCTTGTGCCCGAGCCCGACGCCGGGCTCGAAGACCGCCAGGGTGAATCGGGCCGCCCGCCCGCCGGGGTTCGTGTAGGAATGGTCGACATCTCCGGGGAAGGTCATGGCATCACCGTCGGCGAGGACCGCTGTCTGGTCGGCGACTCGAATGGTAATCGACCCCTCCCGGACCTGCAGGAGCTCCTTCGTGCCGGCCGAGTGCGCCTCACTCCGGTGGGACTCTCCGGGCTCCAGCGTCCAGTCCCATAGTTCGACCACGTCCGGTTTTCCGGTCCCCGCGACAAGCACCCCGCGCCCGCCTGAGTCGCCCGTCCAGAGGGCGGCGCCGTCCCCGCTGCGCGTGATTTTCACCGGCTTCGGCCGGGGTGGCTCCACCAGTGCCGGCAGGCCGAGGCCGAGCGCATCGCTGATCCGCAGCAGGGTGCCGACACTGGCGTTGGCCAGCCCCTGCTCCACGTTGACCAGCATCCGGCGGCTCACCCCGGCCGCCTCCGCGAGCTGGTCGAGCGTCAACCGCCGCGTCTGCCGCTCTGTTCGAACGCGCTCACCGATCGCCGAGGCCAGCGACGTCGTACCTTCATCCATCAGTGCATCATAGTGCACTTTCCGTGCACTGCGAGGGGAACGTCATCTTTTCCCGGTCGGGGTCAGATTGAGAGGTTCACAAGTGGGTCGTCAGATCTGCGTCGAGTGTTGCCCGCGGATTGTGAGAGTGCCGCACGCCGACCGTGAACGCGCCGAGCTTCCGCCCCAGCGCCAGGTAGGTGTCGCTGTCTTCCAGGACAACGCATGGGGGAATGCAGAGATCACGGAAGAGTGCTTCCTTGTCGCGTCCCGGAGCCCGGCGGGCTACCGTGACGAAAGGCTGCAGGTTCCAGCCTGCAAGCAGGGCGGCGATCAGGTCCGGATCACCATTGGAAACGACGACCTGCTCGTCGGCGACTCCATCGAGCTCGGGCATCAACCGCGAAGCCAGCCACGAGGGTTTCAAGCTAACTTGGGCGAGGGCAGCGACAACTTTTCCCCGCTCGCGGTGTAGGTTCGGGACTTCGGATACCTCAGCTGGGAACCCCTGCGAGATGAGGCGCTCCCATATCCACTGCTCGGTGTGCCCCACAAGTTCGGCGAAGAAGTCTGGGGCGAACCCGTAGCTTCGGCGCTCCGCCAACTCGCGGTAGCTGGCTTCATGCAGGGGCTCAGTGTGACCGACCACGCCGTCGAAGTCCCAAATGACCCGCGATCCGGCCGCTTCTCGCAGCAACGCTGTTATCAAGGATGCTGCTTCTTCCGCGTCCGGCATGTGCCACTCCCCCACCCGTCGATTCCTTACCCCGGGACAACGAGCCCTCGTCGCAGCAGTCGACGGTTGATCCACTCAGCGGGACTTATGCTTGGCGGAATCCTTTTTCTTGCCCTTCGGCGCTTTTTTCGACTTTTCGATCTCGTAGCGCTGGGGCACGAACCGCTGGCGGTCCAACGGCGGTCGCTCATAAGTCCGGTTCTGACGATCGGGCAACTCGATGTCCGGCAAGTCCGGCTGCTCGTAAGGCAACAGCGACAGCAGATGGGCCATCAGGTTGAGCCGGGCCTCCTTCTTATTGTCAGCGTCCACCACCCACCACGGGCTGCGCTCGGTGTCACTGAACTCAAACATCTTGTCCTTGGCCTCGGCGTAATCGACCCAGCGGGACTGCGCCTCAAGGTCCATGGGGCTCAGCTTCCAGCGCTTGGCCGGATTATCGATGCGGCTCTGGAATCGACGGCGCTGCTCGGAGTCGGAAAGACTCAGCCAGTACTTCACCAAGACGATCCCATCGGAGATCAAAGCCTCCTCGAGCATGGGCACCGTGTCGACGAAGTCGGCATACTGTTTGTCAGTGCAGAAGCCCATCACCCGCTCCACCCCGGCCCGGTTGTACCAGGAACGGTCGAACAGCACCATTTCCCCGGCCGCCGGCAGATGGGCGATGTAGCGCTGAAAGTACCACTGCGACCGCTCGCGCTCGGTCGGCGCCGGGAGTGCAACAACCCGGCAGGAGCGCGGGTTGAGCGCACCGCTGATGCGTTGGATCGTTCCGCCCTTACCGGCCGTGTCGCGTCCTTCGAAGATAACCACCAGCCGCGTCCCGGTTTTGCGCACCCACTCCTGACAGGCGACCAGTTCTTCCTGCAACCGCAGCAATTCCTTCTCATAGTCCTTCTTGGACAGGACCTGGGAGCTTGCCTCATCGGGCGATTTCTTGACCACACCTCACATCCTGCACCAGACTCGAGCATTCAGGGAGGTGCTTCCCCCTGTCCGGGCCGAAGGAATACGAGAATTTGACATTTTCGGAGAACCGTTCGCGCAGATTCTCGAAGCTTGTTATGACGCCCTTCCAATAGCCGGCCCAACACGACTGCCTGATTTCAGGAGACCGCCCAAAATCGATGCACCTCGGCGAACGAAAAAGCGCACCTAGTTGGATGACTTCCAACTAGGTGCGCTGCATCTTTCAGCTACTAGACCCTCATTCTTCCAATAGGGCCTGCACATCCGATCAGACTAGAAGTCCCAGTCGTCGTCCTCGGTGTTGACTGCCTTGCCAATGACGTACGACGAGCCCGAGCCGGAGAAGAAGTCGTGGTTCTCATCCGCGTTCGGTGAGAGCGCCGACAGGATCGCCGGGTTCACATCGGTCACCGTGGACGGGAACATCGCCTCGTAGCCCAGGTTCATCAGGGCCTTGTTGGCGTTGTAGTGAAGGAACTTCTTGACGTCCTCGGCCAGGCCGACGGAGTCGTACAGGTCGTGGGTGTACTGGACCTCGTTCTCGTACAGCTCGAACAGCAGCTCGTAGGTGTAGTCCTTGATCTCCTGCTTGCGCTCCTCCGACTGACCCTCGAGGCCCTTCTGGAACTTGTACCCGATGTAGTAGCCGTGCACGGCCTCATCGCGGATGATCAGGCGGATCAGGTCGGCCGTGTTCGTCAGCTTCGCCCGCGAGGACCAGTACATCGGCAAGTAGAACCCGGAGTAGAACAGGAAGCTCTCCAGCAGGGTGGAGGCCACCTTGCGCTTCAGCGGATCGTCGCCCTGGTAGTAATCCATGACGATCTGCGCCTTCTTCTGAAGGTTCACATTCTCGGTGGACCAGCGGAAGGCCTCGTCGATCTCCTTGGTGGAGGCCAGCGTGGAGAAGATCGAGGAGTAGCTCTTGGCGTGCACCGACTCCATGAACGCGATGTTGGTGTACACCGCCTCTTCCTGCTGCGTAATGGCGTCGGGGATCAGGCTGACGGCACCGACGGTGGCCTGCACCGTGTCGAGCAGGGTGAGGCCGGTGAACACGCGCATGGTGAGCTGCTGCTCGTCCGGGGTCAGCGTGGCCCAGGACTGGACGTCGTTGGACAGGGGCACCTTCTCCGGCAGCCAGAAGTTGTTGACGAGGCGGTTCCAAACCTCGACGTCCTTTTCGTCCCGGATGCGGTTCCAGTTGATCGCCTCAACATGGCTGAGAAGCTTCAGTTTTTCGGTCATGACTCCGACTCGCTTTCTGAGGTAAAACTTGGTTCGGCTGAGTCTTCGATGCAATACCTGCAGTCGGCTTTCTCAATGCCTTCGTTGTGGGAGGTCTGATGGGTGGGTCATCCCCTCGGGAACGACCCACCCAATCTAGTTGACTAGAGCATGCAGCTGACGCAGCCGTCCACCTCTGTCCCTTCCAGCGCGAGCTGGCGGAGACGGATGTAGTAGATGGTTTTGATGCCCTTGCGCCACGCGTAGATCTGCGCCTTGTTGATGTCGCGGGTGGTGGCGGTGTCCTTGAAGAACAGCGTCAGGGACAGGCCCTGGTCCACGTGCTGCGTCGCCGCGGCGTACGTGTCGATGATCTTCTCGTAGCCGATCTCATACGCGTCCTCGTAGTACTCGAGGTTGTCGTTCGTCAGGTACGGAGCCGGGTAGTACACGCGGCCCAGCTTGCCTTCCTTGCGGATCTCGATCTTCGAGGCCACCGGGTGGATCGAGGAGGTCGAGTTGTTGATGTAGCTGATCGATCCGGTCGGCGGCACGGCCTGCAGGTTCTGGTTGAAGATGCCGTGTTCCATGACCGAGGCCTTCAGCGCACGCCAGTCCTCCTGCGTGGGGATGTGGACGTCCTTGAACAGCTCTGCCACGCGCGGGGTCTGCGGAACCCACGTCTGGTCGGTGTACTTGTCGAAGAACTCACCCGAGGCGTACTTGGACTTCTCGAAGCCGCCGAAGGTCCGGCCGGTCTCGATCGCCAGCAGGTTTGAGGCCCGGATGGCGTGGTAGACCACGGTGTAGAAGTAGATGTTCGTGAAGTCCAGGCCCTCTTCGGAGCCGTAGTGGACCCGCTCGCGCGCCAGGTAGCCGTGCAGGTTCATCTGGCCCAGGCCGATGGCGTGCGACTGCTCGTTGCCCTTGGCGATCGAGGGAACCGAGGTGATGTTGGACATCACCGAGACGGCCGAGAGGGCACGGATCGCGGTCTCGATGGTCCGTCCGAAGTCCGGGGAGTCCATGGTCTTGGCGATGTTCAGCGAGCCCAGGTTGCACGAGATGTCCTTGCCGGTCTCGGCGTAGGACAGGTCGTCGTGGTACGTGGTGGGCTCCGAAACCTGCAGGATCTCCGAGCACAGGTTGCTCATGATGATCTTGCCCTCGATCGGGTTCGCCCGGTTCACGGTGTCCTCGAACATGATGTACGGGTAGCCGGACTCGAACTGGATCTCCGCGAGGGTCTGGAAGAACTCGCGCGCCTTGATCTTGGTCTTCTTGATCCGCGCGTCGTCGACCATCTCGTAGTACTTCTCGGTGACGTTCACGTCGGAGAACGGCATGCCGTAGACCTTCTCGACGTCGTACGGGGAGAACAGGTACATGTCCTCGTCACGCTTGGCCAGCTCGAAGGTGATGTCGGGGACGACGACGCCGAGCGACAGGGTCTTGATGCGGATCTTCTCGTCGGCGTTCTCGCGCTTGGTGTCCAGGAACCGGTTGATGTCCGGGTGGTGGGCGTGAAGGTACACCGCGCCGGCTCCCTGGCGGGCGCCGAGCTGGTTGGCGTAGGAGAAGCTGTCTTCGAGCAGCTTCATCACGGGGATGACGCCGGAGGACTGATTTTCGATCTGCTTGATCGGCGCGCCGACCTCGCGGATGTTCGTCAGGGCGAAGGCGACGCCGCCGCCGCGCTTTGACAGCTGCAGGGCGGAGTTGATGGAACGCCCGATGGACTCCATGTTGTCCTCGATGCGCAGCAGGAAGCAGGAGACGAGCTCGCCGCGCTGGGCCTTGCCGGCGTTGAGGAAGGTGGGGGTGGCCGGCTGGAAGCGGCCCTCGATGATCTCGTCGACGAGCTGGGTCGCGAGGGCCTCGTCGCCGGCGGCCAGATGCAGGGCCACCATGCAGACGCGGTCCTCGTAGCGCTCCAGGAAGCGCTTGCCGTCGAACGTCTTGAGCGTGTACGAGGTGTAGAACTTGAAGGCGCCGAGGAACGTCTCGAAGCGGAACTTCTTGCTGTAGGCGCGCTTGTAGAGGTCCCGGATGAAGTTCATCGTGTACTGGTCGAGGGTTTCCCGCTCGTAGTACTCGTTCTTCACCAGGTAGTCGAGCTTCTCCTCGAGGTCGTGGAAGAAGACGGTGTTGTTGTTAACGTGCTGCAGGAAGTACTGGTGCGCGGCTTCCTTGTCGGCCTCAAACTGGATCTCTCCGTCCGGCCCGTAGAGGTTAAGCATCGCGTTGAGCTCGTGATAGCCCAGATCCTTGTAGCGGGCATCGACGCTGTGCTTTGTCGCCCCAGCTGTGTCCGTCTCAGCAACACTCATGTCCAAAACTCTTCCAATCCTTGATGTACCCGGTCTACGTCCTCGGACGTCCCCATAAGTTCAAACCGATATAGGACGGGGACCCCGCACTTGGCGGCGACGATGTCGGCCGCCAGGCAGTAGGTTTCCCCGAAATTCGTATTACCCGCTCCAATGACTCCCCGGAGGAGCGAGCGGTTTCCTTCATTGTTCAAAAACTTGATGACCTGCCGCGGCACCGCTCCCCTGCCGGACTCTCCCCCGTAGGTGGGCAGGACCAGCACGTAGGGCTGGAGCGCCTGGAGGGTGGGATCCTTCGTGAGCAGCGGGAGCCGGGCCGAGTGCATGCCCAGCTTGGTGACGAACCGGTGCGTGTTGTCCGAGACCGACGAGAAGTAGATCAGCGGCGCATCGGTAACCCCGCCCCGAGCGGTCTGCTCCAGGCGGGGTGTCTCGGTATCCACGGTGGTTGTCATGATCGGCGGTGACAGCCGGCCTGGTCCTGCGAAGGCAGGAAAATCAGGCGACGGAGGTGACGGACAGCTCGGCCAGCTCGTTGATCTTGTCGGGGCGGAAACCGGACCAGTGGTCCTTGTCCGTGATGACGACCGGGGCCTGCATGTAGCCCATCGAACGGAGGCGCTCCAGTGCGGCCGGATCCTGTGAAATATCGACGCTCTGGTAGGTGATTCCCTTCTTGTCCAGAGCCCGGTAGGTGGCGTTGCACTGTACGCATGCTGGCTTGGTGTAAACCGTTACGGTCATGTCCCTGTCCCCTTCTTGATGCTGCTGTATTGCCGTGTCCGTGGGTGGTGGTGGAGCGTCCCGAGAAGGGGGAAATTCCGGGGAATTTCCGGCCCTGCGGTCTTTGCCCGGCCAGCGGTTGATTCGATATCTAGATACTACATCTAGTGCGGGCTGCCGACACAGACCCCAACATGATGTATTACAAGTATGTCATTCACCCGCTCCTGAGTCCACATGAAATCCACAGGCGGGGCCCTCCCGGACCCGCGGATTTGCGCCGTTTTGCTCCCCTGGGTGCACACCCTGTGGAGTACTTGCACACAGCAAAAAATTGCCTGTGTCGTCCTTTTCTCGGCGTGTCGCGGTGACCTTCCGCGGAGTGTCCGAGGGCACACCCCGGAGGCGCCGCCGGCCCCTACGGTCGGCGGTCGAGGAGGAACTGCTGCACGTCCAGGTGCCCCGCCTGAAAGCCGTCCCTGGAGTAGCAGAGGTAGAAGCGCCAACCCGCACCCCGTTCCCGGCCCCACCGGCCCGGCCTCGCAGGGCACGACACATTCCGTGCGGAGCACCGCGGGCTCGACTTTGCGGGCACCGGCTCGGCTAAAGTTCGGAGTCCCCCACCTGTGGATCGCTCCGCCGCCCCGCGGACCGGAGCATCGCGCCATCGTTCGCCGGAAAGGACCGCCCATGGTCAATCCCGTCCACCTGAGGACACTGCTCGAGGTGATCCGCCACGGGTCCTTCGCCGGAGCCGCCGCCACCCTCGGCTACACCGCCTCCGCCGTATCCCAGCAGATGTCGGCGCTGGAGAAGGACACCGGCGCCACCCTCTTCGAACGCAGTGCCCGCAGCGCCGTCCCCACGGAGGCCGCCGTCGTCATGTCGCGGCACGCAGCGAAGGTGCTCACGGACATCGACGCGCTGCTCGCCTCAACTGCCCGCGCCCAGGCCGAGACGTCCCAGGAGCTCCGGCTGGGCCTGTTCCCCTCCCTCGCGACCTACGCGCTGCCCCGACTGCTCAGCACCCAGCAGTGGAAGTCCCTCGGGATCAACCTGAAGGTGTACGTCGCCGAACCCGCGCAGACCATCCAGGGCCTGCGCACCGGCGGTGAACTCGACCTCGCCCTCGTATACCAGGTGGGCCAGGCGGGCCTGGCCTGGCCCTCTAGCGTCAGCCGGCAGTGGATCGGCGACGACGACTTCCGGGTGGTCCTGCCCGAGGCCTGGGGCATCCGGGCCGGATCCACGGTCAGTGCCGACCAGCTGGCCGACATGCCCTGGATCCTCCACCATCCCGGCACTGCCGACGCCACGGTGATCGAGCGCCTGTTCGCCGGCTGCAACCTCCACCCGCGGGTGGTGGCGTACTGCGACGACTTCAACGCCAGCCTCGAAATGGCCGCCGCCGGGCTCGGCGCCGCACTGGTTCCGGATCTGGCAATGCTGAACCGCCCCCCCGGCATCGTCGCCCTGGACGTCCCGGAGATCCGGCTCGCCCGGAGCATCTTCGCCCTGCAGATCGGGGACCGCCAGAACGTCCGGGTGCGGTTGTTCATGGACCAGCTGGCCGACATCCTTCGGCAGCGGAGCATTGAACCCAAACACATTTCCTGACGATCCGCACTCCCTCCCCGGGCGCCCGAAAAGCATTGTCGGGCCCTCCCTGCCTCGGTAGCCTCAGGAGCGGGTGGGCGGCCCCCAGCCGTCCACCCGCTCCACCGGCCGTGCCGGGGTCCATACCGCTATTCATGCCTCAACTCATGCCGAAGGTAGGGAGAACCCAGTGAGCAAGAAACCGCCAGTCGTCGTGATCACCGGTGCATCGAGCGGCATCGGCCGCGCGACGGCCCTCCACTTCGCCCGCAGGGGTGCCGACCTCGTCCTGGCCGCCCGCCGGGAGGAAGCCCTCGAGGGGCTGATCGAGGAGTGTGAGGCCTACGGGTCCCGGGCCTTCTACGTTCCTACCGACACCAGCGACCCGGAGGCCGTCCAGGAACTGGGGGCGCGGGCCGTGGAGGCCTACGAGCGCATCGATGTCTGGGTCAACAACGCCGCGGTCTCCTTCTTCGCGCCCTTCCTCGAAGTCCCGCTGAAGGACTTCAACCGGGTGATCGACGTCAATATCATGGGCTACGTGTACGGCGCCCGGGTGGCGCTGCAGCACATGCGGAGCCAGGGCTCGGGAGTGCTCATCAATGTAGCCTCGATTGTCGGCGTCGTCCCCCAGCCGTACACCTCCGCCTACTCGATGTCCAAGGCCGCGGTCCGCGCCCTCGGGGTGAGCCTGCGCTCGGAACTGCTGCTCGCCAAGACCCGCAAGATCCATGTCTGCACGGTGCTGCCGGCCACCATCGACACCCCCTTCTTCAACCAGGCCGCCAACTACACCGGCCGCCGGGCCCTGGCGATGCCGCCGGTGTACAGCCCGCAGAAGGTGGCCGCCACCATCTACAAGCTCGTCGACTCGCCGCGCGGCGAAGTGGTCGTCGGCAGGATCGGCCGCTCGATGGTGCGCCAGCATCGGTTCGCCCCCGCGAAGGTGGAGACCGCGATGGCCCACCAGGTGGACAGGACCCACCTGTCGAAGAAGCAGCCTGCCGAGGCCACCAGCGGCAACCTGTACGAGCCCTCGGCGGACCGGCGCGACACCGCAGTGACCGGGGGGTGGAGCGGCAGTCGCCGGTCGGTGCAGCGTTCACTGCTCGGCACCGCCGCGCTGGCGACGGCAGGCGGCATCGTCGTCCGGCGCATGCTCGGCTGAGAGCGCGGTCCAGGATCCAGGACAGGGGCGCCGCCTGAGCGCCGAGCAGGCCGTGAACACTGATCCCACCGGCCCCCGCCTACACTCCGACCGCTCCCGGACCGGGCCGCCGGCCCGACCCGGCCCGCCCCGCATTGCAATACTGGAGGGATGGCTTCACCAATTTCACCCGTCCCCCGGCCGCTGCCGAAACGCCTCGGCGCCTACCTGCGTCACGGGCGTGTCCTGCTCGCCCTGAAGGCGGCCATCGCCGCCGGCATCGCCTGGTGGGTGGCCCTGCTGATCCCCGGAGTGGCCTCCAACTACCCGTACTATGCGCCGCTCGGAGCATTGGTGTGCATGTACCCAACGGTGGCCGGCTCGGCGCGCACGGGCCTGCAGACCCTCATCGGGCTCGGGGCCGGAATATTGCTGGCCTTCCCGGTGATCCTGCTCGGCAACCCCACCAGCCTGACAGTCGGACTCGTCGTCGGGCTCGGCGTGCTGCTGGCCGGGCTTCCCCGCCTGGGTGCCGGACGGGACTGGATACCAATGGCGGCGCTCTTCGTGCTGCTGCTGGGCGGCGACCACGCCGACACCTACTCACTGGGGTACTCGATCCAGATGCTGGTAGGCATCGCCGTCGGGCTTGCCGTCAACGCCCTGGTCTTCCCGCCACTGCACCTCAACGGCGTCATCCAGAGCCTTGAGGAACTGCGCTCCGCGCAGGCCCTGCAGCTCAGCGACATGGGAGCGGCCCTCGAGGAACGCTGGCCGCCCGAGCATGAGGAGTGGGCCTCCCGGCAGGACCGGCTCGGCCGGCTGGCCCGGGACGCACGCGCGGCGGTGCAGCTGGCCGACACGAGCCGCCGGGGAAACCTCCGCCGCTACCGCAACGGCCGGGACCTTGAGGCCGACTACCACGCGCTGCGGTCCCTCGAACGGATCACCTTCTACGTCGAGGACATCACCGAGGTGCTCTCCGGAGCGATCTGGCGCTCGGCGACCGCCGCACCGCTGCCCGCCGGCCTGGGCGTGCCCCTGGCCGAGGCCAGCCGGCTGACCTCGGAGGCCATTGGCACCTGGGATCCCGAAGCGCCAGCCCAGGCCGCGGCGGAGGACGCCGTGGAGGCCCTCATGCGCGAGGTGCACGCCAGCGCCGTCAGCGAACGGATCGACGCCGCCGCGACCTTCGGCATGGGGCTCCGGCGGATCCTGCTGACGATCCGCCTCGACTCGGTCCCCGCCCGCTAGCTGTCCTCGCGGTGCGGGTAGGGCTCGGGGACCGGATCCGGATCGGGATCCGGAGCGATGATGCCAAGCTTCTCCAGCTGCTTGGACATCCCGGCGCCATCCGGGGCGTACACCCAGTCGATGTTCGGCGTCATCGCGGAGGCGTTGGTCTTGGACCGCCCGCCCGCGAGCACCGCCTCGCTGGCCGAGAGCTGCCGGATGGCGATGGCACGCACCCGGTCTGGATGCCGCTGAGCGAACTCGGCGTAGATGGCCTCGTCGTGCTGCCCGTCGTCGCCCACCAAGAGCCACTTCACCGAGGGGAACTCCTCAGCCAGGCGCTCGAGGGAGGTGCGCTTGTGGTCCTGGCCGCTGCGGAACCATCGGTCGCGGGTGGGGCCCCAGTCGGTGAGCAGTTTCGGGCCGGCCGGGTAGAGGTTGCGCGAGAGAAAGCGGGTCAGGGCAGGCGCCACGTTCCACGCCCCCGTCGAAAGGTACAGCACCGGCGCCGACGGCATGCTGCGGGTGATCCGCTCGTACAGCACGGCCATGCCGGGGGTCGGCGTCCGGGCGTGCTCATCCAGCACGAACGTGTTCCAGGCGGCCAGGAACGGTCGTGGGAGAGCCGTGACCATGACCGTGTCGTCGATGTCGGAGACCACCCCGAAGTCCACTGAGTCGTCGACCACCCGCAGGGGCGCGTCGGCGAGCCGCGAATCGCCCGACCGCAGCCGGACCGTGTGCCAGCCGGGGGTCAGTTCCACGTCGATCCGGGCATCGATCACTCCGCCGTGGTCGGCCTTCACGGTGTGCGTGCTTCCGTTGATCTGCACCTGCACGACGGCGTCGCGCACGGGAGCACTGGTGAAGTTCCGCCATCCGCGGATGCCCTCCTTGAGGGGCTTGAGCGGACCGGTGTCCTCCACTGGACCGCTGTCGCGGGGATCGGTCAGCACCACCCGGGCCAGCACCCGCACCCACTTGGTCGTCCCGTAACCGGTGTAGGGGATGACAGTCTGCACGTGCCCGCGGCGGATAGCGAGCCGGCGCTGGAACCCCAGCCAGGTGTCGTCGATCTTCATGCCCAGGTGGGTGCGTTCCTTCACCTCCACGCCCGGTACCTTTGCCGCCGGCACCTCCGTGGCCGAGGTGGTCTCGATGATTTCTGCCTTGTCGGCCGGACGGTCTGTTGGCTGTTCAGCAGGAGTCGTCATGGGTTCAGTGTGCCACGAGTACGCTCTGGAAACCCTCCCTTCTTGCCCTCCTGCGCACTGCCGGCGCAAGAGCCCCCAGCACTGCGGGAACCCCGTGGCCCTCCGGCGCCGGGCAGCACCATAATGACTCATGACCCAGAGGATGGAAGCACCCGCAGCCCGCCGGTATGTCGCGGACACCGACGCCGTCCTGCCGGACCTGCCGGGCGGCCCGGGTGCACCACCCCCAGGCGGAACCGCAGTTCTTCGGCGTGTCCACTGGGATCTCGACGATGCTGAGCTGGCGCACGCGGGGATCACCGTGGCGGTCACCGGTGAGGGTAAGGCGGCCCGCTGGGACGTCACCTTTCCCCCGGCGCTAAGTCAGCTGGATTTTTCGGTTGCGTCACCGGAGACCGGCGTCCCGCCTGAGGTTCTCGAGCGGGTCCGGGTCCATGTCCGCGACCGGGACCTGCGGCAGGTGGCCGACCTGGTCCTCCGGCGTCGGGAGTTCACGCTCCCGGGATCCGACGGCGTCGGGCTGCGGGTGCGGGACGACGTCGTCGAACCCGGTGAACCCGCCGATCCCGGCGGCTGGCGGGAGTGGACGGTGGAGGCATACCCTGACCCGGCCGCGGACGGTGGACCCGCCGGCGGCGGTGACAGCGACGGCGGCGACAGCGACGGCGACGGCAATGCGGCCGGGGAACTGCTTGACACCATCGAGGCCCTGCTGGTCGCGGCGGGCGCCTCCCACGGCGGCCCCGCGGAGCGGCTCGCCAGGCAGGCGGAGGGCCGTGCCGCCGCCCCGGAGTCTCCCGCGGACGGAGAAACGCCGATCGGCGCGGTCCTCGCCACAGTGTTTTCGACGCTCGCGGCCGAGCTCAAGGCCTGGGACCTGCGCGTACGGGTGGACGAGGAGGACGCCGTCCACCAGCTGCGGGTGCGCTCCCGCACCCTGCGGAGCGTGCTCAAGACGTACGGGGAGCTGCTCGATGAAGCCGCCGCGCGGGACCTCGAGGACCGGCTGCAGCGGCTTGGACATGCCCTTGCCGCCGCCCGCGATGCCGACGTGATCCGCGGCTGGGTGGCTGAAAGCGTGAAGGCCCTTCCGGACGGATTAATTCCCGCCCACGTTGCCCGGCGGCTTCAGAGAACGGCCGCGGCCCAGTACCGGCAGGCCTACGGGGAGCTGCTTGAGGAACTGAGCTCCCCTGACTATTTCCTGCTCCTTGATGTGCTCGACGGGTTTGCCGCCCGGCCGCCGCTGGCGGCCGGCCCGGAGGGGCGCAGCGCACGAAAAGCCATCCGGCGGGCCGTCAAACGCCAGCAGCGCAAGGTGCTTGAACTCGTTGACGGGGCCGCCGGGGAGGAGGACGCCGTGGCGCGGATCTATCTCCTTCACGGCGTGCGAAAGCGGTCCAAGCGGCTTCGGTACGCCATTCGATCGGTCTCCGCCGCCACCGGGTTCGACTTCGGCAGCAAACTCGATGCCGTCCTGGCGACCGCCGAGGACATCCAGGACGCCCTCGGCGTCCACCGCGACAGCATCACGTTCCAGGAGTTTGTGGCCGCCACCGCCCGCGAGGCTCACCGTTCCGGCGCAAACACTTTCGCGTACGGCGTGCTCCACCAGGCCGAGGCTCCCCGCCAGGAGGCGGCGGCCGCGGCGTACCGGGAGGCGGCGGAGCGCCTGCGGCAGGGCTGAGGCGGGGACTATTCGATGCTGCCTCCGGTGAATTTGTCGATGGTGGCAGACCAGCGGGTCTCGGCCGGAAGGACCACCAGGCTCCACTCCCCCGGATCCACCCGCTGGGTGTGGGTGCCCGAACCCGGCTCGAGCCTCGAGATCAGCGGCTCCTCGCCTTCGGGTACTCCGTCCGTCCCCTCCGCCAGCAGGTAGATAAAACCCGGCCCGTCGAGGGTGTATTTGATCCGCACCGCACCTCCGGTGAGGGCGAACGGTTCGGGCGCCGGCCGTCCGGGCCCGCCGGCGAGCACTGCCACCTCGGTCCACCGGGGTGGGGGCTCCTTGGTCGGGAGGACGGAGCTGAGGGCTGTCATGGCCGATCCGGCCCCGGCTCGCAGCAGGGTCAGCGCCGGGCCCGAGGCGAGGGTGAAGGCGGTGAGGATCACCACCAGTGAAGCCACAAGCGCGGCGGCGCGGTGGCCGCGGCGCCCCGCCAGGGGATGCCCTCCGCCGTCGACCGCCGATCCCAGGGCGAGCGCCAGAACATCGGCGGCCCACCAGAAGCCAGCGCCGCCCAGGGTGAGCAGCTTAATGAGCCCGGACACCGGGCGTCGAAGGTAGAACCGGTCGACTCCGAAGAACCCTCCCAGCAGGGACAGCAGCCAGGGTCCGCGGAAGTCGATCAGGCGCAGCTCGGGAACCGGGTCGGTCCGGGCCTTTACGGCGGAGCGCGCCCGGGCTGCGGCGGTCACTCGGTTGGACCACCGCTTCGCTGCAGGACCGGCCTCCGCGTCCATGGCTGAACACTATGCCCGCGGTCGCGGCCGGGGTAGGGCGGACGCCGCCTTGCTTAATGTGCCGACATCGGCGCGGCGTGGCCCACCGTGTACTAAGCATGCTTGGTATATGGTGGTGAGCCTCAGAACATAAATGCATTAGGCATCCCGGACCATCTCCACTGCGGAAAAGAGACCCCATGATCACCCAGGAACAGATGAAGGAGCTCATCAGCGCCGGCGGCAACGTCCTGAGCGCGGACGGGCAGGTCCTCGGCCCGCTGGGGCGCCTGTATGTCGACGACGGGACAGGCCGGCCCACCTGGGTCACCGTCGACACGGGAACCTCCGCCGCCGAGTCCTTTGTGCCCCTCGACGGTGCCACCACCGCGGGTGGCGACGTCCAGGTCGCCTACCCCCGTGAATCGGTCCTGGCCTCCCCGGGCATGTCCCAGGACGGACACCTGAGCCAGGCGGAGGAGAAGCACCTGCTGCGCCACTACGGACTCCTCCCCGGCGTCGACGAGGCCGCCGGCGGCCGGTCCGACGAGCACGCCACGTCCCGGCTTGAGAGCGACCACGTGATGATCCGCTCCGAGGAACAGCTCCGCGCGGGCACCGAAATCCGGGAGACCGAGCGGGTGCGCCTGGTGAAGAGGATCGTCACCGAGGAGGTCACCATCACGGTGCCGGTCCGGCGGGAAGAGCTTTCCATCGAGCGCGTCCCCCTCGACGACGTTCCGGGCCACCGCAACGGCAACGGCAACGGGCACACCAACGGGGCCGCCCCCACCGGCGGCGGGTCGTACACCTATGTGGAACGCGACGAGGAAACCGCCGTGGACCGGGACGACCTGTATGCCGCCGTCGGGTCCGCCTTCAGCGGAGACGAGGTGACCATTGTGCTCTACCAGGAGCGCCCCGTGGTGCAGACCGAGATCGTCGCCGTCGAGCGGATCCACGTGCTCAAGGAAATCATCACGCACGAGGAAACCCTCAGCGGGGAGGTCCGCAAGGAGGTCATCGAGGCCGAATCGTTCGATGCTCCCGGCCGGGACGCAGCGGCACCGCGGAGGACCGGCGGCTGATCCTTCCCAACCGGTTCACCTCAGCGGCACCGCCTCGGCGGTGTGGGACAGGAAAAGGCAATGTTGATACGCCGCGCCGGTTCGGCGGACGCTCCCGCGGCGATCCGCGTCTTCCGGGGCTCCCGCACGGCCGCCGCCGCATACCTGCCCTCGGCCGCCCACACCGAGGCGGAGGACGAGGAGTTTGTCCGCGGGGTGCTGATCGCCGAAGGGCAGACCTGGCTTGCGGTTGACGGGGACGGCCGGGCCGCCGGCCTGCTCAGCCTGAGCCCCGGGTGGATCGACCAGCTCTACGTCGCCCCTGAATACTGGGGACGCGGGGTCGGCACCCTCCTGGTCGGCCACGCCAAGGCGCTGCAGCCCTCGGGCCTGCAGCTGTGGACCTTCGAGTCAAACCTCGGCGCCAGGCGGTTCTACGAAAGGCACGGGTTCGTCGCCGTCGAACGCACGGACGGCGCAGGGAATGAGGAGCGGGCACCGGACATCCGGTATGCCTGGTCGGGCGCCTGACCGGGTGGGACTGACCGGGTGGGACTGACCCACCCGGCCGACCGGCCGGGCGCCCGACCAGGCAGCCCCGAACCGGCGGGCCCGCTCGGTGATGCCGGCCGGACCCGGCGGGTCCGGCCGGTTCGTGGTGTCAGTACGACTTGGGGATCACGATCCACAGGATGATGTAGGCGATCTCCCCGGCCCCGACCAGGCCGAAAATCACGAACAGCAGCCGCACGAGGGTCTTGGAAATGCCGAAGCGGGCGGCGAGGGCCGCGCAGACACCCGCGATCACCTTGCCGTTGCGCGGACGTACAAGTTGAGAAGCCATGCCCGTACCCTACCAACGCGGGCACGCGGGTGGACAGGACCAAAAACCGCGGGCTCCGGGAAAGGCCTTGTGTGCGGTGCGCCGAGCGAGCACCATTGCTGCATCAGCTGAAACCACCCGAGGAGCTGATGTGTTTGGAAACGCGGACAAGCCGCCGCAGGTTGACTTCCACCCCTGGCCCAGCGGCCTGACGTCCCGGCATTTTTCCCTCCTGAGGAGGAGCGCCTTCGTCGTCCTCGTCACGGTGTTGATCTTCGGCGCCTACAGCACCGAACTGACCCTGATACGGGTCATTACCAACTGCCTCGTGGTGTACGTGGTGGTGATCTGGTCGCGGCGCTGGCTGTCCGAAAACCGGGACGGCCCGGGGCAGCCGGGACCCGCCCGGTAGCGGCCGCCCCCGCCGGCGGCCCCGTAACGGGACGCCGAGCCCGGTGACGGCCTACCCCGCGGGGCGCAGCGAGGTGATCATGGTGCGGATCTTCCCGAACTCGTCCGTCTCGGCGTACACCTGCGGCGTATCGGCGTGGGGCGGGTTGCCGGGCGTTGTGTCGAAGGGGTCGTAGATGCCCCCGAAGGCCGCGCCGCTTGGAGGCCAGGTGAAGAAGTGCGCGATGGGGCACGCCGTCGGGCCCACCGGCTCCGGCGCCGAGCTGATGCCATAGGCTCCGCTGAATCCCTTCTGCGGGTCGGCCTGCGCTGGGTCGCTGCGGATTTCGAAGACGAAGCGGGGGGTACTTCCGGCGTGGGTCAGGGCGGGCAGCGGCCGCGACTCGATCACCCCGTAGGGACTCTTCTGGGCGCACTCGGCGCCGGTCACCAGATTGGTGCGGAGGTTCGCGATCGACTTTCCGGTGTCGCTGACCACCTCGATGGACACCCCGCCGGGCGCTGCCCCGTCGGCCGCGCGGATCGCCCAGTTTTCGGGATAGTCGAAGGCCAGCTCGCCGTCGAGGGTCGTGTAGGTGTTCCAGCCCGGCGCCATGGGCGGGTCGGTCGGCGGTGCGGGGCTGGTGGGGGCCGTGGAGCTTGGTGTTGTGGAACTTGGCGCCGCGCCCGGAGCCGGAGGGGATGGCGTTGAGGACGCCGGGGCGCTGCTTGAGGCCGACGGTGCGGGCCCGGAGACCGGCTCCGAAGCGGCCGGAGCGCAGGCTCCGAGCAGGACGGCGAGGCCGAGGACCCCGCCGAAGGACTGAACGGATGTGCGCCTCTTGCTCATGGGGACCTCCCGGACGGCCGCTGATCGATCCATTGTGCGTCGCTCGGTCCATTGTGAGGCCCGCCGGTGCGTGCGTGGGCGGGGACGCCGGAATCGTTCCTTAACTGTTGCAGGTTCCGGTCCGCTCGGGCCGCCAGCCGGGCACGGAAAAGCCGCCAGGTTCCGGGAGCAATTCCCGGATCCTGGCGGCGGATTGGTGGAGCTGAGGGGACTCGAACCCCTGACCCCCTGCATGCCATGCAGGTGCGCTACCAGCTGCGCCACAGCCCCAATCCGTTGTTTCCCTCCGGCTAACCGGCTGAAGCAACTCGTTTAGTTTAGTAAAGTTTTCCGCTCCTGCAAAATCGGCCGGAACTTGCCCCCGCTAGCCCTCGATCGGCTCCGCAGGGAAGGACCCGAGACCCACATTATGCTCCCGCAGCTGCCACGAATAGAGCGCCTCCGGGGTGCGGACCTGCTCGTCCAGAAGCGACCAGTGGCAGTTGGATACTCCAGCCAGCGCACCCCAGGTGGTTGAGGGCAGGCCCATCAGGGCGGCGAGTCCGGCGCGGATCGCTCCGCCGTGACTGACCACCACAAGGGTTTGTCCGGCGGCGAGGTCCTCCACCGCTTCGAGGGTGGCCTCGCTCATTCGGCGGCCTACCTCCTCGCGGTTTTCCGCACCGCCGGCGCGGACCAAGGGGTCGCCCCCGCGCCAGGCGGCATTGTCCTCGGGGAACCGCTCATCGATTTCGGCGAAGGTGAGCCCCTGCCACGCACCGGCGGCCGTCTCCCGGAAGCGCTTGTCCAGCCGCACCTTCAACCCGGTGATGGCGGCCAGGGCGTGGGCGGTGTCGGCGGCCCTACTGAGGTCGGAGGAAACAATGCGCGCCGGGTGGCGCTGGGCGAGCAGCCCGGCGGCTCGGGACGCCTGGCGCCGGCCGGTCGCATCGAGCGGAATATCTTCCTGGCCCTGGAACATTCCGCCGTGGTTCCAGGCCGTTCTCCCGTGCCGCCAGAAGATCACCCTGCGGGCGGCAGGGTCATTGTGCCGGTGTCCCGTCACTCCGCTTCGGTGCTGACGGCGCTGGGCGCATCGGGGTTCTGCGGTGAGCTCTGGAGGGAGCCCTCGAGCTGCAGGTCGACGGACGGGCAGTCGTTCCACAGCCGCTCCAGGGCGTAGAAGACGCGGTCCTCCTCGTGCTGGACGTGGATGACCACCTCGGCGTAATCGAGCAGCACCCAGCGGCCTTCACTGCGGCCTTCACGCCGGACGGGCTTCAGGCCCTGCTTTGACAGCTCCTCCTCGATGCCGTCGACGATGGCATTGACCTGCCGTTCGCTCGGCGCCGAGGCGATGAGGAAAACATCGGTGATCGCGAGGCGCTCGCTTACATCGATGGCAACAATGTCCTGGGCAATCTTGTCCACTGCGGCGTGTGCCGCGGTGCGGGCAATCCCGATGGACGATTCGGTAGCGCTCACTGATCTCCTTGTGTGTGGTCAGCCGCCGAAGCCGCTGACAATCATTAGAATTCCGGCCAGGAGTGCAAGCACGCCCAACCCGAGTATTGAAAACTGCAGGTACCTCATCCGCCGAACCCGGGCCAGGCCCGCAGTCATTGCGTCAAGGGGGTCGAGCCCGTGGGCGCTCTGGGCACGCACGGGGGTGGCGCCGTCGTCGGTGGCCCGGCCGTGGTTGCGCGCGAGGGTTTCGGCCTGCGCCAGCACCTGCGACCGCCGTTCGGGGCCCTTGCCGGTGGAGGCAGGAGCCGAGGCGGGGGCCGCAGGCTGGGCGGATGGCTTCGACGGAAGGGGCCGGCGGACGACCGGAACGTGGGAGGTGGTCGGGGCCTTCAGGACCGGGCCGCCTACCCCGGGCACCTTAACGTATTCGGGCGGCGCGACGATCGAGAGGTTATGCGCGGTGGTCGGATCGCTCGACTGCGGACGCCGCTGGGAGTTTTCCTCGGAGAGCTGCTGGATCTTCTGCGCCCTGCTGTTGAGGACGGCGGCGCGTTCGGCCAGGGCCTTCTGCTTGGCCAGGATGGCGGGGTCGACGGCGAACGGGTCGGCGCCCTGCGCCGCCTCGATCATCGCGACCTGGTCCCGTGCCTGCGCGGCGATGGCCTCGCGGGCCGCGAGGGCCTGCTCGATACTCAGGTCCTCCCCAACGGCTCCCTGACCGGCGGGGGCGGCACCGGGTGCCTGCGGCCCGGCCGCGCCGTCTCCCTCGGTGCTCACGCGGCGGCGGCGGTCGCGCCGGCCTTCGAGCGGCACCTGGGCGATCCTCCGCTCGATGGGGGTTCCATCGGGGTGCAGGGGACGGCCTTCCGCATGCGGCGCGGCCGTCTCCGGTGCCGTCCGCGCACCCGAAGGGGCCGCTCCGGCGGATCCATGCGCGCCGCTGCCGTCGCTGGCATTGGCGCGAGTCGAAGCATCGGAGGCCGACTCAGCGGCGGTCGAAGCAGCGGCGGTCGAAGCAGCAGGCGCGGAATCACCCTGAACCGTGCCGCCGGGAGCAGTCGCGGGAGCCTCCGCCCTGGCGGCCTGGGCTTCCTGCTGCTGCAGCCGCAGCTGGCGGCGGGTGGGCATCGCGTCGTATGAGCTGGCGACCGCGGGCACGGAGTGTTCGGCCAGGGCACGGTAGGTGCGCAGGGCCTCACGGTCCCTCGCCCGCACCAGGGATACTCGCTCGGAGGTGTGGACCTCCGCGTCGACCGGCGCATCGGCGGCACGCCGGCTCCGCCGCTGCACCCCGCCTGCGGTTCCGATTCCCGACACAGCGGAAGACCCGCGGCCGGAAGCGGCGGGTCGTGGGTCCTTCTCGTCGTTAGCCTTGCTCATTGCTTTCTCATCCGGTCGTCTGCGGAAGCGCTGTGGGATTGACACCGTGGGGCGGCGTCCCGGGCCCGGCGCCGTCGTCGGTCCCCTGCGCGGCGGGAGCGTCGGTCCTTGCATAAAGCCCGTACTTGGCGATGTACTGCACCACCCCGTCCGGCACCAGGTACCACACCGGGTTGCCCGATTCGACCCGGCGGCGGCAGTCGGTCGAGGAAATGGCCATGGCCGGGACTTCAAGCAGGCTCACGTCGTGCCCGCCGCCGTCGAGCTCGTGCCCGGGGCGCGTCACTCCGATGAAGTGGGCGAGGGTCCACAGTTCGTCGACGTTCTTCCAGGAGAGGATCTGCGCCATCGCATCCGCCCCGGTGATGAAGAACAGCTCGGCCTCGGGCCGGGCGGCCTTGAGGTCGCGCAGCGTGTCAATGGTGAAGGTCGGACCGGGCCGGTCGATATCCACCCTGCTCACGGTGAAGTCCGGGTTCGAGGCCGTGGCGATCACCGTCATCAGGTACCGGTGCTCCGCCGACGTCACGCGGGTGTCAGCCTTCTGCCACGGCTGTCCGGTGGGAACAAAGACCACCTCGTCCAGGCCGAACACGGCGGCGACTTCGCTCGCCGCCACGAGGTGCCCGTGGTGGATCGGGTCGAAGGTGCCGCCCATGACACCGAGCCGCCACGGCCCGCCGTCACGCCGCCGGTGCGGTGCGGTGTCCCCGGTGCCCGGCTCGCCGGTCTTCGTCGAATCGCCCAAGGGAACTAGCGCCGGGTGGCTTCGCCGTGGTCGTGCTTGTTGGGGTGCTGCTTGTGCGGGTCGAGGTGCTCGCGGGTGGCCTGGTGCCGGTGGCCGAGATTGGAGAACGAGAGGGTGACGATCATGAGCAGAAGCAGGAAGCCCCCGACGATCAGCGGATACACGATCGCCGGAAGCGGCAGCTCGTGGTGCACCGCCGCCTCGCCTGCAAGCACCGCTGCGTCGGCGTAGAAATTCAGCATGTAGTTCCCCTTGAAATGTATTGGCGGACCGCCGGAGCGCCCGGGCCGGCGTGCAGGTTCGGTACCATATTACGCGCTGCTCGATCGGAGCCGCACACGCGCGTCACTGCCGCACCTGCCCTTCGCCCTGGATGATCCACTTCGTGGTCGTCAGTTCGGCAAGGCCCATGGGTCCGCGGGCGTGCATCTTCTGGGTGGAGATTCCGACCTCCGCACCCAGGCCCAGCTCCCCGCCGTCAACAAACCGGGTCGAGGCGTTCACCAGGACCGCCGCCGAGTCGACGCCGGAGATGAACCGCTCAGAGTTGGCCAGGTTGTTGGTAATGATGGCCTCGCTGTGCCCGGTGCTCCAGCGGCGGATGTGAACCAACGCCTCGTCCACCGAATCGACGACGCCGACGGCGAGGTCGAGGGCCATGTACTCCCGGCTCCAGTCGTCGTCGGTGGCCGGCTCGGACGCCGTCCCCTCGGGCAGCAGGGCCTGGGCCCGCCCGTCGACGTGGAGGCGGACGCCGGCCTCTGCGAGCCGGCCGAGCACCGCGGGTGCGGCGGCGGCACCGCTGTGGATCAGCAGGGTCTCGACGGTGTTGCAGACACTGGGCCGCTGGGTCTTGGCGTTGAGCAGGATGTCGGTGGCCATCTCGGCGTCGGCGCTCTCATCGAGGAAGATGTGAACGTTGCCCTCGCCCGTCTCGATTACCGGCACCGAGGATTCACGGACCACCGTCTGGATCAGGTCCCGCCCGCCGCGCGGAATCAAAACGTCGACCCGGCCGCGGGCGCCCATCAGGGCGGCAGCCCCGGCCCGGCCGTACTGGTCGACACTCAGCACCGCGTCGGCCGGCAGTCCGCTCTCCTCGAGCACCGCGCCGATGATCTCCACGAGCGCGGCGTTGGTGTGCGCCGCGGCGGATCCGCCCCGCAGGATCACCGCGTTGCCGCTCTTCAGGGCCAGGCCGGCGATGTCCATCGTGACATTGGGTCGAGCCTCGTAGATGGCGGCGACGACGCCAAGGGGCACCCGCACCTGGCGCAGCCGGATCCCGTTGGGCAGGGTCTGCCCGCGCACCGCCGAGCCCACCGGATCGGGAAGGGCCGCGAGTTCCTCAAGGGCCCGGGCCAGCCCGGCCACGCGGCCCGGGTCGAGGCTGAGCCGGTCAAGGAGGTAGGCCGATGTGCCGTTGGCACGGCCCGCCTCGACGTCGAGCGCGTTGGCGTCGAGGACGGCGTTCTGGCGTTCGATGAGCGCAGCTGCCACGGCGCGCAGGGCCCGATCCTTCTTGGCGCGGGTCGCCGAGGCAAGGATGCGGGAGGCGGCGCGGGAACGGTCGGTCAGGGCGTACACGGCCGGGGTGATGTCCGATTCCGTGACGTCCGGTTCGGCGGCGGTCGGTTCCGAGATGGTCGGTTCAGCGGCGGTCGGTTCACCTGACGCGGCCTGGACGGCGGCGTCCTCGGGCTCGGCGGGGGCGTGCCCGCCCTGCAGCGTCTGGGGTGGAATCATGAGCACAGTCTACCGAGAGTCGCGCAGTGCCGCGGCCCGGCTCCCGCCGCCGGAATGGGGCGGTTCGGCTTAGAGCACCACGAGGTCGTTGACGTGGACCACCGAGCGTTCGTACTCGTGCCCGAGTTCCTCGGCGAGGTCCCGGGTGGAGCGCCCCAGCATGGGCGGCAGTTCGGCGGAGCTGTAGTTGACGAGCCCGCGGGCGACGGCGCGGCCGGTGGTGTCGACCATCTCCACCGGATCGCCGGGCTCGAAGTCGCCCTTCACGGCAAGGATGCCCGCCGGCAGCAGTGAGCGCCGCCGCTCCCCCACTGCCTTCACGGCGCCGTCGTCGAGGATCAGAGTGCCCTGGATACGCGCCAGGTGGGCCAGCCACAGCAGCCGGATGGGCTGCCGACGGCCTCCGGCGGAGAACCAGGTGCCGACGTCGGCCCCGTTCAGGGCCGCTGCGGCGTTCGCCGTCGAGGTCACGAGCGCGGGGATGCCCGAGGCCGCCGCGATCCCGGCGGCTTCCACCTTGGTGGCCATGCCGCCGGTGCCGACTCCGGCTGCGCCGGCGCGTCCGATGGTGACGCCCTCGAGGTCGGCTGCCGAGTGCACGTCCGAGATGCGCTGCGCGCCGTCCGTCGGCGGGCCGTCGTACAGGGCGTCGACGTCGGAGAGCAGCACGAGGGCGTCGGCCTTTACCAGGTGGGCCACCAGCGCTGCGAGGCGGTCATTGTCGCCGAAGCGGATTTCGTGGCTCGCCACGGTGTCGTTCTCGTTGACGATCGGCACGACGCCGAAGTTCAGCAGCCGCTCCATCGCCCGGTGGGCGTTGGCGTAGTGGGAGCGCCGGATCAGGTCATCGGCCGTGAGCAGCACCTGGCTCACTGTCACCCCGTGGGCGCCGAAGGCCTGCGTGTAGCGGGCCATCAGCAGTCCCTGCCCCACACTCGCCGCGGCCTGCTGGGAGGACAGCTGCGCCGGACGGCGCGCGAGCCCCAGCGGGGCGAGGCCCGCCGCGATCGCCCCGGAGGACACCAGGATCAGCTCGGTGCCGGCCAGGCGCCGTGCCGCGAGGATGTCGACGAGGCCCACGAGGGCCTCGGTGGAGATCCCGCCCGAGACTGAGGTCAGCGAGGACGACCCCACCTTGACGACGACCCTCCGGGCTCCGGGCAGCCCGGAGCGGTCCGTCAGGGGTGAGTGTGCTGCCATCGCGTCCCTACGCCTGGTCGCCCGCGTTGTCTGCGGGGGCGGGGGTGCGCTTGGCCTTGTTGTTCACGGACTCGGTCCAGATGCCCGCCTTGCGGTCGGCCTCGAGCTCGGCGCGCGCGGCGGCCTTGGCGTCCTTGCGCTCCTGGTATTCCTCGCGCTTCTGCTCGCGGGTGGGGCGGACGTATTCGGCCAGGCGCAGGTCGGTGCCGCGGGGGCCGGCCAGCAGCTCCGCCCCGCCCATCATGGTGGGCTCCCAGTCGAACACGACGCCGTCGCCTTCGCCGATGACGACGGTGTCGCCCGGCTTGGCACCGGCCTTGAACAGCTGCTCTTCGACGCCGAGCTTCGCCAGGCGGTCTGCGAGGTAGCCGACGGCCTCGTCGTTGGTGAAGTCGGTCTGCTTGACCCAACGCTCGGGCTTCTCACCCAGCACGCGGAACAGGGGCAGGGCGTCCTTTTCCTCGTTGCGGATGCGGAATCCGGCGGAGTTGACGGCGCGCGGACGCAGGACGGGAGGCGCGACCTTCGGCGGGGCGGCCTTCACGGCGTCGCGGGCAGCCTGGACGATCTCGGCCATGGCGAAGCCGAGCTGGCGCAGCCCCTCGTGGCTTGAGGCGGAGACCTCGAACACGCGGTAGCCGCGCGCCTCGAGCTCGGGGCGCACCATGGCGGCCATGTCGCGGCCGTCGGGCACGTCCACCTTGTTCAGCACCACGAGGCGGGGACGTTCGTTGAGGGGGACGACCTCCCCGTCGGAGCCGGCGAAGCTCATGTCGACGGCGTACTTGTCGAGTTCGCGTTCGATCACGGTCAGGTCGTTGAGCGGGTCGCGGTCGGTCTCGAGGGCCGCGGTGTCAAGCACGTGCACCAGGGCGGCGCAGCGTTCGACGTGGCGCAGGAAGTGGTGGCCCAGGCCCTTGCCTTCGCTGGCGCCCTCGATCAGGCCGGGGACGTCGGCGATGGTGAAGCGGGTGTTGCCGGCCTCGACGACGCCGAGGTTGGGGACCAGTGTGGTGAACGGGTAGTCGGCGATCTTGGGCCGTGCGGCGGACATCGCGGCGATCAGGCTGGACTTGCCGGCCGAGGGGAAGCCGACCAGGGCGATGTCGGCGATCGACTTCAGCTCCAGGACGACGTCGCGCTCGTCGCCGGGGATGCCCAGCAGGGCGAAGCCGGGGGCCTTGCGCTTCTGGGAGGACAGCGAGGAGTTACCCAGCCCGCCCTGGCCGCCGGCCGCGGCGACGAACTCGGCGCCCTCGCCGACGAGGTCGGCCAGCACGGTGCCGTCCTTGGCCTTGACGACGGTACCGTCGGGCACCGGAAGGATGAGCGTCTCGCCGTTCTTGCCGCCGCGCCAGTCGCCCATGCCGTTGCCGCCGTTGGTGGCGTGCCGGTGCGGGGCGTGGTGGTAATCGAGCAGGGTGGTGGTCTGCGGGTCGACGCGCAGGATCACGTCGCCGCCGTCGCCGCCGTTGCCGCCGTCGGGCCCGCCCAGGGGCTTGAACTTCTCGCGCTTGACGGACACGCAGCCATGGCCGCCTGTGCCGCCGGAAACGTGCAGGACTACTCGGTCAACGAAGCTGGCCACGTTGATCTCCTTCTGAAATGCTTCACTGTGCCGGGTCTAACCGGCTTAAAAGAAGGCGGGGTGAGCCATGTCGGCCCACCCCACCTCAATGCTTGGAGCATCGTGCGTTGAAAGCGGCAGATTACTCCGCGGCTGCTCCAACGATGTTCACGACGCGGCGCCCGCGGCGGGTACCGAACTCAACGGCACCTGCTTCGAGGGCGAACAGCGTGTCATCCCCGCCGCGGCCAACGTTGGCACCGGGGTGGAAGTGGGTGCCGCGCTGGCGGACGATGATTTCGCCGGCCTTGACGACCTGGCCGCCGAAGCGCTTCACGCCGAGGTACTGCGCGTTGGAGTCGCGACCGTTGCGAGTGGAGCTCGCGCCCTTCTTATGTGCCATGAGTTATGCCTGCCTTCGCTGAAGATACTGTTTGACCGACCGAGCAACCGCAGAGGGTTACTTGATACCTGTGATTTTGACGCGGGTCAGCTCTGAACGGTGACCCTGGCGCTTCTTGTAGCCGGTCTTGTTCTTGAACTTCTGGATGACAATCTTCGGGCCGCGAAGATTCTCAACGATCTCGGCAGTGACGGTAACCTTCTCGAGGTCCTTCGCTGCTGAGGTGACCTTGTCGCCGTCTACCAGAAGGAGGGCAGGCAGCGCAAAGGTGCTTCCTGCCTGACCGGTGACGCGGTCAAGGGTAACGAGGTCTCCAACGGAAACCTTTTCTTGGCGGCCGCCTGCGCGGACAATCGCGTACACCACTTGGGAACTCACTTCTCTCGACAATCTTGACTTCTGATGTGAAAAACTGGTTGCGCTCTGCGGCTGGCATCCGGGAAGGACACTTCAAAGAGCCATATCTGCGCCGTGCGTCTACGCCCCGGATACACCGGTTAGAAGGCGAACGCACCGAAGATCAAGGTTACGTCAGTGGGGCGGCTTCCCGCAAATTCAGGCCTCGTCCCGGCAGAAACGGCGGGCGAGAGCACCCGGCGGAGGTCAATTCTGCTTGGCGACGCCGTTCCGCGTCCTCGGAGCCGCACGGGTGTGCGGTCCGCCGGAAACTCCTCTGGACAGCCAAGGAGCCGGCCCCCGCGGTGCGGGGTCCGGCTCCTTCGCGCTCGAGGAAGCTGCGGTCCTGACTACAGGTCGGAGGCGGGCACGCCGACGCCGAGGATCATCGGCTCGTCTCCCCCGGTGTCCTCCCGCGGGGCGGGCTTCCCGGCCCGGGCCACGTGCTGCGCGCCGGGCTGGGCTTCGCCCGCACCGGAGGCCGTCACCGTCTCGATGGAGGCGTTCGAGCCCTGGGCGCTGGCGGCCCGGCGCCGCGGGCGGCGGCGGGACCCCTGGGCGGCCGGTGCTGACTGGGCGGCAGGGGCTGCCGGGGCCGAGGCTTGAGCCGCAGCTTCCGAGGGCTGGACCGCGTCCCGGGCCGGGGCCTCCGCGGCTCCCGCACCCCGTCCACCGGCCGGCTTCTTGTCGAAGGCCTCGGCGAGGCTGTCGAGCGTCAGCCGCGGGCCCTCGGGTGCGGCGGCCGCCGCGGCCGCTTCCGCACGCGGCAGGGTGACGGTCTCACCATTGATGGTAAGGACCGCCGCGGCTGCCTCGGCCCGGGACCTCTCGGTGGCGGGCGCCGTCTCCGGGGCCGGTGCCTTCTCCGGCGCTACCGCCAGCGCCTCCTCGCTGTGTGCGGCATGGTGGGTGGCCGCGGCGATACTCGCGAGGGCAGCACGCGCCGCCTCCGCCTTGGCTGCCCGTTCCGGGTTTTCCGTTCGCGGCTCCGGGGCTGCCTGCGGCTCTTCGACCGGCTCGGGGGTGCGCCCGCGGCTGCGCTTGCGCTCACTGCGGGACATCTTCTCCTGGCGGAGGTGCTGCTGGTGGTTCTCGGTGGAGACGGCGTGGCGGCGGTGTTCGACCGGCTCGTCGTGGGTCACCACGCCGCGGCCGGCGCAGTGCTCGCAGACCTCGCCGAAGACCTCGAGCAGTCCGGTGCCCATGCGCTTGCGGGTCATCTGGACGAGACCGAGAGAGGTCACCTCCGCCACCTGGTGCTTGGTGCGGTCCCGGCCGAGGCACTCGACGAGCCGGCGCAGCACGAGGTCGCGGTTGGCTTCGAGGACCATGTCGATGAAGTCGATGACGATGATGCCGCCGATGTCGCGCAGCCGCAGCTGGCGCACCACCTCCTCGGCCGCTTCGAGGTTGTTCTTGGTGACTGTCTCCTCGAGGTT
Organism: Arthrobacter sp. MSA 4-2; assembly: GCF_016405885.1. Taxonomy (GTDB): domain Bacteria; phylum Actinomycetota; class Actinomycetes; order Actinomycetales; family Micrococcaceae; genus Arthrobacter_D. Next base: position 7,366 of record NZ_JAEKGC010000015.1, on the reverse strand, counting down.
GCCGCCGCTGCCGGTGAACTTGCCGGTGTTGACGTCGACGACGGTCATCGCCTCGGTGCGGTCGATCACCAGCGAGCCGCCGGAGGGAAGGTAGACCTTCCGGTCAAGGGCCTTCTGGATCTGCTCGTCGATGCGGCTCGCGGTGAAGATGTCCTCCTCCGAGGTCCACTTCTCAAGGCGGCCCACCAGGTCCGGCGCCACGTACATGACGTAGGCCTCGATGGTGTCCCAGGCCTCCTCGCCGGAGACAAGGAGCTTGGAGAAGTCCTCGTTGAAGACGTCGCGGACCACCTTGATGGTGAGGTCAGGCTCGCCGTAGAGGAGCTCCGGAGCGAGCGTCTTGGTCGAGGAGGACTTGCGTTCGATCTCCTCCCACTGGGCGCGCAGCCGGTTGATGTCGTGGGTCAGTTCCTCTTCGCTGGCGCCTTCGGCCGCGGTGCGCACGATGACCCCGGCGTTCTCGGGCAGGCGGTCCTTGAGGATGCGCTTGAGCCGGTTGCGCTCGACGTCGGGCAGCTTGCGGGAGATGCCCGTCATGGAGCCGCCCGGCACGTACACGAGGTAGCGGCCCGGCAGGGAGATCTGGCTGGTCAGGCGAGCTCCCTTGTGGCCCACGGGATCCTTGGTGACCTGGACGAGCACCGGGTCGCCGGACTTCAGCGCCAGCTCGATGCGGCGCGGCTGCCCGTCGAGGCCGGCGGCGTCCCAGTTGACCTCGCCGGCGTAGAGCACGGCGTTGCGGCCGCGTCCGATGTCGACGAAGGCAGCCTCCATGCTCGGCAGGACGTTCTGCACCTTCCCGAGGTACACGTTGCCGATCAGCGAGTCCTGCTGGGTCTTGGAGACGAAGTGCTCGGCGAGGATTCCGTCCTCGAGCACGCCGATCTGGATCCTGTCGTCGCGCTGGCGCACCACCATTTGGCGGTCGACGGATTCGCGGCGCGCAAGGAACTCGGCCTCCGTGATGACCTGGCGGCGGCGGCCGGAATCGCGGGATTCACGCCGGCGCTGCTTCTTCGCCTCAAGGCGGGTGGAGCCCTTGACGCTGGTCACACGGTCCGAGGGGACGTCGTTGCTCTGGCGCGGGGCGCGGACCCGGGTCACGGTGTTGGGCGGATCGTCGTCCTCCCCGCCGGTCAGTTCGAGGTCCTGGTCTCCGCGGCGGCGACGGCGGCGGCGCCGGGATGTGACGGCGTCCCCTGCCTCGGAGGAGGGTCCGTTGGACTGTCCCTCCGCGGAGTCACCGGTCTCGTCGTCCTGGACGTCGCCGGTGCCGTTGTCGCTGCGGTTCCGGCCACGGCGGCGGCTGCGCCGGCGGCGCGGTCCGGAGTCTTCGGTGTCGTCGTCCTCGTCGTCCTCAAGCGCCGGCTCGGTGACCTTGACGGCCTGGACCGCGGCGCTCAGGTCGGGGGCGTGGAAAAGCAGCGAGAGGGGCGAATCCGGAACGGCGAAGGGGTCGACGTACGAGGGTTCGGCGCTCTTCGGTGCGGACTCGGCGGCCGTCTCCGCCGTGCCCGGCCCGGTCTTTCCGGCCTGCGTAGCATCGGGCCGCTGTGCGGCGGCCGCCGGGGCCTCGGTTCCGGCGTCGTCGGCCGAGCCGTCGGATGCCTCCTCGGCTTCTTCGCCGTCCGCGGGAACCTCGACGGCCTCCACGGCGTCACTCTTCATCCGGCGGGTGCGTACGGTCCGGCGGGCCCGGACCGGCTTCTCGGCGGCGGGCGATTCCTGCCCTACACCGGCTGCTGCGCCGTCGTCGGCGGCGTTGGCGGTGTCACCGGCGACGGCGGCCGCGGCCACGGCGGCCTCTGCGGCGGCGGGCTCTCCGAAGGGAACCTCGGGCGCCGGCGCTGCCGGTCCTGCTTCGGCCGTTGCCGCCCTGCGGCGGGTGCGGGTGGCCTTCGCCTTCGGTGCCGGCTCCGCGGCGGCTGCCGTGTCGCTAGCTGTCGTGTCGGAGCCGGTCGCGTTGGTGCCGGTCGTGTCCTTGGCGACCGTTTCGATGGCTGCCGTGTCACCGGCGGCGTCAAGCGGTGCCTCCACCGGCGATTCCGGCGCGGCGACCGGGGCCTTGCGTGCCCGGGTGGCGCGGCGGCGGGGCGCTTCGGCGGCCGTGTCGGCCGGTGCGGCGGCGGCCGGCGCTGCGGATGCTTCCGGCGCGGGGGTGTCCCCGGCGGTTTCGGCTGCCGGGACCTTCGTCGGCGCTCCGGCTGGCGAGCTCGCCGCCCTGCGGACCCGTGGGGCCCGCTTCACCGGCGCTGTTGGGGACTGCGTCTCGGCGGCCCCTGCTGCTGCACCCTGCTCGTTGATCTGCGTTTCGAACTGATCCATATGTATAGGCTCCAGCCCCTGCGGCACCGGCCACATTCCAGCGCCCTCCAGGGCAGTATGTCGGCCGTCCGCGGACCCTACGCCCTAGCGGCGACCGGAAGTCGTCATTGTGTCGTTTGAGGTCGCACCGGCTGGAGGGTGCGGCATCACTCAAAGACCAGCGGCGCTTTTCCAACTCATCCGTCGTAATCACGGTGGCCTGCGAGGCGGATTCCGGAACCGCCCACCAGGATTGGTGGGCTCGGTGTGCCGGAAGCATCGCCCGCAGAGCGGAAGCCTGTCGCTGGACCGGAACGGAAATGTGGTTCCCGAACCAGCCACGGTAATTGTCTCACACCAGCATGCAAATCAGCCGTTCCGGCGGTTAGAGTGGCGGAACCATCGGCGCACGGGATGCCGGCGCCGACCGCCCACCCGAGGACGACGACAACCCCATGGCACACACCGCGCACGCTGCTCCCTCCGGCACGAATCCGGAGAAAGGAGCCGTGACCCGACGGCCGGAGCGGCGGTTCGCTTTCCTCCTGGTTGCGGCCGGCTTCATCGGCTGGCTCGCCTCGGGGCAGCTGGTCCTCGAACGGCTCGCCCTCTACGCGGACCCGGGGTACGTCACGAGCTGCGACGTGAACCCGTGGATCTCCTGCGGCGAGGTGTTCCGGACGGAGCAGGCCGCGGTGTTCGGCTTCCCCAACCCGCTGATCGGGCTCGTGGCCTTCGCCGTCGTGATCACCACGGGCGTGGCGCTGCTTGCGGGCGCCGAGCTGCGCCGCTGGTACTGGCTCGGCCTGCAGGCCGGTACGGTCCTCGGCGCTGCGTTCACGCTCTGGCTATGGTTCCAGGCGCTGTTCGTGATCTCGATCCTCTGTATCTACTGCATGGTGGTCTGGGTCGTGATGATCGTCCTGACGGTGCAGCTCACGGCGCGTAATGCCGCCTCCGGGGTGCTGCCGGTTCGTCCACGTACCGCACGGCTGCTGGCCGAATGGTCTTGGGTCCTGGTGGCGCTGCTGGTCGTGGCGGGCGCCGCGTCGGTGTTCCTGCGCTTCGCCGGGGCCCTCCTGGGCTGACGCAGGCAAGGAGCCTAGAGGGTCGGGAACTGTCCCGTGGTCGCGTCCTGGCCGGAAGTGGACTCCCGGCCGGCAGCGGACTCCTGGCCGGGCAGGGGCCGGGCCACCGGGACCTTCGTTCCCAGGACCTGCGCCACGATGTCGTGGGTGACCTTCTGTGCGGTCAGGCCGACGCGCGCGAGCACCTCGCTCCGCGAGCCGTGGTCGAGGAACTCTACGGGGAGGCCGACCTCGTTCAGGGCGGTGTCGACGCCCGCGGCCCGCATCTCCTGCCGGATCCTCGATCCGACGCCGCCAGCGCGCACGCCGTCCTCGATCACAATGACGATGCGGTGCTCGGCGGCCAGCTCGATCACCGACGGGCAGACGGGCAGCACCCAGCGGGGGTCGATAACCGTCGAGCTTATGCCCTGGGCCCCGAGGCGGTTCGAGACATCGAGGGCGAGTTCGCTCATGGCGCCGACGCTGACGATCAGCACGTCGTTGGTCGTGGACCCGGAGGGGCGCCGGGCGAGCACGTCGACGCCGTCGCCCAGGCGCTCGATGGCCTCGACCTCCGCACCGACCGAGCCCTTGGAGTAGCGCACCACGCTCGGGGCGTCGGGGATGGAGACGGCCTCGCGCAGCTCCTCGCGCAGCCGGGTGGCATCACGGGGGGCGGCAAGGTGCAGTCCGGGCACCGTTTGGAGCATGGAGAGATCCCACATGCCGTGGTGGCTGGCGCCGTCGGGCCCGGTGACCCCCGAGCGGTCGAGGACGATGGTGACCCCGGCCTTGTGCAGCGCCACATCCATGAGGAGCTGATCGAAGGCCCGGTTCAGGAACGTGGCGTAGAGCGCGACGACGGGGTGCAGTCCGCCGTAGGCCATGCCCGCGGCGCTGGTGAGCGCGTGCTGTTCGGCGATGCCGACGTCGAACACGCGGTCCGGGTGGCGGGCGGCGAAACGGTGGAGCCCGACCGGGATGAGCATGGCGCCGGTGATGCCCACAATGTCGGGGCGCTCGTCGGCGATGTCGGCGATCTCGTTGGCAAAGACCGAGGTCCAGGACTGGGAGGCGCCGGACTCGACCGGCTCCCCCGTGCCCGGGTCGATGATGCCCACGGCATGGAACTGGTCGGCCTCGTGGGCGCGCGCCGGGGCGTAGCCGTGCCCCTTCTCGGTGATCGCGTGGACGATCACAGGGCCCTCGTAATTGCGGGCCAGGTGGAGTGCCTGCTCGACGGCGCCGAGGTCGTGGCCGTCGACCGGGCCGACGTACTTCATGCCGAGGTCCTCGAAGAGGCCCTGCGGAGCCCACCAGTCCTTCACGCCCTTTTTCGTGGCGTGGAGGCTCTTGTACGCGAAGCGGCCCGCGGGCCCACCGGCCTGCAGCCGGCCCGTGAACCACTCGAGGGTCCGCTCGTACACCTTGTGGGTGCGGACCGAGTCGAGCGCCGGCCGGAGGGAGGCGAGGTAGTCGGCGACGCCGCCGATCGTCGGGGCGTAGGAGCGTCCGTTGTCGTTCACCACGATCACCACGCGGCGGCGCTTGTCCGCGGCGATGTTGTTGATCGCTTCCCAGGCCATGCCGCCGGTGAGGGAGCCGTCGCCGACGAGGACGACGGTGTACCGGTCGCCCTCCCCATTCAGGACGCGGGCACGGGAGATCCCGTCGGCCCAGGACAGGGACGACGACGCGTGGGAGCTTTCGACGATGTCGTGGATGGACTCGGCGCGGGAGGGGTACCCGGAGAGGCCGCCCTGCTGGCGCAGGGTGTCGAAGTTCTGCCGGCCGGTGACGAGCTTGTGGACGTAGGACTGGTGGCCGGTGTCGAAGATGATGCTGTCGCGCGGCGAGTCGAACACGCGGTGGATGCCCAGGGTCAGTTCGACCACGCCCAGGTTGGGGCCGAGGTGCCCGCCGGTGCGGGAGACGTTGGTCACGAGGAAGGAACGGATCTCCCGGGCGAGGGCGTCGAGCTGGGATTCGGTAAGCCGGCTCAGGTCCTGCGGGCTGCGAATTGTCTCAAGAAGTCCCACCGGCGCCTCCTCAGGTCGTCTGCTGCGGCGAAGACTTCGCCAGGGCAATTTCCCTTAACTCTAACGTCACAGCTCCCCCTGAGGTGCCCGATCTCCGAGCGTCCGACGCCCGGCACGCCCTTCGCGGCGGCTAAGTGGGCGGGAGGTTCGGGCAGCTTTCCGGTGGAAATCCGGGGCTCACTGCGCACTGAGCTGCCTCAGAACGTAGTGGAGGATGCCGCCGTGGCGGTAGTAGTCGGCCTCACCCGGGGTGTCGATGCGCACGACGGCGTCGAAGGAAACCGGCTCGCCGTCCTCCTCCGGAACCGCCGTGACGCGGACTGTGTCGGGGATGCTGCCCGCGTTGAGCGCCGTGATGCCCTCCACCGAGAACGTTTCGGTGCCGCTCAGTCCAAGGGCTGCGGCATTCTCGCCCTGGCGGAACTGGAGCGGGAGCACGCCCATGCCGATGAGGTTGGACCGGTGGATCCGCTCGTAGCTCTCGGCGATCACCGCCTTGACGCCCAGCAGCGCGGTGCCCTTGGCCGCCCAGTCGCGTGAGGAGCCGGAGCCGTATTCCTTGCCGGCCAGGACCACGAGCGGCGTACCTGCGACGGCGTAGTTCCTCGCCGCGTCGTAGATGTAGGTCTGGGGGCCGCCAGTCTGGGTAAAATCCCGGGTGAAGCCGCCCTCGACGCCGTCGAGCAGGCGGTTGCGCAGCCGGATATTCGCGAAGGTGCCGCGGATCATCACTTCGTGGTTGCCGCGGCGCGAGCCGTAGGAGTTGAAGTCCCTGCGCTGCACGCCGTGCTCGAGCAGGTACCGTCCGGCCGGGGTGTCGGACTTGAAGGAGCCCGCCGGGCTGATGTGGTCGGTGGTCACCGAGTCCCCGAGCATCACGAGCACCCGGGCTTCGGCAATGTCACCCACGGGCTTCGGCACCGCGGTGATGCCCTCGAAATACGGGGGCCTGCGCACATAGGTCGAGGCGGGGTCCCATGCGAAGGTATCGCCGGCCGGCGTCGGCAGGGACTGCCAGCGCTCGTCGCCCTCGAAGATGGACCCGTAGCTCGAGGTGAACATCTCCTGATCGATCGAGGAGTCGATCACCGCCTGCACCTCGACCGGACTCGGCCAAATATCGCGGAGGAAGATGCCGTTTCCATCCGCATCGAGCCCCAGGGGGTCGTGCTCGAAGTCGAAGTCCATGGTGCCGGCCAGGGCGTAGGCGACCACCAGCGGCGGGGAGGCCAGGTAGTTCATCTTCACGTCCGGGTTGATCCGGCCCTCGAAGTTCCGGTTGCCGGAGAGGACGGCGGCGACCGTGAGGTCGTGCGCCGAGATGGCCGAGGAGATCTCGTCCTCGAGCGGACCGGAGTTGCCGATGCAGGTGGCGCAGCCGTACCCGACGAGAAAGAAGCCGAGCTTCTCGAGGTACGGGGTGAGACCGGAACGGTCGTAATAGTCGGTGACGACCTTCGAGCCCGGGGCGACGGAGGTCTTCACCCACGGCTTGGAGCTCAGGCCCTTCTCCACGGCGTTGCGCGCCAGCAGCGCGGCGGCGAGCATGACGGAAGGGTTTGAGGTGTTCGTGCAGGAGGTGATCGAGGCGATCGTCACCGCCCCGTGGTCGAGTTCGAACTCCCGCCCGTCGGTCATGGACACGGGCACGGCGCGGGAGGGACGCCCGCGGCCCGGGGAGGCGGCCGAGGCGACCAGGGGCGCCGTCATCGCCGGGACGTCGGAGGCGGGGAAGGTCTCGTCGAGGGCCTCATCCAGGGCGTCGTCGTCGACCGCGTGCACATAGTTCGCCAGATCCTTCCGGAACTGGCTCTTGGATTCGGTCAGTGCGACCCGGTCCTGGGGGCGCTTGGGCCCGGCGATGGAGGGCACCACCGTGGAGAGGTCGAGTTCGAGGTATTCGGAGAACCGGATCTCGGTGGACGGGTCGTGCCACAGGCCCTGTTCCTTGGC
>NZ_JAEKGC010000014.1 GCF_016405885.1 Arthrobacter sp. MSA 4-2 | reverse complement strand
GAGAGTAGGACACCGCCGGACCACCCTTAGGCTGCAGGCCCCACCACCGGTGGGGCCTGCACCCCTTTAACCACCCCAACCAATACCGATACAGTCGGCCAGCGCGCCGCACCCGGACGGCCGGCACCCGCCCTGCCCGCCCCCGGGGCCGGCCCAATCCGCCCCTCCGTCGGCTGGTCCAGACCCCGGTAGAGTCGGACCATGAGTGGACTTTTCTCGCATGCGGCTCCCGAACCCGCCGACGGCGGGACTGTGGCGGACATCCGCGCTTCCGTGCGCGTGCCGGCCGATGTGGTCGACGCCTTTTCAGGGTTCACCGAACATCTCCACCTGTGGTGGCCGGGCGCTGAGCTCAGTGTGTGGGGCGCTGGAAGCTTCTTCGACCTTGAGGGTGGTGTCTTCGTCGAAACGTCAGCCGAGGACGAGGAGGCCGTCTGGGCAGAGGTTACCGAGCGTGAGGACCAGCGCGATGGTCACCGCGCCTTGTCACTCCTGTGGCGGCACCGCCCCGGCCCTTTCCCAGCGACGGCGGTTGAGCTTTCCTTCAACAGTGTCGGAGGGGCGGCACCTGCCACAAGCGTCGACGTCGTCCACGGCGGCTGGCCCAGGGAAGGCGGCCCCGACGACCTGCGCGGGCGCTACGAGCGGTTCTGGCCGCTGGCCCTCGGCAGGTACGCGCGCTTCATGGGTGGGGCGGTCTGATGTCCTGCTACGCGAGGAGCTAGCGGCTATCCTCCACGGCCCGGCGTCCCGGGCGGGGACGGGCCTCCCGGGCGCCTGCAGCGGCAGTCAGGGCCTGTCGGCCGGAGCGGACGTGCTCGAGCGCACGACAAGCTCGGTCCGGGCGTCCTCGTCGGGCGGCAGGGTGTCTGCGTTCTCCGGGTCGGTGAGGATACCGAGCAGCCGCTTCACGGCATTCTCCCCCTGCTGGCCGGGGAACTGGGCGATGGTGGTGAGTCCGAAGATCCCGCCCAGGTCGTGGCCGTCGATTCCAATCACTGAGAGATCCTCGGGTACGTGGAGGCCGAGGTCCCGGGCGGCAAGGATGGTTCCGATCGCCATTTCATCCGATGCGCAGAACACGGCCGTGGGGCGGTTGTGCGGGTGGCCCAGCATCCGCTTGGCTTCGGTATATCCACCGGTGATGGTGAAGTCCGCGTGCGCCCGCCAGGAGGGAAGAACTTCGAGCCCCTCCGCGCTCATCGCTGCCTCGTAGCCCTCACGGCGGGAGCCTGAGATTCGGAAGTCGTTCTCAAACGCCTCGATGCCGCCGATGTGGGCGATCCTGCGGTGTCCCAGGCTGAGCAGGTGCTCGGTAGCCAGGGTGGCGATCGCCTTGTCGTTCACGCTGATCGTATGGGCGCCGGGTAGGACGCCGCCGATTCCCACAACGGGCTTGCCCACGGCGAGCAACTGGCCCAGTTCCGACCTGCTCAGCTCCAAGGCTACGGAGATGACGCCGTCGCAGCGCTGGCGCAGCAGGAACTCCGACAACACCCGGTCCCGGTGCTTCGCGCCTTCGCTGAGGTTGTAGAGGGTCAGGTCGTAGCCGGCCTCCAGCAGGGCGGCAGCGGCGCTGTCGACGATCTGTGAGAAATACCAACGGTTGACCGAGGGCACCACCACTCCGACGTTGCGGTTCCTGCCCGAGGCGAGGGACGACGCGGAGTAGGAGAGGACGAACTCAAGTTCCCGCGCGGCCTTCAGCACTGCGAGGCGCGATTTTTCCGACACGCGGCCGTTGCCGCTAAGGGCCCGGGACACCGTGGCCGTCGACACTCCGGCGCGCTTCGCGACGTCCTTGATGCCGGCCACGGCGTCCTCCCCCCTTCGGATCGGGCCTGGGAAGCCCGGCCGCTTTAGTTAAGCTTCAGCCACACACAGTGGTTGGGTGCGAGAAGCCCGTTGGCGCCCGCCTCGGGGTGGCTTGCCGCCAGAATCGAGCCGCCGGGCAGCTGCGTATCGAATTCTCCCATGTTGATCAGGACGACGACGTCGCCGTTGCGGAACGCCACGGTGTCGCTGTTCTCGTACTCCATGCTCCACTGCAGCGATCCGGCTCCAAGGCCCAGTTCACGCCGCAGGCGAAGCGCCGAGCGGTAGAGGTTCAGCGTCGACCCGGGGTCGGAGTCCTGGCGGTCGACGGCGAGAGCCTTCCAGCTCTCGGGCTGCGGCAGCCAGGGGGTGTCCGCTGTCCCGAAACCATAGGCCGGCTCCTCCGCACGCCACGGAAGGGGAACCCGGCATCCGTCACGTCCGAGCCGTTCCCCGCCGGTCCTCGCGAAGGTGGGATCTTGGCGGAACTCAGCCGGCATGGTGGTGTGGTCGGGCAGGCCGAGCTCCTCGCCCTGGTAGAGGTAGATGCCGCCGGGAAGGGCGAACATGGCAAGGGAGGCCGCACGGGCGCGGTCCAGCCCGGTTGCGGTGTCCGGCTGCGGATCGAGGTGGCCGATTCCATCACCGGGACGGGGAAAGTCCTCGCCGAGCCCGAAGCGTGTCGCGTGGCGGACGACGTCGTGGTTGCTCAGCACCCAGGTGGTGGGCGCGTCGACACTGTCGAAGGCCTCAAAGGAGCTGGAGATGACGTTGCGCAGACCATGCGCGTTCCACGGGTGGTGCAGGTAGGCGAAATTGAATGCCTGGTGCATTTCATCCGGGCGGACCCAGTCGGTCAGCCGCGGCAGGGGGTCGATGGTGGCTTCGGCGCAGAGCACCCGGTCGCCGTCGTACTCATCGAGGATCTTGCGCCAGCTGCGGTAGATCGCATGGATCTCCTGCTGCCCGAACATTGGAGCCTCATGACCCGGGAAGCCTTCGCTTGAGCTGCCGTCGGCGCGCCCGCCCCAGTCCGGCAACCCTTCGGCCTTGACCAGGGCATGGGCGACATCGACCCGGAATCCACCGACGCCGCGGTCAAGCCAAAAGCGCAGGATGCGCTCGAACTCGTCCCGCACCGCCTGGTTGTCCCAGTTGAAGTCGGGCTGGGAGGAATCGAAGAGGTGGAGATACCACTGTCCGCCCGACCCGTCGCTGTTGACCACGCGGGTCCAGGCCGGACCGCCGAAGTGGGACTGCCAGTTGTTGGGCGGAAGCTCCCCATGCTCGCCCTGCCCGTCCCTGAAGATGAACATTGCACGTTCCGGTGAACCGGCCGGGGCAGCTAGGGCCCGCTTGAAGAGAACATGTTCGCTCGAAGCGTGGTTCGGCACGAGGTCGACGATGACCTTAATTCCGAGTTCGGTGGCACGGGTGGTCAGCGCATCGAAGTCGGCCAGAGTTCCGAACAGGGGGTCGACGTCGCAGTAGTCCGCGACGTCGTAACCGCCGTCGCGCTGAGGCGAGGTGAAGAAGGGGGAGAGCCAGACGGCATCCACGTTGAGCCGGACGAGATGCTCCAGCTCCTCACGCACGCCGGCAAGGTCGCCCATGCCGTCGCCGTTCGCGTCGCGGAAGGACCGGGGGTACACCTGGTAGATCACCGAGGAGCGCCACCACGCATCGTCGGCGTGCTGCGTATGGATGGGGTCATGGAAAGTGACAGCTCCGTCGGGAGCGCTGAAACCTGCCGTGTCGACGGCCGCTGAAAAGGACATGGGAAACATCGTAGACCCGCAACCACCAATAATGAAAGCGCTTGCAGGCCCATATTCCGCGTGTTCAAGCCGTTACACGCCGGAAACCTCAGCGCGACTAGGCATCTTGTTCTTCCCGCTATGCAAACGTTTGCACGGATGATATTTACCACACCCTCTGCGTCGATGCCGGAGGAGGGGTGCTCCCGGTCCGGCGGGGTGGCGCTGAGGGGATTCGGCGGTGGTCCGTCCTGCGGCTGGGTGTCGGGTCTGCGCTCTGCGGCGGTGTCCGGCAGCCGGTGGGATGGCGGTCGGGAGGGCAGCCGGGATGGCAGTCGGGATGGAGCTTCGGCCGGTCGTTCGGGCGAGCCGGCCCGACCCCCGGACACGCCCGCTCTGCGGTGATATTCTCGGCCCAGAGGCCCGTGGGGCCACTGCAGGAGTTCGTTCCTGCACCAACAAGATTGCAGGGGCGCAAGTGTCAGACAACCCAGCAGGTCCGCACGGCGGACCCGGTTCCAACGATCCGTACGGCAAGGGCCCGGGCGGAAGCTCTGGAACCTCGGGATCGTCCAACCCCGGCCAGTCGCCGTACGGCCAGCCCGCCTACGGCCAGTCACCCGCCCCGTACGGCCAGCCCGCCTACGGGCAGGGCCCGGGCCAGCCGGCTTACGGCCAGTCGCCGTACGGCCAGGGCTACCCAGGAGGCGGTTACCCGGGCCAGCAGGGACCGCGGGAAAACCCCGGACGCACCCTGGGCATTGTGGGGCTTATCCTGGCGATTGTTTTGGCCCCGGTGGGCCTGATTTTGAGCATCGTGGCCCTGGTGAAGTCGAAGAAGGCCGGGATGGGCAACGGCCTCGCGGTGGCGGGCATCATCGTGGGTGCCCTTTTCACCATCCTGCTGGTCCTGGCGATCCTCCTGCTGGTTGCTGCGGCCCCGTTCATCGGCGAAGTCGCCGACTTCTGCGAGCAGGCGGGCCCCGGACTGCACGAGTTCCGAGGCCAGGAAATCCAGTGTCCCTAAGGACCGGCTGAGCCGAACCCCGCCTTGACCGGGCGGGGTTCGGCGTTTAACTGTCCGGGAAGCTGTTGTCTCCGTCGAGCCCGATGGTCTTCGAATCGGCGGTCAGCATGATCTCAGCCTCGTCGCGCCGGTGCCGCAGCTCGGAGTCGAGGTAGGACTGCACCGCCTCTGCCATGGGCACGTTGCGGTCCTGCCGCTCGGACATGTACCACCGGTGTTCAAGCACCTCATGCACCACCTCGGCCGGCTCGAGCTTGCCGCCGAGCTCACGCGGTACCGACCGCACAATCGGTTCAAAGACTTCGCTGACCCACAGGTGGGCGCTGATCTCCTCGTCGACGTCGAGGTTGTTGTTGTCCGCCCGGTAGGCGTCCATGTCGTTGAGCAGCCTGCGGGCCTGGTTCTCCTGGGCGTCGATGCCGGTCAGGCGGAGCAGCCGGCGGCTGTGGTGGCCGGCGTCGACAACCTTCGGCTGCAGCTGAATCCGGGAGCCGTCGGCGACCGTGCTGATGACATATTCCTCCACGTCGAAGCCGAGGTCGTTGAGCCGGCGGATGCGGGCGTTGACGCGCCAGCGTTCTCCGAGTTCGAATGACTCCCGCGCCGTAAGCTCGGTCCACAGCCTGCGGTAGCTGTCCATGATCAGCTCGCTGGTGGCCAGCGGGTCGACCTTCTCCTCAATCAACCCGCCCTCTGCGAGGTCCATCAGCTCGCCGGCGATGTTGACGCGCGCGATCTCGAGGTCGTACTCCCGCTGGCCGCTCGAGAGTTCCGGGTAGAGCTCTCCGGTCTCGGCGTCCACCAGATAGGCGGCGAAGGCGCCGGCGTCGCGCCGGAACAGCGTGTTCGACAGCGAGACGTCGCCCCAGTAGAACCCGATGAGGTGCAGGCGCACCAGCAGGAGGGCCTGCGCATCGATCAGACGGGTGAGGGTGTCCCGGCGCAGCGTCTGGGAGAACAGGGCGCGGTAGGGCATCGAGAACTTCAGGTGCCGGGTGACCAGCACCGGGTCGAGCTCGGTGCCGTCGGGGGTGGTGCGCCCGGTGATGACCGCGACGGGTTCGACGCACGGCACATCGAGGCGCTGGAGCTTACGCAGCATGTGGTATTCGTGGCGGGCGATGTGCTCGCTGGTTTCCTTCACGGCGATGACCGAACCCCCGAGGTGCGCGAACCGCACGATGTGGCGGGAGATACCGCGGGGGAGGGCCGCAAGGGTCTCTGTCGGCCATTCCTCGAGGGCGATGTGCCAGGGCAGGTCGAGCAGCTCGGGATCGGCGGAGGCCGCGGTGATGTTCAGTGAGCCCAGCGCCGATTCCGGAGGGGCAGTCCGGATGCGTGGCAGCTTGCCCGTCTGCGCATAGTCGGTCGGTTCGTCGTGCCAGTTGGCGTTGTAGGTCTCGGTCATCGTGTTGCCTTCTGTAGGACCGCCGGTGCGCGGTCACTGGGAGTGCTCAAAGCATGAAGTCCGTCAGCTTAAACCGCAATGCGGTGGTCCCCCGTCTGTGAAGACGCAGCATGGGAACCACCGCATTGCCGGAAATGCGTTGAACTAGACCGTTTCGGCCAGGCGGGCGCCGGAGGTCGTGTCGAACAGGTGCACGTGGCCCTGCTCGGGGCGGACGTAGACGGTGTCACCCTTCATCGGAGGGCGGCGGCCGTCGACACGGGCCACCATGTCGTGGTTCTGGCCATTGAGTGTGGTGTGGCCATAGATGTAGGCGTCGGCGCCGAGTTCCTCGACGACGTCGACCTCAACCTGCAGGCCTTCACCGGGGGCGGCGAGCACGAGGTCCTCGGGGCGGACACCCAGGGTCACTGTGTTGCCCGCGGCCGCATCAAGGATGTCGCTGCGGACCGGGTACACGGTGCCGCCGAACAGCACGCCGCCGTCGGCGACGGGCAGTTCGAGGAGGTTCATGGCGGGGGAGCCGATGAACCCGGCAACGAAGACGTTCGTCGGGCGCTCGTACAGGTTGCGCGGGGTGTCGACCTGCTGGAGGATGCCGTCCTTGAGCACCGCAACGCGGTCGCCCATGGTCATTGCCTCGACCTGGTCGTGCGTCACGTAGACCGTGGTGACCCCGAGGCGGCGCGTCAGCGACGCGATCTGGGTGCGGGTCTGGACGCGCAGCTTGGCGTCGAGGTTCGACAGCGGCTCATCCATGAGGAAGACCTGGGGGTTACGCACGATGGCGCGGCCCATGGCGACGCGCTGGCGCTGACCGCCGGAGAGTGCCTTCGGCTTGCGGTCCAGGTAGTCCTCGAGGTCGAGCAGCTTGGCAGCCTCACGGACGCGCTCGGCGCGCTCTTCCTTGGGGATACCGGCGATCTTCAGGGCGAAGCCCATGTTGTCGGCAACACTCATGTGCGGGTACAGGGCGTAGTTCTGGAAGACCATCGCGATGTCGCGGTCCTTCGGGGGAACGTCGGTGACGTCGCGGTCACCGATGAGGATGCGTCCCGAGTTGACGTCTTCGAGTCCTGCGAGCATGCGCAGGGAGGTGGACTTGCCGCAACCGGACGGGCCTACGAGGACGAGGAATTCGCCGTCGGCGATCTCGATGTTCAGGCGGTCTACAGCGGGCTTTTCGGTCCCCGGGTACACCCGGGTGGCCTGGTCGAACGTTACCGTTGCCATTTTCTTGTTTCCTTTTCACGGGCAGGTACGTGCCCGACGATCCGTAGTGAATGGAGAGTTATTCAGTTGTGGCGGATAGAACCGGCGAGCCGGTCGATACCCACTTGGAGTATGTCACGAATGGTTGGGGGAAGCACATTCGCGACGCAGGGCAAGGAGGTCCTCAAGGGCGCCGGCAAGGTCCTCGGGGGAGCCCAGGCGGTAGCGGGCCGCTGTGCTGCCTTCACCGATCTTGATGCCGACGTCCTGGGGCTGCAGGACGCCGAAGGCGTGCTCGTCGGTGACGTCGTCGCCGGCGAAGAGCACCGCTGTGGCCCCGCTGAGCTCCCTCAGCAGCCCCAGTCCCTGACCCTTGTCGGCGTGAACCACCGATACTTCGAGGACCCGCTTTCCGTCGGTGACCTTGAGCCCGTCCAGCCCGGCCAGGCCGTCGCGGGCGGCAGCCACAGCGTCTGCGGCGACGTCGTCGGCGGCCGACCGGGTGTGAAGGACGACGCCGGCCGGCTTGGACTCGAGCCACGTGCCGGGATGAGCCGCGACGACGCTCTCGACGATGTCGGCCGCCGCGTCGAGCAGTTCGGCCTGCAGGGGGTCGAGGGTCAGGGGTGCGGCGTCCGGGCCGGTCCAGGTTTCGGCGCCGTGGCTGCCAATCAGCAGGGTTTCCGGCTCCGGGGAGGCCACCTGCCTCAGGCTGCCGAGCGCGCGCCCCGAGATCAGTGCCGTCGTCGTCGACGGCAGCGCGGCCAGGGCCTTCAGGGCCGCCGAGGACCGGGGGAGCGGACGGGCGTCCTCGGCCCGCTCGACCAGCGGCGAGAGGACGCCGTCGAAGTCGAGCGCGATGAGCAGCACCGGTGTTGCGGCGAGTTCCTCAAGGGCAGCCCGGAGGTCGGTGCGCTCAGGCATCGCTGTTGCCTGCCGAACCGTTGCGCAGGGCGGTCAGGAACGCCTGCGACCAGCGTTCGACATCGTTCTGGAGCACCTGGCGGCGCATGATGCGCATCCTGCGGATGCCTTCGGCCGGGGGCATGTTCAGGGCGGTGACCATCGCGGACTTCAGCCCGTCGATGTCGTGGGGGTTGACCAGCACGGCCTGGCGGAGGGTGTCGGCGGCGCCGGCGAACTCGCTGAGCACCAGGGCGCCGCGGTTCTCGGTGCGGGCCGCCACATACTCCTTGGCCACGAGGTTCATCCCGTCGCGCAGCGCCGTGACGAGCATGACGTCGGCGGCGAGGTACAGGGCGACCATTTCCTCGACCGGGTAGCTGTGGTGGAGGTACCGGATCGCCGTGTTCTTCATGGTGTCGTAGGTGCCGTTGATGCGGCCCACGGCGCCCTCGATCTCCTCCCGGAGGAGGCGGTACTGCTCCACGCGTTCCCGGCTGGGGCTTGCCACCTGGATCAGCGCGGCGTCTTCAACGGTGATGGAGCCGTCCTCGAGGAGTTCCCCGTAGGCCTTGAGTCGGTGCCCGATGCCCTTGGTGTAGTCAAGGCGGTCCACGCCCAGCAGGACGTGCTTGGGGTTGCCGAGCTCCCGGCGGATCTCCCGGGAGCGCTCGATGATGTCCTGGCGTTTGGCCAGTTCGGTGATGGCGTTCACGTCGATCGAGATGGGGAACGCCTCGGCGCGGGAGACGTAGGCGGGCGCGTCGCCGTCCGCGGGGACCTGCACCTGCTGCTGGCGGATGGTGTGGCCGAGGAAGCGGCGGACGCAGCGCAGGAAGTTACTTGCGTCGCTTGGGCGCTGAAAGCCGATGAGGTCCGCACCGAGCAGCCCCTCGATGACCTGCCGGCGCCAGGGCAGCTGCGCGAAGATCTCCAGCGGCGGGAACGGGATGTGGTTGAAGAAACCGATGACGAGGTCGGGGCGGGCCTTGCGCAGCAGCTTCGGCACCAGCTGCAGCTGGTAGTCCTGCACCCACACCGTGGCGCCATGGGCCGCCGATGCGGCGGTGGCCTTCGCGAAGCGCTCGTTGACCCGGCGGTAGGCATCCCACCAGGTGCGGTGGAACTCCGGCGGCGCGATGACATCGTGGTAGAGCGGCCAGAGGGTCGCGTTCGAGAACCCCTCGTAATAGAGCTCCACCTCGTCCTCGCTCAACGGCACCGGGACAAGGCGCATGTTTCCTTCATCGAAGGGCTCGAGGGTCTCGTCGGGTGCGCCGTGCCAGCCGACCCAAGCGCCGTCGGTCTTGGCCATGACCGGCGCAAGGGCCGTCACGAGGCCGCCGGGGGAGCGGCGCCACGAGCTGTTGCCTTCGTCGTCCGTGACGCGGTCGACCGCTAGTCGGTTGGAGACAACGATGAAGTCAAAGTCGCCGTAGTCGGTGTCGGAATCCGCTGCCGTTGTGGCTTCGCTCATTGAACTCTCCTGCGATTAGTAGGCCTACTGATGAACTCTATCGGTTAGGGGCACCGGCCAGCCCCGATAAACTGGGGCGGATCGGGAAGCGTCCCGGAGAAGCAGGTAAGGCAGAAGGACCGATGGCACCGAGCAATTCCCGCAAGCCCAGCAAGGCCGAGCGAACAACGGAGGCCCGCGAGCGGGCACGGCTCCAGCGCGAGGCGGCCGAACGCGCCGCCCGGCGGAACTCGCTGCTGATCCGGTGGGGCGTGGTGGCCGCTGCCGTCGTGATCGCCGTCGTCATCGCGCTCGTTGTCGCCAGCAACATCCGCGGGCGGGTGCCCGACGCCGGTCCGGCGCCGCAGCACGGCAATGACCAGGGCGGAATCACCCTGGTTTCGACTTCCAAACTTGCCGAGACCGAGGTCAGCGAGGTCGACGTAGCATCTTTGCCGGAGGAGCCCGCGCCGGGAGCGGACCTGCCGCCGGGTGTGGAGCCTGCCGCGGACGGGGCGCCCATCCCGGTGGTCGCCTACGTCGACGTGAACTGCGTCCACTGTTCCAACTTCGAGAACGAGTACTCGGATGACCTCCGGCGCTGGCTCAATGCCGGTGACATCACCCTCGAATACCGCAACGTCGCCTACCTCGACCGCAACTCCCGCGACGACTACTCCTCGCGGGGGGCCAGTGCGCTCGCCTGCGTGGCGGATACGGCGCAGGACAGCTACTTCGACTTCTCCACCGCGCTGTTCGCCAACTTCGAAAGCGGTGAGCTCGACGACGGCGGGCTGGCCGATATGGCGGCCGAGGTGGGTGCCGGAGACATCTCCACCTGCCTGTCCGAGGGCACTTTCCGGCCCTGGGTGAAGTACACGACGGAGGCCGCGCAGGCCGCCGGCATCGAGGGCACGCCGACCGTTTATGTCGACGGCAAAGAGGTCCCGGACGCCGTGGCGGACTTCGGGAAGGTCGTCGAGGCGAAGCTTGGCTGAGTTTCCCCGGACCGGAGGGCTGGGCTAACCTTAGGGAGCGCCCGTTGTGTGTTGGAGACTGCGGCGGCGCCCGCTGGTGAAGCCAGCATGCCTCCTTAGCTCAGTTGGCCAGAGCACCTGTCTTGTAAACAGGGGGTCGCCGGTTCGAATCCGGCAGGGGGCTCCAGAAAAAGTTTTCTGTCTAGGAAAACGTTTCATTGGGGTTCGAACCGGCGGCCGTGATGTCGCCGAATCAAAACAGGAATCAAGTCTTGAGACGCTGCCGCTACAGCTTTTGTCCGCCGTCACCGGCTGGGGCCATGTATGCGGAGATGGCTGGTCACCTCACCGGCGCGCGGATGCCCGGCGTTCCTCTTTGAGTTGGGCGGCGCGGGAGTTCCGGCGGAGCCTTCGTAGGTGCTCCACATTTTCCTCGGACCACGCGAACCGGGCGGCCAGCTCCGCCATCGACTGTCCTTCACAGCCACAGACGATCCCGCGGATCCGGCGTCCTGTGTGAAAAGAACAAGGACCGGTTCCGTCCGCAACCCGGCCTATCCTGAGGTCGTCAGGACCAACAGGAGGAAGCTCATGGATTGGAAAATCGAACTCGTTGCCATCCCGGTCTCCGACGTTGACCGGGCGATCGGCTTCTACCGCGACAGGGCGGGCTTCGTGCTGGATCACGACCACCGGGTGGGCGAAGGAGTCCGCTTCGTACAGTTAACCCCGCCCGGCTCTGCCTGCTCCATTGTTCTGGGAGAGGGAATCACGGAAATGGCCCCTGGCTCGCAGAAAGGCGTCCAGATCGTCGTGCCGGACGCGGCCCGGGCCCGTTCGATGCTCCTCGAAAAGGGCGTTGAAGCAAGCGAAGTGGACCTCCAGCCGTGGGGCAGTTTCGTGTACTTCTCTGACCCGGACGGCAACACTTGGTCTCTTCAGCAGCTGCCCGACTACGGGGACTCCCAGGGCTGAGGGGCGTCACGATGGCGCCTTTGACTCCAGGCGGTGTCCGGTGCCTGGCCCCAGTCCATGCTGCTGAAAGACATGGCGGTGCTTAGGGTGCCCAGCGGTTCGGTTGAGGGCATGTGTGCGAGGACGAAGCTTCCTGTGGAGTGGGATCTGGTCCTACACACCCGTCCGGGTCCTGCTCAACTGGGAGTAGGCCCCAGCACGGGGGTCTTCCGGATAAGCATCTTCAATTGCGCAAGGTCGGCCCCGCTGAAGCCGCGGGAGCGCATGTCTTCGAGGATCGCGCCCGGGCCGATCAGCCCGCCCTGCCGCAGGTCGGCAAAGATTTGCAGGACCCGGTCCGCGCTGTGATCGTCACGCCAGCCCCGTTGGCCGAGGTTCGCTATCTGATCGAGTCCGCGCTGCAGTGAAGCCATTCGTCCAATGTAGCCGTGCCCCATGCTGCCGACGGCTCCGGCGGAACACCAGCACCGTTACGATGTCCCGATGGGGGATACCGGTCGACGAGTCAGCCGCGAGAAGCGGAGGAAACATGTCCACCGCATCGAGGACTTTCCGATCCACCTGCGCCGGGCTGCGGCGGCTCTGGTCGCACTGCTTGTCGCCCTAGGCAGCATTCTTTTCAGCGTCCATACGGAGGCCGAGTTCGACCGGGCCGGCGAACTCGTCAAGACGCAGGAGCACTGGAGCGGCATGCTCCTGTATGGGAGCCCGAGGCCAGGGGGACGCTGCGACTACTACGTGATGGTGGAGGGGAAAGCGCTGCTGCTGAACTATTCGAGATTCCTACCGGACGACTCTTGGCACGCGATCGTTGAATACGTGGTCGATCCCGCAAACGAGGAGCACCTCATCGCGGTGGGCTCACCGGAAGACTGGGAGGACGAGCCGTGGAACACAGCCTTCGGGGCGTCAGTCGGCGGCTTCTCTACCCTCGCACTCATCGTGGTGACGTGGGGGCGGATCGTCCCTGAAGACGGGCGGACCGTGTGGGACAAGTTCTTCCCGAGCAGGAAGCCGGCGGGCCGGAGGGCGCGCGACCTGACGCCCCGAAACGACAGGGCTGGCCGCCATGTCCGTTGACGATAGGTCGGCCGGGACTGCAGACGGCACGGAGAGCCAGCGGCCGCGGCCGCGGCAACGCCGGGCGAAGGGCACAGGCACCGTTACGCTGTCCGGATGGGGACTCGGATACGGCGGATCAGGAACGACCTGCGAAGAAAGTTCGCCGCACACTTCTACCGACTGCCGCTCGGCCTGCGCCGTACCGCCGCCGTGCTGTTTATGCTGTCGATCACGGCGCTCATGGTGGTTTTCTATGTCGGCAGCTACGCACAGTTCAAGGAAGCCGGCGAGACCGTCAGGACGCAGGATCACCAGTCCGGACTCATTGTCCACATCTATGACAGCAGACGAAACGGCAACGCCAATTACTACGTTCAGACCGGAGAGGGATCGCGGCCCCGAGAGGGATGGCAGAGAGTGCGCTACCCGGAGTTCCTGCCGAACAATTATCTGTACGCGGAGGTGGAGTACGTCGTTGACCCTGAGGACCCGGACAGCGTCATCGCGGTGGGCACACCGGAGGACTGGGAGCGGATGTCCGCAAGTATGCTCTGGTTGCGGGTAGGAATGGGCGTTCTCTCGCTCGGGGGAATTGTGATGGCCTGGGAACGCCTCGCCCCCGAAGACGCCCGCGTGGTATGGAAGAGACTCTTCCCGAACAGGAAGCGCTGGGCTGAAGTGCGCAACCAGATGCCTGGAAGCAGTCCGCAGTGACACCACGCCCGGTGCTGAGGAGTCAGCCGGGCTGGCCGCCGGCGGCTTCACTCATCCGAACGCGCTGATGCCGGTGGCCAGGGTCGAGCCGATCAGGATGATGATCAGTGCGGCGACGGCGACCCGGATGCGGTTCGACTTCCGCTGCGGGGCGGGGGACGTGCGGGTGTCGCGGGACATGGAGATTCCTTCGGTGGTGGATGGGGTGGTGCCGGTCAGCTGAGCAGCTGGACGTCGGCGGTGTACTTCGCCAGGGACCTTGTGCGTTGACGCCGGCCCGGCCCGGAGATCCGCGCGAACAGTGATGGCTTGGCGTCCTCGATGACCTGCACGCCGACGAGGCTGCCGTACGTCTTAGGCGTGCTGGCTTCGGCGCTGTGCAGGACCTCCTCGAGATCCGCGCCGGTCTTGAGCAGCTCGCCGGTGTGGCTGTAGACGCGGAACTCGGCGTCGTCGGGAACCTGGTACTGGACGCGGGCGACGACCTTCATGGCAGCGGCGCTGCGTGAGGCTCCGGCCGCGGAGACTTCTAATTGCGTTGCTGTAGGGCATGTTCCTGCGGAACGTGTTCACCAGTGGCGAGGAGGATCTCGGCGAACCGGGTGCTCCAGTCAAAGAGGGTGCCGTCCATGTCGAGGGCAATGGTGGGCCTGTCTCCGTTTACGAAGGCCCTGGTGCGCGTGTCTGTCATGGTGCACGCATGTATACGTCACTGGTACGACAGTTCACCGAAGGCGGCTACGCTTGGCCAACATCCGACCGCCACAAAGGAGCGCCATGACCGACAGCAAGCTGGGACCCGACGAAGATTTCCCGGAAGACCTGACCAAGTTGGACACCGACGACGTCGAGAATCTCAACAGCAAGGTGGAACGCCAGGTCGACCACGAGTACGTCAAGGAAGGCGACCTGCACCCCGAGACGGCCTTCCGCGACCATGAGCTCGACAGCGAACTCGATGCCCGTGATAAGGCGGAGGACAGCGGGTCCTGAAACCGGCGGCATGAGCACCTGACACAGCAAAGTGCCGCTCCGGCGACCGATACGGCCCTTCGTGCGTTCCTGCTCAGGCGGCCTTGGGCAGCTTGGCCTTGTGGCCGGCGTGGATGTTCTCCTCCATGGCCCGGAACGCGGCCGTGTCGGCCAGTTGCTGGCACAGCTCCCGATTCTCTTAATGCCGCTTAAGGATGTGACTATGCCGGGGGAGTCTGCTTCACCTCTTCGGTCGAGGTGGGGCAGGACCTGTGTGGGCGCGCCGTCCTGCCGGAGACTGCTCGGCGCGAGCTTTAGGGGTACGGGGGTCGGTGCCTCAGCAGTTCCACGACGGGCTACTGCCGCGCGCTGTCCCAGAAGGCCCAGCTACGCTGCGCGGCCCCGCGGATCTCCCCGGCGTCTAGGGCCATCGTTGACTCGGGAATTCCCAGCAGGGCACCCTCCACGACGAGCAGCAGTTCCCCGACTGACGGCAGCGGGTACAGCCACAGTTCCACCGACCCGGTGACAGCGCTTTTTGAGGCCCCGGCCTCCGCCTGCGCCATCAGGACCGGTCCTGTGACGGACCCCGACCTGGACCGGGGGGCGTTCTGGGTCGAAACCTTCTGGCCGTCCGGCAGGCCCACACCGAAGCGCAGGACCTCGACGCTGTGCCGGTCTTGGCCCATCCATCGGTCCAGCAAGGTGTCCCAATCCCCGTCGGTCCTGGAGCCGCGGCGAAGCATCCAGCGGATCCGGATGGAGCACCCGGTGGAGTACGCCTCCACATGCGACACGCCCACCACGGTGTCCCCGCCGCGCCAGAGGAATCGGCCCACGGGAAGGACCACCGGCAGCTCATCGGAGGGCGGCCGCACCCAGTCGAGACTCGGTACCCGGTGCCGCTGCGGCGGGGGAGGCGGCGCCGGAATGTCGTCGAAGAAGCTCACGGCCCCAGTGTCCCAGCGGTGTCAACAGGGCATGGATAAGGGCCGCGCCGGAGTGGGGGACGGCCCTTTCTGAGGGAGCGGTCAGGCTCGCACGGACAGGCCCAGCAGGGGAGACCGTCGGCCGGTGATTCAGCCGTGAGCGGTGGGTATCCAGCGGTGCGTGCCGGCAGGAAATTCAAAGAGCGCAACCCGGAAGCCGGGCACCTCCGGGGGCAGCGCTTGCCCATCCATGTAGGGGTTCAGGTCTACTGTCCGGCATTTGATGCCTAGCTGCCGAAGTGCAGCCGCGACGCCGTCCGGGGGAAGGAGCTGCGG
This sequence comes from Arthrobacter sp. MSA 4-2, assembly GCF_016405885.1. Classification (GTDB taxonomy): domain Bacteria; phylum Actinomycetota; class Actinomycetes; order Actinomycetales; family Micrococcaceae; genus Arthrobacter_D. Next base: position 103,838 of record NZ_JAEKGC010000014.1, on the reverse strand, counting down.
GTAGCGGATCATTGTGGCATCAAGCGAGTCGTCGACAGCCGCCGGGTCGAGGGATTCGAGGGCGCTGACGCTGTCCTCGCGGATGGCCGCGTAAACGGCCAGCTGGACATCGTCGGCGCCAGCGAAGTTATCCGGGGTTGGCTGGTCGGCGGTCACGGCTCTCCTTCGGCTTGGATCAGGCCGATCCTACCAACGGAGGGAACCCCGCGGCCTGGTGGATGGCCAGTCGAGTAGCCCTCGGTGGGAGCCGCCGGCCCACTGCGTGTTCCCTTGTATGGCCCTCTCCTACTCCCATAGCTGCGACGCTCCCAACCCGAACAACGCTTGGAAGTTCCACGGCTCGGAACCGTTCCGCAGGCAGCCCGAATTCATCATGCGCAATGCCTGAGGAACGATCGCATGCGAGACTGGCCCCAGAAACGGCGCACTGAACCAGGGGGATAAGTGGCTGGAGCAGGAAAGAGCGCGGGCCCACCCAGCCATTGGGTGGCAGCCGAGCGGCGGGCTGCCGTTGTGAGTAAGCGCTTCTGGTGTCCATGGGCCCGCAAGCCAGGCGTCTGTTGGCTGACAGGCTTCTAGCGCTTGTAGGCCCGGACGTAATCGACTTCCATGAGCGCCGGAAATTGGGTGTCTGCATCCGGTGAACCGGGCCAGCCACCTCCGACCGCCATATTGAGCCGGAGGAAGAAGTTCCGGCTGAAACTCTCATCCATCCACGAGGTGGTCGTCCGGTTCCGCTCGTAGGTTTTCACGCCGTCGACGTACCAACGGATGACGCCGGGCTCCCACTCAACCGCGTACTGGTGGAACCCGTCAGCCATCGTGCGCCCGTTCGGCAGAACGTATTCATGGTCCTGCATACCGTGGGGTGCAGAGAAGCCGTAGTCGTAGTGGATCGTTTGGTGGACCTCGTTCGCCCTGACATGGGTCTCCGCCTTCGAGGAACCGAGAGCTTCCATAATGTCGATCTCACCGACGCCGCGGTCGACCGGACGCATCCAGAAAGCAGGCCAGAGCCCCTTCGACGTTCCCTGCTGAACAGGGAGCTTCGCGCTCATCTCGAACCGGCCGTAGGTAGTTTCAAGCTTCCCAAGCGTGTTCAGATGGCCTGAGGTGTACAGCCGCCCGTTCGGGAAGCGGCCGTCGTTGCTGTTGCAGAGAACCGGAGCCGGGAGTTTCTGCGCGGTGATGGTCAGCTTGCCGTTCGCCACGCTGACGTTTTCGTCCTGAAGACAGGCAAGCTCGTCGTTACCGTCGCCGTAGGTGGAGTTGTCGAGGACGTTCCATTTCGTGGTGTCAACGGCAGCGCCGTTGAACTCGTCCGCCCAGTACAGCTTCCAGGCAGGTGGTGCCGGGGGCACGGCGTTGGTCTTTGCAGTGAGGACGGCCGACTTCTTCTCGATCCCCCCGATCGTTGCCGATACCTGGATGTTGTAGCTCGTGTTCGGGGCGAGGCCGGTGATAGTTTCGCCCTTCGTCGCGTCGTCCTGTCCAGCGACGTGGACGCCGTTGACATAGTGCTTGTAGCTTCCGGTGTAACCCGCGGGTGCATCCCACTCGACGCGGATCGCGGTTTGGGTGGTTCCCGAAGCTACCGGCCGCAGATTCGTCGGTGGTACCGGCGTGATCGGCGGGGTCCTGGTCGCCTTCATGGTGACGACAGCCGATTTGTACTCGACGCCGCTGATCGTGGCGCTGACCTGCACGGTGTGGATCGATCCGGAGGGCAGGCCCGAGAACGTCTCCCCGGTCGTGGGGTCCGAAGCGCCCGCGACGAATCTGCCGTTGAGATAGTGCTTGTACACGCCGCTATAACCGGGAACTGGGTTCCATACTGCTCGGATCGAGGTCGACGAGCTTGCCGCATAATCCTGGCGGAGGTTCGTAGGCCCACTTCCCGCGCAGGCCGGGCCGAGGCCTACCAGCAGCAAGAGCGCAGCGGCGGCCATTGCTAGCAGCGATTCCCGTGGGTGCTTCATGTTGTGCCTATCGAGAAAGTTTGAGGGTCGGAACACGCCGTTCACCGGCCGTGTGGCGCGTCGGGAGGGCTCTGGCGTGGGTTCGGCGATCCGCGGGGTCAACGACGTCGCAGGCGGGGCGGGCGGCTCGTCGGTTCCCTCCGCGGCGGGAACCTCCGGCTTGCTCCGGCTCCACCCCCATTCAGTTCCTGACCCTACCGGGAAATGTGACCAATGGCACTGATGTTTCAAATGAGACAGTAGTTTCATCGGGATAGCCGTCGCTAGAGCAATCTCCCGGCAAAACACAAAACCCCTTCCAAGTCACTGGAAGGGGTTCCTTACGACGCTTCGGGGAGGGGCATCCTCGGACGGGTGGGACGGCCCGCGGGAGTCTGCAGGCCAATTCCGTGAAGTCGGGGCTGGGATGTCTGCGTAAGGGCACAACGGAATCCGCTACGGTGTCGACCTCTCGGAGGTTCGACTCGGCAGTGGTGGCCTTCTCGGCGGCTCGCCTATTCGGCCGTGACGCCGGAGGAGGTGATCCGCAATGTCCCGGCGTCGCCGGGGGCCGTTGCCAGGGCCTCCCACACGTGGACGGAGAACAGCCTCAACTGACCCTCCAGCGGTGAGGAGTCAGCCGGATCGGCGAGCACCTCACCGTCGATCCGCGAAACGGCGGCGTGCGTCTGCGCAAGGGTCTGGGCGAAGACGAACCTCCGGCCGTCCGGTGCCACCGAAGGGCCCTAACTCCCGGTCCGAGCAGTCGAAGCCCTGCGGGTGGAAGGGGTTCGTTACTGGCGCAGCGGTAAGCGGTCGGTGTGGCGCCGGAGCGCGAGCCGCCTTGGCAGTTCGCGGATGGCCCAGAACGCAACGGCGACCGAGGCGATCAGGAGTAAGAACATCAGGTAGAGCCCGATCAGTTCCGCCAACGGGGAGCGGAATCCATTCAGCACCCTCAGGCCACCGAACGCTCCAGCGGTCCAGAATATGAGCACGGCCGCGAGTGCGCCGGCGGACGGAAGAAGGTCACGGTTGTTATTCAGCCACTGCATTTCGGCGTTCCTCAAGATACGGTCCCCACCACAGGTTCCATTGTCCGGATGGGCACCGTTTTCTCCGCTTCGGGCGCGTATTGGCTTCGTCACATTGCGAGGGGCGGCTTGATGTGCTGCGGGGCAGCAGGCCATGAGGCGTAGACCGGACTCGGAACCACCGGCGCGGGAGGGCCGCTACTGGAGTGAGGCGGCCGAGTGCCCGCCCGGCGCGGCATCCGTACCCGAATGCGTCCCGCGCGCCCGAAAACGACGGCGGCGCCCGCTTTATCGGGTGCGTGTGTCGCAATCGGGTCCGCCGGTCGCAACCGGGTGCGCCGGTCGCATTGGGGTGCGCCGGCCGCGCGCCGATCGCGCGCCGATGCCGTCACGACGACCAGGTTCACGGTGCGGCCGGGTCCGGCCGGGCTTAGGGGGACAGCATTACGGTCGGCCAGCCAACTGCCCAGCGAAGCCGACCAATGCGGCGGCGACTGCATCCGGGTGGCTGAGGGCGGCATAGTGTCCGCCGTCGATCTCTACCGGCTCGATCCCCAGCCGTTCCCGCACCTGGCGCCTCATGAAGGAGGCCGGGAAGAGGTTGTCCTCCCGGCACAGGATGGCCAGAGTCGGTACCGCGGGGTGCCGGTCCGCCGGCCACGGCCCGGACATCCAGCCGCCCTGCTGATCCCGCTCACGCGCCCGTGCTTCCCGGGCAAGAGCATCAGGGACCCCATTGAAGTAGAGAACCTCGGGGTCGTCGTCGATGCTCTCCAGGTCGTGCCCCGTATTCGCCCACCAGTCGGCGAAGCTCTCACCCGGCAGCGGGATCATTCCGGCGAGATAGGCGAGGCCTTCGGCGTCGAGATGTTCGCAGGCCAAGGGAGCGATGAAGCCACCGAGGGAATGCCCGACGACGATGATGTGCCGTGCGGCCGGCACAGCGGCGGCGATGACGGCGAGATACTGCTTGAGCCCAGCGTTGGCATCCTCGATCGGCAGGTCTACCGCAACGGCGTCGTGGCCCGCGCCCTCAAGAAACGGAGCAACCAGATGCCAGTCCCACGCCGTGGAGCCGCCGCCATGCAGAAGCACAAAAGTCGCCATGGGATTCCCCTCTCTGCCGACAGGTAGGTTCAGCCTTCGCTATAAGGACGTCGAGGAGGCGGCCAGCTCCGCGATGAGGAAACGCGCCATATCGGCACGTGCAGCGATCAGCCGGTGCAGGTGCTCGGAGTCCGGCCCGTCAAGCTCGGGCGGGAACAGCGCCGAGAGCCCGCTGACGATCGCGGTGGAGATGGCGAATCCCCTCCGTACCAGTTCCCGGGGGAGGGGCGCCCCTTCGTCCTGCAGTCCCCACAGATAGGCATCGAGACAACGGGGTGCGAGTTCAGGCAGGGCCGATCCGGGAAGCAGCCCTTCATTGACGAGGCCGGTCAACAGTTGGCCGAGGTCGAAGCCGGCCGGGGCGGTGCCGAAGCTGCCCCAATCGATGGCCACGACGCCGTCGCGGCACTGCAGGAGGTTCTGGGGACAGGCATCGCCGTGTGCGCGGGTACGGGGGAGGGCAGACAGTTCCGACAGGAGCGCGGGAAGCTGCCCGGTCAACGCGATCAAGTCCTCCTCGAGGCGGTCATCCACACTGCCTTCGAAGGCGGGGTGGGAACGGAATGTCCCGGAACGGAGCCGCGGAATGAAGAGGTGCTCGCCCGGCCCGAAGACGTAGTCGGCGAGGTCGCGATGGTTCCCGCGCGGCGCCCCCGCTGCGCCGGCCATGCGGCCGAGCAGGTATGCCGTCCGGGCGAAACGGTCGGGGTTCCACTCGGCGTGCGGATCCTGCCGAACGTCCTCCATCCAGATCGCCGTACTGTCCTCGTCAAGCTCCTCGATGTGGTGCACCGTGGGCAGCCGCAGTCCCTCGGGCAGGTACTGCCCCAGGCTGCCGGCGTAAACTTCAGCCTCGGTGCGCCAGGGATAGTGTTCGACGACGAAACCCCGCAGCTCCTCAGGGATCTGCTCAATCCCGGCCCAGCGCAGCGGAGTATGGATCACCTTGAGGATTGATGAGAAGGCGTGTCGGTCCTCTCCCTCACCTGCCGTGCCCTGCAGCCGCCACAGCCCGGCGGTCGTCATGTTCGACAGCGGGACGCCGAGGGGGACCAGCACATGGTCGCTCACTGGAAGCGGGTGGCCCGCACCAACTGCCGACCCAGCCACCTTCGCCAACGTTTCAGGGGACGGCTGCACGTTCTGCACAGGGACATTGTCCCGCCCGGTTCGACGGCGGACAAGGCCGTCGGTCGCGCTGCGGCTCACGCGGCCGCACGGGATGGCGGCCGCGGCCTGAGGAAATCGGGAGTACTCTCAGGCGCATGGTGATCAGTGACGACGCCGCACCCGCCAGCGGCGTCCCCATGGCCCTGTCCGACGTTTGGCCCGTTCTGATCCTGGCCTCAGCTGCTGCGGCCATGGCCGCGTGGCTCACCCGACCCCTACGTAGAAGCTTGTGGCGGGCAGCCCGGCCGCCTGCGGCATGATGGCGGAATGGGGAAAAGAATGGACCACGATGAGAGCCCGCATCTAGGTGCCGGTGGCGCAGGCGCCGGTTCGCTCGACCTAAGGCAGGGGGCTCAGGGAGTGACCCTGAGGCAGGCCGGCTGGGCACTGCTGTTCGTAGTGATCTATGCCGCTGCCTTCTTTGCTGCCGTGCTGGCGGCGGGGCTGTTCGGCCTCATCGACTCCGTCGCAGCCGTCGTGGTTATTAGCCTCTGCGGCGTGACCGCCGTCATCATTCTTGCCTTGTACCTCCACCTCTTCCGGCGGAACCGCCTGAGCCCCGGTGATCTGGGATTTCGGCGGCCGACGCGCCGGATGTTCCACCTGCTCTGGCAGATCCCCGTCTCGATGCTGGCCGCCGGCGTGCTGCAGGGACTCTTCCTTGCTGCGTTGGCGCCGTTGGGCGTTGACACCTCATCGGCTGGCTCGTCCGATGACCCCCTTTCCGAGGTCATCGCCGAGGTGCCCGCCCCGGTGTTCGTCATCGCATTCATCGTCATCGCCGTCCTCACTCCGCTGTGGGAGGAGGTGCTGTTCCGGGGCGCCTTCCTCAGCGGTTTCCTGAGGCGTTTTCGACCATTCACGGCCATCGTGCTCTCGGCTGCTCTCTTCGCCGCGGTCCATCTCGTGCTGCTGACCTTCGTCTATCTCTTCGCGCTCGGAGTGGCACTGGCCCTCCTCCAACGGTTCCACCGGAACCTTTGGGCGCCCGTCCTGCTGCACGCGGCCAACAACGCGGTGGTCACCCTCGTGGCATTCTCGGTTGCCTAGGGTGAAGCGGGGCCTTCGGCGTCGAAGGTGATGTGCAGGTGACCACACCCGCGTGGCGCAGAAGTAGTACCCGTCCTGCTCGGCCCTTTCGAAGTCCATTTCAAGGATCTGGCCTTCAATCAGGTCCCGGCGGCCGCCGTCGGCGTCCGCGCTGAAGTGAACCCAGCACCCGCCCGGGGTCTCCTCCGAGGAGATCACTCCCCACCCGTGCTCGGCCGACCAGCAAGAAACCTTCCCCAGTGCCGCCATGGGAAGAATTCTAGGGTGCAACGCGCCCCACCGCGGATGATCGCAGGACAACTGCGACCATGGGCGCCGCCGGTACAGCCATTCCGGTGGAGGGCTCCTGCTGGTGGGCTACAGTACTTTTCAAACGTCATCGAGAGGATCCGGGTCCAGGGGCCAGCTTGGGCCAACACCCCGCCGATCCATTAGGCCGCCTCCGTTGCCGCTGATCGAACGCCCTGTGCCTACCAGCAGCAGGCCCGGATCCATCCACCATCCCAGCGACCGAGAGCCGACCATGACCGATATCCAGGGCCCATCAGCGGGTGATCGGAATCGAAGCCGCCGAAGTGCGTCCCTTTCCATTGGTGTGACGGCGCTTCTTGCAAGCGCCGTGCTCACCGGATGCTCACCCTCGGGCGAGGTGATCGACGCCGACTACGCCCAGGTCTGCCAGGACCGCACCACCCAGGAACGGGTCGAGGACAGCAAGTGCAGCGAGGAAGGCCGGTCCTCCGGCGTCTACGGGTGGTACTTCTTCGCCATGGGCGCGCGCAGCGCGGCCATCAGCAGGTCCATTCCTCCCGTCGGGTCGCAGCTTTCAGGCGGCGTCACCACGGTTCCGGTGGGTGCTTCGACTCGAAGCGGCCTGCCGGCCTCGGGGTCCTCGGCGGTGAGCCGGGGCGGCTTTGGCGACAGTGCCAAGTCGGGCAGCGGCGGTCGCTCGGGAAGCATGGGTGGCTGAGGTGAAACGCATCCCCTCCGTTCCGCGCCCCGACTGGAAACAGAAGATCGAAGGCCAGGGCCTCGTCTTTTCGACGACGGTCCTGCCCGATGGCTCCTCAATCGAGTACTGGAACGAAAGCGCCTTCTACCAGTTCGACCTTGCCGAAGTCGAAATGCTCGAAAAGGTCACTGAGGAACTGCATGGCATGTGCATCGAGGCCGCCCGTTACCTCGCAACCGGGGCGATGGGCACCATCGGCATCGGTCCGGAAGCCATGAAGCTGGCAGCTAGCTCCCTTGCGCGCAGCGAACCCGCCGTCTACGGGCGCTTCGACTTCGCCTACGACGGCGTGAACCCGCCCAAGATGCTCGAATACAACGGCGATACCCCCACCGGACTGATCGAAGCGTCGATCGCACAGTGGTACTGGCTTCAGGACGTGATGCCCCACAAGGACCAGTGGAACGGCATCCACGAAGCCCTTGTCCGGGCGTGGGAAAAGCAGCGTGGGGGACTCGACGGAGCAAGGCTGCACGTGGCCCACACCGAAGTTGAAGAGTCGGGCGAAGACTGGATGACCGCCGCATACATGCTCGATGTCGCCAACCAGGCAGGGTGGGAGACCGTCGGCATCAACATGAGCGACATTGGCTGGAACGCCCGCACCAAGCGGTTCGTCGACCTCGATGAGAACGTCATCAGCAGCATCTTCAAGCTGTATCCGTGGGAACACATGATGAAGGAGGACTTCGGCAAGAACATCCGCGAATGGCCGGTGATGACCCGATGGTATGAACCAGCGTGGAAAATGTTCCTTTCGAACAAGGCGCTCCTTGCCGCACTGTGGCATCTCTACCCGGGGCACCCCAACCTCCTGCCGTCCTATCTGGACAGCCCCCATGGAATGGAGGAATGGGTAGCCAAACCCCTTCACGGACGCGAAGGGGACAATATCCGCATCCATGCCAAGGGGATCGAGCTCGAGCAGCCTGGGGACTACGGCGCCGAAGGCTGGTGCTACCAGGCCTGGACCCCCCTGCCCGACTTCGACGGCAATCACCCGGTCCTCGGAGCATGGATTGTCGACGGAGAAGCGGTCGGTGTGGGCATCCGCGAATCGGACGGGTACATTACCGACTACTTCTGCCGCTTCGTCCCCAATGTCATCGATGCCCCCGCCCCGGTCCTTGGCGCAGAGTGAGCAACTAGAGCGCTGCCACCACCATCCCGACGGCTCGCCAGGCGAGAAACCAGGAACCGCCGATCACCGCCGTGAACAGGAACAGCCACACGGCGGAGGGGACGACAGTGCGCCGGGAGAGCAGGTACGCATCCGAGGTTTCAAGCCGGTGCCGGTACCGAAGGTGCACCAGAGTGACGTTGAGCAGGTCGCGTACCGAACCCACCAGAAGGGCCAGCCCGAGGCCGACGACGAGGTGCCCCGTGAACACCGGTGGGACGAAGAGCATCAACCCGACGACGGCGGCGATCGTGCCCAGGAGGATCAGCAGGCCCCCGGCGTTCCGGATGAATAGGACGGTCAGCACAAGGACGAGGGTTCCGGCCGACATCGCGGCCGGCCCCCACCCGGTGAGTCCGGCCCAGACGAGGCCGGCCCCGACCACCGCCGGGACGGGGTAGCCCCAGAACCCGGACCACACCGTCCGGAGCCCGGTCCGGCCAAAGGAGGTGGTTCTGCCGGAGTGATCGAGCCTCAGGGTAATGCCGGTGACCCGGTGCCCCACCATCAGGGCGGAAAACGCATGCCCGAGCTCGTGTACAACCGTCGACACCAGGCCGAACCACCGCCAGGTGGCCCGCGGAACCGACAGCGCTGCCGCTCCGGCAAGGAGAAGGACCAGTTCTATCGACGTCACGACCGGAGCCTCACCCCGCGCAAAGGTGCCCAGGAACCATTCACCGAAGGTGCTCAACCGCCCGCCCGTCTACTCATCCCGGTCAGCCTAGCGACTGCCGGCGGGGGAACCGGGCGGAGGGGCATGGACGGCGGATGGACGACTAGGTGGTTCGGACCGTGGACGACCGGCCGGCGCGAACGATGACCGCGATCGCCGCTGCCGCTGCAACGAACAGCCCCGTAGAGGCGGTGGCGGTCACCGGACTCGGCTGGACGATCGATTCACCGGCAAGGGCCTGAAGGGTGAGCACCGCAAGCATCCCGGCGTACAGCAGCGACAGGACGATGACGATACCCAGTCGAACCCCCTCAGGCCGGAGAACCGGGAGCCTGCGGGCAGCCCACGCCAGCGCGAGCGCCGCGATCGGCAGCAGCTGCAGGGCGTGCATTCCCACGAAGTGCGGGACCCGCAGGTCGCCGCCCACGGTGCTCCATCCCAGCAGGAACAGCCCTGGACCGCCGTCGGGCACGCCGACGGCGTGAGCTCCGGCCACCCCCTGGAAGTCCTCGAGCTGGGCGCTGGTGGGTGAGGTCATGAAGTACGCAACACCCATGCCTGCCACGCCAAGGACGACCCCCGCCCGGACCGCCCACGAGACCGCGCGGTCGCCGAGCCGGCTGAGGCCCAGGAGAATGCCGACGAGCAACGTGGCAAGCCAGACCACCACAATCGAAAGCGCCATCACCCCCCACAGGGTGGCGTGAAGCGGAGTCGAGACGTTGAAGTGGCTCGTGGTACCGAACAGCACGGCGCCGACGATGACCACCATTTCAGCAGCGAGCGCAGCGGCCGCCGCGGTGGCCGTCCACCAGGCGAGTCTCCGTCCGCGGGTGAGAAGGCCCATGAGCCAGGCGAGGGTGAGGGCATAGATGAAAATCGAGAGGGCGAACTTCAGTGGTTTGGCCCACGCCGGAGCGCCGGTGATTTCGCGGGGATCGAGGATCAGCCCCAGCAGGCTGATGACGGCAAGCAGGGCCATGGCCCCGGCGAGGACGAGCAGCGGGCGGTGCCACGTGAGCGAGGCACGGGTCGGGCGCTGGGAATCCGGGATGAGCAGTTCCATGATGTCTCCAAGGTGATCAGGGAGATGCGTTAGGGAGCGGTTTCGGTGCTCCTGGAGAGGTAGCGCTGGCTGGAGAAGTGCTCCTGCGCAGCGCGGCGGAGGGCGGCGAGCAGAGCATCGCCGAGTACGGTGCCGATCACAACGGTCTCGGCTTTGGCCAGCCGGCCCTCCCGGCGGTCAATCAGGTCGATGTCGGCTTCGCCGATGATTTCGGCCGCTTTGCGGTAGCTTTCCCGCCACGCGCCGTCGGCCTCAAGCCCGGCGTCGGCCATGGCCCTCAGAGCTTTCGCCACGCCGAAACGGCCGGGGCCGTCGTGGTAGGTCAGGCCGGCGAGAAAATCGTCGGCGCGGGCAAGGTCGGCATCGCTGAGATCGGTTCCGTCGACGTCGGGTGAGGCCGCGCGCTGGGCGAGGCCGAAGGTCCAGTTCAGCGGCAGTTCGGAGTCGATGGCGTCAAGGACGGTCTTGGCCGAAGCGACGGAGAGCCCACCCACCTGAGTGAGCGTGCGGATGATTCCGAGGCGCCGCACATGGGCTTCCGAGTAGGTCGCCTGGTTGGCATGGGTCTTGGCCCCCGGTGGGAGAAGGCCCTCCCGCAGGTACAGCTTGATCGTGGGCTGGGAGACGCCACTGGCGGCACTCAGCTGCGAGATCTTCATAACGGATACTATAACTATCTATAATCGTGGTGTCTATGCTTTTTCGATCACCGGATCTGCCGAACCTCACCCGCTGCTCAAGCCCGGAGCCGCCTCAAGCAGCACGGCGCGGACCCAGAGCGCCAGCTCGGCGCCGTCGGGGTGGTGCTCGCGGAGGTAGGCCGCGGTGGAGTCCACTACACCCTCATCCAACGGTCGACGAGCCTCAGGAACTCTCCCCGCTTCCGCTCGGCGTCCTCGGCACTGGTGAAGGACACGGTTCCTCGGTCCGGCGCGAGCCATTGCACGAGTCCCGACTCATCGATGAACTGAAAGCCCTCGACGTCGCCGCGGACTTTCGCACCCCGGTGGAGGATGATCTGGAGGCGCTCCGTCGGGCGGAGGTTCAAGGTCACCCGGTCTGTTCCCGCACAACCGAAACTTGGCGCCTTCCACTTGATCTGCTCGGTGATGTCGGGATCAAGGGCGAGGATCTCCAACCGAAGCACCCCGATGACCTCCTTGAAGGGGTGGTGAAGATCGCGCAGAAACGCTGTCACTGCCGGTGATTGGTTCCCCATCGTCGTCCTCATCTCCCGGCGGTCCGTCGCTCCAGCGGAGGGCCCCTAGAGCAGTTTCGTCACAGGGGCACGCGCAACCATTCTCGCCCCACCGGCCCCCGGCCGGTAGGCCTAGGATCGTGGTGCCACCCCGGCTCTCAGGACGGCACCCCAGCCCTATGCCGCGGCGTCCGGCACTTCCCCATCTCGAAGAGGAAGCCCAGCCGGGCTCCCGACGAGAAAGGAACCTCCGATGACTTCCCCCTATCTCACCCGCTGGGTCGGCGCCGGACTGATCGCCCTCCCCGTCTCCGCGCTGATGACCGCCTTGTCCACGCTCAAACCACAGCCCGACCAGGAAAAGGACCCCCAGGCGTGGGCTGAGTTCGTCACCACGCCGATATACCTCACCAGCCACCTGATCGGCAGCACCGGCGGCACAATCCTGGGGATCTTCGGGTTCCTCGCCCTGGGCATATACCTCGCCGGCGGGAGGGCCGCCCGGATCGCGGTGCCCGCAATGGTCATCGTGGTCTTCGCCCAGGCCCTGCTGCTGGTGCCCTCGGTTATTTCAACGTTCGTCACGCCGGCCGTCGGCCACGCCTACCTGGCGGGGATACCGGAGGTCATGGAGCTTGAATTCCCTGCCTCAATGATGGGCACTTTCCTGCTCGGGCTCCTGCTGGCCTTCGCCGCCCAGGTGCTCCTCGGGGTGGCCGTGTGGCGCTCGACTGTCCTCCCCAAGGGGGCCGGGGCCCTGTGGATTGCCGCCGCAGTGATCTTCTACCCACTGGGGGTAGTGCTCGGAATGGTGACCACCGGCAGCAGCCTGCCCACCCAGCCGGTCGGCGCCCTCTTGGCGGCCGTTGCCGGCGGCTGGATTGCCTGGACCGCTGTGCACGTTCCTCGACAGCGAAGCCGGCATCCGCGTGGTGGGTGAGGCCTGCGGGTCGTTAAGCCGCCCCTGCTGGCGGCGGACGCTGCGCGGAGGGCCGTCGCCGTCGCGCCTGGCTACTGCTCGAACGTACCGCCATGGCCGGGAGGCGGCGCGGCGCCGACGTATCCCCGGAATCCGGTGTCATTGCGCAGCTGGATTGCACCTTCGGGCAGCAGCGATCCATCCTCGGGTCCTGCGCCGGCGGGCAGGGACGTGACATCGGTCGGAATATTGATGACAGCCCAGTGCCAGAATCCGTTGGCGGAGGGTGCATCCGGGTCATTGCCGGAGAATAACCGTCCGGCATTCGGCCGGCACGGTGAGCCAGTGGCTGAATTCGGGGCCGATAACCATTCGGCCACAGAATCTACCGGGAACTTTGCGGCTCCCCGTGAATCCGATACGCTCCGGTGATCAGGTTTAATATGGGGGGAATTAGGATGATGAAATCATTGATTGGCGTGGAAACTTCACCGCCGACCGCAACAAGTGGGTAAATACCTTTCTGCACTGCCTTTTCTGGGAAAGCCCGGCGGATAACCGCCGGCGGCACACGGAAGCGCCCCTTCCGCAACCCACCCTCCGCTGACTCCAGCGCTCTGCCGGCGTGCTTTGCCGCGCGCCCCGGCGGTCCTCCCTGCGGTGATCCCTCCCTCCACTTTGCGCAAAAGGAATTTATGAGCACACGATCCGCGGGGCTGCGGACCATCGCCGCGGTACTTGCCGCAACCGGCATACTGGGCGGCGGTCTTTTCGTACAAACGCCCGCGGCACGGGCCGTCGTCCGGGAGGCCGTCCAGGAGACGAACCCCTGCGAACGGTTGAACGCAGGCCAGGTGCTGTATCCGGGGTACGGAGCAAACCGGGTCACCTTCGCGACCACGGCCCACCGCAGCAGCAGTGACGCCCTGGTCACCACCTGCATGAGGTCGGGTCCGCGCTACGTGCAGGACTGGCAGAGCCTCGGAAACGTGGGGCGGAATGGGTTTCGAGCTCCTGGGATTCCAAGCGGCCACACGGCAGCGGAATATTCCCCGACGGGCTCCTACTCGGTCACCGAAGGCTTCGGGCTGTGGAACCCCGGCACCCGTCTCCGCTTCCGGATCCTTAACAGTCGATCCCGCTGGGGCGGCGGCGGAGAATACTCGTCCGATTACAACCGATATTTCGAATCGAGTTCCCACGACTTCCCCGACGAAGACATGTGGGATTTCGCGACGCGCCCGACCGGAGATTACCGGCAGGGCGTGGTCCTGAATTACAACAGGCCACCGGATTCTCCCATCCGGGAGGGCGCGGGATTCGCAATCTTTATGCATTCGAATCCGGCGCCGACGGCGGGATGCATTGCATTGCCCGAAGAGTTGGTCACCCGCTACCTCAAGGATGCGGTGCCCGGTGACCGGGTCATCATGGGCGCGGTGGGTGATGTCTTCACCCCCTACTCCGCCGACCCGACGGGTCCGATCACCAGCAAATACACGGTGGCCGGCGGGCGGGTGGCGTTGGGCGCGCCCGTGGGAAATGAGGTCACGGTGTTGACGCGTGGCGGAAGTTCCCAGGATTTCGAGCGGGGGACCATCCGGTGGTCACCGGACGGCGGGGCGCACGTCGTCCGGGGTGCGATCCGGGGCGCCTACGACCGGTCCGGCCGGGAGCAGGGAGCCCTGAGGTATCCGAGGTCGGATGAGATGCGCGGAAACGGCGGGGTTTTCCAGACGTTCGAGGGCGGGGTGATCTACTACTCACGTGCGACCGGCGCCCGGATCTCCACGGGCCTGATCCACGACCTCTATCGGGAAGCGGAGGCCCGGGCGGGCCGGTTAGGCTATCCGACGTCCAACCCCACTCCGATTTTCGGCGGAGTCCGGCAGGCCTTTCAGGGCGGGTCGATCACCTGGTCCCTGACTGCAGGGATCCGGGTGGAACAGCTGCCCGCCCTGTAACTCCACGGGACAGTGGGCGGGCGGGCAGCGGGCGGCGCTATTCGGCCGGTTCGATGAGGTGCGGCCCGTCGTTGCGGACCGATCCCACGTCCTTGCCCACGACGCGGGGGACGAGGACGGGTTCAGGGATCGCGTCGATCAGTTCCAGCACGTCCCTCTTCGAGGTCACCGCCGGGTCGAGCCAGTCCGCATGGAGGTCCTTCGGGACGATCAGCGGGGAGCGGTCGTGGATGTGCCCGAGGCTGTCCGTGGCATCGGTGGTCAGGATGGTCGCCGTGGTCAGCCACTTCTCAGGATCTCCGTCCGACTTCTCCGGATCCGGCCAGAACTCGTACAGGGCGGCGAAGGCGATCAGGTCGTCCTCCCGCTCGGGGTGGAGGTAGGTGGGAGTCTTCGTTCCGTCGGGATTCTTCTGCCATTCGTAGTAGCCGTTCGCGGGTACCAGGGCCCGGCGTTTGGCGGCCGCGGTGCGGAAGGAAGGCTTGTCGAGGACCGATTCGGCGCGGGCATTGATCATCCGGGCGCCGATCTTAGGGTCCTTCGCCCACACGGGGACAAGGCCCCAGCGGGCGATGTCGAGCCGGCGGGTCAGGGTGCCTTCGCTGAGCCGTTCCGAGACGAAGGGGATCCCGGTCATCGGGGCCACGTTCCAGGACGGGTTCATCTCGTCCTCGAACGACTCGTCCACATTGAACGCATCGAGCATTGCCGCCTTGTTTCCCGCGATCACGAAACGTCCGCACATGCTGCTATTGTGCCGCACTCCCCGCCCGGAGTCCGCTTCCCGGGGGGCGGGGCTGAACCATGAGTCGTACGGCGGGCCGCCGATGAGCGGGCGCGCCCGGGCGGTAGGGTCGAGGCTGAGCAATTTTGCACCACCACACCCCTGGGAACCATGCACCTTCGCACCACGAGAGCCGCCGTCCTGCTCGGGGCCGCCCTGGCCGCCGGCGTCGTCGGCTGCTCGCCCGCCCTGCAGGGCGCCCCTGCGCCCGTGCCGTCGGTGGCCCCAGCCCCCTCGACCGCCCCGTCGGTCGAAGGGCTGGACCGGCCGGCAACCCCCGGCGCCCCGGACGCGTCGATGCCGGCCGCCCCGACGCCGCCGGCCGGGACCGCGCTGGCCGGCCTTGAGGCGCTCGCCGTCAAGGGGCGGGCGCCGAAGACTGGATACGACCGGGAGAAGTTCGGCCCGGCCTGGGCCGACGTCGATCGGAACGGCTGCGACACCCGCAACGACATCCTTGCCAAGGATCTCTCGGAGGAAACCTTCAAGCCCGGCACCCGGAACTGCGTGGTGCAGGCCGGTGTCCTGAAGGACCCGTACACGGCGGGGACCATATCGTTCGTCAAGGGTGGGGAGGCCCTTGTCGACATCGATCACGTCGTGGCGCTGGGCAATGCCTGGGAGACGGGCGCCCAGCAGCTTCCGGACCAGGACCGGCTGCGTTTCGCCAATGACCCGCTGAACCTCCTCGCCGTCGACGGGCCGGCCAACCGGCAAAAGGGAGACGCCGATGCCGCGACGTGGCTGCCGCCGAACACGTCGTTCCGGTGCGCCTACGTGGCCCGGCAGACGGCGGTCAAGCTCAAGTACCGCCTATGGGTGACGGCCGCCGAACGGGGCGCGATCGAGCGGATCCTCAGGTCCTGCCCGGGCCAGCCGCTTCCCGACGCGACCACCGCTCCGCCCGCCGGCGCCCCGGCCGGGACGCCCGGGGAAACCCCGCCCCCCGGCGGACCGGACGGACGGGAGAGCGTGCCGCCAACCGGGGAGGTGACCTACGGGAGCTGCTCGGACGTCGAGGCGGCCGGCGCCGCGCCGATCACTCCGGCGGACCCGGGGTGGGATGCCTCGTTCGACCGGGACGGCGACGGTATCGGCTGCCAGTCCTAGGCTGGTTCCGGACGATTAGCGCGCTTTCAGCCCCTCCGGACACGCCCGAAGTTGCCCTTTTTCCAATTGCGTGCGACGCGGAAATTGCATGTTACGCTCCGGTAATGTCGCCGACTTTATCGGTCGACTGATGCGCAACCGACGAATTTAAGTGTCGCGGAGCCGGGGCCTGAGAGGGCAGGTCGGCCGCCGAACAGCGAGGGTCTCACCATGCCATGTGCACACCACGGGTTCGCCCGGATTGCGGCGGACGCCGCTCAGACCGCCCATCGGGTCCGCTCCGCACGATTCAGGCGCACCGCGTGAGTGCGGCTCCCGATTACGATTCCGGGACCGGACCCCTTCCGGGCCGCAACACACTGAGGCACCGAAGCGGCGCTGAACGGGACCCCGAAAAGTGGACGGGAAACCTCGTGGATTGCGGACCCGCCGAGGGCCCTTCCCTGCTCGACGTGGTGCTCGATACCGCCGACGCTGGACCGGACGAGCTGCTTCAGGCCATCAAGGGGCTGGCCGCAGAGCTCGATTACTGCATCGTCCGCCTCGCGCAGTCGTCCTCGGCAGGAATTGCCGACAGGGACCTGCGGGTTGCCAACAGTTCGGCGGCGGAGTGGGTGCGGCGGACCCTCGAGGACATTATTGCCACCTCGGCGGGAATCCGCTTCGCGGGCCGGGACCAGGTCCAGTCCTCCCCGGCGAGGGAAGGCGTTCCCGCAGCCGGCTGAACGGGCCGGTCCGGCCCCGGCAACCGACGCGGCGCCGTTTTTACTTAGGTAACCCTTCCTCATAAAGTTACGCAGTGACCTCGAACCTGTTCCTCACGCGTGCCTCCTTCGCCGCCGATCTCGCCCATCACGGGGACCGCCCGGCTGTGCTGATCGATGGTTCGACCCTCAGCTACCGTGAACTGGCCCGCCGCGTTGAGGCCTTCGCCGCCCGCCTGGGCACCCAGCGGCGGTTGGTGGCGCTCGCAGCCGCCAACGATCTTGAATCGCTCATCGCCTACCTCGCGGCGCTCACGGCCGGCCACCCCCTCATCCTCGTTCCTGCCGACAAGCCGGCAGCCCTTGACTCCATCGTGGCTGCGTACGACCCCGACGTCGTCCTGCGCTCCGGCGGTTTTCCCTCCTTCGAGGAGCGGCGCCCCGGCACTAAGCACGAGCTGCACTCCGAGCTTGCCCTGCTGGTCAGCACCTCCGGCTCAACCGGTTCCCCCAAACTGGTGAGGCTCTCCCACGAGAACCTTCAGTCCAACGCCGAGGCCATCGCCGGGTACCTTGCGATCGGACCCGAGGACCGTGCCGCGACGACGCTTCCCCTGTCCTACTGCTACGGACTGTCGGTGATCAACAGCCACCTCCTGCAGGGGGCGGGCCTGGTGCTGACCGATTTGTCCGTCGTTGACCCCTGCTTCTGGGAGCTGGTCCGCGCCCACGGGGTGAGCTCCTTCGCGGCCGTGCCCTACACCTTCGAACTCCTTGAACGGGTGGGCTTCGCCGACCTTGAGCTTCCTTCCCTGCGGTACATCACCCAGGCCGGGGGGCGGCTCGCGCCCGAGCAGGTGCGCCGGTACGCCTCGCTCGGTGCTGAGCGCGGCTGGGACCTGTTCGTCATGTACGGCGCCACGGAGGCCACCGCCCGGATGGCCTACCTTCCCCCGGATTTGGCAGCCTCACACCCGGGCACCATCGGCATCGCGGTGCCGGGCGGGGCCTTCCGCATCGACCCGGTGCCCGGGCTCGACGACGGCGAACTCGTGTACACCGGCCCGAACGTCATGCTCGGCTACGCCGAGGCGCCGGCCGACCTGGCGCTGGGGAGGACCGTTCAGGAACTGCGCACGGGGGACCTGGCGCGCCGGCACCCCAATGGCCTGTACGAGGTGGTGGGGCGGCGCAGCCGGTTCCTCAAGATCGTCGGACTGCGCGTCGACCTCGGCCAGGTCGAGCGGATTCTCGACGGCCTCGGCGTGCGCGCCCTTAGTACCGGAACCGACGAGCGGCTCGTGGTCGCGATCGAGGGCGGAACCGATGTGCGTCTGCTCGGCAAGGTCCTCGCCCAGCAGCTGGGACTGCCCCGGGCCGCCGTCGAGGTCCACGGCGTCGATCGGCTCCCGCGCCTGTCCAGCGGCAAACCCGACTATCCGGCCGTGCTCGCCCTGGCGGCGGCACCGGTTGGGGCGGTGCCGGAGGCCCCCGCCGGGGACGGGCCGGAGGACCTTCGGAGGATCTACGCGGAACACCTTGAGTGCGGTGCCGTCCGGGACGATGACACCTTTGCCTCCCTCGGAGGGGACTCGCTGTCCTATGTTGCACTCTCGGTCAGGCTCGAAAAGGCCCTTGGATCCCTTCCGGCCGACTGGCACCTGATGCGGGTCGGGGACCTCGCCCGGCCGGCCCGGAAGGCACGCCCGGCGCGGCGCTTCCTCGCCCCGCTCGAGACGAGCATCGTCCTGCGGGCCGTCGCCATCATCTTCATCATCAGCACCCACGTGGGCCTGTTCACGTGGCCGGGGACCGCTCATGTGCTGATGGCCGTGGTCGGCTACAACTTCGCCCGGTTCCAGCTCGCGGGGGAGCGGGTTGCCCGACTGCGGCGCCAGGTCCGGAGCCTTGGACGGATCGTGGTGCCCAGCGTCGCCTTTATCGCCTTCGCCTACCTGGTGACCGACCGGTACTCCCTGGCGAACATCGCGCTGCTGAACTCGCTGATTGGGCCCCGGCACGTGACCGCGGAGTGGCAGTTCTGGTTCGTCGAAGTGCTCGTGTATGTCCTGATCTTCCTGCTGGCGCTGCTCGCGGTTCCGTGGGTGGACCGGGCCGAGCGGGGCGCACCGTTTGTCTTCCCGCTCGCCCTGACAGCACTCGGCATGCTGGGCCGCTACGACCTCCCGCACATCACCGTGCCGCACACCGCGCCCGTGCTGTGGCTCGTTGGCCTGGGCTGGCTGATGGCCCGGTCCCGGACCATCCTCCAGCGGTCGGTGGTGACGGCCATCGCGGCGCTGAGCGTGCCCGGATTCTTCGACGACGCGGCCCGGGAAGCGACCCTGCTCGGAGGGCTCCTGCTGCTGACCTGGCTTCCTGCCATCCCCCTGCCGCGCCGGCTCCACCGGACGGTCGGGGTCCTTGCCAGTTCCTCGCTGTACGCCTACCTCACCCACTGGCTGGTCTTTCCCCTGATCGAGCCCTTCAGCCCTGCGCTCGCAGTGGGCGCCTCCTTGGCGGCCGGCGTGGCGTACTGGGCGCTGACGCAGCGCATCGCCGGCGCCGCCGGTCGTCTAAAGGCCCGTCGGTCAGGGCAGCCTCCCAAGGCCCCCGCAATGGAAACGGCGTCCACCCGCCAGGGGGTGGACGCCGTTCGGCCGGGGTGATCTTCAGCCGGCAGGCTGGATGTCGAAGGCTTTTTCTCCGGCCTCGATCTTCACATCGAGGCTGTTGTTCCTCACCGGCATGGCGCACGTGCCGTAGGGGGTGAAGGCACTCGGATAGTTGATCGCACGGTTGAAATCCAGAACCACTGTGCCGTCGGGACGGGGCCTGCCGGTCTCCACTTTCCGCCAGTCGTCCGTCGTCTCGCCGTTGGTCTTGTCGTGGAAGGTCACGGTCAGGGAGCCGAGTTTCCCCTCCTCGGCCTGCAGCCTGTATTCGTGGTCGATGCCGGGCAGCCGGAACACGAGCTCACCGGCGCTGCGGTGCGCCCCGTCCACGAGGGGGTTGGCGGTTCCGATCGGCACCTCGACCGGCTCCGGGTAACGCTCGAAGCGGGCAAGGACGGCGAGTTCCGGGCGGTAGTCGAAGGTCGGAACGCCCTCGAACTCGGTGAACACCGGCGAGCTCGAATCGCGGGTGCGGATGGCGTACTTGTTGCCCCGGACGGCAAGCTCGACCACAACGCGCCGGCCGTCCTCGCCGCCGAAGGCGACCCACATCAGGGATTCCTCATTGTCGAGGCTCGCGGTGAGGGCTCCTTCGACGGGCTCGCCCGTCTCTACAAGCGTCAACCCGTCCGCGGCGGCGGCCGTGAGGACCGCCTTGGTGCCGTCCGTCGACCACAGCCCGGGAACGGACTCCAGTTGGGAGGGCTCGGCCGGAAGCCACTGCAGCGAGGTGAGCGTCAGCCAGCCGTGCTCCTTGGCCAGAGCGGTGTTCCGGCTGTTGCGGAAACGAAGCCATCGCTCCAGCTGGGCATTTTCGGGGGTGCTCATTCTTCCTCCAGGGATAGGTAACTACCTTCTCTCAACCGCATGCCGGGGCCGGGAATTCCCGGTACTGCGGGGGCGGGAGGCCGCTTCGGGGCGGTGCGTCCCGGGGGCATCAACCTCTGGCCGTTCACGGGCGCGCGGCGTAGCATGACCGCCATGGCTGAGCCTGAAATCGGGACTCTTATCCGGCGGGCGATGGACACCGGTGACGCATCGGTGATGCGCGAGGCGTTCCTGCGCCTGATCGGCGGTGGCCACGACTCGCTCTCACCCGAGGCCGAATACGAACTGCGGCATCCCGATTACGTCATGGAAATGCCGCAGTCCGGGGAACGGATCCGCGGGCGGAACGCCATGCGCTCCATGCAGGAGCAATTCCCCGCGCCGCCCGATA
This sequence comes from Arthrobacter sp. MSA 4-2, assembly GCF_016405885.1. GTDB lineage: Bacteria > Actinomycetota > Actinomycetes > Actinomycetales > Micrococcaceae > Arthrobacter_D. The sequence goes on along the minus strand of NZ_JAEKGC010000014.1, from coordinate 83,012 downwards.
TCACCGTCCGGCGGGTCACCGGCGCCGGGACGGTCTGGGTGATCGAGGGAGTCAATGATTACGGCGGTGGAGAACTTTGGAACGTCGTCGTGGTCCTCGAGTTCGACGGGCAGGGCCGCATCCTGCGCGACACCCGCTACTACGCCAAGCCCTTCGACCCTCCCGCCTGGCGTGCCGGTCTCGTGGAGCAGATGGACGAGTCGGGCCAATAGCTCCCGGGTCGGCGGCCACCTACCGGCACGCCGGTGTCCGGACCGGCCGGGTACTCCGGCGACGCCGCTGCCCCCGACCCGATAACGGGGCAGCAGGTAGTTACGCGCCCGCTGACCAAGTAGTCCGAATGGTTTTCGAGTAGTCGGTACTGTGTCCTGACGCAACCAACGTCAATAGATTCCTTGAGGCATCCAAATCGTGTTTTTCGGTCTCAGGAGTAATCATGCGCGACTCGCACGCGACATCCGTCCTCACCCGCCGTGTTGCAAGCGCAGTAATCCTGCCCGGCATCCTCACAAGCATGCTGGTGTTCGCCCCGCAGGCCTCGGCGACGACCGGCCCGTCTTCGGGCATCTGCAACGGGGTGGTCAATCAGATGGCGCACCGTGGAGGCGTGCAGGAAAACCTGCTCCGGGCCGCCGCCAAGAAGAACGCGGAACAGATCTCCAAACTGCAGGCCGAGCGGACCGCGCTCCAGGCGACCGCCACCACCCTCAAGTCACAGGTCGACGAAGCGAACAAGGAAATCGCCGCCCTCGACGCCGAGGCCGCGCAGTTGGACATCGACGAGAAGGCCGCCACCGCGGAACTCGCAGCGCTGATGGCGGACCAAGCGAGTGCCGCCAAGTCGATCGAGGAAGCTGCGACGGCGCTGGCCGACCTCAAGGTGAGGCAGGCGGCCACCGCTGCCGCACTCGCGCCCCTTCAGGAGCAGCTGACCGCCGCGCAGGCCGACTCCGAGAGCCTGAAGAAGCAGGCGGCGGACGTGGACGCAGATCTGGCGGCCCACCAGGAAGTGCTGGACACCGCCACCGGGGAGCTGGCCCTGCTTGACGCAGCGGCCGCCAACGCCTCAGGTGCCCTGGCGGCGCAGAACGACGCGATCGCCGCCGCCGAGACAGCACTTGTTTCTCTGACCACGACTGCGCAGGATGCCGCCGCCGCGGTGACCGCCGCGGAGCAGGCCGTCTTCGATTCCGAGGTTGAGCTTCAACGCCTCGTCGACTCCGGTATTGCCGCGCAGGCCGAGCTCGATGCCCAGGCGGTCCGGATCGAGGAGGCGAAGATCGCCCTCGCCTCACGCCAGACCGACGCCACGAAGGCTGCCGACGCCGTCACCGCGAAGAACGCCGAAATTACTACCGCACAGGGCGAACTTGGCGTACTTCAGGCCGATGCCAAGAAGGCAGCTGACGCCGTCACCGTCAAGAACACTGAAATTGCTGCCGCCCAGAATCAGCTCCCGGCCCTGAATGCCGACGCGACGAAGGCCGCCGGCGCCCTCGCCGCCAACGCCGCGGCCATCACCTCGATCAACGGGCAGCTCACCACGCTTCAGAATGACATCGCGGCTCTGGGTACCACGATCTCGACGAAGCAGACCCAGCTCACTGCGGCTCAGGCCGAGCGGACGGCGCTGCAGACCCGGCAGACCCAGCTGCAGAACGAGATCAACTCCCTCAACGCCGAGATCGAGGCCATCAAGGGCAATGGCAAGAAGAAGGACGAGCTGATCGCGCTGCGTAACACCAAGCAGGCCGAGCTCACCTCAGTGACGAACCAGATCACCCAGAAGTCCGGCATCATTGCTGGGCTTTCGGGCGACCTCACCACGTTGCAGAACCAGGTCAACACACTCAACGCCCAACTGGTTGGAAAGCAGGGCGAAAGCAGCGCCCTGCAGCGTCAGGCGGCCCCGCTGCAGGCCGCGCTGGCGACGGCCCAGGGCGCGGTTGCCACCAAGGAGGCTGAGATCCTGGGCCTTCAGGGCCAGCTGCCCGCCCTTGGAACGGCGCTGACCGAGGCCAACTCCGCAGTGGCCGCCAAGCAGGAAGAACTGACTGCGCTGCAGGGGAAGCTACCGGCCCTCGATGACGCCGCAGCCGCAGCCGCCGCTGCAGTGAGCGCCCAGAAGAAGGTTGTCGCCGACCTCGAAGCCAGCCTGCCGGCCCTCACCGACGGTGTTGCGGAGGCCGAGGCAGCCATCACCGCCGAGCGGGCGGTGCTCGAGGAACTGCAGGGGGACCTTGCGGACGCTGAGGACGCGCTCGCGGCTGCGGACGCGGCCGTCGAAGCCAAGAACACAGAGCTGACGGGCCTGCAGGACCGGCTGCCGGCACTCCAGGCAGCCGCCGACAGCGCGGCCGCGAATGCCGCTGCCAAGCGGGTCGAAATCTCCAAGCTGAACGCCGACCTGGACAAGCTTGTGGCGGATCTCGAGGGCCTGAACGGGCAGATCGCTGCCAAGGAGGCCGCGGTCCTCGGGCTGCAGAACCAGGTGGCGCCCCTGTTGACCCAGCTCAATAGCCTCAACGGAGAGATCAGCGGTGCGGAAGCGGCACTGAAGACCCTCCAGGGTCAGCTGACCACCCTCGACAAGCAGGTCACCGATGCCCATTCGGTCCTTCGGAACCTTGAGGCGCAGAGGAAGGCAAACAAGGCGGCCGTCGCCGCGCAGCGGGTCACTGTTAACGCGCTGGAAGACCAACTCGGGATTGTGCAGGGGCAGATCAAGGCGATCGACGGGCAGATCAACCTCGGGGGCTGTGTCGCCTGATCAAGCGGCAAGACCCCGCAGTAGGCCGCGGCAGGATCGATCGATCCGGCCGCGGCCTTCTGCGTGTCCGAAGGTCGGCCCAGCCGGTGACTTCCTAGCATCAGCGGCAGAAACGTACAGGGCAAGGTGCGTCCAACAAAATTCTTGACCCTCTTTCCGCGGCCGTGGAACGCTACCAACCAGCCCTTGAACTGCCCTGAAAGGCGGCACTGATGCGAGCAATGGTCTACCGCGGACCGTACAAGATCCGGGTTGAGGAAAAGGACATCCCACCGATCGAGCACCCCAATGACGCGATCGTCCGGGTGACAACCGCGGCCATCTGCGGGTCGGATCTCCACCTCTTCCACGGCATGATGCCCGACACCCGGGTGGGAATGACCTTCGGCCACGAGTTCGTCGGCGTCGTCGAGCAGGTCGGCTCCTCGGTGCAGAACCTCAAACCCGGTGACCGCGTGATGGTCCCGTTCAACGTCTACTGCGGAACCTGCTACTTCTGCGCACGCGGGCTGTACTCCAACTGCCACAACGTCAACGCCAACGCCACCGCGGTCGGCGGCATCTACGGGTACTCGCACACCTGCGGCGGGTACGACGGCGGCCAGGCCGAATACGTCCGCGTCCCCTTCGCGGATATCGGGCCGAGCCTCATTCCCGAGTGGATGGATGAGGAGGACGCCGTCCTGCTCACCGATGCCCTTGCCACCGGCTACTTCGGCGCCCAGCTCGGGGACATCGTCGAAGGGGACACCGTCGTGGTCTTCGGCGCCGGGCCCGTTGGCCTTTTTGCCGCAAAGTCCTCCTGGCTGATGGGCGCCGGTCGGGTCATCGTGATCGACCATCTCGAGTACCGGCTGGAGAAGGCGCGCACCTTCGCCCATGCCGAGACCTACAACTTCGCTGAGTACGACGACATCGTCGTCGAGATGAAGAAGGCGACCGACTACCTGGGCGCCGATGTGGTCATTGACGCCGTTGGGGCCGAGGCCGACGGCAACTTCCTGCAGCACGTCACCTCCTCGAAGTTCAAGCTGCAGGGCGGCTCTCCGATCGCGCTGAACTGGGCGATCGACGCCGTCCGCAAGGGCGGGACGGTGTCCGTGGTGGGCGCGTACGGGCCGATGTTTAGCGCGGTGAAGTTTGGGGACGCCCTCAACAAGGGTCTTACCCTGCGCATGAACCAGGCTCCTGTGAAGCGGCAGTGGCCGCGGCTGTTCGACCATATCCGCAACGGCTACCTCAAGCCCAGCGACATTGTGACGCACCGGATCCCGCTCGAGCACATCGCCGAGGGGTATCACATCTTCTCGGCCAAGCTGGATAACTGCATCAAGCCGTTGATTCTCCCCGCGGCCAACTGAAGGGAAGGACCGTGCCGTACACAGCGAAGAAGCCAACCCGCGCGAGGTCGAGCGAGGAGCTGCGCGCCGCGATACCCGGCTGGGGCGTGGACCTCGACCCGAAGGACCGCCCCTCGGTGCCGAAGGAACAGTTCGACCCGACCCTCAACGGGGCCCGCTGGGACTTCCCGGAACGGCAGGAGGAAAAGTGGCCGCGCGAACGCTCGATCGAGCACAAGTTCCTTACCCCGGTCTTTGGAACCTCAACGCCGCCCAAAGGACTCTCGGGGGTGATCCGGAAATACTCGTACAAGAAGTACAGCGAAGGTCGCGCGGCCCACTGGCTCCTGCTACTTGCCGCGGACCGCGTCGATGCGGTGGAACATCACCTGCGTTCATTCGTGAGCCTGCGCCCCGACAACCCGATCACCCAGACCGGAGTACTCAGCGAATTCTCCCGCCACGGAATCACCTCGCGGATCGGGAAGAAGCGTGTCGACGTGAACCACCAGTGGATCGATCCGCTTCTTGTCGGCGGTCCGTGGTTGGTAGCCGGCGGACTGGGGGTGGCCGCCGTCCGCCGCCTTATGAGGCTCCGCCGCACCTGACCGGCAGGCCACGGACGGGCCACGACGACGCGGGGCCGACGCAGTGCGCGCCGGCCCCGCGGTACCGGAGTTAGCGGGTGACGCGGCGGCGCCCGGCCACGCCTTCGGCTACGCCGATCAGCAGGACGGCGGCGATGACCGAGACGATGAAGCCAAGGACATTGAGTTCGAAAATGTCCCCGGTGCCCAAGAGGCTGGCGATAGAGCCCCCGATGACCGAGCCAACGAGGCCCAGCAGCAGGGTGGCGACCAGCCCGAGGTGCTGCTTGCCCGGCTTGATCAGCCGCGCGAGTGCGCCGATGATGAGCCCGGCAATGATGAATCCAATCACTGTTGCGTACCTTCCTTGCTGACGTATCCCGCTGGTGCGGGGCGCGCTGCCGAATGCAACGCCGTTCCCATCGATCCTAGGGCCCCGGTGGACCGGTGTCCGGGGTGGGAGGGGTGCGCTCTATCACTCGCGCCGGCTGCCGATTGTGGTGTAACGGCATTGGAGAGGAGCGCCAGGCGGGACCGAGGGGCCTCGTTGAGCGGCGGAGGCGGGCTCAGTCGAAGAACGCCCTGGCCACAACCTCGGTGTCTTCGGAGAGATGCATTCGAACGAACCTGCCGTCGGCGGCAACGAGGTGGAGGACGGCAGGGGTCACGAAGGAGCGGCCGGTGCTGCGGGCCGTGTGCGCGAAGGTCGCAAAGATGACGGCGTCCTCGCCCGAGAGGACCAGCTTGTCGAGTTGGACCCTGCTCTTATCGGAGTCGAAGTGCGGCCACATGGTGTGGAAGTACTCAGCGACCTGGGATCCCTTGGATCGGAGGCCCGTCCACGGCAGGTCCGGGTGGCCGGGGACGTACCAGTCGATGTCATCGGCGAACAGGGCTTCCACGCCTTCGGCGTCGTTATTGCCCAGGGCCTGAAGGAAACGGGCGACGAGGCGCTCAAGAGATGATTCGTTATTTGCCATACAGTCAAGAATGGCGTTTCTGGACTAGATCGTCAAATAACGCCCTGCGCTTGCCTCCGGCCGGCGGCCGGCCCGTGTGCCCGGGCCTCCGGCCCCCTGCGCGTCGGGGTGGTGCCGGCTCCCGGTGCGCGTGCTGGTCCATGGGAGAATTGGGTGGAATCACGGCTGCGGCTCGTCCGTTGATTTCCACGGATGCGTTCGATGGCAGGAGGGTGAAGGCTGATGGCGGCTCGAGGCAGGCCCCGTGAGTTCGATGTCGATGAGGCCCTTGAGCGAGCGGTCGACGTCTTCTGGCGCCAGGGGTATGAGGGCACGACCCTTGAGGACCTTACGAACGCGATGAGCATCAGCCGCCCGAGCCTGTACGCGGCCTTCGGCAACAAGGAAGGCACGTTCCGGCAGGCGATCGGCCGGTACGCACGGGTCGAAATGTCTTACATCGATGCAGCCCTCGCCATGCCCACCGCGCGGGCGGTGGCGGAGCACTACCTGCGCTCCAACGTTGTCTCGATTACGCTGCCCGATCGACCCCGCGGGTGCCTTTCCATCCAGGGCGGGCTCTCAGGCCATCCCACCGACCAGCGGATTGTCGATTTCCTGAACGAGAGCCGCGGCGCCGGCGAGGCCCGGTTCGTCCGCCGCTTCCAGCAGGCCATCGACGAGGGCGATCTTTCCGCATCCGAGGACCCCGCCGAGTTGGCGCGGTATCTTGCCACGGTCACGGCAGGGCTCGCCGTTCAGGCCTCGGCCGGGGCGTCCCGTCCTGATCTGGCCCGGGTGGCGGAACGCGCACTGGCCGCTTTTCCCCGGTGACCCTACCGGCGGCGCCGGTAGGGTCCGGCGGCGGTGCTATTCCGTGAGGGTGCCGGTGATCTCCTCGAACTGGACGGTGACCGGGGCGTTGGTCGCCCCCGATGAGAGGTAGGTGTTGATGCCGGCGGCCCCGGGAGTCTGGAGCCCGGGGGCGGAATCGCTGGTGTCGATCTGCCATTCCGAGGGTTCCGGTTCTCCTGCCTTCCAGACCTTGGCGCGCAGGGTTGTCGGACTCGTGCCGGTGGCCTGGGCCCGCACATTGACGATCTCGCCTCCGGCGACCGAGAGGTCGGGGACTATAACTTCAGGTCCGATCCGCACCTCGGCGCCGTCCCTGTTGACCCGGTCGATCAGGAAGGAAAGTTCGCCCTCGGGCGAGAATTTAAGGACCGTTCGGTAGGCCCCGGCGCGGTCGGTCTGTCGGGTGATCAGGCGCAGATACAGGCTTCCTCCGGCCGGGCGCCGATCCACCCCAAGGGCGGCTCGCAGGTCCATCCTGGAGCTGTTCACCGCCTCCAGGGACGCGGCCGCTCCCGACGCGGGTGTAGCCAGCTGCATGATCCCGCTCCCATCCGCCACACTGAAGGCGCCCGGTTCCCCGCTGTCGGTCCAGGCCCCGCCTTCCTCGGCGTCGCCCCAGCCGGTTTCCGTGGTGCGCTCGAACGGGTCCGAGAAGGTCGAGGCCGCCCCTTCGCCCACCGAGACCCGCTTGGAGACGGTTTCACTGCCTGCCTTGTCCTTGACGGTCAGGGAGATCTCATAGTCCCCCGGGGCGTCATAGGTGATGGTCGGCCGGACCCCGGTGGCGGTTTCGCCGTTGCCGAAGTCCCACGTATAGGAACGGTTCCCCTGCGCGGGAAGGGGCGTGGAGGCGTCAAGGGCGCAGCCAAGGCCCGCGCAGTCCTCGGTGAAGGAGGCCTCGCTATCCCGGCCTCCCGCTTTCGCCCGGATGGTGAAGGAGTCTTCGAAGGTTCCGCCGGCCGCCCGAACGAACTCGGCCGAGATTGAGCGTTCGGTGACGGAGACATCGAGCAGGCCGTGGGTGGGATTGGCGTTGGTGGCCGTCCGGGCCGCGAAGTAACCGGCCTCCGGGTCGGCGGGGTTGGCATCGCGCAGGCCGATTCCACCGGTGCCGATGGTCGCGAAGACCGTGCCCGGGCCCTGGGCGAGTGAACTGTCGGTGTCGGTAATGCACTCCTCATTGAAGGCGTCGGGGACGATCTCGGCGCAGCCGTCCCCATGCCCGATCTGGTAGGTGCGCTGGTACAGGTGCTCGTGGCCGTTGAGCACAAGATCAACCTTCTTGCTGATCAGCAGGTTGGTGAGCTCTTCGCCCGCCGAGCAGCTGTACTCGCCCAGCGACAGGCACGGCATGTGGTTCCCAACGATCACCCACGGGATGCCGCTGTCACGGGCACCGTCGATCGCCGACTCCGTCCAGGCGTAGTGGTCCGAGCCGGGACGGTAATCCCAGGACGATTCACTTTCGGGAAAGACCAGGCCCGGGGAGATCATCACGAAGCGGGCGATCGGGTCCTCGGCCGGCACATCGACGTACCACTCGCGCCCGTAGGTCCCCACCAGTCCGGGCAGCCGGTTGGGCAGGCAGGCGGAGAAGTCGTTGATGTTTCCGTCACTGCCATCGCTCTCATGGTTGCCGGCGATCAGCTGGAAGGGAAAGGCTGTACCCACCTTGCTCGTGACGAAGTCGCACCATTCCTGTTCCCCGCCCGGACGGCCGTAGGACAGATCCCCCAGGGCCAGGGTGAATTCCGGGGACAGTGAGGCATTCTTGGTCAGGACGGCCGCTGCTTCCCCCGAGGCGGCGAAGTCCCCCGCCGCGGTGAAGTGGATTGCGGCCGCCGGCTTGCGCTCACCGTCCTCTTCGCGGTTCAGCAGAAGGAAGCCCAGAACCAGAAGGGCCAAGACAGCAATCACTGCGGCCGCTATCCCGAAGACACGGGCCATCTTTACCTCTTGTCATTGAAGGGTCCCCAGCACCAGCCTTTGACAATCGGCTCGTGACGTATCCGCAGTATATGAGGGCTTTCGCGGATCTGACCACGGCCCTCTTAGCGGGCTCCCAGGATCCGCACAGCGTCAGCCTGGGCCGTCAACTGCTCCGGGCTGAGGGTTGTCCCCGGCACAAACCCTGCGGCGGACCGCAGTGCGCGCAGTTCGGCCGGCGAGTAGGGGTCCGGGAGGCGCAGGTGTGCCATGGAGTGGCAGTTGGGGCACAGCGGGACAAGATCCGCGATCGGGTCGAGTTCGTAGCCCGCCACGAGGCGGGTAGCCGGGGCGAGGTGGTGCACGTGCACGAAGTCCCGACCGGGCGGTCCGAAGGCCTCCTCGAAGGAAAAGCCGCAGACCGCGCAGGAAGTCCCGTGGTGGGCGAGGCAGACGCGGCGCGCGGAGGGGTCTCTTTCGTACCGGTTGACCCGGGCCTGGGCCAGCGCGCCCGGGGGGAGGGTTCCAGGGGGTGGAAGGAGGGGATCTGCCTCTTCGGGGGTGCTGGTCTCAGCCCAGAGGGTCCGCAGCGCCAGCCCGGCCGCGGCTGGGATCCGGAGGGAGGGACGGTTCACCCCCCAGGCGATGCCCGGGACGCGCAGGGTCAGCAGGTCCAAGGGAATCGAGTCTCCCCGGGGCCTCAGCGCATCGAACTCGACGATGCCCGGCGCTCCGCCCCGGCCGGACGGTAGGGGATCGGGGGGCGCGACGACCCTGCCGTGGCCCAGAACGCCGCGCTCGCGGCTTCCCTGGCTGAACAGCCACACCTCGGTCCCTGCCGTTGCCTGGAGGGGAGGAAGGAGCCATTTGCAGCGGAAGAACCCGGCCCCGGTGACCTCGTCCACAGTCGACCGGTACCCGCCAAAGGGATCATCACCTCGGTCGGGATTCCAGCCAAGCAGGATCATAGGGCCAGTGTCCCATGCCCGGCAGCGCTTGCGGAGGCCCGTCCGGCGGGTCAGGCCCGGACCGGTAGGAGGTGAAGGTCGACGTCGAGCCGGTGGCCGTCGACGGTTGCCGTCAGATACGAGCAGTGCGGCTGCCGCCGTCGATCGGTCGGGGATCCAGGGTTCAGCAGCCTCATGCCGGCACCAGTGACGGTGTCCCACGGAATATGGCTGTGACCGAAGACCAGCACGTCCGTGTCAGGGAATTCACGGTCCATCCGCTGCTCCCTGCCGGTCTTGGCGCCCGTCTCATGGACGACGGCGAAGCGGAGCCCCTCGATCTTTTCCCGCGCCACGAGCGGCAGCTCGGCCCGCAGGGCGTCGCCGTCGTTGTTGCCGTAGCAGCTCAGGAGGCGCCGGGAACGGTCGCGGAGTTCTTCAAAGAACTGGATGTCCGTCCAATCCCCGGCGTGAACCACGAGGTCGGCGCTTTCGACCGCGGACCAGAGGCCGTCGGGGAGGGTTTTCGCGCGGGAGGGGATGTGGGTATCCGAAAGGATCAACAGGGAGGTCGGCATGGCAGGAATTGTGCCAGCTTCAAAGGGTTGACACCCGTGACAATCAGCAGGGGGTGTGCAATGCTCTCAGTAAGCGTGCTTAGTATTCCAGTTTTGTCGAACCGGCGTCCAAGGTCTGGACGTCCGAGCCACGGAGGAACTATGAACATTGATAAAGCGCAGATCATCGAGCTGTTGAAGTCGCAGGGCAAGTCCGACAAGGCCGGCCAGGCCGAGTCCGAGCTTCCCGACACTGTAGACACCGAGCAGCACGCGGGACTCCTCGCCAAGCTCGGCATCGACCCGCAGGACCTCCTGGGCAAGCTGCCCGGCGGTCTTGGCGGTCTCGGTGGCCTCGGCGGCTGATCCGCCGGGCTCCAGCACATTGAATGAGGCACCGCGAACGTCAAAGGCAACAGGGAAGGTGAACGGGCAGTGGAGACAAGTCAACTGATCTGGATCATTGTTGGGATCATCGTCGTGTTGGCGGTGATCGGAGTGGTGATAGCGCTGAGCCGGAAACGCCGGCAGGCCCATGTTGAGCGGCAGAAGGAAAAGGGCCGACGGCAGGCAGCCGAGATCCGGGAGAAGGCCCAGGAGACCGAACTCGAGGCGCGTGAACGCGAAGCGAAGGCAACCATGGCCGAGGCAGAGGCGCAGCGTGCCGAGGTCGAGGCCGAGCGGCTCCGCCGTCAGGCCGCGGAGCGCCAGACGGACGCCCAGGGCCTGAGGGAAGAAACGATGAACCACGCCCGCAAGGCCGACGAGCTCGATCCAGACGTCGACACCCCCCGCCGCGACAGCGGCAGGTAGGTTCGGCCGCGACAGCGGCAGGTAGATTCGGCCGCGACAGCGGCAGGTAGTTCGGGCGGGACAGCGGCAGGTGGCTATCTGACAACCACCGCCGGACGACACAGCGGCACTCCCCAGCTGAGGCTGGGGAGTGCCGCTTTTGTGTGCCTTGGGACCTACGTAGCCGCCGGAACGGTTGGCCCAGTGGCCCAGCGCAGCAGGGCGGCGATGGGCCTCGAATCGAGCGCTCCCGGCGGATAGAGCACCGTCTCGGCGTCGGTCAGAGCAGCCGCCCGCAGGATCGCGGCGAGCGCAGGGACGCTGCCGAGCGCGCCCGCTCCGGCGGTGGCTTCCTCGTCCGCGGTGATCCAGGGTGGGGCGTCGAGGGCGAGTAGCGTCCTGTCACCCCAGGCCGTGGATTCGAGGAGCAGGGTTTCGACCTGTGCCTGCTGCAACGCGCTGACGACCGCGCCCAGACCGGCGGCCGAGATTCCGGATCCCTGGCCTTCGTGCTCAGCGAGCCGCTCGAGCAGGCGATGCTGCTGGTCGGCCATCACCTTCGTGACGAGCTGGTCGACCTGCAGCGTGAAGGTGTCGGCATCGGATCCGCCGGTGCGCGTGTGACTGTCGACCACGCCGAGAAGCCCCCGGGTCTCCTCCGACACCTGGTCGGCGACGAGCTGCCGGGCCCGGATGTCGCCGGAGAGGACGACGAGTTTCGCGCGCGAGGCCGAGACGGCCCGGTCGATCTCCCCGGCGACCTCCGCCGCATTGGACTTCCAGACCTTTTCTGCGTGGTGGTGGTACCGCCCATGTGCCCAGCCCCCGGCGTGGACCTTCCGCATGTGTTCGGTGTCGCCCTCGACGGCGGCCACGGGTTCGCCGCGGTCCGGTGCTCCCCATTCCCGGTCCGCCCTGCGCAGGTACACCTCCCCACCGTCGCGCCCGACTTCGGCCACGACGTAGGCGAACCCGCCGGGGCAGTGCCGGGCGAGCGGGCTGAGGTCGGGGATGGGCCCGACGGCGATGACGGGGGATCCGGTGACGAGCCCGCCCGGGAGGAAGTCGTCCACGGCGGCTTCACCGCCGCGGACCAGGACAAAGCGGGTCACCGGGTCGGGAAGGCCCCGGGCCGACTTCGACAGCGCTGCCATCGCGGCCTTGATGTCCTCCTTGGGCGCGCCGTTGCGCTCCATGGCGTCGGCGACGGTGAGGGGAAGGGTGTCGTCGCTCGCGAACGAGTCGTCGGCGCCTGCGCTTCCATCGACGTAGATGGTCGTCCAAGGCCCGGCGAGCTTGTAGAGGCCCGCATGGTCTTTCACTGCTTGGGTCATTGGCAGCACCTTTCTAAGTGTGCTTGTGCGCCGTCACCGGCGCAGCCTGCGTGAGGTACGTACGGTTTACCACTGCGGCCCGATCGCTGGAAAGCGCGCGGATCGAAATGACGGCGGGACCGGGCTTTAAGACTTCCTGCCGGCGGCTGTGCGCGGCCGCCCCTTGCCCGGTGGTCAGGAGTCCTTGCCGGAGGGGGCGTCCCCGTATTCGGCGGCGGAGTCGTCGCCTTCGGCGGCGTCCTGTGTGTGTTGGCGAAGATCGGCCGGGTCCGCGGCGGGATCGCCCTCGGCGGGTGCCTCGTTGTGGGTTCGTTCCTGCGGCTCTGAGGCTTCTGACATGGCGGCGACCGGTCCTTTCAAAGGCGACGGGAGGAGATGAGTTCCCTGAGGGGAAGTCTACGGAGCGGCCGGGCCGTGCATAACCCCTCCAACTCCTTTGCTTCGGGGGCGGTGGGGCGGATACTGCTAAGCAGGCTTACGGTTCATTGCCGGAGCCCGCGGCCGCGTCCATTGACGCGGCGCACCCAGCAGGAAGGAGAGCGTCATGCCCACCACGGCGCGAGACATCATGACCGGCAGTGTCGAATGCATCGGCGAAAAGGACACCCTGCAGCAGGCGGCAGTGAAGATGAGGGACCTCGATGTTGGGTCGCTTCCGATCTGCGGCGAGGACGGCCGGCTCAAGGGCATGCTGACGGACCGCGACATTGTGGTGAGGTGCCTGGCCGACGGAGGCGACCCCACCACCGTCACGGCCGGCGACCTCACCCAAGGCAAGCCGGTGACCATTGGCGCCGACGACACCGTTGAGGCAGCGATCCGCACCATGCAGGACCATCAGGTCCGGCGGCTGCCCGTGATTGACGGGCACGACCTCGTCGGGGTGATCAGCCAGGCCGACATCGCCCGCAATTATCCGGAAGACCGGGTGGGCGACCTCGTCGAACTGATTTCGTACTAGCCCCGATTCGAACCGACCCTGCGGCTGTGTCGGCCGCAGATCGGCCGGGTTCCGGTTTCCTGGGTTCTCGAGCGCATCGCTCGGTCAAGAACGGCGACGGCGGCCGCCTCTCCAAGAGGGGCGCCGCCGTCGCGCGGAGTGTTCGAAAGGACGCCTACTGGAGGTCTCTGTCGTCGATATGGCTCAGCGGCGATCCGCCGCCGTTGGAGGGGTCGTCGCTCGAGTCCACCTCGTCGTCCTCGCCGATGCCGAAGTCGACGTCGTCGGCGGCCTCGCCCAGGGTCGGGACGTCCGGGGGGATCTGCTCGTCGCCGTGCTCCCAGCGTGCCTGCGCGGTTTCGTCGCGGAGGATCTGGTCGGTGAGCAGGGAGTCATCCTCCTCGTCGTACCCCTCGCCCCGGAGCAGCGGGTCCTCCTGCCATCGGTCCGGGTTGTCCTCGGCCGCGCCCGGGTACAGGTCCGCGGTGTCCCCGGCGAGCGGATCGAGGTCCGCCAGCGACCTTTCCTGCGCTTCGAGCTCGTCGTCGGTGATGATGGTGAGGTCCTCGTCGGGGAGGTTCTCTTCGGTCATGGTTTCACCTCTCGTTGCGGTAGGCACACTGTGCATCCTTCATCAGTAAGCCTACTGATCTTTTTTCCCCGGTGATAGTCGCCGCCGCCTACCGGGGGTCGCGCCAGCTGTGCCGGGGTTTGAAGCCGAGCACCCGGCGCGCCTTGTCGATGGAGAGCAGAGTTCCGTTCCCGCCGACGTCCCGGCGGAACTCCACCTTCGGAAACACCTCGGCGGCCAGCTCCGCGCTGGAGCGGGTCATCACCGTATCGGCGGCGGCGATCAGGAAGGTGTCGAAGCCGGGCCCCGCATTCTCAAGAGCCTTCTGCACCGCCTGCGCGCCGTCGCGGCCGTCGATGTATCCCCACAGGTTCCACTTCCGCAGCCGGGCGTCGGCGTCGAAGGACGGGAATTCGTCGTAGTCCTCCGGGTCCATCACATTGGAGAAGCGGAGGGCCGTGATGCTCAAGGCGGGATCCCACCGGGCGAGCTCGGCGGCCATCTGCTCCTCAAGGTGCTTCACCAGGGAATAGGTGCTCTCGGGGCGTGCGGGATACTCCTCGTCGACGGGCAGGTACGGCGGATCCGTGTCGAAGGGCAGGCCCTGGACGGTCTCGCTCGAGGCGTAGACGATCCGCCGGATGCCGGCGCGCCGGCACGCCTGGAAGACGTTGTAGGTGCACGCCATGTTGTTCGCGAAGGTCGCCGCGTCCGCCGTGATCCCCGGGGCGGGGATCGCCGCAAGGTGCACCACGGCGTCGAAGCCATCGTGCACGCCGTCCACGCCGAGCAGGGCGTCGAGCACCTGCCCGTAGTCGCGCAGGTCGATCCGCAGGAAACCGTCGCCGCGCTCGCCGTGCTGGTCGAGTTCAAGGACCGTGTTGCCCGCCTCGCGCAGGCCGCGCACCACGCTGCGGCCCAGCTTTCCCGATGCACCCGTGACGGCGATGCGTGAGCCCCCCATCAGGCCGGCCGCTTCTCGGGGGACTGCGTGCGGGCCGGGTCCCGTTCCGCGAGTGCGCCGAGCGCCTCATCGATGGCCGCCATAACGTCCGCCTCAAGGACGACGCCGGAGGCAGCGGCGTTTGACTCAACCTGCTCCGGCCGGGAGGCGCCGATGATGGCGGAGGCGACATTCCGGTTCTGCAGCACCCAGGCGATGGCCAGCTGGGCCATCGTGAGCCCGACGCCGTCGGCGATGGGCTTCAGCCGCTGCACGCCGGTGAGGACATCGTCCTCCATCCATCGTTGAATCACAGCGGCGCCGCCCTTCTCGTCCGCGGCGCGGGTACCCGCTTCGGGTTCCCTGCCCGGCAGGTACTTGCCGGTCAGGACGCCCTGGGCCACCGGGGACCAGACGATCTGGGACAGGCCCAGCTCCTCGGAGGCCGGCACGACCTCCTCCTCGATCACCCGCCACAGCATCGAGTACTGCGGCTGGTTGGAAATCAGCTGGATCCCGAGCTCCCGGGCGAGGGCGTGCCCGGCGCGGATCTGGTCCGCCGTCCATTCGCTGACCCCGATATAGAGGGCCTTGCCCTGGCGGACGACATCGGCGAAGGCCTGCATCGTCTCCTCAAGCGGGGTCTCGCTGTCATACCGGTGCGCCTGGTACAGATCGACGTAGTCGGTCTGCAGGCGGCGCAGGGAACCGTCGATGGAGTCCCGGATGTGCTTGCGGGACAGGCCCACCTCGTTGTGGCCCTTGGAGCCGGTGGGCCAGTAGACCTTGGTGAAGATCTCGATGGTCTCCCGGCGCTCGCCCTTCAGCGCCTCGCCCAGCACCGTCTCGGCCGCGGTATTGGCGTAGGCGTCGGCGGTGTCGAAGGTGCTGATGCCGACGTCGATGGCGGCGCGGACGCACCGCATCGCCACGTCGTTTTCCACCTGCGACCCATGGGTCAGCCAGTTCCCATAGGTGATTTCGGAGATTTTCAGTCCACTGTTGCCGAGGTATCGAAAGTCCATGTCCCGATGCTACCGAGGTCGAATGCTCCTGCGGGCCAAAGCGGTTCCCGCGTCGCGTCATGCGGTCCGTCTTCGGCGCAACAGTTAGACTTGGGCGGGTAAATCCGTGCGCCGGAACCCCGCCGGCCACCTCCGGGCCACCAGCAGAGAAGGCAACTTGATCAACTTCACCGCGCGTTTCGCCACGAAAGCGGAGCAGGACAAGTGGGACGACCTCGTTCCATCCAACCCGGACGGCGGAAATGTCCTGCAGTCGGCCTCTTTCGCCGAGGTGAAGTCGCATCACGGGTGGAAGCCGCGCTTCCTGGTCTTCGAGTCCGCCCAGTACTCGAGCTACAACCTGGTGCTCGAGAAGTCCTTCCCGGTCCTTGGCCGGCTCTGGTACCTGATCAAGGGCCCGGGCGCGGCCGAGCCGGCCCATGTGCCGGCCATGCTCGACGCGCTGAAGGACTTCACCGCCGCGTCCCGCCTGAACGTCTTCGCGGTGAAGATCGAACCCGACATCGTCGACTCTCCTGAGGTCCGGCAGCTTTTCACCGCCGCCGGCCTGCACAAGACCTTCGACCTGCAGCCGAATGACCATACGGCACTCCTCGACACCACGCCGGAGTCGAACCAGTTGCTGCGCAACCTCTCCTCCCGCGGCCGCAACGCCGTGCGCCGGGCTCTGCGGGAAGGCGTCGAAGTGCGCCGGGTCGAGCCGACCGAGGAAAACTTCAGCATCATGTACCGGCTGATGGCCCACATCGAGGACCGCTCGGCGGCCCGCCTGCGCTCCTTTGAGTACTACAGCCGGTTCTGGGGGAACTTCGCCGCCGCCGGCCAGGGCCGTCTCTACTTCGTCTACGAGGACGGCGAGCCGTCGGTGGGCGCGTTCATCATCAATTACGGCAGCAAGGGAACCTACAAGGACGGCGGGTCGAAGCCCGGGCGTTCGCAGTACGGGGACTCCCACCTGCTGCAGTGGACGGCCATCAACGACCTCAAGGACGAGTTCGCCATCCGCGAGTACGACTTCTGCGGAACCCCGCCCGCGGACCGGCTCAAGGACACCTCCCACCCGCACCACGGCCTCGGCCTCTTCAAGACGAGCTTCTCCAAGACAGTCACCGATTTCACCGGCTGCTGGGACCTCGCCCTGAACGAGAAGAAGTATCGGCTTTGGACCACCGTGGGGGAGCGGGTGGCCCGCCAGATCTACTGGCGCCGGCACCAGCAGCCCTTCTACTGATCGAAGAACAGCCCGCGGGCAGCAAGGCAGGGAATACACCGTGGATGACAAGGCCGGCTCGAACGGGGGCCGGAAGCCCGAAACCAATCCCTCACCAGCAGCGGGCCCGCTGCCGGTGATCCACCGACCCGTCCGTCCACCGTCGGCCGAAAGCCCGTCGGTCGCCCGGAAGCCCGGAGGCGACCCGTCACCTCCGGCGCAGGGCGCCCAACGACCGGCCGGCGGCGGCACCAAGCAGCCGGCCGCATCGAGCCCCGCGCAGCCCTCGACTCCGGGCGCCAAGCCCCGCCCGCGGCCCGCCCGGCGTCCCTCACGGGCGCCGTCGCCGACGGACGCGCTGCCAACGACGCCGCGCACCGTGCGCCCGGACCGCTCGAACGCCGCGGCGCGGAACGTACTCCGACGGCTCGTCCAGGGGGAGGAGCCGCCGACCCAGGCGATGAGCATCGTCGAGCGGCTCGCCGGCAGCCCCTACGCCAACCCGACCATCCAGGTGGGGGGACCGGACGCCAGCGCCCGCAAGACCCTCGATTTCGCCCTCAGCCTGGCCGAGACGATGTTCCGCTACGGCGCCGGCGCCCTTGAGGTCGAGACAAGCATCATCGCCGTCACCGCGGCCCTGGGCCTTGACCACATCGAGGTGGACATCACCAACCAGTCGGTGGTGATCAACTACTCGGCCAAGGACCAGACGCCCACCACGGTGCTGCGCGTGGTGCGGTCCTGGACCAACAACTATGCAGGACTGACGGCGATCCACCAGCTCGTCTCCGATATCGCCGCCGGCGGTGTCTCGCGCATTGAGGCGGCCCAGCGCCTCGAGCAGATCACTCGACGGCCCAAGCCGTTCCCGCGCTGGATGGTCACCGCCGCGTTCGGGATCTTCGGTGCAGCCATCGTCGCCTTCATCGGCGGGGGAATGCTTGGGGCCCTGATCGGGCTGGGCAGCTGTATCCTCGTCGACCTCGTCTCGCGACAGCTCGGCCGGTGGAGGGTGCCCGAGTTCTTCTCCGTCGCCACCTCCTCGGCGATGGCCACCCTGATCGCCATGCTGTTCTGGTGGCTCGAGGTGCCGATCGCGCCGTCGCTGGTGGTGGTCGGCGGCATCCTGCTGCTCCTGCCCGCCGGTCGGCTGGTCTCGGCCACCCAGGACGCCATCAACGGGTTCCCGGTCACCGCGGCCGGACGGTTCCTGTCGGCACTGCTGATTTTCGGTGGGGTGGTCTCCGGAATCGCCGTCGCCCTGGTGTTCGGTGCGGCCATCGGCATCCCTGACCTCGAGCTGCTCGCGGCCCCGGCGTCGCCGTACCCCTGGCCGGTGATCGCGCTGCTGATCTTCATTGCCGTGGCGATGTTCGCCGTCACCGAGCAGACGGACCTTTCACTTGTCGTTCCCACGGCCCTGGTGGGCACCGCCGGCTACGTCCTGTGGATCTCGGCGATCAACGCGGGCGTGGGGTACCGGCTGGCGCCGGCGCTGGCGGCCGTGCTGATCGGCGCGCTGTCACGCATCGTGGCGCTGCGCATGGGCGCACCCCAGCTGGTGCTGGCGGTGCCGGCGGTCATGTTCCTCTACCCGGGACTTTCGATCTTCCGTGCGATGTACATGCTCACCACCAACACCGGCGTTCCGAGCGCCGGTGCCCTGGGTCTGTTCAACGCGTTCACCGTCATCCTCGCCATCGCCGGCGGGGTGGTGCTCGGCGACAACCTCGCCCGGCCGCTCACCCGCGGCCTGGGCAGCAACGAGCGGCGGCGGAACCGCCGGCGGTAGCCTCAGCCTGCGAGCCAGTCCACCGGGTCCGCGCCCTGCTGCTGCAGGAGGGCGTTGACCCGGCTGAAGGGCCGTGACCCGAAGAAGCCGCGGGAGGCGGAGAGCGGGCTGGGGTGCGCTGACTCCACGGTGGGGATACCGGCGAACAGGGGCTTGAGCTTCAGGGCGTCCCGGCCCCACAGGACGGCGACCAGCGGTCCTCCCCGTGCCACGAGCGCGCGCAGCGCCGCGTCGGTGACGTCCTCCCAGCCCCAGCCACGGTGTGACGCGGGTTCGCCCGCCCGCACCGTCAGTACCCGGTTCATCAGCAGGACGCCCTGCCGGGTCCACCCCGAGAGGTCCCCTATGGCGGGGGCGGTGACGCCGAGGTCCTCCGAGAGTTCCTTGTAGATGTTGACGAGGCTCCGGGGCAGCGGCCGGGTTGCCGGATCGACCGAAAACGCCAACCCGACCGAGTGCCCGGGCGTCGGGTAGGGATCCTGGCCGACAATGACGACCTTCACCCCGCCCAGGGGGCCGCTGAAGGCCCGGAGGATGTTGCCGGGCTGCGGAAGGATCCTGTGGCCGGCGCGGCGGTCCTCCTCGAGCCGCGCGGCCAGGCGGTGGAGTGTCGGTTCGTGGGGCGCCAGGGCGGGCGCCCAGTCAGCGGCGACGACCGCTCCGACGGGGGCAGGGGCGGCGAATGGGAAAGCGGGCGTGCCTGCGGCTCCACCGGCTCCACCTGTCGCGGGGGCCTCCGGCGCCGGGGGGAAGGGGAACAGGGGGACATCCTCGTAGCGCATTCCCTCATTCTGGCCGATCGGCGCGGGGCTCCGGGAACGTGCGGGCGGGCGGTGCGGCGAATGACAGGTATGTCATTCGCAACTACCATGGGTGCGGAAGCATTACCTAGAACGAGGAGCGGCGCGTGAGCGAGCCAGCGGGGGCACCTGCCCCGGCCCCCGGCAGCCGGGGCGTCCTCAGCGAGCGGGAACAGCAGATGCTGGCGCTCGAGCGTGAGTGGTGGAAGTACTCCGGAGCCAAGGAACAGGCCATCCGGGACCTCTTCAACATGTCCGCCACCCACTACTACCAGGTTCTCAATGCGCTGATCGATTCGGAGGCGGCCCTCGCCCACGACCCGATGCTCGTGAAGAGGCTGCGCAGGCTGCGGACATCGCGCCAGCGTGCACGCTCCGCCCGCCGCCTCGGCGCCGACATCTGACCAACGCAAGGATCCCTTCACCGCATGAGCAAGTACCCCCAGGACGAGTTTGACCGCATCCCCGAGACGGCGTCGCGCCAGGGGGTGCACCGGGAGAGGCTCGTCGCCGTCCGGGGAAGCGGCCTCGGGTTGAAGATTGCCGTGGGAGTCCTTGCTTTGCTGGTAGGCGTTGCCGCCTACTTCCTGCTCCCGCGGCTCGAGATGGGCGGGGCAGGGTCCGCCTCCGCGGCCAATGCCGGCGCGGCCGCGGACAGCAGCCCTGAGCCCACCGCATCGTCGACGGACAGGCTGCGCCCGCCGGAACCGGGATCCCCGGAGGCCACCGGCACGGCGGGCCCGTCCACGCCGGCGACGTCGGCACCTCCGCAGGACCCGAAGCCGACCGTCGATAAGGCGCAGAAGGTCAACGTGCTCAACAGCACCGGCGTCCCCGGGCTCGCCGGAACGGTGGCCGGGCGCCTGACCGCCGACGGCTGGACCGGTGCTTCGCCCGGAAACTGGGCCGGCGCCCCGCTTGAGGGGTCGGTCGTCTTCTATAACGGGGCGGAGCAGCGGGCCGGTGCCGAAGCCGTGGCCTCCGCACTGGGGATCGCCGCGGTCCAGGACGGGGCGGGCGTGTCGCCGGACCTCACGGTGGTCATCGGCCCCGAACTCCAGTAGTCCGGCGACGGCCGGCCGGCCGGTGATTCGCCGGCCGGCCTGCTGCCTTACTCCTTGAGGGGCACGCCCTTGGCATCCCGCCGGAAGGACTCGGCGCCCACGAGGATCATGATGCCCTCGATGAAGCCCCAGACGGCCCCCAACCCGAAGGTCACGATGGTGACGGCGATCTGGGCGATGCCGATGCCCACATATCCGAGGTAGAACCTGTGGATGCCCAGGGAACCGAGCAGGATCCCGAGAAGTCCGGCCACAAGCCGCGACTTCTGCTCGGGATAGCCCGAGCCATACGGGTAGCCGGGGACGCCGTAGGGCTGGCCCTGCGGGTACTGGCCTTGGGGGAACTGGCCCTGGAACTGGCCCGAGGGATACTGCCCGCCCGGGGGCGGGCCCTGCTGGAACTGTCCCTGCGGGTACTGGTTCCCCTGATACGAGTTCTGCTCGTAGGGGTTCGGCTGGTACTCACCGGACGGGGCCGGCCGGGAAGAGTCCTCGGCGTAGGGATCCTGGGAATACAGGTCCTGGCGGGGACCCGAGGGCGCTGCGGGCTGGCGGTAGGCGTCGCCGTCGTCCGGCAGGTTGTCCTTCCGCTCGAACAGCTGAGCCTGCGGGTCCACGGCGGTATCGTCGTGCTCCCGCGCTCCGCCCGGCAGGGGGTACCCGTCTGGCTGCGGGGCCGCTGCGTCCGGCGCAGGGTCCGAGTCGGAGCGGGGCTGGTCTGGGGTCGTTGACACATTTCTCCTTGGTTGTTGGTGCTGCTTCTACGCTATGCCCGGGCGAAAGGCTGCGCATCAGGTAGAACCCCGGATCCGGCCTCCGCCTTTCAGGGTCATCCCCGGCCGTTCGGGTTCCGGCGGCTTGCACTCGTGCGGTGGGAGTGCTAATTATTGACTTAGCACTCGAACCCGCTGACTGCTAAGTCATGGGCATCGAGCAAAGCAGGCATACCACTGTGGTGAGGGTGCACCCGGAGCGTAAAGAGATCGTTTCCGGGAAAGCCCGTCCGTCGCGGGCACCGCAGGCTGGTGACCACTCGTTTGCTGAAATGCATAACTGTCCCCGAAAGGACCTAAGCCGTTATGGCCAAGATCATTTCTTTTGATGAAGAGGCCCGCCGCGGCCTCGAGCGTGGGTTGAACATCCTCGCTGACGCCGTCAAGGTGACGCTGGGCCCGCGTGGCCGCAACGTCGTCCTCGAGAAGAAGTGGGGCGCCCCCACGATCACCAACGATGGTGTCTCCATCGCCAAGGAAATCGAACTGGACGACCCGTTCGAGAAGATCGGCGCCGAGCTGGTCAAGGAAGTCGCCAAGAAGACCGACGACGTCGCAGGCGACGGCACCACCACGGCGACCGTCCTCGCCCAGGCCCTGGTCAAGGAAGGCCTCCGCAACGTGGCCGCCGGCGCCGACCCGCTGAGCCTCAAGCGCGGCATCGAGAAGGCCGTCGCGGCTGTCACCGAGGAACTGCTTGCCTCCGCCAAGGAGATCGAGACGAAGGAAGAGATCGCCGCCACGGCTTCGATCTCCGCCGGGGACACCCAGATCGGCGACCTGATCGCCGAGGCGCTCGACAAGGTCGGCAAGGAAGGTGTCATCACCGTTGAGGAGTCGAACACCTTCGGGCTCGAACTCGAGCTCACCGAAGGCATGCGCTTCGACAAGGGCTACATCTCCGGTTACTTCGTGACCGACGCCGAGCGCCAGGAGACGGTCCTCGAAGACCCGTACATCCTGATCGTCAACTCGAAGATCTCCAACGTCAAGGATCTCGTCGCCGTCCTCGAGAAGGTCATGCAGTCGGGCAAGCCCCTGCTGATCATCGCCGAAGACGTTGAAGGCGAAGCACTCGCCACCCTCGTGGTGAACAAGATCCGTGGCACCTTCAAGTCCGTCGCCGTCAAGGCTCCGGGCTTCGGCGACCGCCGCAAGGCACAGCTGGCCGACATCGCCATCCTCACCGGTGGCCAGGTCATCGCCGAAGAGGTTGGCCTCAAGCTCGAAAACGCCACGCTCGACCTGCTGGGCCAGGCCCGCAAGGTCGTCGTCACCAAGGACGAG
Organism: Arthrobacter sp. MSA 4-2; assembly: GCF_016405885.1. Taxonomy (GTDB): domain Bacteria; phylum Actinomycetota; class Actinomycetes; order Actinomycetales; family Micrococcaceae; genus Arthrobacter_D. Next base: position 60,537 of record NZ_JAEKGC010000014.1, on the reverse strand, counting down.
ACCACCATCGTCGAGGGTGCAGGCGACGCCGACGCGATCGCCGGCCGCGTTGCCCAGATCCGCGCCGAGATCGACAACTCGGACTCGGACTACGACCGCGAGAAGCTGCAGGAACGCCTGGCCAAGCTGGCCGGCGGCGTTGCAGTCATCAAGGCCGGTGCAGCCACGGAGGTCGAGCTCAAGGAGCGCAAGCACCGCATCGAGGACGCCGTCCGCAACGCGAAGGCTGCCGTTGAAGAGGGAATCGTCGCCGGTGGCGGCGTTGCCCTGATCCAGGCCGGCGCCAAGGCGTTCGCAAGCCTCGAGCTCTCCGGCGACGAGGCAACCGGTGCGAACATCGTCCGCGTTGCCATCGATGCTCCGCTGAAGCAGATCGCCTTCAACGCCGGCCTCGAGCCCGGTGTTGTCGCCGACAAGGTCCGCGGCCTGCCCGCCGGCCACGGCCTCAACGCCGCAACCGGTGTCTACGAGGACCTGCTCGCGGCAGGCGTCAACGACCCTGTGAAGGTCACCCGCTCGGCCCTGCAGAACGCAGCGTCGATCGCCGGGCTGTTCCTGACCACTGAGGCCGTTGTCGCGGACAAGCCTGAGAAGGCTGCCCCCGCAGGCCCCGGTGCCGACGAGATGGGCGGAATGGGCGGCTTCTAGTCCCCAAACCCCCCGGCTCTCCAGCCGACCAGGAGCGGCATCCCCTTTCGAGGGGGTGCCGCTCCTTCGCGTTAACGACGAACGGCTGCGCCAGGGTGGTGGCTACGGCGAAGGGACAGCAGGTCCTGCCGTGACCGGGTGGTCAGGGCAGGAACATCCTGGCGTTGTTCAACTCCGCCTCGGCGTAGTGGCGGCCCGCGGCGGCGAGCGCCTCGTTGATGGCGGCCAGGGATTCCTCGACCCTCGCCTGCGTTCCCCGCCACTGGGCGACGAGAGCCTGGAAGTTGGAGGCGGCCTGGCCGGTCCACAACGCCTCGAGCTCCCTCAGCCCGGCCTGCATTGAGTCGACCTCGGACTGCAGCCTGCCGATGGTTCCCTGCACCTGCGCGCTGCGAGCGGCAAGACTGTCGGTGTCGACGTTGAAATGTGCCATGAAGTCCTCCCTGGCCGGTTCCCTCCCGGCGGGTGCCGGTTTGGAAACGGTAGGTCACCGCGGACCGGGGGAGGCTCCTCCCTGTCCGGCTGGGGACAACCGGGCCTCAGGCGGGGTCTGTGGAGGAGAACTCAAGGGGGTGCTCGTCCACCGCGTGGGGCAGACGGATCGACAGGGTGGCCCCGCCGCCCGGGGTGTCCTCGAGCCTCACCGTGCCGTCGTGCTGGGCGACGAGCGCGGCGACGATGGCGAGCCCCAGCCCGGTACCTCCGGTTTCCCGGTGCCGGGAGGAGTCGGCTCGGTAGAAGCGTTCGAAGACCCGCGCGGCGTCCTCCTCGGAAATTCCGGGACCGTGGTCACGGACCTCGATCACCGAGTCGCTCCGTCCGTGGATGACGGGGGCCACCCCGACAGCAACCTCGATCGGCGTCCCCTCGGGGGTGTAGCGCAGTGCGTTGGTCATGAGGTTTCCCACCACCTGCCGCAGCCGAGCCTCATCGCCGACGGTGGGCGCGGGACGCGGTGCACCGCCGTCGAGCCCGGTGACGGTGATGGTGCGGTCAGGCGCGATGGCCCGGGCGTCGAGGGCCGCGTCGTTGCCGAGGACCATCAGGTCGATGGGCTTCGCCTCGAGTGGCCGCTGCTCGTCGATCCGGGCGAGGGTCAGCAGGTCCTCCACCAGATGGCCCATCCGGATGGCTTCGCTTTCGATCCGGCCCATGGCCGCCGCGACGTCCTCCTCCTTCTGCAGCGCGCCGTGCCGGTACAGCTCCGAGAAGCCGCGGATGGTCACCAGGGGTGTGCGCAGCTCGTGGGAGGCGTCGGCGACGAACCGGCGCATCTTCCGTTCGGATTCGGTGCGCGCGGCGAAGGCCCGCTCGATGTGGGCAAGCATGGCGTTCAGGGAGCGGGAGAGGCGCCCCACCTCCGTGGCGGGCCGCTCGACTTCGACGCGGCGCGAGAGATCCCCGGCGGCGATGGCGGCGGCGGTGCGCTCCACCCGGGCCAGGGGGCGGAACTGGCGGGTCACGGCGACGAAGGCGATGGCCGAGGCGATCATCGTCGCCACCAGGCCCACCGTGAAGATGATCTCGGAGGCCTCCTGGACGGAGTCGTCCACGGTGGTCATGGGGGAGGCGATCGCCAGGGTCTGCGGCCCGTCCTCGTACTCGAGGACCTTCACCCGCCAGCCCGGGCTTTCCGGGGCGGTGCCGCGCACCTCGAACGCCTCACCCTTGAGCTTGTTCACCTGCTTGGAGGTGAGGTGCGGAAGCCGGGGAACGTCGGACTCCGCGGCGGAGTGGGAGGTCTCGAGGATGGTGCCGTCGGGGCCGAGGAGCGCCCCGTAGAAGCGCAGGAGCGGGCGGTCGCTCGCGCTGCGGTCGTGGAAGAAGGCGTTGGAGACGTTCTGGGCGTTGGCGGTCAGGTCCCCGTCCATGCGTTCGATCAGCCCGTTGCGAAGCAGCGAAACCGTCACGATCCCGGTAATGCCCACGGTCACCACCATGAGCAGGGTCATGATGGCCACCAGCTGCGAGCGCAGCGAAGCCGAATTCCACCGTCGAATCAAGGGCCCTGCTACCTACCGTCGGTCCGTGGAGCGCAGGAGGTAACCGACGCCCCGCTTTGTCTGGATGAGTGCCGCCGCGTCGGCATTCTTGTCGATCTTCCGGCGGAGGTAGGAGATGTACGACTCGACGATCGAGGCATCCCCGTTGAAGTCGTACTCCCACACGTGGTCGAGGATCTGCGCCTTGGAAAGCACCCGGTTCGGGTTCATCATCAAATAGCGCAGCAGCTTGAACTCGGTGGGGGACAGCTCGATGATCTCCCCGGCCCGGCGGACCTCGTGCGCGTCGTCGTCAAGTTCAAGGTCGTCAACCCGGATGACGGCGTCGTCATCGGACAGGGGCTGGGTCCGGCGCAGCACGGCCCGGATCCGGGCGACCACCTCATCGAGGCTGAAGGGCTTGGTGACATAGTCGTCACCGCCGACGGTGAGGCCGGTGACCTTGTCCTCGGTGTCGTCGCGCGCGGTGAGGAAGACCACCGGGAAATGACGGCCCGCCGCCCGCAGGCGCCGGGTTACGGTGAAGCCGTCCATGTCGGGAAGCATGACATCGAGGACGGCGAGGTCGGGGTTGTGGGCCTCGGCCGCGGCCAGGGCCTCCCGTCCGTTGCCGGCGGCGACGACCTCGAAACCGGCGAACCGCAGGGAGGTGGACAGCAGTTCGCGGATGTTCGGTTCATCGTCGACGACGAGGAGCTTCGCTTCAGGGGTCGGTTTCTTCACCTTCGCCATTATCCGCTCGTTTTCTGGAAATTGGCTGGACGTCCACTGGATGCCGGCCCGACGAGAGAGGACGCATCCCACGGCATCACCCGGCGAGTCCGGCCGCGTCGAGGATCCGGTAGGCGTAGCCCTGCTCCGCCAGGAAGCGCTGCCGCTTGGCGGCGAAGTCCTGGTCGAGGGTGTCGCGGGCGACGACAGTGTAGAAGCGGGCGGCGCGTCCGTCGGCCTTGGGCCGCAGCAGCCGGCCCAGGCGCTGGGCCTCCTCCTGGCGCGAGCCGAAGGAACCCGAGACCTGGATGGCGACCGAGGCCTCGGGCAGGTCGATCGAGAAGTTGGCCACCTTCGACACCACAAGGGTCGAAATTTCCCCGCTGCGGAAGGCGGCGAAGAGCCGCTGGCGCTCCTTTACGGAGGTGTCGCCCTTGATCACCGGCGCGTCCAGCCGTTCGCCGAGGTCATCGAGCTGGTCGAGGTACTGCCCGATGACCAGCAGCTGTTCGCCCTTGTGAGCGGCGGCGAGCTTCTCGACGACGCCGGACTTGGTATCCGACGTCGCGCACAGCCGGTACTTGTCGCCGTCCTCGGCCATGGCATAGGCGACGCGTTCGTCCCGGGGCAGGTCGACGCGGACCTCGACGCAGTCGGCCGGGGCGATGTACCCCTGGGCCTCGATGTCCTTCCAGGGGGCGTCGTAGCGCTTGGGCCCGATCAGCGAAAAGACCTCGCCCTCCCGGCCGTCTTCACGCACGAGGGTGGCAGTGAGGCCGAGGCGGCGCCGCGCCTGAAGATCGGCCGTCATCTTGAAGATGGGCGCCGGGAGCAGGTGGACCTCGTCATAGACAATCAGCCCCCAGTCGTTCTTATCGAGCAGCTCGAGGTGCGGGTACAGTCCGCCGCGCCGGGTGGTGAGGACCTGGTAGGTGGCGATGGTCACCGGCCGGACCTCCTTGAGGGCGCCCGAGTATTCACCGATGTCCGACTCGGTCAGCGAGGTGCGCTTGAGGAGTTCGTCCTTCCACTGGCGGGCGGAAACGGTGTTCGTGACGAGGATCAGGGTAGTGGTCTGGCTGGTGGCCATGGCCGCCGCTCCGACGATGGTCTTGCCGGCGCCGCAGGGCAGCACGACCACCCCGGACCCGCCGGAGAAGAAACTGTCGGCCGCAAGCTTTTGGTAGGGACGCAGCGACCAGCCGTCCTCGGTCAGGGCGATGGGGTGGGGGGTGCCGTCGACGTAGCCGGCGAGGTCTTCGGCCGGCCAGCCCAGCTTGAGCAGCAGCTGCTTGAGCTGGCCGCGCTGCGAGGAGTGAACGACGACGGTTTCGCCGTCGATGCGCGGACCAAGCAGGGGTGCGATCTTCCTCGCGTGCAGGACCTCCTCAAGCACCGGATAGTCCGTGGTGCGCAGGACCAGCCCGTGCTGGGGGTCCTTCTCCAGCCGAAGCCGACCGTAGCGGGACATCGTGTCCTCAATGTCGATCAGCAGGGAGTGGGGGACGGGGAAGCGGGAGTACGTCAGCAGGGTGTCGAGGACCTGCTCGGCGTCAAGGCCCGCGGCGCGTGCGTTCCACAGCCCCAGCGGGGTCAGGCGGTAGCTGTGGACGTGCTCGGGGGCGCGCTCCAGCTCGGCGAAGGGCGCAATGGCGTGGCGCGCCTCGTCGGCCTGCGGGTGGTCGACCTCCAGCAGGAGGGTCTTGTCGCTTTGGACGATCAGCGGTCCATCAGCCATCGGAGGTCCCTTCGATAATTTCAACGTCCATCACCCGGTGCACCGAGACAACCTTCTCAACCTGCCGCACCGGATCGAAAACCCGCACCCTGCCGCCGGAGACCGAGAGAGGTACGAGGACCTCCCGGACGGCGTTGCCCTGGCTGTCGGCGGTTCCGAGGCGGACCGGGGAGCGCAGCCGGATGGCGGCGCGCAGCGTCTCGAGTCCGAGCAGGGTTTCCCCTTCGGGGCCCGCCGTCCGGTCGGGTGCCTGCCGGGCGCCGGCCCTGAGGGAATCCACCTGGGCGGCGATCTCCTCCTCGGTGATGGACCAGGGGCCGGGCCGGGTGCGCGTTGGCCCTGTAGGCAGGGCCAGCGATGGGGTCGACGGTGGGGCGGGGGCTGGAGGAGGGGCGCCGCCGGGTGCGGTCGGGTGCTCGGGAGCGGGTGTGTAGCCGAGGTCCCGCAGCAGCGCCGTGAGCTCGTCGGCGCCGGCTCGGGCCACCACGACTGTCGGAGCCAGCTTCACCAATCCCAGCGCTGCGGCCCGCGGGTCGGCAAGCAGGGCCTCGACGGCGGCGTCGTCCTCGGTGCGCAGGTAGCTGCCCGCGCTCCCCACCCGAAGGGAGCCGTACCGGGCGGCGGTGTCTTCGACGAGGTAAGTGAGGGCCTGGGGCAGCCCGGTTGCCGAATGGCGGGTCAAGAAGGCGAGGATCGACGCTGCGTCCTGCCCGGCGTCAAGAGCCGGGCGGAGTGAGGCCGGGGAGAACCGGTAGGTCGTGGCAGGCCCCCGGCCCTCGGGCTCCGCCAGCAGCAGCAGCTCCCGCGCCACCACCGGGTCGAGGTACCCCGGGGCGACGGCGGTGAGGTCCGCCTGGACCACGAAATGGCTCACGGGCGCCGGGAGGGCTTCCCGGACCGCGGCGGCGGCCTCCGGCCGCCGGTCCTGCTGCACGAGCTCCCCGATCGGAGTCAGGGCACCGCCGCCGAAGAGACCCAGCGCCTCCGCTTCGGCCAGGATTCCGGGGACGAGGCGTTCAAACCGCCGTCGAAGCCGCGGCTGGTGCCAGGCGAGCCGCGCGGTCAGGGACGGGGCATCGACGCCCGCCACTGTCGCGCCGTCGTGCTCAGCGGTCAGTTCGACGGCGGCGTCGAGCACCCGCCGGCGCACGCGGGGTGCGTCCGGGCGGGAGGCCTCGGCGGCCAGTGCGTTGATGGTGGCCCCGTCGGGGGACTTGGTCCCCACCATCGCGGGGGCGCGCTCGAGGTCGAGCCATCCGCCGGCCAGGGCCAGCCACAGCGCCTCACGGTCGCCGGCGGCGGCTGCGGCCGCTCCGGTGGGCTTCCATCGTGAGTCGTCGACGTCGAGCCCGATCAGGCCCGCCCCGGCGGCGAGTTCAAGGAGCCACGGCGTGGCGGCCGGCTCGACCTGCAGCGCCTCGGTCAGCCGCTTCACCTCGCGCACGCCGACCCCGCCCGAGCGCAGGGTGGCCACCGGGGTGGGCCCGCCCGGTGCCAGCAGGGCATCCACGAGGCGCAGGGTCTCGGCGACCGCGCTGTGGGCGGCGTTGTCGCGGACCGCAGGGCGCACCGGGCGGAGCCCGGGATCCGGTGGCGCGGCCTGCAGCGATGCGGCGACCCGGTGCCCGCGCACCGCCCGGCCGACGCTGCGGGGCAGCTCGACATGGGCGACGTCGAGCGGGGCAAGCAGCCCGTGCCCGAGCAGCCAGTCCACCGGAGCCGCGGCATGCCCGGCCCGGTACCCGGCGCGGGCGGCGGCGGGAACGACGCCCACGGGCGCTCCGGCGAGCCGCTCCAGCAGCTCCTTAGTGCCCGTCGGGGCCGCGGCCAGCAGGATTTTCCAGTCCGCCGGACGTCCAACGGCGCCGGACAGCTCACGTGCGGCGGCCTCAGGATCCGGGGTCGGACCCAGGGCGATGCCAAGCGATCGGACCCACCCGGCGGCCTCCACGAGCTGCCCGCCAAAGCCCGGCAGGACGCGGACGAGGGTCTCGAGGGGGCGGCCCAGGCCGGCAGGGTAGGGTCCGAGCGCCTCGGCCAGTGCGCCGACGGGAACGTAGCAGTTACCGGCCGGCGTCGAGCCGTCGAACGCTCCGTCCTGCGGCTCTCCGGCCTGCAACACCGGGGGAGCCTGCAGCAGGGCCCGAGCGGTGAGCTGAGCCAGGACCGGCTCGAGCGCCGGGGGTTCCTCGCCGCCGAGGAGGGCGCCCAACGTGGCGGCGTCCACGCCGGTTCCGCCGGCGTCCTCGGCGGCGATGAGCACCGCCTCGAGGACCTGGAGCTGCGGTTCGGTGAGGTTCTCGAGTGCCCGTTGGAGGCTGGCGCGCGTCGAGGCCCGGGCGGCCAGGGCGGCGAAGTCCGGGACGGGCGGCAGGGACAGATCGGGGCGTGCCGAAAGGAGGCTGCGCAGATCGGAGTCGCTGCGGGCGGCCAACTCGTCGGCCAGGGCGCGGATTGCGGACATTACCTACAGATTACCCGGCGGACGGGAGACGCTGGCGCGGCAGGGGTTCTCCGCCTCAGCTCCTGCGGCGCGTGATGACCGCGCCGATGACCAGGGCGACCATCAACAGGAAAGCCAGCGGCAGCAGGAGGAAGGCCGCGTAGACGAAGCCCGGCCAGGCGGATCCCTGCAGCCAGGCTCCCACCAGGACCGCAATCAGTGAGGCCAGGCCCAGCGCTGTGCAGCTGACGGCGGCGAGCATCAGGGCGGAGCGCCCGCGCTGCGGTGCGGCGGCCGACGGGCCCGGGATCTTGGAGGCTTCCATAACGCTTACAGCGTACAAGAACGCCCGCGCACACGAGTAAGCGCCGAGGGGATATTCTTTTATCTTAAAGACCTCCCCGGCAGTGGCCGCCAGGGCAGTATCCTGCCGCAGCGCCGGGCTCCCCAGACAGCAGGCGGACACCGCCCCAGCAGACCAAGAAGAGGTAACTACGTGCCCATCGGCAAAGTGAAATGGTTCGACGCTGAGAAGGGCTTCGGCTTCGTCGCCACCGACGACGGCAAGGAGGTCTTCCTCCACGCTTCCGCCCTGCCTGCCGGCGTGACCGAGGTCAAGGTCGGCACGAAACTGGAATTCGGAGTCGCCGATGGCCGGCGGGGTCTTCAGGCCCTCTCGGCCAGGATCCTTGAGGCGGCGCCTTCGGTGGTCAAGGGCACCCGCAAGAAGGCCGACGACATGGCGGTCATCACCGAGGACCTCATCAAACTGCTCGACGGTGTGTCCAACGGGCTGCGCAAGGGCCGCTACCCCGAGAAGTCCCACGCGTCGAAGGTCGCTGCCGTGCTGCGCGCAGTCGCCGACGACCTGGACGCGTAGGCCGCCGTGATCCCCGCCCGCACCGACGCCCCGGAGACCGATCCTGCCACCGCCCCCGCCACGGACGCGGTCGACGCCGGTGCTCCCGTGAAACGCCGGCCCGTCCGTCGGCAGGCCAAGCCCGACGCCGTGCTCGCGGCCGCCGTCGATTTCGCGCGTGAGGGCATCCTCGAGGTGGCCCCGGCCGAGCAGGTCGGCGGGCACGTCACCTCCTACCCCGAGGGTGAGCGCCTCACGACCCACCGTTTCGAGGCCTTCGTCCCCGGCTACGGGAACTGGCACTGGTTCATCACCCTGGCCCGCGTGGCGCGCAGCAAGGAGCCGACGATCTGCGAGGTTGGCCTCCTGCCCTCGGAGACGGCACTGCTGGCACCCCAGTGGCTGCCCTGGTCCGAACGGGTGCGCCCCGAGGACCATCAGGACGCCGCCGACTCGGCGGCTCCCAGCGAGCCGGCCGCCGCACCTGACGCCCAAGATTCAGCCTCCGCGCAGCCGGCTCAAGACACCGACGGTGGTAGCGAGCCGGGCACTGACCGCGCCGCCGCCGAGCCTGCGGCCGACGATGCCGCCGCCGAGCCTGCCAGCGACGAGCCTGCGGCCGAGGACCCCACCGGCGAGCCGGAGCTTAACAGCGCCGCCGACGAGCCTGCGGCCGACGAGCCGGAGCTAAACAACGCCACCGATGACGGCGGTTCAGAACCGGGCGGCGCGGGGCCGTCCGAGGCCGCCTGGCCGGCCTTCGCGGAGCCTCTCACCCCGGGCCGGGACGACTAGCGCCTTGCCTCCGAGGGGTCTGGACGGTCCGGGAGTGCGCTGATGAGCACGTTCCGTTCGCTGCGCATCCCGAACTACCGCCGGTGGTTCATCGGCGCCTCGATCTCCAATATCGGCACCTGGATGCAGCGCACGGCCCAGGACTGGCTCGTCTACGACATCCTGACCGACCAGAACGCCTCCGCCCTCGGCATCGTCCTGGCCCTCCAGCTCGGCCCGCAGCTGCTGATCTCGCCCCTGGCCGGGCTGGTCGCCGACACGGTTGACCGCCGGAAGCTGCTGCAGGCGACGCAGGTCCTCATGGCGGTGCTCGCCGTCGGGCTCGGCCTGCTGGTGGTGCTCGGCATGGCCGAACTCTGGCACGTCTATGCCTTCGCCCTCGCCCTCGGCGTCGTGTCCGCCTTCGACGCGCCGGCGCGGCAGAGCTTCACCTCGGAGCTGGTGCGTGATGAGTACCTGCCCAATGCCGTGGCCCTCAACAGCGCCTCCTTCAATGCCGCCCGCCTCGTCGGTCCCGCCGTCGCGGGACTGCTGACCGCCGCCGTCGGGCCCGGGTGGGTGTTCCTGATCAACGCGCTCACCTTCGGCGCCATGGTGTACACCCTGCTGGTGCTCCGCACCCCCGACCTGCAGGTCCAGCCAAAATCGCCACCGGGCAAGGGGCGCATCCGGGAGGGCTTCCGGTATGTGCGGGGCCGGCCCGACCTGATGATGGTGCTGCTCACGATCTTCCTTGTCGGGACCTTCGGCCTGAATTTTGCGGTGTTCATCGCAGCCATGGCCCGCACCGAGTTCGGGCAGGGAGCCGGGGTGTTCGGGGTGTTGTCCTCGGTCATGGCGATCGGGTCGGTCGTCGGGGCGCTGCTGTCGGCCCGGCGGGAGCAGCCCCGGCTGCGGTTCGTCTTCGGTGCCGCCGGAGCCTTCGGCGCGGCATGCGTCCTGGCGGCGCTCGCACCGAACCTGATCCTGTTCGGCCTCGCCCTGGTCCCCGTTGGCCTGTTCGCCCTCACCCTTCTCACCAGTGCCAACGCCTACGTGCAGACCACTACGGAGCAGGTGATGCGCGGGCGGGTGATGGCGCTGTACCTGGCGATCTTCCTGGGCGGGACGCCGCTCGGGGCGCCCGTCGTCGGGTGGGTCTCGGATGCCTTCGGGCCCCGCTGGAGCCTGGGCGTCGCCGCAGCCTCAGGGCTGGTGGCGGCGGCCGCCGGGCTGTTCTGGGCCTGGCGGTACCACGAGGTCCGGATCCGGTACGACCGTTCCGCGCCCCGGCGGCTGCGGATCACGCACGAGGCGCCGCAGGCCCCCGGAGACTGACCTGCGGCACGCCCGCGCGGGCCTCATTCCGCCGGACCGTCTGCCGGAAGCCTTTCGATGACGTAGTCGATGCAGGCCAGCAGCGCCGAGACATCGTCCGGATCGATCGAGACGAAGGTGGCGATCCGCAGCTGGTTCCTGCCGAGCTTCCGGTAGGGCTCGACGTCGACAATGCCGTTGGCACGCAGCACGGAAGCGACCCGTGCGGCGCGGATCGGCGAAGCGAGGTCAATGGTGGCGATGACGTTCGAGCGGTCCTCCGGGCGCTGGACGTAGGGGGTGGCGAGGGGGGAAGCCTCGGCCCACGCGTAGACCCGCCCGGCCGAATCGGCGGTGCGGGCCGCCGCGAACTCCATGCCGCCATTGCCGAGGAGCCATTCGACCTGCGCGTTGAGCATCACCAGGGTCGCTAGTGACGGTGTGTTGTAGGTCTGGTTCAGCTGCGAGTTCCCGATCGCCGTCTGCAGGTTCAGGAAGTCGGGAATCCACCGGTCGGAGGCGTCGATGCGCGCCGCCCGCTCCAGCGCGGCGGGGGAGAACAGGCCCAGCCACAGCCCCCCGTCGGAGGCGAAGTTCTTCTGCGGGGCGAAGTAGTAGACATCGGACTGGGAGACGTCGACCGCCAGTCCGCCGGCGGCCGAGGTGGCGTCGATGAGCACCAGGGCCCCGTCGTCCGCACCTGCGACGCGCTCGACGGGCGCCGCGACCCCTGTCGAGGTCTCGTTCTGCGGCCAGGCATAGGCGTCGACTCCGGCCTCCGCGGCAGGGCGCGGCCGGGTCCCGGGCTCGGAGGAACGGATCGAGGAACGCTCGAGGAAGGGTGCCTTGTCGGTGGCGGCGGCGAACTTCGAGCCGAACTCCCCGAAGGAGAGGTGCTGAGCCTTCGACTCCACCAGCCCAAAGGCCGCGGCGTCCCAGAACGCGGTCGACCCGCCCACCCCAAGCACCACCTCGTAGCCGTCCGGCGCCCCGAAGAAGGTGGAGAGGCCTTCTCGGACGGCACCGACGAGATTCTTCACCGGCTTCTGCCGGTGGGAGGTGCCAAGGATCGACGGGTTGGCTTCGGTGAGGGCCCGGAGCTGCTCCGCGCGGACCTTCGATGGGCCCGCACCAAACCGGCCGTCCCGGGGCAGCAGATCGGTGGGAATCGACAGGTCCGTAGGCTCGCTCACTGGTCCTCCGTGCGGATCGTGGGTTCTGGGGCAACGGCCTCATTCTGCCCTAGGACCGGTGCGCCGGGTTATTTGTGAAGCCCGGCCCCGCCCGGGTGCGGGGGCTCACTGAATTCTCGGGGCGCATGGCGCATGGGTTAACCTGAGGGGGCGTAGGGACGCGGTCGGCCCCACCCGGACGTGCTGCAGCACGCGTTTTCCTTACCTGCCCCGCATTGTGCCGTACCTAGGAGCCGAACGGTTATGACGGATCTCATCGATACCACCGAGATGTACCTGCGGACCATCCTTGAGCTCGAGGAAGAGAACATCGTTGCCCTTCGGGCCCGCATCGCCGAACGGCTGCGCCATTCAGGTCCGACGGTGTCCCAGACGATCGGGCGGATGGAACGCGATGGGCTCGTCGTCGTCTCGGGCGACCGCCACCTCGAACTGACCGAACTCGGCCGGCGACGCGCCACCGGGGTGATGCGCAAGCACCGCCTGGCCGAACGGCTGCTGAGCGACGTCATCGGCCTCGACTGGGCGTACGTGCACGAAGAGGCCTGCCGGTGGGAACACGTGATGAGCGAGCGGGTTGAACGGCGGCTCTACGAACTGCTGGGCCAGCCCTCCCAGTCTCCCTACGGCAACCCGATCCCCGGCCTTGAAGCCATCGGAGGGGTGGCCTCCGAGTCCACGACCGACGGCATGACGACGCTGCTGGCGGCAATGAACGATTACCGGCCGGGCTCCTCGGTCACTCTGCTGCGCCTCGCCGAGCCGATCCAGGTAGACCCGGAACTCCTCTCGCAACTGGCCGAGGGCGGCCTGCGCCCCGGGGCTTCCCTCAACCTCGAGTCGGTGGGTGGGTACGTCTCGGTCCGGGTTCCCGGCGTCGAGGGCGCCCTTGAGCTGCCGCCGGAGGTCGCAGCGCACGTGTTCGTCGCTGTCGCCTAGCGCAAACAGGCCTCCCGCCGCCCGCTCAGCTTGGCAGGCCCGAGACGTTCCGCCGACCCGACGTGCCGCCTGTTTGCCGCGCCGTGTGCACCCCTTGGTGCCGCCCCGGTTCGCCGACCCGGTTTACTGACCCGTTTTGCCGCCGGGGCATGATGCTGTGAGACTGTTCCCGATCGTCTCCTGATCCCCGCGCACCCGCGGGGACAAGCCCGTCTTCGGCGCCGGCCCGCAGGAGCGCAAAGCATTTCCGCTCCCGGGACGCGTCCGCCGCCGCGGCGCCCCCGGTGCGGCCTGCCCAATGCCGGGCGGGCATCGGCAGTGAAAGGGGACAGCATGCCGAAACACCGGGTGTCGGGCCGCCGCCGCGCGGAACCCGCCCAGGCCGCGCCGCGGCCGCGGGACGCGCACCGGACCAACCGGCGCCGCAACGGCCGGTGGACCGGCGGCTCGCCCGACCGGGTCGGACAGAAGCTGGCGATGGCCGCGGCCGTCTCAGGGCTGGTCCTGATGGCGGCCCTGCCGACCACGGCCGCAGGCACCTCGGCCTCGGCCGCCGGGACCGTGCCGGCCCGGCAGGAGGTCCGTGCCCCGGAATCGGCAAGCATCAGCTTCACCCCCGTTCCCCTTCGAGGTTCCCAGGACTTCGACACCCAGCTGAGGGCCATCGTTGCAGCCTCGGACCGGCCGGGAGTGCCGCTGGGCGTGAAGGGCTCCCTGAGCGGGCCGCTCGAGACTCTGAAGGGCACCTCCGGGTTCGGCCCCCGCGTCAGCCCAATGACGGGCCTTGCCGGGGAAATTCACTCGGGGCAGGACTTCAGCGCCGCATGCGGCACCGAGGTTCGGGCCGCCGCCGACGGGACCGTGGTGTCCGCCGGGTGGCACCCCTACGGCGGCGGCAACCGGGTGGTCCTCGACCACGGCAACGGCCTCGAGACGACGTACAACCACCTCGCCTCGATGGAGGTCGCTAAGGGTGATGTCCTCCGGCGGGGAGCCGCGGTCGGAACCAGTGGCAGCACCGGCTCCTCCACCGGATGCCACCTCCATTTTGAGGTCCTAATCAGCGGGCGTCCGGTCGACCCGATGGGCTGGCTTTAGGGGGCGACACACGTGTCGTGATCTGAATGTGACAATTGGGTCAGATGTGAGGTACGGTACTACTCGTGCCAAATCGTTATAGATTCGGCGCCCTCAAGCAAATCGCCTAGCTCTGCCATTGCCTGAGGTCCGTCCGCACAATTCGCATGGCAGAGGCGGGGGAACCAATTTTTGGGTTTCGTTTAGAAATCCTTGGGGTTAAGTCGCTGATTTCAGCGGCCGGGTGACTCCCATCCGAATCCGACAGCTCACCTCGCAGGCATTGGGAGAGGCAATCAAACGTGTCCAATAGCTCTTCTCTGGGTCGCCACCGCGCCGCCCAGGCTCCTGTGAATCCGCTAACGGCTCTCTCAAAGGCCGTCACCTCCAATGCCGGCTCGGTCGGGCGCCAGGCCGCCGCCGTCGTCGCCGCCTCGGGCCTCGTGCTCGCCGCCGGCCTCCCGGCCCACGGCTCCTCCACCGCCGAGCGCGAAGTACAGTCCTCCTCCTCGCTGAGCGTCACCGCTCCGGAAACCGCGGCCGTCAGCGCCGCTGCCACCGCCGCCGTCTCGTTCGAGCGTGAAGCCGTTACCGTGGCCCCCGCGCCCGTCGTCGAAGCGCCGGTCGTCGAGGCGCCGGTCGCAGAAGCCCCCGCCGCAATCCCGGCCCCCGTCGTCCGGCCCGCAGCCGTGGCCCCCGCCGCTCCGGCACCCGCCCCTGTGCAGCTTGCCGCCGTCGCCGCCCCGGCTCCGGCCCCCGCGCCCGCACCGAAGCCCGAGGTTCCCTCCTCCGGCATCGGCGCCGCACTCGTCGGATCCGCCTACTCCCAGATCGGTGTCGCACAGGACTGCACCGCGATGGTCGAAAAGGCCCTCCGCTCGGTTGGAAAGTCGGTGGGTGACCTCGCCCCCGGCCAGTTCTTTCAGTACGGCGACGTCGTCGGAACCCCCGCGGCCGGCGACCTTGTCATCACTGGCGGCCACGTCGCCATCTATGTCGGAAACGGCCAGGTCATCAGCGGTGGCCTCAACGGCATGAACACCGGCCTTCACTCCCTGTCAGATCTGCCTGGCGCAAGCTTCGTCCGCGTTCGCTAGAACCCTCTCTCACCACCTTCTGGAGATCTCCCATGTCTAAAAGCGCCTCCATTGCCCGCCACCGCGGCGAAGCGCAGCGTACGGCTACCCTCACCACCCTCGCCAAGGCAGTCAGCGACAACGCCGGCGGAATGGGCCGTCAGGCCGCTGTCGTTGCAGCGGCGTCAGGCCTGGTCCTCACCTCCGGTGTGGCAGCGAACGCCGCCGACCTGCAGCCCGAGCGTGAGTCCTTTACCTCGACGCTCGAGGTGACCGCGGCACCGGCCGCCGTCGTCGCCGACGTCAACGCAAAGGTTGCGTTCAACCGCACCCCGGTGAAGGCCGTCGCTAAGCCGGTCGTCATCGAAGCCCCCGCCCCCGCCCCGGTGGCGGCACCGGCTCCCGTGGCCGCCCCGGCCGCGGCTCCTGCCGCCGCCGTCCAGGTGCCGGCGCCCGCCGCCAAGGTCGTCACCGCGGCAGTTGCACCCTCCCCGGCTCCTGCTCCCGCGAAGCCCGTCGCACCGGCAGCTCCCTCCGGCAAGGCAGCGACCATCGCCGCCGCCGCGAAGGCCCAGCTCGGTGTCATGCAGGACTGCACCCGCCTCGCCAGCAACGCCCTCGCCGCAGCGGGCATCAACTTCCACGGCTGGCCGGCCGGGTACCTTTCCCTGGGCCGCACCGTCAGCGCCGCCGAAGCCGTGCCCGGCGACCTGATCTACTACGCCGACGGCGGCATGGGCATGGCCCACATCGCCGTCTACATCGGTGGCGGCCAGGCCGTCCACGGTGGCTTCAACGGCAACACCACGGTCATCGCACCGGCCCAGCTCGGCTCGGGCCCCGTGTTCATCCGCGTCGGCGGCTGATCTCCCCGTTCAACATGACGGGCCGGCAGGGAAACCTGCCGGCCCGTCGTTCGTTAACAGTGTCCGTCCCGCGATGCGGCGGCGGGAGTGGGGTGCACCCTGCGATCCGGGCGAAGACAGCGATGTGTTCCCGCCCGGGCGCCGGGCGGCTACCCTAGGCATTGTTAATCCGTAGAACTTATCCCGAGCATCCGGGGTGGCAGCCGGCGGCGGGACATAGTCCGCAAAGAGGCATGCGCATGCGCACTCTCGTTTTGAACGCAGGATTCGAGCCATTGGCGGTTGTGACATTCCGCCGCGCCCTGGTGCTGGTGCTGACGGGGAAGGCGAGCGTCATTGCGGAGGACGATGAGCCGGTCGTCGGGCCGACGGAGATCCTCGGGCGGCCGTCGGTGATCCTGCTGAACCGGTACGTGAAGATCCCGTACCGCCACGACCTGGCCGTGACCCGGCGCGGCGTCCTGCGGCGCGACAACCACCTGTGCGCCTACTGCGGGAAGACGGCGACGACCATCGACCACGTGGTGCCCCGCTCGCGGGGCGGCGGGGACACCTGGGAGAACATGGTGGCCTGCTGCCTGCGCTGCAACAACACAAAGGGGGACAAGACCCTGGCCAGTCTCGGCTGGCGCCTCCGGTTTGTCCCCAAGCCTCCCCGCGGGCCGCTGTGGCAGCTCAAGGAACTGGAGAGGCCGGCGCCCTCCTGGAGCGAGTACCTCTCCGAATGGGCCGCGTGAGCGGAACCGTCCCGCCGGCGTTCGACGCCGTCATCCTGGCCGGCGGCAGGTCGACCCGGCTGGGCGGAATGCCGAAGGCCTCACTGCACATCGCCGGGGCGACCCTGCTCGAGATCACCGTGCGGGCGGTCGCCGGCGCGGGCCGCGTCACCGTCGTCGGGCCGGCCGCCGGCGTGCACCCGGCGCCGGGTGCCCCGCCCCTGCGGTTCGTGCGCGAGGCCCCGCCGTTCGGCGGGCCCGCCGCGGCCCTGGCCGCCGCTCTGGCACAGCCGGAGCCCGGAGGCTTTACGGCCCCCTGGCTGATGGTGCTCGCCTGCGACATGCCCCGGTCCGGGCAGCTGGTCCCCGCCCTGCTGGCTGCGGCCGCCGAGGCCGGCACCTCGGTGATGGCCTCCGACGCGGGGCGGGACCAGCCGCTGGCCGCGCTGTACCGGCGCAGCGACCTCGAGGGTGCGGTGGCGGTGGCGGTGCAGGCCGGCGGTGTGGAAAATCTTTCGATGAAAGCCCTCCTTGCTAGGGTGAGTGTTCGACCGGTCCCGGTTCCACCGGGCACGACACTCGACGTCGACACGTGGGCCGATGCACGGGCCCTCGGGGTCGACGACGGCTAACCAACCCCGGGAGGGCCCTCATGGACGAGCGCGATCAATTACTTTCTCAGTGGTGTGAGAACCTGCTGGCCGCCTTTGAGCTCGAGGAGTCCCGCGTGGATATCAACGCGGTGCTGGCACTCGCCGGAAAGGCCGCCCACGCCGTCGTCCGGCCGGCGGCACCGCTGACGACCTTCGTCGCCGGCTACGCAGCCGGGCTCGCGGCGGCCAGTGGCCAGGCCTCGGAAGAGGTCGCCATGCGCTCCGCCCTCGCCCTCGCCACCCGGCAGTGCGACGCTGCAGGGGCGGGCTCTTGAGCGCTGAGGCGGGGCGCAACCTCGGCTGGGAAGAGGCCCGCCAGGTGGCGCACGCCGCGGGCAAGGCCATGCCGTACCAGATGGTGCCGCTGGCCGATGCCCTCGGGCAGACGCTCGCCGAGCCGGTCACCGCGCTCCAGGAAATTCCGCACTACGCCTCATCGGCGATGGACGGGTGGGCCGTCAGCGGCCCACCGCCGTGGACCTTCGTCCACCCGCCGGTTGAGGACCCGCGCAGGCTGAACGCCCCGCACAGTGACTCGGGCACCATCACCCTTGATCCGGGCCAGGCCACCTTCATCCTCACCGGCGGCACCGTGCCCGCGAACACCACGGGGATCCTGAGGACCGAGCACGGGCTGGTGCGCGGTGACACCCTGAACCGCAACTCCCTTGCCCGCGCTGACGAACCGACCCCGGGGGAGCACATCCGCCCCGCGGGCGAGGAGGCGGCCAGTGGCTCGACCGCCATTCCCGCCGGCGTTGTCCTGAACCCGGCGCAGATCGCCCTCGCGGCGGTGTGCGGCCACGATACCCTGGCGGTCCTAAGGGCCCCTCGGGTGTCGCTGCTGATGACCGGGGACGAGGTGATCGACGCCGGGCTGCCGCAGCCCGGACAGGTGCGCGACACCTTCGGGCCGCAGTTGCCGGCGTTCGTGGCGATGCTCGGCGGCCACGTCGATGTTGCGGGGCGGGCCCGCGACGACTTCGACGACGTCGTGCACGCCATCAGCTCCGAGGCCACCGACGCCGCCTCGCTCGCCCGGGCCTCGGGCGACGTCCTGATCACCACCGGCGGCACGGGAGGGTCATCCGCAGACCACATCCGCCGTGCCCTCGCGGCGCTCGAGGCAGAACTGATCATCGACGGAATCGCCATG
Organism: Arthrobacter sp. MSA 4-2; assembly: GCF_016405885.1. Lineage (GTDB taxonomy): Bacteria > Actinomycetota > Actinomycetes > Actinomycetales > Micrococcaceae > Arthrobacter_D. The sequence goes on along the minus strand of NZ_JAEKGC010000014.1, from coordinate 42,368 downwards.
CGGCCGGGTCATCCAACCCTGCTGGCGCGGCTGCCCGACGGGAGGTTCCTGGTGGGACTGCCGGGCAACCCGCTCGCGGCGATGATGGCGATGCTCACCGTTGCCGGGCCGCTGATCGCCGGGCTGCGCGGGGCGCCGCTGCCGCCGCTGCGCCAGGTGCTCAGTGGAGCCGACTTCGAGCCCCTGCCCGGCAGGAGCAGGCTGGTGCCGTACCGCAATGAGGACGGGCGGGCCCAGCCGAGCACCCACCAGCGCTCCGGGATGCTCCGCGGACTGGCTCTGGCACACGGGGTCATGGTGATTCCACCCGCCGGAAGCGCCACGGACCAGCCGATGCAGGCCATCGACCTGCCATGGCCCACTCCGCAGTGATGCGGCTACCCTCGAGATAGACCATTTCGAGGAGGCTCCCCATGAACCGGGTCACCCAGCGGCGCCGCATCACCACGTTCCGCTCGACGGCGGATCCCCGTCGGCGCGAGGACGCCCTGGCGGGGGAGGAACCGCTTGAGATCCGGCTGGGCGGGTCGGCCTTCACCGTGACCATGCGCACCCCGGGTGACGACTTCGACCTCGTCTCCGGCTTCCTGGTCTCCGAAGGCGTGGTGTGGGAGCCCGGACAGCTGCCGAGCCTTCGGTACTGCGCCGGGGTGGACGAGTCGGGCCGCCAGACCTTCAACGTGGTGGAGGCGCAGCTGCGGCCGGGCACGGTGCTTCCCGACACGGCCCTTGAACGCCATGTCTACACCTCGAGTTCCTGTGGAATCTGCGGCACCGCCTCCATCGACGCTGTGCGCAAGTCCTCGCGGTTCGACCTGAGGTCCGACACGGCAGGGGCTGACCTCGAGGTGCTGCTCGGGCTGCCGGACCGGCTGAGGGAATCCCAGAAACTGTTCGACCGCACCGGCGGGGTGCACGCGGCCGGCCTGTTCACGGCCGGCGGCGAACTGCTGTGCCTCCGTGAGGACGTCGGCCGGCACAACGCCGTGGACAAGGTGGTGGGCTGGGCGCTGCGCGAGGGCAGGCTTCCCCTGACGGGCACCATCCTCCAGGTCTCAGGACGGGCCTCCTTCGAGCTGGTGCAGAAGGCTCAGCTCGCCGGGATCCCGATCCTGGCCGCCGTCAGTGCGCCGTCGTCGCTGGCGGCCGACCTGGCCGACGACGCCGGCATGACGCTGGTGGGCTTCAGCAGGGGCTCCTCGCTCAACTGTTACTCCCACCCCGAGCGGATCCGGGCCGGTTCGGCCGCCGATGCCGGTGCCGCCGATGCCGGTGCCGCCGCGGACGCCGGTCCGGCGGGTCGTTCGGTGCCGGCCGCCGGGTAGTCCCATGGAACTGGGCGTCTTCAGCTTCGGCGACCTCCACCCGGATCCGGTCACCGGAGAGCGGGTCTCTCCTCAGGCGCGCATGGCGCACCTGCTCGAACGGGCGCGGCTTGCCGATGAGGTGGGCCTTTCCTACTTCGGCATCGGCGAACACCACCGCCCGGATTATGCCGTCTCCTCGATCATTCCGGTGCTCTCCGCTGCCGCGGCCCAGACAACCTCGATCCACGTCGGCTCCGCCGTGACCGTCCTGAGCACCGAGGATCCGGTGCGGGTGTTCCAGCAGTTCGCGACGCTGGACCTGCTGTCCGGCGGACGGGCCGAACTGACGGCGGGGCGGGGGTCCTTCATCGAGTCCTACTCCCTGTTCGGTGCCGCGCTCGAGGACTACGACGCGCTCTACGAGGAGAAGATCGGCCTGCTCCTGCAGCTCGACGCGCAGGAGCGCATCACCTGGAGCGGACAGTTCCGGCCCGCACTCAGGGACGCGCTCGTCCTGCCGCGCCCGCCGTCGGGTCACCTCGACATCTGGATCGCGACCGGTGGAACGATGACCTCGACGGTCCGGGCCGCGCGCCTGGGCCGCCCGGTGATGTACGCCATGCTCGGCGGGACGGTCGGCAACTTCGCTGAGCACGCGCAGCTGTACCGGGCCACCGCCGCGGAAGCAGGACACGATTCGGAGAGGCTGCGGGTCGGGGTGAGCAGCGTGGGCCTGGTGCTGCGCGAGGGCGCCCGCGAGCTTTTCCGGCCGTACTGGCTCGATACGATGCTCCGGATTTCGGCGGAGCGCGGATTCCCCACCCCGAGCGGCCTGACCTACAACATGCAGGCGGCGCGCGCCGGTGCGGTTTTCGTCGGGACCCCCGAGGAGGTGGCGCAGAAGATCGTGCTGACGCACGGGCAGATGCAGCACGACCGCCACATCTTCCAGTTCGACTTCTCCTCGGTGCCGCAGGCGAAGGTCCTCGAGTCGATCGAACTGCTGGGCACCGAGGTGCTGCCGCTGGTGCGGCGGGAGCTCGGCGTCGCGTGACGGTCACCCGCTAGGGGTGGGCGCATCCCCGGCGAGTGTGCAGATAACCACCCTTCGGCGTCGGCAAAGCGTGGTGAGCTGCAGTTTCGACGGGAATACAACGACGGCGGCAGGGCGCCGTTCCCCTTAGAACGGGTGGAGCAGGCGCTGGACGAAGCGCCGGGTCCGTTCGTGCTCGGGGTTGCGCAGCACCTGCTCCGGGTGGCCGCGCTCGACGACGACGCCACCGTCCATGAACACCACCTCGTCGGCGACCTCGCGGGCGAAGGCGAGCTCGTGGGTGACGATGACCATGGTCCAGTCCTCCTCGGCCAGGTCCTTGATGACCTTGAGCACCTCGCCCACGAGTTCGGGGTCGAGGGCGGAGGTGGGCTCGTCGAAGAGCAGCAGATCGGGCCGCAGCGCGAGCGCCCGAACGATTCCCACCCGCTGCTGCTGCCCGCCGGAGAGCTCGAAGGGGTACTGGTCTTTCTTCGCGAGGAGCCCGACCCGGTCGAGCAGCTTCTCGGCGTCCTGCACCGCCTCGGCCCGGCGGCGCTTCTGCACCTGCACCGGGCCCTCAATGACGTTTTCGAGGACCGTCCGATGCGGGAAGAGGTTGTACTGCTGGAACACCATGGCGCTGTGGTCGCGCAGGGCGGACAGCTCGCGGCCGGAGACGGCTCCGCCGAAGTTCACCGACGGGCCGCCGGCGAAGGCGACGGTCCCGCCGTCGGGCACCTCGAGCCCGTTGAGGGAGCGCAGCACCGTTGTCTTGCCCGACCCGGAGGGCCCGACCAGGGCGACGACCTCACCGCGGCACACCGTCAGGTCGATGGAGCGGAGCACCGTGTTGGCGCCGAAGGATTTCTGAAGGCCCGTGGCGCTGAGCAGCACCTCGCCGGGCGTCTGCGTGCGGGCCGGAGCAGGATCAGTGGATGACATAGCGGTCCAACCTTTTCTCGATTGCTCCCTGCCCGGCTGCGAGAACGAAGCAGAACACCCAGTAGATCAGTGCGGCCTCAAGGTAGAGCAGCATGAACTCCTGGCTGAAGGCGGCGATCTGCTCGGCCTCGCGGAACAGTTCGGTGACGAGGATCAGTGACGCCAGGGAGGTGTCCTTGACCAGGGAGATGAAGGTGTTCGACAGCGGGGGCACCGACACGCGGGCCGCCTGGGGAAGGATGATCCGCCGCAGGGTGCGCCGGTGGGACATGCCGATGGTGTGCCCGGCCTCCCACTGGCCCTTGGGCACCGACAGGATCGCGGCCCGCAGGATTTCGGCGGCGTACCCGGCGACGTTGAGCGAGAACGCGATCACGGCACTCGGCCACGGCGGGATCACCACACCGATCGAGGGGAGGCCGTAGAAGACGACGAAGAGCTGCACCAGCAGGGGCGTGCCCCGGACCAGCGAAATGTATACGCGGGCGATGCCCGAGAGCAGGCGCTTGCCGCTGATCCGCATCAGGGCGAGGACCAGGGCCAGGGTCAGGCCGACGACGAAGGAGACAAGCGTCAGCGGGATGGTTCCGGTCAGGCCGCCCCGGAGGAGGGGCCAGAACGAACTCCGGAACAGCTCCCAATCCACTTAGTCGTCCTCCCTCCGCGTATGTGCGCGCGGCCGCGTCGAATTGCCCGGCGGTGGCGCCGGGTGGAGATTCCGGATCCACCGGCCGGCCCGCCGGACGGCTCGGCCGCCGGCGGACCGGGTGGGATTACTTGCTGACGTCGGCGCCGAAGTACTTCGTCGAAATCTCGGCAAGGGTACCATCGGCCCGCAGCTCGTCCAGGGCGTCGTTGACGGCCTCGACCAGGTCTTCGCTGCCCTTCTTGAAGGCCACGGCGCTCTCCGAGGTGTCCTCGGTCTCCGCGGCGATCTTGATGGAGTCATCCTTCTCGGTGTTCTGGTAGTCGAGGTAGGTCAGCTCGTCGTTGATCGTCGCGTCGACCCGGCCCTGCTGGAGGAGGGAGACCGACTGGGCCCACCCCTCGACGGCCTCGACCTCGGCGCCGGCCTCCTTAGCCATCTCGAACCAGTTGCTCGTGAGCGACTGGGCGGTGCGCTTGCCCTCGAGGTCCTCGAAGGAGGTGATCTCGTTGTTGTCGGCGCTGGTGACGATCACGCCGTTGCTGACGGTGTAGGGATCGGAGAAGTCGTACTTCGCGGTGCGCTCATCCGTGATCGAGACCTGGTTGGCGATCGCGTCGAAACGGCCCGCCTCAAGCCCGGCGAAGATCGCATCCCACTGGGTCTCCTCGAACTCAACCTCGACGCCGAGCTTCTCCCCGACGGCGGTGATCACCTCGACGTCGTACCCGGTGAGGTCGCCGTTGCCTTCTTCGTGGAAGCTGAAGGGCTTGTAGGTGCCCTCGGTGCCGACGGTGAGAACGCCGGCTTCCTGGATTTCCTGGAGGGTCGACGGCGCCGCCTCGGTGGCTCCGCCGCCTTCTCCTCCGGAGTCGGACGAAGCCGAGCACCCGGTGACGGCAAGGGCCAGCGCTGCGGCAGTGCCGAGGACGGACAGACGGAAGGTCATGATGAGGTCCTTAAATTCTTGAGGGGGTGTCTGCGGGCGGTGCGGTAAACCGCCTTCTACAATGTGCAACAACACTGAACCCTGTCATTGTTCCGCGGCGGTGGCGACCCAGTGTGACGCCACATGTCGAACTTTTCTGCAGACCCTTGAAAACCCGTCTCAAATTGTGCCTTGGGCTTACTCCGGCAGCCGGGCAGCCCGAGCGCCTAAGCTTGGAGAGGCTGAACGGAAGGCACCTGCATGAGCATGGAAGGCGCGGCGTGGAGTTCCCTCTACCGGATCTCCACCGCCAAGGACCGCACGAACAAATTCTCGAAGGAAACGCTGAAGCGCATCGTCGCGTTCGCGGTGCCCTACCGGGTGAAGCTCACGCTCTTCATCCTGTTGTCGGTGGCCGCCGCGTTCCTTGCCGTCGCAACCCCGGTGCTCGCCGGGCAGGTCGTCGATGTCATCGTCGCCGACGGCGCAACGCAGACGGTGATCTGGCTCGCCGTCGTCATCGCCCTGGTCGCGGTGGCGGACGCCGCCGTCAGCCTGGCCACCCGCTGGTACTCGGCGAACATCGGCGAGGGTGTGATCCTCGATCTACGCACCGCCGTGTTCAACCACGTCCAGAAGATGCCGATCGCCTTCTTCACCCGCACCCGCACCGGAGCCCTGGTGAGCCGCCTCAACAACGACGTGATCGGTGCCCAGCAGGCCTTCAGCGGCACCCTCTCCGGCGTGGTCAGCAACACGGTGGCGCTCGCCCTGACCCTGGTGGTCATGCTGAGCACCTCCTGGCTGGTGACCGTCCTTGCCATCGTGATGCTCCCGCTGTTCCTGGTGCCCGCGCGGCGCATGGGCGGGAAACTCGCGGCGCTGCGGCGTGAAGCGGCCGACCACAACTCGGCGATGAGCACCCAGATGACCGAGCGGTTCTCCGCACCCGGCGCCACCCTGGTGAAGCTGTTCGGCCGGCCAGACGCCGAGTCCGAGGAATTCCGGGTCCGCGCCGCCCGCGTCCGCGATATCGGCGTGCGCATGGCCATGCTCCAGTTCATCTTCTTCACCGCGCTGATGCTCGTCTCGGCCCTCGCCCTGGCGCTCGTCTACGGCCTCGGTGGAACCCTCGCCCTCGGCGGGCAGCTCGAGACCGGTGAGGTGGTGACCCTCGCCCTGCTGCTCACGCGGTTGTACGCGCCGCTGACTTCCCTCGCGAACGCACGGGTCGAGATCATGAGCGCCCTGGTCAGCTTCGAGCGGGTCTTTGAGATCCTCGACTTGAAGCCCCTGATCCAGGAAAAGCCCGACGCCCGGGAGGTGCCGCCCGGTCCTGTCACCATCGAGTTCGACGACGTCCGCTTCGCCTACCCGTCGGCCGACAAGGTCTCCCTGGCCTCACTCGAGGAGGTCTCCACCCTGGACACCCGGGGAGGCGAGGAAGTGCTCCACGGCATCTCCTTCACCATCCAGCCCGGGCAGACCGTGGCGCTGGTGGGTACCTCCGGCGCGGGGAAGTCGACCATCGCGCAGCTGCTGGCGCGCCTCTACGACGTCGACAGCGGTGCGGTGCGCCTGGCCGGGGCGGACGTCCGCGACCTCACCTTCGCCTCGATGCGCTCCACCCTGGGCATGGTGACCCAGGACGGGCACCTCTTCCACGAGACCATTAGGTCGAACCTTCTGCTTGCCCGCCCCGAGGCGACCGAGGACGAGATCTGGGACGCCGTCCGCCGCGCCCGCCTGGAGCCGCTGCTGCGCTCCCTTCCCGACCAGCTCGACACCATGGTCGGCGAGCGCGGCTACCGGCTCTCCGGCGGGGAGCGCCAGCGGATGACCATCGCCCGGCTGCTGCTGGCCCAGCCGCGCGTTGTGATCCTCGACGAGGCGACGGCGGCGCTCGACTCCACCTCGGAGGCCGCCGTGCAGGACGCCCTGACCGAGGCGCTCGAGGGGCGGACCGCCATGGTGATCGCGCACCGGCTCTCGACGATCCGCAGCGCCGACCTGATCCTCGTCGTGGAGGACGGCCGGATCGCCGAACGAGGCACCCACGAGGAACTGCTGGAGCGCGGGGGCCGGTATGCGGAGCTGCACCGGACGCAGTTCGCGGTGCAGAAGAATACCGCGCCGGACGAGGATCCCGAAGTGCTCAGCGGGGCGCCCGCCGCGCCGTAACCTCCGGCGGAGGCCGGGCGCCGAGCGCGGGGAGGACGAACTCGGTCAGCAGCGGGGCGAGGTCGGTCCGGCTCCCGGCCGCCGCCAGGTCGAGCCACCCGATCTCCTCGATCTCCGCCGCAGGGACCGGGGTGCCCTCCAGCGGGCACAGGAACACGGCGGCATCGATGAAGGTGTCCGGCTCGTTGGCGGCGGGGCCGTACCAGCGGCCAAGCGGCCGAAGCCGGGCGGCGGGCAGGGTCAGGCCCAGTTCTTCTTGGAGTTCGCGCACCGCGGCGGCTGCCGCGCTCTCTCCGGGCTCGAGCTTGCCCCCGGGCTGCATGAACATGGTGGTGCCGCGCTTGCGTACGAGCAGGAGGCGCCCGGCGTCGTCGAGCAGGCACAGGGCGGCAATGGAGAGCACGTGGGTCATGGCCGCCTCGGGGGTTGGGGCAGGGCTGCCCCTTCTTTCATCGAAGTGCCCCTGGCCGGAATCGAACCGACGACCTTCCCTTTAGGAGAGGGACGCTCTATCCTACTGAGCTACAGAGGCCTGCCGGGGTGGAGCGGATGCACCGTCCCCGAGCGCTCCTAGCTTACCTGTTTCCGCGGTGCTGTCGAAGCGCACCGGGCCCACGGCGGAGGGCACGCCGGAGCTGCGGTGCCGTCGACTCGGGGGGATGCAGAAACCGTTCGGTCCTTCAAATCCTCTATTGAGTACCCTATTTCTCCGTAACACGCAGTATGTGATTGCAGTCACGTCCATTTCAGGGTTCATTGGATGGATGAAAATTTCCCAGGCACTACCCCAGGCCGTGGCGGAGGACGTAGGGTGGCTCGCCGCCATCGACAACGCGATCAATGCGGCCTTCGAGCCGATCGCCACCGTCTTCTCCTCAATCGTCTTTTTCCCGATCACCATCGGCGATGTGAGCTTCCCCGCCGTGGTGGCCTGGCTCATCGCCGCCGGTGTCATCTTCACTATCTACTTCGGCTTCATCCAGTTCCGGGGGCTGAAGGTCGCCACCGAGGTGATCCGGGGCAAGTACTCGGTCAAGGACGATCCCGGAGAGGTCCCGCACTTCCAGGCGCTGACGTCCGCGCTGTCGGGTACCGTCGGGCTGGGCAATATCGCCGGCGTCGGCGCCGCAATGGCCCTCGGTGGTCCCGGTGCCACCTTCTGGATGATCCTCGCCGGACTGCTCGGCATGGCCAGCAAGTTCGCCGAGTGCACCCTCGGCGTGAAGTACCGCGAGGTCCACGAGGACGGCACGGTCAGCGGCGGTCCGTTCAAATACCTACCCATCGCCTTCAGCAAGCTCGGCAGGGTTCCCGCGAAGATCCTGACCGGGATCTTCGCCGTCGCCATCCTCATCTTCGGCATCGCCGGCGGTAACATGTTCCAGGCCAATCAGACCTTCGCCCAGGTGCAGAACGTCACCGGGGGTGAGGACGGATTCTTCGGCAGCGCCGGTTCCGCCCTGATCTTCGGAATCGTCCTGGCCGTCCTCGTCGCCGCCGTCATCCTCGGCGGGATCAAGTCGATCGGCGCCACCACCAGCAAGCTCGTCCCCGCCATGGGATTCATCTACGTGGCGTCCTGCCTGCTCGTGATCTTCGTGAACATCGGCCAGGTCCCCGCCGCCTTCGGCGCGATCATCGCGGGCGCCTTCAACCCCTCCGGCATCGCCGGCGGCATTGTGGGCGTCATGATCGTCGGGTTCCAGCGTGCCGCTTTCTCCAATGAGGCAGGGCTCGGCTCCGCAGCGATCGCGCACTCCGCTGTGAAGACCCGCCGTCCGGTCAGCGAAGGCTTCGTCGCCCTCTTCGAACCGCTCGTCGACACGGTGATCATCTGCACCATGACGGCGCTCGCCATCATCATCGCCGGCGCGCCGAGCCTCCAGAACGGTATCGACCAGGTCCAGGCCGGTGACGGCCCGCCCGACGGCGTGACGCTGACCTCCGATGCGTTCGCCACAGTGCTCCCGTGGTTCCCGATCGTCCTGGCCATCGCCGTGGCGCTCTTCGCCTACTCGACGCTCATCACCTGGTCCTACTACGGGCTGAAGGCCTGGGAGTTCCTCTTCGGCCGCGGCAAGACCTCGGAGATCCTCTACAAGGTCATCTTCCTGTTCTTCACCGTCGCCGGCTGCGTGCTGACCTTCAGCCAGGTCATCAGCTTCGCCGACGCCGCCCTGTTCGTCTGCGCCTTCGTGAACCTGCTCGGCGTGTACCTGCTGCTTCCGGTCATCAAGCGCGAGATGAAGGACTACCTCGCCGACCGCAAGAGCGGCAAGCTCGCGGAACTGGGCATCGAACCGGAGGACATGCGCGCCCCCCGCGCCTAGTCCCACCGGCCCCTGCGGCCGGAACGCATTCCCGACCAAAGCGCCTGCCGGCGGAGATCCTCCGGCGGGCGCTTTGCTGTGCGCCGAAAGCATGCCGGGGCAGTGTGTGTCAGCCCTACCGCCTAGACTGGTGGGCACCATGGATATGCTTTTCGACCCGTACCCCGCACCCAAGAACCCAGGTTCGAAACAGCCCGGGGGCGGGCAGCTCTCCGCATCGTCCGATCCGGCACTGGCACACAGCCCCGTCTCCGCACGCCCCAGCGAGGAGCGCGCCCGCGAACTCCTCGAGGGGCTGAACCCGCAGCAGGAGGAAGCGGTCCGCCACATCGGCTCCCCGCTGCTCATCGTCGCCGGCGCCGGCTCGGGCAAGACCCGCGTGCTCAGCCACCGCATCGCCCACCTGCTGGCCACCGGGCGGGCGCGGCCGGGGGAAATCCTCGCCATCACCTTCACCAATAAGGCGGCGGCCGAGATGCGCGAGCGCATCGAGGCACTGATCGGGGACATCGCCCAGCGCATGTGGATCTCCACCTTCCACTCCTCCTGCGTGCGCATCCTGCGCCGGGAGGCCGCGAGCGTCGGACTCAACTCCAACTTCTCCATCTACGACTCGGCCGACACCCTGAGGCTGATCACCCTCACCGCGAAGGGCCTCGACCTGGACCCGAAGCGGTTCGCGCCCAAGGCCATCCAGCACAAGATCTCCGCCCTGAAGAACGAACTGATCGACGAGGAGGCCTACGCCGACGCTGCCGATCCCTCCGATCCGTTCGAGACCGCCGTCGCCGAGGTCTATAAGGGCTACGCCCAGCGCATGCGCTCGGCCAACGCCATGGACTTCGATGACCTGATCGCCCAGACGGTCTACATGTTCCGCGCCTTCCCCGGGGTGGCCGACTACTACCGCCGCCGGTTCCGCCATGTCCTCGTCGACGAATACCAGGACACCAACCACGCCCAGTACGCCCTGGTCCGGGAAATTGTCGGGGTGCCGGGGGAGACCACCGACGACCCCGCCGAACTGACCGTCGTGGGTGACTCAGACCAGTCGATCTACGCCTTCCGCGGCGCCGACGTCCGGAACATCGTGGAATTCGAGAACGACTACACGAATGCCCGCACCATCCTGCTCGAGCAGAACTACCGGTCGACGCAGACCATCCTGAGCGCGGCCAACGCCGTGATCTCCCGCAATCCCAACCGGCCCGAGAAGCGGTTGTGGACGGCCGAGGGCAACGGCGAAAAGATCGTGGGCTACGTGGGGGAGAACGAACACGAGGAAGCCCGGTTCATCGCCGACGAGATCGACCGGCTCCAGGACGAGGAGAACCTGCGCCCCGGAGACGTTGCAGTGTTCTACCGCACGAATGCGCAGTCGCGCTCCATCGAGGAAATCCTGCTGCGGGTCGGCCTGCCCTACAAGGTGGTGGGCGGCACCCGCTTCTACGAGCGCAAGGAGATCAAGGACGCGCTGGCCTACCTTCGGGTCCTGGTGAACCAGGACGACGTCGTCAACCTGCGCCGGATCCTCAACGAGCCCAAGCGGGGCATCGGGGACCGTGCAGAGTACGCGGTCGCCGCGCTCAGCGAGCGGCACCGCATGAGCTTCATGGAGGCGCTGCGGCGGGCCAACGAGGCGCCGGGAATGGCGACCCGGTCGGTGAATGCCGTGGCAGGCTTCGTCAAGCTCATCGACGACCTCGCCGAGGTCGCGTCGGGCTCGGGCGCCGCAGCGGCGCTCGAGGCGGTCCTTGAGCAGACCGGGTACCTCGAACAGCTGCGCACCAGCAACGACCCCCAGGACGAGTCCCGCGTCGAGAACCTCGCCGAGCTCGTCGCCGTCGTGCGCGAATACGAGCGCGACAATCCTGAGGGAACCCTCGGGGACTTCCTCGAACAGGTTTCCCTCGTCGCCGACGCGGACTCCATCCCCGACGCGCCGGAGGGCTCCGCCGAGGAGGTCGAGCAGGCCGTCGCCGAGGCGCGGCGCCAGGGCGTCGTCACACTGATGACCCTTCACACGGCGAAGGGCCTCGAGTTCCCGGTGGTCTTCCTCACCGGCATGGAACAGGGAATCTTCCCGCACCAGCGGTCGGCAACCGACCCGAAGGAACTCGCGGAGGAGCGTCGGCTCGCCTATGTCGGTCTCACGCGTGCCCGCCGCCGGCTCTACCTGACCCGCTCGGAGGTCCGCAGCATGTGGGGCCAGAGCCAGTACAACCCGGCCAGCCAGTTCGTCTCCGAGGTTCCCGACGAGCTCATCGAGTGGAAGCGCGAAGGGGCGTCCCTGCCGGCCTGGAACGCCAGCCCGACGAGCGGCCCGCGCTTCAGCGGATCGTACTGGGGATCAGGTGCGTCCGGCGCCGGCGCCGGAGCGGCGACGGCGTCCCCGGCCAAGGCCATCGGGCGGGTCCAGCCCCAAAAGGAGGTCATCTCAGTGGCACCCGGGGACAAGGTGAACCACACGACCTTCGGCAACGGGACCGTGGTCGCGGTCGAAGGAGCCGGGGATAAGACGGTGGCGAAGGTGCGCTTCGGCGAGGGCGAAAAGCGCCTCCTGCTGCGTTATGCGCCGCTCACAAAGGCCGGATAATTCGCTGTTTTCGCCTAACTTAATTCGGTTTCTTTCTACAACTCATAGAAGTGTGGCCTTCCTCACGAAACGGGTAGTCTGGAAAAGGCCCCCAGTGCCAAGGGACTAAAGTTCCCTGTGTAAACCTACTTCGACGTAGAAGGACACTAGCCCGTGGACCTGTTTGAATATCAGGCGCGCGATCTCTTTGAGGCACACGGAGTTCCCGTGCTCGCCGGCATCGTGGCGCACACCCCTGAAGAAGCCAAAGCAGCAGCTGAAAAAATCGGCGGAGTTGTCGTCGTCAAAGCTCAGGTCAAGGTTGGTGGCCGCGGTAAGGCCGGCGGCGTGAAGGTGGCCAAGACCCCCGACGAAGCCCACCGCTATGCCTCGGACATCTTGGGGATGGACATCAAGGGTCACACGGTACACACCGTCATGATCGCCCAGGGCGCGGATATCGCCGAGGAGTACTACTTCTCCGTGCTGCTCGACCGGTCCAACCGCAACTACCTCGCCATGTGCTCCGTCGAGGGCGGCATGGACATCGAACAGCTCGCCGTGGAACGCCCCGAGGCGCTGGCCCGCGTTGCCGTTGACCCGGGCGTCGGCATCGACCAGGCCAAGGCCCAGGAAATCGTCGAGACGGCAGGGTTTGCACCGGAACTGCACGAGGGCGTCACCGCGACGCTCCTGAAGCTGTGGGACGTGTTCGTCAAGGAAGACGCGACCCTCGTCGAGGTGAACCCCCTGGTGAAGACCGGCAGCGGCGACATCCTCGCCCTCGACGGCAAGGTCACCATCGACGAGAACGCCGATTTCCGCCACGCCGACCACGCGGCGCTCGAGGACAAGGAATCGGCCGATCCGCTCGAGGCGAAGGCCAAGGCCAACGACCTCAACTACGTCAAGCTCGACGGCGAAGTCGGCATCATCGGCAACGGCGCCGGCCTCGTGATGTCGACCCTCGACGTCGTCGCCTACGCGGGCGAATCCCACGGCAACGTGCGCCCGGCGAACTTCCTCGACATCGGCGGCGGAGCCTCCGCCGAGGTCATGGCCGCCGGCCTCGACGTCATCCTCAACGACACGCAGGTCAAGAGCGTGTTCGTCAACGTCTTCGGCGGCATCACGGCCTGCGACGAGGTCGCCAACGGCATCGTCAAGGCCCTTGAGATCCTCGGCGACGAAGCCAACAAGCCCCTGGTGGTCCGTCTCGACGGCAACAAGGTGGAGGAGGGCCGTGCCATCCTGCGCGGAGCCAACCACCCCCTGATCACCCTGTCCGACACCATGGACGAAGGCGCCGATAAGGCCGCCGAGCTGGCTTACGGAAAGTAAAGGCAACCCACCATGTCTATCTACCTCAATAAAGACTCAAAGGTGATCGTCCAGGGCATCACCGGCGGCGAAGGCACCAAGCACACCGCGCTCATGCTCGCTGCCGGCACGCAGGTCGTTGGGGGCGTCAACGCCCGCAAGGCCGGCACCACCGTGACCCACGGCGACGTCACCCTGCCCGTCTACGGCACCGTGAAGGAAGCCGTCGCCGAGACCGGCGCTGACGTCTCCATCGTGTTCGTGCCGCCGGCGTTCACCAAGGACGCCGTCGTCGAAGCGATCGAGGCCGGCCTCGGCCTGGTCGTCGTGATCACCGAAGGCGTCCCCGTGCAGGACACCGCCGAGTTCTGGGCCCTCGCCCAGTCCAAGGTCGACGCCGACGGCAAGCAGGTCACCCGCATCATCGGCCCGAACTGCCCCGGCATCATCACTCCGGGGGAGTCGCTGGTGGGCATCACCCCCGCGAACATCACCGGTAAGGGCGGCGTCGGCCTCGTCTCGAAGTCGGGCACCCTGACCTACCAGATGATGTTCGAGCTGCGTGACCTCGGCTTCTCCACGGCCATCGGCATCGGCGGCGATCCCGTCGTCGGCACCACCCACATCGACGCCCTCGAGGCGTTCGAAGCCGACCCGGAGACCAAGGCGATCGTCATGATCGGCGAAATCGGCGGCGACGCAGAAGAGCGTGCGGCCGAGTACATCAAGGCCCACGTGACCAAGCCGGTCGTCGGCTACGTCGCAGGCTTCACCGCTCCGGAGGGCAAGACCATGGGCCACGCCGGTGCCATCGTCTCGGGTTCCGCCGGAACCGCCCAGGCGAAGAAGGAGGCCCTCGAGGCCGCCGGCGTCAAGGTGGGCAAGAGCCCGTCCGAGACCGCCCGCCTGCTGCGCGAGGTCTACGCCACGCTCTAAGCGCGCACCAGCATCGATGAAGCCCCGGACCGCTCTGGCGGTCCGGGGCTTCTGCGTGCGCCGGTCCTGATGGCCGGGCGGGCCCGTTCCCTCCTAGTGGCCCGCCCCAAGCTGCCCGCTGAGCCGCCTCCGCATCGACGCGCTGGCGTCATTGAGTCCAATCACCTCGGCGTGCTTGCCCACGGCGGCGTACCTGGCCGTGATGGCGTCAAGCGCGGCGATCGTTGAGGCGTCCCAGAGGTGTGACCGGCTGAGGTCGATCACCACGGCCGCTGGATCGGACGCGTACTCGAACTGCCCGTGGAGGTCGTGGGAGGAGGCAAAGAACAACTCACCCTCAACTCGGTAGGTCGCCACCTCACCGCCCCCGGTGCCGCGCACCGAACGGGTCACTGTCACGAAGCCGGCGACCCTCCGGGCGAAAAGGACCATTGCAACGAGGACCCCGACTCCCACCCCGATGGCAAGGTTGTGGGTCGCGACAACCACGGCCACCGTCGAAACCATCACGGCCGTCTCGCTCCTCGGCATCCTGCGCAGCGTCGCAGGCCGGATGCTGTGCCAGTCAAAGGTCGCCACCGACACGAAGATCATGACGGCGACCAGGGCCGCCATGGGGATCAAGGCCACCATCTCCCCGAGGGCAACCACGAGGATCAGCAGGAACACCCCGGCCAGGAAGGTCGAGATGCGCGTCCGCGCGCCCGAGACCTTCACATTGATCATTGTCTGGCCGATCATCGCGCAGCCGCCCATCCCACCGAAGAACCCAGTGATGATATTGGCGGCACCCTGGGCCCAGGACTCGCGCGTCTTGTTCGAGCGGGTGTCCGTGACCTCGTCAACGAGTTTGGCGGTCAGAAGCGATTCGAGCAGCCCCACGAGGGCCATGGCGAGGGCGAAGGGGGCGATGATGCGGAGGGTCTCAAGGTTCAGTGGCACCCCGGGGAAGGCAAGGAAGGGGAGGCTGTCGGGAAGTTCGCCCTTGTCACCGACGGTGGGCACCACCACGCCGGCGGACACCGTCAGCACCGTCAGCACCACGATAGCCACGAGCGGCGCGGGGACGGCCGTGCTCAGTTTCGGCAACCCGAAGACAATGGCGAGGGCGAGCCCTGCCAGCGGGTAGACCAGCCAGGGAACCCCCAGCAGTTCGGGAACCTGGGAGAGGAAGATCAGGATGGCCAGGGAGTTGACGAAACCGACCATGACGGAGCGGGGAATGAAGCGCATGAGCTGCGCCACTCCGGCAAGGCCTAGGGCGATTTGGAAGATTCCGGCGAGGATCACCGCCGCGATGAAGTAGTCGACGCCGTGGGAGGCCACCAGCGGAGCAATGACCAGCGCGATGGCCCCGGTCGCAGCGCTGATCATCGCCGGGCGCCCACCCAGAACGGCGATGGACACCGCCATGGTGAAGGAGGCGAACAATCCGAGGCGCGGGTCAACGCCGGCGATGATGGAAAAGGCGATCGCTTCGGGAATCAGCGCCAGGGCGACCACCAGCCCGGCCAGCACCTCCGTCTTCAGGCGCCTCGGCGAGGCGAGGGTGCGTCGGACGGACTGGAGCTCCTCCGGCGTGGGGACATGCGGGGGCGATGGGATGGCGGTCATGGGACTCTCTTGTGGCTGGCCGGTCGATGGGGTCCGGTAAGGCGGGAGGTGCTGGACGCCGCATGCCGGCCAGAAACGAAAAACGGGCCGCGGCCGGCGGAAGGACGTCGGCGGCACCCCGGAGGTATCAACACTACTGGAGATGCTCGGCCGGACCGAGGCGGCAATGCCGCCGGTCGGAACCCCGGTGCGGACCGCGAGGCGGGCCGACTGGTACTTCTAGCACCGCAGGAGAAGCGCCGGCCTCGTGCACAATGGGGCTATGACAACGACGCCGACAACGACACCAGGGCATTCCCGCTACCTCATCACCCGCAGCCGCCTGATCAAGGCGCCCGCCGCGCGCATCTTCGAGGTGCTCGCCACCCCGGCCCTTCACAGCGTGATCGACGGCTCCGGTACCGTCCGCGGCGAACAGCCCGGCGGCCCGGCCCGGCTTTCGGCGGGCGCCCGCTTCGGCATGAACATGAAGCTCGGCCCCCGCTACCGGATCCTGAACCGGGTTGTGGAGTTCGAGGAGGGGCGCCGGATTGCCTGGCGCCACTTCTCCCGCCACGTGTGGCGTTACGTCCTCGAACCGCGCGGGGAGTCGACCCTCGTCACCGAGCAGTGGGACGCCCGCCCGGTGCCGTGGAAGCTGGTCCTGCTGCTCGCGGGATTCCCGCGCCGGCACCCGGCGAGCATCGAGAAGACGCTGGTCCGCCTCGAGGAGTACGTGACCGGGCAGCCCTGACCGGGCGGAAGATTCTCCCCGGGGCAGGATCCTCCAGCTTGGCGCTAGATGGCTGTCGTGCCGAAGAGCATTCCCAGCAGGTAGGTGGCCGCAGCTGCACCGAGTCCGATGGCGAGCTGGCGCAGCGCGAGCTTCAGCGGGGAGGCACCCGACAGCAGCCCCACCACGGCGCCGGTGGCCAGCAGCGCCAGCCCAACGAGGACGCACGCCGTGACAACGGCGGCCAGGCCCGTGAGGCCCACGAGGTAGGGGAGGACCGGAATCACCGCTCCCGAGGCGAAGAAGCAGAAGCTCGACGCCGCGGCGCCGAGCCCGGTGCCGACCTGCTCGTGGGCGTCCTCAGAGGGGTCGGTATCAGGCTGCAGGGAGAAGCTCGGATCACAGTCGCAGGCCGCGAGCCCCATGCGTTCCTCGGCACGGTGCGTAGCGGCCTCGGGGGTCATTCCCCGCGCCCGGTACACCAGCACAAGCTCGTTCGCCGCGATGTCGAGTTCCTTGGAGGCCGTCAGGGTGACCTGCGTGGGACGGGTTGCCGACAGGAGCTCCCGCTGGGAACGGACCGAGACATACTCCCCGGCCCCCATCGAGAGGGCGCCGGCCAGCAGGCCGAAAAGGCCGCTGACAAGGATCAACCCCGTGGAGACCCCCGTCGCCCCGATGCCCATGATGAGCGCGAGGTTGCTGACGAGGCCGTCGTTCGCCCCGAAGACTGCGGCCCGGAAGTTCCCCGAGAGGCGGTTCCGGCCGCGGGTCGCCAGCGCCCGGACCACCTCCTCGTGGATCTGCTCGTCTGCGGCCATCGCGCTGGTCGCGGTGGGGTCGGCTGCATAGGGAGAGCGCCCTTCGGCCCGCTGGGCCAGGGCGAGGACAAACACCGAGCCGAACCGCCGTGCCAGCAGCCCCAGCAGCCGGTTGCGCACCGAAGGGCGGACCGGGCGTCCCGCCTCGTCGCCGAGCAGCCTCAGCCAGTGCGCTTCGTGGCGGCCCTCGGCATCGGCGAGGGCGAGCAGGATGTCGCGTTCCTCGCCGCTCCGGCGCCGGGCGAGGTCCCGGTAGGTGGCTGCCTCGGCGCGCTCGTCGGCAAGGTACTGGCGCCAGCGCTTGAGGTCACGGGGATCGTGACTGGATTGAGCGGCTTTCACTGAATGCTCCTCTAAACCTGCTGCAGTGATCGCCGGGTGGGTGGAGCTCCGGCCTGCAACACGTGGACGTGTTCTGGCCGAAGGTCTCGCTCGCCGCTCGATTGGCGGTGGACTGCCGGGCGGCTCAATTGACGCCAGTATGTCGACAGGCCTCGCGGCACACCGGCCGCGGAGCTACTCCCCTTCGCTGCCGACAGTCTAACGTGTCCGCGCCCGACGTGTTTTCGAACGGGGTGCTGGTCGTCCGAGTGCGCGGTTTCCCGACGGCGCGGCGGGGAAGAACCAATCCGCGCGCCGGATAGTCGAGAATACACAGGAGGCGCTACCGTGACGCCGGTGCGGCACGGTAGAGTCAGCAGGGTCAAAACAGGAAGCAGGCTTATGAAATCGGAGTTCTCCCGTCCGTGGACGGCGCGCTACGCGTCCGGCGTGCCGCACGAGATTGAGGTCCCGGACGGATCGTTGTTCGACCTGCTCGAGTCCGCCGCAGCCCGCCACCGGGACCGCACGGCGCTCGAATTCTTCGGGGCGGAGACGACGTACGGCCGGCTGGGCGCCGACGTCCTGCGCATCGCCGAAGGGCTGCGCCGGCTCGGAGTCACCGCAGGGGACCGCGTGGCCCTCGTCCTTCCCAACTGCCCGCAGCACATCACCGCCTTCTACGCGGTGCTCCGGCTCGGGGCGATCGTCGTCGAACACAACCCGCTCTACACCGACCGGGAACTGCGCCACCAGTTCGAGGACCACGGCGCGAAGGTCGCCGTGGTGTGGGACAAGGTGGTTCCGCAGGTCCAGCGGCTCCCGCAGGACCTCGGGCTCGAAGCGATCGTCTCGGTCGACCTCACCCGCGCCCTTCCGGCCGCAAAACGCCTCGCACTTAAACTGCCGCTTCCCGCCGCCCGCCGCGCCCGATCCGACCTGACCCCGTCGGAAAAACTCACCGGGCCGCACCCCATCCACCGCTGGGAAGGGCTGCTGGCGTCCGCGCCGCTGGACCAGGGGCATCCCCGGCCCGCGTCCGGGGACACCGCCGTGATCCAGTACACCAGCGGCACCACAGGAACCCCCAAGGGCGCCGTCCTGACGCACCGCAACCTGCTCGCCAACGCCGCCCAGGGCCGTGCGTGGGTGCCCGGACTCATCGAAGGGGAGGAGGTCGTCTACGCGGTGCTGCCCATGTTCCACGCCTATGGGCTGACCCTGTGCCTGACCTTCGCCATGAGCATCGGGGCGCGGCTTGTCCTCTTTCCGCGGTTCGACGTCGACCTCGTGCTGCAGGCCGTCCGGAAGAGCCCGCCGACGTTCCTGCCGGCGGTTCCCCCCATCTACGACCGGCTCGCCGCCGCCGCCGAGGAGCGGGGGGTCGACCTCTCGAGCATCCGGTTCGCCATCTCCGGTGCCATGAACCTGCCTCCGGAGACGGTGACCCGCTGGGAGAAGGCCACCGGCGGGTACCTCGTTGAGGGCTACGGGCTCACCGAGACCTCCCCAGTGGCCCTCGGCAATCCCATCGGCCCCTCCCGGCGGCCAGGCACCGTCGGTGTCCCGTTCCCCAACACCGACATCCGGGTCGTCGACCCCGATCGGCCGGACGTGGAAAGGCCGCCCGGAGAGGCCGGTGAACTGCTGATCCGCGGCCCCCAGGTGTTCTCCGGCTACTGGCAGAAGCCCGAGGAGACCGACGCCGTGCTCCTTGAGGGCGGGTGGTTCCGCACCGGTGACATCGTGAGTGTCGACGCCGACTCCTACGTCCGCATCGTCGACCGGATCAAGGAACTGATCATCACCGGGGGCTTCAACGTGGCTCCCACCGAGGTGGAGGACACCCTTCGAGCCTATGGCCCGGTCACCGACGCCGCGGTCGTCGGCCTGCCACGGCCCGGCGGTGGGGAGGACGTCGTCGCCGCCGTGGTGATGGCCGACGGCGCGCAGCTCGACGAGGAATCCCTCCGTAAGCGCTGCCGGGACGGGCTGGCCGCCTATAAGGTTCCCCGCCGCATCTTCGTGGTGGACGAACTGCCCCGGTCACTGATCGGGAAGGTGCTGCGCCGCGAGGTACGCACCCGCCTGCTGAACAGCAAGACAACACCACCTACCGGAAGACAGGCATCATGAGCGTTCCAGCACCAGATACGACAAGCCCCTGGAAGGACAGCCTCGGCCGGGCCAGCCTGCGTTCCGCTCAGGTTCTCCTGATGCTGCTGCTCGCCGTGGTCACCGTCTACGCCCTGATCCAGGTGCGCCTCGTGGTGATCCCAATTCTGCTTGCCCTGATCCTTGCCTCGGCCATCGTGCCGCTCGTGCACTGGCTCCGCCGCAAGGGCTGGCCCGCCTCCGCGGCCACCGGATTCTCCTTCCTGCTCCTCCTGCTCCTGTTCGGCGGGCTGATCACCGGCATTGTGTTCGCCGTGCAGAGCCAGGCCGGGGAGCTCGTCGACAGCGCCGTCCGGGGCTTCGACCAGCTCTACGCCTTTGTCGAGAACGGGCCGCTGCCCATTGACTCGGGCCAGATTCAGCAGGCCCGGGATGCGGTGGTCGACTTCGCCACCAGCAGTACTGCGGGCGCCGGGGCCCTCTCCGGCCTGAGTGCCGCCACCAACTTCATCGCGGGCGGCCTGCTGATGGCCGTCATCCTCTTCTACTTCCTCAAGGACGGCGAGAAGATCTGGGCCTTCATGCTGCGCGCGTTCAAGGGCAAGCGGCTCGTGAAGGCCCGCAGGGTCGGCTACAGCAGCCTCGCCGTGCTCGGCGGTTACGTCCGGGGAACGGCCATCGTCGCACTCGTCGACGCCGTCTTCATCGGCATCGCCCTGGTGATCCTCAACATTCCGCTGGCCCTTCCGCTGGCCGTCATTGTCTTCATCGGGGCGTTCATCCCCCTCGTCGGGGCCACCCTGGCCGGGGTCCTCGCAGCCCTGGTCGCCCTGGTCTCCAACGGTCCGACCGCGGCGCTGATTGTGATCATCGTCGTCATCGTGGTCAACCAGCTCGAGGGCAATTTCCTGCAGCCGGTCGTCATGGGACGCACCCTGAGCGTCCACGCCCTCGTCATCCTGCTCGCCCTGACCGCCGGAACCATCCTGGCCGGGATCATCGGCGCCATCCTGTCGGTGCCGGTGGCCGCCGTCACCTGGGCCGCGATCAAGGCATGGAACCAGGAGGAGGACGAAGCGATTACCGAAACCCAGATCATCAAGGCAGAACAGGCCACCGCCCTCGATGAGAGCGGGCATGGCCTGAGCACTCTCCCCAAGGACGACCCCAAGGCGGTCGAGCTGGCCGAGCTCGCCGACGCCAAGCGCTCTGATGAGAACCGCCCCGGCGTCGCGTCGCGCGGTGTCACCCCGGAGACCGAGGAATCCTCGAAGCAGTTCGCCGAGGAGCCGTCGGTCCCGGCTACTGCCGGTTCCCCCGGGACCCCCGGGACCGGCTCGCACGGCAACGGCTCCGAGGACACCGGCTCGGTTGCTCCCTCCGGGACCCGGCGGGAGCGGCGGGACCGCCGGGACGGCGGCGGCTCCACCGCCCTTGACGACTGACCTGCTGACGACTTACCCGCTGACCGGCGTCCGCTGACCTGCGCCGGCTGACCGGCGCCGGTTGAATAGCCCGACGAACTGCTGATCGAAAACCAAGGGCCCCTCCCGCGCTGCGGGAAGGGCCCTTGGGCCGTTAAGTGCGGCTACCGGCGTTCCGGGAGGACCGATGCGCCGCCACTGGACGCTTCGACGGCCGTGGCGTCGTCGTCGGGCACCTCGCCGGCAAGGCGCCTCTCCCACGCGGCCATGACGGCCGGATCGGTCCGCCGGGTTGCCAGTGAGACGATGAGGTACACGAAGGCGGAGGCCCCCAGCCCGATGTAGATGGGCCAGTTCGAGTAGATGCCCTCGTACTGGTTCTCGGCGTTCACCTCGAGGAAGATCATGGTGCCGAGGGTGAAGACCGTCCCGACGGCCATTGAGATTCCGGCGCCGAGGCCGTTGCCGCGCTTCCAGACGAGGCCGCCGATGATCGCCACGAGGAGCCCGCCGACGAGGATGTCGTAGGCGATGGTCAGGGCGGCGACGACGTCCTGCACCACCACCGCGAGCAGGATGGCGGTCACGCCGAGGCCGAACACCCACCAACGGCTGCTTCCGACGTCGTGCCCGCCCGCCTCCGGTGCCGGCTGGTGCGCGGTGCCAGCGCCCCGCCGCGACCAGCTCCGGAGGTAGGGCAGGACGTCGGTGCGGGCCACTGTCGCCGACGCGATCAGCGCGCCGGACGCCGTTGACATCATGGCGGCGACCGCGGCGGCGAGGACCAGGCCGCCGATCCCGATCGGCAGGACGTTCAGGGCGATGTCGGCGTAGACGTCGTCCTGGCTCTCGATGTCCGGCAGGATGACGCTGGCGGACATCCCGATCAGCGCCCCGGCCACCCCGTACAGGATGCAGTAGATGCCGGCCGTGGCGCCGCCCCAGCGGGCGATCTGCGGCGTCCGGGAGGTGAAGACCCGCTGCCAGATGTCCTGGCCGATCAGCAGGCCCAGGGTGTAGACGACGAAGTAGGTGAGAATGCTCTGCGCGCCAATGCCGGTGATGTCGAAGAACTCCGCGCCGGCGCGCTCGGAGATCCCCTCGAAACCTCCGGCCGAGGCAAGCGCGAACGGGAGCATCAGCGCGAAGACGCCGATTGTCTTAATGATGAACTGCGCCATGTCGGCCAGTGTGATCGACCACATGCCGCCGACCGCCGAGTAGATCACCACGATGATCCCCCCGATGGCGATGGAGAGCGCGCGGTCCCACCCGAAGAGGACCACGAAGATCGTGGCGTAGGCGCCGGTGGAGGTGGCGCACAGCATCAGCGTGTACGCCAGCATGACGATGCCCGAGACCTTCGTCGCTTCCGAGCCGTAACGCAGGCTGAGCATCTGGGACACAGTGTAGATCTTCAGCCGCTGGATCGAGGGTGCGAACAGCAGGCTCAGCAGCAGCACGCCCACCCCGATGGCGACGACGAGCCACATGCCGGAGATTCCGTAGGTGTAGCCCAGGCCGACGCCGCCGACGGTCGAGGCCCCGCCGAGGACCACGGCGGCCATGGTGCCCGTATAGAGCAGTGGTCCGAGGCGCCGGCCGGCCACCAGGTAGTCGCTCGCGTTCTTAGTGCGGGACTTCCCCCACCAGCCGAAGCCCAGCATGGCCACAAGGTAAAGAACCACTATCGCTGCATTGAGATATTCCATCGCCACTCCAGATTCCTGTTGCATGGGGAGCAACCCCCGTTTCGTCGTAGGCTATGGTGATGGAGCTCACGGGTCAAAAGGGGGCGATGGAGCCACTTCATACACGATGCCTTCGGCTCGCTATGCTCTACTTTGGCTCCCGACAATTCCCCTTCACTTCCCTGGGAGGACTGCAATGAAGGCCCTGCCCGTCGAACCCACCAACGCCCCGGTGGCGATCGGTTCCCGCATCCGCGCAGCCCGGCAGGCCCAGCGCATGACCATCGAGCAGGTGGCGGAGGCGACGGGGCTTACGAAGGGGTTCCTCAGCCGGGTCGAACGCGACCTCACCTCGCCCTCGGTGGCCTCGCTCGTGACCCTGTGCCAGGTCCTCTCGATCTCCATCGGGGACCTGTTCCTGGCCCCCGAAACCCACCTGACCCGCCTCGAGGACGCCCCCCGGATCAGCCTCGGCGGCGAGGGGATCGTCGAACGGCTGATGACCGCGCGCTCGGAACGCCGGCTGCAGATGATCCGCGCCGTGATTGAGCCGCACGGGCGCGGGGAGGCCGAGCTCTACTCGGTGGACTGCGAGGTGGAGACCGTGCACGTGGTGGAGGGCTCCTTCGAGCTGATCTTCTCCAATGAGCGCTTCCAACTGCGGGCGGGGGACACCGTGACCTTCCCCGGACGCGAGCCCCACACCTGGGCCAACCCCTCGGGGGACCGGGCCGTCATCCTCTGGACCCTGGTACCGGCGGCCTCGGGGAAGTAAGGCGGGGGCAAGGCCCGGACGACCGACGTCATTGAGGCTCGATGCCTTGACCCGGTACCCGGCGCCCAATTAGCCTTACGAAAAACTATTGATGCATATTTAGCAACTTTCGGTGTGCTGGTTGCGCACCGCTGAGGAACGGACGACGCCCATGGAAGAACTGCGCATTACGGCAGGTGGCCACCTCGGCCCCATCGATTCGGCCCGCGTGCCGCGCTACTCCGGCGCCGCGACCTTCGCGCGGCTCCCACGCCTCGACCAGGTGGACCGCACCGACATCGCCGTGGTGGGCGTTCCCTTCGACTCCGGCGTCTCGTACCGGCCGGGGGCGCGGTTCGGCGCCAACCACGTCCGCGAGGCCTCACGCCTGCTGCGCCCCTACAATCCGGCGCTCGACGTCTCGCCGTTCGAACGCGTCCAGGTCGCCGACGCCGGCGACATGGCCGTCAACCCCTTCAACATCCACGAGGCCATCGAGACGGTCCAGGCCAACGCGCTCGACCTGACCGCCGGCGGAACCCGGCTCGTCACCCTCGGCGGGGACCACACCATCGCCCTGCCCCTGCTGCGGGCGGCCTCCGAGCGGGCGGGTTCACCGGTGGCGCTGCTCCACTTCGACGCGCACCTCGACACCTGGGACACCTACTTCGGTGCGGAGTACACCCACGGGACGCCTTTCCGGCGGGCCGTCGAGGAGGGGATCCTCGACACCGAGGCCATCTCGCACGTCGGGACGCGCGGACCGCTCTACGGCGTGAAGGACCTCGAGGACGACCGGCGCTTCGGCTTCGGCATCGTCACCTCCTCCGATGTGTTCCGCCAGGGGGTCGACGAGGTCATCGCCCGGCTGCGGGACCGCATCGGAGACCGGCCGCTGTACGTCTCGGTCGACATCGACGTGCTCGACCCTGCCCACGCCCCGGGCACCGGCACCCCCGAGGCCGGCGGAATGACAAGTCGGGAACTCCTGGAGATCCTGCGGGGACTGCGCGGCCTCAACCTCGTCGGCGCCGATGTCGTCGAAGTGGCCCCGGCCTACGACACCGCAGAAATCACCGGCGTCGCGGCCTCCCACGTCGCCTACGACCTCGTCAGCCTCATGGCCGACAACCTCACCTCGCCCTCAAAGGAAAGCTGAATGGAAATCACCGACAGCGCCGCCTCAGTCCCACCCCAGCCGCTGACCACCGGGCAGCGCAACGGCGGTGACCTCGTCGTCGAGACGCTGACCGCCCTGGGCGCCACCACCGTCTTCGGGATCCCCGGCCAGCACGCCCTAGGGCTCTTCGACGCCCTGTCCCGCTCGCCGCTGCGCTTCGTCTCCTCCCGGGTGGAGAACAATTCGGCGTTCGCCGCCGACGGCTTCTCCCGGGCCACCGGTGAGGTCGGCGTCCTCTTCCTCTCCACCGGTCCCGGGGCGCTCACCTCGCTGGCGGGACTCCAGGAGGCCTACGCCACCGGCGTCCCGATGATCGTGATCGCCAGCCAGATCCCGCTCGAGGGCCTCGGCGCACGGCGCAAGGGTATGCTCCACCAGCTCGACGACCAGAAGGCCTCGGCGGCGAATGTCACCAAGAGCCAGCGGCTGATCCAGCACGCCTCCGGGATCCCGTCGGCGATCCAGGACGCCTGGACTGAAGCTGTCTCCTCGCCGCAGGGCCCGGTCTGGATCGAGGTGCCCCAGAACGTGCTGCTGGACCCGGTGATGGTGCCGAGGGTCGAGGATGCGCTCGCCGAGCCGTTCGACAACCCCCCGCGCGTCGAACTCGTCCGTGAAGCGATCGAGTGGCTCACCGCCTCCAAGCGTCCGGCCATCGTCGCCGGCGGCGGAGCGCGCCGCGGCAAGGCCGAGCTCGAGCTGCTCTCCATCGCCGAGAAGCTCGGCGCTCCCGTGGTGTGCTCGCCCGGCGGCAACGGCGCGTTCCCCTGGAACCACGAGCTGTCGCTGCAGTCCTGGGTCGAGGACCGCCATGTCACCGAGGTGCTCGAGGACGCCGACCTCCTGCTGGTCATCGGTTCCTCCCTCGGTGAGGTCACCTCCAACTACTTCACGCTCGAACCGCGTGGGCGCATCATCCAGATCGACGCCGAACCCCGCGTCCTCGAATCCAACCGCCCGGCGCTCGGCATCCGGGCGGACGCCGGCCAGGCACTGAAGGCCCTCGACGAGGCGCTGCCGACGCTCGACCGCGGACGCACCGAGGGCTATGACGCCGCCGCGCTGGTCGCGGAGACCCTCGCCAAGGTCTCGGCGCGCCTCGACGCCCAGGACCTGGGGATGGAGCGCAAATTCATGGCCGACATCCGCGAAGCGGTGCCGGACTCGATGCAGACCTTCTGGGATATGACCATCTCCGCCTACTGGGCGTGGAGCTGCTGGGACGCACGCGACGGACAGTTCCACTCGGCACAGGGCGCCGGCGGCCTCGGCTACGGCTTCCCCGGCGCCATCGGCGGCGCCGTGGGCCTTGAGTCCAAGGGCCTGCCGCCGCGGGTGCTCGCGGTCTCCGGCGACGGCTCGGCCATGTACTCCATCGCAGAGCTGGCGACGGCGAAGCAGCACAACCTCCCCGTCACCTGGCTCATCGTCGATGACGGCGGCTATGGCATCCTGCGCGAATACATGGAGGGCGCCTTCGGTAAGGCGACGGCCACCGAGCTGGCCCGGCCCGACTTCGTGAAGCTCGCCGAGGCCTTCGGCGTACCGGCGCGCAGGGTCGCCCCCGCCGACGTCCGGGAGGCCCTCGAGGAGAGCCTCGCTGCCGAGGGGCCGAACGTCGTCGTCGTCGAGACACTGCTGCGCCTCTTCGCGCCCACGCACCTGGCCGACTGAGCCGGGCCTGTGCCGCGCGCCGGCCTGCGGGTAGGGTTTACCTACCCGCAGGCCGGACAGAAGGGGCGCATCGATGTCATTCCGCAAGGGCGAGAAGGTCACCTGGAACACACCTCAGGGGACGACCGAGGGCAAGGTCGTCGAGAAGCGGGAGAAGGAGTTCACCTTTGACGGCCAGAAGTTCAAGGCGTCCTCCGACGAGCCCTACTACATCGTCGAGAGCACCAAGTCGGGCAAGCAGGCCGCCCACAAGCAGAGCGCCCTCAGCAAGCCTTCCTAGGCCGGCCCGTTACTTCAGCGGATCGTGGCCCCAGTTCATCAGGGAGTAACGCCATCTCGAGTGTTCGAGGTCGTCCTTGCCCGGAGTCTGCGCGAGATGCCGGTGCACGTAGCCGACCACCTTCGCCATGTGCTGGACATCGTTCTCGGTCAGGTCCGACTTCCGGGTTTCGAGGATATCCACGATCCGGCGGCCCGAGGCGTGGCCGACCGATTCCCCGCCGTCCTTCTGACCGACGGAGAGCGACTCATCGGTGTCAAGCCATTTCTTCAGCTCCGCGGCAGACATATTGACCGCTTCCCTCCACTGGGGCCACACCGCGTCGAGATCCGTCCCATTCGTTGCCACCTGTCCCTCCCTTCGCCGGGCGGGTTCCCGTGCCGGCATCCGCGTACTTCCTGTTTTTGGGCTTCCCGTAGCTTAATCGTAAGCATGCTGATAAAGGTAGAGGGTAGGTCGATTTTCGAGAACTAAGGAGTACGACATCATGGCAGGAAACCTTCTGGCTCGATCCGCCCACGACCTCGGCGCGGCCGCATGGTTCGGCGGAACCCTCATGGGTGCGGTGGGGCTGAACGGCGCCACCGGCAAAGCAAAGGACCCCCGCGAGCGCACACGCCTCTCGAGCCTCGGGTGGGCGAAGTGGACCCCGGTGCAGATCGGTGCGTTCGTCGCGCACGCGGTCGGCGGTATCGGGCTGATCTACGGCAACAAGGGCCGCCTGGCAAAGCAGGAGGGCGTGGGGGCCAATACGGTAATCAAGAGCGTGGTGACGGTGACCGGCATGGCGCTTTCCCTCTACGCAGGAATGATGGGCAAGAAGGTCGCCGAGCTGGCCGAACAGGGTGGCGAAGGTGCGACGGAGCCGCGCCCCGGCGCCTCGGACGAGCTCGCCAAGGCCCAGTCGCAGCTCAAGATGCTGCAGTGGGCGCTCCCCGTCGTCAGCGGTACGGTGGTGGTCCTCTCGGCCCATCAGGGTGAGATGCAGCGACCTACCAACGTGCTCGACGGAATTTTCGGCAGGAAGTAGGCCCCCGGCGGCCCCGCAGGGGGCGCTGAGGAAGAGGTGGCTCCCGGCGCATGGCGCGGGGAGTCACTTGCCGTTTAATCCCAAGGAGCGTTCGCCGCCGCGGAGGGAATGAAACCGGCGCCCCCGGAGTTGAGTCATGTGCATGCAAATGTATGTAATTCGAGAAGGGTTTTCCGGTGTCTACACCTTCAATTGTTGTCGTTTCGGCGGGGTTGGGCGTTCCCTCATCAAGCAGGATGCTTGCCGATCAGCTGGCGGAGTCGGCTGTTGAGGCTCTTGGGGCGGCCGGTGTCACCGCCGAGGTCGAAACGATCGAGCTCCGCGAGCTTGCCCTCGATATTGCCAATCACCTCGTCACGGGTTTCGCCCCGCCGGCCCTCGCCGCGGTCCAGGAGCGGCTCGCAGCGGCCGATGCGCTGATCGTCGTCAGCCCGGTGTTCTCCGGGTCTTACAGCGGGCTTCTCAAGTCGTTCTTCGACGTCCTCGACCCCAAGGCCCTCGAAGGGATGCCCGTGCTTCTGGGCGCAACGGGCGGCAGCGCACGGCACTCACTGATGCTCGAGCACGCCCTGCGGCCGCTGTTCACCTACCTGCGGGCCGTCGTCGTTCCCACGGCCGTCTACGCCGCACCGCAGGACTGGGGCGCCGGCAGCGGGGACGGCGCCCCGGGGCTCGAGCAAAGGTCGCGCCGGGCAGCAAAGGAGCTGGTGGCACTGATCCTCGGGTCACTCGGCCCCCGGCCGACCCGGGCACCCGAGGTGTCGGCACCCTTCGAGGAGCTGCTGGCGAAAATCCAGGGCAACCGCTAACCCCGGCCACCCGCGGTCTCACTGCATGGTGAAGGCGCGGGCAATCCCGGAGGAGACGGCGGGCCGCGACAAGAGGTGGGCGAGGGCCGCGTTGCGGGCCGCCAGCACCGGGGGAGGTAGGGGCCTTCCGAGGGCCATGTTCAGGTGGGCCTTGCGCCGTGCCACGCCCGCGGCCCGGCGCCGGGTCCGATTGAACCGGGCCAGCTGCTGCCCGATTTCGGCGCCGTCGCATAGGTGCGCCGTGATGAGCGGCACGAGGGCCTCGACGTCGAGCCAGCCCAGGTTCATTCCCTGGCCCCCAATGGGGCTGATTTCATGGGCGGCGTCGCCCACCAGCAGCACCCGGCCGGCGACAAGCCGCTCGGCCAGCCGGGACCGCACCTCGAAACTGCTGACCATGGTGTTCCCGGCCGGGTCCACCGCCACGCTCGTGCGCTGCCCGATGAGGCGCGAGAGCAGGTGCGGGTCGGGTTCGGCGGGCGTTCCCAGCCGCACCACCCAGCGGCGCACCCCGCCCGGCAGCGGGAACGACTCGACGATGCCTGCGGTCTCGAGGTAGAGTACGGCGGAGTCGCCGTCGCCCGTCCCGTCGGGGAAGTCGCCCATGAGGTAGCAGTCGGGGTAGAACCTTCCAGGAGCCCGGATGCCGGCAAGGTCCCGCACGGCACTGCGCGCTCCGTCGGCGCCGACGACGAGACGCGCCTCAAAGACTTCGGCGCCTCCGGGCGTCGCGGCATGGACCTCTACCCGGTCGCCCAGCTCCGAGAGGCCGGTCACCCTGGTTCCGCGGCGCAGGGTGCCGGGAAAACGCCCGGCGAGCCGGTCCTCAAGCACCTCCTCCGTCACGGCCTGCGGGACCGCCAGCACGTAGCGGTGCTCCCCGGGGAGGGCGGCAAAGGAGAGGGTTGCGACCTCCCGTCCTGCGCTGCGGGCGATTCCCTCGGTGATCCGCACCCCCCGCGCCTCAAGCGCACCGGCCACGTCCCCCGCTGTCAGTGCCGCCAGGGCCGGAGGGTGGATGCCGATGGCCCGGGAGTGCCCGCTGCGCGCGGTGCGCCTCTCAAGCACGACGACGTCCAGACCGGCCTGCCGCAGCGCAAGGGCGGCGTAAAGGCCAACGGGGCCGCCGCCGACCACCACCACGTCATGCATCCGTGCCGGCCCGAAAGACGAGGTGGTTCCGGAAGGGAACGGCGCTCTCCACGCTCCACCCCGGCCGGCGGTCGGCCGCCAGGACCTCCCGGAGTTCGGCCGGGGTGTAGCTGCGGCGGATGGAGGTCAGCCCGTCCCGGCGGATGTACGACCCGCGCAGGGGCAGGGTCCCCACCGAAAAGAGACCGTAGCCGATCCTGCTGCGGGCGATGTCGCTGTGCACCGCGAGGCGCTCGGCCAGCCGGCCGCTGTCATCGAGCAGGCCCGCCAGGGCACCGGGGTCGAGGTGGTGGAGCACATGGTTTGAGGTGACGACGGTGAACCGTCTGCCCTCGGCGACAAGCTCGGAGCTCAGCGCCCTGCGGAAGCTCAGCCCGGGAACCCCCGGGCGGGAGGTGGCATAGGCGTGGGCCCGCCCGTCAGGGTCGATGGCCGTGATGGTCAGGGCCAGCCCGTCGCGGCGGGCCCAGCGGGCCAGCGCCCGGGGAACGTCTCCGCCGCCCGAGCCGATATCGAGCAGGGTGTTCTCCCGGTTCGGGGAAAGCTGGGGGCGCACCAGCGTTCGATAGGTGTGCCTCCAGCCGGCCACCACCGCGTTGACGAGGCCGAACTGGGAGTAGGTGCGCTCAAGCGTGAGTGGGTCGCAGTCGGGCTTGTCCATCTCCTCGACGGCTCCGGCGTCGCGCCGCAGGAGGAATCCGCCGGGGGTCATCCGATCTTCGTGAGGAGGGCCGTCTCCACGGTGAGGCCGGGCCCGAAGGCCATCGAGCAGACCCGTCCGTTGCCGCCGGAGGAGGGCTGGTCGAGGATGTTCTTCAACACGAACATCACCGTTGCGCTGCTCATATTGCCGTAGTTGCGCAGGATCTCCCGCGCCGGCGCCAGCTGGTCCGTGGTGAGGTCGAGCTTGGCCTCCACCTTGTCGAGGATGCTCCGGCCGCCCGGGTGGATCGCCCAGTGTTCAATGTCCGAGTAGGCCTTGCCCTCGAGGGAGATGTCGTGGGCCAGCAGGGGTTCGAGGGCCGAGACGATGTTCTCGTCGATGATGTGGGGCACATAGGTGCCAAGGACCATCTCGAAGCCTTCATCGCCGATGTTCCAGGCCATCGATTCCTCACCCACCGGCGTGAGCACCGTTTCGAAGTGGTCAAGGCTCAGGACGGGGCCGGTCAGCGGCAGCTCCCGCGCGGTGATGATGGCGGCCGCGGCGCCGTCGGCGAAAAGGGAGGAGCCGACGATGGTGTCGGGGTTGTTCGAGGAGCGAACATGCAGGGAGCACAACTCGGCGCTGACCACCAGGACCACGGCCTCAGGATCGGCCTCGCAGAAGGCCTTGGCGGCGCGCAGGGCGGGAAATGCCGCGTAGCAGCCCATGAAGCCGAGGTGGTACCGCTGGACGGCGGGGCTGAGGTCAAGGGCCCGCACCACCTTGTAATCGGGTCCGGGATTGAAGAACCCCGTGCAGGAGACGGTGACGACGTGGGTGACATCAACCGCCTCGATGCCGTCCGCGGCCTCAAGGGCCCTGCGGCCGGCCTCGATGAAGAGCTTGCTTCCCTCCTCGGCGTACACCGCGTTGCGGGTCTTGGTGCTGGGGCTCAGGATCAGCATCTGCCGCGAATCGAAGAAGACCGGGTTCTCGGCGGTACTGTCGAGCGTCAGTTCCTTGACCGCCGTGTACCGGGTGTCGATGCCGGAGGAGTCGAAGGCGGCTCCCACCAGGCGGGTCCCAAGCCGGGTCAGGTCCGGCTGCGCTGCGAACACGTCCCGCACCTGGGGCTGCACCATGACCGTCTCGGGCACGGCTGTTTCGAGGGACCTCAGCATCACTGTCATAGTCCATTGTTAGGGGACTCACACGCAGAACACAATGACAGTAGGCTTAGTATTCCTGCCTCAGCAGGGAACGAACCGACCGGTAAGGAGTGCAGCATGTCGAACCCGAACGCGCATCCACTCGAGCAGGATGACCCCCGCGGACCCAAGGAGGAGGCCTCGACCGACCTCCAGGACTATCCCGGCTTCACCGAGCAGATGGACCCGCGGCCCGACCACGGCGAGGACACCTACCGCGGCACCGGCAGGCTGGCCGGCCGCAGGGCCCTGATCACCGGCGGTGACTCGGGCATCGGACGCGCCGTCGCCATCGCCTACGCGCGGGAAGGGGCCGACGTCGCCATTGGGTACCTTCCGGAGGAGGAAGAGGATGGCCGCAGCTGCATCGAACTCATCGAGGCCGAAGGCCGGAAAGCGCTCGCCCTGCCCGGGGACATCCGGGAGGAGAACTATGCCCGGACCGCGGTGGAGCGCGTCGTCGCGGAGTTCGGTGGCATTGACCTGCTGGTGAACAACGCCGGGTTCCATATCGCCCAGCCCGGCGGGATTGCCGACATCCCGACGGAGCAGCTGAAGCGGACGTTCGAGACGAACGTCTACGGAACCGTCTGGATGATCCAGGCGGCGCTGCCGCATCTGCGCGCGGGCGCCTCGATCATCAATACCACCTCCATCCAGGGCTACCACCCGTCCACGTCCCTGATGGACTATGCGGCGACCAAGGCGGCGCTCAACAGCCTGACCTTCAGCCTGTCCGAACTGCTGGGCGAGCAGGGCATCCGGGTGAACGCCGTCGCCCCCGGGCCCATCTGGACGCCGCTGCAGCCTGCGACAACCACCCCGGAGAAGCTTGAGCGCTTCGGTGAGGACACACCCCTGGGGCGGATGGGCCAGCCCGCGGAGCTGGCCGGGGCCTTCGTCTTCCTCGCCTCGAACGACGCCCGGTATGTCTCCGGAGAAGTGCTGGGCGTCACCGGAGGGAACTACCTCGCGTAGGGCGGGGCGGAGCTCGAGGCCATCGCCACATGGCTGAATGGGTTCGTCGACCTGGCCTCGCAGCCGGACCACATCCTCTACGAATCGCCGGCCTCGGGCCACGCTTTTTCGACGCGCTCGGCAGTTCCGGCCGGCCGGCACCCAGCCGGCAGGGCCCGGGCTCCGAATACGTTTCAGAGCACGGCCGCTCCTCCCGCGGGGGTGGCGGAGGCCCCGACCACGGAAGAGCGCTATGACGATGAGAAAGACCCCGAGGCGGCTCGCTGGAGCCGCGCTGCTCCTGACGGTGCTCCTCTCAGGCTGCGGTGTAACCGAGGAGAATCCACTCGACGTCAACGCCGCCCGGGATGTGTCAACCGGTCCCGTCAAGGGCTCTCCGGCCAGCTCGGTCAAGGGGGAGGACCCCCTGAATGTCGGGGTGGACGGGGCAAAACTCTGCGGGGTCCAGCCGAAGGACAGCTTCCAGGAATACACGGTCATGCTTCACAACCCGACCCTTGAGGAGTTCACCTTCGGGGACATTGCGCTTGGTGCTCCCGAGGGGCTGCGGATGGTCTCGGCGGAAATCACGCCGGCCAACAAGGAAGGCCACGGCCACCACGGGGCGGAGGCCGATGCGGGCCACTCCGGACACGGGGCCTCGGCAGCACCGTCGACCGAGCCGGCGGAGCCGAGCACCTTCCTGGTGGATCCGGTCCCCGCCAAGGGGTACCGCTTCACCCCCGACTCCCACATCAACATCGTCGTGGCGGTGGCCCTTGAGGAGGGCGTGGACAACGGCACCGCGGAGAACATTCGGGTGCGGTTCGCCTCATCCGAACGCGACTACGACGTGGCGCACAACCTGGAGATCGAGATCGACCGCACGAGCTGCTCCTGACGCCCAGGCGGGCGGGATCGCATGCGGGAGGTCCTACTGGGCGTCGACGTGGCGCCCGGGCAGCAGCTCGGTGATCAACTGCTGGACCCTGCCCTTGATCTCGTCGCGGATCCGGCGGACCGTCGCCTCATCCCGGCCCACCGGGTCTTCCACGGGCCAATCCTCGTGCCTCAGATGCGGGAAGTTCGGCTCCTGGTCGGCATACCCCAGGGTGATGACCACATCTGAGGCCATCACCATGTCGTGGGTGAGCAGCCGTGGCACCCGGGTGGAGATGTCCACCCCCACCTCGGCCATGGCCTCGACCGCGGAGTTCTCAACCTGGTCTGCCGGGTGGGGGCCGCCCGAGTGGACCTCCACGCGGCCCTGGGCAAAACGGGTGAGGAACGCGGCTGCCATCTGGGACCGAGCCGAGTTGAACTCGCAGACGAAGAGAACCGTGGGTTTGGTTCCGGTTGTCCCCGCCATGTGCTCCGCCTTTGCTTGGGCCGATCCGCTACACCGAAGTAAACCAGCAGATCGGCCGTTGGCATACCCGCCGGGCCCGCAGCGGCCCCTGCGCCCTCAGGCCAGCAGGTCCTTGACCATCGGAACAACCTTCGTCCCGTACAGCTCCACATTACGCATCAGCGCCTCGTGCGTCATCGGGCCGGAGCCGTACTTGAGCGTGAACCGGTCGACGTTCAGCGTCTTCACCGTCTCTGCGATCTTGCGCGCCACCGTCTCGGGCGAGCCGACGTACAGTGAACCCCCCTCGATCTCGGCGTCAAACTCGGCACGGCTCGTCGGGCCCCAGCCGCGCTCGGCCCCGATCCGGTTCCTCATAATTTCGAAGTTGGGCCACAGCTCCTCGCGGGCCTGCTCGTCGGTGTCGGCGACGTGGCCGGGGGAGTGCATCCCGACCGGCAGGAGGGGCTTGCCCAGCTGCGTCAGGGCCCGGTGGTACAGGTCAACGTAGGGCTCGAACCGCGAGGGGTGGCCGCCGATGATCGCAATCATTAGGGGCATGCCGTACTGGGCGGCGCGCACGACCGACTGCGGGCTTCCCCCGACGCCGATCCACGCCTTCAGCTCACCGGAAGCGGTGGTGGGGAAGACGCGTTGCTGCGTCAGCTCGGGGCGGGTGCGGCCGCTCCAGGTGACGGGCCTTTCCTTGCGGACCTCAGTGAACAGGTCCAGCTTGTCCTCGAAGAGTTCCTCGTACTTGGTCAGGTCGAATCCGAACAGCGGAAAGGACTCGGTGAAGGAGCCCCGGCCCAGGATTACTTCGGCGCGGCCGTTGGAGGCGGCGTCGAGGGTTGAGAAGCGCTGGTAGACCCGGATCGGGTCATCGGAGCTGAGGACCGTCACCGCGGAGCCCAGCTTAATGCGTTCGGTGCGGCCGGCGATCGTCGCAAGCACCATCTCCGGGGATGACACTGCGAAGTCGGAGCGGTGGTGCTCTCCAATGCCGAAGAAGTCGACGCCGACCTGATCCGCGAGAACCCCTTCCTCGATGACATCTCGGATCACCTGGTGGTAGGGCACGGGGTTGCCGTCTGCATCCGACGTGACATCTCCGAACGTATCCAGTCCAAGCTCGAGTTCCTTCGCCATGAGTGCTCCTGTAATAGGCCGACGCGGCCCGGGAGGTGCCGCAGGGGACATAACGCCGTCAGCGGCGCCACCATTCCCTAAAGCAGCCCTGAGCGCGCCCTGGTCAAGGAGGGCGGAGGGGCTCAGTCGTCGAGGCGGAAACCGACCTTCATCGTCACCTGCCAGTCGGCGATGGCGCCGTCGACGAGGTGCCCACGGACCTCCTTCACCTCGAACCAGTCGAGGTTGTGAAGTGTCGATGCCGCGCGGGCGATCCCGTTTCGCACTGCTGCATCCGAGCCGTCCGGCGAGCTGCCAACGATCTCCGTTATGCGGTAAGTGTGCCCGGCCATGAGTCCTCCTTGACGATGTGGATGCGCGGCGGCGCCGCGGGATGGCCGCAACACTATTACGTGCCGGCACCGCAGTCCAGAGTCCGGAAGGGACAGGACCAACCAAAAGAACCCCCTGCCTCGACAGGAGGCAGGAGGTTCTTGAGGTTGGGCGTACTGCCCGGGCGGGAGTGCTTAGGCGGGAAGCTGAAGCACGTTGCCGGTGAAAATGAGGTCGGCGTGGATGACCGTGTCGGTGTTGGCAGCGAACAGGGCCTGCCAGCCACCGGCGATGCCGAGCTTGTCGGCGATGGAGCTGAGGGTGTCACCGGACTGGATGGTGTAGGTCTCTCCGCTGAGGGCGGGAGCCTGCACGGCGGGTGCCTGGGCAACGGGTGCCTGGGCAACGGGTGCCGGTGCGACGGCAGGTGCCTGGGCGACAGGTGCCTGGGCAACAGGTGCCGGTGCGACGACGGGGGCCTGGGCCACGGGAGCCTGCTGGACCTGCAGCGGGGCAGGAGCAGGGACTCCACCGGTGCTGGCCGCGCTGTTCAGGCCGAGCTGGGAAGAGCAGGAGGGCCATGCGCCCCAGCCCTGACCGTCGAGCACACGCTCGGCGACGGCGATCTGCTGCTCGCGGCTGGCGTCGGCTGCGGAGCCGGTTCCACCGTAGGCGGCCCAGGTGCTGGGCGAGAACTGCAGCCCGCCGGAGTAGCCGTTGCCGGTGTTGATGCCCCAGTTGCCGCCGCTCTCGCACTGTGCGAGGGCGTCCCAGTCGCTGGCCGGAGCGGCGGTGGCCGCACCGGCGGAAGCGCCGAGGCCAAGGCCGGCAAGGGCAACAGCGGCGAGGCCGCGACGCGCGTTAAGGCTAAGTGTGGAATTCTTCATGAGGATTGATGCTCCCAAAGGCCACCAGTACTCGTTCCGTCCCCGGACGTCTCAGTACCGCTGCTCACCTTGACGATATAGAGGTCATGGTTAGGTAACCGCCGGACGAGCAGCATGTGGTGATGGCGGCACCGGGCATATGCAGCTGCTCAAAGGTCGGCAGCGAGTCTCATTCCCCAGGGCGGGGAACCTCCACCACGGTAGGCTATAAATTGATCGTTGCCAAACTGAGATGCAACGGTGATTGACATTTGGGGGACTGTGCAAACTAACGCTGGCGTTCAGTCGAAATCTCTGTCACACTACCGCCCGGTAACTTCACGCAGGGGAGGAAGAAGGCCCATTTTGCCGCCGATTGGAAGGCGCAATGGAGCCTCGAACCCGCTTGGGTCGGCGAAAAGTCCGTCCGGGGTGAGGTTCGTCACTCCAGCCTGCGGAGGGCGCTGAGCGATGCTGTAGAACGGAGTCATGGAATCGCCACCCCAGGCCCTCACCTGCCACGTCCCGCTTCGATGGGGCGACATGGACGCCTACGGCCATATCAATAACGTCCAGGTGCTCCGAATCCTCGAGGAGGCCCGGATTGCGGCCTTCGGGCCACCCGCGGGCACGGGGCTGCCGGGCACGGCACCGCAGGTGGAGCTGTTCTCCTCGCTCGAACCCGGCGTCCAGGCCCTCGTCGTCGAGCACCGCGTGAGATACACCGCTCCGCTCGACTACCGGAACATCCCCGCCGTCATCGATGTCTGGGTCAGTGGGCTCACCCCTGCCAGCCTCACCCTCTCTTACCTGATCCGCGATCCGGAGAGCCGAACGGTGTGCGCCAAGGCCGAGACGGTCCTCGCGTTCCTGCGCGTCGATAAGGGGCAGCTGGTGCGCCTTGATGCCGAGCACCGGCGCCTGCTTGAGCCCCACCGCGCCGGCCCGGTCTTCGCCTGAAGCCGCAGCCGCCGGTTAGGCACCCGCCCTGCCGCCCGGTGCGCGAAATTCCTTGACGCTCTTTCGACCGCAGAAGCAGAATGATTTCGCCCGAAGCGAACAGCCTGCCCGGAAGGAGGGGCGGTGCCTCGCGACTGGCAGTTCGATCCATCGAACCATCAGTTATCGAGTCCTCGTGTTTCCCTTCCACCCGTAAAGGACAGCAGAATGAAACGCTTCTTCAGAAGATCGGCGCTCCTGCTCGCGACCACCCTTTCGCTCGCCATCGCCGGCGCACTTCCGGCACCCGCAATCACCGGCGGCGAACCCGACGGCGATGATCATCCCAATGTGGGCCTGATTGTCTTCTACGGAGCGGACGGCGGCCGGTACCGTTGCTCCGCCACCCTCATCTCGCCGACCGTTCTGCTGACGGCAGCCCACTGCACCGAGGGAACTGCGGGCGCCACCCTCGTCACCTTCGACTCGGTCATCGCCGAAGCGCCGCCCTCGCCGCTGCCTGCCGCGGCCGTCCCAAGCGCCGGCTACACCCCCGAAGAGCTCGAGGCGGCCGGTTACCTGTGGGGAGTCGCGGAAACGCACCCCGGATACTCGAATTTCACCGACCTGGCCAATTGGAACGATGTGGGGGTCATCGTGCTCGACGAACCGGTTGCAGGCGTCGCGCCCGCGACGCTCGCTCCGGTCAACTACCTTGACCGGTACCGGCAGCCCCGCCTCAACTCAACGATCTTCGAACTCGTCGGATACGGCACCGAGGTGCGGAAGCCCGAGAGTGGACCACAGAAGCCACAGCCAATGAGCTATCCGCTGATTCGCCGCTCCACGACCTCACCGGGCCAAAAGCTCACGCCGCAGATCATCCAGCTTCAGGGCAATCCGAACGATAACCGCGGCGGTGGGGGGACCTGCTTCGGGGACTCCGGCGGTCCTGTCTTCCTCGACGGCTACCTGGTTGCCGTGACCAGCTATGGCTACACGGAAAACTGCCGCTACCTCGGCGGCTACCAGCGCGTCGACATCCCCGTAGCGCAGGACTGGCTGGCTCTCTACCTGTAGGAAGCCGGCCGGAAAACAACACGGCCCCTCCCGCTGGCCGAAAGCCGGTGGGAGGGGCCGTTTTCGTGGGCATACGCCCCCGGGACCTGTCCTGGCGGGGAGGCCCGCGGGCGGAAAGGTCCTGGGCGGAAAAATGTTGGGGGGGGGGGCAGCCGTTCCGGCCGGCGGAGCGCCGGCCGGAACGGAAGATGCCCGGGCCGTCGCGTCAGCGAAAGCCCGGTACCGCGGACTAGGCCGCGATATACCCGTTGGGGTTGAGCACGTACTTCGTGGCGGCGCCGGCGTCGAACTCCTGGTAGCCCTGGGGGGCCTGGTCCAGCCCGATCGGTTTGGCGTTGACCGCCTTGGCGATCTGGACCTTGTCGTGCAGGATCGCCATCATGAGCCGCCGGTTGTACTTCATCACCGGGCACTGCCCGGTGGTGAAGGCCAGCGACTTGGCCCACCCGGTGCCGAGGCTGAGCGAGAGCGAGCCGACCTTGGCCGCCTCGTCGATGCCGCCCGGGTCACCCGTGACATAGAGCCCCGGAATGCCGAGCGCACCGCCTGCGGCGGTGATCTGCATCAGCGAGTTCAGCACCGTCGCCGGTGCCTCACCGGCGTCCTTCGAGCCGTGGGCGCGTGCCTCGAACCCCACGGCGTCGACGCCGCAGTCGACCTCGGGCACACCGAGCAGCTGCTCGATCTGGTCCCGCGGATCTCCCTTGGAGACATCGATGGTCTCGACGCCGAAGCTGCGGGCCTGCGCCAGCCGGTCCTCATTGAGGTCGCCCACGATCACGACGGCGGCACCGAGCAGCTGCGCGCTCGCTGCCGCGGCGAGCCCGACGGGCCCCGCCCCCGCGATGTACACGGTGGAGCCAACACCTACCCCGGCCGTCACCGCGCCGTGGAACCCCGTGGGGAAGATGTCCGACAGCATGGTGAGGTCGAGGATCTTTTCCAGGGCCTGATCGCGGTCCGGGAATTTCAGCAGGTTCCAGTCCGCGTACGGCACCAGCACGTACTCGGCCTGGCCGCCCACCCAGCCACCCATGTCGACATAGCCGTAGGCGGCACCCGGTCGGGCTGGGTTGACGTTGAGGCAGATTCCGGTCTTGCCCTCCTTGCAGTTCCGACACCGCCCACAGGCGATGTTGAAGGGCACCGAGACGATGTCACCCTGCTTGATGAATTCGACGTCCCGGCCGACCTCGACTACCTCGCCGGTGATCTCATGGCCGAGGACCAGGTCCACCGGTGCGGTGGTGCGGCCCCGGACCATGTGCTGGTCCGACCCGCAGATATTCGTCGCCACCGTCTTAAGGATGACGCCGTGGTGGAGCGCCCTGCCGACATTGGCAGGGTTGACCCCCGGCCCGTCCTTCAGCTCAAAGGTGGGGTATTCGGTATCGATCACTTCGACCTTGCCGGGCCCTTTGTAAGCGACAGCCCTGTTCGTGGTCATGGTTTTCCCTTTCCCTTGACAGTTGACCCGATCGCCAATGACCGGGCCATTCCCGCTGGGACCTGCCTCTCAGCCTGTCCAATCCGTCGTTGGCCGGGGGGCTGGCCCGGCATCAAACTAGCGGGGTGAAGGTTGCATCAGCGTTGCAGGAAAGGGCACAGTAAGGCCCATGACTCAGACCGCTATGATTACTGGCGCGACCGCCGGCCTGGGCGCAGAATTCGCCCGTTCGCTGGCCGCCCGTGGCTCTCATCTGGTGCTCGTTGCCCGCGACGCCGAACGCCTCGAAGATGTCGCCCGCCGCCTGCGGCGGGCGCATGGCGTGACCGTGGAGGTCCTGCCGGCCGACCTGCTCGATGACGGCGGACTGGACCGGGTGACGGCGAGGCTCACGGAGGACGCCGTGCCCATCACCACCCTCATCAACAATGCGGGATACGGTCTGCGCCAGGCGTTTGCAGAGAACTCCTTCGAGGAGGAGCGGCGTCATCTCCGGATCCATATCGAGGTTCCGTTGGCCCTCACCCATGCGGTGCTCGGCGGCATGCGCAAGCGGGGAAGCGGGCACATCATCAACGTGGCGAGCGTCGCCGGCTTCGTTCCGCGGGGCACCTACGGTGCGGCGAAGGCTGCGATGATCAGCTTCAGTCGGTGGGCCAATCTTGCCTACGGCAAAGAGGGCATCACCGTGACGGCTTTGTGCCCCGGCTTCGTCCATACCGAGTTCCACGACCGGATGGGCCTCGACAAGTCAACCATTCCGGCCTGGATGTGGCTCAACGCCGAGCAGGTCATCGCCGAGGGACTCCGCGATGCCGCCGCTGGCAAGGCTGTGTCGATACCCAGCGTGAAGTACAAGGCGCTCGCCGGCATCGCCCGCGCTCTGCCGTCACGCCTGGTGGCGGGTCTCGCCAGCCGGGGCCGCTGAGAACGGCGCCGCCCTCACCGCCCGGCCACGGAGGGCAGCGCCCGCCTGCGCCTCGCTGCGTCCCGCGGGGCGGGCTCAGCCTTCGCTGTCCCACGTGTCGACGTCGGCTGCGGCCGAGTCTTCAGGATGGCGGTCCGGAGCGGAGTCGCCGGATCCGGGATCGCCGGTGAAGCTCGCGGGCACCATGCCTCCGGCTGAGTTCCCCTGCTGCTCCCGGATGTTGGTTCCGGGGTCGCCGGTGGTGCCCGTTCCGGCCTCCGGCTCAAGGACGTCCTTCCGCCGATCGCCGGCCGGCTCCCGGGTGCCGTTGGAATCCGTCATGGGTGTCCTCTTCCTATTGATTGCCCCGGCCGCTGCTGGGCCGCTGTCCTGCGGCTAGCCTACGCGGGCTCCGGCGGGCTGGGTTCGGCCGGGCCAAAAGGAGCGCCCGGCGGGGCCCCGAGGAATGCCCTCAGCTGCTCCTCCAGGGCCGACGGGGATTCTTTGAGCCGGCACTCCCAGGCGATGAAGACCTCCCAGCCCTGGGTGCGCAGCGCCTCCTGCTGGCGTTGGTCCCGCAGGCGGGTGCGCTCCCGCTTGTCGGCCCAGAACTCGGAATTGGTTGACGGGGCGCGCTGGCCGGCGCGGCAGGAGTGGGAATGCCAGAAACAGCCATTGACAAAAACCACTTTGCGGCGCCCGGCGAAGACCAGATCTGGTCGGCCGGGAAGTGGGCCTCCCGCGGTGGCCCCATGGAGGCGGTAGCGGTACCCGGCGCGGTGCAGCAGGCGGCGAACCACAAGTTCGGGCTGCGTGTTCTTGCCCCGGATTCGGGACATATTGCGGCTGCGCTGTTCGCGGCTGACGGTGTCGGCCATCCTCCGATCGTAGGGTGCCGCCACCCGATGAGCCAAGAAGCCCTAAGTGTGCTTATTATTGAACACCGCTAGGTGGAAAATAAGCCCCTTACAAGGAGGTAAGACAATGGCTGGTTACTTCAAACTGGTCGACGCTCACGACGGTGGATTCCGGGTAAAACTCACGGCCCCCGACGGCTCCCTCGTCGCTGTTTCAACCTTCTTCGCCACCAAGCAGGAGGCGATCTCCGGAATCGAACTGATCCGTGAGATCGCTGGAACCGGGCCCATCGTGGATCACAGCCGGGACGAAGAGCTCGTCCAGGAGGACTTCCTGCGCAGTGCAACCGCCGAACTGGCTGCCGATGCCGGTGAAATCCGCCGCGCCTGACCTCTTTCTGCGCCCCGCGGCGAGCTCCCGACACCCCCCGGTGAGCTCCCGACACCCCACCGCGAGATCTCCGGTCGAGGACCAGGGCCTCCCGGTTCCCCTTTCGCGGCCTCCCGCCGAGGAACGTCCGCAGAGGAATCTCCGACGTCCTGCGCCCGGCTCTGACTCCCGCCCGCAACGGCCGGATCCGGCCTGTAATTCTCGACGGCGCGCAGGTGTGTACGAATGTATACATTCGCGCGGCGGGAAAGATAGACTGGACCGCATACTAACTTTTCACGCAATGCAATAAGGAGCGATGGTCATGACTGCCGCGGATTCATTTGGTTCAAAGGGCGTTCTCGATGTCGCCGGTACGTCGTATGAGATTTTCCGGCTGGGGGCGGT
Source organism: Arthrobacter sp. MSA 4-2 (assembly GCF_016405885.1). GTDB lineage: Bacteria > Actinomycetota > Actinomycetes > Actinomycetales > Micrococcaceae > Arthrobacter_D. The sequence goes on along the minus strand of NZ_JAEKGC010000014.1, from coordinate 96 downwards.
GGAGGGGGCGGAGAAGCTTCCGTTCAGCCTGAAGGTGCTGTTGGAGAATCTGCTGCGGACCGAGGACGGGGCGAATATCACCGCCGATCATGTGCG
>NZ_JAEKGC010000013.1 GCF_016405885.1 Arthrobacter sp. MSA 4-2 | reverse complement strand
CGCACATGATCGGCGGTGATATTCGCCCCGTCCTCGGTCCGCAGCAGATTCTCCAACAGCACCTTCAGGCTGAACGGCAGCTTCTCCGCCCCCTCCACCGCCCCCAACCGGAAAATCTCATACGACGTACCGGAAACCTCCAGCACACCCCTTGAACCAAAGCTGTTGGCAGCGCCCATGGCCGAGTCCTTCCACCGCTGGAGGAGTCCGGGGCGGGGTCCGCGTCCGAACCGATGCCTCAGATTCTAGCCGCGGGTGCTCACGCCGCACCCCGTGGCGGGGAAAGCAGTGCGAAGGATTCCATGTGGTGCGTGTGCGGGTACAGGTCGAAGACCCGCAGCGTGTCGAGGGTCCACCCGCGGGCCTGGAAGAGGCCGAGGTCGCGGGCGAAGGAGGCGGGGTCGCAGGAAACGTAGCCGACCCGCTGCGGCGCGGCGTCCAGAATCTGGCCGACGACCTTTTTGCCGGCTCCGGCCCGCGGCGGGTCGAGGAGCACGACGTCGAGCGGGCGGTCGTGGGAGTTAAGCACTCTGTCCACGCGGCCCTGGACGATGCTCACCTGGTCCTGGCCGTGGAGGTTGCGGCGGGCGTCCCGGCTGGTGCCGGCCGAACCTTCGACGGACAGCACCGACCCCTTGGGGCCGACAGCGGAGGCGAGCGGCACGGTGAACAGTCCGGCCCCGGCGTAGAGGTCCGCGGCGTGCTCGCCCTCGGCGACCTGCAGCCCCTCAAGCACGGCGCCGGTCAGGACCTCGGGCCCCTTGCGGTGGATCTGCCAGAACCCGGCCCCGGTGACGCGGTAGGGGTGCGGACCGACCTGCTCCTGCAGCCAGGTCCGGCCCTTGATCCGGTGCACGTCGCCGGTCACGGCGTCGAGGACCGCCACCGACGCCCCCGAAATCTGGGCCGCGATGGCCCCGGCCCGGCGCGGCGCAGTGCCCTCGGCGGGGATGAGCAGCACGAGGGGATCCCCGCCGCCGGACCCGACGGCGACATCGACCCGCTGCATCCCCGAAAAGTCCAGGTCCCACAGCCGCAGGGAGTTCACTGCGTCGACGGCCAGCGGCATGTCCGTGACCGGAACGAGCGCGTCCGAGCGGTGCACGTGCATGGCAAGGCGTCCGTTGCCGGTGACGGCGAAGGCCGCCCGGGTGCGCCAGCCCAGCCCGTCGGGGGTTTCCCCGGGCGCGGCCTCGACGGTGACGTCCCGCTCGGTGCGGGCGATCCGGGTCAGCTGCTCGGCAAAGATCTGCGCCTTGACCCGGCGCTGCTCCTCGAGCCGGATGTGGCCGAATTCGGCTCCCCCAACCGGCGCGGCGCCCTGCGCGGCAGCGGCGAGCGCGTCGGCCTGCGGCCACGGGTGGGTCACCCGGTGGGGTGAGGCCTCGAGGACCTCCACCGTGTCACCGCGCCAGAAGCTCGCGTCCGGCTCCTGCTCGGTGAGGCGGACCCGCACCCTCTCCCCCTGTAGGGCGTGCCGCACGAACACGACCCGCCCTTCATACCGGGCGACGGTGTGCCCGCCGTGGGCCGGGCGCTCGATGGTCAGCTCGACGACTGTCGATTCGTGTGTCACTTGCTCACTTCAGATCTTGGTTTCATGGTCGGCCTTGGCGGATGCCAGCTGCCAGGGGACGCTGGCCACCATCACTCCGGGGACGAAGTGGAGGCGGGCCTTGATGCGCAGGGCTGTCTGGTTGTGCACGAGCTGCTCCCACCACTTCCCCACCACGTACTCGGGGATGTACACCACGATCAGGTCGCGGGGCGACTCGCTGCGGATGGTGGCGATGTAGTCGAGGATCGGCGTGATGGTGTCCCGGTACGGTGCGGCGAGCACGGTGATCGGAACGGGCAGCTCCAGCCTTTCCCAGTCCTCAAGCGTACGCCGGGTCTGCTCGGCGTCCACATCGACGATGATGGCCTCGAGCCGCGAGGGCCGCGACGCGCGGGCGAAGGCGAGCGCCCGCAGCACCGGCTTGCGCACGTGCGAAACGAGCAGGACGGCGTGGACGCGGGCCGGCAGGGCGCGCAGGTTGTCGGCGTCGTCGATGGCCAGCTCGGACGCCACACTGTCGTAGTGGCTCTTGATGCTGCGCATGATCGCGAAGAGCACCGCCATGGCGAGGACCGCGATCCAGGCGCCGTACTCGAACTTGGTCACGAGGATCACCACGAGCACCGCCGCGGTCAGGATGAACCCGGCGGTGTTGATCGCCCGGGACTTGCGCATCCGCCACCGGGCCTGCCGGTCGGCGGTGCTGCGCAGCTCGCGGGTCCAGTGGGTGATCAGCCCGAGCTGGCTGGCGGTGAAGGAGACGAACACCCCGACGATGTAGAGCTGGACGAGCTGGGTGACGTCGGCGCCGAAGAGCAGGATCAGGGCGGCCGCGCCGAGGCCCAGCGCGAGGATGCCGTTGCTGTAGGTCAGCCGGTCACCGCGGGTCCTCAGCTGCCGCGGCAGGTAGCCGTCGCCGGCGAGCCGGGAGGCGAGCAGGGGGAACCCGTTGAAGGCGGCGTGCCCGGCCAGCAGGAGCACAAGGACGGTGGCGCCCACGACGAGGAAGAACGGGAGGGTCGCATCGTTAAAGACCGCCGCCGCCAGCTGGCTGAGCACCGGACTCTGGAGGTAGTCCTCCCCCACCGGGCGGCCGTCGACGAGCAGCTGGTTCGCGGGGTCAAGCACCACGCGGACCTTCGCGGCGTTGGCCAGGTAGATCACCCCGGCCATCATCAGGGACGCCACGGCCGCCAGGACCACCAGGGTGGTGGCGGCATTGCGTGCCCGGGGCGCCTCGAAGCTGGGCACGTTGGCGGCCGGGGCCTCGATGCCGGTCAGCGCCGCTGCGCCGGCGGAGAACGCGCGCAGGATCAGCAGCGCGCCCCCAAGTCCCACCAGCCCGGCGTCGAAGGCGGCGTCGGGCACGATTTCAAAGCCCGCGCTCGGGGCGTCGCGGAGGGTCCCGGCGGCGCTCTGGAACACGCCCACGGCGCACATTCCGAGCACCACCGCGGTGAACAGGTAGGTGGGAAGGCCGGTGAGGCGTGCCCCGCGCGTCACGCCGCGCAGGTTCAGCAGGACGAGCCCGGCCACCCCGGCGACGGCGATGCCGGTGCGCATCGGCGCCGCACCGGGTGCGAGCTCGACGGCGTACTGGGCTGCCGCGGACACCGACACCGCCACGGTCAGCACGTAATCGACCATCAGGGCCGAGGCGACCAGGGCACCGGCCTGCCCGCCGAAGTTCCGGCGGGCGATCTCGTAGTCGCCTCCACCGGTGGGATAGGCGCGCAGGGCCTGGCGGTAGGAGGCGATGACCACAAGCAGGACGGCGATCACGGCGAGGCCCACCCAGGGGGCGAGCACGACGGCTGCCACGCCGGCGAGGGCCAGCGTCAGGATGATCTCATCGGGAGCGTAGGCCACCGAGGACAACGCGTTGGCTGAGAACGTGGGCATGGCCCACCGCTGGGGCAGGGTCTGGCGCCTGCGCCTGTCACTGCGGAAAGGCTTGCCCACCAGCACCCGCTTGGCGGCCCCGAAAAAAGTCAGCACGGCCCCCAGACTAGCGCGTTTATGCCCCGCCGAAGCCATTAGGCTGGAGACCTACGGCAGCCGGCGCTGCGGTCTGCGGCTGTGCAAGCCGCCGCCCAGCACCGGCCGCCGAGCGCCTCCGGACGACGACCGGACACCGACCGGATTGAGCCGGTAAGCAGCCCGGAATGCCACCGGGCGCAGCAGGAGACAGGGGTGCCCTCGATGGCTCATTTTGTGATCATGGGATGCGGCAGGGTGGGGGTCAGCCTCGCCCACACCCTCGACGAGTCGGGCCACAGCGTGGCCATCATCGACCAGGACGACCGGGCGTTTCGGCGCCTGCGGTCCTCCTTCGGCGGCCGGAAGGTCACCGGGGTCGGGTTCGACCGGGACACCCTCAAGCACGCCGACATCGAGAACGCCTACGCCTTCGCGGCCGTCTCCAGCGGAGACAACTCGAACATCCTGGCGACCCGGGTGGCCCGGGAGACCTTCCACGTCCGCCACGTGGTGGCCCGCATCTACGATCCGGGCCGGGCCGAGATCTACCAGCGGCTCGGCATCCCCACGGTGGCCGCCGTCCGCTGGAGCGCCGACCAGGTGCTGCGGCGGATCCTGCCGGAGCAGAGCATCGACGGGGACTACCGCGAAACCTCGGGGCGCCTGATCCTGGGAGAACTCTCACTCAACGACGCCTGGCTGGGCCGTCCGCTCAAGGACATCGAGGCCGCCGGCGGGGTGCGCATCGCGTACCTGACGCGGTTCGGCGAGGGGATGCTGCCCACGGGTGAGACCAGCTACCAGCAGGGCGACATCGTGCACGCCATGATGAAGACAACCGCGACCGATGAAATAGGGCGGATTCTCGCAGGTCCACCCAAGGAGAATGCCGAATGAGAGTTGTCATTGCCGGAGCAGGGAGCGTCGGGTCCTCGATCGCGCGCGAGCTGCTGTCGAACAACCACGAGATCCTCCTGATCGACGAAAAGCCCGAGGTGATCGGGCGCAGCGGACTCAAGGGCGCCAAATGGCTCATCGGGGACGCCTGCGAGCTGACGACCCTCAAGGACGCACGGCTCGACGAGGCCGACGTCGTCGTCTCCGCCACCGGGGACGACAAGGTCAACCTCGTAGTGTCGCTGCTGGCCAAGAGCGAATTCGGTGTGGGCCGCACCGTGGGCCGGGTGAACAACCCGAAAAACGACTGGATGTTCGACGACTCGTGGGGCGTCGATGTCGCGGTGAACACGCCGCGCCTGATGACCGCGCTCGTCGAGGAGGCGGTGGAGATCGGCGACCTGGTGCGCCTGCTCACGCTGCAGACCGGGGTCTCCTCGATCCTCGAGTTCACGGTGCCCCAGGATTCCCCCCTGGTCGGGCAGCCCCTGAGCTCGGTCGCGCTCCCCCTCGACTGTGCGGTGGTGGCGATCCTGCGCGACGACGTGCCCGTCACGCCGAGCCCTGACGACACCGTGGAGGAAGGCGACGAACTGTTCTTCCTGGCGGCGGTGGCGGCGGAGAACGACCTGCGGAGCGCCCTGGCGGCACGCAGCCGGCCGGAGGCGGACTCGACCCCGGCCTGACGGGCGGCCCCGGCTCCCGACGCCCGGCGTCCGGGCCGCCTCCCCGCACAGGGCGCCCGGGCTTTCGGGCGGGGGTAGCGGGCCGCGGGCCTGCCCCGCCTAGCGGGCGGCGCCGGGCTGTGGGGCGGGGGTTGTGGGTGCGGTCGGCCGGGACACCAGCCACGCCAGCCACAGCCCCAGCGCGTACAGCGGCAGCCCCATCGCGACGCGCAGCGTCCCGAGGGCGGCCACATTACCGGCCAGGTAGAGCGGCAGCTGGACGGCCAGGCGCAGCGCGAGCACGGAGATGATGATCCACGTCGCCAGCGAGTAGGCCCTCACGCGCAGGGGATCCTTCCGCCATTCGGTGCCCTCGGAGCGGATAAAGCCGAACAGGACGCCCGCGATCGGCCAGCGCACGGCGATGGAGAGGGCCATGGCGGCGATGTACGCGGCGTTGATATAGAAGCCTGGCAGGAAGAAATCTTCGGCGTTGCCGGTCCGCAGCGCGACGATGGCGCAGAACGCCACGCCGATGAGCCCCGAGAGGGCCTGGGTGAGGGGCCGGCGGGAGACCAGCCGGATCACCGAGAAGACCGCGGCGGCGGCGAGGGCGGCCACCAGGGACACCATCAGGTCCCGCGTGATGGTGAACAGCACGGTGAACACCAGTCCCGGCACGATGCTCTCGGAGAGCCCCTGCACCCCGCCCACGGAGGAGAGGACGTCGATGCTGCCGTGGGCCGTTCGCTTCACGCCCGCCCGCGCCGCGTACTGGGACGCGAGGTCCTCGGGCCGCGGACGGTCCTGGGCGTCGCCGTGCTGGTTCTGCTTCGGGTTCTGGTTCACTCAGGGCTCCTCGGGCCGTCCAATAATTTCATAGCGCGGGTTGTACACGGTCAGCATGCCCTCGACCTGGCTCGCCATGCCTTCGAAGGCCAGTTCGACGCCGGCTTCGATGCCGCGCACTTCACGCTGACCCATCCATACAAGGCGTACCCGCGTCCCGGGCAGGGGTCCGGCGTCGACCCTCACGATGGCGGAGAAACGCGGTGGCGCGTTCTTCGGCTGGTAGGTGACGGAGTCGATCAGCCCGCGCCCGTGCAGCCGCCCGCGGGCTCCGCGGGCGGCCCCGCCCGCCGGGGGCAGGGACCGGCCGGTGTCAGCCAATCTCGGTGATCTCGGGGCCGCGCTGGGGCGCGGTGAGCCCGGGACGGGCCGGCGTCGCGGGGTTCGGGGTGGGGGACGCATCCTTGGGCAGGCGCAGCGGCAGGAGCTCGCGCGGGGGAAGCGGGTGGTCCCCGCGGACGACGACGACGTTGCGGAAGAGGGCCTCCACCGGCGCGGCCGCGGCCGCGTTGAGCGCCGCCGGTCCGCCGAAGACGCCGCGCAGGAACCAGCGCGGGCCGTCCACGCCCACGAACCGGGCCACGCGGACGCCGGAGGTTCCGTCGGGCAGCGGGGCGGGCAGCTGGGCGATCAGTTCGGTGCCGAAGGTGCCCTGCCGTTCCTGCACCGTGCCGCCCTGGGATCCCACGGAGAGGCCGATCTGCTGGCGGATCTCGTCCCAGACGCCTTCGGAGCGGGGTGCGGCGAAGGCCTGGAGCTGCAGGGTCGAGCCGCCGAGGTCGAGGGTGACGGCGATGACCCGCTTGGTGCGCTCCTCCACCTCGAGGCGCAGCTGGAGTCCTTCGGCGGCACCGATCTTCAGCGCCCCGAGATCGATGTAGCCCTCGGTTGAGTCCTTCTCGGCCGAATCGAAGGGACCGAGTTCACGCCGCTGTGCCTCGGGGGTCGCCTCCGCCGGCTCCTGCGTCTCGGCGGCTTCCGCCTCGGTTCCGCCGGTGTCCGCGGCATCGGTGCCCTGGGGCTCCGCCGAGCCGTCGTCCTGCTTCTTCTTCTTCAGGCGCCCAAAAACCATTTGTGGGTTCCTCTCCTCGATCTGTCGACGTGGTGTTCGGTTCCGGACGGCGAAGCGCCCGGTCTGTTGTGGGGGCGGCTCAGCCGCCGGTGGCGGGGTTGTGCGCCTCCGGCACGGGGGTGAAGCCACCGGTGGAGCCGAAGCCGTTTGCGCCGCGCACCGATTCGGGCAGTTCCTGGACCTGTACGAAGGTCGCCTGCTCGACCCGCTGGATCACGAGCTGCGCCACCCGGTCGCCGCGCGCCAGGTGCACTGTTGCGGAGCGGTCGGTGTTCAGCAGGATGACCTGGACCTCACCGCGGTAGCCGGCATCGATGGTGCCGGGGGCATTGACGACGGACAGCCCGTGTCTGGCCGCCAGGCCGGAGCGGGGGTGGACGAAGCCTGCGTAGCCGGCGGGCAGGGCGATGGACACCCCGGTGGGAACCAGCCGGCGCTCCCCCGGCGCGAGCGATACGTCGATGCGGCTGCGCAGGTCCGCGCCGGCGTCCCCCGGCTGGGCGTAGGCGGGCGGTTCGAGGGCGTCGTCGAGCATCACGATCTGCACCTGCAGGTCCTGCTGCGGGTCTGGCACGGGCTTCTCCAACCTCTGGTGTGCACCGGTGCCGGCAGCGCCGGCAGCGGTGGGACGTTCGCTGAACTTGGACGTTCGGTGAACCTGAACTGATGGTGTTTCTGTCGCTGCGGTGGTCTTCGCGGGGGTGCCGCGGGTGGACTCCGCGGCGGGCAGGGCGGGCCGCCATCCCCGGGCTGATCTTCCACCGCTGCTGCTGCCCCAGCACACCACTTTAGCGCCTCGGGCGCTGGGTGGAGGCCCGCCGCCGGGATGAAACCTCTCGGCAAAAGGTGTAAGTGTTAGAGCATGTCGAAAGCCGCAGAAGGGTCCGTGGAGGACACCGTCATCTATTCCGAGCGGCTGTGGCCATCACCCTGGGTCTGGCTGCTGGTGCTGGGTGCCGCCGCGGCGTCCATCGTGACCTTTGCCCCCATCGATGTGTTCATCGGGTTCGCGGCGGCAGCGGTGATCGCGCTGGTCCTGGTGATCCTGCTTGTCCTTTCCACCCCGCGGATCCTGGTCACGCCCACGACCCTCACGGTCGGCCGGGCGACGATCGAGCGCCGCTACCTGGGCGCGGTATCGGCCTACACCGGCGACGAGGCGACCGAGCAGCGCGGTACCGCCCTCAACGGCCTGGCCTACCTCTGCATCCGGGGCTGGATCTCCCCCGTGGTCCGGATCGAAGTCACCGACCCCGAGGACCGCACCCCGTACTGGCTCGCGTCCACCCGCAGGCCCAAGCAGTTCACTGCGGCCCTCGAAGGCTGAGCCGGCTCAGCCTTCGCACTCGCTGCAGAACAGCAGCCCGTTCTTCTCGCGCGCGATCTGGGAGCGGTGGCGGACCAGAAAGCATGAGGAACAGGTGAACTCGTCGGCCTGCGCGGGCAGGATCTGAACGGTCAGTTCCTCATGTGAGAGGTCGGCCCCGGGCAGTTCGAAGGAATCGGCAGCCTCGGTCTCATCCTCGTCGACCACCGGCGACTGCACGGCGGCGGCCGTGGTGCGCAGTTCCTCGATTGGCTCGGCGGCTGTTACTTCATCGGTGGTGCTCGACGCGTCGTAGTCGGTCGCCATGGTGGTTCCTTCACGCTCCGGTCTTCGGGGGCAGCAGCTGGGCCGGTCCGGAAAGCCCTGGCCCGGCCCCGGTGTGTGGGACTTTTACCAGTGCATTCTGCCTCATTGGGGCGGTCCCGGTGCCGCTGCCCGGCGCCCGCCGTGTCGGCGGGGGCGCGCACCGTGTCGGCCGGAGTGCCCGCCGGGCCGGGCGGCTGCCGTCGGCCGCCTGGCTGCCGCAGCCCAAGAAACCGCGCCACACCACGGGGTGTAGTAGGAATGACGGGCATTCAGTGGCAGAGTTTCGACTAGTAATTACTGTCGGCTGGAGGATTTTAATGCAGGAGCTGCGCCTGGTTGGTGTGGATGGCGATCATCTGCTGTTAAGCGGCGACGGAGGAGCCTCGTTTCGTCTGCCGATCGACGAAGCCCTTCGAGCGGGAGCGTCCCGGCAGTCGACGCGGGTCGCTCCTGCCGCCCCGCCCTCCCCGACCGGCCGGACCGGCCCGTCGACCCACCTGACGCCGCGGGACATCCAAGCCCGCATCCGCAGCGGCGCGACGGCGCAGGGGATCGCCGAGGAGTCGGGGCTCGAACTCTCCCACATCCTGAGGTACGAGGGCCCCGTGCGCGCTGAGCGCGACTACATGGCCTACCTCGCCCAGCGCGTCGAGGTGGCGGCGCCCCTTCCCTCCCACGACGGTTACCGCTCCGCCTTCGGCGACAACCCGGCCCAGCTCGGTGAAATGGTTGCGTTCCGGCTCGAGGCCTACGGGGTCGACGCCGCGAACATCGAATGGGACTCCTGGCGGCGCACCGACGGCGCCTGGACGGTGGTGGCCCGCTTCGACCTCCCCGAAAGCTCGGCCGTGAACGTCGGCGAGGAACCGCCCGCGCAGTGGACGTTCAACCCCTCCCGCAAGACCGTCGTGAACGCCAACCGGTGGGCGCAGCTGCTGAGCGAACTCGAGCCGCTCGACGGGCCGCTCCCCAACCGCCGGCTCAGCGCCGTCGCCGACCGGGTCTTCGACTTCGAGGCCGAGAAGGCCGCGGAGCCCCCCGTCGAGACCCACGACGACGCCGACGGCCTCCTCGATGTCCTGCGCTCGCGCCGCGGCCAGCGGCTCGGGGCCGACGAGGACAGCGATGACAACCTCGCCGAACTGCTGACCAGGGGAAGCATTCCCGCGGCGCACCCACGCGATGGATTCGAAGCCGAGGACGGCTCACTGCCCCCGGGACTGAGCCTCGCTCCTGCGCCCCGGGAGAGTGGAGAGGACCCCGACCTCCACGCTGACGGCTCGCCCCGGCTCTACCATGGGGTCAGCACCGAGACCCGCGAGATCAGCATTTTCGCCGTTCCGGTCCGCGCCGCCGACGAGGACGGCGCACCTGCCGATGGGTCCCGGGGTAGAGACACTCCCGACGCCTCCGGGACGCCCGCCCAGGCAGGCCCGGGCGACCGCCGGGAGCAGTCCGGCGATAAAGGAAGGGACGGCGGTGCCGCGGCCAAGGCCGAGGAACCGGCCGACCGGCGCATCAAGCCCAAGCGCTCAAGCGTGCCCAGCTGGGACCAGATCGTCTTCGGCACCAAGGGCGACTAGCTGTACGCGGCCCGTGCGCCGCGGCGGGCGGGAAGGATCTAAGGGTTCCCACGACCCGGTTTTTCGCTAGGATCCCGCCGGGCTCCCTAGCGAGCCCAGCGGTTTCCCAGGATCCCCCGGCTCCCCAAAGCCCTGCGGGTCCCCGAATTCCCGCCGGCGCCTCAGAGCGTTGCCGGTTCCGCCTCCGGGGCCGGCTCGAACGGCAGCGGCAGTTCGTTGCCCACCAGCGCGTTCGAGGCGCGCGAGGTCTGCCGGCGCATGTGGTGCCTGCGGCACAGCGTCTCGTACTCGGTGACCGGCTCCGCCGCACCGGCCGACCGGGGCGTTTGCCTCACGGCATCGGGGTCGGCCGCCGCCTCGACGTCGCCGACAACCATCTGGTCCCCCTCGACGACCATGGTGCCGTCCACGATGCGCGCGTTATGGGTGGCGCGCTTCCCACACCAGCACAGGGCCTCGACCTGGAGTACCTGGATGCGGTCCGCAAGCTCCACGAGCCGCTGGGAACCAGGAAAGAGCCTCGTCCTGAAATCCGAGGTGATGCCGAAGGCGAAGACGTCGATGTCCATGTCGTCGGCGATGCGTGCCAGCTGATCGATCTGGTCCGCGGTGTAGAACTGCGCTTCGTCGCAGATGAGGTAGTCCACCCGCGCACCCTGCGTGAGCCGTCCGGTCACCTCGCTCCAGAAGTCGGTGTCTGGGTGCACCTCGACGGCGCGGGTCTGCAGCCCCAGACGGCTTGAAATCATCGACTCGCCGGCCCGGTCGTGGGAGCTGAACAGCACGCCCTTCCGGCCACGGGCGCGGTGGTTGTGCTCTATCTGCAGGGCAAGCGTCGATTTTCCGGAGTCCATCGTGCCGCAGAAAAACAGAAGTTCAGCCATGGTTCGGCCTTTCGGGGGTGGGCTTCGTCGCCCGCCGTGCGGGGACCTTCCGGGCGGGTTCGGGCCGGCGCAGCGTCAGCAGCGGCACCTCGCGCTCGGCCCGCGTCATTGACCCGTGCTGGCCGATCACCTCGAGGGCGGATGCGGAGGTGCGCCGGGTGTCGAAGAGGGCGATCGGCTCGCGCGCGGCCACCAGCAGGTCTCCGATCCGAGGGAGCACCGAGGCATCGACGGTGGGCCCGAACAGGCCGGACTGCACCGCCTCCCCCCGGGTCAGGATCCAGGCCTGGCGTCCGAAGGCCTCCTGCCAGGCCGACCGCAGCCGCTCCCGGCCGGCGGTGTCCAGGCCGGGTTCGAAGTAGAGGTGGACCATCCGCGGCTCCCCGGCGGTGTGGGCGATCCCGTCCACGAGGGCGGGCCGGGCCGAGTAGTCGAAGCGCTGGCCCTCGGCGACATCGACCATCCCGTGGTCGGCGGTCAGCAGCAGCAGGGTGTCCGCCGGCATCTGCCGGGCGAGGGACTTCATGGCCGAGTCGAGGTCCTCAAGCCGGTCCGTCCAGTCCGTTGAGGCGCAGCCGTGGCGGTGGCCGGCCTTGTCGAGGTCGTTGAGGTAGAAGTACATGAGCATGGTGTCGGCGCTGGCGAGCTGCTCGGCGGCACCACGCACCCGTGCCTGCAGCGTGCCCGCGCCGAGGAAGCTCCCGCCCCGCAGCGCCGCGCGGGTCATCGGGGAATCGGCGAAGCGGGACTGGCTGACCGTGACGACCGGAATGTCGCGGGCGGCGCGTTCGAACACCGTGGGATGGGGCTGCCAGGTCCCCGGGTCGACGCCGTCGTCCCAGTTGCCGAGCATGTTGACCACCTTGTCCTGCGCGGGATCGAGCACGTCGTACCCGACCATGCCGTGCAGCCCCGGCGGCAGGCCGGTGCCCAGGCTCGCCAGGGAGGCCGCGGTGGTCGAGGGGAACGCCGACCCGAGGGTGCGGGCGCCCTCAAGGTGCGTGCGCAGGAACGGGGCGTGGCCTCCGCGCTTCTTCAGCAGGGACAGCCCGAGACCGTCCACCATCACCACGCAGACCCGCCGGGCGGGCGGCAGTCCGAGGGCGTTGCCGAACCCGCCGAGCCCGAGGGCCGCGGCGGCGCTGGTCAGGACTTCCCCGACGGTGCCGGCGCCGTAGGCCGGCGGTGCGGGCAGGGGTTCGAGATGCGTCGAGAGGCTCGTCACGGACCCTCTACCGCCCGTGGGGGGCCCGGGTGAACCGTCCGGCGAAGCCGGGCTGGCGTCGTCCTCCGCCGTCGGAGGTCAGCACGGCGCCGCCTCCCACGGGGCTGGCGGTGTTCACCTTGCGCAGCGCGCGGGCGAAGGACTTCGCGTTCTGGACCGCCTGGACGCCGTCGGCCTCGGCGCTGACGCGCAGCACGATGTCCTCCTGGGCGATCGTGCCGGTGTAGCCGTGGTCGGCGTCGCACTGCGGGTCCCCGCAGGAGGCCGGGCCCATGTCCAGGCGCTGCCCGCCGGACCAGGCTATAGCGAGGGTCATTTCCCGCGCCGGATCGGAGGGCTTGTAATCCTGGGGCTGGGCGTAGAGGTAGCTGAGGACGACGGAGCGGATCTGGCTCACGGGAACGGATTCGGTGGAGATCTGGGCGGTGACCTGCTCACCGGCATCGTCGAGCTGCTGGTCGTCGACGTGCGTGATGACCAGCATGTCCTCGGTGAGGACGAGCACGGTGATGTGGCGGTGCACCTCGGTGCGCTCGAAATGGGTCTCGAGGTGCACAACATGGGAGAGCGGCTCCCGGCCGTCGAGCGCATCGTGGACGACGTCGGCGACCAGCCGTGGGTAGAAGCCCGCGCGCTCAAGTGAGGAATCGAGGTCACGACGCTGCGGGGAGAGCGAAAGGGTCATGGTCCCAGTTTCCCCTACCCGCGTCCGCTCTGCCTAACCGCCGGTGGGCGGCGGGTGCATCCGGTCAGTCCCTCATCGCCCGGCGGGCGCTGTCGGTGCGGTGCCGCGGGTTGCCGACGTCGATGGTGGCGCTGAGGATCGCCAGGCCGGAGGTGGCCACCAACACGGGGTTGAATTCGAGCAGGGCGATCTCGGGGTGGTTGTCCTTGAGCAGGGCCACCCTCGCCACGAGGTCCTCAACGGCGGCGATGTCGGCCGGGGGCAGGCCCTGGTAGCCGAACAGCTTCCGCGACGCCCGCGGTGCCCGGACCAGGTCGGCCACATCGACGGTGGTCAGGGGCGGAACGCCGTGGGCCCAGTCGTCGAGCACGTTCACGGCGTCCCCGGCCAGACCGAAGGACAGCACCGGGCCCAGGAGCGGGTCCTCGATCGCGCGCAGGGTGCACGCCTGCCCCGAAGGCGCCATCGACTGCACCTCCATGCCGAAGCTTCCGAAGGGGGCAAGCGCCTTCTCCATCGCGACGATATTGGCCCGCAGCGCCTCGGCGTCCTCGATGCCCAGGCGCACCCCGCCCAGGTCGAGGCGGTGTCTCAGGTGCTCGTCGGTGGTCTTCAGCGCCACCGGCCAGCCGAGCTGGTCGGCGGCCTTCACGGCCTCGTCGGCGGAGTCGAACGAGGCCGAGGGCAGCACGTCGATCCCGTAGTGGCCGAGGAGCACCGCACCCTCCTCGGCGCTCAGGCGCGTCAGGCCGACGCCGCTGACCCGGCCGAGGATCCCCTCGAGCTGCTCGGCGGCCGCGTCGTCGTCCGTTCCGGGAAGCTCGGCGTACTCGCCGTGGTCCCGGGCGCGCCAGCGGGTGTAGGCGACGACGGCGCCGAGGGCCGCCACCGCGGCCCCCGGGCTGGCGAAGGCCGGAAGCCCGCGCTGCAGCCCTGCTCCCGCCCGTGCCTCATCCGCCGCCGGAACCGCCGGGTCCGCCGGGGAGGCCTCCACGAGGCCGTCGAGCTGCAGCTGCGGGTCGAGCACGCCGGTGAAGGAGGCGACCACGGGCTTGCCGGCGGCCTCCCCGCAGGCCTGCAGGGCCGCGGAGACGGTCTCTGCGGGCAGGCCCCGGGCCGGAAGCGTGGTGATGATCGCCGCGTGGACGTCCTCCCGCGCCAGCGCCCCGGCCACAGCGGCCTCGAGGGACGGCAGGGCGACCGACTGGCCCGCGTCGAGGTCCAGGTCCGCCACGACGGCGGCCACCGTCATCCCCTGGGCGGTCACGGCGTCGGCGAGCACCTTGCCCAGGGCGGCGGAATTCGAGAAGACGGCGATCCCGGGCCCGGCCGGCAGCGGCTGGGAGGCGACGATCGAGGCGACGTCCATGAGCTGCTCGGTGGTTTCCACCCGGATCACCCCGGACTGGCGCAGCATCGCGTCGAGGGCGGCCGGCGGGGCCTGCGTGGTGCGCACCGCGTGCCCGGGCGGCAGCTGCAGGCCCGTCACGGGTGACTTTGCCACGATCACCGGCTTGGTCTGCGCCAGCCGCCGGGCGATGCGGGAGAACTTGCGCGGATTGCCGATCGTCTCGAGGTAGAGCGCCACGGCCGACGTGGCGCCGTCGTCCTCCCAGTACTGCATGGCGTCATTGCCGGAGACGTCGGCCCGATTGCCTGCGGAGATGATCGAGGAAACCCCGAGTCCGCGGCGGGCCGCGGCCGAGTACAGCAGCACCCCGAGGCCGGCGGATTGGCTGAACAGGGCGAGGCCCCCGCGCCGGGGCAGGGCCGGCGCCATCGAGGCGTTCAGGCGCACCGAGGGGTCCGTGTTGACGATCCCCAGCGAGGCCGGGCCCACCACGCGCATGCCCTGCGCCCGGGCCCGGGCCACCAGGGCGCGCTGCCGGGCCAGGCCCTCCGCGCCGTCCTCGGCGTACCCGGAGGTGACCACCAGCAGGCCGCGGACGCCGGCGGCGGCACATTCATCCACCACCGGGTCCACCTGGTCCTTCGGCACGGCGATGACGGCCAGGTCCACCGGGCCGGGGACCTCGCGCACCGAGGCGTAGGAGACCCCGCCCCCGAGTTCGAAGGCCTCCGGGTTCACCGCGTACACGGTGCCGGCGAACCCGCCCTCGGTGATGTGCCCAAGGAGGGCGTGGCCGACGCTGCCCCACCGGCGGCTGGCGCCGATCACCGCGACCGAGGCGGGGCTCATCAGGCCCGCCACGCTGCGGGCCTCCGCCCGGTGTTCCCGTGCCTCCATCACCGCCCGGGACTTCCGCGTCGCATCGATGTCGAACCGGAGCTCGACGACGCCGTCGTCGAAGTGGCGCTCGACCTCGTAGCCGGCCTCGGCGAAAACCGTGATCATCTTGCGGTTCTCCGGGAGCACCTCGGCGGAGAAGCGCCGGATGCCGTTCTCCCGGGCGGCCGCGGCGAGGTGTTCGAGCAGGATCGAGCCGACCCCGCGGCCCTGGTAGGCGTCCGAAACGTTGAACGCCACCTCCGCCTCGGTGGGGTCGTCCAGCCGGTCGTAGCGGCCGATCCCGATGATGTCCGCGCCCCGGGTGATGACGAACGCCACCCGGTCGTGGTGGTCCACCTCGGTGAAGCGCTTGAGCTCCTTGGCGCTCAGCGTGGCCTTGTAGGTGAAGAACCTCAGATAGATCGAGTTCTCCGACTGCCGGCCGTGGAAGGCCTGGACGGCGTCCGCATCCGAGGGCGCGATGGGCCGCAGATGGCCCGTCCCGCCGTCGCGCAGCACGACATCGGCTTCCCAATATTCGGGGTAATGTCCGTCGGCCACCATAGACTCAGCGTAGTGGGCAACGTCGGCGCGCGTCTGTAGCGCGTCCGGGCCCGCCAACGAAATGCCCGCAGATCCAAGTTGAGGAACCCCCACCGCTATGGCCAGGCGCCAAAAAACAGCTCCGCCCGAAGACTTCACCGAGAACATCATCGACATCGATGTCGAGTCCGAAATGCAGGACTCGTTCCTCGAGTACGCCTATTCGGTGATCTACTCGCGCGCGCTCCCCGACGCCCGCGACGGCCTGAAGCCGGTGCAGCGGCGCATCCTGTACATGATGACCGACATGGGCCTGCGTCCCGACCGCGGCCACGTGAAGTCCGCCCGCGTCGTCGGGGAGGTCATGGGCAAGCTGCACCCGCACGGCGACGCCGCCATCTACGACGCGATGGTCCGCATGGCCCAGGACTTCTCCCTGCGCCTGCCCCTGATCGACGGCCACGGCAACTTCGGCTCCCTCGACGACGGCCCCGCCGCCCCCCGGTACACCGAGGCCCGGCTCGCCGCCCCGGCCCTGAGCCTCACCGACCACCTCGACGAGGACGTCGTCGACTTCGTGCCGAACTACGACAACCAGCTGATGCAGCCGGAGGTCCTGCCGGCGGCGTTCCCGAACCTGCTCGTCAACGGCGCCAGCGGCATCGCCGTCGGCATGGCCACCAACATGGCCCCGCACAACCTCGGCGAGGTCATCGCCGCGGCCCGCCACCTGATCGCCCACCCCGACGCCGGGCTCGACGACGTGATGCGCTTCATCCCCGGGCCCGACCTGCCCAGCGGCGGCAAGATCGTGGGCCTGGCCGGGGTCCGCGATGCGTACGCCACCGGGCGGGGTTCCTTCAAGACCCGGGCGAAGGTGGAGATCGAGCAGCTCTCGGCCCGCCGCACCGGCCTGGTCGTCACCGAGCTGCCCTACACCGTGGGCCCGGAGAAGGTCATCGAGCGGATCAAGGACGCGGTGACGTCCAAGAAGCTCCAGGGCATCTCCGACATCGTCGACCTGACCGACCGCATGCACGGGCTGCGCCTGGTCATCGAGCTGAAGAACGGCTTCAACCCCAACGCCGTCCTCGCCCAGCTCTACCGGCACACCCCGATGGAGGATTCCTTCGGCATCAACAACGTGGCCCTGGTGGACGGCCAGCCCCGCACGCTGGGTCTGCTCGAACTCCTCCAGGTGTACGTCGACCACCGGATCCTCGTGGTCCGCCGGCGCACCGCGTACCGGCTGGGCCGCAAGAAGGACCGCCTGCACCTGGTCGAGGGCCTGCTGATCGCGATCGTCGACATCGACGAGGTCATCCAGATCATCCGGTCCTCCGACGAGGCCGCCGCCGCGCGGGAGCGCCTGATGTCGATCTACGACCTCTCCGAGATCCAGGCGAACCACATCCTCGAGCTGCGGCTGCGCCAGCTCACCAAGTACTCGCGCATCGAACTGGAGAAGGAGCAGGACCAGCTGCGCCGCGAGATCGAGGAACTCGAGCGGATCCTGGGCTCCGAGGAGCTCCTGCGCACCCTCGTCTCCGACGAGCTCGGCACCATCTCCGAAAAGTTCGCCACCCCGCGGCGCACCGTGCTGCTGGAGTCGGAGGCCGCGGCCCCCCTGAAGGGCTCGGCGCTCCCCGAGGCCGCGGGCAAGGGCGCCAAGTCTGTGCTGCCGCTGGAGATCTCCGACGACCCGGTCTGGGCGGTGCTATCGGCGTCGGGCCAGATCGCGCGGACCGCCGACCGTGAACCGCTCACTGACGGGCAGCGGATCAAGCACGACGCCTTCCGCTCCATCGTGCCCACGACGGCGCGGGCCGAGATCGCCGCGGTCACCTCGAGCGGACGCATGATCCGCCTGCAGGTCATGGACATGCCGGCCCTTCCGCCCAGCGCCGGGGTGCCCAACCTTGCCGGCGGCGTGCCCGCGAAGGAGTTCATCACCCTTGAGCGCGGTGAGACCCTCGTAGGCCTGGCGCCGCTGAACACTGTGCTGGCGCTCGGCACGGCCCAGGGCGTGGTGAAGCGGGTGACCCCCGAGTACCCGCTGAACCGGGACGACTGGGAGATTATCGCCCTGAAGCCGAAGGACGCCGTGGTGGGCATCGCCCCCGCCGGGGACGACGACCAGCTGGTCTTTCTCACCCGGCAGGCCCAGCTGCTTCGCTTCGCGGGCTCCGCGGTGCGCCCGCAGGGCAGGACCGCCGGAGGCATGAGCGGCATCAAGCTCGCCGCGGGTGACTCCGTGCTGTCCTTCAGTGTGGTCGCTGCGGCGGACCCGACCGCCGTCGTCGTCACCGTCGCCACCTCAAGCGGCGCCCTCCCCGGAACCTCCCCTGGGTCGGTGAAGGTGACCGATTTCGCCGAGTACCCCGCCAAGGGCCGGTCAACCGGCGGCGTGCGGGCCCACCGCTTCCTCAGCGGCGAGGACGGCCTGGCGCTGGCGTGGGCCGGGCACGGACCGGCGAAGGCGGCGTCCTCCACGGGTGTGGCCCGGGCCCTGCCGACCGAGCACGGCCGGCGTGACGGGTCGGGAATCGCCCTGACCCAGCAGATCGACGTCATCGGTCCGGCACTGTCCTGGCCCGCGGCGGAGGACGGCGGGTCGGCTCCGGCTCCGGCATAGCCCGGCGGGGAGCCGGCCAGCGGCAGGGCCGCGTCTGAAACGACCAGCGGACCCGTTAACGACGAGCGCACTCCAAAGCGGCGAACGCACCCGAAATTCCGGGTGCGTTCGTCGTTTCCGGGTAGGCGGACCGCTTTCGGGTGCGGTGCCCTCACCGACCTCTCCGTGGCGTGAAGGGCACACCTACCTGCGACGACCGAACCAGAACGCGACCAGCGCACCCGAAAGCGACGGCCGAACGGGAAATATCAGGCGCGCGTGTCGTTTTCGGGTGCGCCTGTCGCGGTTGGGCGCACCGGCCGCCGCAAAAAGGCACGGTGGGGAGCCCTGCGCCCGGTGGTCAGGCCAGGCCAGCCGACGGCGGGCAGGCCAGGGTGAGCGACGGCGGTCAGGTCATGGTGAGGTCGAACGCCAACGAGCGCTGCGTGGGCACGTACCCCATCCGCTCATACAAGCCGAGGGCGCCCGAGGGGTTCTCTGTATCGACACCGAGGCCGGCGCTGTCCATGCCTCCCGCACGGAAGCGCCGCATGGCCTCCGCCAGCAGCGCCGGGGCCAGGCCACGGCCCCGCCAGGCACGGCGGACCCCCAGCAGATCGGTGTAACCCTCGGCCCGGCCGAGAAGCTCCCGGGAGTCCGGATCGAAGCTGGCCATCTGGTAGGCGGCCACGGATCCTGTCTGCTTCTCCACTAGCGCCAGGCTCCAGTCGGCCCGGAACTCGGGATGGGCGGTGACGAAGCCCCAGGCTTCCTCGTCGCGCGGCTCGCTTCCCCAGTGGTCCGCGAAGGCGTCGTTGTGCGCGAGTCGAACGCCGTCAGAAATCGCATCATGAAAGGTCACAAGGTCAAGCTCCGCCGGCAAGGCGAGATCGGGGATCGGCTCCGAGAGGGGGCGGGTCATCTCGGTGAAGTACCGCACGATGGTGCTCCCGCTGAGTGCGAGCAGCGCCACATGGGAGGGGTTCCGCTCCTCGACGTACGTCCGAAGCACCCCGCCCTTGACGCCGGCACCGGCCAGGCGCTCCCGTGCCCGGCGCTCCTGCCAGGTGAAGACCGCCCGCCCGATCCCGCGCCGCCGCCACGCCGGGTCGACGCCGCCGGCGCTGTGGGCCGTCACCGAATCAGGGTTCAACATGATCCGGCCGAAGGCGCGGGCGGTCCCGTCGGCGTCGAGGCCGAGCAGGGTGTCTACGCGCGGATCGTTCTTTGACGACGCCAGCGCCTGCTCCAGGTCGGCGCGGTCCTCGATCCAGTCGGGCTTGTCCTCGGCTGCCATCCTCAGGATCAGCTCATGCCATTGGTCGACGTCCTCCACCGTGATGGGGCGCCAGGTGAGAGAAGCGGGCAGGGCGGAAGGCTCAGACGGGCTCATACGCCCAGCGTAGGTCACCCCTGCCGGGGAACACATCCCGGCCGGCGTGCCGTCCGATCCGCACCTCCTCCTCGCACAGCTCCGCCTCGTGGGCGTCGTGCGTCACGAGCAGCACGGCCTTGTCGGTCAGCCCCAGGCGCAGGTCGCGCAGGAGGTCACGGGCGCCGGCCGGGTCGAGGTGCGCGGTGGGCTCGTCGAGCAGCAGGACGTCGGCATCGGTCAGGAGGGCCCGCGCGACGGCGAGCCGCTGCCGCTGTCCTCCGCTGAGCCGGGTGCCGCCCGCACCGACCCGCGCGTCCAGCCCCTCGTCGAGCCCGTCGAGGAAGGGGCCGAGGCCGACGGTGTGCAGGACCCGGATAAGCTCCGCCTCGGAGATGGGGGTGCCGTCACTGCGTGCGAGCTGCAGGTTGGCCCGGAGCGTCGAGTTGAACAGGTGGCTCTCCTGGGGACACCAGGCGATCCGGCGCAGTATCGAATCCCCGGGGGCTGCTCCGCTGCCGTTCACCAAGAGGTTTCCAGACCTCAGGGGCAGGAATCCCAGCAGGGCGCCGATCAGGGTCGACTTGCCGCTGCCCGAGGGCCCTGTCAGCGCCGTCCAGCGGCCCGGCTCCAGGGTGAGCGAGACGCCCGAGACCACCGGTTCGCCACGGCCGTACGCGACCGCCGCGTCCTGCAGGGCGAGAGACCGGATGGGTCCGGCGGGTCCCGCGGCGGCGCGCTGCCCGGGGTCCAGCGCGCCGGCTCCAAGGCGGACTCCGGTGGAACGACGGCGGCCGCGGGCCGCTGATTCCGCACCGGAGCGCCGCGCCCGGGCTCCGGAAGGGGCAGGGCCGTCCTGCCCGTCGGGTTCCGGTGCGAGGACCGGATGGAGCCGAACGGCAACGGCGCGCAGCGGCCCCCAGTGCTGCACGGCCGCGGCGCCGGCCCCGAAGGGTTCGATCAGCGCGAGCTGCATCAGGGCGATGACAGCCGCGGTTTCGGCCGGAACGCCAGCGGACACCGTCAGCACGCCGATCGCGCCGGCGGTGCAGGCGAGCACAACGAGGCCCTGGCCGGTGCCGGCCGCCCACGCCACCCGGCGCAGCCCCCGGGCGGCACTGTGGTCCAACGCCTTCCAGCGGCTCAGCGCCCGGCCGGCGGCGTCGTTCACTGCAAGGTCCGGTGCTGCGCGCAGCAGCCGCGCGGTGAGCTCCAGGGATTCGGCCCGCCGCACCACGTTAGCGGCACCGGCGGCCCGGTCGGCCACGACCGCCGCGGCCGGCGCCGCCACGAGCGCCGCGGCGGTGACCGCCAACTGCCAGCCGAGCGCTGCAGGGAGCAGCAGGGCCGTGGTCAGGATCGCCGCGGCCCCGGTCAGGAGCGCCGTCAGGGGCGGCAGGACCGCTCGGGGAGTCAGGTCGCGCAGTTCGTCGACATCCCCCACCAGGCTTTCGATGCCGCCGGAGCCGCGGGCGAGCGTCCGCCAGGCTTCGGACCGGTGCAGCAGGCCCTCCCACACTCGCAGGCGCACCCGGTCGGCCCGGGCAAAGACGGCCCGGTGCAGGGCGAGCCGTTCGCAGTATCGCAGCAGGGAGCGTCCGATGCCGAAGAACCTCACCCCCACGATGGCCGTGAGCAGGTACAGGATGGGCGGCTGCTCGGCCGCCCGCACAATCAGCCAGCCGGAGACGGCGGTCAGGGCGACGGCGAACAGGGAGGAGCCCAGGCCGAGGCTGGCGGCGCCGAGGAACCGCGGCTCCCACGGCCGGACCAGGGCCAGCACCGCCCGCAGACCCGCGGCGGGGACCTCCGGGGCGGCGGACGGCCCGGGGTCGGAGACGGAGACGGGACGGCCGGAACGGTCGGCGCCGGAGGAGCCGGCGTCGTCGGCCGTCGTGCCCGCCCGGGTGCCGCCCTGCTGCGCGGACTCAACCGGCCGCGCGGTAGTGGCCAGTTCCACGGAGGTGCCCGCTTCCACGGCAGCGGTCAGCGCACCGGGCCCGGCCACACCGTTGGGTACGGCCGCGGAAAGGACGCCGTCCAGTGCGGCGGGCCCACCGAGGACGACGGTGGCATCGGCGAGCCCTGCGGTTCGCTCGTCGTGCGCGATCAGCAGCACCGTGAGGCTTCCACGGAGCCGGCGCAGGACGCCGCGGATGGCTTCGGTGGAGGCCGCATCGACGTGGGCAGTCGGTTCATCGAGCAGCAGCAGGCGCACCCCGGGCTGGTGCCGGGCGCGCAGCAGGGCACGGGCAACGGCGACCCGGCGCGCCTCACCGGGGCTCAGTTCGCCGGTCCGCCGGCCGAGCAGCTCCGGCCCGCCGACCGCGGCGAGACCGTCGGCGAGCGCCGGGTCGCCTGCGGCCAACCCGGCGTACAGGGCGAGTTCCTCCCCGACGGTGTCGGAGAGGAACTCCGGGTGCTGGGGCACCCAGGCCACCGAGCCCGGGGCGGCACCGGACAACGTGCCCGTGATTTTCAGCCCGGGCACTGCGGCCGTGCCCGCGAGCAGGGCCATCAGGGTGGATTTGCCGCTGCCGCTCGGCCCGGTCAGTGCCGTGATGCGCCCCTCGGCAAGGCTGAAGGTGAGCCCGGCGAACAGCGGGCCGCCGGCCCCCGCGAAGCGTGCGGTGAGGTCGGAGACCGCGACGGCGTCCCGGTCCGTCCGCGCCCCGTGCCGGGGCCGCGGAGCCTCTAGGATGGCGCGGACGCGCCCGCCGGCCTCCCTGCCGTCCTCGCTGGCGTGGTGGGCGGCCCCCACCTCGCGCAGGGGCGTGTAGCACTCAGGGGCCAGCATGAGGGCGAGGAGAGCGGTTTCCAGCCCGAGGTCACCGTGGATCAGGCGCACTCCGGCGAAGACCGCCACGACCGCCACCGAGATGGTGCTGATGAGTTCGAGGGCCAGGGAGGACAGGAACGCGGTGCGCAGTGTGGCCATGGTGCGCGCCGAGGAGCGGTCGGCGATGTCTGCCAGGGCCCGGGTCTGCTGCGCCGCACGGCCCAGGCCCACGAGCACCGGCAGACCCCGGGCCAGTTCCACCAGGTGGTCCGACAGCCGCGCGAGGGCGGACGCGGCGTCCCGGGTGCGCTCCTCGGTGTGGAGTCCGATCAGGATCATGAATACCGGCACCAGCGGGACGGTCAGCAGGATCACCACGGCGCTGATCCAGTCCGCGGCGAGGATCCTCACCCCCACCAGCAGCGGGACAACGGCGCAGGTGACCAGCGCGGGCAGGTACTGGGTGTAGTACTTGTCGAGCCCGTCGAGGCCGCGGGTCAGCAGCACACTCAGCGCACCCGTGCCGGCGGCTTCCGGGGCGCGGGAACCGGCCTCTCCGCCGGTACCCGCCGGCAGGACCGCGCTGCCGCCGTCGCCGACGACGCGTTCCAGGGCGGCGTGCCGCACCCGTTCCTTCACCCCGACGAC
This sequence comes from Arthrobacter sp. MSA 4-2, assembly GCF_016405885.1. Lineage (GTDB taxonomy): Bacteria > Actinomycetota > Actinomycetes > Actinomycetales > Micrococcaceae > Arthrobacter_D. The sequence continues at coordinate 104,843 of NZ_JAEKGC010000013.1, read as the reverse complement.
AAGCCGCGCGGCGGTGACATCCTGCCCCCAGGCGGCCAGGGTGCGCAGCACGACGCCGGCGGCACCCTGGATCAGCAGCGGTCCGGGTTCGAGCCCACCGTCCGCGAGGGAGGCGATCCCAGCGGCAAGGGCCGAGGCCACCAGCACCAGTCCGGCGGCCTTCGCCGCCGCGAGGACTCCGAGCAGGTACACCGCAGGCGTCGAGCCGACCGGACCGGCCGGGGACTCCGGCCCCCTCCTGCGGCGTCGTTCCGTGGCGTTCACTCCGGGGGCGCTCACAGTGGGGTCACGGCGTGGGCCGCAGGGATGCTCCGCTCGGAGATCCGGCGCCGGAACACCCAGTAGGTCCAGCCCTGGTAGGCGAGGATGAGCGGCAGCCCGAACGCCGCCACAATGCTCATCAGGCCCAGCGTGTACGGGGAGGACGCCGCGCTGTCCACCGTCAGGTCGAACAGCGGATCCAGGGTCGAAGGAAGCACCACGGGGAAGGCAGCAGCGAAGATTGAGCCAATCATCAGCACCATCGCCGCCCCCAGCGCCGCGAAGGCGCGGCCGTCGCGGTTCCCGCGCGCCGAGCGCCAGGACGCGGCGGCGCAGCCGGCGGCAAAGACCAGCGCCAGGGCGGTGAGCATCGTTCCGCCGCGGACCTGCACGGTGAGCGCCCAGGCGAGCATCGGCAGCAGCGCGAAGGGCAGGCACCGCCGCACCACCCGCAGCGCCGCGCCGCGCACGCCGCCCTCCGTCTTCAGCGCCAGGAACGCGGCGGCGTGGACCAGGCAGAAGAGCACCACGGCCGCGGCGCCGAGCAGCGCGTAGCCGTTGAACCAGGCGAACGGGCCGCCCTCGCGGTCGCCGTTGGCGTTGATCGGCAGGCCGGTGGTGGTCAGGGCCAGCGCCGCGCCGATGCCGGCGGCGGCCGTCAGGGACCCCAGGGCGATGGCCCAGTCCCAACGGTTCCGCCATGCGGGGCTGTCGACCTTGCCCCGCCACTCGAAGGCCACTGCCCGGAAGATCAGGCCGAGCAGGACGGCGGTGAAGGGCAGGTAGAGCGACGACAGCAGGGACGCGTACCAGGCGGGGAACGCGGCGAAGGTGGCGCCGATGGCGGTGATCAGCCACACCTCGTTGCCGTCCCACACCGGCCCCACGGTGTTCAGCAGCACCCTGCGCTGGGAGTCAGTGCGGTAGACGAGCTTCATCAGCATGCCCACCCCAAGGTCGAAGCCTTCGAGGAAGAGGTAGCCGGCCCAGAGGACGGCGATGAGGACGAACCAGAGGGTGGGAAGAGCCTCGGACATGCGGGGGTACCTTTTTCTGTGTCGGCCGCGGGAAGCGGCTCTTAGTACGCGAAAGAGAGGACGTCGGCGTCGTCGGCCCGGTGCCCGGACCCGCCGTCGTGGTCCGCCGGGGTGTGGGCGAGCTCGGGCATGGCCGAGGCCACTCCGCCGCGGACGTAGGTGAAGAGCAGACGGACCTCGATGACCAGCAGCACCGCGTACACCGAGGCGAGGGCTATCAGGGAGGTGAGCAGTTCGGCCACGGTGACCCCCGGGGAGACGGCGGCGGCGGTGAACATGAACACGCTGTCGATGCCGGCGAACTCGGGGTTCGGTGCGACGACGAAGGGCTGGCGGCCCATCTCGGTGAAGATCCAGCCGGCGGCGTTCGCGCCGAACGGGGCGAGGATGCCGAAGACTGCAAGGCGCATGAGCCACCGGGACTCGGGGACGGTGCCCTTGCGCAGCACCCAGAAGGCGATGCCGGCGGCGAGGGCGGCGATGGCACCGAAGCCGATCATGATGCGGAAGCCCCAGTAGGTGACCTCGAGGACGGGGAGGTAGTCGATCTCGGTGCCGGCGCGGTCGCCGTAGATGGGGTTGTCGGGCAGGTGGGTCCCGTACTTCTCCTGGTATTCGGGGACCAGCGTGTTCACGCCCTTGACTTCGGTGGTGAAGTCGCCGTTGGCCAGGAAGGAGAGGACGCCGGGAACTTCGACGAGGGCCACGATGTCGTCGCAGCTCTGGGAGCCGAGGTTGCCGACGGAGAGCACGGAGAAGCCGGTGCCGTCGTGGCAGGCGGCCTCCGCGGCGGCCATCTTGATGGGCTGCTGATCGAACATGAGCTTGCCCTGGAGGTCGCCGGAGACGGCGGTGCCGGCGAAGGCGATCATGGCGACGACGGCGCCGAGCCGGGCAGAGCGCAGCCAGACCCGGTGGTCGGTGGCGTCGCGCGACGGAGCGGCCGCGGCGCCGATCTGGACCCGGCCGGACGCGTCGACGGTGTCAATCCCGTCGTTGCGGCGCTTCCAGAGGTGGTACCAGCTGATGCCGAGCAGGAACGCCCCGGCGACGGCGAGGGCACCGAAGACCGTATGGGGGAAGGCCACCAGCGCGGTGTTGTTGGTCAGCACCGCCCAAATGTCGTTCAGGACCGGCCGGCCGTCGACAACCTCGTACCCGACCGGGTGCTGCATCCAGGAGTTGGCCACGAGGATGAAGTAGGCGGAGAGCACCGAGGCGAGCACCGCGGCCCACAGGCAGAGCAGGTGGACCAGCTTTGGCAGTCGCTGCCACCCGAAGATCCAGAGGCCGAGGAAGGTCGACTCCACGAAGAAGGCCAGCAGTGCCTCAAGCGCCAGGGGTGCGCCGAAGATGTCACCGACGAACCGGCTGTATTCGCTCCACGCCAGGCCGAACTGGAACTCCTGCACCAGCCCGGTCGCCACGCCCATGATGAAGTTGATCAGGAAGAGCTTGCCCCAGAAGCGCGTCATCCGCAGGTACGATGCCTCGCCCGTGCGGTACCAAAGGGTTTGCATCACCGCCACCAGCAGGCCGAGGCCGATGGTCAGCGGGACCATCAGGAAGTGGTAGACGGTGGTGATGCCGAATTGCCACCGGGCAATTTCCAAGGCTTCCATGAAACCCTTTCGCGTACACCGCGGGCTGCGCGGCCGTTGTTCTACGTCGTGTAGAAATCTTCTTCTACATAGCGTAGAACAAATTTTATGAGGCTTCTACGTGACGTAGAAACCAGCGGCAAAACGCGGTATCCTTTAAGTCGTAGAGCTGTATCCTGCGCCTGCCCCATCGGCAGGCGTGGCACCAAATGCATCATCGGATTTCGCAGAAGGAAGAACATGGCAACCCTCGGAGACCTCGAACGCACAGTGATGGACCTGCTGTGGTCAACACCCGGGGCACTCACGGCCAACGAGCTGCGCGATTCGATCGCCGTCGTCCCGGCCGGCGCCGAGACCGGGCGGGAGCTCGCCGTGACCACTGTGCTGACCGTTTTGTCCCGTCTGGAGAAGAAGGGCCTGGTGCAGCGCGAGCGCGACAGCCGGCCCCATCGCTACAAGGCGGTCACCAGCCGCGCCGACCACACCGCCGAGCTGATGCACGAAGTGTTCGTCAAGGCGCCCGACCGCGAGGCGGTGCTTGCGCGTTTCATCGGCAGCGTCTCGGAGTCGGAGGCGCAGACCCTGCGCAGGCTGCTCGGCGCCTAGGCCCCAGTGCTCTGGGCGTCATACTTTCTGGCGGCCCTCGCGGTGTTCCTCGCGTGGCCGGCGCCCATTGCGCTCTCCCGCGCCCGCTGGCCCGCGCGCTCCCCCTTCACGGCCATGGTCCTGTGGCAGTCGATCGCCCTCGCCGGCGGGCTCTCGATGATCGGGGCCATGCTCGTCTGGGGCCTGGCCCCGCTGGGCGATAATCTCGTGTCGGCCTCTATCGGACTGTGGAACGTACTGATGGAGCAGAAGCCGGCCGAGACCCTCGGAATCATCCACGTCTTTGCTCTGAGCGCGGCGACCCTGTTGGGCGTCCACCTGGTCTTCACGCTGATGCTGACCTTCATTCGTATCCAGCGCCAGCGCCGGCGCCACCGCAGCATGTTGCGGTTGCTCAGTTCGCCGGTGAAGGACTCCCCCGCGACCCTCGTGATCAACCACCCCACGCCCGTTGCCTACTGCCTGCCCGGGGGGGCTCGCTCGGTGACCGTCCTGTCCGACGGACTCCTTGAAATGCTCAGCCAGGAGGAACTCAACGCCGTCCTGACCCACGAAAATGCCCACCTCCAGCAGCGCCACCACCTGCTCCTGTGGGCGTTCGCCGCCTGGCGTTCCGCCCTGCCCTGGCTGCCCACCTCGCAGCTGGCACAGGTTGCGGTGACGGAGCTGATCGAGATGCTGGCCGACGACCAGGCCCTCAAGCACGTCGACGAAGGCACCCTCGTGCGGGCCATCGCGATCGTCGCCGCCGGGTCACCGGCCGTGGCTGACACCGCCCCGTCGGCGGAGACACGGCTGGAGCTGCCGGCACCGGACCGCGGAACCATGGCCGAGGACTGGAGCACCTCGGTCCAGCGCCTGCGCCGGCTGCTGACCCCCCTGCGGCCCCTGACGGCCCTGCAGCGCGCCGTGGCCCTGGGCTCGGCCGGTCTGCTGCTGGTGTTCCCTCCCCTGCTGCTGATCGCCCCCGCACTGCCCGGGTGAGGTCGCCCCTCGGGGACAGCTCGGGGCGTCGGGGCCGCGCCCGTTCACGACACACCCGTCCGAAAGCGACATCCGTACCGGCAATATCCGGTGCGAAGGACGCTTTCAGGCGCGCCCGTCGTGATGTGGTGCGGAATCCGGCCCGGTGCGGTTCCGCTCGGTGAACGCCCGCCGTCGGCTCCGATGACCCCGATTACGACGCCCACACGCAGAAACGACGTCCGCACCGGAAAAATCCGGCGCGGACGTCGCTTTCGGGTGCGGGCGTCGCTATCGGGTGCGGACGGCGCTTTGGCGTGCGTCGGCTAGCCGCTAGGCGTCAATGCGGTCCCGGTCCAGCGTCGCGGCACCGGCGACGATGAAGTCCTTCCGGGGTGCGACATCGCTGCCCATCAGCAGGTCGAAGACCCGCTCGGCCGACTCGGCCTCGGAGATCCGCACCCGGCGCAGCGTCCGGTGGCGCGGATCCATGGTGGTCTCGGCGAGCTGGGCGGCGTCCATCTCCCCCAGGCCCTTGTAGCGCTGGATGGGTTCCTTGAAGCGCTTGCCGGACTTCTCCATGGCGGCCAGGAGCCGGTGCAGCTCGTTTTCCGAGTACGTGTAGACCATCTCGTTCGGCTTCGAGCCGGGATTGATGACCTCCACCCGGTGCAGCGGCGGCACCGCGGCGTACACCCGGCCCGCCTCCACGAGCGGGCGCATGTACCTGAAGAACAGGGTCAGCAGCAGGGTACGGATGTGGGCGCCGTCGACGTCGGCGTCCGTCATGAGGATGATCTTGCCGTAGCGCCGCGCATCGAGCTGGAAGCTGCGCCCGGAACCGGCCCCGACCACCTGGATCAGCGCCGCGCATTCCGCGTTGGAGAGCATGTCGCCCACCGAGGCCTTCTGCACGTTGAGGATTTTGCCCCGGATGGGCAGCAGGGCCTGGTAGTCCGAGGACCGGGCGAGCTTGGCCGTTCCGAGGGCGCTGTCGCCCTCGACGATGAACAGTTCGGACCGTTCGGGGTCGTCGATGCGGCAGTCGGCGAGCTTGCTGGGCATTGAGGAGGTCTCGAGGGCGTTCTTGCGGCGCTGGGTCTCCTTGTGCACGCGGGCGGAGATGCGCGACTTCATCTCCGCAACGACCTTCTCCAGCAGCAGTGCCGACTGGGCCTTGTCGGCGCGTGCGGTGGAGTTCAGCCGGGCGGTGATTTCCTTCTCCACGACCTTCGCCACGATGGCCTTCACCGCGGAGGTGCCGAGGATCTCCTTTGTCTGGCCCTCGAACTGCGGTTCGGCCAGGCGGACGGTGAGGACGGCGGTCAGGCCCGCGAACACGTCGTCCTTCTCGATCTTGTCGTTGCCGGCCTTGAGCTTGCGGGCGTTGGCCTCGATCACCTTGCGAAAGGTCTTCAGCAGGGCCTGCTCGAACCCGCTCTGGTGCGTGCCGCCCTTGGGGGTGGCGATGATGTTGACGTAGCTGCGCATGGTCGTCTCGTAGCCGATGCCCCAGCGCAGCGCGATGTCGACCTCGCAGTCCCGTTCGACCTCCGCCATCTGGCTGTGCCCGCGCTCGTCGAGCACGGGAACGGATTCCTTGAACCGGCCCGAGCCGTGGATGCGCCAGACGTCGGTCACTGCGGCGTCGACGGCGAGGAACTCGGCGAACTCGGAGATGCCGCCGTCGTGCTGGAAGACCTGTTCCACCGGCCCGGCCTCGCCGGGGGTGCCGGGGATGCGGCGCTCGTCGCGCAGGGTGATCCGCAGGCCCGGGACCAGGAAGGAGGTCTGCCGGGCGCGGGTCTCGAGCTCTTCGTAGGAGAACTTCGCGTCCGGGGTGAAGATCTGCCGGTCGGCCCAGTAGCGGATCCGGGTGCCGGTGACGCCTCGCTTGGTGGTGCCGACGACGTCGAGCCGCGAGCTGTCGAGGAAGGGCTCGAACGCCGCGGTGGGCGAGATCGTCTTCCCGTCCACGAAGCGGCCGGGCTCGCCGCGGCGGAAGGACATCTTGTAGGTCTTGCTGCCGCGGTCAACGTACACGTCGAGCCGGGCCGAGAGGGCGTTGACGACGCTGGCGCCGACGCCGTGGAGGCCGCCGGAGGCGGTGTAGGAGCCGCCGCCGAACTTGCCGCCGGCGTGGAGCTTGGTGAAGACCACCTCGACGCCGCTGAGCCCGGTCTTGGGCTCGGCGTCCACCGGGATGCCGCGGCCGTCGTCGTGGATCTCGACCGAGCCGTCGGCGTGGAGGATCACGGTGATGCTCTGGCCGAACCCGGCCAGGGCCTCGTCGACCGAGTTGTCGATGATCTCCCACAGGCAGTGCATCAGCCCGCGGGAGTCCGTCGAGCCGATGTACATCCCCGGCCGCTTGCGGACGGCCTCAAGGCCCTCGAGGACCGAGAGATGGCGTGCGGTGTAGTCGGAACTGAGTGGGGTCACGTTGGGGTGGTCTCCTTGACGCGTGGCTGGAGTGAGGAATCCAACGCCCGGAAAGGGCCGCTGGACACCAGGGTCAAGCTTATTACCCGGCACCGACATCGCCGTGCAGGCCCGGCCGGGACTGCGGCTCCAGTTGTGATCCCGGGCACCTCCGGCAGTGTCAAGGCGGGCCCTCCCTACGCCGGGAGCGAAAGAAAACCCACCCTGCGAAGAAACGGCAACGAATAATGGTTATATGAATACACGATCCACATGAGGAGGCATTCATGAGTACTGCAGTTGCAACCCGAGAACTTACCGCCCAGCACCGCTGCGACCGCTGCGGAGCCCAGGCCTACGTGCGCGCAGTCCTTTCAACCTCCGGTGGAGAGCTTCTCTTCTGCGGACACCATGCGCGGTCCGTCGAAGCGAACCTGCGGCCGCTCACTTCCGAGTGGCAGGACGAGACCGAGCGGCTCCGCGAGAAGCCGGTCGTTTCCGAAGACTGATGTGCCCGCGGCCCGTCCGCCGCGTGCAGCGTGGCCGGTACGCCGGTCACCCGTCTCGATAAGCACAGTCTCGATAAGCACATAGGAAAGGCCCCCTCTCCGGAGGGGGCCTTTCCTATGTCTGCTCTTACGTCTGGCCTGCGGCGGGCCGAGGACGGCCTGCCGCCCGGGTGCTAGTCGAGGTAGTCCCGCAGCACCTGTGAGCGCGACGGGTGACGCAGCTTGGACATCGTCTTCGATTCGATCTGGCGGATCCGCTCGCGGGTCACACCGTAGACCTTGCCGATTTCGTCTAAAGTCTTCGGCTGCCCGTCGGTGAGGCCGAACCGCATGGCGACGACGCCGGCCTCACGCTCGGAGAGCGTGTCGAGCACGGAGTGGAGCTGTTCCTGAAGCAGCGTGAAGCTCACGGCGTCGGCGGGGACCACGGCCTCGGAGTCCTCGATGAGGTCGCCGAACTCCGAGTCGCCATCCTCACCCAGCGGGGTGTGGAGCGAGATGGGCTCACGGCCGTACTTCTGTACCTCGACGACCTTTTCGGGGGTCATGTCGAGTTCGAGGGCCAGTTCCTCGGGGGTGGGCTCCCGGCCCAGGTCCTGGAGCATCTGGCGCTGCACGCGGGCGAGCTTGTTGATGACCTCGACCATGTGGACCGGAATACGGATGGTGCGGGCCTGGTCGGCCATGGCACGGGTGATCGCCTGGCGGATCCACCAGGTGGCGTAGGTCGAGAACTTGAAGCCCTTGGTGTAGTCGAACTTCTCGACTGCACGGATCAGGCCCAGGTTCCCTTCCTGGATCAGGTCGAGGAAGAGCATTCCGCGGCCGGTGTAGCGCTTGGCCAGGGAGACGACGAGGCGCAGGTTCGCCTCAAGGAGGTGGTTTTTGGCGCGCTTGCCGTCGTGGATGACGAATTCGAGTTCACGGCGCAGCTTCGGATCCATGTCCGGATCGGCGGCGATCTTCTCCTCGGCGAACAGGCCGGCCTCGATCCGCAGCGCGAGGTCGACTTCCTGCTCGGCGTTGAGCAGGGCGACCTTGCCAATCTGCTTGAGGTAGTCCTTGACCGGGTCCGCAGTCGCGCCGGCGGACACGACCTGCTGGGCAGGTGCGTCGTCGTCATCGGCATCGGAGTAGACGAAACCGGTGCTCGTTCCGACCTCCGCCTCGGCGGGGTCCGGCTTGATTTCGTCGGCGTCCGGTTCCACCGCGGCATCCACGATGGACTCCACGGGCTCGTCGACCGGATCGACGGCCACTGCGGCATCCGTCGATGCTTTCGCCGGAGTCTTGGCTGCTGCAGCCTTTGAAGCAGCCTTTTTGGGTGCGGCTCTGCGCTTGGTGGTGGTGGTTCCGGCTTCCGCTGAAACCGGGGCTGCTGTCTTCTTAACCGACACAGAGAACCTTTCATACGCGGTTTGCGGTGCCATCAAGGGGACAACACCACTATGACCCTGTCAAGTCCGCGCCTTGGTTCAGACGAAGACCGAGGATCAGCTCCTAACAGGAACTTCCTCCGCGTGCGGGACTATTCCGGACCTGCCCTGTTCGGCAGGCACCGGAGCCCCGCAGGCCTCCATGTGATGCGCGGACCCCACCGGGTCTCATCGTTTATTGTCTCACGCTTTGGGGTGGGCGTGAATTTCAGGGCCCCGCCGGAGTTGTCCGCTCACCCCAGCCGCCCGCGCCGGGCACTCCACGCCGTATCCGGGCTGCACGCCCATTCCGGGAGTCCGCCGCGGAGGAGGAGTTCCTTCAGGAGCCCTGCCAGCCGGTAGCCGGGGCAGGCGCGTTCGGCGCGCTCAAAGTACACACAGGCGAGGGATCCACGGCCGCGGGCGAACTCGATCCATCCAAGCATTGAATGCACCGCCGCCTGGGACTCGTCCGCGGAGACGGCGGAGAGGCGGAGGAGGAGATCGTGCGCGGCGTCGAGGGTGTCCCACCGCGGCGCCTCGAATGAACGCCCCACCAGGAAGTCGGAGTAACGCCGGCAGGCTCCCGCCCGGTCCCCGGCAGGAAGCGGCCCACCGCCAATGAAACCTATCGATTCACGGTTCGGGGCAGCGGGCTGGCCGCCGCCCCGACGAGCGGGCTGGCCGCCGCCCGCGCTGCCACCCGGCTCACCTCCCCGGGGTGCCTCCAGTGCCAGGGTCTGTCCGGCGGCGGAACGGGGCACCACCGGCATCATCCCCGGAAGACCCGGATCGCCCACGGCTCCGCAGGCGCGTGCTCCCTGTTCGGCTGCCTCCAGGCCGCATCCCGCAAGCACCAGCACCGAATCGCGGACGGCCTTGCACGAAAGGCCGGCCAGCAGGAAGGCCGCCGTCTCGTGCTCCTGCCTTCCCAGCGGTGGCCTCCGGCCGCTGAGCAGATGGTCCCAGACGAGCAGGGTGGCCCGGAACTGGGAGGCGGTGGTCCAGGTGCGCTCGCACCGGCGGCGGTAGGAGGCCGCGAGCGCCTCGACGGACGGCTTCCCCTCCACCGCCGATCCCGGTGGCAGCGCCGCGGCCGTCTCAACCGACGGCGAGAAGGAGCTTCCCCGCAGCACCAGTTCGGCGCTGGCGGCGCTGTCGCTGATCTCCGCAAGTGGCCGCCCCGGCCAGGGGCAGCATCGGGTGTCGACACAGAAGTATTCGCGCCAGGCCGTTCCGGAGACCACCCAACCGTCGCGCAGAGGGGTGCCCGCCGCCCGCAGCGTCCGCTCGAGCTCGCGCACCACCCGGCCGTAGGGTGGCCTCCCCGGTTCGGACCACCGGGCATCCGTGTAAAGGATCATCACCGCGCCGTCGGCCGCCGTGTCCGACGCCAGGATGGCCGCCACTCCCTCGGCATAGCTTCCTGCCTCGGCGTCCGGGCCTGGCAGGTCGACCCGCAGGGTGGCGCCGACCCGGCCGCCCGAAAGTGTTAGCACCACCAGGCTCTCGACCGGAACGAATCCAATGGCATGCGGGATGTAGGACAGGAGGTCGGCTGCGGTGCCGAGGTGCAGCCGTTCCGGGTCGCTGGTCATGGTGCCAGCCTGCGCTGCCCCCTTGCTGCCCGTCCGCGGGGGTCCGGTTAAGTGGACAACTTCCTGCGCGGTTTCCGCCCTGCCCTGGGCGGCCCGGGCCCCTTCATCTCCCGAAGGGAAAAACCGTGGCCCAGACACCAAAGGAAAAGGGGTGGTCCGGTGGTATTACTGGGTGGGTGAACAGGAAGCTGCCCTATCGGGGACAACGGCGTCCGGGGTCCGCCGACACTGCCGCGGAGCAGTCACGCGGCTCCGCGGCGGAGACGGCGGACAGCGCCACCACCGCGGAGGAGGCAGGGGGCACCGATGCCCGCGACCAGCGCCGGGTGGTGCAGGTGCTGGCCGGCGCCCAGATCCTCGGCGGCATCGGCATGGGCGCCACCCTGTCCCTCGGTGCGCTGCTGGCCGCCGATCTTTCCGGGTCAAGCTCCTGGTCCGGGATGGCGGCAACCATGAGCACCCTCGGCGCGGCGATCCTCGCCGTTCCCCTGGCCCGGCTTGCCCAGCGGTCCGGCCGCAGGATCTCCCTGTCGACCGGCGCCCTGATCGCCGGGGCCGGAGCGGTGCTGGCCATCACCGCAGCGGCGGTATCCCAGTTCCCCCTGCTCTTGCTCGCCCTGCTGCTGCTCGGCGCCGGCTCCGCGACGAACCTCCAGGCGCGGTTCGCCGCGACGGACCTCGCCTCCGACGCCACCCGCGGCCGCGACCTCTCCCTCGTCGTATGGTTTACCACCATCGGCGCGGTCCTTGGCCCCAACCTGTTCGAACCCGGCGAAGCGCTCGGTGCCCTCCTCGGCCTGCCTCCGCTCTCCGGAGCCTTCGTGTTCTCCGCGGTCGCCCAGGCGGCCGCCGCCGCCGTCTATGCGGTCTGCCTCCGCCCGGACCCGCTGCTGAGCTCCCTCGCCCTGCGCGGCACGACGCCCGGTCCGGTGCACCGCAGGGGCGGCCTTGCCGCCCTCCGCGGCAACCCCCTGGCCCGCTACGCCGTCCTCGCCATCGCCTGCAGCCACGCCGCGATGGTGGCCCTGATGTCAATGACCCCGGTGCACCTGCGCGACCACGGGGCGAGCCTGGCCGTCGTGGGGCTGACCATCAGCCTCCACGTCGCCGGGATGTTCGCCTTCTCCCCCGCTTTCGGCTGGCTGGCCGACCGCGCCGGCAGGATCACCGGAATCCTCCTGGGCCAGGCCCTGCTGCTCGGCGCCCTGATCCTCGCCTGGACCGGCGCCGAATCCGCGGCCGCGGTCACGGTCAGCCTCATCCTGCTTGGCCTAGGCTGGTCGGCCGCCGTGGTCTCGGGGTCGGCCCTTGTCGCCGAGTCGGTGATCGTCCCGGACCGGGCCGCCGTCCAGGGGGTGTCCGATCTTTCGATGAATGCGGCCGGAGCGCTGGGCGGGGCGCTCGCGGGCCCCCTCCTGACCGCGCTTGGCTATTCCGGCCTCGGGCTGACCGTGACCGGGCTGGTGGGCCTGGTGGTCGTCGGGACCGGCGTCCGGGCATTGAAGGGGAGGGCCGTGACAGGGCGGACGCCGGCGGGGAGCGCCCTCGAATCGGCCGACGCGCCGCGGGCCGGTGGGTCCTGACACGTCCGAGCCACCCCGCTCCGGACCAGCTACCCGTCGACAGGATCAAGCACCACGCGCAGCCCGAGGAACTGCGAGTAGCGGTCCGCCGCCGCGCGCAGGGCCGCTGCCCCGTCCGGGCCGGGGAGGGCCTCCCCGGGGAATGTCGCAACCCTGAGGTGGACCGAGCCGCCGCGGATCTCCTGCTCCCAGGTTCCGCGAATCCTGCCCGAAACTGCCAGGGCCGGGCGGAACAGCCCGTTCGCCGCCGGGCCGACGGCGCTGCGGTGGCGCTCCTCAAGCACGAGCGTCCGGTCCGCGTACCCGATGGTGTACTCATCGAAGCCGGGAAGCAGGTGCGCCGTCGCCGGCCCTCCGGACCGGGCGTCGAGCACCTCGGGGTCGACATAGGACGGCTCCCCGTCGGCGGGCAGTACCGCCAGGTTCGGTAAGGCGAGGTGGAGGGCGAGCCGGGAGTCGGCAAGGGTCAGTCCGCTCCACCAGGCGAGGTCGCGGGCCGTGGCGGGTCCGTGGCCGGAGATGTAGCGGAACGCCAGCCGGGCCAGCGCCTCCTCCCGCCCGGGCGGCTCCACCGCCGGGATCCGGTCCCGAAACAACGCGAAGGTCTGGGTGCGGCCCTGGGGCGGACCGATGATGACCACCTGCGTCTCGGCGAGGTACCGCAGAATGTGGGAACCGCGTTGCCCGCCGGTCGGAATGCCGGCGTCCTCGAGCCGGCCCAGGACAGTGCTTCGCGGCAGCGCCGTTCCCTCGAGCGCCACACCGAGCACCACCGCGGCCTGCGCGAACACCGCCCCGGTGAGGCCGGTATCCCGCCAGAGCTTCCCCCGGCCGCTCCAGGCGCGCGGACCGAGCAGGGACAACAGCCAGGGCGCGTCCGCCGGTGCGGTGAGGTGGAGGGTTCCGCGCATCGTCCAGGTCTGCACGATCGTCCCCTCGCGGAGGGCGTCGGCGAGCGCCGTGTCGGTAAGGCCCGGGGTGCGCAGGCCCAGGCTCCACCGGGCCCCTGCGAGGTTCTGCGCCTGGACGGCGAGCATCCGGTGCACGGCCCCGGCGGCGTCGCCGGAGGCGCTCCCGGCGAGCCGGTGCGAGCGCAGCCGGACCTGCCGGAGATCATCCCCCGTACGGGCCGCCACGGAGGTTCCCGTCAGGCGTGCTGGACCAGGCGCTGGCGCACGGCCATGTCCCGGTACAGCGCGCTGCTCTGAACGAGGGTCGCGTGGGTGCCCGAGGCCACCACCCGCCCGCGGTCCATTACCAGGATGCGGTCGAAGTCGGCGATGGTCGAGAGGCGGTGGGCGACGACGACGACGGTCCGGCTCCGCGCGGCCTCGCTGAGGGTCCGCTGCAGCAGCTGCTCCGTGCGCGAGTCGACGGCGGAGGTCGGTTCATCCATCAGCAGGACCGGCCGGTCCGCCAGGAGCACCCGCGCCCAGGCGAGGCGCTGGCGCTGGCCGCCGGAGAGCCGGACGCCGTCCTCGCCAAGGTTGAGCCCCAGACCCGTCTCCGAGCGCTCCACCAGCTCGCCCAGTCCCACCGACTCCAGTGCGGAGACCATCCGGGCCGAGGTGGCGTCGGGGGCGCTGATCCGCAGGTTGTCCGCCAGCGTGCCACTGAGCACGGGCGCCTCCTGCTCGACGAGGCCGAGGCGGGATCGCAGTTCCCGGCGCGGGATGGCCGCCAGGGGCACCCCGTCATAGGTGATCGTTCCCCCGGTGGGTTCGTAGAAGCGCTCGAGGAGCCCGAGCACGGTCGACTTTCCGGCGCCCGAGGGTCCGACGATTGCGGTCCGGCTGCCGGCGGGGACCGAGAAGCTGAGGTCCGTGAGGACCGGTTCGCCGCCGTCGTCGTCGTAGCCGAAGGACACCGCGTCGAACCGGACCTCGGGCGCAGTGGACGCGGTGCGGCCCGGGGTGAGTCCGTCCTCGTCGCCGGCTTCGGGCTCCAGCCGGGCGACCTCCTGGATCCGGTCGAGGGCCGCCAGGCCCGCCTGGATCTGGACGAAGGCGCCCAGGGCGGATCCGATGGGCAGCACCAGGAGGAAAAGGTAGAGGATGAACGCCAGGAGGTCGCCGAGGGCCAGGGACCCGTCGGCCACCCGGACGCCGCCCACCGTGAGGACCACGATGAACGCGCCCTGGATGCAGATCGACATGATCGGCTCGACGACGGCCTGCAGTTTTGCCGCAGCCACCCCGGCACGGTAGGCGCCCACGGCTTCCCGGTCGATCAGGGCCGCCTCGCGGTCCTCGGCGACCGCGGCCTTGATGGTGCGGATGCCGGAGAGGCCGCGCTCCACGGCGGCCGCCATGGCACCGACCGCCTCCTGCACCTGACGGCTCCGCCTGCGGATCAGCGATCCCAGCAGCACGACGCACGCGGCGCCGCCCAACACCGCGGTGACCGTGATGCCGAAGAGCAGGGGGTCGAGCAGGATCATCAGCACCACCGCGGCGGCGAACATGAGCACCGAGGAGACGATCTCGAAGAGGCCCGAGGTGATGACGCTGCGCAGGAGCGTTGTGTCCGATCCGACCCGGGACATCAGGTCCCCCACGCGCCGCGCGTCGAACTCGCGGACCGGCAGGCGGAGCAGCTGGCCGACGAGTGAGCGGCGGACGCCGAGCACGACCGATTCGGCGGTGCGCTGCAGGAGGTAGGATTGGCCGGCGCTGAAGACCGCCTGTCCGAGGGTGATCGCCACGAGCAGCCACAGGAAGGGAGTCCAGTCGGTGCCGGCGCCGACGGCGTTGATGAGCCGCTGGACCATGAGCGGCTGCAGCAGGGCAAGGGCCGTGGCGACCAGGGAAACCGCTCCGGCGGCCACGAGCAGGCTCACGTGTCCGCGCAGGTAGGGAAGGAACTCGGCGAAGGAGGCCCGCCGCTCCGGGACTTCGGTGCTCACTGCCGGCGTCCCAGCAGCCCCCGCCCGCCGTACTTGCGGTGCACGGCCTGCCGGGTCACGCCGAGGGGCCCGGCGATCTGTTCCCAGGTCAGCCCGCGGGCCCGGGCGCGCCGGACCTGGACTGCCTCGACGCGTTCGAGTTCCTGCCGAAGCATTGCCGCGGCCGCGAGGCCCGAACGCGGATCGTCGTCCGCCGCAGCGGTCCTTACAAGGTCCATCATGTCCTCCACTCTCATGGTGTCAACATAAATTGACTGCGGGTGTCGTGTCAAGGGATGTTGACATGCGAAGGGAGATCCGACGGGAGAGCGGAGCCGCCGGGATCAGGGGCGTCTGGCGGCAGCGGTCCACGAGGCATAGGTGGAGCCGAGCACCAGCGGGTCGGCCGGAATGTTGATTCCCTGCCGGAAGGCCTTTCCCGCGGGGCCGGGCAGGGGCAGCGGGAGCGCCAGGCCCCGGCGGCCGGGAACCCGCAGGTAGTCGGCGGCATACTCGCGTGCCGCGCGGACCTCGGGGCCGGCCACCTCACGCGCCTGTCCGGTCGTCCCCGCCGGGACGAGTTCAACGAGCCGGCGGGCGACGGCGTCGGGATCGATGGTCTGGAACCGGGCGCCGGAGAAGTACGGGCAGAGCCCCACCCTCCGCAGGGAGGAGTGAAGGGCCTCGACGAAGGTATGGAACTGGGTGGCACGCAGGATGCAGGTGTCCAGTCCCGCGCCGAGGTAGGCCTGTTCCTGGGCGAGCTTGGCCTGGTAGTAGGCCAGCGGGGACCTGTCGATGCCGACGATCGAGAGCAGGACCGCCCGGCCCACCCCTTCGGCGGCGGCGGCCTCCAGCAGTCTCGCCGCGCCGCCGACGAAGGTTCCCTGCTGGGCGGCGCGGAGCTTCGCGTTGGTCACGTCGATCAGCGCCTCGCACCCGCGCAGCGCCTCCTGCAGGCCCTCTCCCGTCGACACATCGGCCCGGCGGTACTGCGGCCCCTCCGGAGAGTCCGGCCGCCTGCCGGAACGGGAAAGCACAACGACCTCGTGCCCTTCCTCGAGAAGGTGCCGCGTGACCATGGACCCGACTGCTCCCGTTCCACCCACAACCGCTACCCTGCGCACCGCGCCCCCCTTGCCGCTTACAAATCCGGGCGCCTGCCGGCCGGATGACGCCACTCTAGACGCCGGTGCGGGCAGAAACACAGGCCCGGGGCACAGCGTTACCTCAACGGAGAGTTAACGCAACGGGCGCCGGGTCCTTCCGGACCCGGCGCCCTCGATCCTGTACTTGATCGCGACGCTGATTGAATCGCCTGCTCAGCCGCTCAGCGCTTGCCGAAGGGATCCGTTGCATCCCCCTGATCCTCGTCGCGGTCCAGCGCACCGCCGAGCAGCAGGCTTGACTCCTCTTCGGCCTGCGGGCTGGCCAGGTAGGCCTCGACTTCGGCGCCGAGCTCGTCGGCGCTTACCAGTTCGCTGTTCTCCTTGACCAGCAGTGAGCGCCGCTCGACGCTGGCGGTGCGTTCGTCGTAGTTCTCCTCGAGGGAGCTCACCACCGACTGCACCTCGGCGGACCCGCTCACCTGGCGGGCGATCTGCCGTTCGACGACCCGGCCGGTCTCCCGCAGGCGGTCGGTGGGGAGCATGAGCTCCGCCGTGGCGCCCAGGTGTTCGAGGGCGGCGACGGCAGCGGGCGGGTATTCGGCCTCGGCAAGGTAGTGCGGTACGTGCACCACGAGCCCGACGACGTCGACGCCGGCTTCCATCAGCCGCATCTCCATCAGGGAGCCCACCGAGGCGTCGACCTGCACCGTGGGCCGCCAGGCGTTCATCCCGGCGGTCAGGTCCGGACGGTTCCCGTGGGCGGTCACGCCGATGGGCCGGGTGTGGGGCACCGCCATGGGGGCGGAGTGGATCCAGGCGACGAGCGAGACGTCGAAGTCCTCGATCAGGAGCTGCACGGCGCCGACGAAGCGTTCCCACTGCAGGTCCGGCTCGAGTCCCGCCAGCAGCAGGAACGGCTCGCCGAGCCCGTCATGAAGCAGGTGCAGCTCAAGCCGCGGCGCCTGGTAGTCGGTGAAGTGGTCTTCCTCGAAGAGGATCCGGGGACGCCGGCTGCGGTAGTCGATGAGCTGGTCGGTGTCGAACACGGCGACGAGCTCCGAATCGAGGGTCTCCAGGAGCTCCTCGCTGACCTGCGAGATGACCTGCCCGGCGTCGAGGAAGCCGCTCAGGCCCGCCAGCAGGGGCAGCCCGTGCAGCCGCTCGGGGTCGACGGTGGTACTGAGGCTGAACAGTGTCCGTGGATCAAGCATCATTTCCTCCTGCATTTCCCGAGGCAGCCGGCGCGGGCGCGCCATCGGGGTTCCAACTACTCTGCTGATTCTCTCAACACCGTGGGCGCATCCAACATTCCGCACCGCCGACATGCGGAAATCCGACGGGCTTCGGTGAAGGCCCGGTCGGGCCCCGGCCGGCGGGACATCCGGCGGGACATCCGGCGGCGCGGCCAGCGCGACGGCGGGCTGCGGCGCCTCGGCGGGCCGCGGCCGGCGCGGTCCGGGAGGGCGGCCGCCGAGGGGATACGATCGAAGGACGGACACCGGCCTGCCCGCGGCCCGGCGCCGGGTGCTGCACAGGGGGCCCGGAGCCCGATTCCCCATCTCGGAAAGAGGAAACACCTTAGTGATGAAGCCAAGCGAGCCCACTCTGACAGCGGTTGCCAAAGACCTCAAAAGAATCCCAAGTGACGCCTTGGTGATCGGCGTGGGCAAGGGCCAGGACGGCCCGGTCCTGCTCGACAGTCCCCTGCCGGCCAAGGCCGCGCGCGCCCTGGGCGATTCGCTCCAGGTCCTGGGCGTGACCGGCGCCGCCGACGACGTCCGCCGGCTGGCCGCACTGCCCGACAGCGGCTCGGAGTCCCTCGTGCTCGTCGGCGTGGGCCCGGTCACCCCCGGAAGCGCACTGCCGGCGGAGACCCTGCGGCGCGCCGCCGGAGCAGCGGTCCGCCAGCTCAAGGGCCTCGAGACCGTGGTGCTCGCCCTGCCGGCACCGGGCGTGGCCGAAGCCACGGCGGTCGCCGAGGGCGCCGCCCTGGGCGCCTATGCCTACGACGGATACCGTTCCGGGCTTGGCGCCGACGGCAAGCCCGCCCCCCGCAAGGATGACGGGCCGGTGCGCACCATCCTCGTGCACACCGCCGCCGCGCAGGACGCCGCGCTGACGGCCGGCCTGGCCCGCGCCGCCGTCCTGGCGAAGAACGTGAACGCCACCCGCTCGCTGGTCAACCAGCCGCCGAGCCACCTCTACCCCGAGACCTTCGCGCAGGCAGCGCGGGACCTCTCGAAGGGCCTGCCCGTCAAAGTGACGGTGATGGATGAGAAGAAGCTCGAACGCGACGGCTACGGCGGCATCCTCGGGGTCGGCAAGGGCTCCTCCCGGCCGCCGCGCCTGGTGAAGGTCGAGTACACGCCCGCGAAATCAAAGGTGCACCTGGCCCTCGTCGGCAAGGGCATCACCTTCGACTCCGGCGGACTGTCCCTGAAGCCCGCCGCCGGCATGCAGACGATGAAGCTGGACATGGCCGGCGCCGCCGTCGTGCTCAACACCGTCCTCGCCGTGGCCGAACTGGGCCTGGCCGCCAAGGTCACAGCCTGGCTGTGCCTTGCGGAGAACATGCCCTCGGGCACCGCCCAGCGTCCCGAGGACGTCCTGACCACCTACGGCGGACGCACCGTCGAGGTCCTCAACACCGACGCCGAGGGCCGCCTGGTGCTCGCCGACGGCCTCGCCGCCGCCAGCGAGGAGCACCCCGACGCCATCATCGACATCGCCACCCTCACCGGCGCCCAGATGATCGCCCTCGGCAACCGCACCTCCGGTGTGATGGGCGACGACGGCGTGCGCGACGCGGTCAAGGCCGCGGCCGACCGCGCCGGTGAGTCGTTCTGGCCCATGCCGCTGCCCGAGGAACTGCGTCCGAGCCTCGACTCCCAGGTCGCCGACATCGCCAACATCGGCGAGCGGTTCGGCGGCATGATGACGGCGGCCGTCTTCCTGCGGGAGTTCGTCGGCTCCACCGACGGAGAGAAAATCCCGTGGGCGCACCTCGACATCGCCGGACCGGCTTTCAACGAAGGCTCCGCCTACGGGTACACGCCCAAGGCGGGCACCGGCGTCGGCGTCCGCACGCTCCTGGCCTACGTCGAGGACGTGCTCGAGCGGGCCTCCTAGGTCAGCACGAAGGCCCGCCCGGCAGACCGCCCGGCGGGCCTTCGTGAGACTGCCCACACGTGCCCGGAATGGGCGGTTCCCATGTGGCCGCGGGCAGCATCTGGCGATAGGGTAAAGCCTGATCACCAAGCAATTTGGCACAATCAATCACCGACGCGTCCCGGCGCGTCATTGCTTACGCGAGGGAGCGTCAAAGTGGCCGATACGGCAGCTGCGCAAGAATTCGACATCCTGATCCTCGGCGCGGGAAGCGGTGGCTATGCTGCCGCCCTCCGGGCCGTTCAGCTGGGTTTGACCGTAGGTCTCGTGGAGAAGGGCAAGCTGGGCGGCACCTGCCTCCACAACGGCTGCATCCCCACCAAGGCGCTCCTGCACACGGCGGAGGTCGCGGACAGCGCCCGCTCGGCAGGCAAGTACGGCGTGAATGCCACCTTCGAGTCGATCGACATGGGCGCGGTGAACGCCTACAAGGAAGGCATCATCGCCAGCAAGTTCAAGGGGCTGACGGGCCTGATCAAGTCCCGCGGCATCACCGTGATCGAAGGCGCCGGCCGGCTGACCTCCCAGAACACCGTCGAGGTCGACGGGACCTCCTACACGGGCAAGAACATCGTCCTGGCCACCGGCTCCTACTCGCGGACCCTGCCCGGCCTTGAAATCGGCGGCAAGGTCATCACCTCCGACCAGGCCCTGCAGATGGACAGCGTTCCCAAGAGCGCCATCATCCTCGGCGGCGGCGTCATCGGCTGCGAGTTCGCCTCCGTCTGGGAGTCCTTCGGCGTCGACGTCACCATCATCGAAGCCCTCCCCTCCCTGGTGCCCAACGAAGACGCCACCATCGTCAAGGCCTTCGAGCGTGCGTTCAAGAAGCGCGGCATCAAGTTCAACACCGGCACCCGCTTCCAGGGCGTTGAGCAGAACGACGAGGGCGTCACCGCCACTCTCGAGGACGGCAAGACCTTCAAGGCCGACCTCATGCTCGTGGCCGTGGGCCGCGGACCGGCCACCGCGGACCTCGGCTTCGAAGAGGCGGGCCTGACGATGGACCGCGGCTTCGTCATCACCAACGAGCGCCTCCACACCGGCGTCGGCAACATCTACGCCGTCGGCGACATCGTCCCCGGCCTGCAGCTGGCCCACCGCGGCTTCCAGCAGGGCATCTTCGTCGCCGAAGAGATCGCCGGCCTCAAGCCCGTCGTCGTCGAGGACCTCAACATCCCCAAGGTCACCTACAGCGAGCCCGAGATCGCCTCGGTCGGTTACACCGAGAAGGCCGCCAAGGAGAAGCTGGGCGAGGACAAGGTCCTGACCCAGGAGTACAACCTGGCGGGCAACGGCAAGAGCTCCATCATCGGCACCGGCGGGCTGGTAAAGCTCGTCCGGGAGAAGGACGGCCCCATCATCGGTGTCCACATGATCGGCAGCCGTATGGGCGAGCAGATCGGCGAGGCGCAGCTGATCGTCAACTGGGAGGCCTACCCCGAGGACGTCGCCCAGCTGGTTCACGCCCACCCGACGCAGAACGAATCCCTCGGCGAGGCCGCCCTGGCCTTCGCGGGCAAGCCCCTGCACAGCTGAGCTCCGCCCGCATCCCCAATGCGGGCCCGGTGCACCCCAAACGGGGTGCACTAAGCTCGCAATAAGCCATCCAAGCATTTCCGGCTGACCCGGCACCACCGGGGGCCCAGCCGCCAGGAACGAACCAACAAGGAGAAACGGGGACACTATGTCTGAATCCGTGAACTTACCCGCTCTCGGTGAAAGCGTCACCGAGGGCACCGTCACCCGCTGGCTGAAGCAGGTAGGCGACCGTGTCGAAGTTGACGAGCCGCTCCTTGAGGTTTCGACCGATAAGGTCGACACCGAGATTCCCTCGCCGATTGCGGGCGTAATCGAAGAGATCCTCGTCGCCGAGGACGAGACGGCCGACGTCGGCGCTCCCCTGGTGCGCATCGGCGACGGCTCGGGAGGCGGCTCGGCCGACTCCAACGGCAGCGCGGCTCCCGCCGCCGAGCCGGCCGCCGAGGCCGCCCCGGAACCCGCAGCCGAAGAAGCACCCGAGCCGGCCCAGGAAGCCGCCCCCGAGCCCGCCCAGGAGGCTGCCGCGCCGGCCGCATCCGGTGGATCGGACAGTGGTTCGGACAGCGGATCGGGCGAAGGCACTGAGGTGACCCTGCCGGCCCTCGGCGAGAGCGTCACCGAAGGCACGATCACCCGCTGGCTCAAGGCCGTCGGTGACGAGGTCGCCGTCGACGAACCGCTCCTCGAGGTCTCCACCGACAAGGTCGACACCGAGATCCCCTCCCCCGTCGCCGGAACCCTCCAGGAGATCCGCGTCGCCGAGGATGAAACGGCCGAGGTCGGCTCCGTCCTCGCTGTCATTGGAACCGGCGCAGGTGCACCGGCCAAGGCCGAGGCGCCCCAGGGTGAGCCGCTCGCCGCCGGCGAAGCGGAGACCCGCGAAGCTCCGGTTGCGGCACCCAAGGCCGAAGAGGCTCCGAAGCCCGCCGAGAAGACGTCGGAGCCCGAGCAGGAAGCAGCGCCCGCCCCTGCACCGCAGGAAGCGCCCGCTCCGGCCCCCGCCGCCGAGCAGGAGGCTCCCGCGGAGTCCCAGCCGGCCGGGGACGCCTACGTGACCCCGCTGGTGCGCCGCCTGGCCAACCAGAACGGCGTCGACCTCGCCTCCCTCCGGGGCACCGGCGTCGGTGGACGGATCCGCAAGCAGGACGTCCTCGAGGCAGCGGAGGCGGCCAAGGCCGCGGCCGCCGCTCCGGCGCCCGCCGCGGCACCTGCGTCCGCGCCGGCCCGTGCCGCCGCGCCCGCCGTGGAGCCCTCGAAGCTGCGCGGCACGGTCGAGAAGGCCCCGCGGATCCGCCAGACCATCGCGAAGCGGATGCGGGAGTCCCTCCAGGTCTCCGCCCAGCTCACCCAGGTCATCGAGGTCGACATGAGCCGCATCGCGCGGCTGCGGAACACGGCGAAGAACAGCTTCCAGGCCCAGAACGGCGC
Organism: Arthrobacter sp. MSA 4-2; assembly: GCF_016405885.1. Classification (GTDB taxonomy): domain Bacteria; phylum Actinomycetota; class Actinomycetes; order Actinomycetales; family Micrococcaceae; genus Arthrobacter_D. The sequence continues at coordinate 82,715 of NZ_JAEKGC010000013.1, read as the reverse complement.
CAAGCTGACCTTCCTGCCCTTCATCTCCAAGGCCGTGATCGAAGCGCTGAAGCAGCACCCGAAGCTCAACGCGTCCTTCGACGAGGAAAAGAAGGAGATCACCTACCACGACGCCGAGCACCTGGCGATCGCGGTGGACACCGAGAAGGGCCTGCTGGTTCCGGTCATCCGCGATGCGGGCAACCTGAACCTGGGCGGCCTGGCGAAGAAGATCGCCGACGTCGGAGCGCGCACGAAGAACAACAAGATCGGACCGGACGAGCTCGCGGGCGGAACCTTCACGATCACGAACTTCGGCTCGGTCGGAGCACTGTTCGACACCCCGATCATCAACCAGCCCCAGGTCGCCATCCTCGGCACCGGGACGATCGTCAAGCGCCCGATCGTCGTGACGGACGCCGACGGCGAAGACACCATCGCCATCCGTTCGATGATGTACCTGAGCCTGACCTACGATCACCGCCTGGTCGACGGCGCGGATGCCGGCCGGTTCCTGCAGACCCTCAAGGCGCGCCTTGAGGATGGAGCCTTCGAAGCCGAGCTCGGCCTCTAGGCTCTCCGCTTCACCGCAAAGGGCGGCGTTCCCCACGGGGAACGCCGCCCTTTGCTCTTGGCTGCCGATTACCGCCGGCCCTCGACGCCGCTCGACGCCGCCCGCCGGCGCCCGCCTGCACCGGCACGGGCAGGGACTGGGCGGGCACGGAGCGCGGCGGGTCGGCCCGGAAGCCGATCGGCCGGGACCGATCGGCCGGGACCGGTCAGCTGGGATCGATCAACTGGGATCGATCAGCCGCCCGGGCGTGCCGGCAGCGGCGCGGGGCGCAGCGAACGGTAACCCTCCCGCGCCGGGGGGAGGTCCGTGGGCAGCTCGGTGAGCATCTCCTTGAGGGTGGCCACCCCGTGCTCGAGCTGCGGGTCCTCCGCCGCGGCGTAGGCGTGCGGGGGGAAGGGCACGTCGATGTCGGGGTCGACGCCGTAGTTCTCAACGCCCCAGCCGGGCCCGCCGGTCATCCAGAAGGAATACCTCGGCTGGGAGACGCCGGTGCCGTCGGCGAGGCGGAACCTCCCGTCGATTCCCACCACCCCGCCCCAGGTCCGCGACCCAATGACCGGGCCGATCCCGCGCAGCTTCGCGACCTGCGTGATGATGTCTCCGTCCGAACCGGCGAACTCGTCGGCGAGGATGACCACCGGCCCGCGCGGGGCGTGCGCCGGGTAGGTCCCGGGCTGCTCGCCGCGGGGGAAGGCCCAGGCCGTGACCTTCCGGCCGATCAGCTCCGCCACCAGCTGCGAGGTGTGGCCGCCGCGGTTGCGCCGCACGTCGACGATCAGGGCGTCGCGGCCCGTTTCGCGGTCGAGGTCGCGGTGCAGCTGGGCCCAGCCGTTGGCCACCATGTCCGGGATGTGGAGGTAGCCGAAACGTCCGCCGGAGGCCGCGTGCACGATTGTGCGGTTGGCGTTCACCCAGTTCTGGTAGCGCAGCCGTTCCTCGCTGCGCAGGGGCACGACGGCCACACGCCGGGTGGTGCCCGCGCCGTCGCCGTCCCGGCGGGTCACGGTCAGCTCGACGGTGCGGCCGGCCGAACCGGTGAGCAGGACCGACGGCCCGAACCCGGCCGGGACCGGCACGCCGTCGACGGCGTCGATGGTGTCCCCCTCGGCGACGGCCACCCCGGGGGCGCTCAGCGGGGAGGAGGCCTGCGGATCGGAGGATTCGCCGGCGAAAATCCGCTTCACCGTCCATCCGGCCTCCGTGGGCTCAAGCTCGGCGCCCAGGAAGCCTTGTGCACCGCCCGGTTCCGCGTTCAGGGCCGGGGTGACGTAGGCGTGGGAGGTTCCCAGTTCGCCGTGGAGCTCCCAGAGGACGTCGATCAGGTCGTCGTGCGAGCCGATCCGGTCGAGGAGCGGACGGTACTTGGCGCCGACCGCCTCCCAGTCGATTCCGCCGAGGTCAGGGGTCCAGAAGAAGTCGCGCTGGAGCCGCCACGTCTCCTGGTAGGCCTGCTTCCAGACGGCGACCGGGTCGAGCAGCACCCGCACGCGCTCGAGCCCCACCTCGATCCGCTCGGGTGACTCCGGCTCGACCTTGCCTGTGGTGGGGACCGCGGTGACGGAGCCCTGGCGGACGACTACGGCGGTCGAACCGTCCCCGCTGACCCGGTAGGAGTCCGCCTCGGCGACGAGGACCTCGACGGTGCGCCGCTTCAGGTCGAACCGTTCCAGCCGGCGCGCCGGCTCCTGGTCGGAGGGAGTGGCCCGGCCGTCGCCGGTCAGTCCACCGGCCTCCCCCGCCGTCCACAACAGGGCGCCCTCGACCGCGGAGAGGGATTCGTAGCTGCCCTGGGCGACGGGTACGGCGATGATCCGTTCCCCGATGCGGTCGGCGTCGACGCTGACCGCTTTCGGCGCATCTTCAGCGCCGTCGTCTTTCCCCGCGCCGTCCGGGCGGGCGGAATGCGCGGCCGGGCCGAAGGGCGAGGGTGTATCGGCGGCGAGCGCCACCAGGAAGGGCTTGGTGGAGGCGGGGAAGCTCAGGTCGAAGCGGTGCGTGTCGTACACCGGGTCGAAGCTGCGGTCCGAAAGGAACGCCAGGTACTTGCCGTCGCGGGTGAAGACGGGCGTTGAGTCGCGGAAACGCCCGTCGGTGAGGTCGTGGACCTCGGCCTCCTTTTCGGCCCGGGCGATGCGGATCCGGGTCCGTGCGCCCTCCGTCGTCACGGGCTCCGCCCAGGTGACCCAGCGCGAGTCTCCCGAGAAGGCGACGTCGTTGATGGCGCCGTGCTCGGGCGCGGCAAGCGGGAAGAACGTCCCCGAGGCCACCTCGAGCACCAGCAGCCCGCCGAGTTCACCGGCGACGGCGACGCGTGCCCCATCCGGGCTCACCGCAAGTTCGCTTGCGCGGAACGGGCCGTCGAAGGCGAAGGTGCGCAGCAGCCGGGCCTCCGGTGCGTCCTGGGCGGCGAGCGCGGTGGAGCCCGGGTCGCCGGCCCCGCCGTCGTCTCCGGCCGGGGTCTGTATCAACGGCGCCCCCTGGACCGCCGGCACGGGGGCCGGCAGGGCGGGGCCGCCGCTGTTCCGCTCCGGGTCCTGGGCGGTGCCCGGCTGCGGTGCGGTGCCGGCCGGCCGGGCAGCACCGAAGACATCGCGGATGTAGAGGGATTCTTCGCCGCCGTGGTCGGCGACATAGACGACGCCGTCCGCCCCAAGGGGCCGTCCCAGCCGGGCCCGCACGCCGGCGGTGCCCTCGATCACGCGCGAGGGGCCGTCCCGGTGGGTCAGCCAATGGAGGGTTCCGTGGGTTTCGACGACGCTGGCATCGCCTGCGGGAACCGGGACGGCGTCGGCGAGGTGGCGGGCGGCGTCGAGCATAACCGGCCGCCGCGCGGTCGAGGCCGACCCGAGCTCGATGTCCAGCCGTTCCGGCGCCGTCTCCAGCTCGAGCGAGCCCAGCAGCCACAGCTGTCCGGCCGATTCAAAGACGATCCGCTCCCCGTCGGTGGAGGCGTGGCGCACGTAGAAGTCTTCATTGTCGGTGTGCCGGCGCAGGTCCCCGCCCTGCCGGTCCACGGAGTACAGGTTGCCGTAGCCCTCGTGGTCCGAAAGGAACGCCACGCGCCCTCGCACCCACATGGGATCCGTGAGGTTTCCGTCGAGCTCGGGCACGAACCGGGAGAAGCTTCCGCCGCCGTCGGCGTCGATCCACAGCTTTCCGGCCGTTCCGCCGCGGTAGCGCTTCCACCACGCCTGCTCGCGCGTCATCACGCTGCCGATAATCACCGGGCGCTCGTCGCCGAGCGCTTCCCCGTGCACGATGGTGTCAACCGGCCCGTACGGGAGCACCGTCTGGGCGGACCCGTCGAGCGGCACCCGGTAGGCCCAGGCCAGCCGGGGGTCCTCATGCCGGTAGGCGCTGGTAGCGATGACGTCGCCCTGTTCGGTGAACCCCTTGACCCGGGTGCTCTGGTGCCCCCAGAAGGTCAGGCGCCGGTAGCCGCCGCCGTCAACGTTCGCCGCCACCACCTCGGGCGCACCGGCCTGCACCACGGTCCAGGCGATCACCTTTCCGTCCGGGGAGAACCGGGGGTTGCGGGCGGGCAGCTGCATCGCCGAAATGCGCCACGCCCTTCCACCCGAAACCGGCGCCACCCAGACGTCGTTTTCGGCGATGAACGTGACGGAATCTCCGGAGAGATGAGGATAGCGTAAGTAGTCTGAGGAGCCCATTGCCCGATTCTAGCCACAGCCTCCGCCGCAACCGCTGAGGCCGCCGTGTTCCCCCGGGACGTCATGGATGGTTCGATGGGGGCATGCATATTCTCATCGCCGGCGCTTCCGGCCTGATCGGCAAGGCTCTCTCGAACCGGCTGCGGGACAACCACTCGGTCACCCGGCTCGTCCGGCGTGCTCCCGCAGGCCCAAATGAGGTGGCGTGGGATCCGGCCCGGGGCGAGCTCGACCCGTCGGTGATGGACCGGGCCGACGCCGTCATCAACCTTTCGGGCACGTCCATTGCCGGCGGCCTGTGGACCCGCAGCCATAAGGAATCCCTCTACTCCTCGCGCATCCGCTCCACCCGCACCCTGGTCGAGGCGATGCGGCGGGCCGGCAGCCCGCCGGAGGTGTTCCTCAGCCAGTCCGCCTCCGGGTACTACGGGAACCGGGGCGATGAGGTGCTCACCGAGGCCTCGGGCTCCGGTGACCTCTTCCTGTCCGACGTGTGCCGCCGCTGGGAGGCCGAGGCGGTGAGTGCCCCCGAGGGCGTCCGCACCGTGCTGACCCGCACGGGCATCGTCATGAGCCGGAAGGGGGGCGCCCTGCCGAAGCTGCTCCTGCCGATGCGTCTTTACGCCGGCGGCCCCCTGGGAAGCGGACAGCAGTGGTGGCCGTGGATCACCATGACCGACGAGGTGCGCGCCATGGAACACCTGCTCACCGCGGAGGTGGAAGGGCCGGTGAACCTCAGCGCGCCGCAGCCGGCGAGGCTGCAGACGCTCCTCCAGGAGCTCGGCAGGACGCTGCACCGCCCCACCCGCTTCCGCGTCCCGCAGAAGGTCCTGACCGTGGCGATGGGCCAGCTCGCGGACGAGCTCCTGCTGGTGAGTGCACGGATGGACCCGAAGGTCCTCACCGCGTCGGGCTTCCGGTTCGATGCCGTGACCGCCGCCGATCTCGCCGAGCAGGTCAGGGATCGGCGCGTCTGACTCACGGGCCCGGCGCGGCCGCATACACCGCGTGGATCTTCCAGCCGCCCTCCTCCCTGAGGACGAAGACAAGTTCCTGCCGGCGCGGAGGAACCTCCGCGGAGACGGCGGCTCCCGACTTGTCGACTTCTGTGTGGGCTGAGACCTCCACCGTGGCGGCGACCGCTGTGGTCCGGGACGCGCCGCCTTCGGCGGGCGTGTTGGACCCCGGGGCTATGGCGGCAGGGGGTATTGCGGCAGGGGGTTCGACGATCTGCGCCTCGATCAGGGTCAGCCGCAGCCCGGCCAGGCGCCGGCCGGCTTCCGCAAGGGCAGTGACTTCCCGGTGGTCCGATGCCATCGCCGGCGACCCGCGCGTGTTGACCTCGTCGAGCAGGGCCGGGTCCGCCCGGGCAAAAGCGGCGGCGCGCCGCAGCACCAGCTGAGGCAGTGCCCTGAGCGGGTCAGCCGCTGAAGTCGGCTCGGGCGCCGGAGCCCCCGACGGTTTCAGGGTCTCCGGCGCCGGGTGTGTCGCCGGACCATCCGGGGTGCCCGACGGAGGATGGAGTTCCGCCCGGTCTGGGGCACCTCGGGACCCGTCGGCCTCCGGTGATCCCGGAACGTCCAGGGGAGCCGGTTCCTGCCGGGGAGCCGATTCCTCGCGGGCACCCGGTTCCTCCTGGGGAGCCGGTCCCTGCCGGGGAGCCGGTTCCTGCCGGGCAGCCGACCCCTGCCTGGGAGCCGGTTCCTCCCCGCGATCGGGCTCGGGGCCAGTCGCCGGTGGCAGCTGCGCTGGCCTGGCTCCCGGAAGGTCCGGCACCCGGTCCGCGACGGCCTCCGGTGGGCGCTCGGGCAGGCGGGGGTGCCCGCCCTCCCCCTGCGCCCAGACCGCGCCGGCCGCGACTAGGACCGCGAGGGCGGCGGCCGCGATCCACCTCGGAATCGAGTCCGGAACTGCGCTGGGTCCCCGCCGTGCGGCCGACCGTCGGCCCGTTCGGGCTGCCGCGGCGCGCCGGCGCGGTTCCGCGGGCCGGGAGTCCGGCCCGCTGCCCAGGGCCCTGGCCCGCGGCCCGGATCTCCCCTTCCCGCTCCCGAATGCCGTTCTCGCACCGATCCCACCGGACTCACCGAACTCACCGGACTTCCGTCCGCCCGAACCGATGCGGGCCAGCAGACCCCGAGGCCTGGCGTCCGGTGCGGCGTCGCGCCGGGTAAGGAGGCGCGGGCGGACATCCTCCCCCACCGCCTCGACCAGCCCGACCGGCACGGCCGTGCCCGCCCTCAGGGTCCCCCGCGCAAAGGCGACGGCATCGGGGCGCTGCGTCGGATCTTCGGACAACGCCTCCTCGATCAGGGCAAGAAACCGGGGTGGAATCTCGGGTACCAGCACCGACAGGGGCGGGCGCTGCGCGGACGGCCCGGGCACCCGGCCGGTCAGGGCGAACCACGCCGCCGCGCCGAGGGCGAAGACGTCGGACTCGGTGTTGAGGCGCTCCGGCTCGGATGGGCGGGGATCCGTGAAGCCAGGCGTTCCGGCCGTAAGCCGCCGCCCCTCGCCGAGGCGCCGCCCCAGTTCGAAGTCGCTCAACAGCGGCTTGCCTTCCTCGGTGAAGAGGATGTTCGAGGGAGTGACGTCACCGTGGGAGACACCCTGCCCGTGGAGGTAGGCGAGAGCCTGCGCAATGGGCACCAGGACCGTGACCGCCTCGCCGATCGGCAGCGGCCCCCGCACCGCCACCAGGTTCTGGAGGGAACCTCCGGGAGCGTAGTCCATGAGCACACCGGGGCCGCGGTCCGTCACCACGATCCCGTGGATGGTCACGAGGTGTTCGTGGCGCAGCCCGCCCATCACGTGCGCCTCCCGGTGGGCCGTTCCCTCGGCAACGCCTGCATCTGTTCTGTCCTGATCGGCGCCGGAGTGTCCCGCAGCGCCGACCTTCAGCGCGAACATTCCACCTCCGTCGTGTGCGGTGACGAGCCAGGCGGAGGAACTGCCGCCCGTTCCGAGCAGGCGTCCCGTCTCGAACCCCTCAACCGAGGGCGGGGGACCGTCGCCAGATCCACCGTCCGGCACAGGGGTGCGGCCGCCGTCGGGCAAAGGGGCAGTGCCGCTGCCCGTGCCGGGGTGCCCGGAGAAGGCAACTCCCCCGGCGTCCACGTCGCCGCCGTCGCTCCCGCCTCCGGTGAGGTGGGGGAAACGGTCTCCATCGCTGGCGGAGGTGTCCATCCTTAAGTTGTAGTCCCCGAAATCCCGTCCGAGGCCCTTATCCACAGGTCAGGTGTACCTCTTTCGTGTCCGGATTTTTCCGGGCCTTTTTTGCGGGCGGCGGGCATTACCCTTAACCCATGACTCTCGAGTTCGCCAGGATCGGCCTCCATCCCGAATACGTCGACTACACGAGGGCCTGGGACCTCCAGCGCAGCCTGCACGACGCGGTCGCCGAGGGGCGCTCGCCGAGCACCGTGCTCCTGCTTGAGCACGAGGCCGTCTATACGGCGGGAAAACGCACCGAAGACCATGAGCGGCCCTTCGACGGCACGCCGGTGGTGGCGGTGGACCGGGGCGGGAAACTGACCTGGCACGGCCCCGGCCAGCTCGTCGGGTACCCGATCCTCGCCCTGCCCGAACCCACTCGGGTGACCGACTACGTGGGGATCCTCGAGGACGTCATCATCGCCGTGCTGAAGGATTACGACCTCGAGGGCATCCGCATCGACGGGCGGTCGGGGGTGTGGATTGCCGCCGGAGGAGGACTGCCGGACCGGAAGATCGCCGCCATCGGAATCCGCATCAACCGGCGGGTGACGATGCACGGATTCGCGGTGAACTGCAGCAACAGCCTCGCACCCTTCGAGCAGATCGTTCCCTGCGGCATCACCGACGCGGGCGTGACCAGCATCTCCGCCGAGACCGGCCGCACCGTTCCACCATCGGACATCGTGTCGCGCATCGAGGAAGAACTGCGCAAGAATGAGTCAGCATTGGTACTCGACGACGCGGCCACAACGCTTCCCGACGGACCGACCGACGACGCTGGCGCCGACCAGCCCAAAGGAGCTTTACTGTGAGCCTGGCCCCCGAAGGACGCCGCATGCTGCGCATCGAAGCGCGCAACGCGGAGACGCCTGTCGAGCGCAAGCCGGACTGGATGAAGGCCAAGGTCAATATCGGCCCCGAGTTCGTCTCCATGAAGAACCTTGTGAAAAAGGAAGGCCTTCACACGGTCTGTGAGGAGGCCGGCTGCCCCAATATCTTCGAATGCTGGGAGGACCGCGAGGCGACCTTCCTCATCGGCGGATCCGAATGCACCCGCCGCTGCGACTTCTGCCAGATCGACACCGGCAAGCCCCAGCCCCTGGACCGCAGCGAGCCCTTCAAGGTGGCCCAGTCGGTCCAGTCGATGAACCTCCGCTACGCCACCGTGACCGGCGTCGCCCGCGATGACCTACCCGATGAGGGTGTCTGGCTCTACGCCGAGACGATCCGCCAGATCCACAGCATGAACCCCGGCACCGGCGTCGAAATCCTCATCCCCGACTTTTCCGGGCGGCCCGAACACATCGCGGCCATCTGCGACGCGGCTCCCGAGGTGTTCGCACACAACGTCGAAACCGTCCCGCGGATCTTCAAGCGGATCCGGCCCGCCTTCCGGTACGAGCGGTCCCTCGATGTGATCTCCCAGGGCCGGGCGCGCGGCATGGTGACCAAGTCAAACCTGATCCTCGGGATGGGCGAGACGCGGGAGGAAATCTCCGAAGCGCTCCGCGACCTTCACTCCGCCGGGTGTGATCTGATCACCATCACCCAATACCTCCGGCCGAGTGAACGGCACCTGCCGGTGGACCGGTGGGTCAAGCCCGGCGAGTTCGTCGAACTCCGCGAGGAGGCCGAGGAGATCGGGTTCCTCGGGGTCATGAGCGGGCCTCTGGTGCGCTCGTCCTACCGGGCCGGTCGGTTGTGGGCGCGGGCCATGCGGCGGAAGGGACTCGAGCTCCCGTCGGAGCTTGCTCACCTCGACGACTCCGGCCCCTCACTCCGGGAAGCCTCCGATCTGAAGGCCGGTTGACGGCCCGCAGGCACCTTCGCAATTCCGGCTTCATTCGGTCGCTTCGGCGCGGCTTGAGCGCGGCCGCCATCACGTAGAATTGAGCCACTATGTCGCACAGCATCAATCCTGAGGGATCCCCCGCGCCCAAACGGCGCCTTTTCTCCCGCAAGCCCAAGGCTGCCAAGCCGGCGAAGAAGACCGGCAGGACCAAGCAGATCCTCGAAGTCTTCAAGATGACGAGGCGCAACGACCCGAACGTGGTCTGGCTGATGCTCCTTGCCTTCCTGGGCATCATTGCTGTGGGGCTGATCATCGGCCTGCTCATCCAGAACGTCGTGACGCTGATGCTGATCTCGGTGCCGCTGGCCTTCCTGGCCGCGGTATTCATCCTGTCGCGCCGCGCCGAACGGGCGGCCTTCTCGCAGATCGAGGGCAAGCCGGGCGCAGCCGGGGCCGCACTGAGCGTGCTGCGCAGGGGCTGGATCCTCGAGGAGCAGCCCGTGGCCATGAACCCTCGCTCCCAGGACGCCGTGTTCCGTGCCATCGGCCGCCCCGGCATAGTACTCGTCACCGAAGGCCCGTCCGGGCGCGTGAAGCGCCTCGTCGACGACGAGCGCCGGAAGATGGCCCGCATCGTGCCGAACGTGCCGGTCCACGTGATCCAGGCCGGCCGCGGCGAGGGCCAGGTGCCCCTGGCGAAGGTGGCCAAGACCGCCCAGAAGCTCAAGAAGTCCCTCACCAAGCAGGAGGTGCACGCGGTCGACAAGCGGCTGCGCGCACTCGGCACCCGTCTGCCGATCCCCAAGGGCGTCGATCCGTACAAGGCCCGCCCGGACCGCAAGGCCATGAAGGGCCGCTAGGTCCGCTGACTTCTCTGTGGCAGGAAGCTCCCGGTGTTCCGGGGTTTCCTGCCACAGTTCGTTAAGGGCCAGTTCGTTATGGGCCAGTGCGTTAAGGCCAGTGCGTCAAGGCCATTGCTCCGGGGGCCGGAGCTCCGGGAGCCCTGGCTCCAGCGGCCGGACTAGATCCGGACGAGGACGGTGCCGCGGGCGCGGTCGTGGAGGCCGCGCTGGTCGGGGTCGAAGATAAGTGCGGGGATCACCAGGCAGATCAGTACGGAGCGGATGGCGGCGGTGAGGAACCCGGCCGGACGTCCGTCGAGGGTCTGCACCTGCATGCTCAGCACCCGGTGGCCGATGCTGTAGCCGAAGAAACCGACGAAGAGGATCTGTTCCAGGAGGAACAGGTACGTCGTGGCGAACGCGTCCCAGCCGAAGAAGGCCTGCGAGATGAGGGTGCACAGCGCCCAGTCGATCAGCAGGGCCACCACCCGTGGCCCAACCCGCGCGATGGAGCCGGGGCCGCTCTTCGGACGTCCCAGCCGCTGCCCGGGCCAGTCCTGCGCTCCCGAGGGAGGAGGTCCGTTGAGCCAGGATCCGACGTCGTTTCGATTCACCACAGGCCCAGTTTACCGGCGGGCGCCCGCCGGTTTTTCGCGCCCCGTGCGGGCCGCCGTCCCGTCGGACGGCTCGGGGCACAGACCGTCGCTCCCCTGAAGGCACGCTAGGCTGAAAGCACTGCCCATTAAGTAACGTGCCGGAAACAATGGTGACACCCGAGGGAAACTGCGCGCTTCTACAGTTGTAACTTGTCGGCTGCAGCAAGGCACTGCCCGTGTGTCCGCTTTCTGTTGACGCGGACACCCGATGACGCCGGGCCGTTACCCAAGCTATGCGTAAGGAGCATCAATCCATGTTCAAGAATGCGGACGAAGTCCTCAAGTACATTGCTGACGAAGGGGTGAAGTTCGTCGACGTCCGATTCACCGACCTGCCCGGAGTGCAGCAGCACTTCAATGTGCCGGCGAAATCGGTGGACGCCGACTTCTTCATCCACGGCCAGCTGTTCGACGGCTCGTCCATCCGCGGCTTCCAGGGCATCGCGGAATCGGACATGCAGCTGATCCCCGACGTCACCACCGCCTTCATCGACCCCTTCCGGGTCGAAAAGACGCTGGCGCTGAACTTCTCGATCGTGAACCCCCGCACCGGTGACCCGTACCACCGCGACCCGCGCGGCGTCGCCGAGCGTGCCGAGGCCTACCTCGCCTCCACCGGCATCGCCGACACTGCGTTCTTCGCCCCCGAGGCGGAGTTCTTCATCTTTGACAACGTCCAGTACGAGTCCTCCCCGCAGGGAAGCTTCTACAAGGTCGACTCCATCGAGGCCCCGTGGAACAGCGGCCGCGAGGAGGTCGGGGGCAACCTTGGCAACAAGACCCCGTTCAAGGGCGGCTACTTCCCCGTCTCCCCCGTCGACAAGCAGGCCGATCTCCGCGACGCCATCTGCGTCGAGCTGGACCGGGCCGGCCTTGAGGTCGAGCGGTCCCACCACGAGGTCGGCGGCGCCGGCCAGGCCGAGATCAACTACAAGTTCACGACGATGACCCACGCGGCGGACGACCTGCAGAAGTTCAAGTACATCGTCAAGAACGTCGCCAACGCCTGGGGCAAGTCAGCGACCTTCATGCCCAAGCCGGTCTTCAACGACAACGGCTCAGGCATGCACTGCCACCAGTCGCTGTGGAACGGCAGTGAGCCGCTGTTCTACGACGAGCGCGGCTACGCCGGCCTGTCCGACACCGCCCGCTGGTACATCGGTGGCCTGCTCAAGCACGCCTCCGCCGTCCTGGCCTTCACCAACCCGACGGTGAACTCCTACCGCCGCCTGGTGAAGGGCTTTGAGGCCCCGGTCAACATGGTGTACTCGCAGGGCAACCGCTCGGCCGGCATCCGGATCCCCATCACGGGCTCCAACCCCAAGGCCAAGCGCATCGAGTTCCGCGCTCCGGACCCCTCGTCGAACCCCTACCTGGCGTTCGCGGCCCAGCTGATGGCGGGCCTTGACGGGATCAAGAACCGGATCGAACCGGCCGACCCCATCGACAAGGACCTCTACGAGCTGCCCGCCGAGGAGGCCAAGGACATCCAGAAGGCTCCCGGCTCCCTCGAGGAGGCGCTGCTCGCCCTCGAGGCGGACAACGAGTTCCTGCAGGCCGGCGGGGTCTTCACCCAGGACCTCATCGAGACCTGGATCGCGTACAAGCGCGAGATGGAGATCTTCCCGCTGTCGCTGCGCCCGAACCCCTACGAGTTCGAGCTCTACTACGGCGTCTAGCCCGGCCCCAGGGGCGCAGCAGGTGTTTACCTGTGGACCGTCCTGACGGCTCGGCGCCAGCGCCTGACGCTGGCGCCTCGAAGGCCCCTCACTCGATCCGGGCGGAGGGGCCTTCCGCGTTCGCCCCGAAACTGCAGCTCACCACGCTTCACCGGGCGCAGAACGTGGTGAGCTGCAGTTTCGAGTGGGTGACGATGCGTCGAAGGGATTGCCCGGGATCGGTTCGGACCTGTTCAAACTTCCGGTTCGGCGCAACAATCGACCATGGAGAAAACTTACGAGGTCGAAGTTGAGCTGGATGCCGGTGCTGAGGTTGAAGACAGCAAGGTCTTCGCGGTGGGGGCAGCGCAGATCCAGACGCTCGCCGCTGCCGACGGCCACACCCTGACCGACGAGGAGGTCCTTCAAGGCCTCCGCGCGGAGCGGGTCGCACCCGGCAGCAACAGGTGCAGGGTCTCGAAGACCATCCAGATCTGACTCCGTACCCCCGCCGCAAGCCCGGTCTGCCCACCGGGTCGACGGCGCAGCGGGCCGGACACCCGGACTACAGGGCGAGCCCCCGCACCGGACACGGACGCGCGCGCGGGCACAGGCGTGCGGCGGCACCAGCACGACGGCCTTGGCGTGCGGCGGCACCAGCACGATGATGCGGGTGTCTGGCGTCTGGCGGCACACGCCACCGGCGGCGCCGGTTTCGAATGACACGCCTGGATGACACGGTTGCATGCCACGATCCGCTGCGGGATCGGCCCGCGGTGACGCACCTTCACAGCGCCACGGACGCGCGGACAGGCCCGGATCAGGGCGGCACCGCGACGCAAAAATCCCGTGCTGCCGCTGCCCCCTGACACAGCGCGGCCGGGACCGCCACTGAAAACTAGGGCACCAGCGCCCGGTCCACCGATGAAAAAATGGGCCAAATACCGGTCGGGCGGACGGTGGCTGTGCCAGCGTTACCGAATTGGGGAAAATCCTCAGCCCCCTTAGAATTTCCCGAGCGCCGAAAACGAGCAGTTCGACGGATCGAGGTGTCAGAGAATGAGCAACGCCGTGCGCACGATGGCGCCCCCACGCCGCGCCACTACGCCGGCCAAAGAGGTCCGCAGGGATGTGCAGGGCCTCCGGGCCATTGCAGTGCTGCTCGTGGTGATCGCCCACCTCTGGCCGGCATGGCTGCCCGGCGGATATGTCGGAGTCGACGTGTTCTTCGTCATCTCCGGCTTCCTAATGACCAAGCACCTGCTCTCGGAGCTGGGGCGCACCGGCGGCGTCCGGCTTGGCGCTTTCTACCTCCGCCGCATCAAGCGTCTGCTGCCCGCCGCGCTCACGGTTGCGCTGGTCTCCCTGACCGCCGCGTGGGTTTTCCTGCCCTTCCCGAGGTGGGCCTCCCTCGCCTGGGAGACCATCGCCGCCACCGTCTATATCGAAAACTGGGTCCTTGCGGACAAGTCCCTTGACTACTCGGCGGACAACGCGGCGCCGTCGACCGTCCAGCACTACTGGTCGCTGTCGGTCGAGGAACAGTTCTACCTCGTCTGGCCGCTGTTCCTGCTGGGGCTCTTCCTCCTCGCCGCCCGGTGGAGGCTCCCCTCCGTTCAGGTGGTCCGCGGCGGCCTGGCTGCCGTCGGGGTGCTCTCCCTGATCGTCTGCATCCACCTGACCTACACCAGCCCCAGCGAAGCCTATTTCGTGACGCAGACTCGAGTCTGGGAATTTGCCGCCGGTGGACTCGTGGCGACCGTCCTTACGCTCCCCCGCTCCCGCACCTCGGCAGGGCTGCTGGTGAGCGGTGCCGCACAGTGGGCCGGACTCGGCCTGATCCTGTTCGCCGCGGTCACCTTCAACGACGAAACTCTCTTCCCCGGCGCCGCCGCGCTCGTGCCCGTGGCAGGCACCCTGCTCGTCCTGGTGTCGGGCCCGCACCACCCCGGGTGGTCCCCGAACAGGCTCCTGGCGGCACCGCCGGCCCAGTTCATCGGGGACATCTCCTACTCCCTCTACCTCTGGCACTGGCCGCTGATCGTCCTGGCTCCCAGCGTCATTAACCGCGACCCCGCTCTCGGTGACGAGGTGCTGCTGCTCGCCGTCGCGGTGGCCCTGGCCGCGCTCACCAAGTCCCTGGTTGAGGATCCGGGGCGCTCGGTCCTGTTGGCCGGTGCTTCCTTCGGCCGGGTCCTCGGCGCAACGGCCGCCTCGATGGCTGTGGTCACTGTGGTGGCCGCTGCGATGATCGTCAGCGTCGACAGCGCCGAGCGGAACCACAGCGCCGTCCTCAAGGATGCCTCGCGGAGCTCCTGTTTCGGCGCCGGCAGCCTCCAGCCCGACCGGCTCTGCCCGGATCCCCTTGGGCCGCCCGCCACGGAGGTGGTGACCGCCGCAGAATCCTATGAGAAGTCCCCACCCGAATGCGGGCGGGCTGCCGACCCCCTCTGGATCAAGAAGGCGAACCGGTTGATCGAATGCGACTTCGCGGGCGGTGCCGAACCGGCCGCCACCGTATGGCTGGTGGGTGATTCCCACGCCGAGCAGTGGCAGGCGGCGGTCTTCGAACTTGCCCGGCAGAACCGCTGGATGGTCAAGAAGAGCGTCGTGGATGGCTGTCCGGTCGTCGACGTGCCCCGGGTGGCGTTCAAGGGCAAGCCGACCACCAGCGAGGCGTACCGGAAGAAGTGCCTGAAGTGGAGCGGCGCCGTCTCTGACCGGATCACCGCCGAGAAACCCGAACTCGTCTTCGTCTCCTCCTTCGGCGCGGTGGAGAAGATCGACGACGGAAGCGGCCGCTCGCAACCCGAGCAGTACCGCGACGGATTCGCCCGCCGGGCCCTGCCCTGGGCCGAGGCAGGCAGCGAGGTCTTCGTCCTGCGCGACACGCCCCTGACCCTCGACCGCACCACGGCCGAGTGCCTGGCGCAGAACCCCACCGCCCCGCGCGCCTGTTCCAACGACGGCGCTGACGTACTCCCCGCCGACCCCCTCGCCGAAGCCGCGAAGGCGGCAGATTCGGACCGGATCAAGGTCCTTGACCTGTCAGACCAGTTCTGCCCCGACGGGCGGTGCTATGCCTCCATCGGCAGAGCGCATGTCTACTACGACGACAACCATGTGACCTCCGCCTACATGCGCTCCCTCGCCCCGGCCCTGGCGGCCGACCTCGAGGCCAGCCGCGCCGGCTGAGCCCTCCACTCCGGATCCTGCGGACCGGGCCCAGCTGCCGGGGAGCACCCAGTGCCCGCACGAAAAAGCTGCCGCCCACCGGGAACGGTGGGCGGCAGCCTTTGGACGCTTTGAACCGGACTAGCAGCGGTTGCGCCGCTGTTCGGCCGTCGAGGGATTCTTGTAGCAGGTCTGGCCGGTGGTACGCGTATCGGTTGTGACGATCGGAGCTCCAGGAGCCTCGGTATCGACGACGAGGGGATCGATTTCCTCACGGGTCACCGTGATGGTGGGCTCGGCGGGGACCGTCGCCGTCTCCACGTCCTCCCTTGTCTCACCGTCGGCGGAGGTGATGACCGGAGCGGCCGGCGTGCAGGCCACGTCCGATTCGTCCTCGCCGGGCCGGGTTCCGGTGGTGACGACCGGAGTACCCGGAACCTCTGCCGTGGTGATCACCGGATCTCCCGCACTGGTCGAGGGGGTCGCTGTCGGCGTGCCGCTGGGAATGATTGGTTGGTCGTTGCGGTCGAAGCGGAACGTCGCGGTCGTCGTCGTCGTGGTGCGCGTCGTCTGCTGGGTGGTGGTCGCCGTGCGCTGGGTCTGCTGCGTTGTCGCCGTCGCGATCTGCGTCTGGAAGGTCGTCGTGGTGCACGACTCCCGCGGCTGCGTGGTGGTGAACACTTCGGTGACCGGCGTGGTCGTGGTGATAAGTGTCTCCCGCGGCTGCGTGGTGGTGGTGACCCGCTCCTGGGGCGTCGTTGTCGTGGTGACGATCGTGGTGGGGGTCGTCCTGGTGGTCAGGACGGCGCGGTCGCACTTCTCGACAGGCTTGGCCGACCGGTCGTCGTTGACCCTGCGGCAGTTGGTTGTGGTCGGCTGCTGGGTGGTCGTGGTGGTGCCGCGTTCGGTGCGGGTGGTGGAGGTCGGGGTGCCGGCCACGACGACGTCCTCGCTGGTGGCCTCGCCCGCGTCGCGCTCCTCCTCGGTGACGACGGGGGTGCCCACGCGCTCGGTTTCGACGACGGTCGCCTCGCCGGTATCGCGTTCTTCGGTCGTCACCTCAGGGTCGGGCTGGCGCACCGGCTGGGAGGTGTCCACGGTAACCGGCTCGCCGGCGGGGCGGTCCTCACCGAAGGTCGTCGTCGGGCTGCCGGTGGGTACGTCGGGGGCAACGACCACTGTGGTGACGGTGCAGGTCTGGTTGTTGCCGTTGCCGGTGCCCGACAGCGTTCCACCGACCGCGGCACAGTTCGCCTGCCGTTCGGCCTGGCCGGCGAGGCCCGGGGCGGCTGGTGCCAGTGCGACGACGAGTCCGAGGGTCGTCGCGGCTACCAATGAAGAAAAACGCATAATGAACTCTCTGGTCGGGGTGTCCCCGCGCGTGCGGGGTGCCCCGACCGTAAGCCTACTGATCAATTCGCGGCAACGAAACCGGGCCCGATTCGGAAGGATCGGGTAGCGTACGGCCACTTAACAGGTAATTGCCTTGAGCACCGAGTGCCGAAGGGTGCGGTCCGGCAGGCAGCCGGGCCCGCGGATGGGAGTAGCTGCCCCTGTCTCCGGACCGTGCCCGCAGAAGCAGGGCGGACCCTCAGGTTCCGTAGAAGTTGCGCTCGAAGATGGCCCGGCTCCGGCGGGTCAGGCGCAGATAATCTTCCTCCAGCTCGGCACCCTTTCCGGACCCGTAACCACACCAGCGGGCCACCGCCTCAAGGTCGCGGCGTGAGGAGGGCAGCAGGTCGGAGCTGCGCCCGCTCCAGATGACGTTGGCCGCACGCAGCCTGCTGGTGAGCAGCCAGCTGCGCCGCAGGGTTTCCACTTCGGGTGCCGACAGCAGCCCGGCGGCCTCCACGGCGTCCATCGCCTCAAGCGTGGAAGCGGTGCGCAGTTCGGGCACCTGTGCGGCGTGGCGGAGCTGCAACAGCTGGATCAGCCATTCGACGTCGCTGAGGGCGCCGCGGCCCAGCTTGAGGTGCCGGGAGGGGTCGGCCCCGCGCGGGAGGCGTTCGGCCTCCATCCGTGCCTTGATCCGGCGGATCTCCCGCTCGTCGGTCTCCGACAGTGAGGACGGGTAGCGGATGGGGTCGATGAGCTTGAGGAAATCGGCCGTCAGGGCGTCGCTGCCCGCCATCGGCCGCGCCCTCAGCAGCGCCTGGGCCTCCCAGATCAGTGACCACCGCTTGTAGTACTCGCGGAACGAGTCAAGGGAGCGGACCATCGGCCCCTGCCGGCCCTCCGGACGCAGGGCGGCGTCTATTTCAAGGACCCGCTCCGCGAGGACCGGCGGCTTGGACGGCTGGGTGAGGTTCGCGGCGAGCTGCGACACCACCTTCTCCGCCTGCCGCTGGGCGGCGGCCGGATCGGCTCCGGGCAGCGGCCGGTGGACGTAGAGCACGTCGGCGTCGGAGCCGTAGGTGATCTCCCGGCCGCCCTGGCGTCCCATGGCGATGACGACGACGTCGGTAATGCGCGGCTCGGACGCGTGGATGGAATTTTCCGCAACGTGGAGGGCTCCGAGCACGGCGGCCCGGTCGGCGTCGGCGAGCGCGTTGCCCACCGCGGCCTGCGTGAGGAGCCCGGCGCTGTCGGCGATGGCGATGCGGAGCAGTTCCCGGCGGCGGATGAGGCGGATCAGCCGCATCGCGTCCTGCGGCTGCGGGTGGCGCGACATCTTCGACCGGATTTCCTGCCACTGCGACTCGAAGGTGTCGGGGACCAGCTCGGGGTCGGAGCCCAGCCACTTCGTCGATTCCGGCGAGACCTCGAGCAGATCGGTGATGAACCGGCTCGAGGAGAGCACGTTGCACAGCCGTTCCGCTGCGGCCTTCGAGTCCCGCAGCATCCCGAGGTACCAGTGGCTCTCCCCAAGCGACTCGCTGAGGCGGCGGAAGCCCAGCAGCCCGGCGTCGGGATCCACGCCGTCGGCGAACCAGGCCAGCAGGATCGGAAGGAGCTGGCGCTGCAGCACGGCCCGGCGCCGGATGCCGCCGGTGAGGGCCTCGATATGGCGCATTGCGCCTTTCGGGTCGGAGTAGCCAAGGGCGGCCAGCCGCGCCTGGGCGGCCTCCGGGGTGAGCTTGGCGTCTTCGAGGCTGAGGTTCGCCGCGGTGTTGAGCAGCGGCCGGTAGAAGATGGTCTCGTGGAGGCGCTCCACCAGCCGGCGGGTCCGCTGCCATTTCTCGACCATGCTCCGTGCGGTGGGGCGAACGCTGACCATCGCGCCCTCGGTGGAGCGTGCCAGCGCGTGCCGGGCGGCGTCGCCGTCGGGCATCAGGTGGGTGCGGCGCAGCTGCGTCAGCTGGATGCGGTGCTCAAGGAGGCGCAGGTAGCGGTAGGCGTTGTCGAGGTCCGCGGCGTCGGCCCGGCCGATGTACCCGGCGGCGCTGAGGGCCGCGATCGCCGTGACGGTGTCCCGGACCCTGAGGCTTTCGTCGGCCCGCCCGTGCACCAGCTGCAGCAGCTGCACCGTGAATTCGACGTCGCGCAGCCCGCCGCTGCCGAGCTTGAGCTGTTTCGGCCCCTCGTGCCGGGGAATGTTCTCGGTGACCCGCCGGCGCATCGCCCGGACGGACTCCACGAAGCCCTCCCGCTCCGACGATGTCCACACCAGCGGCGCCACGGCCTCCTCGTAGCGGCGCCCCAGCTCCGGGTCCCCGGCCACCGCCCGCGCCTTGAGCAGCGCCTGGAACTCCCAGGTGGAGGCCCAGCGGGAGTAGTAGGTCAGGTGCGATTCGAGCGTGCGCACCAGCGGGCCGTCGCGGCCCTCCGGCCGGAGGTTGGCGTCGACCTCCCAGAGCGCCGGTTCGGGCCCCGCGGAGTAGACCCCGCGGGAGATGCCGGTGGCCAGGGCCGTGCCGATGCGGCTGGCGAGGGCCTCGTCGAGGGACGGGGCGTCGATCACGTAGATCACGTCGACGTCGGAGATGTAGTTCAGTTCCCTCGCTCCGCACTTGCCCATCCCGATGACGGCGAGCCGGACGGCGGCGATGTCGTCGGCGGAATAGCTTTCGGCGAGGTCCGCGCGGGCCACTGCGAGGGAGGCCTCGAGTGCGGCCGCTGCCAGGTCGGCCAGTTCGCGGGCGGCGGTGGGCAGGTAGTCGATGGGAGAGGGGTGGGAGAGGTCGCGCACCGCCAGTTCGGTCAGGTGGCGGCGGTAGGCCGCGCGCAGGCACTGGTGGGCGCCCGTCCCGGTCTTCCCGGCGACGGGGTTCTCCACCGCGGGGTCGGCGTCCACCGCGGCCAGCAGGGAGGCGCGGAGCTGCTCCGGTGTCACGGCGGGTGCCGCCCGCGCCGGGAGCCGGACCGCGTCGAGGTGCCCGGGGTGGCGCATGAGGAACTCCCCCAGCGCCTCGGAGGCCCCCAGCAGGCGGAAGAGCGCCGTGGCCCGGTCCGGCTCCCGGGTGAACAGTTCCGCCACCGCCGGTTCGACGGCCAGCAGGCGCACGTACGACTGGAGGGCGAGGTCGGGGCTGGCAGCGTGGCCCAGCGCGGCGAAGAGCAGCTCCGCGTCGATGCCCGCCAGTTCGGGGGCCTCGAGGAACCGCGTGCTCTTCTCAAGGTCGGTGAATCCGGCGCTGATGAGCCGTCCCGCCAGGCTCATCGGGCACCAGCGGCCCGGCGGGTGCCGTTACAGGATGCCCAGGTTGCGGCGCAGCTCATAGGGGGTGACCTCGATACGGTAGTCGTGCCATTCGGCGCGCTTGTTGCGCAGGAAGTTCTCGAAGACCTGCTCGCCGAGGATCTCGGCGACGAGTTCGGAGTCCTCCATGGCGCGCACCGCATCGTGAAGGCTCGCCGGGAGCGGATCGTGGCCCATCGCGCGCCGCTCGGCGGCGGTGAGGCTCCAGACGTCGTCCTCGGCGCCCAGGGGCAGTTCGTAGCCCTCCTCGATGCCCTTCAGCCCGGCGCCGAGCAGGACGGCGTAGGCGAGGTAGGGGTTCGCGGCGGAGTCGATGCCCCGGTATTCGATCCGGGCGGACTGGCCCTTGTTCGGCTTGTACAGGGGGATGCGCACCAGCGCGGAGCGGTTGTTGTGGCCCCAGGAGATGTAGCTGGGCGCCTCGCCCCCGCCCCAGAGGCGCTTGTAGGAGTTCACGAACTGGTTGGTCACCGCGGTGAACTCGGGGGCGTGGCGCAGGATGCCGGCGATGAACTGGCGGGCGGTCTTGGAGAGCTGGAATTCGGCGCCGGCCTCGAAGAACGCGTTGGAGTCACCCTCGAAGAGCGAGAAGTGGGTGTGCATGCCGGAGCCGGGGTGGTCGGAGAACGGCTTGGGCATGAAGGTCGCGTAGCTGTCCTGGGTGAGCGCCACCTCCTTGATGACGGTCCGGAAGGTCATGATGTTGTCGGCGGTCTGCAGCGCGTCGGCGTAGCGCAGGTCGATCTCGTTCTGCCCGGGCCCGCCCTCGTGGTGGCTGAACTCGACGCTGATGCCCACCGACTCGAGCATGGCAACGGCGGTCCGCCGGAAGTCCTGGGCGACGCCGCCGGGCACGTGGTCGAAATAGCCGGCCTGGTCAACGGGGACCGGGCGGCCGTCGGCGCCGAGGTCGGCGGACTTCAGCAGGTAGAACTCGATCTCGGGGTGCGTGTAGCAGGTGAAGCCCATGTCGGCGGCCTTGGCGAGGGTCCGCTTCAGCACGCTGCGCGGATCGGCGGCCGAGGGCTGTCCGTCGGGGGTGAGGATGTCGCAGAACATCCGTGAGGTCTGCTCCTTGTCCCCGCGCCAGGGCAGGATCTGGAACGTGGACGGGTCGGGCTGGGCGAGCATGTCGGACTCGAAGACCCGGGCCAGGCCCTCTATGGAGGAGCCGTCGAACCCGAGGCCCTCCTCGAAGGCCCCCTCGACC
Organism: Arthrobacter sp. MSA 4-2; assembly: GCF_016405885.1. Taxonomy (GTDB): domain Bacteria; phylum Actinomycetota; class Actinomycetes; order Actinomycetales; family Micrococcaceae; genus Arthrobacter_D. The sequence goes on along the minus strand of NZ_JAEKGC010000013.1, from coordinate 61,307 downwards.
TCGGCCGGGGCCAGGGCGACGGACTTGAGTGAGCCGACGACGTCGGTGAACCACAGCCGGACGAAGCGGACGTCACGCTCCTCGATCGTCCGCAGTACGAATTCCTGCTGCCGGTTCATCCCTACCCTCTTTCCTGCCGCGTCTGCGCTGCGCCGAGCCGTTCCCTGCCCGCGCCGGTTGGCCGGTCGAGCCGGAATCTCTCCATACTCTACTGACCCGGACGCCGGAAACGCGTCCGCCGGTGCCCGCCCAGTATGGCGCGGCGATGTTACAGGCCGGTTACCGGGCGGCGGGGGCGCGGCTCAGGGGAGCCCGGAGCCGTGAAGTAGGCTCGGATTCATGACTTCCGCCGAAATGCCCGCCCCGTACGGCACCGGAGCTTCCACCCCCTCAGAGCCCCAGCAGGCCCCGCGCCCGGCTCGGATCCGGACCCACCACCTTCAGCAGGCCAAGGCGGAGGGCCGGCGCTTCGCCATGCTGACGGCCTACGACCAGTACACGGCACAGATTTTCGACGAGGCCGGCATCGAGGTGCTCCTGGTCGGCGACTCCGCCGCCAACAACGTGCTCGGACACGCCACGACCCTGCCCATCACGCTCAATGAGATGGTGCTGTTCACCCGCGCCGTGAGCAGTGCGGCACGCCGTCCGCTCATTGTGGCCGATCTGCCCTTCGGCAGCTACGAGGTTTCGACCGCCCGGGCCGTTGAGTCATCGGTGCGGCTGCTCAAAGAGGGTGGGGCGCACGCGGTGAAGCTCGAAGGCGGCGCGCAGTTCGCCGACACCGTGCGCGCGCTGGTGCGGGCCGGGATCCCGGTGATGGCGCATGTCGGCTTCACCCCGCAGAGCGAACACGCCCTCGGCGGTTACCGGGTGCAGGGCCGTGGGGACACCGGCCGGAGGGTTATCGACGACGCCCTGGCCCTGGAGGCGGCGGGCGCGTTCTGCGTCCTCATGGAGATGGTGCCCGCCGACGTCGCGGCCAAGGTGGATGCCGCGGTGCAGGTGCCGACCATCGGCATCGGCGCCGGCGCCTCGACGACGGGCCAGGTGCTCGTCTGGCAGGACATGGCCGGCCTGCGGGGCGGGAAGCAGCCGAAGTTCGTCAAGCAGTTCGCCGAGGTCCGCTCCGTGCTGGCCGACGCCGCCACCCGCTACGCCGAGGAGGTCCGCAGCGGAACCTTCCCCGGCCCGGAGCACTCCTTCTAGCCGGGGTTGCCGGCGTTCAGTCCTCGTCCTCGGCGTCCCAGGCCTTGTTCCGCTGCTGAACCTTCTCGAGGGCCCGCTCGGCCTCCGCGCGGGTCTCATAGGGACCGATGAGCTGCTTCCAGTCGGACTGCGCGTCAACCTCGACCTCATGGGTCCGGACATTGAACCAGTACTGCGGCATCGTCTTCTCCTCCTGCGTCGTCGATGGCGGCCGCCACGGGTGCCGGGCTTCCGGCAGCCGCCCGTGGCCTTATAGGCGGCGCTTTCAGCTCTGAACCCCGCCGCCTATAAGATCAAGGGTATGCCCCACAATCCTGGCACCGCACCCGTTGGAACGCTCCAGCGCGGCATGGTCAGTCCCCGGCTCCCCGTCCCGTCCGGAATCGCCCGCCCCGAATACGTCGGCCGCAAGGCCCCCGCGCCCTTCACCGGCTCGGAGGTGAAGACCGCCGAAACCATCGAGAAGATCCGCAAGGCCGGACGGCTGGCCGCCCAAGCCGTCGAGGAGGTGGGACGCCATGCCCAGCCCGGCGTCACGACCGACGCCCTCGACCGGGTCGGCCACGAATTCCTCATCGACCACGGCGCCTACCCGTCGACGCTCGGCTACCGCGGCTTCCCCAAATCGATCTGCTCCTCGATCAATGAGGTGATCTGCCATGGCATCCCGGACAGCACCGCCCTCCAGGACGGGGACATCCTCAACATCGACATCACCGCCTACCTCGACGGCGTCCACGGCGACACGAACTCCACCTTCCTCGTCGGCGACGTCGACGAGGAATCCCGGCTGCTCGTGGAGCGGACGAAGGAGGCGCTGAACCGGGCGATCCGGGCCGTCGCCCCGGGCCGGGAGATCAACGTGATCGGCCGCGCCATCGAATCCTACGCGCGCCGTTTCGGCTACGGCGTGGTGCGCGACTTCACCGGCCACGGCGTGGGTGAGGCGTTCCACACCGGCCTGATCATCCCACACTACGACGCCGCCCCCGCCTACAACCGGGTGATCGAAACCGGAATGGTCTTCACCATCGAACCGATGCTGACCCTTGGCACCATTGAGTGGGACATGTGGGCCGACGACTGGACCGTGGTGACCCGCGACGCCAAACGCACCGCGCAGTTCGAACACACCCTGGTCGTCACCGACACGGGCACCGAGATCCTCACCCTGCCCTGACCCGCCGCCCGGCGGTCAGGGAACACCGACCAACCCCACGAAACGGCTCGGGCCGGGCGAACCGCCCACCCGGCCACGAATATCACCTGGAGAATCATGCCCAAGGACATCGACAAGAAGAAGCCCGGCCGGAAGCTGCCCGCCACCGTCATCGGTGTCGATATCGGCGGCACCGGGATCAAGGGCGGCATTGTCGACCTGGCCAAGGGCGAAATCGTCGGTGAGCGCTACCGGATTCCGACTCCGCAGCCCGCCACCCCGGAGGCGGTCGCCGGCGTCGTTGCCGAGATCGTCACCGAACTCTCCTCGCGCCCGGGCGGTCCGGCCGCCGATGTGCCGGTGGGTGTGACCTTCCCGGCCATCATCCAGCACGGTGTCGCCCGCTCAGCGGCGAATGTCGACAAGAGCTGGGTCGACACCGACGTCGACGCCCTCTTCACGCGGGTGCTCGGCCGGAGCGTCCACGTCATCAACGACGCCGACGCCGCCGGCCTGGCCGAGGTGCGCTACGGCGCCGGCAAGGGCGTGGCCGGGACAGTCCTGGTGATCACCCTGGGCACCGGCATCGGTTCGGCGTTCATCTTCAACGGGCAGCTGGTGCCCAACGCTGAGCTGGGGCACCTCGAGATCGACGGGCACGACGCCGAGTCCAAGGCATCGGCCGTGGCACGTGAACGGGACGGGATCGACTGGGACGAATACGCGGTGCGGCTCCAGCGGTACTTCTCCCACGTCGAGTTCCTCTTCTCCCCCGAGCTGTTCATCGTCGGCGGCGGGATCTCCAAGCGCAGCGCCGAATACCTTCCCTCGCTTGACCTGCGCACCCGCATCGTCCCGGCCCAGCTGAAGAACCAGGCGGGCATCGTGGGCGGGGCGCTGCAGGCGGCGCTCCTGCTGTCCCCCTCAAGCACCAAGTAGCCCAGGCACCAGGCAGCCCAGGCACCAGGCAGCGGCTCACGAAAAGACCCGTGCCTTCCGGCAACGCCGGAAGGCACGGGTCTTTTCTGCGCTGGCCGTGAGGGGAGGGCCTCCGTCCGGACGTTCGATCCGGTGGGACGTGGTGCCGGTGGTGGCGCCGGCTTCCCCTCCGCCGCCACCACCGGGGTCTCAAGGCGCACCTAGTGCGCGGTCAGGGGCCGCTGCGCCCCCGAGGGTACCTTCGCGTTGTCGGAGGACTGGAGCCGAAGCGTGGCGATGGCCTCTTCGAAGTCCTCAAGGGATTCAAAGCCCTGGTACACGCTGGCGAAGCGCAGGTAGGCGATCTGGTCGAGCTTCCGCAGCGGGCCGAGGATCGCCAGCCCCACCTCGTGGGCATCGATTTCGGCGACACCGCTGGCGCGCACCGATTCTTCGACTTCCTGGGCCAGTAGGGCGAGGTCGTCCTCCGTGACCGGCCGGCCCTGGCAGGCCTTCCGCACGCCGTTGATCACCTTGCCGCGGCTGAAGGGCTCACCGGCACCCGAGCGCTTGATGACGCTGAGGCTTGTCGTCTCCACCGTGGTGAACCTGCGCCCGCACGCGTGGCATTGCCGGCGCCGGCGGATCGCCGAACCGTCGTCGGCCAGCCGGCTGTCAACGACTCGGGAGTCGGAGTTGCGGCAGTAGGGGCAATGCACTGCGTACTCCTGTCTCCGCTCGGGCCGGATGGGCGGGTACCGGACCGCTGGGCGCTCCGGATGGTTCAAGTGTAGAACCAGATGTAGGGAAACTACAAGCGTGCAATTACCACATCTAGTGGTTATTGCGGGGGAAGCGCGCCCGTACGGCGTCGCCGTGGGCGGGCAGGTTCTCGGCCTCCGACAGCGCCAGGATGGGCGCGCTGACCTCCGAAAGCGCACTCCGTGAGTACTCCACCACCTGCTGCGCCCGCAGGAAAGTCGTCGTGTTGAGCCCGGACGCGAACGAGGCGGTCCCCCCGGTGGGCAGGACGTGGTTGGAGCCGGCACAGTAGTCGCCGAGGCTGACCGGGCTGTACGGTCCGACGAAGACCGCGCCCGCGTTGCGGACCCGGGCGGCGGCGGCCGCGGCGTCGGCGGTGTGGATTTCGAGGTGCTCGGCGGCGTAGGCGTTGCAGACTTCCAGGCCGGAGTCGAGGTCGTCGACCAGGATCACCCCCGACTGCGGGCCGGACAGGGCCGTAAGCACCCGTTCGCGGTGCCGGGTGGCGTCCGCCTGCCGGCCGAGTTCGATGCGCACGGCATCGGCGAGGGCGGGGGAATCAGTAATGAGCACCGAGGCTGCCTGCGGGTCGTGTTCGGCCTGGCTGACCAGGTCCGCGGCGACGAGGACGGGGTCTGCGCCGGCGTCGGCCAGCACCGCGATCTCGGTGGTGCCCGCCTCCGAGTCGATGCCGACGACGCCGCGGACGAGCCGCTTGGCCGTGGCCACGAAGACGTTCCCGGGCCCGGTGACGACGTCGACCGGCTCAAGGGAGGGGTGGCCGTCGGCCTCCTCGAAGCCGTAGGCGAAGGCCGCCACCGCCTGGGCTCCGCCGATCGCATACACCTCGGTAATTCCGAGCAGGGCCGCCGCCGCCAGGATGACCGGGTGCGGCCAGCCGCCCCATTCCTTCTGCGGCGGGGAGGCGAGGGCGATCGAGGGGACGCCGGCCGCCTGCGCAGGAACGACGTTCATCACCACCGACGAGGGGTAGACCGCGAGGCCGCCGGGCACGTAGAGGCCCACCCGGTCGACGGGAACCCACCGGGACACGAGCCGTGCCCCCGGCGCCGGACACACCTCCACCTCGGCCGGCACCTGCGCCGCGGCGAACAGCCGGGCGCGGGTGATCGCCTCGTCCAGGGCCGCACGGACCTGCGGATCGAGGTTCTCCAGGGCGCTGCGCAGGACGTCGGCGGGCACCCGGGGGTGGTCCTGCTCCACGCCGTCGAAGCGGCGGGCGAGCTCCCTCAGGGCCGGCAGACCCCGGTTCCGGACGTCCTCGAGGATCCGTCCGACCGCCTCTTCGGGCGGATGCTCCCCCACCACCGGCCGGGGCAGTGCGCGCTTCAGCTCACGCCGGCTGAGGGAGAGACCCCGGAGGTCGATGGTTCGGAAGCCCTCGCGGGCCGGGGCGGCAGCTGGATTTTCCACTCGGCCAGTCTACCGGCGCCCGGGACGCGGCCCGCTGTCAGGGACGCCCGCGCTGCAGCCAGTCGAACAGGGCGGCGGCAAACACGATGAGGGCTGCGGCCGCCGGCCAGATGGCGGCGGCGCCCGGAGAGTGGAGCCCGAATCCCGATCCGGGGATCTCGGGACTGCCATGCGGGCCGATCCAGGCACCGAGCGCGGTGCCGACCAGGACGGCGAGCAGGGACCCGAGGATCGAGCCGCCGACCGCGGCGAGGAGCCGCCGCAGCCCGCCGGGCCGCCCGAGGCGCCGGGCCAGCACCGTTCCCACGGCTACGCCCGCAACGAGTTCAAGCCCCGCGAGGGTCAGGTCGCGCAGCAGCCAGGTGCCGGGGAGGCGTCCGTCGCCGAAGAGAATCCCGCCCGGGGCGCCGAGCCACCAGAACACGCCCAGGACGATACCGAGCACCGCCGTCGAGCCCGCCCACCACAGCAGGCCCACGGGAGGGGCCGCCGTGCGGTTCGGAGCCGGGGCGTACACCGGGGGCGGGTAGGAGCCGGCGTCGTGCGGGCGGGAGGGGTGCATGACTTCTACATTAACAAAAGCACGCTCCCGCCGCCCGGCTCGCCTAGGGTTGAGGGATTGCCGGAGCCGCCGGCGGCCGCACCCGCCCGAGGGATGCGGATCGCAATCGTTGAAGGAGGGGCCATGGAAGGGAACCTGGTGAAGGACAGTCCTGCCGCCGCCGATCCGGGCCCGGGATCGGCATTCCGCGGAGTTTTCCGCCGCCATGCGGCCGGGGTCGCCATCATCACCGCGTCCTACAACGGACAGCCCTTCGGGTTCACCGCCACGTCCGTGGCGTCCCTGTCGGCCGACCCGGCCCGTTTCACCTTCAATATGTCGCGGGGGTCCTCCTCCTGGCCCGCCGTCGCCAACACCAGTTACGTCGGCGTCCACATGCTGAGCCTTGACAACCAGGCCCTCGCGGACCGGTTCGCCCGCACCCCGGACCGCTTCGGCGGGGACCATTGGAGCCCGGGCTCCCACGGGGTCCCGCTGCTGCACGGAGTGGCCGGCTGGCTGATCGGGCGCATCACCATGAGGCTGTCCTTCGAGAACAATGCGGTGGTCGTCGCCGAGGTGACCGAGGGAGGCACCGGGGCCGACGGCGCGCCGCTGCTGTACCACGGGGGCGGCTACGCCGCGCCCACCGACTACATCATCTGAGGGATCGGCCGGGGAGCGCGGCTGCGACGGCCGGCCTGCTCAGCCGGCCGGGTTGCTCAGGCGGCCCGGGCTCAGCCGATCGTCAGCCTCAAGCGGCCGGCATCCTCAAGCGTCGAGGCAGGCTGGGCCGAGCAGCACCTTCAGGTCCCCGAACAATGACGGGGTGGGGTTCACCCGCAGGTCCACTCCGAGCTTCATCACCTCGACCTTGCGGTTGCCGTTGAGCCGGATCTGGACCTCGCTGGTGCCCGGATGGGTGCGCAGCACCTCGCCCAGGGCCGTCACCGCCGCCTCGGTGGCCTTGTGCTGGGCCATGGAGATGACGACGGGCCCGGAGTGGCCCTCGCTGAGGTCGGGCACCGTGAGTTCCTGCGCGTTGAGCATCACCGCGCCGTCGTCCCGGCGCTGCAAGCGGCCGCGCACCACGACGATGAGGTCCTCGGCGAGCACGCCGGAGATCGGCCCGTACACCTGCCCGAAGAACATCACCTCCATCGACCCGGCGAGGTCCTCGATCTCCGCGCGGGCGTAGGCGTTGCCGCTGTTCTTGGCGATCCGCCGCTGCAGCGAGGTGATCATGCCCGCGATGGTGACAATGGCGCCGTCGGCCGGGCCCTCGTCGCTGATCACCGAGGGAATCGTCAGGTCGGCGTGCTGGCTGAGGATCCCCTCGAGGCCCTGCAGCGGGTGGTCCGAAACGTAGAGGCCAAGCATGTCGCGTTCGAAGGAGAGCTTGTCCTTCTTCTCCCATTCGGGCAGGTCCGGCACCTCGACCGAGAGGCTGCTGCCGGCGCCGGGGTCGTCAAACGCGCTGAACAGGTCGAACTGGTTCGCGGCCTCGTTGCGCTTGAGCACGATGACCGAGTCCACGGCCTCCTCGTGGATCATCGCCAGCGCCCGGCGGGGGTGCTTGAGCGAGTCGAAGGCCCCGGCCTTGATCAGGGATTCGATGGTGCGCTTGTTGCAGACGACGGCGGGGACCTTCTGCAGGAAGTCACTGAAGGAGGTGAAGTCGCCCTTCTCCTCCCGGGCCGTGACCATCGCCCCGACGACGTTCGCGCCGACGTTGCGGATGGCGCCCATGCCGAAGCGGATGTCGTTGCCGACCGGAGTGAAGTTCACGCTCGACTCGTTGACGTCCGGCGGCAGGACGGTGATGCCCATCCTGCGGCACTCGTTGAGGTAGATGGCCAGCTTGTCCTTGTCGTCGCCGACGCTGGTGAGCAGGGCGGCCATGTATTCGGCCGGGTAGTGGGCCTTGAGGTACGCCGTCCAGTAGGAGATCAGCCCGTACGCGGCGGTGTGAGCCTTGTTGAACGCGTAGTCCGAGAAGGATTCGAGGACGGTCCACAGCTTGTCCATGGCGGCCTGGGAGTAGCCGTTTTCCTTCATGCCGGCGAAGAAGTCGGCCTGCTGCTTGTCCAGCTCCGACTTCTTCTTCTTGCCCATGGCGCGCCGGAGCATGTCCGCCTGGCCGAGGGTGAAGTTCGCCAGCTTCTGGGCCGCGGACATCACCTGCTCCTGGTAGACGATCAGGCCGTAGGTGCCGCCCAGGATCTCCTCGAGCGGGCCCTCGAGCTCGGGGTGGATCGGCTCGATCTCCTGGAGCCCGTTCTTGCGCAGCGCGTAGTTCGTGTGCGAGTTCACGCCCATCGGCCCGGGACGGTAGAGCGCCAGCACCGCGGAGATGTCTTCGAAGTTGTCGGGGCGCATGAGCTTGAGCAGGGAGCGCATGGGCCCGCCGTCGAGCTGGAACACGCCCAGGGTGTCGCCGCGGGCCAGCAGCTCGTAGGAGGCCTTGTCGTCGAGCTCGAGGTCCTCCAGCACCAGGTCGGTGCCCTTGTTCGCCGTGATGTTCTCCACGGCGTCGGTGATGATGGTGAGGTTCCGCAACCCCAGGAAGTCCATCTTGATCAGTCCGAGCCCCTCGCAGGTGGGGTAGTCGAACTGGGTGATGATCTGGCCGTCCTGGTCGCGGCGCATGATCGGGATGATGTCGATCAGCGGGTCCGAGGACATGATGACGCCGGCGGCGTGGACGCCCCACTGGCGCTTCAGGCCCTCGAGGCCCAGAGCCGTCTCGAACACCTTGGCGGAGTCGGGGTCGGTCTTGAGCAGCTCGCGCAGCTCGTCGGCCTCGGAGTAGCGCTTGGCGTCCTTGTTGTGCACGTCGGCAAGGGCCAGGCCCTTGCCCATGACGTCCGGCGGCATGGCCTTGGTGAGCCGCTCCCCCGTGGAGAACGGGTAGCCCATGACGCGCGAGGAGTCCTTCAGGGCCTGCTTGGCCTTGATGGTGCCGTAGGTGACGATCATGGCGACGCGCTCGTCCCCGTACTTCTCGGTGACGTAGCGGATCACCTCGGAGCGGCGCCGATCATCGAAGTCGACGTCGAAGTCGGGCATGGAGACGCGCTCGGGGTTCAGGAAGCGCTCGAAGATCAGCCCGTGCTTGAGCGGATCGAGGTCGGTGATGCGCATGGCGTAGGCCACCATGGAGCCGGCGCCGGAGCCGCGGCCGGGGCCGACCCGGATGCCGTTGTTCTTGGCCCAGTTGATGAAGTCGGCCACCACGAGGAAGTACCCCGGGAAGCCCATCTGGGTGATGACGCCGACCTCGAACTCGGCCTGCTTGCGCACGTCGTCGGGCACGCCGCCGGGGTAGCGGTAGGCCAGGCCGGTCTCGACCTCCTTGACGAACCAGGACTGCTCATTCTCCCCCTCGGGCACGGGGAAGCGGGGCATGTAGTTGGCCTTGGTGTTGAATTCGACGTCACACCGCTCGGCGATGAGCAGCGTGTTGTCGCAGGCCTCGGGGTAGTCGCGGAAGATGGCCCGCATTTCGGCGGGCGACTTGAGGTAGAACTCGTCGGCGTCGAACTTGAAGCGCTTGGGGTCGGCCAGGGTGGAGCCCGACTGGACGCATAGCAGGGCCGCGTGCGCCTTGGAGTCCTCGGCGTGGGTGTAGTGAAGGTCGTTGGTGGCGACCAGCGGCAGGCCCAGTTCGCGGGCCAGCTTGATCAGGTCGGCCTGGACGTTGCGTTCGATGTCGAGCCCGTGGTCCATCAGCTCGCAGAAGTAGTTTTCGGCGCCGAAGATGTCGCGGAAGTCCGAGGCCGCCTGCTTTGCCTCCTGGTATAGCCCAAGCCGCAGCTTGGTCTGCACCTCGCCCGAGGGGCAGCCGGTGCTGGCGATCAGGCCCTTGCCGTAGGTCTGCAGCAGGTCCCGGTCCATGCGGGGTTTGTAGAGGTAGCCCTCGAGGGAGGCCAGCGAGGACATCCGGAACAGGTTGTGCATGCCCTCGGTGGACTCCGACCAGAGGGTCATGTGGGTGTAGGCGCCGGCGCCGGAGACGTCGTCGCGGCCTCCCCCGCCCCACTGGACGCGGGTGCGGTCGGAGCGGGCGGTGCCCGGGGTCAGGTACGCCTCCACCCCGATGATCGGTTTGATGCCGGCGCTGCGGGCCTTGCTCCAGAAGTCGAACGCCCCAAACACGAACCCGTGGTCGGTGGTGGCCAGCGCGTTCATGCCGAGCTCTTCGGTGTGGCTGAAGAGGTCGGTCAGCTTCGCGGCCCCGTCGAGCATCGAGTACTCGGTGTGATTGTGAAGGTGGACGAAGGACTCACGGGACGCTGCTGTTGAAACCACTCGACCATTCTAGGCCCGCCGTTCCATCCCTGGGCCCCACCCCGGGCTCCGCAGGCGTGTTAGGCGCGGTCCCCCGACAGGGCGCCCAGGGCGTACTCGAGGTCCAGCGGGTAGGGACTCACGGCTAGGACCGGCTCGCCGGTGCGCGGATTCTCGAAGCCCAGGCGGTGCGCGTGGAGCCACTGACGGGTCAGGCCGAGCTCCGCCGCAAGCCGCGGGTCGGCGCCGTAGGTGAGATCGCCCACGCACGGGTGGCGCAGCGCCGAGAAGTGGACGCGGATCTGGTGGGTGCGGCCGGTCTCAAGGTGGACCTCGACGAGGCTGGCCCGGCCGAAGGCCTCGAGGACCTCGTAGTGGGTGATCGAGGGCCGCCCGTCCTCAAGCACGGCGAACCGCCAGTCGTGGGCCGGGTGGCGCCCGATGGGCGCGTCGATGGTTCCCTCGAGCGGGTCGGGCAGGCCCTGCACGACGGCGTGGTAGACCTTGTCCACGGTGCGCTCCTTGAAGGCCCGCTTCAGGGCCGTGTAGGCCCTTTCGGTCTTGGCGACGACCATGGCCCCGGAGGTGCCGACGTCGAGCCGGTGCACGATACCGGCCCGTTCGGGGGCGCCGGAGGTGGAGATCCGGTAGCCGGCCGCGGCCAGGGCGCCCACCACGGTGGGGCCCACCCAGCCCGGGGAGGGGTGGGCGGCGACGCCGACGGGCTTGTCGATGACCACGAAGTCCTCGTCATCGACGAGGATGCCCATGCCTTCGACGGCCTCGGGGATCACCCGCAGCGGGTCGGCGGCATCGGGGACCATTACGAGCAATTCGGTGCCGGACTGCACCCGGTCGGCCTTGGCCAGGACCGCGCCGCCGCGGCTGACCCTGCCGTCGGCGCACCAGGCGGCGGCCACCGACCGGGAGACCCCGGCCAGCTGCGCCAGCGCGGCGTCGGTGCGGGATCCGCCGAGGTCCTCGGGCACGGTGAAGGCGGTCGGGGTGCCCACGTCGGAGGTCCCGCTCACGAGGCGTTGCCGTCCGGCCGGGGCGTGTCCGGGCCGGTTCCGGCGGCCCTGTCCGCGGCAGGGCTTTCCCCGGCAGAGCTGTCCCCTGCAGCGCTGTCCCCTGCAGCGCTCTCGCTGCTGCGCCGCCCGTCCATGCCGATACCGCGCAGGGTCATCAGGCACACCAGGATGACTCCGCTGACGACGGCGGAGTCGGCGATGTTGAAGATCGCGAAGTTGGGCAGGGCGATGAAGTCGACGACGTGACCCTGCCCGAAGGACGGTTCACGGAAGAGGCGGTCGGTGAGGTTGCCCAGCGCGCCGCCGAGCACGAGCCCCAGGGCGGCAGCCCAGCCCCAGGAGGCGACCTTGCGGATCTGGGTCAGGATGGCCAGGGAGACCAGGGCCTGGATGATGGTGAAGACCCACGTGACATTGGTGCCGATCGAGAAGGCCGCCCCGGGGTTCCGGATGAAGTGCCAGTTCAGCAGCGGAGGTAGCACCGGCGTGACCTGGCCCTCGGTCATGGTGGAGACCACCCAGGCCTTGGTGACCTGGTCAAGGACGTAGGCGGCGAGCATGCAGACCAGCAGCAGGACGGCGTACCGGGCCCGGACCCGCTTGCTGTGCCCGGGCCCATCGGTCCGTTTCGTTTCCGCGGGGGTTTGCTCTGCCGGTGGATTCTCGCTCATAACGCTTTCATGCCGGGTGCATACGCTTCCGCACGGCGGCAGAGGTATGGAACAGGTGGATCGGACTGTCGTGGGACGACTCCTCAAGGGTACGGCAAAGGCCGGCCCCTTTTCCGGGGCCGGCCTCAATCCGGTACTGCGCTGCGGTGCCGTGCCGGGCACCTCTGCGCGGTGCGCCCGAGGGGCTTTTAGGCGTCGGCCGTCTCCGAGGCCACCGACCCGCGGGAGTCGAGGTCGCGCAGCTGGCCCTCGATGTAGGCCTTGAGGCGTGAGCGGTAGTCGCGCTCGAAGCTGCGGAGCTGTTCGACCTTGCGCTCCAGCACGCTCTTCTGCTGCTCGAGGGCACCGAGGACCTTGCGGCTCTTGTCCTGGGCGTCGTTGACGAGGCTGCTTGCCTCGATCTGCGCTTCGGCGATGATCTTGTCGCGCTGCTCCACGCCCGCGTTGACGTACTCGTCGTGAAGCTTCTGGGCCATGGCGAGGACGCCGGCCGCGGACTCGGCGCTGGCAGCCGCGGGAACGGCTGCGGGCGAGACGGTCTCGACGCGGGGCTCGGGCTTTGCGGGCTCGGGCCGCTTCTCCTCCTCGCGGACAACTTCGGTCTTGGTGCTGGCGGCAACCGGGGCGGGGACCGTCCCGGTTGAGGCGGTGCCTGCAGGAGCGTCCGAGAGCCGGCGGCGCAGCTCCTCGTTCTCCTGGTTCAGACGGCGCAGTTCGACGACGATCTCGTCGAGGAAGTCATCCACCTCGTCCTGGTCGTAGCCCTCGCGGAACTTCGTCGGCTGGAACCTCTTATTGACAACATCTTCTGGCGTCAGGGCCATCTGGTCACCTCGTAGTGTTAAAGACCTGCCTGCCCGGGGGCGGACCTGCCTGCGGTACCGAATTGTGGACGTGAAAAACTGGATTCACATCAGAATGTGATTCAGCTTATATCTATTGGGACTCGAAAACTAAACCGGGCCTATGTCGTGGCGAAACCCCGTGACACACCCATTAGGATCACCACGGCGAAAAACAACACAAGAAAAGCCAGGTCGAGGGAAACTCCCCCAATTCGCAGCGGCGGAATCACGCGACGCAAAGCTTTGATCGGCGGATCGGTCACTGCATAAATACCGGAAGCAACGACCAGCGCGATTTTCTGGGGACGCCAGCTACGGGCGAAAATCTGGACGGCGTCGTAAATAATCCTGATGATCAGCGCAAGCTGGAACAACATCAGAACGAGGTAAATCAGGGCAAATACCAAACTCACGGAGCGGTTCCAGTCCTTAGGGCCTTACAGGGGGCGGCAGGCACGGACAGCCGGCCGGCTTCAGCTCTGGTTGAAGAAGCTGGTCTGAGCTTCGCTGGCCTTCTGGTCCTCACCCAGAACTTCAATATACGACGGCGAGAGCAGGAACACCTTATTGGTGACCCTTTCGATGCTTCCGTGCAGGCCGAAGACCAGGCCCGCGGAGAAGTCGACGAGGCGCTTGGCATCGGATTCGCCCATATCGGTGACGTTCATGATGACCGGGATACCGTCGCGGAAACTCTCGCCGATCAGCTTCGCATCGTTGTAGGAGCGGGGGTGGACGGTGGTGATCTGCCGCAGGGCGGAATCGTCACGGGTCGACTGGACGCGCTTGATCGGTGTCACCGGGGCCCGGTACTCCTCGCTGGGGACGCTTCGTGGGACGGGGGCGGGTTCGGGACGGCGTTCGTCACGGTCATAATCCACTGCGTAATCCTCGTTCCTGCTGTGGGCGCTCTTCGCCTCGGGCTCGTAGTGCTCGTCACCATCGGCGAGCCCAAGGTAAATCATTGTCTTGCGCAGTGCGCCAGCCATGGTAACTCCTGTCATTGAGAGAGTGGATAATTTGCTTCGTCCCGGTGCCGAAACCGCGCCCTGCGGGTTCCACTGCCGTCCCGGTGCAGACGCTACCGCAACGGTGGGCGGGGACCGAGTACATCTGAGCCAATCCGCAGGTGTGTCGCGCCCGCCTGGATGGCGGCCTCGAGGTCCCCGCTCATGCCGGCCGAGATGGCCGACGCGCCGGGGTGGTCCACCCGCAGGTCCGCGGAGATGCCGGCCAGGCGCTGGAAGGCGGCCAGCGGGTCGGCGCCCAGCGGCGCCACCGCCATGACGCCCTCAAGATGCAGCCCCTGCGCCCCGGCGAGCCGGGCGGCGATCTCCGGGACCTCCGATGCCGCTGCCCCTCCCCGTCCGCCGGCGCGGGCGTTCGGGTCGAGGCTGACCTGGATGAAGCAGCCCAGGTCGGGCCGCGGCGGAAGGCCGGCGCCGGAGCGGCGTACGGCCTCGGCGCCGGCGGCCTTCGCCAGCGCCTCCGCCACCGACGGCCGGTCCACGGAGTGCACCGCGGCGGCGTAGCGGACCACCGAGCGGGCCTTGTTGCTCTGCAGCTGGCCGATGAAGTGCCAGCGCAGGTCGAGGTCGGCGGTCTCGGCGGCCTTCGCGGCGGCCTCCTGGTCCCGGTTCTCGCCCAGGTCCCGCACGCCGAGGCCGGAGAGCAGCCGCACGTCCGCGGCGGGAAAGAACTTCGTCACCACGATCAGCTCGGGCGCGTCGGTCCGTCCGGCGGCGGCGCAGGCCGCCGCGATCCTTCCCCGTACCGATTCCAGCCGTTCCGCGAGTTCCTGCCGGCGCGCGGAGGCGTCCGCCGTCCCGTCCGTGGCGCTCACGTGCGCCAGACCAGGCCGGCGAGCCGGCCGGCACCGGGTTCCCTGCGGTGGGAGAACAGCCGGGGGTTTTCGAGGGTGCACGCCGACGATCCCGACGGCACCGCCGCCACGTCGACGCCGGCATCGAGCAGCTGCTGCCGCACCGCGGCCGGCAGGTCCAGCGCCGGGGTGCCGTGCCGTGTCTGCGCGTAGGAGGCCGGTACGGCGGCCGCAACCTCCTCCCTCATTTCCGCCGGCACCTCGTAGCAGCGCCCGCACACTGAGGGGCCGATCCAGGCGGTGAGCTCCCGGGCGCCGTGGGCGCGCAGGCCCGCGACGGCGTTGGGTACGATGCCGGTCAGCACGCCCCGGCGTCCGGCATGGACGACGCCGGTCGCCGGGCCGGAGCGGTCGGCAAGGACAACGGGGACGCAGTCCGCCACGAGCACGGCCAGCGCCTGGCTGCCGTCGGGGCTGAGCAGGGCATCGGCCTCCGGCGGGCTCCAGCGGGGGGACCCGGCCGGCACCTCGGCCACCGTACTCGAATGCACCTGGGTCATGAACCGCAGGGAACCGGGGGCCACGCCCATCGCCGTCTCCACCCGTGCCCGGTTACCGGCCGCCGTCGAGGGCCGCCCAAGGTTGAGTGCGAGGTTGCCGGCGGCGGAATCGGTAAAGGCGGCGTGCAGCCCGGGCTGCACGCCGCCTTGCCAAAAGAACATCCGCAGGAGGTCCCGGTTACTTCAGGAAGTCGGGCACGTCGAGGTCGTCCGAGCGGCCCGAGGAGAGGTCCGGCTCCACCACGGCGGGCAGGTCGACGTCGAAGCCGGCATCGGCCGGCACCGTGTTGGACTGGGAGAAGCGCTGCTGGGACCACGCACCGAGGCCCGCGGAGGCCGGAGCGGCGGCACGGGCGGTGTCGCCCCCGCCGACCGTCGGGGCCGCAGCGGGCTTCACCGCGGGCACTGCGGGCTGGGACGTCGCATCGACCTGGTCGAACCCTGCCGCGATGACCGTGACGCGGGCCTCGTCGCCGAGGGCGTCGTCGATGACCGCACCGAAGATGATGTTCGCCTCCGGGTGGGCGACCTCCTGGACGAGCCGGGCCGCCTCGTTGATTTCGAAGAGGCCGAGGTCGGAGCCGCCCTGGATGGACAGCAGCACGCCGTGCGCGCCGTCGATCGAGGCCTCGAGCAGCGGCGAGGCGATGGCGAGTTCGGCGGCCTTCACGGCGCGGTCCTCGCCGCGCGCGGAGCCGATGCCCATGAGGGCCGAGCCCGCACCCTGCATGACCGACTTGACGTCGGCGAAGTCGAGGTTGATCAGGCCGGGGGTGGTGATCAGGTCGGTGATGCCCTGGACGCCGGAGAGCAGCACCTGGTCGGCCGAGCGGAACGCGTCGAGCATTGAGACGTTGCGGTCGCTGATCGAAAGCAGGCGGTCGTTCGGGATGACGATGAGGGTGTCGACCTCGTCGCGCAGGGTGTCGATGCCCGACTCGGCCTGATTGGACCGGCGGCGGCCCTCGAAGGTGAACGGCCGGGTGACGACGCCGATGGTCAGCGCGCCGAGCGAGCGGGCGATGCGTGCCACGACGGGCGCACCGCCGGTGCCCGTGCCGCCGCCCTCACCGGCGGTGACGAAGACCATGTCGGCCCCGCGCAGCACCTCTTCGATCTCCTCGGAGTGGTCCTCGGCCGCCCTGCGGCCGACCTCCGGGTCGGCGCCGGCGCCGAGCCCGCGCGTCAGTTCCCGTCCGACGTCGAGCTTCACGTCGGCGTCGCTCATCAGCAGCGCCTGTGCGTCGGTGTTGATGGCGATGAACTCCACCCCACGGAGTCCCACCTCGATCATCCGGTTGATGGCGTTTACGCCGCCCCCGCCGATGCCGACGACCTTGATGACGGCCAAGTAATTCTGCGGTGCTGCCACGTCCTGTGTCCCTTGTTCGAATCTGTGCGCTGTTGTCTGGGGTTACACCCGGCCGGAACCGGCTTCAACCTTCACCCGGCATAACGTTAACTCTCAGGTTGAGGGTTAATGTTATGTCAAGTAACTTCTATCTGAGACGCTATGGGCACCGGGAGTCTTCTGCAATGACCGGTGCCGCGTGTCGCCTTGTTTCTTTGAAATCCCGCTCACCGGGTGACCGGACGGTCGGGGGTGCTGACGTCATATTCCTTCACCGGTGGATCCGATGCCGGGACCTTCAGCAGGGCCGAGAGGACCCTCGCCTTGGCGGTGTTGCGCTCCGCACTCCCCCAGAAGATTCTCTGGTTGCCGGTCAGCGAAAGCGAAACCGAGTCCACGCTTCGGGCGGAGGCGTGGTTGAGGCGGGACAGGATGTCCGGGGGCAGGTCGGCCAGCACCGCGGTGATCGAGCGGAAAACCTCCGAATTGACCGCCTCCGTCCCGCCGTCGATCAGCGGAAGCTTCACCGCCTTCCGGTCCGCGACGGTCTTGAGCTGCCGGCCCTCCGAGTCGATCAGAATGAACTGCTTGTCCTTCTGCACGATGGCCACCGGCACCCGTTCGCGGATGGTGACCACGAGGGTTGACGGCGGCTCGGCCGCCACGCGCACCGCCTCGATGGGCGCCTTGTCCCGCAGGAGGCCTTCGACCTTGTCGTCCGGGAGCCGGGTGAGCGAGGTGCCAAGGAGCGGCTTGAGCGCCGTGGTGACCTCCTCGGTGGAAACGAGCGTGTTGCCCTCGACCCGCAGGTGCTTCAGCGCCAGGACCGGAGAGAAGATCAGGTACGCGAGCAGGCCGCCCACCACCAGGACCAGGCCTGGGAGGGTCCACAGCAGCACCCGCCGCCGGCGCCGGGCCGGCGGTTCAGGGAATTCAAGGACCGTCGCTCCGGCCGGCTCCGCGTCCTCCCGGGGCAGCACGGAGACCTTGCCCGAGTTGGCCCGCCCACCGGCGGCGGCACCGGTCCCGGCGCCGGCCGGACCGGATGGCTTCCTAGGCTTCATCGTCCGCCGTTCCGGTGCCTTCCCGGGCACGGAGGGCCTCGACCAGCCCGGAGGCAAGGTGCGTGACGTCCCCGGCGCCGACGGTGAGGATGATGTCACCGGCGGAGGCGCGGGCGGCCACCTCACGGACGGCGGCCTGCTGATCCTGAACGTATCCCCCGGGCCGGGCGAGCTTCGCGGCGATCAGGTCGCTGGTGACGCCCGGGATCGGGTCCTCGCGGGCGGGGTAGATGGGCAGCAGCGTCGCCGAGTCCGCCGATGCGAGGGCGGCGGCGAACCCGTCGGCGAACTCCCGCGTCCGGGAGAAGAGGTGGGGCTGGAACAGCACGTGCACCGCATGCCCGGCAGCGACGGTGCGGGCCGCCGCCAGGGCCGCGGCGACTTCCGTGGGGTGGTGGGCGTAGTCGTCGAAGACCCGCACCCCGGCGCCCTCGCCGCGGGCCTCGAAGCGCCGGGCTGCCCCGGAGAACGAGGCGAGGCCCTCGGCGGCGACCGCCGGGTCCACGCCGAGTTCGAGGCCGACGGTGAACGCCGCCGCGGCGTTGAGGATATTGTGGGCCCCCGGCACGCTCAGCTGGAGTTCCTGCTGGGCGTCGAGTCCGTCGACGGCGAAGGAGAGCACGCTGTTGGAGGTGCTGCCCAGCGCTCGGGTGGAGCCCAGCTGGATGTCGGCGGTCGGCGAGTACCCGTAGGTGCGCACCCGGCGGGTGGCGGCGGCGGCGGCGGCCAGGGCGGCCGCTCCGGGATCGTCGGCGCAGGCGACGAGTACGCCGTCCTCGGGCAGGAGCCCGACGAACTGTTCGAAAACCGCGGTGACGGCGGCAGCCGTGCCGTAGTGGTCGAGGTGGTCCGCTTCGACGTTGGTCACCACGGCGATCTGCGGGCTGTAGTTCAGGAATGAGCCGTCCGATTCGTCGGCTTCCGCAACGAACACGTCGCCGCCGGACCAGCGCGCGTTGACTCCGAGGGCCGCGACGTCGCCGCCGATGGCGAAGGAGGGATCGCGCCCGGCCGCCTGCAGCAGCACGGTGATCATCGCCGTCGTCGTGGTCTTTCCGTGGGTTCCGGCGACGGCGATGACCAGCTGGCCGGCCATGGCCGCGGCGAGGGCCTCGGAGCGGTGCTGGATGGTGATGCCGCGGTGGCGCGCCTCGAGCAGTTCGGGGTTGTCCGGCCGGATGGCCGAGGAGATGACGACCTGGCCGGCGCCGGTGACGTTCTCGGCCCGGTGGCCGACGTGGACCTCGGCGCCGAGGGCGGCAAGGGCCTTCAGGGCCTTGGAGTCCGCGGCGTCCGAGCCGGACACGGGGATGCCCTGGCCGAGCAGGACCCGGGCGACAGCCGACATGCCGGCGCCGCCGAGGCCGATGAAGTGGACGCGTCCGGCGGTTGGGCCGCCCGGCCGAGGCTCGGGGACGGATTCCTGCGGGATGCCGGTCATGAGGAGGCTCCTGCCGCGTCGAGGACGAGTTTGGCCATCGTCCGGTCGGCGTCGCGGATGCCCTGCGCCGCGGCGGCAGAGGCCATCCGCTCAAGGGCCTCGGGGTCCTTCAGCAGGGCGAGGGCCTCCGAGCTCAGCCGCGCCGGTGTGAGGTCGGAATCGGAGATCAGCACCGCTCCCCCGTCGGCGGTGAGGGCTGCGGCGTTGAGGGCCTGCTCGCCGTTGCCATGGGCGAGCGGAACGAGGATCGAGGGCAGCCCGACGGCGCTGATCTCGCAGACGGTGGCGGCACCGGCCCGGGCCACGAGCAGGTCGGCCGCGGCGTACACGGCCTCCATGTCGTCGACGTACTCGAGCTGGTGGTAGCCCGGCAGCGTGAGCGGGGAGCCGTCGCCGGCCGTGATGGTCTTGCCCCGGCCGGTGATGTGGAGGATCTGGATCCCCTCGCCGCACAGGCCGGGGGCGGCCGCGGCGGCTGCGCGGTTGATGCTCAGGGCCCCGGAGGAGCCGCCGGTGATGATGAGGGTCGGGCGTGCCGGGTCGAGTCCGAGCGCGCGCCGGGCGGACTCGCGTGCGGTTGCCCGGTCAAGTCCGGCGATGGCGCGGCGCATGGGCATGCCCACCCACTGGGCCTTGGGCAGCCGGGTGTCCCGGAACGCCACGGCGACGGTCCCGGCGATGCGGGCGCCCAGCCGGTTGGCGATACCGGGGCGGGCATTGGCCTCGTGGATGACCAGGGGCACGCGCCGCAGGAACGCCGCGAGGTACAGCGGCGCGGCGACGTAGCCGCCCACGCCGACGACCACCGAGGGCCGAACCGTATCGAGAATGCGCAGCGCCTGCCGGACGGCGGCGGCCAGGCGGTAGGGCAGCTTCACCAGGTCGGTGGAGGGCCGGCGGGGCAGCGGCACCCGGTCGATGGTCTCCAGGGCATAGCCGGCGGCCGGCACGAGCCGGGTCTCCATTCCGGACTCGGTCCCGACGGCGGTGATCCGGGCGCCGGGGGCGAGGTCGGTGATGGCGTCGGCGATGGCCAGCAGGGGGCTGATGTGGCCGGCGGTGCCGCCGCCGGCCAGGACGACGGACACGGGTGTCGGGGGGTTCATGATGCTGCGTTTTCGCTTTCGGTCTTGATGAAGGTCGCGGGCATCCGCCGGGCGAAGGAGAGCAGGACGCCCACCGCGGCGAGGGTGAAGGTCAGCGCCGACCCGCCGTAGGAGATGAAGGGCAGGGGGACGCCGATCACCGGCAGCAGGCCGGTCACCATGCCGACGTTGACGAAGGCCTGGCCGATCAGCCACACCAGGATGGACCCCATCAGGATACGCACGAAGGGGTCGCTGTAGCGCATGGCGACCTGGATGGTGGCCACCGCGAGAATTCCGAACAGGGCGACAACGACGATGGCGCCGACGAGGCCGAACTCCTCGCCGATGATGGCGAAGATGAAGTCGTTGTGCGCCTCGGGGATCCAGTTCCATTTCTGGCGGCTCTGTCCGATGCCCACGCCGAACCATCCGCCCGAGGCCATGGCGAACAGGCCGTTGTCCGACTGCAGGCACAGGTCGGCGCCGTCCTCGCAGTTCAGCCGCAGCCAGGCGCTGATGCGCCCGCCCCGGTTGGCGCTGGTGGCCACCATGAGGGTTCCGACGAGCGCTATGCCGACGCCGGCGAGGAGGAACATCTTCAGCGGTGCCCCGGCGAAGAACAGGGCCGCGGCGGCGATCATCATCAGGATCATGCCGGTGCCGAGGTCGCCGCCGAGCAGCACCAGGCCGATGGGCAGCCCGCCCAGGGGCAGGGCGGGAATCAAGGCGTGCTTCCAGTCCCGGATCAGCCCCTTCTTGCGCTCGAGGACCGTGGCGAACCACAGGGCGAGGGCGAGTTTGGCCGGCTCGGAGGGCTGGAAGGACTGGCTGCCGATCATGATCCAGTTCTTATTGCCGTTGATGCTGACGCCGATGACGAGCACCAGGATCAACAGCACCACCGCCACGCCTAGTCCGGGCCAGGCCAGGGCCTTGTAGAGCCGGGGCCCGAAGCGGGCAAGGATGAACATCAGCACCAAGCCGGCGCCGGCCCACACCGCCTGCTTCAGGAAGAGGTCGAACTCCTCCTTGCCCTCGGAGATCGCCTCAACGGAGGACGCCGAGAGCACCATGAGCAGGCCGATGGCCGTCAGGGCGAGGGCTGACCCGAGGATCAGGTAGTAGCTCGAGCCGCTGGGGCTGCGGTCGGTTCCCTCGAGGAAGCGCCAGCCCCGCGCCGCGGCTGCCCGAATCCCGCGGCGCGGTGCCGGGGCGGTGGAGCCGGTGGTCTGCGTCGTGCCGCTGGCACGCCCGGCCGGTGATCCGGCGGCTCGGCCGGCCGCTGCGCCGGCGGCGCGGGCGGCCGCGGGCCTGCGCCCGGGGTGCCGGGTGGGGGTGGTAACCATCTAGAGCTCCTTAGCGGTTGGTGCCTGCCCCTCCACCAGCGCTCGAACCGCCGTGGCAAAGGCATCACCCCGGTGGGCGTATGAGGAGAACTGATCCATTGAGGCGGCGGCCGGTGCGAGCAGGACGGTGTCGCCCTCCCCGGCGAGGCGGGCCGCCTCGGAGACCGCCCATTCCATCACCTGCGGACCCTCTCCCCCGCCCTCGGGGTGTCCGTTTCCAGTGTGACTGGTGTGCCAGCTGATGATGGGCACATCGGGAGCGTGTCGGTGCAGGGCCTCCTGCAGTGCCGTGCTGCCCGCCCCGATCAGCACCACGGCCCGCAGGCGGGCGGCGTGGGTGCGGACGAGGTCGTCGTAGGCGACGCCCTTGGAGAGGCCCCCGGCGATCCAGACCACCGAGGTGAAGGCGGCCAGGGAGGCCGAGGCGGCGTGCGGATTGGTGGCCTTGGAGTCGTTGATCCAGAGCACGCCCCCGGCGGAGGCGATGGCCTCGATGCGGTGCGCGCCCGGGGCGTAGGTGCGGATCCCCTCACGGACGGCGGCCGGAGAGATGCCCGCGGCCCGCACCAGGGCGGCGGCGGCCAGCGCGTTGGCCACAAGGTGGCGCGGCACGACGTCCCCGAGTTCACGGACCGACGCCAGTTCGGCGGCCGAGTCCCTGCGCTGTTCGATGAAGGCCCGGTCAACGAGGAGGTCCTCGACGACGCCCATCATGCTCACCGCGGGCGTACCGGTGGTGAAGCCGACCGCCCGGCAGCCTTCGATCACGTCGGCTTCCTCGACCATCACCTCGGTCTCGTGCTGTTCGGCGTTGTAGATGCAGGCGACCCGGGTGCGATCGTAGATCTTGGCCTTCGCCGCGGCGTAGGCCTCGTAGCTGCCGTGCCAGTCGACGTGGTCCTCGGCGATGTTGAGGCACACGCTCGCCAGCGCGGAGATGGACTCGCTCCAGTGGAGCTGAAAGCTGGAGAGCTCCACGGCGAGGAAGTCGAACCCCTGCGGGTCGCGGATCACATCGAGGATGGGCGTGCCGACGTTCCCGGCGGCCACGGCGCGCTTCCCGGCCGCGAGCAGCATCGACTCGGTCAGGCCGACCGTGGTCGTCTTGCCGTTCGTGCCGGTGATCGTGAGCCATTCGGCGGTGGGCCGGCCTTCGCGGATGCGCACCCGCCAGGCCAGCTCGACGTCGCCCCAGATGGGGATGCCCGCACCGGCGGCGGCCGCCAGCAGTGGCTGGGCCGGGCTCCACCCGGGCGAGGCGATGATCAGCTCCGGCGCCTGCCCATCGACCAGCGGGATGCCGGTGGTGGAGTCGGCGCCGAGGAGCACCTCGCGGACGCCGACGATCCGCAGCGTGTCTGCCTTGGCCCGGTTGTCCTCCGAGTCGGAGCCGTCGACGACGACCACGGCCGCGCCGAGCTCAACAAGGGTGTCGGCGGCGGAGAAGCCCGAGGCGCCGATGCCGGCGACGACGACGCGCAGCCCCCGCCAGTCGGCATCCCAGCTCGTCAGCCCTGCCAGCCGTCCGGCCGCATCCGATTCCGAAATGTCCGTCAACCCACTACCCAATCCGCATAGAAAATACCGAGTGCCACGGCCACGAAGAGGCCGCCGAGGATCCAGAACCGCACCACGACCGTGACCTCCTGCCAGCCCTTCAGCTCGAAGTGGTGCTGCAGCGGCGCCATCTTGAAGACGCGCTTTCCGCCGGTCGCCTTGAAGTAGCCGACCTGGATGATCACCGAGAGGGTGATCATCACGAACAGGCCCGCCATGACCACGAGCAGGAGCTGGGTCCGGGAGAGGATCGCGAAGCCGGCGATCGCGCCGCCGATCGCGAGGGAGCCGGTGTCGCCCATGAAGATCTTCGCCGGCGAGGTATTCCACCAGAGGAAGCCGACCAGCGCGCCGGCCATCGATCCGGCGATGAGCGCCAGGTCCAGCGGGTCGCGCACCTCGTAGCAGACATTCACGGGGACCTGCAGGGAGCCGCAGCTCTGGTTGGACTGCCAGATACCCATCAGCATGTACGCGGCGAAGACGAGGATGGAGGCGCCCGCGGCGAGCCCGTCGAGCCCGTCGGCGAGGTTCACCCCGTTGGTGGCGGCGGTCATGATCAGGTTCGACCACAGAACGAACAGAATGGCCCCGACCAGCGTGCCCGCGAATGCGAGGTCCACCGAGGTGTCCCGCAGGAAGGAGATGGCCGTCGAAGCCGGCGTGCGGCCCTGCTCGTCCGGGAACTGGAGGGCCAGCACTGCGAAGAGGATACCGACGAAACTCTGCCCGGCGATCTTCGCGCCGGCGCTGAGCCCGAGGCTGCGCTGCTTGGAGATCTTGATGTAGTCGTCGAAGAAACCGACGGCACCCATCCCGGCCGTCACCAGCAGCAGGAGCAGTCCCGAGACACTCGGCCCGGTCGAGGCGCCGAGCAGCGCCATCACGCCGTGGGTGAGGAAGTAGGCGAGCAGCACCGAGCCGACGATCACCGCGCCGCCCATGGTGGGGGTGCCGCGCTTGGTGTGGTGCGCCGTCGGGCCGTCGTCGCGGATGAACTGGCCGTAGCTCTTCCGGACCAGGAGTTTGATGAATAGTGGAGTGCCGACAAGTGCGAAGAACAGCGCCGACGCCGAACCGATCAGGAGGGCGATCACGGCTGCGGGCTCCTTCGTGGGGCAGTGCCGTCCGGGCTGGCGGCCGGAGGCTGGATGGGATGCGCTGGCACTGGATCCGGCGAGCCGGCAGCATCAGGGAGCAATGCTATCCGATCTCCCAGGAACCTCAGGCCCGCCCCGTTGGAGGACTTGAACAGCACAATGTCACCGGGCCGCAGCTCGGCCCGGAGCAGCCGTTCGGCCGCCTCGGCATCGGGCACCTGCTGAATCTCGTCGCCCCAGGAGCCTTCGAGCAGGGCGCCGTTGAACAGGGCGCGGACGTTGTCGCCGCCGACGACGACGAGCTTGGAAATGTTGAGCCGCACGACGACCCGGCCGAGGAGGTCGTGCTCCTCGATGGAGGACTCCCCCAGCTCGAGCATTTCGCCCAGTACGGCCCACGTGCGGCGCCGGCCGGCTCCGAGTTCGGCCAGGGTGCGCAGGGCCGCCCGCATCGACTCTGGGTTGGCGTTGTAGGCGTCGTTGATGACGGTGACCCCGTCGGCCCGCTCGGTGAGCTCCATCCGCCAGCGGCTCTTCGCGGCCTGGGTGCGCAGCGCTGAGGCAATGCGCTCCCCGGGCACGCCGAGGGCCCAGCCCACGGAGGCAGCCGCGAGCAGGTTGGCCGTGTGGTGGAGGCCCAGCAGCGGGGACACCACCGGGCGGGAGGTCCCGTCGGGGATCACGAGGTCGAAGGCGGGGTGGCCCTCGGGCGTCGTGGTGCTCCCGGCCGCGGTGAGGATGTCGCCGTCGGCGGCCCCGAAGTCCCCGGAGGAGGTGAAGTAGACGCGCCGGGCGCTGGTGCGCGAGCGCATGGCCAGCACCCGCTCATCGTCGGCGTTGATCACGGCCGTCGCTCCGGGACCCAGGGCGGCGAACAGCTCGCCCTTGGCGCGGGCAATGGCCTCCACCCCGCCGAACTCGCCCACGTGGGCGGACCCGACGCCGAGCACGACACCGATGTCCGGCTGAACCATGTCCGCAAGGTAGGTGATGTTGCCGGCCTTAGTTGCACCCATTTCAATGATGAGGTAGCGCGTTCCGTAGTCGGCGCGGAACACCGTCAGCGGCACCCCGACCTCGCCGTTGTAGGACCCGGTGGGCGCCACGGTGGGGCCTTCGGTGCCCAGCAGGCCGGCCAGGAGATCCTTGGTGGTGGTCTTCCCTGCCGACCCGGTGATGCCCACGACGGTCAGCGGCCCGCTGGCGCGGAGCCGGCGCACGGATTCGGCGGCGAGGACCCCCATGGCGAGCACGGCGTCGGGCACGATCACGGCGGGCAGGTCGGATCCGTCGGCTCCGCTGACTGGGCGCTCGGCGAGGGCCAGGACGGCGCCGGCGGCGAAGGCCTGGGCAGCGTAGTCGTGGCCGTCGGTGACCTCGCCGGGTTTGGCGATGAACAGCCCCCCCGGGAGGACCTCGCGCGAGTCGGTGGCCGCGGAGGTGACGGTGAGGGTGGGGTTTCGGCTGGCGCCCTGTGAAAGGTGGCCGCCGGTGAGTGCCGCGATGTCGGCTGCGCTGAATTCAATCATGACGGTCTAGGACTCTATCGCCACAGGCGTGCGCACAGAGAATCCGTGCCTTGTCAACGAGGCGGCGAGCTCCACGCGGTCGTCGAGGGCGTGGTTCACCCCCTTGATCTCCTGCCAGACCTCGTGGCCGCGGCCCGCGACCAGGACGGTGTCCTGCTCCCCCGCCATCGCCACGGCCGCCTCGATGGCTTCCGCCCGGGGAAACACCTCGAGCACCTCGCAGGCAAGGTTCTCGGCCCGCACCGCGGCCAGCGCGCCGTCGAGGACACCGCGCCGGATCTGCGCTTCGTCCTCGTCGTGCGGGTCGTCGTCGGTGACGATGACCACGTCGGCGAGCCGCGCCGCGGCCGCCCCCATGATAGGCCGCTTGGTCTCATCGCGTTGTCCGGTGGCGCCGAAGACGATGATGACCCGGGAGCCCGGATCGGGGCGCCGCACCGCGGCGAGGGTCCGCACCAGCGCGTCGGGGTTGTGGGCGAAGTCCACGATGCCTGTCGGGGCGTCGCTGATGAGCTGCATCCGCCCGGGTACCTGCACCGTGAAGGGATCGTGTGCGGCGGCGGCCCGCTGCAGGTCCTCCGGGTCCACCCCGGAGGCAAGCACCATCACCGCGGCGAGGGCCGCGTTGGAGACGTTGAACGTGCCCGGAAGGCCCGTGGACAGCGCCAGGTCCGTCCCGCCGGGCCCGCGCAGGGTGAACCGGTGGCCGAGGCCCGCCGGTTCGATCGCCTCGACCGTCCAGTCCGCGGGTGCACCGGACGGCGCGTCCGGGTCCGTGCGCAGGGTCACCACCGGACCGGTGGCGGCCGCGGCCATCCGCGTACCCCACTCGTCGTCGACGGTGACCACGCCGACGCGGGAGCGTTCGGCGCCGAAGAGGGAGGCCTTGACAGCGAAGTAGGACTCCATGTCGCCGTGCAGGTCGAGGTGGTCCTGGGTGAGGTTGGTGAAACCGGCGACGTCGAACACCACGCCGTCGACCCGTCCGTATTCGAGGGCGTGGGAGGAGACCTCCATGGCGGCCGCGCCGAGTCCGCGTTCGCGCATCAGGGCCAGGAGGGAGTGGACCTGCGGCGATTCGGGAGTGGTGAGGGTGCTCGGGATGGCTTCGGCCCCGGCGAGGATCTCGATGGTGCCGATCAGCCCCGTGGTGCGGCCCAGGGCCCGCAGGAGGGCGTTGATGAAGTAGGTGGTGGTGGTCTTGCCGTTGGTGCCGGTCACCCCGAAGAGCACCGGCCGCGCCGCCTCGGCGGGCTGGCTGGCGAACACGGCGGCCGACAGCGGGCCGACGAGCATCCGCGGACGCTCCGCCACGAGGACGGGGAGCGCGGAGGGGTTGGACCCCGCCCCGATCAAGGCGGCGCCTTCGGCGTCCGTCAGCACGGCGACGGCCCCGCCGGCGGCTGCCTGCGCGGTGAACTCGGCCCCGTGGCGCTGCGCGCCGGGCACGGCGATGTAGAGGTCGCCGGGCGCGGCGGCCCGGGAGTCCACGGCCACTCCAGTCACATGCAGGGAGGCCACCGCCGAATCCCGCACCGGCGCCCCGTCCACGGTGATGGCGGGCAGGGCGGCGTCGAGCCCGCCCAGGGCAGCGGCAAGGGACACCGGCTGGACATGCCGGGGCCTCATTCCAAGGCCTGCGGCGCTTGGAGGGGTGTTGATTGACACGGAGCTTTTACTTTCGGATCAGTACTCGACGGGGTAGGCCTCGGGCTTACCCGTCGAAGGTGGAACGTTCGATGCGTTGAGGACCTGCTTCATCACCTTTTGGAACGACTCGCCCGGCACCAGGTAGTAGAGGTCGCCCTGCGGACGCTGCAGGGTCACCACCACAACATATTCGGGGTCCTCGATCGGGGCGATCCCGGCATACGACAGAGTGTAGCCGTCGTATCCGCCGTTGGGCCCGGGTGCTTCAGCCGTGCCGGTCTTCGAACCGACCCGGTACTGCTCGAGGGCGCCGGACTTGCCCGAGCCTTCGACCGTGACCGTCTCAAGGAGCTTCTGCAGCTTCTTGGCCGTCGGTTCCGAGACGACCTCGGTTCCCTCCCCCTGGGGCACCTTGTGCTCGGTGCCGTCCGGGCCGATGTAGGAATCGATCAGCCGGGGCGGGAGCCGGACGCCGTCATTGGCGACCGTCTGGAACACCATGGCGGTGTGAAGGGCGGTCTGGGCCAGGCCCTGTCCGAAGAGGACCGTGTACTGCTGGCGGTCGTCCCAGGTTTCGGGCTTGGACAGGAGGCCGCGGGTTTCGCCGTTGAGCCCCGTGTTCAGCTCCTCGCCGATCCCGAACTTCTTCAACCAGTCGTAGCGCTGCTGCTTGGTCAGCTGCTCACCGATCTTCACGGTGCCGGTGTTGAGCGACTTGGCGAAGATGCCGGCCACCGTGCGGCGCTCCTCGCCGTGCGCGTAGGCATCCTTGAAGGTCTGGTTCCCCACGGTGTACAGCGGGGGGATCTCGAACCGGGTGGTCGGCTCAATGATCCCTTCCTCAAGGCCGGCGGCAAGCGTGATCAGCTTGGTGGTCGAGCCGGGCTCGAAGGCCGCGGTCACCGACAGCGGGTTGCGGAACTCCGGCGGGGTGGCCCCGGGGTTGTTGGGGTCCGGCGTCGTCGATTCGGCGAGGGCCTTGATGGCTCCGGTCTTGGCTTCGACGACGACGATATTGCCCCAGTCGGCGTTGTAGTCCTTCACCTGCGAGGCGATGGTCTGCTGGGCGAACCACTGGAGGTCCTGGTCGATCGTGAGCCGCACGGACTGGCCGTCCTTGGCGGGCACGTCCTCATTGGTGGCGTAGGGGATGCGGATCCCGTCGCCGCCGATCTCATAGGTCTTGCTGCCGGCCTTGCCGGTGAGCTTGTCGGTCAGGGACAGCTCGAGGCCCTCGCGGGGCTTCCCGTCCGGGCCGACGTAGCCGATGATCGACCCGGCCACCGAGCCGGCCGGGTACGTGCGTACGCTGGTCTTGTCCGCGTACACGCCCGGCAGGCCGACGGCCAGGGCGCGGTTCTTGACCTCGGGGGTGACGGTGCGGGCCACGTAGTTGAAGCTCTTGTCCCCCTGGATGGAGGCGCGCAGGGTTTCGGCGTCGATGCCGAGCACGGCGGAGAGTTCCTGGAAGCCCTGCTCGATCGGCAGGTCAAGCTCCCGCTCGCCCAACTCCTCGTTGTACCGGTCGAAGGTTTCGCCGCCGCTGAGCCGCTGGTCGACGACGATGTCGAAACGTTCGACGCTGCGGGCGAAGTACTTCCCGTTGGCGTCAAGGATGGACCCGCGCACCGGCTGCACCGCGGTGGTGGTGAGCCGCTTGGACAGCCCGGCCTGGGCCAGCCCGTTCAGGTCGAGGGCCTGCAGCTGGAACAGCCGGACGCCGAGGACCAGCAGCAGGACCAGGACGAAGGCGAGCCCGACGCGCAGGCGCCGTGATCCGAGCGCTACGCGGAGGGCGTCCTGGCTGCCGGGTTTGGGGTGTGCCACGTGGGGTCCTTGGTGGTCGCGGGGAGTTTCTGGGCGGGGGCCCGGCGGGGCCGGGGTTCCTAGCGGGAGCTGGGGAGCTGTGCGGGACCGGGGATGGTACCGCCGGCGGGGCGCTCGGGTGCCGCACCCTGCCCGGGCGCATTGCGTGCCTGCTCCGGCAGCTCGACGGCCGGCCCCCGGGGCGCGGGAGCCTCTGCGGCCTGCCCTTCGGCGGCCTCGGCCGGCGCCGGGGCGGGCGCGGCCTCGGCGGGTGCCGGGGCTGGCTCCGGCTCCGCGGCGGCCTCCGGTGCCGCGGGCGGGGCGGGAACGGGGGCATCCTGGGCCGTGACGACCTCGGGTGCGGCAATGAGCGCCTCGGGGGCGCTGCCTTCCTTGGCCGGCTCGGGGGTGCCGGTGACCTTGACTGTCTCAAGGTCGATGGAGCCGAACGTCGGGGAGGACACCATGCCGAGCTTTGTCGCCGCGGCCGCCAGGTTCTGGGGCGCGCCGCGGTCCTCGAGTCGCTGGACGAGGGCTTCGTTCTCCTGGCTCAGCGCCACCTGCTGCCCGCGGAGCTGAACCAGCTCGTACTGGGTGCTCGAGACGGAGATGTTAAGGATCAGCACGGCCACCAGCGCGGCGACCAGCAGTGCGCAGCTGAACACGGCGAAGGGCACGCGGCGGCGCGAAGCGCGCGCCGGAACCACCGAGAGCGGTGTCCGGGGACGCTGGGGCGTTCCGGGCGAGGGCCTTCCACGGCGGACGGGATGAGAGGCAAGGGCGCTGCTGCCGGAAGTCGCGGGTGGCCGGGTGTGCGCACTCAATGCCTGGCTCATGTTGTTTTCCTGTCCTTGGGACCTCGTGTGATTTTTTCGACAGCCCTGAGCTTCGCCGACGCCGCCCTGGGGTTTTCCCGTATCTCCTGCTCCGTCGGGGCCTCGGTGCCCCGGGTGAGAAGTCGGAGATATGGCTTGTGCTCCTCGAGTTCGACGGGGAACCCGACCGGAGCCGAAGACTTGCTTCCGGCCGCGAAGGCACTCTTCACGATCCGGTCCTCGAGGGAGTGGTAGGACAGCGCGACGATCCGGCCACCGACATTCAGGGCGTCAATCGCGGCCGGCACGGCCCGTTCGAGCACCGTCAGCTCTTCATTGACCTCGATCCGCAGCGCCTGGAAGGTGCGCTTCGCGGGATGGCCGCCGGTGCGGGCGGCCGAGGCCGGCACGACCGAACGGATGACTTCGACGAGCCGGCCCGTGGTCGTGATGGGAGCGGCGGCGCGTGCCTCGACGATGGCGGAGGAGATCCGTCCGGCGAACTTCTCCTCGCCCCAGGTGCGGATGATCCGCAGGAGGTCCTCGCGGGAGTAGGTGTTGACGATCGTGGCGGCGGTGGCCCCGCGGCTGGTGTCCATCCGCATGTCGAGCGGCGCGTCGTAGGAGTAGGCGAATCCCCTCTCGCGTTCGTCGAGCTGCAGCGAGGAGACCCCGAGGTCGAAGAGGACGGCGTCGACGCCGGGAATCCCGAGATCGGCAAGGGCCTCACCGATCTCGTCGTAGACGGCGTGGACGAGGTCGAGCCGGTCGTCGAACCGGCTGAGGCGGGCACCGGCGAGGCTCAGCGCCTGGGGATCGCGGTCAATGCCCACGAGGTGCGCCGTGGGGAAGGCCTCGAGCATGGTTTCGGAGTGCCCGCCCATTCCGAGGGTCGCATCGACGATGACCGGCCGGCGGCCTGCCTCGGCGGCGGCCTCGACGGCGGGAGCCAGGAGGGTGACAGAGCGTTCGCGCAGAACCGGGATGTGCCGATCGCCGGTCGGGCGCTCATCGCTCATGCACTGACTCCTTCCTGAGTGTGGCTGTCCACCCGCACCACCTAAGCGGTGTTGGTGCGGGTGGTTGGTACGAATGGTCCACGCGTCGGGAGGTGTCCTTGAATCAGATCCCCATCCGGCCGGCCGTCCGTCCGCCTGGCTCCGGGGAAGTGAAGCCAGGTGAATCAAGGCGTCCGGCGGCTGGAGATCTCATCCAAGAAATTCACGCCGCAATGGTTTTGTGCAGTTGTTCCGGACCGGGCGGTCTGGTCTTTTCGGTGGTTCCGGCCGGGTGGCCGGTGCCGCCTAGAAGATTCCCGGCAGTCCCTCGTCATCCGTTTCGGAGAAGGCTGTTTCCTTCTCTTCCAGATAGCTGTTCCAGGCTTCCGCGTCCCAGATCTCGGCCCGGCTTCCCGCACCGATCACTGCGAGCTCTCGGTCCAATCCGGCATACGAGCGAAGCGCGGGCGGAATGGTTATCCGGCCCTGCTTATCCGGCACTTCATCTGAAGCCCCGGAGAGGAAAACCCGAATGTAATCCCGTGCCTGACGGGAAGAAATCGGAGCCGACCTCATTTGCTCGTGAACCTTTTCGAATTCGCTCTGGCTAAAAACGTAAATGCAACGTTCCTGCCCCCTGGTCAACACCAAACCGGACGAGAGTTCCTCCCGGAACTTCGCCGGCAGGATCAACCTGCCCTTCTCATCGAGACGGGGGGTATGGGTCCCGAGGAACATCCCCCACCGCCTGTTCTGACTCGGGCGAAGGCCGGTTCGTTACCGATTCGCTCTTATATTCCCCACTTTACTCCACAACGCTCCACAGTCAATCCACCGACACCACCAGTCCCTCCACTTTTATTTCGGGCGCGCCGGAAGCATTTTTGGTACGCATGTGAAAGCGCCGCAGCACCCTGGCGGGGTGGGGCGGAAGGCCGGCAGGCTTCGGGGTGCGGGCTCGGGACGCACGCCGGCCGGGGCCTTAAATCACGAAAGACCCGCAGGTGCGGGTCTTTCGGAAAGTTCAGTTCGGAGCTGGTCGGCTCACCGGGGGCGGGCCGTTAAGGGCGGGCTCAGGGTTGATCCCGCTTCCGCTCCTCCCACTTATCTTCGAGGCTGCTCATGAAGCCGCTCCTGCCGGCGGAGGCAGGTTTGGAAGGGAGCCCCGCGGTGTGTCCTGTCTCGACGGTCTTAGCCTTCGTCGTCGCGAAGTAGACGCCGGCGCCCATGATGATGAAGCCGGCCACCCCCACCACGATGAGCTGGGATCCGATGCCCGCAAGCAGGACCAGGATTCCAGCGATGGTGACAAGCGAGCCGATGACGAGCCTTCGGGTCGACATCGACCGGCGTGTACTTGACGCCATCGAGTGTGCGAATTTCGGATCGTCGGCGTGAAGCTGCTGTTCGAGCTGATCGAGCAACCTCTGCTCGTGTTCCGAGAGTGCCATCACGGCCTCCTTGATGTAAGTGCCAACGTTCCTTCATCCAACCAACGAGTCCGGCCCCGGGATGGTTCCCGGCTGGGCCCGCCGTTCCGGTCCGCGCCGCGCGGCCGTGGGGGCTGCGCGGCGCGGATGCCGGAGATCGATTGACCTACACCAAGAGTAGTTCTCACCACGGTAACTTGAAAGTCACAATGTAGCGTTACCGGGCGGATTTCCGCGCCGGGCCGTGCGGGGCGCCGGAGGGCCCAGCAGACCCGCCGGCCGCACCCCGGCGGCGCCGAATTTCCGGTTCACGGCATCGAGGGCAACCTCGGCTGTCCGCCAGTTGTCATCCTGCCTGTCGATCGTCAGCTGGTGGGCCCCCGCTCCGCCAGATCCGAGCTGTTCGGCCCGCAGCCCGATCAGCCGCACGGCCAGGGGACGCTCGCCGAGCGCGGTCAGCAGCGCCGTCGCTGCGCCGTAGATCGCGTGGGCGCTGTCGACGGGCTCGGCCAGTTTCTTTGAACGGGTCAGGGTTGAGAAGTCGGCATAGCGGAGCTTGAGGGAAACGCCCTGGGCAGACAGGCCCGCCGCGCGCAGCCGGGTGGCGGTCCGGTGGGCAAGCCGCAGGAGTTCCCGGTGCAGGACGGCGGTGTCGGTGACATCCTGCGCGAAGGTCTCCTCCGCCCCGATGCTCTTCTCGGCGCGGGAGACAACGACCTTCCGCGGATCCCTGCCCCAGGCCAGTTCGTGGACGTGCCGGCCGGAGGTGCCGAGGAGCTTGGTGAGCGCCGAGACCGGGGTGGAGGCGAGGTCCTCCACCGTCCGGATGCCCAGGCGGGCAAGGGTCTCCTGGGTCTTGGCGCCCACTCCCCACAGCACGGAGACCGGCTGGGCGTGGAGGAAGGCGACGGTGTCGCTGCCTGGCACCAGCAGGAGTCCATCGGGCTTGGACTGGGTCGAGGCGATCTTCGCGACGAATTTGGTGGTGGCGGCCCCCACGCTCGCCGTGATGCCGAGGCTCCTGCTGATCTCCGCGCGGATCTGCTCCCCGATCTCCCGGGGATGTCCCAGCCGGCGCGTGGCTCCGGCGACGTCGAGGAAGGCCTCATCGACGCTGAGCTGTTCAACCAGCGGGGTGACCGATCGGAAGATCTCCATCACCGCCGCCGACACCTCCGCATAGCGGTCGTGGTGGGGTTCGAGGATCACCGCCGCCGGGCAGCGGCGCATCGCCACGGCCATCGGCATGGCGGAGCGGACGCCGAACCGGCGGGCTTCGTAGGAGGCAGACAGGACGACCGAGCGGCCCGACGGGCTGCCGACGATGACCGGCACGCCCCGGAGTTCGGGCCGGCTCATCAGTTCGACCGATACATAGAAGGCGTCCATGTCGATGTGCAGGATGGTGCACTCCGCGCCGACCGGCAGCTGGTCCCGAGTCCCGTTCACCACGGAGCCATCGTATCCGAGGTCCCCGACACCGCAGGCCGGGCCCGGCCCCGGCTGGGGGGCCCGGCCGAGGGGGTTTAGAGTTGGATCCGTTCACGCCTGCCTAGCCGTACGGGGAATCCATGCAGTCCGCCACCCGACCCGCCGACCCGGACAACCGCCTCACTGACTCGGTCCGCCGGGACCAGGGCGCCTTCCTCTCGTCCATGTCCGAGGAAACCGGAGCGTTCCTCGCAGCGCAGGAGGAAATCCTCGCGGAGATCTCCCCCGAGTCACTGTCACTGCTGTCCGCCATCCGCGGGCTGACGTCCGGGGGAAAACGGATCCGCGCCCTTCTCTGCTTCTGGGGCTGGCGTGCCGCCGGCGGAACGGGCGACCTGCAGCCGGTGGCAAGGGCGGGAGCGGCGCTCGAGTTCTTCCAGGCCGCGGCCCTGATGCACGACGACGTGATCGACCGGTCGGAGACACGCCGCGGAGCCCCTAGCATCCACCGGCAGTTCCGGCAGCAGCACCTGGACGCCGGGTGGCACCTCGACGCCGACCGTTTCGGTACGTCGTCGGCGATCCTCGCCGGGGATCTGTGCCTTGCCTTCAGCGAAGAGCTGTTCACCGGGGCGTGCGTCGGGGCCGGGGCGTCCTCCGCGCGGGCCATCTTCAACCGGATGCGCACCGAGGTCATGGCCGGCCAGTACCTCGACCTCCTCGAGGAGGCAGTGGGGCCGGACCTGCCGCCGGCGACCGCGGCCGATCGTGCCCTCAACATCCTCCGGTACAAGTCGGCGAAGTATTCGATCGAGCGCCCGGTGATGCTCGGCGGCGCGCTGGCCGGGGCGGACGCGGCCACGCTCGCGCGGTTCTCCGCATTTGCGCTGCCGCTCGGCGAGGCCTTCCAGCTGCGCGACGACGTGCTCGGGGTCTTCGGCGACCCGGCGGTGACCGGGAAGCCTGCCGGAGACGACCTCCGGGAAGGCAAGCGGACCTACCTCATTGCCCGCGCGCTGGCCGGCAGCGGCCCGCATGACCAGGGCGTGCTCAACTCGCTGCTGGGCGATCCGGCGCTTGACGACGAAGGGGTCTCTCGGCTGCGCGGGCTCATCACCGCCAGCGGGGCCCTGCGGGATACCGAGAAGCTGATCCAGGACCGTTCGGCCGAAGCCTTCGCTGCCCTTGGTGTCCTTGAGACCGATGAGGTGTCGGCGGCGGCCCTGGGGCTCCTTGCGGAAGCGGCAGTGACCCGGACCTTCTGACCGTCCGGCACCGTCCAGCACCGCCCGGCCCGTGCGCCGTGCGGACCCTCAGGCGCACGGCGTACGCGCCGGCCGGCGCCCGGAGGACGGCTGCCTGCCCGACGCCGTCCACCCCGCGCCGTCTACAAGGCGCTGCCTACAGGCTCCGTCTACGAGCTCCGTCTAGCCGGCGCCGTCTACGGGCTCTGTCTACCGGTCGCTGTCTACCAGGCTGCGGCCTGGGCCCGGCGCCGAATCTCGGTCTTGCGGCCTTCGCGGAGGGCGTCGATGGGACGGCCCGGCAGCGAGTCGTCCTCGGTGTAGAGCCAGCGGATGATGTCCTCATCCTCGAACCCGGAGTCTGAGAGGACCACGACGGTGCCCTTGAGGCTGTCGAGGACCGCCCCGTCGACCAGGAATTCCTCAGGGACGCTCCGGATCCTCCGGTCGGTGATCCTCAGGGCGACCAGGGCACGCTCATCGAGCAGCGCATGGACCTTCGTGATGGGGACGCCAAGCAGTTCGGCGACCTCGGGGAGATTTCTCCAGTGGGGCACAAGTTCTTCGATTTCAGTCACCTTCTAAGGGTGCCACGACCCGGCGCACACGCTCTACCCGCCGCCTGCAGGGGAACCGACACGCCGGACGGGCTCCTGATGTGGAGTTCCCACCTGTTGTGATACGCCCGCCATCGTGTACATTCACTACAGTCACACATGTAACTGGAGTCACAGAAGACCCATTGCTTAACATTGCACCTTGGCTTGCCGGGACAGGAGAACGATCGCTCCCGGCAGTCCGACGACCGTGCGGCCCCGGCCGCCCATAGATGAGGAAATGCCCATGACTGCCCAGCCACCGTCTACACCCCTGAGCGGAGCCTCCCGGCGCGCCGCCGCAGGCACCTCCTCCTCCCGGCGGCGGAACCTGGCCGTGTCCACGGCCGCCATCCCGGCCGTCATCCTGTCCTCGGTGGCGCTGGCAGAATCAGCAGCGGCCCACCAGCCCTCCCCTGCCACCTCGGTGCGGCACCAGGTCCCTGCCGTACAGGCCGCCCCTGCCCGCGCCCTCATTCCGGCAGCCGAGGTCGCCGCCCGTATTCCCGCCCTGAAGGTTCCTGCCGTGACAACGCCGGCGGCCTACACGATCAAGGCGGGCGACACCATGGGTGCCATCGCCCGCAAGCACGGAATCGAGCTCGGCGCCCTGCTCAAGCTCAACCGCATGAGCCCCACCACAGTGATCTACCCGGGACAGAAGATCCGACTGGTGGCCGGATCCACCCCTGCGCCCGCCGCTCCTGCAGCGGTCCGCACCCAGACCACCGGCAGCTACGTCGTCAAGCCCGGTGACACCCTCGGCGCCATCGCCGCCCGGCACGGCGTCAGCCTCGACAGCGTGCTCAGGGCCAACAACCTCTCGATGAGCTCGGTCATCTACCCCGGCCAGAAGATAGCCATCGGCGGACCCGCGGCCGTCAAGCCGTCGGCACCGGCTCCGGCTCCGGCCAAGCCCGCTCCCACCGCCCCGGCCGCTCCGGCCGGCAGCTACGTCGTCAAGCCCGGAGACACCCTCGGCGCCATCGCCGCCCGCCACGGCGTCAGCCTCGACAGCGTGCTCAGGGCCAACAACCTCTCGATGAGCTCAGTCATCTACCCGGGCCAGAAACTGGTCCTCGGTGGAAAGCCGGCCGCCCCTGCGGCTCCGTCCGCGCCCGCCGCACCATCCACGCCGACCGCGCCCGCCGCCCCGGCCGGAACCTACACGATCAAGGCCGGAGACACCCTGGGTGCCATCGCAGCCCGCCACGGGGTGAGCCTTGCCGCGCTGCTCCAGGCGAACAACCTGCAGGCGTCGACGGTGATCTACCCCGGCAAGAAGCTCACGATTCCCACCGGCAACGGCGGCTCCCCCACGACGCCGCCCCCGACGAACCTCGTCCCCTCGACCTTCCTCGGGGTCACCTACCCCCAGGCCGTCGTCGCGGACGCGAACCGCAACAAGCAGATCCTCAACTCGCTGCCGGTCCCGAGCTCGGCCGAGATGCGCACGATCGTGGCGAACACCGCACGGTCGATGGGCGTCGATCCCAGCCTCGCCATGGCTTTCGCCTACCAGGAATCCGGCTTCAACCAGCGCGCGGTCTCCCCCGCCAACGCCATCGGCACCATGCAGGTCATCCCGATGTCCGGGGAGTGGGCCAGCGACCTGGTCGGGCGCAAGCTCAACCTCCTCAACCCGCAGGACAACGTGACGGCCGGCGTGGCGATCATCCGCTCGCTGCTCGCCACGAGCCCCTCGCAGGACATCGCGATCGCGTCCTACTACCAGGGCGCATACTCCGTGAAGACCCACGGCATGTTCAGCGACACCAAGAACTACGTCGCCGCCATCAAGGCCCACCAGAAGAACTTCCGGTAGGACCGGTGGAGGGCGGGGTCGGGTGTTGATTCTGCCCTCCACCGCAGCCAGGACTTAGTATCAATAGGTGCACCAACGGCTGAACGACCCCCTGATCGGCGAACTTGTCGATGGGCGCTACCTCGTGGAGTCGCGCATCGCGCGCGGCGGAATGTCCACGGTCTACCTCGCCCTCGACCGCAGGCTCGACCGCAGGGTCGCGTTGAAGGTCCTGTTCACGCACCTCGCCGAAGACCGCACCTTCCTGGACCGGTTCGAGCAGGAAGCGAAGTCGGCCGCCCGTCTCTCCCACCCGCACGTTGTGGGTGTCCTTGACCAGGGCATCGACGAGACGGCCGAACGCAGCACCGCCTATCTCGTGATGGAGTACGTTCCCGGACGCACACTGCGGGACCTGATCCGCGAACGCGGACGGCTCACCCCGAGGCTGGCCCTTGCCCTAATCGACCCCGTCATCGAAGGCCTCGCCGCCGCCCATGAGGCGGGGCTGGTGCACCGAGACGTCAAGCCGGAAAATGTGCTCCTGTCCAGCAACGGGCAGATCAAGATCGCCGACTTTGGCCTCGCGCGCGCCGTCAGCGCAAGCACCGGCACCGCGACGCTTGTCGGCACCGCAGCCTACCTCCCGCCCGAACTTGTCACCGGCAAGCCGGCGGACGCCCGCAGCGACGTCTACTCCGCGGGCATCATGCTCTTTGAACTCCTGACGGGACGGCAGCCCTTCACCGGCGATGCCCCGGTCCAGATCGCCTTCCAGCACGCCTACGAGCATGTACCGGCGCCATCGGAGTTCCTGCCCGGCCTGGCCGAGGATATCGACGAGCTGGTGCAGTGGTGCACCTCCCGGGATCCCGAGGACCGGCCCGTCGACGGCACCGCCCTGCTCGGCGAGCTTCGCCATGTCCGCACGACGCTCACCGGCGCCGACCTCGACTACTGCCCGCCGTCGCCGGTTCGGCGCGACGACCGCGGAGCCGGGACCGCCGGCTCACCGGGGATCGGCAGGATGCCGGATGGCGGCGGTACCACCGTGATGCTCGGCGGCCCCGCAGGCAGCCCCACCGAAATGATCGGCACCGGCAGCCCCACCGAAGTGATAGGCACCGGCAGCCCCACCGAAGTAATGGGCATTGGCAGCCCCACCGAAGTGATCAGCACCGGCACCCACGCGGGCAGTCCTACGGAAGTAATCGGTGAAGGGCGCTCTGGGGCGACGGCGGTTCCGCCCGGGTCGGCGGACTCTCCAACGGCGGTCCTGCCAACCTCTACGGGCAGCCGGAACGCCACGACTCGAATTTTTCCGCCGGAGCCCCAGGTGCGGCCGGCCGGCCCGGGCGGCGGCAGCAACGCCACCCGCGTCCTCGGCGGGACGCACCGGCCGGGCGCCGGTCCGCCTCCGGCCGTCCAGCCGCGCGCCCAGGCTCATCCCGCCCAGATCCACCCGCCGCAGTCCCAGGCTCCGCAGCGGCATCCCGCGCAGCCCGCCCTCAAGGTGAGCAGGTCCCAGCAGCGCAGGCAGGCGCGCGCCGCGCAGCGGCCGGTGAACCGGCTGCGCACCCGGCGCGCGGCGCAGTGGCAGGCCGTGCTGGTTCTGCTGCTGGTCCTGCTGGCCTTCCTGGCCGTGGCCGCGGGCTGGCTGCTGGGGATCAGCCAGCCCGGTGGCGGCGTTCCGGTGGGGGCCGGGCTGTCCAGCCCCGCGGCGTCCGGCTGCGAAGCGGATCAGTTCTTGGAGAGCGCTCCGGCGACGAGGAAGGCCATCTCGAGCGACTGCATGTGATTCAGCCGCGGGTCGCACACGGACTCGTAGCGCTCGAGGAAGGATTCCTGGTCCACCGGGTCGGCCCCGCCGAGGCACTCGGCGACGTCGTCGCCGGTCATCTCGACATGCAGTCCACCGGGGAACGTCCCCAGGTCCTTGTGGACCTCGAAGAATCCGCGGACCTCATCCATGACGTCGTCGAAGTTCCGGGTCTTGTACCCGTTCGGCGAGGTCACCGTGTTCCCGTGCATCGGGTCGGTCACCCACAGAACCTGCGCGCCGGAGGCCGTGACCTTTTCCACGAGCTGGGGCAGCTTCTCGCGGATGTTCCGGGCGCCCATCCGGGTGATGAACGTCAGGCGTCCGGGCTCGCGGTTGGGATCGAGCTTGTCGATGAGGGCGAGCGCGTCGTCACCGGAGGTGGTGGGGCCAAGCTTCACCCCGATGGGATTGCGGACCCGGGAGAGGAAGTCGACATGGGCGCCGTCGAGGTCGCGGGTACGCTCTCCGATCCAGAGGAAGTGCGCCGAGGTGTCGTAGGGCAGGTTGGTGCGTGAGTCGATGCGGGTGAGCGCCCGCTCGTAGTCCAGCAGGAGCGCCTCGTGGCTGGCGAAGAACTCGACGCGCTTCAGCGCTTCGAAGTCGGCGCCGCAGGCGTCCATGAAGCGCACCGCCCTGTCGATCTCCCGGGCGAGCGACTCGTAGCGCGAGTGCGCCGGATTGGCGGTGAAGCCCTTGTTCCAGTGGTGCACCAGGCGCAGGTCGGCGAACCCGCCCTGGGTGAACGCCCGGATCAGGTTCAGGGTGGAGGCGGAGGTATGGTACGCCTTGACCATTCGGGAGGCGTCATGGCCGCGGCTCTCGGGGGTGAAGTCGTAGCCGTTGACCATGTCGCCGCGGTACGCGGGGAGGGTGACGCCGTCGCGGGTCTCGTCGTTCGAGGAACGGGGCTTGGCGAACTGGCCGGCCATCCGGCCCATCTTGATCACCGGCAGGGACGCACCGTAGGTGAGGACCACGGCCATCTGGAGGATCGTCTTGACCCGGGCGCTGATCCGGTCGGCGGTTGCGCCCTCGAAGGTTTCGGCGCAGTCGCCGCCCTGGAGCAGGAATGCCTTGCCCTGGGCCGCCGCGGCCAGCCGTTCCCTCAGGACATCCACTTCACCGGCGAATACCAGCGGGGGCAGCGACGAGAGCTCCTTGATGGAGGAGGTGTGGACCGCAGGGTCCTGCCACTGGGGCTGCTGCGAAATGGGAAGGCTCCGCCAGTGGTCGAGCCCTGCTGTACCGGCGGCGGGGAGCGGAAAAGGAGGCAATAACGCTGAGGCTGCAGTATCGGTCACCCCTCAAGCCTAATGGCTTCGACGCCGCGGTTTGTCGCCGCCCGTCACGTAGCCGCCCGGCTGTGTCACATAGGCCACTTTCGGCCCACTGCCCCGCCAACGGGCGGGAAAAGCGCCTCAGGCGGAGTCCTTCTTCCGCCCCTTGGGCGGCTGGGCCTTGCCCACTTCGGTCACGGTCCCGGGTGCCGGTGCCTGCTGAGCCTCCGGCGGCGGCATCCGCACCGCGGCCCGGCGGGTGTCGGCACCTGGGCGGTGGTGCTTCCTGCCGGCGGCCTTCTCCGCTGCCAGCTTTTCCTTGACGCTGCTGGCGTAGGCGTCGACGTACTCCTGACCCGATAGGCGCATCAGTTCGTACATGATCTCGTCGGTGACCGAGCGCTGGATGAACCGGTCATCGGCCATGCCCTGGTACCGGCTGAAGTCGAGGGGCTCCCCCACGATGATGCCGACCCTGCGGATGTTCGGGATCCGCCGCCCGATGGGCTGAACCTTGTCGGTGCCGATCATGGCAACGGGAATGACGGGAACCCCGGTGGCCAGGACCAGCTTGGCGACGCCGGTCTTGCCGCGGTAGAGGCGTCCGTCGGGGCTGCGGGTGCCCTCGGGGTAGATGCCCAGGAGGCCTCCGCCGTTGAGGATGTCCATGCCGGCCGTCAGCGAGGAAGAGGACGCGGCGCCGCCGGAGCGGTCCATCGGCAGCTGGTTCGAGAGCCGAAAGAACATGGCGGTCAGCCTGCCCTTGAGGCCCTTGCCGTTGAAGTATTCCGATTTCGCCAGGAACACCACGGGCCGGGGCGCCGCCACCGGGAGGAAGATCGAATCCGAAAAGGAAAGGTGGTTGCTGACGAGGACGGCCGGCCCCTCCGCGGGAATGTTGTCAAGGCCCTTGACCCAGGGCCGGAAGAGCACTCTCAGAATCGGACCGACGATGATCCTCTTCATGACCCAATAGAACACGCTGCCAGCCTTCCCTGCAGGGACCGTCCGGCTCCCGCCGGACGGCACGCTTTTCCTTTTGTGACATTACTCTAAGGATCCCGTCGGCTGGTACGGCGCGGTGAACGGGTGCGACCATTGACCCATGACATCGATTCCCGGCGCGGTCGCCTACTCCCAGGACGGCACCGGAGAGACGGCCCGGACCGGAGTGCTGCTCAGCCATGGCTTCACCGGATCGCCGGTGAGCGTCCGCGCGTGGGCGGAACACCTTGCGGGGCAGGGCTTCTCGGTCCGGCTGCCGCTGCTGCCCGGGCACGGCACCTCCTGGGAGGAACTGGCACGCACGCCCT
This sequence comes from Arthrobacter sp. MSA 4-2, assembly GCF_016405885.1. Lineage (GTDB taxonomy): Bacteria > Actinomycetota > Actinomycetes > Actinomycetales > Micrococcaceae > Arthrobacter_D. The sequence continues at coordinate 19,403 of NZ_JAEKGC010000013.1, read as the reverse complement.
GGCGGGCCTGGTACGGCGAGTACGAAGAGGCCTACGAGGACCTGGCCCGAAGCACCGACAGGATTGTCGCCGCAGGGCTCTCCATGGGAGGTGCGCTGGCCCTGCGCCTGGCCGCCCAGCACGACGTCGCGGGGGTGGTCGTCGTCAATCCCGGGCTGACCTTCGCGGATCCGCGCGCCCGGTACGCGGGGCTCCTCAAGTACGTGATGCGCTCGGTTCCTGCGATCGGCAACAGCATCCGGCTCGAGGGCCAGGACGAGGGCGCCTACCTGCGGACCCCGGTCGCCGCCGTGCACCAGCTGGCCGGGCTGTTCCGCGATACGACGGCCCTGCTGCCGAAGGTCACGGCACCGACCCTCGTGTTCCGGTCAGACGTCGACCCGGTGGTTCCCGAAACCAGCATCGAGGTGCTGCGGCGGCACCTGGGCAGTGCCGACCTTGAGATTATCCGGTTGACGAACAGCTACCATGTGGCCACGATGGACAATGATGCACCCTTCATCTTTGACCGGTCTGCGGACTTCATCAGGCACGTGAGCGCAGGTACCAGCGTATGACCCCCCGAGAGCCGAATGAGTCCACTGACGACGCCGTCTGGCGGGACCTCGTGGCACGGTTGGAAAGCACCCCCGGTAACCCGGAGACCGAGGAATCCGACGACCCGGAGCCCAGCGACCGGGACCGCGTCGAGGCGATTTTCAGGAACCAGCCGCTGCGTCCGGCCGGCCCGAGGGACTACGAGGAACCCGAGGACGACGAGGGCGACGGCGGGGCGGGATACGAGCCCCCGGAACCTCCTCCGCTCGGCACGGGAGACCCCCTGGTGGTGCTGGCCTGGCTCGGCGCGGCCGGCGGGCCCGTCCTGCTGCTGCTCTTCGCCATGTTCTGGCGGGACGCGCCGACGGCGGTGACTCTGGGCGTGCTCGCCGGGTTCCTGGCCGGCGTGGTGTTCCTGGTGCTGCGCCTGCCTCGTCAGCGCGACTACGACGACGACGGCGCGGAAGTCTGATCCTGCTCCCCCGCCGCGGGAGGCTTCCTAGCGGCCGCGGGGCAGCGAGCGGGAGAGGTCCGCGGCCCCGATCAGCCCGGCCGACGGTCCCAGGGCGGCGGCCTCGATGGCGGCGGCGGGCCGGAAGCCCCGCCCGGTGAGGTTGCGGGCGAAGGCCCGGCGGGCCGGTTCGAGGAGGAGCCCGCCGGCGTCGCTGAGTCCGCCTCCGATGACGAAAGTGCCCGGGTCCAGGGCCGCCGCGAGGTTGGCAAGTCCCAGCCCGAGCCACTGCCCCACCTCCTCGACCAGCTCCTGGCAGGCAGGATCCCCGTCGAGGGCAAGCCGTGTCACCAGCGCCCCGGTGATCGCCTGGACATCCCCGTCGACTGCCGCCAGGAGCGACTGCGCCACGGGCGAGTTCGCCGCCGCCAGTTCCCGTGCCTCCCGGCCCAGCGCGTTGCCCGACGCGTACTGCTCCCAGCACCCCCGGTTGCCGCATTCGCAGCGGTGGCCGCCCGGCACAATGACCTGGTGCCCGAACTCCCCGGCCACCCCGTACCGGCCGCGCTCAACCCGCCCGTCAAGGATCATGGCCCCGCCGATGCCGGTCCCCAGGGTCACGCACACCAGCCGGGGCTCGCCGCGGCCGGCGCCGAACCGCCACTCCGCCCAGGCGGCGGCGTCGGCGTCGTTGACGACGGTCACGCGCCGCCGCAGCAGCTTCTCGAGGTTGCTGCGCAGCGGCTCGTTCCGCCACGCCAGGTGGGGACTGAAAAGCACGGTCCCGTTCGAGAGGTCCATCCAGCCGGCGGCGCCGATGCCGATGGAGCGGATCCGGTGTCCCCGGCCCAGTTCAGCCACGAGGTCGACGATGACGGCCTCGACTCCGCGGGCATCGCTGCCCGGGGTGGACCGGCGGGCCTGCGCGAGGAGGCGGCCGGCGCCGTCGACGACGCCGGCGGCGACCTTGGTCCCGCCGACGTCAATGCCGATGGCCAGTCCTCGCCGGGCCGGGGGCAGCCCCGGGCGTCCGGCACGGCCGGGCAGCCCGGCCCGGCGGGCCGCCCGGGGCTGCCCTGCCGCCCAGGGCGGTGCGCCGCGGCGCCGCGGGGACGACGAAGCCGGCTCCGCTCCAGCTGCCATCTCGTCCTCCTTCAGGATCCTGCGGCGGGAGCCGGTGCGCATTTTCCTCCACCGTTATCAATTCGTACATTACTGGACAGTAATGAGGGCTGCGGCACCCTATAGTCTATGAAAATGCCTGTAGTCGTCGGCGATATCAAAGGAGCTATTGTGCGCGAAATCAGCGTTCCCGTCCTAGTGGACGTCCCCCGCAACAGCAACACTACCGACCTCGTGGTGCGGCAGGCGGAAAAGGCGTCAAACCCGGCCCTGTTCTCCGTCCAGGACGAAGCAGGTCAGTGGCGGGACATTCGCGCCACCGAGTTCCGCGAGCAGGTCGAGGCCGTCGCCAAGGGCCTGATCGCCTCGAACGTCAACCCGGGCGACCGGGTCGCGATCATGGCCCGCACCCGCTACGAGTGGGCCCTTGCCGACTTCGCCATCTGGTTTGCCGGCGCCGTCCCGGTTCCCGTCTATGAAACCTCCTCACCGGCGCAGGTCGCATGGATCCTTACCGACTCCGGCGCCGTGGCGGCCTTCGTCGAGTCGGCCCGGCACGAGAACGTCGTCCGTGAAGCCGCCGCCGCCGAGAGCACGTCCGCCCTGACCCACGTGTGGCAGTTCGACGGCAACGGACTCGAAACCCTCCGGACCGCGGGGACCCTCGTCGAGGACTCGACCCTCGCGGACCGCCGGTCGCTGGCGAACCTCGACGACATCGCCACAATCATCTACACCTCCGGCACCACGGGGCGCCCCAAGGGGTGCGAGCTCACCCACGCAAACTTCGTCGAGCTCTCCGAAAACGCCGCTGCGGCGCTGTCCGAGGTCGCCCACGAGGGTGCGCGGACCATCATGTTCCTGCCGCTGGCGCATGTCTTCGCCCGGTTTATCTCGGTGCTGTGCGTCGCCGCCGGAGCGACGGTCGCCCACACGGCGGACGTCAAGAACCTGCTGCCGGACCTTCAGAGCTACCAGCCGAGCTTCATCCTGGCCGTGCCCCGGGTCTTCGAGAAGGTGTACAACAACTCGATGCTCAAGGCCGAGGACGGCGGCAAGGGCAAGATCTTCCACGCCGGCGCCGACGTCGCCATCGCCTGGTCGAAGGCCGACCAGGCCGGGAAGGTCCCGTTGGCCCTGCGCGCCAAGCACGCCCTGTTCGACCGGCTGCTCTACCGCAAGATCCGCGCCGCCATGGGCGGGAAGGTCGAGTACGCGGTCTCGGGCGGGGCGCCTCTGGGCGACCGGCTGGGCCACTTCTTCCACGGCATCGGCCTGCTGGTCCTCGAGGGCTACGGGCTCACCGAGACCACGGCGCCGCTCACGGTGAACACCCCGCGCAAGGTCAAGATCGGCACGGTCGGCGCCCCGCTGCCGGGCAACGCCGTCAAGATCGCCGACGACGGCGAGATCCTCGCGAAGGGCGTCGCGGTGCTCCGGGGCTACTTCAACCGGCCGGACCTCACGGCGGAAAACTTCATCGACGGCTGGTTCCGCACCGGTGACATCGGCGAGCTCGACGCCGACGGGTACCTCAGCATCACGGGCCGCAAGAAGGAAATCATCGTCACGGCCGGCGGCAAGAACGTGGTGCCGGCGATGCTTGAGGACACCATCCGCGCGAACGCCATCGTGTCGCAGTGCGTGGTGGTCGGTGACCAGCGCCCCTTCATCTCGGCCCTGATCACCCTCGACGAGGAGGCCCTGCCGGGCTGGCTCGAGCGCCATCAGCTGCCGGCCGGCACCACCATGGAGGAGGCCGTCAGCCACCCGGCCGTGCTGGCCGAGATCCAGACCATTGTCGACGAGGCGAACAAGACGGTCTCCCAGGCCGAAGCGATCAAGGTGTTCCGCATCGTCCCCTCGGACTTCACGGAGACCAGCGGCCACCTCACCCCCTCCCTGAAGATCAAGCGCGCCCAGGTCCTCACCGACTACTCCGACATCGTCGAGGGAATCTACGCCACCCCCCGCGTATAGGGAGCCGGGCGCCGTCGAAAACGACCGGCGCACCTCAAAACGACGAACGCACCCGAATTATCGGGTGCGTTCGTCGTTTTCGGCTGCGTGCGTCGTTATCGGTGCTGTCCTCGTTAGCCGGCGCGGCGGCGGCAGGGGTCAGTCGTGCAGTTCGTCGACGACGAGCGCGGCCAGTTCGATCACCGCGTTGCGCGTGGCCGGCTGCAGCTTCGCCAGGTCGATGCGTGAGCCTTCGGCCAGGTGCCGGTCGTACGGGATGCGCACCACCGTGCCGACCCGGGAGAGGAAGTGCTCCTCGATCTCCCCGACCCTGACCTGGGTTCCATTGCCTGAGGACAGGTTGACGACGACGATCGCCTTGGCCACTAGGTCGTGCCGGCCGTGGGCCTCGAGCCAGGACAGGGTTTCCGAGGCCAGCCTCGCCTCGTCGACGCTTCCGCCGGAGACGAGCACCACGGTGTCCGCCTTCTCAAGGGTTCCCTTCATCACCGAGTGCACCATGCCCGTGCCGGAATCGGTGAGCACGATGGAGTAGTACCGGCCGAGGATGTCGGTGACCGCGCGGTAGTCGGCGTCGTCGAAGGCCTGCGCCACGGCGGGGTCGGTGTCCGAGGCCAGGACGTGCAGCCGGGAGCCGTCGCGGGTGACGTAGTGGGCCAGCTGAGCGAAGGAGTCGACCATGAACCGGTTCTGCACCAGCTGGCGGGCGGTGAAGTCGGCGCGTCCCGGGGAACGGTCGGACAGCGTTCCCCGGTCGGGGTTGGCGTCCATCGCGATGATGCGGTCCTCGCGCATGTCGGCGAGCGCCATGCCGAGGAGCGTGGTGACGGTGGTCTTGCCGACGCCGCCCTTGCGGGAGAGGACCGGCACATAGCGGGTGTGCCCGCCGAGACGGACGGCGATTCGATGTTCGGTTGCCCTGCGGATCCGCACCGCGTCGGAGTCGCCGAGGTTCACGTAGCCCAGCGTCGCCGAGTAGAGCCAGCGCCGCCAGCCGCCGGAGGGCGGCCGCTCGGTCCCGGTCAGCAGGCGGTCGGCGGTCAGGGCGGACGCCGGTTCCGGCCCGGTTTCGCGCACGCGGCGGGCGCTCGGCGGCTCCTCGGCTGCGGAATCTCCGGTCCCGGGCGCGGTACTGCCGGGCGGCTCCTCCGCGGAAGGCGCGGCGGATCCGCTCGGGCGCCACCCGGTGGGCTCCACGGGCACCGGGATGGAGAGGAGGTTTGGTGCGGAGGTGGCACCGATTTCGGGGATGAGCGTGGGCGGCAGCGGTGCCTGGATGACGGGGACCGGGCCGACCTGCACCCCGCCGTTCCACAGGGCTGCGGCCGATGCCTCCGGCACCGCCGGCGGCGCGGCCGGGGAGGGCACTCCGACGGCGGCGGGGTTCTGGCTCGAGGCAGGGGTCCCATCAGAAGGGGCCCCGTCAGCAGAGGGCACGTCGGTGGAAGGCACGGCGCCGGCGGCGGGTCCCGCGCCGGAGGTGGCGTCCCCGCCTGCCGAGGACCCCGTACCGGGAGCCGTCACCGCGTCCGGGGCCTTCGCCGCATCCGAGGGTTTCGTTATATCCGAGGTCCTGCCGGCCTCGGCCGGACCGGTGGTCCCCCGGGCAGCCGTCCCGGATCCCGTCGCCTCCCCTGCGCCCTGCCCCGGCTCGGCGGCGGCGTCCGGTTGTGCCGGGTCGGGTTGTGTGGGACTTGAGGGGGATTTCGAGACCATGGTTCCTCACGGGGTTGGGTACGGGCCGGGCGCGCCGGGCGGCGCGGGGCATCAACGATGAACTCTAGCGCAGCGCCTCCGGACCGGGACGGAGTCCATCCCGGCCCGGAGGTTGAAGGCTCAGGCGGGGCTGATGACGACGAGCAGGTCGCCGCCCTGGACCTGCTGGGCGCCGTCGGCAGTGATGCGCTGCACGGTGCCGGCCGTTGGGGTGGTGATGTTCGCTTCCATCTTCATCGCCTCGATCGTGGCGACGGTGTCGCCGGCGCTCACCGTGGCGCCCTCCGCAACGGTCACCGTGACGGCGCCCGCGAAGGGTGCCGCGACGTGGCCGGCATTGGACGGGTCGGCCTTCTCCGCGGCCTTGACGTCGCTCTTGACGCTGCGGTCGCGCACCGAAACGGGCCGCATCTGGCCGTTGAGGGTGCACATCACCGTGCGCAGTCCCTTCTCGTCGGCGTCCGAGACGGCCTCGAGGGTCGCGATCAGCCTCACGCCCTTCTCGAGTTCGATGACGTGCTCGCCGCCCTGCTGCAGTCCATACAGGTAGTCGGCGGTGTTCAGCACCGAGACGTCGCCGTAGGTCTCCCGCGTCCGGATGAAGTCCGCGGCCGGCCCGGGGAACAGCAGGCGGTTCAGCGTGGTCCGCCGCTGGGCGGAATCCCCGGCCAGGGCCTGCTCATCTGCGGACTCCAGGTCAACGATGCGCGGCTTCACGGCCCGGCCCTGGAGCGCCTTGGAGCGGAACGGTTCCGGCCAGCCGCCCGGCGGGTCGCCGAGCTCGCCGTTGAGGAACCCGATCACCGAGTCGGGGATGTCGTAGTTCTGCGGGTTCTCCTGGAAGTCGGCCGGGTCGGCGTTCGAGCCGACCAGCTGAAGCGCCAGGTCGCCGACCACCTTGGAGGACGGAGTGACCTTGACCAGCCGGCCGAGGATCCGGTCCGCCGCGGTGTACATGTCCTCGATCGCCTCGAACCGCTCGCCGAGGCCCAGGGCGATGGCCTGCTGCTTGAGGTTCGATAGCTGTCCGCCCGGGATCTCGTGCCGGTACACCCGGCCGGTCGGGCCCGGAAGCCCGGACTCGAACGGCGAATACGTCCGCCGCACGGCCTCCCAGTAGGGTTCGAGGGAGCTGACCGCGTCAAGGTCGATCCCCGTGTCCCGCGGGGTGTGGGCAAGCGCTGCCACGAGGGCCGACGCGGAGGGCTGGCTGGTGGTGCCGGCCAGCGGGGCGCTGGCCGTGTCCACGGCGTCCACCCCGGCGTCGACGGCGGCAAGGAGCGTCGCGAGCTGCCCGCCGGCGGTGTCGTGGGTGTGGAGGTGGACCGGCAGGTCGAAACGCTCGCGGATGGCGGTCACGAGCTTCGCGGCCGCGGCGGGACGGAGCAGCCCCGCCATGTCCTTGATGGCGAGGATGTGCGCCCCCGCGGCGACCATCCGCTCGGCCAGCCCCAGGTAGTAATCGAGGGTGTAGAGGGTTTCCTTCGGGTCGAGCATGTCCGCGGTATAGCACAGGGCCACCTCGGCCACCGCCGTGCCGGTGGCCCGGACGGCGCGGATCGCCGGTTCCATCTGGGACACGTCGTTGAGCGCGTCGAAGATTCGAAAGATGTCGATGCCCGAGGCGGCGGCCTCCTTGACGAAGGCCTCGGTCACCGCCTCCGGGTACGGGGTGTAGCCGACGGTGTTGCGCCCGCGCAGGAGCATCTGCAGGCAGATGTTCGGAATCTCCCGCCGCAGCGTATCGAGCCGGTCCCACGGGTCCTCCCCAAGGAAGCGCAGGCCGACGTCGTAGGTGGCACCGCCCCAGGCCTCAACCGACAGCAGCTGCGGGGTCAGGCGTGAGACGGACCCTCCGGCGGCCGCGAGGTCGCGGGTGCGCACCCGCGTGGCGAGCAGTGACTGGTGGGCGTCCCGGAAGGTGGTGTCGGTGACAGCGACGGCCTCCTGGGCGCGCAGCCTGGCGGCGAACCCCTCTGGGCCGAGCTCCTGCAGCAGCTGGCGCGACCCGGGCGGCAGGTCCTGCCCGCCCTCGGGCGCCGCGGGCAGCTTCTCCCGCGGGTCAAGGTGGGCCGGGCGCTCCCCGTTCGGCTTGTTGACCGTGACGTCGGCCAGCCAGGTCAGCAGCTTGGTCCCCCGGTCCGCAGGGACCCTTGCGGTGAGCAGCTCGGGGCGTTCGTCGATGAAGGAGGTGGCAACGTTCCCCGCGATGAAGTCGGGGTCGTCGAGCACGGCCTGCAGGAAGGAGATGTTCGTTGAGACCCCGCGCACCCGGAACTCCGCCAGCGCCCGGCGGGCACGGGTAACCGCCGTGGGGTAGTCCCTGCCCCGGCAGGTCAGCTTCACGAGCATGGAGTCGAAGTGCGGGCTGATCTCGGCGCCCGCATACACGGTGCCGCCGTCAAGGCGCACCCCGGCACCGCCAGCGGAACGGTAGGCGGTGATCCTTCCGACGTCGGGGCGGAACCCGTTGGCCGGATCCTCGGTGGTGATCCGGCTCTGCAACGCGGCTCCGCGGAGCTGAACCGTCTCCTGGCTCAGGCCGAGGTCGGCCAGGGTCTCCCCTGCCGCGATCCGCAGCTGGGACTGGACAAGGTCGACGTCGGTGACCTCCTCGGTCACCGTGTGCTCGACCTGGATGCGGGGGTTCATCTCGATGAACACATGCTGGCCGGCGCGCTCACCCACGGTGTCGACGAGGAATTCGACCGTGCCGGCGTTGACGTACTTCAGCGCCTTGGCGAAGGCGACGGCGTCGCGATACAGCGCCTGGCGGATGGAGTCGTCGAGGTTCGGCGCCGGTGCGATCTCGATGACCTTCTGGTGGCGGCGCTGCAGCGAGCAATCGCGCTCGAAGAGGTGCATGACATTGCCCTCGGCGTCAGCCAGGATCTGCACCTCGATGTGACGGGGGCGCAGCACCGCCTGTTCGAGGAACATCGTCGGATCGCCGAAGGCCGATTCGGCCTCGCGCATCGCCGCCTCAAGCGCTCCCGGGAGGGCCTCGCGGGTGTCAACCCGGCGCATCCCGCGTCCGCCGCCGCCGGCGACGGCCTTGGCGAACACCGGGAAGCCGATCTCGTCCGCAGCCGCGATCAGCTCGTCGACGTCCGCGCTGGGCCTCGAGGATTTCAGGACCGGGATGCCGGCCTCCCGGGCGGCGTCGAGGGCCTTGACCTTGTTGCCCGCGAGTTCGAGCACGTCGGCGGGCGGCCCGACGAAGGTGATGCCCGCCTCGGCCGCTGCCCGTGCGAGGTCCGGGTTCTCGGAGAGGAAACCGTACCCGGGGTAGATGGCGTCGCATCCGGATTCCTTCGCGACGCGGACCACCTCCGCGACGTCGAGGTAGGCGCGCACCGGGTGCCCCTGCTCCCCGATCAGGTAGGCCTCATCGGCCTTCTGCCGGTGGATGGAGTTGCGGTCCTCGTATGGGAACACGGCGACGGTCTTGGCTCCCGCCTCGTGCCCCGCCCGGAAGGCCCTGATGGCGATTTCGCCCCGGTTTGCTACAAGAATCTTGGAGAACATGCCGCTCCTGCTTATTTACGGTGAATATGCTGGGGAATGTGCCGATAATTCGGTGGTACGCCGTGCGGCGAAGGATTGCGTGGTTTCAGCAAGAGCCTACAGTCGGTTGACCACGCCCGCTCAAATTGCGTCCGAATACTGGCCGCGCGACGCCGTGCGGCATGCCGGACGGAATTACCTCCCGCGGGACCATACAATAGGGAAGCGCATCAGTGCCGCCGTGCCCGCAGCCGGAATTCCCGCGATTTAAGGTAGAGGTCCAACCAGTGCAAGTAGTGAGTATCAGCAGCCTCAAAGGCGGCGTGGGGAAAACCTCCGTGACCCTGGGGCTGGCATCCGCGGCACTCGCAGCTGGCATCCCGACCCTCGTTGTCGACCTTGACCCGCATGCCGATGCAACAACGGGCCTCGGCGTCCGCGCCGGTGGCCAGCTGGACATTGGGCGGCTCCTGAAGACCGCCCGCCGCGCCGACCTCGCGGCCAACACCGTGCCCAGCGGCTGGGTCGAGACGGCGATCGAGCGGAACCTTGCCGGCTCCGGCGCGAAGCCGGTCCTCGACGTCGCCATGGGTTCGGCCTTCTCGGGCATCTACGACCGCCCGGACCTTGGACGCCGCGACCTGCGCCGCCTCTCTACGCTGCTCTCCCGCGTGACCGGCTACGGCCTGGTCCTCATCGACTGCCCGCCCTCGCTCAACGGACTCACCCGGATGGCCTGGACGGCGAGCAACAGGGTGCTGCTGGTGGCCGAGCCGGGACTGTTCTCGGTGGCTGGCACCGAACGCACGATGCGCGCGATCGAACTGTTCAAGGCCGAATACGCACCGGGCCTGCAAACCGCCGGGATCGTGGCGAACCGGGTGCGTTCCTCCTCGAACGAGCACACCTTCCGCCTGGCGGAGATGAAACAGATGTTCAATGAACTGCTGCTCAGCCCCACGATTACCGAACAGGCCAACTGGCAGCAGATCCAGGGCGCCGCGCACGCGGTCCACCACTGGCCCGGCGAATCGGCCCGACAGGCCTCAGAATACTTCGATGAGCTACTGCGCTCCCTGGTGGGCGCCGGCCGCCTGCGCAGCCGCGTCGCCCGCCGCTGACCAGCCCCGACCGGGCCTCGGTGCCGGTGGGGCGGGCACGTCCTACCCGCCGCAACGTATGCGCCGGGCTATGGGTTAACGGATGCGGATGACGAAGCCGTGGGGCGATGCGCCGGACCTTGTGCGGAGCAGCTCTCCCGTAATGGCCGAGCTCACGTAATCGCTGAACGGGGCGATGCCTGCTGCCCGATGCGGGCCGGTAGGGGAAGATGCTGCTGCCGATGCGGGCCCACCGACGCGCGGGCCGAAAGAATAATGAGGATTCAAACCCGGCGGAGGCCGGGAGGTTCGTGCAGGGCCCCGAGCAGGGCCGGGGGTGGCCCTAGCCGATCCGGCGGGCCGTGCGGCGTTTGCTGAGCTCGTCGTCGGGGAAGTCCTGGTCGGCCGCGTGTTCGCTCGGGAGCGCGGCGAGGCTTCCCTCGACCTCACGCCACACCCGGCCGACGGCGATGCCGAAGACGCCCTGTCCGCCCTGGACGAGGTCGATGACCTCGTCGGCGGAGGTGCACTCGTAGACGCTGGCGCCGTCGCTCATGAGCGTGATCTGGGCGAGGTCCTCAACGCCGCGTTCGCGCAGGTGCTCGACGGCGGTGCGGATCTGCTGGAGCGAAACGCCGGTGTCGAGGAGCCGCTTGACGACCTTGAGGACGAGGATGTCGCGGAAACCGTAGAGCCGCTGCGTGCCGGATCCTGAAGCTCCGCGGACGGCCGGTTCGACGAGTCCGGTGCGGGCCCAGTAGTCGAGCTGGCGGTAGGTGATGCCGGCGGCCTTGCATGCTGTGGGGCCGCGGTATCCGGCGTCTTCGTCGAGCACGGGGAGATCTTCGGTGAAGAGGAGGCCCTGGGCGCTCGAGGGTATGCCAGTGCCCGCCGCTGCCGGGCTTTTCAGCTTACCGGCGTCACCCTTCGGACTCACGCGTGCCTCCTCATTGGGTTCCCGGGGAAGTAGCCTCTGGAGGCCGGATCTCAGGGCTCTGTTACAGTGTGCCCCGAGTTCCTCTCCGTTGCAATGGGAACCGTATGCTTTGACGTTAGATCGCCTCGGACACAAGGTCAAAGATGCTGGCCTCTAAGATTTGCGTGTCGGGAGGTCAGGGCTCGAAATCCTCGGGCTCGACGTCGGCGAGGAATTCGCGGAACTGCTTGAGTTCCTTCTCGGCCGTTTCCTGGTCGCCGGTTTCCTCGTCGTCGGCCTCGGGGTCGGCGATCTCGACGCCGGCGGCATCGAGGACCTGCTCCGCGCAGTAGATGCTGCAGGGGACGCGCAGGGCCACGGCCAGGGCGTCGGAGGCACGGGAGCTGACGCGCGTCCCGTCGTCGAGCACGAGTTCCGCGTGGAAGACGGTGTCCTGCACCGCGACGATCCGGACCTCGGTGATGGCGCGTCCCGCCGCGGCGACAACACTGACGAGAAGGTCGTGGGTCATCGGGCGGGGCGGGACGATGCCCTGCTGGACGAACGCAATGGCACTGGCCTCCGGTGCCCCGATCCAGATGGGGATATGCCGCTCCCCCGCCAGTTCCTTCAGCAGCACAAGGGGCTGGTTGGAGGGCAGCTCAATTCGAACTCCGACAACTTCGACTTCGATCATGGCCGGCCTAACTGTCCATTCTGGCTATCTGAGAGTAAACCAGGGCGCTGTGAAGGTTAAGGCACAATTCGCTGATCTCGCGGGCGGTCTCGGCTGCCCGGGCCTTCGAAGCCACGTCGCGCCGCGAGGCCACCGGGGCGACGACGCGTTCGACCAGTCCGAGCTCGCGGTCGGCGGCGGCCCGGAAGGGGCGCAGGTGGCGCGGTTCGATGCCGTGGCTCTCGAGCTGGACGCAGGCCTGGGTGACCTTCAGCGCATGCTCATCGAACCGGCCATCCACCGGGGCGATCAGCCCGAAGCTGATCAGGTCGTCGACCAGGCGGCGGGGGGCCTTGGCCTCGGCCGCGAGGGTCTCCGCAGTGAGCCTGCGTGCGTGGGAGCTGAGCTCGCGGGCCAGCTGGTCCGAGACCATCCGCGGCGACAGGCTCATCCCCCCGGGCAGCGACTCGGGCCGCTCACCGCGGTCGATGGCGTCGACGTAGTCCTTGATCACCTTCAGCGGCAGGTACTGATCGCGCTGAAGGGCTAGGACGAACCGCAGGCGCTCGACGTCGGTCGGAGCGTACTTGCGGTACCCCGCACGGGTGCGCTGCGGGCTGATCAGTCCCTTTTCCTCAAGGAACCGGATCTTGGACGCCGTGACCTGCGGAAACTCCGCCGCCAGCTCCCGCAGCACTTCCCCGATATTGAGGACTCCGGGGCTGGGGTGGGCCGGGGCGATGCCGACGCTGCGCCGGCTGGGCTGGGGTGTCGGCATGAAGTGGATCAGGCCTGTGCCGCGGGCTGGGAGGGCGTCTGGCCGGCCGTGGTGGCTCGGGCGGCGTAGAAGGTGAGCCGGAACTTGCCGATCTGGACCTCGTTGCCGCTGCGCAGCACCACGCTGTCCACGCGGTCGTTGTTCACGTAGGTGCCGTTGAGGCTCCGGGTGTCGACAACCATGAACCCGTTGGGGGTGCGGCGGAACTCGGCGTGCTGTCGGGACACGGTGACATCGTCAAGGAAGATGTCGGCATTGGGGTGGCGCCCGGCCTTGGTGACGTCCTCATCCAGGAGGAACCGCGCTCCGGCGTTGGGGCCGGAATGGGCCACAAGGAGGGCCGAACCCGCGGGCAGCGCTGCCACCGAGGCCTGTTCCTCCTTGGTGAGATGCCGCTCAACCTCCGCGAAGGCTGCCTGCGGAGGCAGGCCGATCGTCGTAGTTTCCGGGGACTCCACGTGGTGCCCTCCTTGGTTTACGGCTGCGCTGTCGTCGCCAACCATTGGTGTTTCCTCCCACATTAGGCGGCCAACCGGACAATGCCGGTTGGCCGTGAAGTACTGCCAGAGCCGGTGTGTCTAGCCTACCTGCTGTGAGTATTCCGTTGAACTCAGCAGGTCCTCGACAACCGATGCACTCTCAACCTTGATCTCCATCAGCCAACCCTCGCCGTAGGGATCGGAGTTGATGAGTGCGGGATCGTCGTCGAGCCCCTCATTGCGTGAAACAACCTCGCCGGTGACGGGAGCGTAGATGTCGCTGACGCTCTTCGTCGACTCGACCTCTCCCACAACGTCCGCACCGGTCACCGAAGTGCCGACCTCGGGCATCTGGACGTACACCACGTCACCCAGGGCGTCCTGGGCGAAGTCTGTGATTCCCACCCGGACGATGCCGGCAGCATTGGGCTCGGTGACCCACTCGTGCTCGGCGGTGTAGTAGAGGCCTTCGGGGACGTTGCTCATGATTGCCTTTCGTCGTTCTATCTAGGGGGAGGAGAGGGGCGGCGCTGCCCGAGCCGATCCTGATCGAGTATAGGCATAAATCATCGGCGGGTAGCGTGCCGGCCGGTTCGAATGAAGGCCTTATACGCCCCCCGGCCGACCTGCGGAAGTTATCTGTGCGGCGCCGGAATTATTGCCCGTACGAATTCTCCCTGCCTAGGGTTAATCGCGCGATCAGGGCGGGAGGTGATCAAAATGATCTCCACAAAATTGAGGACTCTCCCGGCGGCGCTGGGTGTGAGCGCGCTGCTTCTTGTTGGGTGCAGCGATGGGCTCGGGGGCCCCGGCCCGGAAAACCCGGTCGAGGAGGTGACCCAGGACCCGACGCCCCCGGCTGCTGAGTCCGCGACGGCCGAGGCATCCTGCGAGCCGCGCGGCGGCGAAGGAGGAGGGACCGGCGGGACCGGGACCGAAACCGAAGGTACCGGGTCCACCGATTCCGAGAGCGTTCAACCGTCGATCGGAGCCACCGGCCCCGGTGGAACCGAAACCGACGCGGCCGGCGGCGGTGAGACCGGAGCCACGGGCACCGGAGCCACCGGCACTGCGGCCACCGGCACCGATGGCACCGAAACCGGGGGCACGGGCACCGATGGCACCGAAACCGGGGGCACGGGCACCGATGGCACCGAAACCGGCGGCACCGGCACCGATGGCACCGAAACCGGCGGCATCGGCACCGATGGCACCGAATCCGGCGGCACCGGCACCGAAACCGGGGCGGCCGGTGGAACCGGCACGGGCCGGGGTACGGACGACTGTGAGCCGACAGCCGGGGCGACGGACGCCGGCGCAACCGGAACCGACAACACCGGCGGCGGGGGCACAGGAACCGAAGGCGAAGGGACCGGGCCGGAAACCGCGGGACCCGATGGCGAGGAGGAGGGCACCGGCGGCGGTTAGCCGCGGTGGTGCCGATTCCGGTCGGCGGTCAGCGCCGGGCGCGGAACGGACGGCGGGGCATCAGCACGCCGGTCAACGCAGCGCCGATTAACGCAGCAGGGGCCGTTTCCGGTTGTTCCGGAAACGGCCCCTGGCCTGTGTTTTTTCTGTCGGGATGACAGGATTTGAACCTGCGACCCCTTGACCCCCAGTCAAGTGCGCTACCAAGCTGCGCCACATCCCGATCGGTTCAACCAGCCGGTCAAACCACCTCAATTACTGTACAGCATTTTCCGGGTGGCTCCGGACAATGCTCAGCGTTTGCGTCCCCGCTTTTCCCTCACGCGCATGCTGACCTCGATGGGTGTCCCCTCGAAACCAAATGTTTCGCGCAGGCGGCGGGTGATGAAGCGCCGGTACCCCGGGTCGAGGAAGCCTGTGGTGAAGAGCACGAACTTGGGCGGCCGGCTTGAGGCCTGGGTGCCGAAGAGGATGCGCGGCTGCTTGCCCCCGCGCACCGGGTGCGGGTGGGCGGCCACGAGCTCACCCAGGAAGGCGTTGAGCCGCCCTGTGGGGATGCGCCGGTCCCAGGACTCGAGAGCGGTGTCAAGGGCCGGTACCAGGCGGTCCTTGTGCCAGCCGGTCAGTGCGGAGATGTTGACCCGCGGAGCCCAGTCGACGTGCGCGAGGTCCTGCTCGATCTCACGCTCGAGGTACCGGCGGCGCTCGTCGTCGAGCAGGTCCCACTTGTTGAACGCGAGGACCAGCGCCCGGCCGGATTCGATCGCCATGTTCAGGACGCGGACGTCCTGCTCGCTGAGGACCTCGTCGACGGCCAGCAGCACGACGGCGACCTCGGCCTTCTCCAGCGCCGACTGCGTGCGCAGGGAGGCGTAGAAGTCGGCGCCCTGCTGCATGTGCACGCGGCGCCGGATACCGGCGGTGTCGACGAAGCGCCAGGTGCGCCCGCCGAGTTCGATCATCTCGTCGACCGGGTCGCGGGTGGTGCCGGCCAGCGGATCCACAACGACGCGGTCCGAGCCGGCGAGCTTGTTCAGGAGGGATGACTTGCCGACATTGGGCCGGCCGATCAGGGCCACCCTGCGGGGGCCGCCGGTGCGTTCGATGCCGCCGTGTTCGGAGAATTCGGGCAGGATCTCGATGACCTGGTCCAGCATGTCCGCCGTGCCCCTGCCGTGCAGGGCCGAGACCGGCCAGGGCTGACCGAAGCCGAGCCCCCACAGGAAGGAGGCGTCCGCCTCGTTCTGGATGTCGTCGACCTTGTTGGCTACGAGGATGACCGGCTTCTTCTTCCGGCGGAGCATCTTCACGACCGCCTCGTCGGTGGCCGTGGCGCCCACGGTGGCGTCGACGACGAGCAGCACGGCGTCGGCCATGTCGACGGCGATCTCGGCCTGGTCGGCGACGCGCGCCGCGATGCCCTTGGCGTCGACCTCCCACCCGCCGGTGTCGACGAGGGTGAAGTTCCGCCCGTTCCACTGGGCCGGGTATGACACCCTGTCGCGGGTGACCCCGGGGGTGTCCTCGACGACCGCCTCGCGGCGGCCCAGGATGCGGTTGACCAGCGTCGACTTGCCGACGTTGGGCCGGCCGACGATGGCGAGCACCGGATTGAGGCGCTGTTCGGCGTCTTCGTCGTACTCCTCGTCCCCCTGGGCGAGCAGCGCGGCGTCCTCTTCGTCGAGCTCGTAGTCAGCCAGCCCGGCGCGCAGCGAGGCCGCGCGCACCTCGGCTTCGGCGTCATCGAGCGCGTCGAGGTGTTCGGCGATCTGGTCATCGCCGGTCGGTTCGAAATCGGTGTCGGGCCCGGTGGGGTCCTGGGGCGAGAGGTTCCCGCTCATGAGTGTTTTCCTTAATTCAGTCTGAACTGCTAGTGGGCGACGGTGTGGACGACGTCCAGGACGGCTTCGACCGTCTGCTCGAAGTCGAGCTCGGACGAGTCGACGGTAACGACCCCGTCGGCGGCCTGCTGGAAATTGACGACTGTCGAATCCTTGGCGTCCCGTTCGAGCACCTGCTGCTGCAGCTGGGACGAGGACTGGGTTCCGCCGAGCTGGTCACCGCGCCGCCGCAGGCGCGCCGATTCGCTGGCGGTGAGCAGGATCCGGACCTCGGCGTCGGGGGCGACGACGGTAGTGATGTCCCTGCCCTCGACGACGATCCGGTGCCCGGCACCGGCGATCAGCGCCCGTTGGCGCCGGATCAGCTCGGCCCGTGCGCCGAGGGTCGTCGCCACGGCGCTGACCGCCTCGGAGACCCGGGGTTCGCGGATCGCCGTGGTGACATCCACGCCGGCCAAAGTGACCAGCTCGCGGTCGGGGCTGGTGCTGATGTACAGCTCGATGGCCCGAGCCGCGTGTTCGACGGCGGCGGCGTCCTTGAGGTCGATCCCGGTGGACAGGCAGTGAAGCGTCACCGCGCGGTACATGGCTCCCGTGTCGAGGTAAGCGGCGTGGAGCCGGCGTGCGGCCTCCCGGCTGACGCTCGACTTGCCCGAACCGGACGGTCCGTCGATGGCCACCACCAGCGACTTCCCGAGCCGGAAGTGGGAGTGGATCGTGGATTCGCTCATTGGACGACCTTCCAGCCGCGGCCGGTCAGTGACTCCGCCAGCTCGTTTCGACGGCCGGGGACAACCCAGACCTCTGCCATGCCGACCTGGCGGCCGGGTGAGTGCTCAAGGCGCAGGTCCTCGACGTTGACGCCGATGTCGCCGATTTCGGTGAGGAGGCGGGCGATCTGGCCCGGAACGTCCTCGACGAGCACCGTGAGCCGGGCGAAGGAGCCCGGCGGCGTGCCGTGCTTGCCCGGGATGCGTGCCTGGCCGGCGTTGCCTTCGGCCATCAGCTGCGCCATGTCGAGGCGCGCGCCGGCGGCCACGGGGTCTTCGAGGGTGCCGATCAGCCGGTTGAGATCCTCCCGCACGCCATACAGGATCCGCACGAGCTTCTCGGCGTTCGCCGAGAGGATCTGCACCCACAGGCGGGGGTCGCTGGCGGCGATGCGCGTCACGTCCCGGAGCCCGTTGCCTGCAAGGGCAAGGGAGTGTGCGGGGGTGTCGGCGAGCCGGCTGGCAACGAGCGAGGAGAGCACCTGCGGAAGGTGGGAGATCAGCGCGACCGTCTCGTCGTGTTCCTCCGGGGACATGCGCGCCGGCACGGCTCCGAGGTCCACTGCGAGGGCTTCGGCGCAGCGCACCGCGGCGGGCGAACTGGCCGGGCCTGGGCACAGGACCCAGGGCATGCCGGTGAACAGTTCGGCGGTCGCTGCCACGGGGCCGGACCGTTCCCGGCCGGCCATGGGATGGGTGCCGACGTAGCGCTCAAGGAACGCCGGATCGCCCACCGCTGCCTCGACTCCCTGCAGGACGGCCGACTTGACGCTCGCAATGTCGACGACGACGGCGCCGGGGTAGTCGGCGAGGGCCGAGGCCGCGAGCACCGCGGCCACGTCGGGCGGGGCCGCTACGACGACGAGTTCGGGCGCGAACCCGGCGGCATCCCCGAGGGCACGCCCGGCGCCGATATCAACGGCGACTGCCTGGGTCGACGGCGAGATGTCCGACAGTGCGACCTCGACTCCGCGGGCGCGAAGCCCCAGGCCGATGCTTGCCCCGAGCAGCCCCGTGCCGATTACCAGCACCGGACCGGCAAGATGCGTTCCGTTGTCCCTTGCAGGTTCCATCCGCTAGAGGCCTACCGATGCAAGGAGGTGGCCGACCTCCTGGCGGCCCAGAACACGGATGCTTCCCTGCCGCTGGTCGTTCAGGCGGATCGGGCCGATCTGGGTGCGGACGAGACGCTCCACGGGGTGCCCGACGGCGTCGAACAGGCGGCGTACCACGCGGTTCTTCCCCGAGTGCAGCACCACCTCGACGAGGATATGTCCGGGGGTGGAGTCGATGAGCTTGAAGGAGTCGACCTTGGAGATGCCGTCCTCGAGCTCAATGCCTTCCTTCATCTGCGCGCCAATGCCCGGGCCCATCGGGCCGCGGACCTGCACGTAGTACGTCTTGGGCACTTCGTAGGACGGGTGGGTGAGCCGGTTGGTGAGCTCGCCGTCGTTGGTGAGGAGCAGCAGTCCCTCGGTTTCGGCGTCGAGCCGGCCGACGTGGAACAGCCGCTCATTCTTGTTCTTGTTCTTGAGGAAGTTCCCAATGCTCGGGCGTCCCTCGGGGTCCTCCATCGTGGAGATAACGCCGCGCGGCTTGTTGAAGACGTAGTACTTCAGGTCCTCGTTGAGCTGCAGGCGCATGCCGTCGACGTGGATTGACACCTCGGACGGAACCACCCGGACACCGAGTTCGCGCACGATGGTGCCGTCCACCTCGACCCTGCCGTCGAGGATCATTTCCTCGCACACGCGGCGGGAGGCGACCCCTGCCGAGGCCATGACCTTCTGGAGCCGCACGCCGTCGGGGTTGTGCATGTCGAGTTCGTCGGCGGGACGGCTGGTGCGGGCGGCCTTGGGACGGCGTACCGGACCCAGGTCCTTGCCGAAGCGCTCTCCGCCGAACGCGCGGGGGCCCGATGGCTTCTGTCGAGGCTTTCCGGCGCCTGACTTCTTGGCCGCGTACCGGTCGGCAGCGGGGTTTCCGGTGCCCCGGTAGCCGGAATCGCGCCGCGCCTCCCCCGGTCGGCCCGCACCGCGTGCGTCACCGGTGGGACGGCCCGAACGCTCGCCCGTGGGACGGCCCGCACCGCGTGCGTCACC
>NZ_JAEKGC010000012.1 GCF_016405885.1 Arthrobacter sp. MSA 4-2 | reverse complement strand
GGTTGTCGCCGCCGTTGCCGGGGTTGTCGCCGCCGTTGCCGGGGTTGTCGCCGCCGTTGCCGGGGTTGTCGCCGCCGTTGCCGGGGTTGTCGCCGCCGTTGCCGGGGTTGTCGCCGCCGTTGCCGGGGTTGTCGCCGCCGTTGCCGGGGTTGTCGCCGCCGCCGTTGCCGCCGCCGGGATTCCCCCCGTTTGGCTTGCCTCCGGTTGCATTGCCTGCCTGGTCCGGAGAAGCGGGAACGATCGGCTCCGCCGGAGCAGTTTCAGCCGGGACTGCCGGAACGGCAGGAACGACGGCGTCGACTGGAGTAGCCGGGACCGCTGGGATGGCAGGAGTGATAGGCGCCACCGGAACGGCGGGCTCTGCGGGGACCACCGGACCAGCCGGCACCGCAGGCACCACAGGCTCCACAGGAGCGACCGGTGTCGTCGGCTGGGCAGGCGTCGCCGGCTGCACCGGAACTCCCCCCTGGTCGCCACCGGAACAGTTGGCCCCATTGCCGGCCTTGGCCTGTGCGCCGATGCCAGTGACGCCTGCCGAGTGGCAGGCATTATTCTGCGTAGGCGGTGCAGCGTAGGCGGGAGCCGTGGTGGCAGCGAAGGCGAAGCCCACGAGCCCGACAGTTGTAAGGATTGATTTCATGACAGCTCTCCAACCAGATGGGGGCTTAACTGACCACTCCTGGGGGGCTGAAATGCGGTGTCGCAGGGCGTTGCACAGGACCGCTCGATTGCCGTGTGAGACCGACTCAAAATCTTGACGTTTCCCCAGCAGAATCATCAGTTCTTGATTACTTACTCAGGCTAGAAATGGCCCGGGGGATAGTCGCGAGTGGTCAATACTCGACTGTTTTGGAGGACTCCGAGTAATTACTCGAATTGCTACGCTTACCGTGTTGGAAAGTACGTGGCAGTGAAAAAGCGCGTACTTTGAACTCCGATTGGGTATCGACCCATCTACCCGGCACGCTTGGGCCTGACACTGGACAGGGCTTCGGATAGTGTGAGCGCAAGCGACATGGGGAAGGGACGCCGTGAGCAAGCAAGACGTTAGCTGGGCCGGATTCGGCGGCACAGCGGTCGTCGCATCGCCAAGCGATGAGGACGGCCAAGATCTCTGCGCCATTTTGCAGCAGGCCGGCTACGCCGCGGTCCCGGTGAGTTCAGGTTCGGCCCTTCTGGGGACCCTCCGTCAAAGCACGCCCGACATTGTTTTCCTCGACCTTCAATTGGCGGACGAAAGCAGCCGCGCACTCCTTGGCGTCCTCGAATCCGATTCCCGCTTCGCCGGACTTCCGGTCATCCTCCTCCTGCCCGACAGCGCGCCGCTGGAGCCCGGAGGATTGCTTGAGAATCCGATCACCGATTTCGTTTTTCGGCCATATCAGGAGCGCGAGATCATTCAGCGCGCGGCGTCCGCCATCGCCCGACGCCGCCAGCACCGGGTGCAGCGCGAGTCTGCGTCGCTGCTGCGCGAACGGATGCGCGAAATCTCCGCAGACATCCGCGCCGCCAACAGCCTCGAATCCATGGTCGGGAACTTCCTCGCCGGGCTTGGCCGCGCGCTGGGCTCGGACTCGGTCTTCCTCCAGATCTTCCCCGACGACCGCGTGGCGGACCTGAGTTCACACTGGTCGAGCGCAGACGCTGACCCAATGGAAGTTCCGTCCCTGGCCCACTCCGGGAGGGCCAAGGCCCTGGCGCTCCGGCTGTGGGAGAGCTCCACCGGCGAACGCTTCCCTCCTGCGGGCGACCCGGCATCGGCGGGCACGTCGGTCTTCGAGGATCTCGAGGACCTCTCCGGCATCACGAGCGGCGTCGTCGTCGCCCTTGGGGAGGGCACCACGCCGTTCGGGCTTGTCTGGCTGATCAATAACCACCGGCCCCTTGAGTGGACCCCGGTGGAGAATTCGCTGACCCAGCACGTGCTCGGCAACTTCGCCCACGGCCTGATCCAGGGTCAGCTGATCGCGCGGCAGCAGCAGGCTGTAGAGAAACTCCGGCGCCTCAATAAGGCCAAGAGCGACTTCGTGGGAACGGTCAACCACGAACTGCGCACACCGCTCGCCTCAATGGCCGGCTATCTCGAGATGATCCTCGACGGCTCCGGCGGTCCGCTGCCCGAAGGAGCCCGGCGCATGCTCGAGACAGTCGAGCGCAACACCACCCGGCTCCGCGACCTGATCGAGAACATCACGGCCCTTTCCCCCACGCTCGACGAGCCGCACGGCCACCTCTCCGTGGACCTCGGCCATGTCGTTTCCGCAGCCGCCGGGGACCTTTCCGCCGCTGCTGCGGCGAAGAACGTGACCCTTCGCTGCCCACCCAGTGAAGAGAACATCCTCGTCGCCGGCCACTACGACCAGCTCAAGGAAGCAGTTGGGCTTGTCATCTCCAACGCCGTGAAGTTCACCGGCCCGGGCGGCGTGGTCGAGCTCAACACCGTCTGCCGTTCCGCCGCCGGTCCGGCCGAAGTGGTCGTGCGCGACACCGGTATCGGGATCCCCGAAGCGGACATCCCGCGCCTCTTCGAAAGCTTCTTTCGCGCCTCGAACGCCACCGACGGCGCCGTTCCCGGCGCCGGGGTTGGACTGGCGATAGCGCAACGGACAGTGACTGCCCACAACGGTTCAATCACCGTCAACTCCACCGTCGGCGAAGGGACCACGGTGCGCATCGAAATGCCGCTGAAGGCTCCATCTCCGGTCGCCTCCCGCAGCTAGCGGCCCGCCATTTGGCGGTGGCTCCGATTTGCGCCCTGCCAAGGATCGAAGAGGATAGGTATATGAACGATCATGAGCAGGCGCCCGACCGGACACGCCTCGATAAAGAAACTCTGTTCGCCTACCTCGACACCCATCTGCTGGGTGCGACGAACGGAGTCCGCCTCTTCGAAGCGGCCAGCCGATCCTGGGACGGCACCGCAGGCGGCGCCGAGCTCGCCGACCTGGCGCGCGGTATCTCCGGCGAACGGGACACACTTGTACGGCTCATCCACGCGCTGGGACACCGTCCCGGCAGGCTCAAAATGGCGGCAGCCCACAGCGGCGCCCTGATCTCGTCCGTGAACCCCATCAACCTCCTGCGGCGGAGATCCGGCGAGGGAGCCCAACTGGAGTTCGAAGCGCTCCAGGCCCTTCTGCGCGGCAAGGAAGCGCTCTGGGACACCCTGCTGTTCGTGGCTGACACGCCCGCCGGCAGGCGTGAACCGGCACTGGATCCCACTGAGCTTGAGCGGCTCCTGAAGGCCGCCCGGGAACAGCAGCAGACGGTCGCCCGGATCATGCGGGAGACGGCCGTCGAGCGGTTCTTCTCGAACTAGGGCATTGCGGCCCGGCTGCTATCCCTCGCTCGGCTCCTCGTACTTCGGGAAGATCGGGGTCGGGGCCGGCAGTTCGGTGCCCGGCTGCAGCGCCGTCGCGAGGGCGGAGAAGGACCGCAGCGGGTCGGCGTCAGAGGTGCCCTGTCCCAGCACCGTGAGGAGCCGGGCGGCGCTCGTCGGCATCACCGGCTGGGACAGCACTGCGACGATGCGCAGCACTTCAAGGGTCACATAGAGAACGGTGTTCATGCGCTCTGGGTCGGTCTTGCGGAGCACCCACGGCTGCTGCTCGGCGAAGTAGGCGTTGGTGTCCCCCAGTACGGTCCACATCGCCTCCAGCGCACGGGAGAACTCCTGCTTCTCGAAGGCCGACCGGCACGTCTCCAGGAGTGCCCCGGCGTCGGCGAGCAGCGCGGCGTCGGGCTCGGTGAAGGGACCCGGTGAGGGCACGAGCCCGGCGCAGTTCTTGGCCACCATCGACAGGGAGCGCTGGGCGAGGTTGCCGAAGTTGTTCGCCAGGTCCGAATTCATCCGGCCCACGACCGCCTCGTGGCTGTAAGAGCCGTCCGCGCCGAAGGGAACCTCGCGCAGGAGGAAGAAGCGGACCTGATCCAGACCGTACTGCTCCACCCAGTCCTGCGGTGCGACGACGTTGCCCAGCGACTTGGACATCTTGACCCCCTTGTTGTGCAGGTGGCCGTGGATCATGACGCGCTTGGGCAGCTCGAGCCCTGCCGACATGAGGAACGCCGGCCAGTACACGGCGTGGAAGCGCGAGATGTCCTTGCCGATGACATGGACGTCGGCGGGCCAGTACTTCCGGAAGGACTCCGACTCCGTATCCGGGAACCCGACACCGGTGAGGTAGTTGGTGAGGGCGTCCACCCAGACGTACATGACGTGCTTCTCATTGCCGGGTACCGGCACTCCCCACTCGAAGGTGGTGCGGCTGATCGAGAGGTCCTGCAGACCGCCCCGTACGAAGCTGATGACCTCATTGAAGCGGGACTGGGGCGCGCCGAACTCGGGGTTCTTCTCGTAGAAGTCGAGGAGCCGCTGCTGGTAGGAACCCAGCCGGAAGAAGTAGCTCTCTTCCTCGGTCCACGTGACCTCGGTGTCGGTCTCCGTGGCGTAGCGGATGCCGTCCTCGCGCAGTTCGGTCTCGTCCTCCGGCCAGAAGGCTTCATCCCTCACGGAGTACCAGCCCGAATACTTGTCCAGGTAGATGTCCCCGTTCGCTTCCATCCGGCGCCAGATCTCCGAGGCGGCCGCATAGTGGTCCTCGTCGGTGGTGCGGATGAAGCGTGTGTAGGAGATCCCGAGGGAGTCGTTCATCGCCCGGAAGGCCTTCGCGTTGCGCGTTGCCAGTTCCCGGACCGGAATGCCTTCCTTGTCCGCCGTCTGCTGCATCTTCAGCCCGTGCTCGTCCGTGCCGGTGAGGAAGCGGACGTCATAGCCGTCAAGCCGCTTGAACCGGGCCATGGTGTCGGTGGCGATCGTCTCGTAGGCGTGGCCGATGTGCGGGACGCCGTTGGGGTAGGAGATCGCCGTAGTGATGTAGAACGGAGTGTTTGAACCGGGAGAAGTCACTCTACGAAATTACCCTGTCCGCCGTCGAAACCCGATTCCGTTCCAAGCGTGGCCAGGGTGGGGCGGCTCACCGCAGCGCGTCCCGGCCGAGCACTGCGTGGACGCCCCACACCTCATTGGCGATCTGCGTGACGCGCAGGTCGACCACGGTGCTCGCCAGCGCCAGGGCCTTCGTCCGATCCAGCCGGTACAGGGCCTCCATCCACGTCAGCATCGCGCCAAGGGCTTCGGCGCTGGCCGCGTTCAGGTCGGAGTCGAACCCGAAGGTGATCCGGGCGGTGGGTGTGACCGCATGGATCGACTGCAGTGCCGGATCCTCCGCCAGGTCCAGCACCAGCTCCGAGGTCATGGGGCACTCGATCGCCGTACCGCCCACTTCCCCGTCCCCCTGGCGGGCGTGCCCGTCGCCCACGCAGAGCATCGCCCCGGGTACGGTCACCGGCAGGTAGAGGACCGACCCGACGGTGAGTTCGCGGCAGTCGATATTGCCGCCGCCGGCAGCCCGGGGAGGGACTGTCGGGAAGTCCCCCGGCTCGTTGGGTGGCATGCCGACGACGCCGAGGAACGGGCTTAGCCCGACGGCATGCCCCAGCTGGTTCACTCCCGTGCCCTGTCCGGGATCGAGGTCCCACAGGAGCCACTGGGCCACGGCCTCTTCCATCCCGAGGACACGGGCGAGGGCGTCCCGGCGGTGGCCGGCAATCGTCCATCCCCACTCCCCCGGCGTCAGGGCGGTGAAGGACACCGCGAGCACGTCACCCGGCACAGCTCCCCGGACCGCGATGGGCCCGGTCAGGCAGTGGCCCAGGCGGTCGGGGAACATCAGCGGTTTCGCCTCTCCCGGCGACGTCGGGGCCTCCAGATGGCCCGAGGCGTCAAAGGAGGACACCACGACCGTGTCGCCCGGGTCGACCTCCAGCACGGGAGGAACCGATCGGTTGAACGACTGGAGGACCGTGCCGCGTCCGGCGGGCAGGGTGTGGACCGCCATTGGCCTCCTTTCGGGACGGCTCGAGGTCGAGCGTACGGGCTGGGTGTACTTCTAGGACTGCAGGTCGACCTCGCGCGCCACTGTCGCGCCGATCTCGGCCTTGACGGCGTCGAGCACGTCCTGGGGAACCGCGCTGTCGAGCGTCAGCAGGGACAGCGCCTGCCCGCCCTCCTTGTTCCGTGCCACCTGCATGCCCGCGATATTGATGTCCTTCTCGCCCAGCAGCCGGCCAAGGGCGCCGATCACGCCGGGGCGGTCGGTGTACAGCAGCACCAGGAGATGCTCGCTGATCGGGATCTCGAGGTCGTACCCGTTGACGCCGACGAGCTTCTCGATCTGCTTGGGGCCGGTGAGGGTTCCGGCGACCGAGATCTGGGATCCGTCCGAGAGCGCCCCGCGGATCCGTAGGACGTTGCGGTATTCCTCCGACTCCGGCGTCGTCGTCAGCCGGGTGGCGATTCCGCGCTGCTCCGCGAGCACCGGGGCGTTCACGTACGACACCTGATCCGAGACGATGTCGGTAAAGACACCCTTGAGCGCTGCGAGTTCAAGGGCCTTCACGTCCAGTGAGGAGATTTCGCCGGCGACCTCAACCTCGATCTGGGTGAGCGAATCGTGGGTCAGTGCCGTGAAGATCCGGCCCAGCTTCTCCATGAGCGGGATGCCGGGGCGGACGGCCGGGTCGATGATGCCGCCGGCGACGTTGACGGCATCGGGCACGAGCTCCCCGGCGAGGGCGAGCCGGACCGACTTCGCAACGGAGACGCCCGCCTTTTCCTGGGCCTCGGCGGTTGAGGCACCGAGGTGCGGGGTGACGACCACATTGTCGAGCTTGAAGAAGGGAAGGTCGGTGCTCGGCTCGGCGACGAACACGTCGACGCCGGCGCCGGCGATCTCGCCGCGCTCCAGCGCCGCATGGAGCGCCGGCTCGTCGATCAATCCGCCCCGCGCGACATTGACGACGTACGCGCTGTTCTTCATCTTCGCGAACGCCTCCTCGCCGAGCATGCCCACGGTCTCGGGGGTCTTGGGCATGTGGATGGTCACGAAATCGGCCTCGGTGAGGAGCTCGTCGAGGGTCACGAGCCGCACGTTCAGCTGGGCGGCCCGCGCGGAGGTCACGTAGGGGTCGTACGCGAGGATTTCGGTCCCGAATCCCTGCAGGCGCGCGGCGACGAGGGCGCCGATGCGGCCCAGGCCGATGATCCCGATCTTCTTCTCGTAAAGCTCGATGCCGGAGTAGCGGGAGCGCTTCCACTCCCCCGCCTTGAGCGCCGCACTGGCCTGCGGAATGTTCCGGGCGAGGCTGAGGATGTGCCCCACGGTCAGCTCCGCGGCCGAGATGATGTTCGAGGTCGGCGCGTTCACCACCATGACGCCGGCGTGCGTGGCCGCCTTGATGTCCACGTTGTCCAGGCCCACCCCGGCCCGAGCGATCACCTTGAGCTTCGGCGCGGCCGCGATGGCTTCAGCGTCCATCTGGGTGGCCGAGCGGATCAGGACGGCGTCGACGTCGCCCAGGGCCGCGAGGAGCTGGGCGCGGTCGGCGCCGTCGGTGTTCCGGATCTCGAAGTCCGGACCGAGGGCCGCGACGGTGGCGGGCGAGAGTTCTTCGGCAAGGAGAACTACGGGTTTTTCCACAGGAATGTTCCTTCACTGCTGCAATGCGGGGCGGGTGGAGTGTACGGCCAGCTTAGGGTGCAGGAAAGGCCGGGCCCGCTATGTTACTCAGCAGTGAGCCCGGCCTTCGTGTCCTGATTGGTTCCCCAGCGGGGGCGGGCAGCGTGGGGCTGCCCCGGCGCCTAGCGGGCGACCGAACCTTCGGTGTAGTCGTCGTTGGTCTGGATCCAGGAGAACAGCTTCCGCAGTTCCCGTCCGGTCTTCTCGATCGGGTGGTCCTCGCCCTTCTTGCGCAGGGCGGCGAACTCCGGGGCTCCGGCGTCCTGGTCATCGATGAACCGCTTGGCGAAGGCACCGCTCTGGATGTCGGCAAGCACCGCCTTCATGTTTTCCTTCACCGACGGATCGATGACGCGCGGGCCCGATACGTAGTCACCGTACTCGGCGGTGTCGGAAACGCTCCAGCGCTGCTTGGCGATGCCGCCCTCGACCATGAGGTCGACGATGAGCTTCAGCTCGTGCAGCACCTCGAAGTAGGCGACCTCGGGCTTGTACCCGGCCTCGGTGAGGGTCTCGAAGCCGTACATGATGAGCTGCGACGCGCCGCCGCAGAGCACTGCCTGCTCGCCGAAGAGGTCGGTCTCGGTCTCCTCGGTGAAGGTGGTCTCGATGACGCCGGCCCGCGTACCGCCGATGGCCTTGGCGTAGGACAGCGCGAGCTCACGGGCCTTGCCCGAGGGATCCTGCTCGACGGCGATCAGGTCGGGAACCCCGCGCCCGGCTTCGAACTCGCGGCGCACGATGTGCCCGGGGCCCTTGGGTGCGACGAGGGCGACGTCGACGTCGGCCGGCGGCTGGATGTAGCCGTAGCGGATGTTGAAGCCGTGGCCGAAGAACAGGGCGTCGCCGGCCTGCAGGTTCGGCGCGATGTCCTCCGCGTACACGTGGCGCTGCACCTGGTCCGGGGTGAGGATCATGATGAGGTCGGCCTCGGCGGTGGCCTCGGCGACGGAGAGGACCCGGAGGCCCTCCGCCTCGGCCTTGGCACGTGACTTCGATCCTTCCTTCAGCCCGACGCGCACATCGACGCCGGAGTCGCGCAGGCTGAGCGCATGGGCGTGGCCCTGGCTGCCGTAGCCAATGACGGCCACGGTGCGGCCCTGGATGATGGAAAGGTCGGCATCGTCGTCGTAGAACAACTCGGTCACGTGGATATCTCCTCTAGTGGATTACCTGGAAAACTTGGTGGGTGAAAAGGGCGTTGCGGGCTCAGGCGCTGCGGAGCGCCCGATCGCTCATCGACTTCGCCCCGCGGCTGATCGCGAGGGTGCCGGACTGGACGATCTCCCGCACCCCGAACGGCTCGAGCACCGACAGGAGGGCGCTGAGCTTCTCGGGGGTGCCGGTGGCCTCGATGATCAACGAGTCGGTGGACACGTCGACGACGGAGGCCCGGAACAGGTCGGCGGCCTGGGTGACCTGCAGCCTGGTTGCCGCGTCGGCGCGCACCTTGACCAGGATGTGGTCACGCTGCACCGACTGTTCGGAGGTGAGCTCGACAATCTTGATGACATTGATGAGCTTGTTCAACTGTTTGGTGACCTGCTCGAGCAGGTCCCCTTCCGCCTCGACCACGACGGTCATCCTGGACATGCCGGGAATCTCGGTGGGGCCGACCGCGAGGGAGTTGATGTTGAAGGCGCGGCGGGCGAAAAGGCTCGCGACGCGGGTCAGGACGCCGGGGACGTCCTCGACGAGTACTGAGAGCGTGTGACGGGTCATGGCTAGTCCTCCTGCTCCCAGACGGGGGTCATATTGCGGGCGATCTGGATGAGGTCGTTGCTGACCCCGGAGGGCACCATCGGCCACACCATCGAATCGCGGCTCACGACGAAGTCAACGACGACGGGCCGGTCGTTGATCGCCAGGGCCTGCTGGATGGTGGCGTCAATGTCCTCGTCACGCTCACAGCGCAGCCCGGCGCACCCGTAGGCGTCGGCGAGCTTGACGAAGTCCGGGACGCGGACGGTGTCGTGCCCGGTGTTCAGGTCCGTATTGGAGTACCGGCCCTCGTAGAACAGGGTCTGCCACTGCCGGACCATGCCGAGCGATGAGTTGTTGATGACCGCGACCTTGATCGGGATGTTGTTGATGACGCAGGTCGCGAGCTCCTGGTTGGTCATCTGGAAACATCCGTCGCCGTCGATGGCCCAGACCACCCGGTCGGGGTTGCCGACCTTGGCGCCCATGGCGGCCGGAACCGAGTAGCCCATCGTGCCGAGCCCGCCCGAGTTGAGCCAGGCGTGCGGGCGTTCGTACTGGATGAACTGGGCGGCCCACATCTGGTGCTGGCCGACGCCCGCAACATAGACTCCCTCGGGGCCGGTGAGCTCACCGATGCGCTTGATGACCTGCTGGGGCGCCGAGAGTCCGTCGTCGGGCTGGGTGAATCCGATGGGGTACGTCTCGCGGAGCCGGTTGATGGTGTTCCACCAGGCCGAGATGTCGGGGGCTGCCCCGCCGTCGTACTGCTCGCGGACGGCGGTGATGAGTTCGGGGATGATCTCCTTGACCGATCCCACGATGGGCACGTCGGCGGTGCGGTTCTTGGAGATTTCCGCGGGGTCGATGTCCGCGTGGATGACCTTGGCGCCCGGCGCGAAACTGGAGAGCACTCCGGTGACCCGGTCATCGAAGCGTGCGCCCAGGGTGATTAGCAGGTCGGACTGCTGCAGGGCGGTGACGGCCGAGACGGAGCCGTGCATGCCGGGCATACCGACGTGTTGGGGGTGGGAATCCGGGAACACACCGCGGGCCATGAGCGTGGTGACGACCGGCGCGCCGACCAGCTCGGCCAGTTCCTTCAGCTCCGCGGCGGCGTGGGCCTTGATGACTCCGCCACCGACGTAGAAGACCGGCCGGGTGGAACCGGCGATCAGGCGGGCGGCCTCCCGGACCTGCTTGGAGTGTCCGCGCACGACCGTGCGGTAGCCGGGGATGTCGATCTTCGGCGGCCAGGAGAAGGTCATCTTGCCCTGCTGGGCGTCCTTGGCGATATCGACGAGCACCGGTCCGGGGCGGCCGGTCGAGGCGATGTGGAAGGCCTCGGCGAGCACGCGGGGAATGTCGTTGGCATTGGTGACTAGGTAGGAGTGTTTGGTGATCGGCATGGTGATGCCGACGATGTCCGCCTCCTGGAAGGCGTCCGAGCCGATGACGGCGCTCGCGACCTGACCGGTGATGGCGACGAGGGGCACCGAGTCCATGTGGGCGTCCGCGATGGCGGTGACGAGGTTCGTTGCGCCGGGACCGGAGGTGGCGATGCAGACTCCCGGGCGGCCGGTGACCATGGCGTAGCCCTGGGCGGCGTGCCCCGCGCCCTGCTCATGCCGGACGAGGATGTGGCGGAGCTTTGTGGAGGCCATCAGCGGGTCGTAGGTCGGCAGAATGGCTCCGCCGGGAAGTCCGAAGATGTCGTCGACGCCGAGCTCTTCAAGGGACCGGACGATCGCCGAGGAGCCGAGCATTTCGGTGGGGGGCACAACGTTGTTGGGTCCCCGGACTGCGCTTACCTGCACCGGGTGGGCAGTGTCCCTGCCAGGGGCTGCAGGAGCGGCCGGCCTTGCTGCCATCAGCGCCGGGCTGATGGGCGATCCCTTGGACATCTGAAACTTCCTTCGGAACGTGTACTGCATTGACGTGCTGGACAGTTGGTGCGCGATTTGTCCTGTGGAAACAAAAAACCCCTCCGCCTGGTGGGCTGGTGAGGGGTTGCGCGTGACGTAGGGTCTACCGGTCGGGCTTTAGGCCACGCGCTTGGTAAGGACGACGATTACGTTCACTGACTGCATGTTTGAAGTCTCCTCGTACGGGTTGTGCAGTGTCAACAGCACTCCCCGCTGTCTCACATGCTGGACAAGGCGTCCAGTTAGTGGACACTAACTGACTCGGCGGCCGGTGGTCGACACGACGCCGGGGCGCCGTGCGACCTCGTGCTCCGTGCACTCACAGCACACGGAGCACGCGGAGGTTTCTAGCCGCAGTAGGCGCCCTCGGAGGCCGAGTGGACCAGCTTCGCGTACTTGGCCAGGACGCCCTTGGTGTAACGGGCCGGCAGCGGCTCCCAGCCGACCTTGCGGGCTTCCAGCTCGGCCTCGTCAACGAGCAGGTCGAAGCTCTTGTTGGGGATGTCGACGCGGATGTGGTCGCCGTCGCGGATGAACGCGATGGGACCGCCGTCGACCGCCTCGGGGGCCACGTGCCCGATGCACAGGCCGGTGGTGCCGCCGGAGAAGCGCCCGTCGGTGACCAGGAGGACGTCCTTGCCGAGCCCTGCGCCCTTGATGGCCCCGGTGATGGCGAGCATTTCGCGCATGCCCGGGCCGCCCTTGGGTCCCTCGTAGCGGATGACGACGACGTCGCCGGCCTTGATGGCGCCTTCGGCGAGGGCGGCCAGGGCCCCCTGCTCACGTTCGAACACACGGGCGGTTCCCTCGAAGATGGAGGCGTCGAACCCTGCGGTCTTCACCACGGCGCCTTCGGGGGCGAGGGATCCCTTGAGGATGCTGATGCCGCCGGTCTTGTGGACGGGATTGTCCATGGCCCGCAGGATCTTGCCGTCGAGGTCCGGCGGGTTGATCTCCGCGAGGTTCTCGGCCACGGTCTTGCCGGTGACGGTCAGTGCGTCGCCGTGGATGAGCCCGGCGTCGAGCAGTGCACGCATGATCACGGGAACGCCGCCGACCCGGTCGACGTCGGTCATGACGTACCGGCCGAAGGGCTTCAGGTCGCCCAGGTGGGGAATCCGGTCGCCGATGCGGTTGAAGTCGTCGAGGGTGAGGTCGACCTCGGCCTCGCGGGCGATGGCGAGGAGGTGAAGGACGGCGTTGGTCGAACCGCCGAAGGCCATGGTGACGGCGATGGCGTTCTCGAAGGCCTTGCGGGTCATGATGTCGCGGGCAGTGATGCCGAGGCGCAGCAGGTTCACGACGGCCTCGCCGGACTGGCGGGCGAAGTGGTCGCGGCGGCGGTCCGCGGAGGGCGGGGCGGCGGAGCCGGGCAGGGACATACCGAGTGCCTCACCGATGCAGGCCATGGTGTTCGCGGTGTACATGCCGCCGCAGGCGCCCTCACCGGGGCAGATCGCCTTCTCGATGCGGGTGAGGTCCCCCACCGACATCTTCCCGGCGGCGCAGGCACCGACGGCTTCGAACGCGTCGATCAGGGTGACTTCCTTTTCGGTGCCGTCCTCGAGCTTGACCCAGCCGGGCATGATCGTCCCGGCGTAGAGAAAGACGCTGGCCAGGTCGAGGCGGGCAGCAGCCATGAGCATCCCGGGCAGGGACTTGTCGCAGCCGGCGAGGAGGACCGAGCCGTCGATGCGCTCGGCTTCCATAACCGTCTCGACCGAGTCGGCGATGACCTCGCGGGAGACGAGGGAGAAGTGCATGCCCTCGTGGCCCATGGAGATGCCGTCGGAGACGGAGATGGTGCCGAACTGCATGGGGAATCCACCGCCTGCGTGCACGCCCTCCTTGGCTCCCTGGGCGAGCCGGTTGAGTGAGAGGTTGCAGGGGGTGATCTCGTTCCAGGAACTGGCAACGCCGATCTGGGGCTTGACGAAATCGTCGTCGCCCATGCCGACGGCCCGCAGCATTCCGCGCGCCGGCGCCCGCTCGATTCCGTCGGTTACCGCACGGCTTCTTGGCTTGATGTCAGGGGTAGTCGAGGTCATGCCTGAAAGTCTATGGGTAACCGTCGCGGGTTCCTGTTTTCTGTTTCCGGGCTGTTACCGCCCGGCGGTTCGCGGCCGTCAACCGTCCACTTGGAAGGTGCCTCCGGTAGAATCGGCCGCAGTGGGCGAGCGCCCGCGGGTCGTGGGGGTTCGATGCCGCGGCCGACCCACCAGCCGGCACCTAACTCCTTGGCGGAACATGACGTCCGAGCCAGCATCCTCCCCAGAGCATCTTTCCGGCGGCCAGGGGCTGAAGAACGCCCTCCGCCGCATCTTCGATTCGCAGATCCCGAACTACGGCGCCTACAACCTCGTCTTTGCCGCGCCGGAGGAGCCGGAGCAGGGGGAGCTCCCCGCTCCGGACGGGACGTCCTATGTGCTCGGTTACCGCTGGAAGCCGGCCGAGCTCATGATCGCCCCGGTCCGCGTCGCCGACCTAAGCGGCGCCGGTTCCCCGGTGGAGGTGAATATGACGAATCTGGCGCATGCGACCATGTGGGACGACAACACTTACGAGGTCGGCACCAGCACCGGAAAGGTCTTCCGTTTCGCCGTCGAGGACCAGCCCGTGCTGGATGTCGGTCCGGGCAACGGCATCGTCCTCGAGCAGGACGTCGACCGCATCGATTTCGATGCTTTCATGGAGGCCTTCATCGGGCTCGCCTAGCCCCTACGCCCACGGACCGCGCTGGACCAGGTTCTCAGGGGCGGCGCCGCTGCCCAGCAGCTGGAGCTGGCGTTCAAGGAGCCGGACGATGCGGGGCCAGAACGCCCCGGAATTGCCTCCGACGTGCGGGGTGATCAGCGCACCGGGGGCCCGCCACAGCGGGTGGTCCGCCGGCAGCGGCTCGGGATCCACGACGTCCAGGGCGGCGCGCAGCCTGCCCGCCACCACCTCCCGCGTCAGCGCGTCGGTGTCAACCACGGGGCCGCGGGCGACATTGACCACCAGGGCGCCGTCCGGAAGGGCGGCGAGCACCTCGGCCCCGATCAGCCCCTGGGTCGCCTCCGTCAACGGCGTGATGACGATGACCACGTCGTGGGCGGGCGCCAATGCCACGAGCTCCGAGGCGGCATGGACGTGCCCGGCCTCGTCGTCGCGGGCGGAACTGCCGACCCGGGTGAGGATGACGTCGAAGGCCTCGAGGCGGCGCTGAATCTCCCGGCCGATGCCGCCCACGCCGACCAGGAGCACGCGCCGGTCGGCCAGCCCCGGGTACCGCCGCGGCCGCCACAGTCCCTCGCGCTGATTGCGGACGGCGTCGTCGATCCCACGCAGCGAGGCCAATGCCAGGCCGACGGCGAGCTCGGCGGTCGCGGCGGCATGGACTCCCGAGGCGGTGGCGATGCCGACACCTGGCCCGACGAGGTCGGTCACCCCGTCGTAGCCCGTGGTCTGGGTCTGAACGAGCTTCAGGCCCGGCACCGTGGGCAGGGCGGAGCGCAGGTCTGGACTGCCGGTGTATGGAAGGACGACGGCGTCGACCTCCGCTGGGTCAACCCCGGCAGGGGCGCTGTCTAAGTCCCAGACCGCCAGCCGGAGGGCACCTGCGGCGGGGGCGAGGGCCTCACGCAGCTCCTCCGAGGGGACGGTGAGGGTTCGAATCGCGTGTCCGGGCCTACCGCTGGTCTCCATCGGCCCAGCTTAACTGCCGCCGCCGCACCGGAGCACCGCCGGTGCGGCGGCACCGCCGCTGCGCAGGCGTGTGTGATCATACAAGGACCGGCGCCGCCTGCGACTGAGCTGCCGCCTGCCCACCCCCGCTCAGCCACCACCGTTCAGCCACTTCCGTTCAACCACCTCCGGAGCCGCAGCTTGGATCGAGCCCTGTCCTACCTCACGTTCAACCCGGAGCGCTTCGAACGGCTTTCCCCGCGCCGTCGGATGCTGCTCAGCCAGGTGCCCCTGACCGCGACGGCCCTGATCCTGCTGGCCGTGGTGGCCATCTTTGCGCCGGCCCTCCTTGCCGGGACCCTGCTGCAGCTGTGCATGCTGATGCACCTGCTGCTGCTCGTGCTCTGCGCCGCCGTCCCGTGGCACCGCCTCCCCCCGGCCGCGACCCTCACCATACCGGTCCTCGAATTCGTCCCGATCGCGCTGATGCGCGAAGGAGCCGGCACCGAATTCACCGCCCTCGGGCTCCTCGCCGCCTTCCCGGTCATCTGGTTGACGGCCTCGGGGATCCACCCCCGCGCCGCGATCCTCACCGGAGTACTTGGCTCGCTGGCCGTGGTGTGGGTGCCGCAGTTCCTGCGTGGGCCCGTCACCGCCGAGGAACTGGCCCGGCCCATGCTCCTGCCCATCATGATGCTGGCCATCGGCATCACCATCAGTGCCATCACCGGAGGCTTCAGGAACCAGCGGAGGATCCTTGAGACCAAGGATGCCGAACTCCGCTCGCTCCTTCAGGCCAGCGCCCGGCGCGAACGGCTGCTCCACACCGTCGTGAACGCCGTCGATGTTGGGGTGCTCGCCGTCGACTCCTCCGGCAAGGAGATTCTCGCCAACCAGAAGCACCGGCGGCTGATGCCCTCCACCGCCGCGCCGGCCGGCGCCGTCCACGGCGAGGCCGCCGCCCCCATGTTCGAGGAGGACGGAACCACCGTCCTGCCGCCGGAACGGCGTCCGCTGTACCGGGCGGTCGGCGGCGAGACCTTCTCGAAGGAAGTGGTGCGGATCGGCGCCGGCCCGGAGCAGAAAACCCTCTCGGCGTCGGCGGCCCGGATGAAGTCCGACGACGGGCGCCACGACGGCACGGTGGTCACCTTCAGCGACGTGACCGAACTGATGTCGGCGCTGAACGCGAAGCAGGCCTTCATTTCCAACATCACCCACGAACTGCGCACCCCGCTGACCTCGATCGTCGGCTACGTGGAGATGCTCTCCGGTGTCGACGGTGCGCCCGCGCCGATGGTGGCCGGCCTCGACGTCGTCTCCCGCAACGCCCAGCGCCTGCTCGGACTGGTCAACGACCTGCTGGGGACCGCCGACGGCCCGACGGCCCTGGATCCCTCCCCCACCGACTTCGTCCAGGTGGTCTCCCAGGCCATCGCCTCGGCGACGCCCCGTGCGATCGAGGCGGGGGTCGTGCTCGACACCGATCTGGCGGACGGCCTGCGGGTGGTGTGCGACCCCGGGAAGATCGGGCAGGTGCTCGACAACCTCATCTCCAACGCGATCAAGTATTCGCCGCGCGGCGGGACCATAACGGTTCACGCGCGGTCCGAGGACGGCCGGCTGCTGTGCACGGTGGCCGACACCGGGATGGGGATGAGCGAGGCCGACTGCAGCAACGTGTTCACCCGGTTCTTCCGCAGCCCGGAGGCGGTGCGTGCGGCGATCCCGGGCGTGGGGCTGGGCCTGGCCATCGTAAAGGAGATCATCGACCAGCACGACGGCGCAATCGAGTGCCGGAGCCGGCTCGGCGAGGGCACATCCATGACCTTCTGCCTGCCCCTGAAGCAGCCGGCCCTGAGCATGAACTGAGCGGCCGGCCACCTCGATTTTTCGATTCCGCAGGAGTGCTGGTAGAGTTTCATGCTGTTGCGGATGACACGGACTCGCAAAAAAGACCGTCTCAACGCCACGCACCTCTAGCTCAATTGGCAGAGCAATTGACTCTTAATCAATGGGTTCCGGGTTCAAGTCCCGGGGGGTGCACAGGGAAAAAGCGGCTCCTGCCCGACATCATGTCGGGCAGGAGCCGCTTTTCTTTTGCCGTGAGACGGGCCCGCCGTTCGACGCATGGCCGGCCGTGAAGCGTGCTGAAAATCGCCGGCTGGATCGGCCCATACCCGATCCATGCCCGGACCCGGCCGGCGGAGACCCCGCGGCCGGTGGTCACGGGCGGGGCCCGGCTGCGTCTATGCTTAAGACAGAAGCTCCCAGCGGGCTTCGAGGAACCCGGCAAGCTCTCGCCAGCTGCCGGGTTCCGTTCGTTGTAAGGTAAGTGCGACGCCACAGCGCAACCCGTGGGGCCGCAATCGACTCCTCCCGGCCTTCAGGAGCTCCGCGTGAAATCCAACGCCGACGACCCGCAGGGGTTCGACTTCCATCCCTGGCCGCAGCTGCCGCGCAACGGCGGGCGCTCCACGGCACGGATCGTGATCGGCAGCATCATTCTCGCCATCATCGTCATCGACACGGCGCTGTCCGGGCCCAACCTCGGCCGCATCATCGTCGCCTGCATCGTCCTATACGTCGTGATCATCTGGATGAGGCGCGAGCGTCCGCAGCAGCCCGACCGGTAGTGCGGCAGCGCCCGCGGCGCTAGTCGTCGGGGTGGTGGCGCGACTCCTGCACCGCCGCGCACACAGCCGCCGGTGGCCCGTCCACCGCGCAGTGGCGCAGGGTCGCGGCACCGGTCACAGCGGACCCGGTGGTCCATGCACCGGCAGCGCGGGCGGTCCTGGCACCGCCGGCGTCGGCGGTCTCAGCACCGGTGGCGGCGGCGTCTGCGGGCTTCGGCGTCGGTGCCCGCTCCGCCCCTTC
Source organism: Arthrobacter sp. MSA 4-2 (assembly GCF_016405885.1). Classification (GTDB taxonomy): domain Bacteria; phylum Actinomycetota; class Actinomycetes; order Actinomycetales; family Micrococcaceae; genus Arthrobacter_D. The sequence goes on along the minus strand of NZ_JAEKGC010000012.1, from coordinate 118,620 downwards.
GGGTAGTGCGGGGTTGCGGATCGTGACTGCGGCCAGGACCGCCGCCGCGGCAAGGACCCCGGCGCACACCATCGCCGCAAACCGGAACCCCTCGGCGAAGACCGGCGGGTCCGTGTATGCGTCCCCTGACAGTCCGGCGAGGGCCGGAAGCACCGCGATGGCGAGAAGGCCTGCGGCGCGGGCGACCGCGTTATTGACGCCGGAGGCGAGGCCGGCCTGCGCGTCGGACACCGAGGACAGCGCCGTGGAAGTCAGCGGCGCGACCAGCAGGGAAAGTCCGAGCCCAAGGACGACAACCGAGGGAAGGACGTCGATCCAGTAGGACGCCCCCTCGCCGATGCCCATCATCATCAGCGCGGCTACCGCGCAGATGGCCGGGCCCGCCGCCATGGGAAACCGGGGCCCGATGCGTACACTCAGCGCGCCGGCCCGGGAGGACAGCAGGAGCATCAGCACAGTCACCGGCAGCAGCGCGATTCCCGCCGCGAGCGGAGAGAACCCGGCGACGACCTGCAGGTGGACCACGAGCAGGAAGAAGATGCCCCCGAAGGCGCCGTAGATCAGGAACGTGACGGCGTTCGTGGCACTGAACTGGCGCACCGCGAAAATGCCCAGCGGCAGCATGGGCCGGGGCAGCCTGCTCTCCGTGATGAAGAAAGCGATGGTGCACACCGTGCCGAATGCGGCCGCGGTGACCACCGGCGCGGCCAGCGGCCCGGCGGTTGGGATGTCGATCAGCGCGTAGGTCCAGCCTCCCAGCGCCCCCGCCCCCAGCAGACCGCCGAGGTAGTCCGGGGTGCCGGTGGCCGAGGGGTTGCGGGTTTCCGGGACGTGGCGGTGGGAGATGACGACGACGACGGCGGCGATCGGCACGTTGATGAGGAAGATCCACCGCCAGGAGACGCTTTCGACGAGCCAGCCGCCCAGGAAAGGCCCGATGGCAGTCGCCACACCTCCGAGGCCCGACCAGGCGCCAATGGCGCGTGCGCGGTCCTCCCAGACGAATGACGCCTGGATCATGGCAAGGCTGCCCGGGGTCAGCAGGGCCCCTCCGATTCCCTGCAGGGCGCGCGCGGCGATCAGGGTGCCGGCATTGGGGGCCAGCCCGCACAGCAGCGAGGCCACGGCGAACCATACGACGCCGATGACGAACACGCGCTTGCGGCCGTACCGGTCGCCAAGCGATCCGCCCAGCAGGATGAAGGCGGCCAGGGTCAGCGTGTAGGCCGTGATCGTCCACTGCAGGACCTCGAAGGGGGCATCGAATTCCTCGCCGATCGCGGGAAGCGCCACGTTGACGACCGTGGCGTCGATTCCCGCGATTGCCGACCCCAGGATGGATGCCAGCAACAGCCAGCGGCCTGACGCCGACCCGAACCGTACAACCTCGTTCATGGATTCTCTGCTTCCCGGCAGGCCTCCCAGCGGCTGCCAAGAGTCAGTGTCCCATCCACCGGAAAGCCAAACAAGGAAGGTGCCCGGGAACCGGCCAGCATGACGCGGCGGCTCCCGGGCACCGGGAGGGCTTCACTTCCGCCCCGGCCGGAGCGGGTGCTCAGGAGTTGGAGGCCTCCTTGTTGACGTCAGTCGGGGAGTCATACTCCCGGTCGGGCAGCCCCCGCAGGGTCTGCATCACCTCGTCACCGGCGCCTGAGCCCTCCGCGTGCTTCACCAGGTCGTCCTTGGATACGGGGTAGTCGATCCCTCCGAGCGCCTTCTGGATATCGATCGGGCTTGGATTGGCCATTGCGTACATCCCTTCTGTTGATGGATCGATTCACTGGCCGAGGATCACCCCGGCAGCGTCTGTGAAGGTATGAGGACGTCGATCTCCGGGTCGGCGGCCCCGGCCGGCACGCCCCAGTCCCCCGACCAGCGCCGGGTCACGACGCGCCCTCCACCACCGGGCCCGGCCCGCGGATTTTCCGCAGCACCGCCGAGGTGGACCGTTCGGGAACGTAGTCGAGGATCCGCACCGACCCGCCGCAGGCCTCCACGGCCGGTGTCTCGGCGAGCATCTGTTCGGAGTAGTCGCCGCCCTTGGCGTAGATGTCCGGGCGCAGGGCCTCGATCAGGGGCACCGGGGTGTCGGTGCTGAACACCGTGACGTAGTCGACGCAGCTCAGGGCGGCCAGCACACCGGCCCGGTCGGCGGCCGGGTTGATGGGGCGGTCGGGGCCCTTGAGCCGCCGCACGCCGTCGTCGTCGTTGACGGCGACGACGAGCACGTCGCCGAGCTGCTTGGCCTGGTTGAGGTAGGCCGTGTGGCCGCGGTGGAGCACGTCGAAGCAGCCGTTGGTGAGCACAATCCTCCGTCCCTCGGCCCGCTCCCGCCGGATGGCCTGCAGCAGCTCGTCCGGTTCGAGCGCCGTCCCCGCGAAGCTGCCGAGGTGCTGGGCAAGGTCAGCCGCCGAACAGACCGAGGTGCCGGCGCGGTGCACCACGATGTCGGCGCCCGCCTGGGCGAGGTCAAGGCTTGTGGTCAGCGGCAGCCCGGCGGCGCGGGCGGCGGCCAGGCAGGCCACGAAGGTGTCCCCCGCACCGGAGGCCTGCTTCTCGGTGGCGGGCCTCGCCCAGGTGCGGTGGAACTCCCCGTCAGCGGTCAGCAGGACCGTGCCGTCCCGGTCGAGGGTCACGACCACGGCGGCCGCTCCACTGGCCTCGAGCAGCTCGGCGCTGCGCTCGCGCACCGCCTGGGCCCGGTCTCCCCTCGGGTCGAGCCGCTCCCCGAGCAGTCCCGCCGCCTCACGGGCGTTGGGCGTGACCAGATCGGGGCGCAGCGCGGCCCACGCCGCCGGGTCGTGGGCGTCGACGAGGGTCAGCCGGTCCCCCGGGGCGGCGGCGAGCGCGTCGCGGACCTGCCCGTCGAGGACACCGGAACCGTAGTCGCACACGATGACGGCGTCGCTGCCCCCGACCGCGGCCGCAGCCTCGGCGGCCACCCGCGCAGCGGCACCGGCCGGCACGCTCCGGGGGGTCTCATCGAGGCGCAGCAGCACCTGGTCGCCGCCGAGGATGCGGTACTTGGTGGTCGTGGTGATGGCCGGATCCTCGACGAGGTGGGTGACGTCCACGCCCGCCGCGTCGAGCAGCCCGCGCAGTCGAGCACCGGCCTCGTCGGCGCCCGTGAGCCCGCACAGGCGCACCCGGGCGCCGAGTGCGGCGAGGTTCATCGCGGTATTGGCCGCGCCGCCCGGCGCGTAGTCCCGGCGGTCGAGCTCCACCACCGGGGCCGGAGCCTCCCGGCAGAGCCGCTCGATGGTGCCGCTGAACCAGCCGTCGAGCATCACATCGCCCACCACTGTGATGACCGGCGATATCCCGGCGATGCTCAGCGGAACCCAGCCGGCCAGGCCGCGGACCTCCTCGAGGCCGCCCATCAGGGTTTTCCCGCCGGAGGGGAACTGATGTGCACCACCTTGACGCGGGTGAATTCGTCGAGCAGTTCGGGCCCGTAGCCGAACCCCTCGCCGCTGATGCCCCGCGGCTGGGCCGAGCCGCCGGGGGCGCCGCCGAAGACGGCGTTGACCTTCACGGTGCCCACTGGAAGGGTGGCGACGGCCCGCTGGGCGTTGGCGATGCTGCCGGTCAGCACGGTCGCGGCGAGCCCGTACCGGCCGGACGCCGCACGGGCCAGGCCCTCTTCGAAGCTCTCGACGAAGCTCACGGGGGCAACCGGTCCGAAGGTTTCCTCGGTCATCACCCGCATCACCTCGGTGCAGCCCAGGAGCACCGTGGCCGGGTAGTGGGCGCCCGGGCCCTCCGGGATCCTCCCCCCGATGGCCCGCACCGCGCCGAAGGTGATGGCCTCGGACACCTGGGCGTGGACCTCCTCGCGCAGCCGGGTGTCAACGAGGGGGGGGAACGCTCCGCTGTCGTTGCGGCGCCGGGCCTGCTCGACGAGCGCCTCGGCGAAGCGCCCGGAAATTTCGCGGTGCACGTAGATCCGCTCAACGGCCGTGCAGATCTGCCCGCTGTTGGCGAAGGCACCGACCGCGGCCTGCTCCGCGGCCCACACCGGATTGACGTCGGCGTCGATGACGAGCGGATCATTGCCGCCGTTCTCCCGCAGCACATGCGTACCGGTCAGCGCAGCGGCCCGGGCGATGCGCTCCCCCGTGGCGCTCGAGCCGACGTGGGCGAAGACGTCGACTCCGCCCTGCCGGGTCAGGAGGGCCCCGACCTCGGCTCCGCCGGTGAGGGTGATGAGCACCCCGTAGGGGAAGGCCTGGGAGAGGACCTCCCCGAGCCGCATCCCGAGGTGGGGGCAGCGCTCACTTGGCTTGTGCACCACGGTGTTGCCCGTCACCAGCGCCGCCGCGATCAACCCCACCGCGACGGCCACCGGGTCGTTCCAGGGGGTCAGCAGGACGGCGACTCCGCGGGGCTCGGCCACTGTGTAGTCCGCCGCGAGCACCGCCCCGCGAAGGGCGTGACCCCGGTGCACCGGCCCCAGTTCGGCGTACTGCTCAAGAGCCGATACCCCTGCGTGCACCCCGCCCAGTGCCTCCTCCACCGGCCGTCCCGTCTCGCGCGCGTTCAGCTCCGCAAGCTCCGGCGCCGCGGCCCTGAGGGCATCGGCGGCCGAGCGCAGGTGCCGGCCGCGGACCGCCGGGTCGGTGGCCGCCCACTCGGGGTGGACGGTGCGGGCCAGGGACAGGGCGATCTCCACCTGCTCCGGCGTTGAGGGTACGAGGGTTCCAACAACCGTCCCGTCCCGGGGATCCAGCACGGTGATCGCGTCGGCCCCTGGGGGCGAATCGACGTGGGAATTGGTGGACATCGCGCTCCTTGGCAGGTTCTCCGGGCCGGCCCGCGGCGGCTCTCGAATTCCGGCGGGTAGCTAGACCAATACCCCGGCGTCCACGCGTTTACACAGCCCCGGCGCGGAGATTTAGAAATTGTCCTGCGTCTCTACCGGACCCTATGGTTTCCTCAACACGGCCGGCGGAGACGGCGCGTCGACGCCGGGACGGACCCGGGATGCGGCCCGGAGGCGAATCAGGAGGGGATCATGAACCACGCCCTACCGGCGGTGGCCGAAGGCATCGACGCGACCGCCCGGGGAGTCGGGCCGGTAAGTCCGGCCTTCGAGGATGTCCAACGCATCGCGGTGCTGCGCGGCGGAGGCCTCGGGGACCTGATGTTCGCCGTGCCCGCCATCGACGCCCTCCAGGCCCGGTACCCCCAGGCACGCATCACCCTGCTGGGCACCCCGCTCGCCGCCGCGCTGCTCAGGGACCGCCCCGGGCCGGTATCCGACGTCGAGATCCTTCCGGTGGCACCGGGCGTCCGCGAGGGGGCGGCCGACCCGCTGGCGGTGGAGGAGTTCTTCGACCGGATGGCCGCGCGGAAATTCGACCTGGCCGTCCAGATCCACGGCGGGGGGCGCAACTCGAATCCATTCCTGCTCCGCCTGGGCGCCCGGCACACGGTCGGAACCCGGACCCCCGACGCCGCGGCGCTCGAGCGCACGATTCCCTACGTCTACTACCAGCACGAGGTCTTCCGTGCCCTTGAGGTTGCCGGCCTCGCGGGGGCCGAACCGCGGATCCTCGAGCCGCGGATCACGGTACGGGCCGACGAACTCGACGACGCCGCCCGGCTCATGCCCGGCGACGGCCCGCTGGTCACCCTCCATCCGGGCGCGACGGATCCCCGCCGGCGCTGGCCGGCGGAATCCTTTGCCGCAGTGGCCGCCCTCGCGGCCGCCGACGGGGCCCGGGTCCTCGTCGTCGGAGATGAAACCGACCGCCCGGCCGCACAGGAGATCCTTCGGCTCGCACGCGGGCAGGCGCCGGGGGCCTCAATCACCTCGCTGGCCGGAGACCTCGACCTGGGCCAGCTGGCCGGGGTGCTTGCCGCAAGCACCGTGGTTGTCGGCAACGACAGCGGACCCCGCCACCTCGCGCAGGCCGTGGGCGCCCCGACCGTCGGGGTCTACTGGATCGGAAACGTCATCAATGCCGGTGCCATCGGCCGCGCGCTGCACCGCGTCCACTTCGCCTGGGTCACCGTCTGCGCCACCTGCGGCGTGGACGTGACCCAGGTGGGCTGGACGGCCGAACGGTGCGAGCACGACGATTCCTTGGTGGGCGCCGTCCGGCCGGAGGCCGTCTACGAAGATGTACGGCAGCTTATGGCCACGAACCTTCCTCTTCGTGGCAGATGAGCATCTGGCGCACCTCGCAGCCCCGCGGCTGAGACAGGGCGAACAGGATGGCGGCGGCCACCCGCTCGGGGTCGTTGAGCCGTGAGTCGTCCTGCGGCTTGTACTGTTCGTCGCGGTCGTCGAAGAAGCGGGTCTTCATGCCCCCCGGGATGATGGTGGTGACCCCCATCCGGCCGGCGGTTTCGGCCGCGAGGGCGTGGGAGAAGCCGACCACGCCGAACTTCGAGGCGCAGTAGGCGGTGGCGTCGGCCACCGCACGGATGCCGAGGGTCGAGGCGATCGTCACCACCCGACCGTGGACGGGCAGGAGGTACGGCAGGGCGGCCCGGACGGTGGAGACGGTGCCGAGCAGGTTGACGCCCAGGACCTTCTCCCACTGCTCGGCCGGGACGTCTTCGAGCTTGCCGCAGCGGTCGATGCCGGCGGCGGTCACCACCGCGTCGAGGCCGCCGAGCGTTTCTCCCGCCTCCCGGACGGCGGCTTCGACCGCGCTCCGGTCGGCCACATCGACTTCGAAGGCCTTGACCCCGGAGACCCGGCTGACGTCGAGGTCGAGGACGACCGGGGTGCCGCCGGCGGCCAGGACGGCCTCCACGACGGCGGCTCCGAGGCCGGAGTTTCCCCCGGTGACGAGCACCCGTCCGGGGTTGGCCGCGGCCGGGGACCGGTGTTCGGTCGCTGGATTGGTCTGTTCAGTTGATGGAGTGGTCATTTCTTCCTTTCGGTTGCTGCGGAGGTGCTCCCGGCCCGGCGGATCGACCGGGCCGTCATCAGGGCGGGGCCGCTCAGCCCACGCGGGCCAGTGCAGCCGCGAGTTTCGTGGTGGAACGGGCCGGAATGTAGGGAACGGTGACGGTCCTGCCTCCCCAGCCGGCGACGAGGCGCGCCTCCGGCAGGTCGGCTGCGGCGTAGTCGCCGCCTTTGACCCAGATGTCCGGCCGAAGGCGTTCGAGGGCGTTTTCCGGGGTCGATTCCTCGAAGACCAGCACCGCGTCGACGCACTCGAGGGCGAGGAGCAGCTCCACCCGGTCCTGAAGCTGCATGATCGGCCGGGTTTCGCCCTTGAGCCGGCGTACGGAGGCATCCGAGTTCAGGCACACAATGAGGCAGTCGCCCAGCCCCCGCGCGGCGGCGAGGGTACGCGCATGGCCGGCGTGGAGCAGGTCGAAGCAGCCTCCGGTGGCCACCACCGTGCCGCCCGCTTCGCGCGTCCGCCGGGCCGTGTCGAGGGCGTCCACGCCGGGGACGGCGAGCACCTCCGGTTCCCGGACGGCGCGGAGGGAAGAGACCCCGCCGGCGCCGAGGAAAGCGGCCGCGGCCTCCACCGCCTCCTGCGTGGCGGCGTCAAGGGGGTACCCGCGGGCCAGGGCGACAGCGAGGGTGGCGGCGAAGCGGTCGCCGGCGCCGCAGGGATCGGGGGCCGTGACCTTCGGGGCGGGAACGGCCTGGGCCAGGGCATCCTCCGCCGAGACCAGCGCACCCCGCTCCCCCAGGGTCACCACCACGGCCCGGGCCTTCCACCGCGTGCGCAGGCGGTCGGCGGCCTCGGCGGCCGCGGCGGTCCGCTCGCCGTCGACCCCGGCGAACCGGAGCGCCTCGGCGAAGTTGGGCGTCACCGCAGAGGTTCCGGGCAGCGGGTCGGCCCCCGACGGGTGGGGGTCCCAGACCACCGGGACCCTTCCCACCTGCTGCGCCAGCGCCCGGCGAAGTTCCTTGTTGAGCAGCAGCCCCCGACCATAGTCGGCCACCACAATCGCTTCGGCGCGCTCCAGGGCGGCCGCCATCTCCGGGGTGCAGGCCGGCACCGGCGCCGGCGCGCACCCCTCATCGAAGCGCACCACGGGGTGCCCGGCGGCACGGACCCGGGTCTTCACCGGGGTCGGGGCCCCGGACGGGCCGGCGGTCACGGTGATCCCCTCGAGCTCGGCACGCAGGAGGACCGCCGCGTCGTCGTCGGAGAGCACCGTGACCAGTTCGGTGTCGTGGCCGTCGCGCTGGAGCATCCGCGCCACCAGCCCGGCGCCGCCGGCCCGCCGCTGCACGGTGTCGACGTCGACGACCGGCACAGGGGCGTCCGGGGAGAGGCGTTCCGCCGCTCCGGACAGGTCGGCGTCGAGGAGGACATCGCCGATCACCAGGACCCTCATGAGCGTTCCTCCCGGTACCGGCGCACTTCCGAATCGAACGCCCGGCAGAGTGCGTGCAGGGCGATCAGGTGTCCCTCCTGGGCGTTAGCCGAGGCCGCCTCCACCGCAACGTAGTCGTCGACGCAGCAGCTGAGCGGGTTGGGCGCCGAACCGGTGAGGGCCCAGGTGGTGATGCCCGCCGCCCGGGCCGCCTCCACCGCGTGCAGCAGGTTCGGGCTTTTCCCGCTCGTGCTCAACAGGATCAGCACGTCGCCGCGCCGGCCGTGGGCGCGCACCTGGCGGGCGAACAACTGGTCGTACCCGTAGTCGTTGGCGATCGCGGTCACCGCCGAGCTCTCGGCATGGAGGGAGATCGCGGAGAACGGCTCGCGCTCGCCGTCGAACCTCCCCACCAGTTCGGCGGTGAGGTGCTGCGCCTCGGCAGCCGACCCGCCGTTTCCTGCGGCGAGCAGCCGGCTCCCGGCCAGCAGGCGCCCGGCCAGCTCCACGCCCCAGCGGGCGAGGTGGTCCGCCTCGGCACGCAGGGATTCGAGGGCGGGAAGGACCGCCGCGAGGTGGTCCACCACGGCCTTGAGGGAGTGCGCATGCCGCTCGTCGGAAAATCCCTCGAGTCCGGCCGGAAGGTCCCGGTCGTGCGCCGGCAGGGTTCCGAGGGGCCGGCCGGCGTTGAGGTATTCGGCGGTCACAGCGCCCTCCCTCCCGTGCTCTCCAGCGGGCGCGGCAGCGGAAGCCCCTGCGCCTCATCTGTCAGGCGGGCACTGCGCAGCGTCAGCAGGTAGGCCTTTTCGGTGTCTGCAGCGATCCGGTTCCAGGAATACCGGGCGCGGACCCGCCGGTAGCCGTTCCGGCCGAGTTCGGCGCCCCAGTCGGGGCTGTCGAGGATCTCCCCCACCGCACCGGCGATGGCACCGGGGTCCTGCGGCGGAACGTGCCTGCCGGTGCGTCCGTCGACCACTGTGTCGACAAGCCCCCCGACGGCCGCCGCGACAACGGGAACCCCGCATGCCATGGCCTCGAGGGGGACGATGCCGAAGGGCTCGTACCAGGGAGCGCAGACGACGGCATCGGCGCTGCGCAGGACTCCGGGCATCTCCTCCCGCCCCACCTGCCCGGCGAACACCACCCGGTCCCCGACGCCCAGGTCGGCGGCCAGGGCCTTCAGCCGCCGTGCCTCGGGGTCCTCCTCGAGGCGGGCAGCATTCCCGGGGCCGCCGACGAGCACGAGCTCGACGTCGTACCCGCCGTCGGCGAGGATCCGCAGGGCGCGGATCGTCAGGTCCATGCCCTTGCGCGGGACGAGGCGTCCGACGGAAACGATCCGGTGTGCGCGCCCGCGGGGAGCTGCGGGCCCCGTCGGGGAGAACAGGTCGAGGTCGACCCCGCACGGTGCGATGGAGACCCGGGTGCCGGGGATGCCGAGCGCCTTGAGCTCGAAGACCTCGTCGCTGCACGTGGCGATGATCCGGTCCGCACCCTGACCGACGGCCGTCTCAAGCCGGATGCGCTCCGCGGGGCTGGTGTCCTCACCGCCCTGGTGGCGGCGCTTCACTGTGCCCAGGGCATGGAAGGTCTGGACAACCACCGGCCGACGGGTGGGAGGGCACTGCGCCGCCGCGTCGAGGCAGGCCAGCCCGGACATCCAGAAATGTCCGTGCACCACCTCGGGCGGACGGGCACCCCAGTCCGCCAGGATGCCCCGGGCGAAGTCAGGCATGAACGGCAGCAGCTGGTCCTTCGGCACTGCGCGGGGAGGACCGGCATCGACGTGGACGATGTCGAGGCCCGCGGCGGAGCGCACGCGCCGGGGCAGGCCGGGTTCGTCCCGTCGAGTGTAGACCGTGACGTCGTGGCCGCGCTGCGCGAGGGCACGGGACAGCTCCGCGACATGCACGTTCTGCCCGCCTGCGTCGACTCCGCCGAGGGCCGCGAGCGGACTCGCGTGTTCGGAAACCAGGGATATCCTCACTGCGCTCTCCTTTCGGTTACTGCCAGGACCCGCCCGCGCCCGGCAGCGGCATCCAGCACGTCGTCCCAGTCCGTCAGGAACCGGGCGAGGGAATAACGGTCGAGGGCGGCCCGGCGGGCGGCGCGGCCGCGGGAACGGGCCTCGTCGGGATCGTCCAGCAGCCGCGCCGCCGTGGCCGTGAGGTCACCGACGTTCGTCGAGACGGCTCCGGCTTCGGGCGGGACCGCCCTGGCCGCCTCGGTGGTCGCCAGGACCAGCACGGGCATGCCAAGGTGCATCGCCTCGAGCAGGGCGAGTCCAAGGGAGGTCCACCTAGGGGGGTGGAGGTAGGCGCGGGAGCGGGCGAGCCGGGCGTGGAGCTGCGCGGTGGGCAGGTCCCCGCCGAGCCGCAGCCGCTCCGGGGGCAGCCCGAGCAGGTCCGGAAGGCCGTCGCCGCCCATGCCGAACACCTCAAGGGGTGCGGTGGGGGCAAAGCGGGCCAGCAGGTCGGTGCCGGTGACGCGTCCCCTGCGGACAGGTTCGTTGATGACCACCCCGAGCTGTTCCAGCTCTCCGGTGTAGAGCGGGCCGGGATCGACGATGCCGTGTTCGACGACGGTGGTCCGGGCCATCCCGTTGTCCCAGATCAGCTCGTTGAAGTGGGTCACGTGGACCACGGGGATGAGGTCCTGCCCCCCGAGGGGATGTAGCGCCGACGGAACGTCGCCCTTGGGGGTGTTGTGCTCGAGGTAGACAGCCGGCAGGTCCCGTCCGGGTGTGCGGTTCAGGAGCCGCTCGCACTCCGCGATCTCCTCGACCCGCTGCAGGACGACGACGTCGATGTCCTGCCCGGCGAGCTGTCCGGGCTCAACCTCACGCACCGAATCCGGCCAATCCCTCCCCGCGCGTCCCAGGCCCCACGGCCCGCCCTCGGCGGTGGTGGGGAGCAGGTAGGTGTGGCTGCCGCGCACGAAGGCGTCGGTCCAACCTCCATGGACGTGCCAGAGCAGGATCTTCATTGGCTCCTCCTTTCGCGGCCGCGCGCCTCCGCTCGGCCGATGCGGCGCCGTGAACCGATCGAAGCGACTCCGGCAGTCAGCCGGCGGACGGCGTCGACGACCTCCTCGGGCTGGACGCTTGAGAGGCACGGATGCCCCGGCACCGGGCAGGTCCGGGCACGGCTCAGCGCGCAGGGCGCGCCCTGGTCCCCGAGGAGTTCAACGGGCACCTTATAGGGCGCCCACCGCACGGCGGGCACCACCGGCGAGAACAGGCAGGCCACCGGCGTCCCCACGGCGGCGGCGAGGTGGGCCGGCCCGGTGTTGCCGGTGATGACGGCTGCGGCTCCCTGCAGGACGGCCGCCAGCGACGCAAGGTCCGTGCGGCCTCCGAGGTCAAGGCCCTCCGGTCCGGCGACCGTCGCGGTCAGCCCGGTCTCCGCAGGTCCGCCCGTGACGACCACGCGGAAGCCCGCGGCGGTGAGCAGTTCGACGGCGGCGGCGTGGTGCAGCGGAGGCCAGGCGCGCGCCGGCACGGCGGCCCCGGGGTGCACGACGACATAGGGAGCCTCCCCCACCAGGGCCGAAACGTCGGGAAGGCCCGTGACGTGGAGGCGTCCGTCGTCGTCCGGGGGGAGCTGGTAGCCGGCGGCCGCGGCGATGCACAGCGCCCGTTCGGCCTCCGGCTGGTCCTCGGGGAAGTCCTCGCCGGGCTTGAGCCGGACATCGAGCAGGGACCCGGCGTAGTCGACCGACGCCCCCGTGATCCGCGCGATGCCGGCGAGCCGCAGCGCCAGGGCCAGCGGCAGCGGTGACTGGTGGAAGGAGGTGAGGATGACCGCCTCCGCGGCGCCGCATGCCGCGGCGTGGTCGATGACCTCCCGCAGCAGGCCGGAGGTGACCGGCGGCGCCGGATCGACGATCCAGGGCGCCGCCCAGGTGAGCACGTCCACGACGCCGGGCAGCAGCCGGGCCGCCGGTGCGCCCTGCGGCCCGCACAGCATGACCACCTCGGCCGGCGCTCCCCCGCGCCCGGCAGCGATAGCGCGGACGGCCGGTCCGGCGAGCAGGACGTCCCCCACGCTGTCGAGGCGGGCCACCAGCACGCGCCCGGTCACCGCGGATCCCGCCAGAGCAGCTCCACGGCCGCGCCGAGGGAGGAGGCGACGGCCGGTGCGGCAGCGATCTCCTCCGGCCGGGTGACGGCGGTGGGCACCAGGACACCGGCCGCACCGGCCGCCCGGGCAGCCCCCATGTCGGCGCCGATGTCGCCGATCACCGCCACCTGGGCGGGCTCAAGCCCGAGCCTGCGGCAGGCGGCCAAGACCATGCCGGGCTCCGGTTTCCGGCAGGGGCACCCGTCGGCCGGGCCGTGAGGGCAGACCTCCCAGAGGGCGAAGGGGCCAAGGATCTCTTCGATGCGGGCGTGAACGGCGTCGACCTGCGCGCGGGTCAGGAGGCCCCTCGCGATCCCGGACTGGTTCGTCACCACCCCCACGGCGACGCCGGCGTCCCGCAGCCGGTCAAGGACCTCCCGTGCACCGGGCATCTCCCGGACGAGCGCGGGCTCACCGTTGTACGGGACATCGACGACAAGCGTTCCGTCACGGTCGAAGAGGACCGCCTGTGGAGCGGCCGCAATCAAAGCCCTGCTTCTCATACAAGCTCTGTTCCCGAGAAGATGCAGTGCTAAACACTTGAAGGCAAACTTCTTTCCGCGCTGCCGCCGAAAGTGCCCGGTCCTGCGCCCGTTTCCTCTGCAAGGATGGGGCCATGGCATCGAACCTCGCCGCGCCCCTTCCCCCGGACAGCCGGCCGGAGCTGCTGGCCCTGCGTGCCCTGAAGCTGGGCGACCTCCTGGTGGCCGTGCCCGCACTGCGCGGGCTGCGCCGGGCGTTCCCCGGGCACCGCATCCGGTACGCCGCCCAGGCCTGGCTTGCACCGATCGTGGCGCTCACCGACGCCGTCGATGAACTGTTGCCCACGCACGGACTCGATGAGCCCCTGGACCTTGCCCCCGGGAGCGTCGACATCGCCGTCAACCTCCACGGCAACGGATCCGAGAGCCGGGAGCGGCTCGAGGAGATCGCTCCCGCCCGGCGCATGGGCCACCGCTCCCCGGGGTGGGACGGCCCGCCCTGGCAGGACGGCGTCCACGAGCGGCACCGGTGGGCCGACCTCGTCTCCTGGCACGGCGTGCCGGCCGACCCGCTGGACCTGCGCCTGCGCATCCCCGATGAGGAGAGCCCCGCGCCCGGGGCCGTCGTCGTGCACGTCGGGGCCGCGTATGGGAGCCGTCTGTGGCCCGTGGACCGCTTCGCCGCCGTCTCCAAGGCCCTGGCCGGCGCCGGCCATCAGGTGCTGCTGACCGGCAGCGCCGGGGAGCGGGCGCGGGCGCTGGCGGTCGCCGAGGCCGCGGGGCTGCCCGAGCGCGCCGTCGTCGCCGGGGAACTGCCGCTCGAGCGTTTCGCTGCGCTGGTGGCCGGGGCCGGCCTCGTCGTGTCGGCCGATACCGGCGCCGCACATCTCGCCTCCGCGTACGCCCGGCCCTCCGTAGTGCTCTTCGGGCCGGCGCCGGTCGAGGAGTGGGGCCCTCCGCCGGGGCCGCACATCGTGCTCACCGACGCTTCGAAGCGCGTCGGCGAAACCTTCGCCTCGGAGCCGGACCCCGCGCTGCTCGCGGTGACTCCCGATGCGGTGCTCGCGGCGGCCTCCCGGCTCGGCGTGTACTAGCCGTGCACTAGCCCGCGCGCGATCGCCCATGCCCTGGCCCGCCGAGACGGACCACCAGGGTTCAGGCGATCCGGATGTCCACCGAACCGCTGCCCGCCGGCCCCGCCAGCCGCTCCTGCAGCAGCACCAGGATGCGGGCCAGTTTCCGGGACACCTGCATCTGGGTCATCCCGAGGTGTTCACCGATCTGCTGCTGGGTCTCCTCCTTGAAATACCTCCGGTACAGCAGTTCCTTCTCCGCCGAGGTGAGGCCGTTGACCGCCGCCCGCAGAGAGACCAGGTCGTCGCTGCGCTCGATGCAGTTATCCGGCGAGGGAAGGGTGTCCCCCCAGCTCTTGCCGTCGAAGGGTGCGTCGAGCGACTCCGGCCGCAGGCTCGTGGAGCAGGTGAGCGCCTCAGCCACCGCCGGCTCCTCGGCGCCGAGTTCGGCCGCCAGCTCCCTCGTGGTCGGTTCCCGCCCGAGCCGCTGCGCCAGCACGGGGGCGGCCCGCACGGCTTCGGTCCTCAGGTCCTGGAGGTGGCGCGGGGGGCGGATCACCCAGCAGCAGTCACGCAGGTAGCGCTTGATCTCGCCCGTGATGGTGGGAATGGCGAAGGAGGCAAAAGGCACTCCCCGGGCTGGATTGAACCGCTGCACAGCCTTGATCAGGCCGAGGTAGGCCACCTGCCTAATGTCCGCGGCGTCCGGGCCGAACGAGGAGAAGGACCGGGCGACCGACTCGGCCAGGCCTAGGTGCCGCAGCGCGATGTCGTCCTGCAACGCGGCCCGCAGTGGCCCGTCGGTCCTGCCATGAGGCTCGAACGGGGGCGTCGGGGCGGCGGCAGGATTCGACATATGGTTCTCCAGCTCGGTGTGTCCAACTGACACCCCCAAAGAACCACGGGCCACCGGGCCCTGCAACGATTAGCTAAAAGTTTTACTTCCGAAAATCTTCTATTTTCAATTCCGATGGAGTATGCGTTCTCGGCGATTCTCCCGCCCGGCTCAGCTGTCGCTCCAGCCGTCGTTCTCGCGGAAAACCGCGGCGATCCGGCCCGAGCCGGTTCCCAGGGAACCCGCCGGATCGTCGACGATGGATCCCGGATCTCAGGGAGGCCGGGTCAGGTGCCGATGGTGGCGGTGGGCCCGGAGGACTCCGGTCCTGGAACGGCGTCGTCCTGAAGTGCGGAGGCGACCTCCGGCGCTGCCGCGGCGGCCGCCCAGTTCCATCGAGGGGCGCCAAGTTCCTTAATGACGCTCTGCAGATGCGTGCGGAGTTCATCGGAGACGAGGCCGCCGCCTGCCACGAGGGTGCGTTCGACGTCGTCGGCCCGAACGAGCACTTCACGGCCGGCGTCGGTGATGGAGACAAGGTGGGACCTGCGGTCGAGGTCGTTCCGCACGCGGGCCACATGGCCGCGGGATTCGAGGCGGGCCAGGGTCTTGCCCATGGTCTGGGCTTGGACCCGGACGATCTGGGCGAGGCTCGCCTGCGTCATGGCGCCCTGCGACGCGAGGACTCCCAGTGCAATCACTCCGGCGTGGGTAACGCCAATGTCCACCAGCCGCTCATTCCAGGCGTGCTCGACCAGGCGTGCAGCCGTCGTCAGCAGTCGGCCTGTGGGCCATTGCTCCAGATCCGGCATGAAATTGTGCACTCCCTTTCGCTAAGCTGATCAACGCTCATGGATGGCGCCAACCCGTCCCCTTTATGATAACTAGGCGTCCCAGTCATTCTTAATGCCTTCGCGCCGCCCCTATTGAACTGAGGAACCCGCATGACACAACAACTGTCGGCCGGAGATCATGCCCCCGACTTTACGCTCACTGACGCGTTTGGCAACTCGGTGTCGCTCTCGGAGTTCCGCGGCGAAAAGGTCGTCGTCTACTTCTACCCGGCGGCCGCCACCCCCGGCTGCACCACCCAGGCCTGCGATTTCCGTGACAACCTCTCCTCCCTCGCGGCGGCCGGGTACCGGGTCCTGGGCGTGTCCCCCGACGCCCCGGGGAAACTCCGTGCCTTCAGCGAGGACGAGCAGCTGACGTTCCCGCTGCTCTCCGATGAGGACCACAAGGTCGCCGAAGCGTGGGGCGCGTGGGGTGAGAAGAAGAACTACGGGAAGACCTACGAGGGCCTGATCCGCTCGACCGTCGTCCTCGACGAGGGCGGGCAGGTCGCACTGGCTCAGTACAACGTCAAGGCCACCGGACACGTCGCGAAACTGCGCCGCGACCTCGGGGTTTCCTGATTCCCGTAGACTAAAGGCCGACGCTGCGCTTTCGCGCAGCGTCGGCGCGCGAGTGGCGGAATTGGCAGACGCGCTGGATTTAGGTTCCAGTGTCTTCGGACGTGGGGGTTCAAGTCCCCCCTTGCGCACTTCAGCGCCGGCCCCCGGCCGGCACCCAACGGCACCTCGGTCTTCGGACCGGGGTGCCGTTCTTTCGCTCGCGCGTGCCCGGCCCCGCCCTCCGACCGCGACCGCGCCGGAAGCTCCGACCATCCTCCGCCTCCCCCGGCCTCCGGCCCGGCGGAAAAATTCCAGGTCCGACCCATCCGACTTCGACGCACTGTCGAAGTACCTCCGAGACATCGACACGATGCGCTCCACCCCCCAGCAAGCGGCCCCGGACTCCCCCACCGGGCCGAGTCGATCAAGGAGAAATCTGATGGAACTCACCAAGCGCAGGAACCTTTCCGTCCTCGGACTCGCAGCCGTCTCGGTGCTCGGTCTGTCGGCCTGTGGCGGCGGCGAAGCAGCCTCCGAGTCGGCCCCCAGTGCCGAGAGCATGGAGACCGAGGCAGCCGAGTCGATGGCACCGGAGAGCACCGGAGAGGCCTCCGGCGAGGCAATGGACCCGGCGGCAAACCTTGTCGGGCCCGGCTGCGCCGACTACGCGGCCGAGGTTCCCGACGGCGCCGGCTCGGTCGAAGGCATGGCCCTCGACCCGGTCGCGGTAGCCGCCTCGAACAACCCCATCCTGACCCAGCTCACGGCCGCCGTCTCCGGCGAACTGAACCCTGACGTCAACCTCGTCGACACCCTCAACGGCGACGAGTTCACCGTCTTCGCCCCGGTCGATGACGCCTTCAAGGCGCTGCCCGCCGAGACCGTCGAGGCACTCAAGACCGACAAGGACCTGCTTACGGGCATCCTGACCTACCACGTGGTGCCCGGCAGGATGCTTCCGGCCGACCTCGAGGGAACCACCCAGACCACCGTCCAGGGCGGCGACGTCGAGATCACCGGATCCGGCGACGAGCTGATGGTCAACGGCATGAACGTCATCTGCGGCGGCGTCCAGACAGCCAACGCCACCGTGTACCTGATCGACGGCGTCCTCACGCCGCCGGCCGGCTAGGAACCTCCCTGGTGTAACTCCTCTAACGTGACCAGGGAACCCGGATGGGCCCCCGCACTCGCCGTGCGGGGGCCCATCCTCTGTGCGGAACGGACCGTGGCCGGCACAGGCAGGACGCCGCGGGCTGGGCGGCCGCGCCGGCCGGATCGCCTAGACTGAGCTTTCCGACCACCTAGCCCGGGCGCTGCGCCCCTTTGGAGAATCTGGCTGTGAAGAATACCGCCGGGCGCGTCCCGTCCCGTCGTGTCCTCCGAGTCCTTGCCGCGGCCGCCGTAGCGCTCAGCCTTCCCGCCTGCACCTCGGCGCCGCCCGCGCCGCCGTCCCCTTCGACTCCGGCGCCGGCCACCTCCGCCGCACCCGACGCCACCTTCCGGTTCGGGGCGGCGGCCGACCCGACCGGCCTTGACCCCGCGATGGCCACCGACAGCGAATCCTTCCGGGTCACCCAGCAGCTGTTCGAGGGCCTGATCGGCATCGACCCGCTGACCTCCGAGCCGGCACCGCTGCTGGCCGAGTCGTGGGAGGAACGCGACGAGGGCCGGGCCTACGCCTTCGAGCTCCGGGAGAACGTCGTCTTCCACGACGGGGAGCCCTTCGACGCCAGGGCGGTGTGCGCCAACTTCTCCCGCTGGTTCAACATTCCCCCCGCGGCGCGCGCCGCGGGGGCGGCCCTTCCCTTCGAAACGGTCTTCCTGGCCTTCTCGGACAACGCCGAGGCCTCCCTGTACAAGGGCTGCCGGCCCCTGGGCGAGCATGAGGTGCTCATCGAGCTGAACAGCCGGATGACCGAGTTCATCCCCGCCCTCGCCCTGCCCTCCTTCGCCATGTCCTCCCCGCGGGCACTCGAGGAGCTGGAGGCGGATAAACCGACCGAGACCCGGGAGGGAGTCCGGCTGTCCCGGTATGCCCTGGCACCCGTGGGCACCGGCCCCTTCCGGCTCGAGAGCTGGACCGGGGACGAGGTGCGGCTCACCGCGTCCGACGCCTACTGGGGGGACCCCGGCGAGGTCACGGACGTGGTGTTCACCACCATCGTCCACCCCGATTCACGGCTGCGCGCGCTGAAGGCGGGCCGTATCGACGGCTACGACTTCGTCACCGTGGAGAACGCCGCCGAACTGGCCCGGGCGGGCCAGCAGCTGCTGCAGCGCGACCCCTATTCCGTGCTGTACCTGGGGCTGAACCAGAACTTCCCGGGCGTCGAGAACGTGCTCTTCCGTCAGGCGGTTGCCCACGCCATCGACAAGGAGGCACTGATCGAGGGCCGCTTCCTCAACGGCACCAAAGCGGCCCGCCAGTTCCTTCCCGAGAAGCTCGGCGTGAGCAGCGAGTCCGTCCCCTCCTACAACCACGACCCGGAAAGGGCCCGGGAGCTGCTCAAGGAAGCAGGGTATACGGGCGCGCCCCTGCCCTTCTACTACCCGCGCAACATCTCCCGGCCGTACCTGCCGGCCCCGGAGAAGATCTACGCCGAACTCAGCAGGCAGCTCACCGCCGCCGGGTTCAACCTCAAACCCGTGCCCGTCGACTGGAACGAGGGCTACCTCGACCGGGTCCTTGAGGACGGCGACCGCGCCTTCCACCTGCTGGGCTGGAGCGGGAGCTACCAGGATCCCGACAACTTTGCCGGCGCGCTCTTCGGCAAATACTCGAGCGAGTTCGGCTTCAGGGACGCTCAGCTGTTCAGCAAGATCACCCGGGCCGGGACCCTGCCCAACGGCGAGGACCGGCGGGAGGCCTACGCCGACATCAGCAGCCAGATCGCCACGCGGCTGCCGGCCGTTCCGCTGGCCTTCCCGATCTCGGCCCTGGCCATGGCCCCCCGGGTGGCGACCTACCCGGTGAGCCCCGTCATGAACGAGGTTTTCAACCGGATCGACCTCGACGGTGTGCCCACCCCCGGTGGCGACGCAAGCCCCGGCTGATTTAATTAAGGTGGGTCCCAGCCGTTAGGCTTCAAGGGCTAGGACCTCGCGACTGGAGACAACGTTGACTGCACAAAGCCAGGCGGCATCATCCGCATCCACCACCGACGTTGTCCTGATCGGCGGGGGCATCATGAGCGCCACGCTTGGGGCGTTCCTGAAGCAGCTTCAGCCGGACTGGGATATCTCCGTCTTCGAGCGCCTCGACCGCGCCGGCCTTGAGAGCTCCGATCCGTGGAACAACGCCGGGACCGGGCACGCGGCGCTGTGCGAGCTCAACTACTCCCCCGCGGGCAAGGACGGTTCGGTCGATCCGGCCAAGGCCGTGGCGATCAACGAGCAGTTCCAGGTCTCACGCCAGTTCTGGGCCCACATGGTCTCCAGCGGACACCTCGGGGACCCCCGCAACTTCATCAACCCCGTGCCCCATATGAGCTTCGTCTGGGGCACCGCGAACGCGGCCTACCTGCGGCGGCGGCATGAGGCCCTCAGCGCCCAGCCGCTCTTCCGCACCATGGAGCACTCCGAGGACGCGGCAACGATCGCCGAGTGGACCCCGCTGATCATGAAGGACCGCAACCCGGGCCAGCCCGTTGCGGCCTCCCGGGTCGCCGGCGGGACCGACGTCGACTTCGGCGCCCTGACCCGCGGGCTCACCACCTACCTCGAGGGCAACGGCGTCGAACTGAACTACCACCACGACGTCGTCGACGTCTCCCGTGCCTCCAGCGGGCGCTGGGACATCAAGGTGAAGAACCGCGGTACCGGTGCCACCCGCACGGTCAGCACGAAATTCGTCTTCATCGGCGCCGGCGGCGGTGCCCTCCACCTGCTCCAGCGCAGCGGCATCCCCGAGGGCAAGGGCTTCGCAGGCTTCCCGGTGTCCGGGCAGTTCCTGCGCTGCACCGACCCGGACACGGTCAACCAGCACAACGCCAAGGTGTACGGCCAGGCCTCGGTCGGCGCCCCGCCGATGTCGGTGCCGCACCTGGACACCCGGTTCGTCAACGGCGAGCGGTCCCTGCTGTTCGGGCCCTACGCCGGCTTCTCCACCAAGTTCCTCAAGCGCGGCTCCTTCCTTGACCTGCCCGGGTCGGTCCGCCCCTCCAACCTTGTGCCGATGCTCGCCGTCGCCAAGGACAACGTCCCGCTCACCAAGTACCTGATCTCCGAGGTCCTGAAGAACCGCGACGCCAAGAACGAGGCCCTCAACCAGTTCGTTCCGTCAGCCAACGGCGGCGCCTGGGAACTCATCACCGCCGGCCAACGTGTACAGGTCATCAAGAAGGCCCCCAAGACGGGTGGAATTCTGCAGTTCGGAACGGAAGTCATCACCTCGGCCGATGGGTCGGTGGGGGCGCTCCTCGGTGCATCGCCGGGGGCGTCCACGGCGGCTCCGATCATGGTCGAACTCCTGAAGCGGTGCTTCCCGGCGAAGATGTCGGGCTGGGAGGCGAAGCTGAAGGAGATGATCCCCGGATACGGCGTGAAACTCAATGAGAACGAGGAGCTTGCCGCGGAAGTCCAGTCGATGACGGATCGGGTCTTGAAACTCCAGTAAGCCGCGGCTGCCCCGGGACACCAGGCACCGTCAGCACCGAAGGCAGGCCCATGTTCCGTCTGGCGCAGCTCTCCCTGGGAAACCGGGCCCTGATTGCGTTGATCACCGTTTTTGCCTCGGTGTTCGGCGTGATCACCGTCGGCTCGCTCAAGCAGGAACTGATCCCCTCGCTCGAGTTTCCCCGGATCACCGTGATCTCCTCGGTGCCCGGCGCCTCCCCGGAATACATCGACAAGCAGGTCAGCGGCCCGCTGGAAACCGCGCTCAGCGGTGTCGAGGGGCTCGAAACCTCCTCGGCCACCTCCCGCAGCGGCGTCTCCACCGTCAACCTCGAGTTCGTCTACGGAACGAACCTCGACCGGGCCCGCGCCCAGGTGGACCGGGCCATTTCCGCGGTGCGGCCCAACCTCCCCGAGGACGTCGAGCCACAGGCACTGGCCGGCAGCATCGGAGACTTCCCGATCGCCTTCCTGGCCATCTCCTCGGACCGTACGCTCAGCGAGCTGAACGACGAGCTGACCCGGCTGACGGTTCCCCGGCTGCAGAAGCTCGAGGGGGTCCGCTCGGCGGACATCACCGGCGGCTCGCGGCAGCACATCTCGGTGCTTCCCCGCGACGGCGCCCTCGCCGAAGCCGGAGTGCAGGTCCGGGACATCGTCGACACCCTCGAAGCCAACGGCGCCCTGTTCCCGGTGGGCACGCTCGAGGAGGAGCTGCGGTCCCTCACCATCCAGGCCGGCAGCCCCGTCGCGTCCCTCGACGACATCCGGGGCCTGCCCGTGCTGCCCTCCGAGCCGGCCGGGACCGCTGGGCCGGCCCCGGAGGCCGCCTCGACTCCGGCCGCCCCCGGCTTCCCTGCACCGGGCGTGCCGGCGCCCGCCGTTCCCGGCGGCGCCCCTGGCTCCCCCGGCGGCGTTCCGGGCTCGCCCGGGGGCACTGAGCCGGCGACCGCGCTGCCCGCCGAGCCGGCACCTGCGCCCCCTGCCGCTCCGGTCACCATCGGGGAGATCGCCGACGTCGAACTCGCCGACGATGCCGCCACCTCGATCACTCGAACCAACGGCGTCGAAACCCTCGGCCTCACCATCACGAAGGTGCCCGACGGCGACACGGTGCGCATCTCCCGGGCCGTCGGCGAGCTCATCCCGGAGCTTGAGACGGAACTGGGCGACGGCGCCAACATCACGGTGGTCTTCGACCAGGCGCCCTTCATCGAACGCTCCATCAAGGACCTCACCACCGAGGGGCTGCTCGGCCTCGCCTTCGCCGTCGTCGTGATCCTGGTGTTCCTGCTCTCGGTGCGCTCCACCCTGGTCACCGCAATCTCCATCCCGCTCTCACTGCTGGTGACCTTCATCGGTCTCTACGCGGCCGGGTACTCCCTGAACATCCTCACCCTCGGGGCGCTGACCATCGCCATCGGCCGGGTGGTCGACGATTCGATCGTCGTGATCGAGAACATCAAGCGGCACCTGAGCTACGGCGAGGAAAAACGCACGGCCATCCTGACGGCGGTGCGGGAGGTGGCCGGTGCGGTGACCGCCTCGACCCTGACCACCGTGGCGGTGTTCGCGCCCATCGCGTTCGTCGGCGGGCTGGCCGGTGAGTTGTTCCGTCCCTTCGCCGTCACCACCGGGATTGCCCTGCTGGCCTCCCTCGCCGTGTCCCTGACGATCATCCCCGTCCTCGCCTACTGGTTCCTGCCCCGCACCCGGACCACCGACATCGACGACGACGCCGCGTCCGAGGCGGCCCGGCAGGCGCGCGCCCGGGCGGTCGAGGAGGCCCACCGGGCCGAACGCCGCTCCTGGCTGCAGCGCGGTTACCTTCCGATCCTCCGCGGAACCCAGCGCCACCCCGTCTGGACGCTCACCGCCGGCGTGCTGGTGCTTGGGGCCACGGCCGCCATGGTTCCCCTGCTCCAGACCAACCTGCTCGGCAGCAGTGGCCAGAACAACTTCAGCATCTCCCAGACCCTCCCGGCCGGCTCAAGCCTCGCCACGACGGCCGAGGCGGCCGCACGCACGGAGGAAGTGCTCGCCCGGGACCCGGCGATCCGCGACATCCAACTGACCGTCGGCAACGCCCAGGGCGCGTTCGCCGCCCAGTTCTCCGAAGGGGCCTCGGTGGCAAGCTTCACCGTCACCACGGACGAAGACGCCGACCAGGACGCGCTGCAGGCCCGGATCCGGGACGACCTCGAGCAGCTCACCGGTGCCGGGGACTTCTCGCTCTCGAGCCAGCAGGGCGGCTTCGGCACCTCAAGCACCATCGACATCAACATCACCGCTCCGGTCCCCGAGGACCTCCAGCGCGCAAGCGATGCGGTGGTCGAGAGCCTCCAGGGCATCGACGGCGCCGGCGAGATCACGAGCAACCTCTCCGCCGCCCAGCCGCAGGTCCAGATCAGCGTGGACCGGGCCGCCGCGGTCGCAGCGGGGCTCACCGAAGGGCAGATCGCCGGCCTGCTCGGCGGCAGCATCAGCCCGGTCCCTGCCGGAGTGCTCCGGCTGGAGGCCACCGACTATCCCGTCCTCATCGGTGAGGGAACGCCCATCTCCAGCCTGGCCCAGCTTCAGGACCTGGTCATTCCGGCGGCCGGGCGCCCGGTGCCCCTGACCGAGGTGGCCACCATCGAGGAGGTCCAGGTCCCGCTGACGGTCACCAGCGCCAACGGGGAGCGCACGGCACGCGTCTCGGTCACCCCAGCGGGCGATGACCTGGGCGCCCTGACCGCGGCCGTGTCCGCGCGCCTGGACGGCGTGGACCTGCCGGCTGGCGCCACCGCCACGGTCGGCGGGGCGGCGGCACAGCAGAGCGAATCCTTCGGCCAGCTCTTCATTGCGCTGTGGGCGGCCGTCGCCATCGTCTACGTCATCATGGTGGCCACCTTCAAGAGCCTGCTCCAGCCCCTGATCCTGCTCGTCTCCATCCCGTTCGCCGCGACCGGGGCGATTGCGCTGCTGGTGATCACCCACATCCCGCTCGGACTGCCCTCGCTCATCGGCATGCTCATGCTCGTGGGAATCGTCGTGACGAACGCCATCGTGCTGATCGATTTGATCAACCAGTACCGCAGGCCGCGGGACGGCGGGCCCGGGCTGGATGTGGCCGAGGCAATCCTGCAGGGCGCCCGGCAGCGGCTCCGCCCCATCCTGATGACCGCGCTGGCCACCGTCTTCGCCCTGACCCCGCTGGCCCTGGGGCTGACCGGCGAGGGCGGCTTCATCTCCCAGCCGCTCGCCGTCGTCGTCATCGGCGGGCTGGTCTCCTCCACCGCCCTGACCCTGATCCTGGTGCCCGTTCTGTACCGGCTGATCGAGGGACGGCGGGAACTGCGCGCCCGCCGCCGTGAAGCATCCGACCGCGCGGAGCAGGCTCGGGAAACGGTGCCGGCCTAGCCCACGCTGGCCCACGATGGCCCGCCCTGGCCCGTACGGCCGCCGTACCGGCCCGCCCGGCCGGCACCGGTCCGAATCGGCGTATAATGGATGCAAATGCATCTACCCGAACGAGGAGACCCCGTGCAGATCGGCATATTCACAGTCGGTGACGTCACCGTTGACCCCACCAACGGGACCGCGCCCACCGAATACGAGCGCATCAAGGCGATGGTGACGATTGCGAAGCATGCCGAGGAGGTCGGGCTCGACGTCTTCGCCACCGGCGAGCACCACAACCGGCCGTTCGTGCCGAGCTCGCCGACCACAATGCTCGGGTACATCGCCGCCCAGACCGAGCGGATCATCCTCTCGACCTCCACGACGCTGATCACCACGAACGACCCGGTGAAGATCGCCGAGGACTTCGCGATGCTCCAGCACCTGGCCGACGGCCGCGTGGACCTGATCCTGGGCCGCGGCAACACCGCGCCGGTCTACCCCTGGTTCGGCAAGAACCAGCAGGACAGCGTCGAACTGACGGTGGAGAACTACAACCTGCTGCGCCAGCTGTGGGACAACGACGTCGTGAACTGGGACGGCAAGTTCCGCACCCCGCTGCGCAACTTCACCTCAACCCCGCGCCCGCTCGACGGCGTGGCCCCCTTCGTCTGGCACGGTTCCATTCGCACCCCGGAGGTCGCCGAGATCGCCGCCTACTTCGGCGACGGGTTCTTCGCGAACAACATCTTCTGGCCCAAGGAGCACTACCAGCAGCTCATCGGCCTGTACCGGGAGCGTTACGCCCACTATGGCCACGGAACGCCGGAGCAGGCGATCGTCGGCCTGGGCGGGCAGTTCTTCATCCGCCGCAACTCGCAGGACGCCGTGCGGGAGTTCAGGCCGTACTTCGACAACGCCCCGGTCTACGGCCACGGCCCGTCCCTTGAGGAGTTCACCTCACAAACTCCGCTGACGGTCGGCAGCCCGCAGGAACTGATCGAGAAGACCCTGACCTTCCGTGAGTTCTTCGGCGACTACCAGCGCCAGCTGTTCCTGGTCGACCACGCGGGCCTGCCGCTGAAGACCGTCCTTGAGCAGCTGGACCTGCTGGGCTCCGAGGTCCTGCCGACACTGCGCGCGGAGTTCGCCAAGCGCACCCCGGCCACGGTTCCGGCCCCTCCGACCTTCGAGAACCGGCGCGCCGCGGGGACAACCTCACCGGCGGTGTCGCGTGGGTGAGGGCCCGGAACTCCCTCCCGTGCGACTCACGGCCGAGGCGTGGGAGTCGCTGTTCCGCGCCCAGGTCGCGGTGATGAAGGTCCTGAGGCAAGACGATGCCTTCAAGCAGCTCGGCATCCGCGACTACGACGTACTCTTCAACCTGAGCAGGTGCGCCACGGGGTGGGCACGGCTGAATGAGCTGAACGCGAACCTGCTGATCAGCCAGCCGAGCCTGAGCCGGATGGTGGAGCGGCTCGAGGCCAAGGGGCTGATCCAGCGCCGGCCGGCCAAGAACGATCATCGCGGCGTGGAGCTCTCCCTGACCGAGGAGGGCCAGGCGCTCCAGAAGCGCATCGGCACCTCGCACGTGCGGGTGATCCAGGAGACCCTGGGGCCGGTCCTGAGCGTCGAGGAACTCGAACAGCTCCGCCAGCTCACCACCAAGATCAGTGCCGGGCTGGAGCGCCCTTCCTGACGCGGGGCCGGCGGCCGGCCCCTATGCTGGGGGCACGGCACCCATCAGGGGTCAGCCGTACGAGCGAAGGCGGCCCCATGCACAGCTTCACCCCCGACGACGTCCCCGACCTCACCGGCCGGCGCGCCATTGTCACCGGGGCCAACAGCGGCATCGGCCTCCGGGCCGCCGTCGCCCTGGCCCGGAAGGGCGCCCACGTGGTGCTCGCCTGCCGGGATGCGGGACGGGGGGCGGAAGCCGAGCAGCACGTCCGCTCCCTCAGCGGCAGTTCGGCGGTGGAGCTGCGCCTGCTGGATCTGGCCAGCCTCGCCTCCATCCGGCAGTTCGCCGCCGGCTGGGAGCACCCACTGGACCTGCTGATCAATAACGCCGGGGTCATGGCGCCGCCGCGCAGGGTTCTCACCGAGGACGGCTTCGAGTCGCAGTTCGGAATCAACCACCTCGGCCACTTCGCCCTGACCGGGCTCCTCCTCGGGCAGTTGCGCGCGGCCGGTGATTCCCGCGTCGTGACCGTCTCAAGCCTCGCCCACAAACGCGGCCGCCTGAACTTCGCGGACCTCCAGTCCGCCCGGGCGTACCGTCCCTGGGCTGCGTACGGCCAGAGCAAGGCGGCCAACCTCTACTTCACCATCGAACTCGACCGGCGTGCACGCGCGGCCGGGTGGCAGCTCACGGCGACGGCGGCGCACCCGGGCCTCGCCCGCACCAACCTTGTGCGGAACCGCCAGGCCGGACCGGTGCTCGACCTGCTCGGCGGCTTCCTCGGCGTGCTGAGCCAGTCCGATGAGGCCGGAGCGCTTCCGGTGCTCTACGCGGCCACCGCCCCCGACGTTGAGGGCGGGGACTACTACGGGCCGGACGGCCCCGGAGAAACCCGCGGAAACGTCCGCCTCGTCGCGCCCTCCCCGCGCGTTCTCGACCCCGAACCCGCCGCACGGCTCTGGGAGCGCAGTGTCGAACTGACCGGCGTCGACTACCGGGCCCTGGAGCCGCGCACCTGACACCCGGGCTCCTGTCAATCCGCTGCAGCCCTGACGTGGGCCGCTGGCGGGCTGCTGGTGGACAGCCGGGGCTAATCAGGCGCTGCCGGCCGGTCCTCCGCCGAGGGGCCCACACCGGCCGGACTGCAGCGGCCTAGAGCCGTGCGGCGTGCGGGGCCCGCACCCGGCCGACGGCCTCGACGACCGCGGCGGCCGCCGCCTCAAGGTCCGCCGCCGTCGCTTCCCGGGTCCAGGAGAGCCGCAACGCAGTGGTGGCGGTGTCGGCGTCGAGGCCCAGGGCGAGCAGGACGGCGGAGGGCTCGTCCGACCCTGCGGCACAGGCGGAGCCGGACGACGCCACCACGCCGAGGCGCTCCAGTTCAAGCAGGACCGATTCGCCGCTGAGGCCGGGGAAACAGAAGGAGGCGAGGTTCGGCAGCCTCCGCTCCGGATGCCCGGTCAGGACGGCGCCCGGCACCCCGGCCAGGACCTGGGCGGTGAGCCGGTCCCGCAGTCCGGTGGAGGCCTCCGCGGCAGCGGCCCAGCCCCGCCGGGCGGCCGTCAGCGCCGTCGCGGCGCCGACGGCGCCGGCCACGTTTTCGGTGCCCGAGCGGCGCCCCCGCTCCTGGCCGCCGCCGTGGATCACCGGCTCCACCGGGACCCTGCGCCGGAGGTACAGCACCCCGGAGCCCTTCGGCGCCCCAAGCTTGTGTCCCGAGATGCTCAGCGCGTCGACGCCCAGCGCCTGGACGTCGAGGGGAAGCCACGCCGCGGCCTGGACGGCGTCGGTGTGGAAGTACACCCCCCGGCTCCGGCAGATCCCCGCGAGTTTGGCGATGTCCTGCACGGTGCCGACCTCGTTGTTGGCATACATTACGCTGCACAGCGTCGTCTCCGCGGTCAGTGCCGCCGCGAGCTCCTCCGGGTCGACCATCCCTGCACCGTCCACCGGCAGGACTGTGATCCGGAAGCCGTGGAACCGCTCAAGGTAGGACAGCGGCTCACGGACCGCGGCGTGCTCGAGCGCGCTCGTGACGATGTGCCGTCCGCGCGGCACCGCGAGGGCTATCCCCTTCAGGGCGAGGTTGTTCGCCTCGGTGCCGCCCGAGGTGAAGACGACCTCAGCCGGGCGGCAGAACAGGTCCGCGGCGACGGCCTCCCGCGCGGAAGCGAGGGCCGCCGCGGCGGCCTCACCCACCGCGTGGTGGCTTGAGGGATTGCCGAAACCGCCCGTCAGCAGCGGCCACATCGCCTCAAGCACCTCCCGCCGCACCGGCGTGGTGGCGGCGGCGTCGAGGTAGATCATGGCCGCAGCTCCGCCGGGAGCCGCACACCTGCAACTGCCCCCGCCCCCGCGCCGGCATAGCCGGGGGCCGCGGGCCGGAAGTCGAGGCCGAGGTCGAGGCTGTGGACGCTGTGGGTCAGGGCCCCCGAGGAGATCAGGTCGACGCCGGTCGCGGCGATGGCGGCGACGGTTTCCAGCGTGACGTTGCCGCTGGCCTCGACGAGGGCGCGGCCCCCGACCCGGCGGACCCCCTCGGCGAGCTCGGCCAGGGAGAAATTGTCGAGCATAATCGTGTCGACCCCCGCGGCGAGCACCGGCTCGATCTGGTCGAGCCGGTCGACCTCCACTTCGAAATGCACGGTGTGCGGCAGCCGTGCCCGGGCGTCCGCGAGGGCGGCGGTGAGTGCCTCGGGGCCGTCCGCGGACAGCAGGGCCAGGTGGTTGTCCTTCACCAGCACCGCGTCCGAGAGGCTGAACCGGTGGTTGAACCCGCCGCCGCAGCGCACCGCGTACTTCTCCAGCGCCCTCAGGCCGGGGGTGGTCTTGCGGGTGTCGACAATGCGCGCGCTGGTTCCGCGGGCCGCCTCGACAT
This sequence comes from Arthrobacter sp. MSA 4-2, assembly GCF_016405885.1. Lineage (GTDB taxonomy): Bacteria > Actinomycetota > Actinomycetes > Actinomycetales > Micrococcaceae > Arthrobacter_D. The sequence continues at coordinate 89,863 of NZ_JAEKGC010000012.1, read as the reverse complement.
ACCGGGCGGTGAGGGTGGCGATGCCGCTGAGCCGTTGGGCCAGGTTGAGCGCGGTGCGCTCGGCGGCAAGGATCCCCGTGGCGGGACCGGAAAGGGTTGCGAGCACGGCGCCGGGGGCGAAGGCATCGCCGTCGTTCAGCTGCGGTTCCACGGTGATGCGCGGGTCGGTCAGGCGCATTGCCGACTCGATGACGTGCGTCCCGCAGAAGACCCCGCCCTCCCGAGCCGTGACCGCGCCGGTGGCCAGAACCGACGGCGCGATGAGGCCCTGGCAGGTGATGTCGCCCCAGGGTGAGTCCTCGGCGAGCGCGGCGAGAATCACGGCTTCGAAGACCGCCGCGGACGGGGCGGAGGCTGCTGCCGGTGGGGTCATTGTGGGAATCCTTCCTCGGGGGTGGAAGCGCGGACGTACGCCGTGCTCCCGGGAACTTTTCGCGGATCGGCCAGTGGGAAATCGGACCGGTGGTGGGCACCCCGGCTTTCCCTGCGGGCCGTGGCGGCATGCACCAGCAGCCGCGCGCACAGCAGGAGGTTGGCGGTTTCGAGTTCCCCGACGGTGCTGCCGGCGGGCGCATAGGCGGCCAGCTGCTTGGCGGCCAGTTCAAGCCCGGCCGCGTCCCGGACGACCCCGGCCTGCCGGGTCATCAGGCGCTGCAGCTGCGCCCGGTCGAAGGGTTCGCCGGCGTCGGGGGAGTCAAGGGCGAGCGGGTCAGCTGGGAACGCTGGCCACGGGGCTCCCGGCGCGGCCAGGGCTTCGGCCGTCCGCCCGGCAAAGACGAGTCCCTCGAGGAGGGAGTTCGAGGCGAGCCGGTTGGCGCCGTGCACGCCGGTGCAGGCGGCCTCCCCCACCGCGTACAGGCCGGGAAGCGAGGTCCGGCCCGAGGTGTCGGTGCGGATCCCGCCCATCCAGTAGTGCGCGGCGGGCACCACCGGGATCGGTTCGCGCGCCCAGTTCAGGCCGTGGCGCACCGTCAGGGAGGTCAGCGAGGGGAACCGCCGGGCGAGGAACGGGCCGCCCAGGGCGGTCGCGTCGAGGTACACACACCCTTCACCCCGCGCGGCGAGGTGCTGCGCGATGCTGCGGGAGACGACGTCGCGCGGTGCCAGTTCACCGTCCGGGTGGTAGGCGGGAAGGAAGCGGGTTCCGGAGGCGTCGCGGAGGGCCGCACCTTCGCCCCGCACCGCCTCGGAGATGAGCGGGCTGCCGGGGACATCGAGCGCGGTGGGGTGGAACTGGAAGAACTCCGCGTCGGCCACCACCGCCCCGGCCCGCCAGGCCAGTGCCACGCCGTCGCCGGTGGCCACCGCCGGGTTGGTGGTGTGCTCATAGAGCCTGCCCGCCCCGCCGGTGGCGAGCACGACGGCGTCGGCCGCGATCTCCCGTGCAGCGGGCTCCCCGGCGGTGGCGGGGCCCGCCGGGCGGACGCGCACGCCCGAGACGCGGGGCTCCCCGGGCGGGCCCGCACGCAGCAGGTCCGTGACGAAGGTGGATTCGAGGATCCGCACGGAGGGATCGGCGCGCACCGCGCGGATCAGGGCGCCGGCCAGCGCCCGGCCGGTCGCGTCGCCACCGGCGTGGAGGATCCGGGCCGCGCTGTGAGCGGCCTCCCGGCCGCTCGAGAGCGCACCGTCGGCGCTGTCGAAGCGGAACCCAAGGGACTCAAGCCAGCTCACCTGTCCCTCTGCCCCGGCGCACAGCAGCCCGACCGCGTCCGGGGCGGCGAGGCCCGCACCGGCGGCCAGGGTGTCGGCCACGTGGGCGGCCACACTGTCCGGGCCGCCTCCCCGGGGACCGGTCCCGGACGGCTCCCGTCCGAAGGCACCGGACAGGACCGCGGCCATGCCGCCCTGGGCATACCAGGTGTTGCTCTCCTCGAGGGCGGCCTTCGTGATCAACGTCAGCCGCGCGCCCGGCAGGGAACGGCGGATCCGGAGCACCGTTGCCAGCCCTGCCACCCCGCCGCCCACAACGACCACCCGGCGCGGGGCGTCCGGGTGGGCGGCCGGGGCCGGTGTCATGGCCGGACCGCGAGCATGCGCTGCAGGGCGGTCCCGGCGGGCCCTGCGGTCGCGGCCGGGACGGTGATCCGGTTGCGCACCTCGCCCTCGAGCAGGCCCTCGAGCACCCAGGCGAGGTACCCGGGGTGGATCCGGTACATCGTGGAGCACGGGCAGATGACGGGATCGAGGCAGAAGATCGTGTGTTCGGGATGCTCCGCGGCGAGGCGGTTCACGAGGTTCACCTCGGTGCCGACGGCGAAGGTGGTGCCCGGCGCACCGGCGGCGATCGCCTTGCGGATGTAGTCGGTGGACCCGGCCTCGTCGGCGGCGTCGACGACGGGCATCGGGCACTCCGGGTGGACGATCACCCGCACGCCCGGGTGCTCGGCCCGGGCCTTCTCGATCTGGGCGACCGTGAAGCGCTTGTGGACGGAGCAGAAGCCGTTCCACAGGATGACGCGCGAGTCGAGGAGCTCCTGCTCCGCGAGGCCGCCGAGGTCCTTGCGCGGGTTCCACAGCGGCATCAGCTCCAGCGGGACACCCATCGCCTTGGCGGTGTTCCGGCCCAGGTGCTGGTCGGGGAAGAAGAGCACCCGCTGCGCCCGTTCGAAGGCCCACTCGAGCACCGCGGCGGCATTCGAGGAGGTGCAGACGATTCCGCCGTTCTCGCCGCAGAACCCCTTGAGCGCCGCCGAGGAGTTCATATAGGTGACCGGGAGTACCGGGACCCTGCCCTCGGCGTCGGGTTCGGTGCCGTACACCTCGGCGAGCTGCTCCCAGCAGTCGGTCACCGAGTCGATGTCGGCCATATCCGCCATGGAGCAGCCGGCGGCGAGGTTGGGCAGGATCACCGCCTGGTCCGGCCGGGAGAGCAGGTCTGCTGTCTCGGCCATGAAGTGCACGCCGCAGAAGACGATCGCCTCGGCCTCGCTGCGCTGGGTTGCCGCGCGGGCGAGCTGGAAGCTGTCCCCGACGAAGTCGGCGTGGCGGATGACCTCGTCGCGCTGGTAGAAGTGCCCAAGGATGACCACCTGGCTGCCCAGGGCCTGCCGCGCCGCGGTGATGCGCCGGTCCAGTTCGTCGTCGCCGGCCCTCCGGTACTCCTCCGGCAGTTCGCCCTGGCGGGGGGTCGCGGCGGGCGCGGGGTCGGCCATCGAAGCCCCCGGCCCGTAGCTGGGCACGGGGGTGTCAAAGGCCCACGGGCCCTCCGCGAGCGCTGGCGAACAGGTGCTGCCGGCGGCCGGGGCGGCCTCGGCCTGGGCCCGGGTGATGAGCTGGACCGCGGTGTTGACAGAGGTCATGGGGTTCTCCTGGGAAAGCCGGGATCGGGTGAGGCGGCGCCGGTGTAGCGGTAGAGGCGCGGCGGGCGGTGCCTGCCGCCCTGCTGGAAGGTGTCAGTCGGAGCGATGTCGGGGGTGGCCCGGAGGTGGCGGCGGAAGTTGGCCGGGTCGAGTTCGCGGCCCAGAACCGCCTCGTAGACCCCGCGCACCTGGGCGAGGGTGAAGGACTCACCCAGGAAGGAGAAGGCGATCGGCCCGTATTCCATCTTGTTGCGCAGCCGCCAGAGGGCGTATTCGACGATCGTGTTGTGGTCGAAGGCGAGATCCGGCAGGGCGTCGGCGGGGAACCACTTCACGTTCTCCGATTCGCGCGCGAGGTCCGCCTCCCCCGGCTGCACGAGGGCCCAGTAGACGATGGAGACCAGCCGCTGGGTGGCGGCACGGTCGAGCCCGCCGAAGGCGTAGAGCTGTTCGAGATACCGGGGGGCGAGGCCCGTGGTTTCGTTCAGGTTCCGCGCCGCGGCGTCCTGGAGGGATTCCCGGCCGGACAGCGGCCCGCCGGGCAGCGCCCACTTGCCCAGGTGCGGCTCCCGGATCCGCCGCACCAGGGGCATCCAGAGCGCCTGCCGGCCGCCGTCGGAGCGGAGGGCGAAGATCACCGTGGAGATTGCCAGCGCCGGGGCGAGCTGGCTGCGTTCGGTCACGTTCGCCGAGCTGAAGTCCATGCCTGCACCGCCTTCGAGGTTCAGTCCGCCGCGGCAGCCCGGGTTAAAGTCACTATGACTATAACAGGTTCGCGGCCTCTGCGGCAGGGCCCCCGGAGGCCGCGGCCCGCATCAGCGGCAGGGTCCGCGCCTCGAAGTGGGTATTGAGGACGATGACGCTGGAGGAGCGGATGACGGTCCGGGTGGCAATGATCGCGTCGATCACGCGCTGCAGGTCCGCGTTGGAGCGGGCCGTGACCCGTGCCAGCAGGTCGCTCTCCCCCGACACGGTGTGCAGCTCCTGGATCTCGGGGATGTCCGCGAGCGCCTCGGCCACCGCGTCGTGGCCCGAATCCTGGTGGATGATCAGCGAGCAGAAGGCCGTCACGCCGTACCCCATGGAGCCGGGGTCGATGCGGGGGCCCCAGCCGTTGATCACCCCGCTGCGCTGCATCCGCTCAAGCCGCGCCGACACCGTGGCCCGCGCGACCCCCAGGACGCGCGATGCCTCGAGCACCGAGATCCGGGGGTTGTCGGCGAACAGGTCAGCGATGCGGACGTCGAGCCGGTCAATCTCCATGGGCTGCCTTCCTCCCGGACACACCGTGCCCTGCCGCGGGGCGCCCGGACTGGTTTCGGAGCGGACGCCTGTTTGTACAGACGATAACGGCAGAACGAAGCAATCTGTACAGTCGGCTACGCACAGGCGGCGTTCACTGCGGCAAACTGCGGAGGACCGACGCGGCAGATTGCGCAGAGCTCCGGGTACGGATACCGTCGCCCAAGACCCCCTACGCAAGGACGCACCATGGAATCTCCGACACCTGCGGACCCGAGCGAGCTCGAGGAGCTCTACCGGCTCCTCGCCGCCGTCCGGCAGCTCGATACCGCCGCGGTCCGCTGGCAGCGCCAGGGCATCATCCCCGGCTACGCCCCCCTGCTCGGGCAGGAGGCGGCCCAGGTGGGCAGCGGCTACGCCGTCGATCCCGCGCGGGACTTTCTATTCCCGACCTACCGGGAACTCGGCGTTGCACGCGCCGTGGGCGTGGACATGGTCGAATACATGGCCACCCACAAGGCCACCTGGCATGGCGGGCTCTACAACCCCGCCACCACCCACTTCGCCCCCATCCAGGCCGTGGTCGGCGGATCGGTGCTCCACGCCGTGGGCTGGGCGCACGGCCAGAGGCTGGCCGGGCCCGGCGAGGACGGCTACAACGTGGCCCTGAGCTACTTCGGCGACGGCGCCAGCTCCCAGGGCGACGTCCATGAGGCGATGAACTTCGCGGCCGTGATGAAGGCACCCGTCATTTTCTTCGTGCAGAACAACGGCTGGGCCATCTCGGTGCCCACCGAGCGCCAGGTGGCGGGCGGGTCCGTCGCCGCCCGGGCCGCCGGGTACGGCATGCCGTCCCTGAGCGTGGACGGCAACGACGTCACGGCGGTGCTTGAGGCCACCCGGCAGGCCCTGGCACACTGCCGGAACGGCGGCGGCCCGATCCTCATCGAAGCCCGGACCTACCGGCTGGGCCCGCACTCAACGAGCGATGACCCCGGGCGCTACCGGAGCCTGGATGAGGAGCAGGCGGCCCGCCGGTCCGATCCGCTGGCCGCCTGCGAGGCCCTGCTGCGCACGCGCTTCGGCACGCCCGACTCCTTCTTCGCCGGCGCCCTCGCCGCGGGCGAGGCCGAGGCCGAGGCCGTGCGGCAGGGCCTTGAAGGCCTTGGTCCCCGCCCGGGAAGCGAGATGTTCGACTTCGTCTTCCAGGAGCCCACCCCCGCACTGAAAGCCCAGGCCGCCGCCTGGAGGACGGAATCCGAGCATGTCTGAGACCCTGTCGAACCCCCTGTCCCCGGCCGCCGGCGACGGGCCGGCCGCACCCGCGCCGCTGACGCTCTCGATGCAGGGAGCCCTGAACCGTGCGCTCGGGGAGGTCCTCGAGGACAACCCCAAGGCCCTGATCTTCGGTGAGGACGTCGGCCGCCTGGGCGGCGTCTTCCGCATCACCGACGGGCTGCAGGCCCGCTTCGGCGCCGAGCGCGTCTTCGATACCCCGCTCGCCGAATCCGGCATCCTGGGCATGTCCGTCGGCCTGGCGATGGCCGGCTTCCACCCCATCCCCGAGGTGCAGTTCGACGGCTTCGCGTATCCGGCCGTGAACCAGATCGTCTCCCAGATCGGGCGCATGAACTACCGCAGCCGCGGGGCGCTGCCCATGCCGGTCACCCTGCGCGTGCCCAGCTTCGGCGGAATCCGCGCACCCGAACTCCACGGAGAGAGCCTCGAGAGCCTCTTCGTCCACGTGCCGGGCCTGAAGGTCGTCTCCCCCGCGGACCCGCACCAGGCCTACCACCTGCTCCGGCTCGCCGGGTCCATGCCCGATCCGGTGATCTTCATGGAACCCAAGGCGCGCTATTGGCAGAAGGGCCCAGTGGATCCCGCGGACGCCGGCGCACTCGAGGGCGCACGGATCGCCCGGCCCGGCCGTCACCTGACCCTGATCGCCTGGGGCGCCATGGTCGCCCGCTGCCTGCAGGTCGCCGAACTGGCGGCCGAGGACGGCATCGAGGTGGAGGTGCTCGACCTGCGCTGGCTCAGCCCGATCGACGCCGACGGCCTCGCCGAATCCGTCTCCCGCACCCGGCGCGCCGTCGTCGTCCACGAGGCGCCGCGCAGCAGCGGGCTCGGGGCGGAAATCGCAGCCCTCGTCACCGAAAGGTGCTTCAATACCCTCAAGGCGCCGGTGGAACGGGTGACGGGATTCGATGTCCCCTACCCGTCGGGCGACCTTGAGGACGAGTACATTCCCAACATTGACCGGATCCTGTTCGGAATCCAACGCGTATTGGAGCACCGCCGTGGCTGAACTCTCATTCCCCCTGCCGGACCTCGGCGAGGGCCTCATCGAGGCCACCATCCTCGAGTGGCTCGTCGCCGAGGGCGACCAGGTCGAGCGGAACCAGCCCCTCGTCGAGGTCGAAACCACCAAGTCCACCGTCGAACTGCCCTCCCCGCAGGCCGGTACAGTCGTGAAGGTCCACGGCGATGCGGGCTCGGTGATCGCCGTCGGCGATCCGCTGATCGTCTTCGAGGTGCCGGACGACACGGCCGGCATCGTGGGCACGGTGCCCGCCGAGAAGGCCCCGGCCCGGCGGGTACGGCTCAGCGCCGTGCTCGACGACGACTAGGCACCAGCCCGCGGCGCGGGATTTCAACGGCAGGAAAGGACAAGGCATGGGACGGCACCGCGACCACCTGGTGGAGGGATCGGATCCGCAGCTGAGCGTGGCGCTGCATCCGCCCGCCTCCGACGCCGGGCTGCGCCCGGTGCTGCTGCTTCACGGCTTCGCCTCCTCGACGAAGCTCAACTGGGTCGACTCCGGCTGGATCCGCTTCCTCAACGAGGCGGGCCGGGCCGTCATCACCGTCGACCTTCCCGGGCACGGCGACAGCGCCGCACCGGAGGCGCGTGACTCCTACTCCCCGAGCCGCATCCGCGCCGACGTCCTGCAGGTCCTCCAAGACCACCACGTGGCGCCCCTGCGCGAGGGCGTGCCGGCCAGCGGCGTCGACATCATCGGATACTCCCTCGGCTCCCGGCTGGCGTGGGAATTCGGCGCCACCCAGCCAGAACTGGTCCACCGCATGGTACTGGGCGGCCCCGGCAGCGGTGACCCGCTTGCCGAGTTCGACCTCGCCGCGGCGCAGGAGCTCCTCGCCGAAGGCACGCCGATCAAGGATCCCCGGACCGCCGAGCTGATGCGGATGGCCCGGCTCGTGCCGACCAACGACGTGTTCGCGCTGCTGACCATGGTGGAGGCGGTGAAGGACGAGCCGTTCATCCCAGCCGAGGCCGTGCCCCGGATGCCGCTGCTGCTGGTAGCCGGCGAGAACGATGACCTCGCCGCGACGGCGCAGGAACTCGCGGACCTGGCCCCGCACGCTGAACTGCTGAAGCTGCCCGCCCGGACCCACGCCAACGCGGTGACCTCGCGCGCCTTCAAGGCCGCCGCGGTCGCGTTCCTGTCCGCCTGAACCCGCCCCTTTGCACCCTGCCGCCCGCCGCCGGTGCCCGCCGCAGCGGATAAACTTTAGGTAAAGGGATCTGCGCCGTGGGCAAAAAATGGTTGGCGCAGGATACAATCGAAGTAAGTCATCAGCAGACTTACCTTCTTGCGACACACAGCTTCCCCCTTTACTCAACACCTTCCCGGGAGAACACCCATGGATGTGCTCCTTGCCGAGCGGTACCAAACCACCGACCTGCTCGGTGTCGGCGGCGCCGCGTCCGTCTATAGGGCGATCGACCGCAACTTGCAGCGCGACGTCGCGGTGAAGGTGTTCAACCCCACCACCGCCGATGACGACGATTACCGCCGGCAGCACACTGAAACCCTTCTGCTTTCCACCCTCAACCACCCCGGACTGGTGACCCTCCACGATGCGGGGCTGCACCAGGATGAGGACGGACGCACCACCGGCTTCCTGGTGATGGAACTCGTTGACGGCGAGGACCTGCGCAAGCTGCTGAAGAAGGGACCGCTGGCTCCCGCCGCCGTCGCCCAGGTCGGAGCGGACCTCGCCGACGCCCTCGCCTACATCCACTCCCAAGGAGTGGTCCACCGCGATGTAAAGCCGGCGAACATCCTGATGTTCCACTCGGGCGAGAACGATACCCGGCTCTACCCCAAGCTCACAGACTTCGGCATCGCGCGCATGGTGGATGCCACGATGGCCACCGCGGTCGGTGCCACCATCGGCACGGCGAACTACCTCAGCCCGGAGCAGGCCCAGTCGGGCGACATCAACGAGCGCAGCGACATCTACTCCCTTGGGCTGGTCCTACTCGAAAGCCTTACCGGCGACAAGGCCTTCCCCGGGCCCGTAGTGGAGGCGGCCCTGGCCCGCCTGCTCCGCGATCCCGAGGTTCCGGAATGGCTGGGCGCCGACTGGGCGGGCCTGCTCACCCGCATGACCGCCCGGAACCCCCAGGACCGTCCTGACGCCCACGAAGTTGCCCTGCTGCTGCGGGTCCACTCCGACGAGGCCGCGGGCTTCTCGGGGATCGGGACACCCCAGGCGGCCGCCGGTTTCGCCCCCGCCGACGACGGCGACGGGGTCTCGACCGGCGGAATCACCACCGGGAACATCCACATCCCCGATCCGCCCTCGCACGCCCCGAGCCTCGGTTAGTCCGGGGCCGCTTTAGGCCGGGCAGTGCTCAGCGCGGTTCGCCGCCCTCGACGTCGTCCTCTTCGGGCTCGAAGTTCGAGGGCTCGTCGAGCGTCGTGGCGCCGATTCCCTCCTGATTGTCAGGGATGGTGCCCTCGGGACCCGCCCCTGTGTCTTGCCCGTCGGGGCCTTGCCCGCTGGGGTCCTGCTTCTTGCCGTTCGGCGTCTCGGTCATTTCATCCTCCGGCGTAGGTGTTCGCTCCTTCGATCCATCGTTCCTTCGATCCTAGGAGCCCCGGGGGCAACGTGAAAGACCGGAGGGCCAGGTTGGTTTCCTGGCCCTCCGGTCTTTTGTCTGCTGCGCCTGTGCTCCCGGACGCCGCCGTCGACGGCCCCGGGCGTGCCGGCTTAGTGCTGGGAGACTCCAAGCGGCGCACCGCGGGTCTCCCGGGCCAGGGTGACCCCGACGAAGGAGATGGCGCACAGGATCATGATGTAGATCGCCACGGCCCCCGACCACTGGTAGGTCTCGAGCAGCAGCTGCGCGACCATCGCCGCGAACGCCCCGCCCAGGATCGCGCCGAGCGCGTACCCGATGGAGATTCCGGAGTAGCGCACGTTGGCGGGGAACATCTCCGCGTACATCGCGGACATGGGCCCGTAGGAAAGGCCCAGGCCGATGGTGAGGACGAACAGGCCCAACCCGTAGAGGAAGATGTTGGCGGTGTCGACGAGCAGGAACATCGGCAGCATCCACACGAACACCAGCGCGTAGCCGATTTGGAAGGTCCGCACGCGGCCGATCCGGTCCGAGAGCCAGCCGCCGACCATCGTGAAGATCAGCCAGCCGAAGGAGGCGAGCGTCGTCGCCAGCAGCACCGGCACCAGGGGCATCTCCAGCGACTTGGTGGCGTAGGAGATGAAGAACGCGATGACCAGGTAGCCTGCGGCGTTGTTGCCGATGAAGATGGCGGCGGCGAGGAGCACCTCGCGGGTGTTCTTCCGGAACAGCTGGCGCAGCGGCGCCTTGCTCTCACCCTTGCGGGCCAGCATCTCCTTGAAGACGGGGCTTTCGCTCACGGCACGGCGGATCAGGTAGCCGACGACGATCAGCACGACCGAAAGCAGGAACGGCACCCGCCAGCCCCATTCGAGGAACTGGTCCGCCGACATGGTGGTGCGCAGCAGCAGCAGCGTGCCGGTGGCCAGGATCATCCCGATCGGGACCCCGATCTGCGGGTAGGCACCGAACAGGCCCCGCTTGCCCACCGGGGCGTGTTCCACCGACATCAGGGCCGCACCGCCCCATTCACCACCGGCGGAGAACCCCTGGACGATACGCAGGAGGATGAGCAGGATTGGCGCCCACACCCCGATCGAGGCATAGGTGGGAAGGAGCCCGATCAGGGCCGTGGCCGTGCCCATCAGGATCAGGGTGAAAACGAGGACCGACTTCCGGCCGATACGGTCACCGAGGTGTCCGGCGACGATCGCGCCCAAGGGACGGAAGAGGAAGCTGATGCCGACCGTGGAGAATGCGAGGATCTGCGCCAGGCCGGGGTTGGACTCCTCGAGAGGAGTCAGGAACAACGCGCTCAGCACCGTGGCGGTGAGCTGGGCGAAGATGAAGAAGTCGTACCACTCGATCGTGGTGCCGACGAGGGTGCCGGCAAGGACCCGGCGCTCCTCGCGTGATGTGCGGTGGCCCGTGGCCTTCGCAGCAGTGAAAGACGTCATTGTCACTCCAAGGGACGGAAAAACATTACCGACAGAACGTTCGGTTATGTGAGCTAAATCATACGCAGGACCTCCCCGGGATGGGGGAGGTCCTGCGGATCAATTTCCGCGCGTCAAGACTTCGCTGCGGCCGGGGTGCCGGCGGAGGCGGGGCTGAATCCCGCGAAGGGCTGTCCCGTCAGGAGCCCATGGCGCCTGACGCAGCGGCGGCGGTGGCCTCGACGGACCGGCGGTGCGCCCGGAGTCCGGCCGCACCGGTCAGGCCCAGCACTAGGAGCGCGGCGGCTGCGAGCACCGGCACCGCGAAGGCGGCCCCGGTCCCTGCGCTCTCCGCGAGGGACCCGGCGACGGCGGAGCCGAGGGCCGACCCGGCGACGATGCCGCTGGCGAGCAGGGTCATGACCGTGCCGAGCAGGCGCCGGGGCGCCACCATCGACCCGATGCTGAAGATCGAGACCATGGTCGGCCCCACGGGGATACCGAGGAGGAACAGGACGAACACCATTGCCGGAAGGCCCGAGGGCAGGAACAACAGCGCGGCCAGGCCGACCATGCCGGCCGCCGAGGCGATCCACCGCCAGGAGTGCTGAAAGGAGGCAGGCCAGAAGGCTACCGACAGGGCAGCACCAGCCGAACTCAGCCCCATGACCGCGTAGAGCAGCCCCGCGGCGGAGGCGGCGTCGAACTGCCCGGCGAAGGCGGTGAGCGTCGTCTGGGTCCCCCCGAAGAAGGTGCCCATCGCGACCATGCCCAGCACGGGGATGGAGATCAGCAGGCGAGACCGCCGGCCGGTCACGGCCGGCCCCGGCTCCTGAACGTCGGAGCGGCCGCGGGAGGATCCGACCAGGCGGCCGGTGGGGTGGACGGCGAATGCGCTCACCATGGCCAGAGTCAGCACCGCGGCAAGGGTCAGGGGGACCCAGGGGGCGGCGAGGCTTGCGAGGAGGCCGACCAGGGCGGGCCCGAGGACGAACGTCAGCTCGTCGGCGGTGCTTTCGTAGGACATGGCCGTGTCGAGATCGGAGGGCCTGCGCGTCATCGCCACCCACCGCACCCGCGCGAGCGGCCCGATCTGGGGGGAGGTGAAGCCGGCGAGGAAGGCGGCGGCCAGGACGGGAACGGCGGCCGCGGCGGCGGTTCCGGTGAGGGCAAGGGCGAGTACCACCAGGGCCCCGATGGCGACGGTGTTGAGGGCGGCCGCCGGCAGCAGGACCACCCGCTGGCCGAAGCGGTCGGCGAGGAAGCCGAGGATCGGCGCGCCGAGGGCGGAGCCGATGCCGACGGCGCCGGCCGCGAACCCGCCCAGCGCGTAGGAGCCGCTGGCCGAGGTCACGATGGTCAGGGCGCCGACGGTCAGCATGGCAAGGGGAAGCCGTGCCAGAAACCCGACGGAGAGGAAGGAGGTGCCGGCAAGCTGCGGGAGGCGGCCGAAGCGGCCAAACCGGCGGGGCCGCTCAGGGGCGGCGGGGGAACGTTCGGCAGCGGGGCTGAGGGAAGGAATTGCGTTCATTGTCATCCGGGTGCTTCGAATCGCGCATCGTCCCTCCTCCCGATGCGCCCTACCCGGTAACTGAGTGAATCTACACCATCTGGAGTTGATCCACAAATTCCAGGCGCGAGCCTTCCCGGTCCTTATGGACCTGGAGCTGGGCCGGGATGCGCAGTTTCAGTTCGGCGACGTGGCTGACGAGGCCGACGACCCTGCCTCCGCTGCGCAGGCCGTCGAGGGCGTCCATCACCTGTTCCAGTGCCTGGTCATCGAGCGAGCCGAAGCCCTCATCGACGAAGAGCGTCTCAATGTCGATGCCGCCTGCCTCCTGCTGCACGACGTCTGCGAGGCCGAGCGCCATGGCCAGGGACGCCATGAAGGATTCCCCACCGGAGAGCGTCGAGGTGTCCCTGCGGTTTCCGGTCCACCCGTCGATGACACTCAGCCCCAGCCCGGCCTTCTTGTTCCCGGCCAGCGCGTCGCTGTGCACGAGGGCGAAGCGCCCGTCCGTCATGGCCAGCAGCCGCTCGGTCGCGGCCTCCGCGACCTGTTCGAGGCGCGACGCGAGGACATAGGTGCTCAGCGGCATCTTGTACCGGTTCTCGCCGCCGCCCCGGGCGGAGTCGGCCACCGAGCGCAGCAGCGCGTGCCTCTCCCGCAGCGGCGCGACGGCCGCCTCCTGTTCCACCAGCAGGGCGTTGTAGGCCCGGAGCTGGGTTCGAGACTGCTCAAGCAGCCGCACGGCCACCGCCTCGTCGGCTGCCCTCTCCCCCAGCGCGGTGTAATCGCGGCCCGCGGCCTCGACCTCATCCTCGGAGGGGACGCAGCGGCCCTCGGCCTCGTCCTGAAGGGCGGCGGTGATGTCAGGGCTTTCCCTCTCGGCCTCGAGCCGGTGCCCTGCCGCCTCATGGGCGCGGATGCGGCGCAGGGTCTCCTCGAGCGCTGCCGGTTCGAGGAGGGCCTCCCGGACGGCGGCGGCTCCGTCGAAGTGGGAGCCGGCGAGGGCGTCGGCGAGGGCGCTTCCGGCCTTGTCCCTGCGCCCCGCGGCCCGGTCGAGGGCTTCGAGGGCCTCCCGGGCCGCGACGAGCACGGCACGAGCGGAATCGACTGCCTCCGCGCGCTCGTGGAGGGTACCGAAACCGCCCCGGTGGTGTTCGAGGCGCGCTGCGAGTTCCCCGGCCTGATCCTCAAGACTCCGCAGTTGGGCGGCGGCCTCGGCGGCGGCCCGGCCCGCGTCCTCCTGCTGCGCGAGGATCTGCTGTTCCCTGGCGACGAGCGCGTCGATCCGTGCCGCGGCGTCCTCAAGCTCCTGCTGGGCCCGGCGCGCCTCGGCGAGCCGGGCCTGCGCCTGCTGGGTCGCCTCCCGGGCAACGGCCGCGTCCCGTTCTCCACCGAGGGCGGCGAGCCGGGCCGCTTCAAGCACGGCGGCGTCCCGCAGTGACCGCGCCTCATTCAAGCGTGCCTCCGCCGCCGCGTGGGCCTCCCGGGCCGCCTGTTCGTCGGCGTGGGTGACCCTCTCGTCGGCGCCCGCCCGGGCCGGGGCGGGGTGCTCGAGGCTGCCGCAGACGGCACACTCCTTGCCGTCTTCGAGCTGGCCCGCGAGCTCGACGGCGGCCTGCTCAAGGCGCAGCTGCAGCCGGGTCAGCCAGGCTTCCTTGAGGCGGAGGTGCTCCTCGTGTGCTGCCATGTAGTTCGTCTCGGCCACGGAGCGCCGCTGCTCCGCCTGCGCATGCTCGGCGATGGTGGCCTCAAGCGCCCGGGTGGCCTCAAGCGCCTCGGCGCAGCGGGTCTCCTGCCCCGCGGTTTCCCTCAGCCCTGCGGCCTCCTGCTCAAGCAGCGCCTTGTCCGCGCGCAGCTCGGCCAGCCGCTCCTCCAGCCCGGTGGTCCGGTCGGCCAGTGAGGCACGCTCCGCCAAGGTGTCCCGGACTCGGTCGTTGAGTCCCTGCAGCCTGTCCTCGTCGGGGAGTGCAGCCTGCAGCACTCCCAGATCCGAGGCCGCGGCGCGGGCCGCGGCGTCGAGCCGGGCGGAAGTGGGCGCCAGGTCGAAGAGGGCATCGGTGCCGTCATCGGCACCCTTGAGGTAGGCGGCCGCGGTGACGTCGGTCCGCAGCGCGTGGAGGGCGCTGTCGTAGCGGGCATTGCAGTCCTCGTGTTCGAGGCCGGCGTCTTCGGCTGCGTCGAGGACCCCGGCCAGCAGGCGGGCGTCCTGGTGCCGCTCCATGGCCGCCACCAGCGCCGCCGCCTCCGCGGCGCCGGCGCCGTGTTCCGCCTGGGCGGTACGGTGCCGCTCGAGCGCGACCGCCCGTGCCCGAGCCGTGGCGAGCCCGGAGTAGCGCGCCTTGTCCTGTTCCAGCTGCTGCGCCGTCCGGTCTGCCGCTGCCGCCGCTTCGGCGGAACGGGCAGCGACGGCTTCGAGCAGCGTCTGCACAACCGCCTGGCCGCCCGGCGCGGGCCCGTCGTCGGCCGGAGGGTCGGCTTCGATGCCGTGCCGTGCCGCCTCGTCGAGCGCCCGTTGGATGGTCTGCCGCTGTCCGTCCTCCGCGGCGGCCAGGCGGGACGCCGCCTGGCCGGCCTGGTCGCTCAGCAGTTTTTCAATGTTCTCGAATCGATCGGTGGAGAACAGGCGCTGGAGCAGCTCGCGCCGGGAACCGGCATCGGCGCGCAGGAAGGCAGCGAACTCGCCCTGCGGCAGCATCACCACCCGGGTGAACTGTTCCTTGTCCATGCCCAGCACATTCAGCAGCTCGAGGCCCGCCTCGTCGTTGCGGGCGGACTTCTGCATCCAGGCGCCGTCGACGAATTCCTGGAGCAGGGTCCGGGCCTGCTCGGTCGTGGTTCCGCCGCCGCGCTTCGAGGGCCGCTCCCACTGCGGGGACCGGGTGACCGAGAACCTGCGCGCGCCGACGGTGAACTCGAGCTCGACCTCCGGAGCGAGCCCGACGGGAGCATGGTCGCTGCGCAGGCGCTTGGCGCCCTGCCGGACCCCGGGCACCGATCCGTACAGCGCGTAGCAGATCGCGTCGAGGACACTCGACTTCCCCGCACCCGTCGGGCCGTTGAGCAGGAACAGGCCCTGGGCGCTCAGCGCGTCGAAATCCACGACCTGCCGCCCGGCGAAGGGGCCGAAGGCCTGGATTTCAAGGCGGGAGATCCTCACGCTGCTTTTCCCCTGTTCCTGTTCACTGGACTGCTTCTGGGCCGGTCATCGTCTGGGTCTGGTTAGCTATTGGGTCCCGCGACCGGCGGCTCACCGCTCGGAGGCAAGGCTGAGGGCGGCGTCCACGGTTGCGGCCAGGAGTTCGCGCTCCTCGGGTGAGGCCTCGCGCGAGCGCACGTGCTCGAGGAACCCGCAGCAGATTTCGGCGTCGTTCGTCGCTGCGGCGATGCGCTGGCTGTAGGTGCGCAGGTCACCGGTGTGTCCGCCCTCGGGCTCGAAGGCGAGGACGAGGGTGTCGGGGAAGCGGGCGCGGAGCCGTTCCATGGCGCGCGGCGGGCGCTCCGCATCGGTAAGGGTGATCGAGCAGTACGCGTGTTCGGCGTCGGCGAGGGACTCATCGCTCAGGAGGTCCCCGATGCGGCCCTTGAGGACCGCGAGTTCCTTGGGTGCCGGCCACTGCACGGGCGTCACCGGGCCAAGGCCCGCGGCGGTGATCTCAACGAGCCAGGCACCCTTGGTCTGGCGGGCCTCCGAGAAGGAGTAGGCAAGCGGCGAACCGGAGTACCTCACCGTGGGCGAAAGCTTCTGCTGCCCGTGCAGGTGGCCCAGTGCCGTGTAGTCGAAGGCATCGAACAGGTCCAGCGGGACCGCGCCGAGCCCGCCCTGTGCCAGTTCCCGCTCGCTGTCGGAGCTGATGCCGCCGCTGGCGAAGGTGTGGGCCATCACCACCGAGTGCACGGTGCCAGAGGACCTCCGGCGGCGCAGGTCCTCCTGGATCAACCCCACCGCGGCCCGGGTGACGCTTGAGTGGGTCGGTTCGGCGGATAGAGCGCCGGCGACGACCCGGGGCTCAAGGTAGGGGATGCCATAGACGGCGAGTTCGGCCCCGGGCCCGAGCGGAAAAGTGATCGGCCGCCCGATGTCTTCGGTTCGGGTCCGCAGGTGCACTCCGCCGCGTTCGAGGATGCGTCCGCCGAAGCCCAGCCGGGTCGCGGAGTCGTGGTTGCCGCTCGAGATGACCACCTCGGCGCCCGCCGCGCGCAGCCGGTCGAGCGCCTCGTCAAAGAGCGCAACAACATCCACCCCGGGCAGGGCCCGGTCATACACGTCCCCGGCGACGAGCACCACGTCCACCTGGGCGTCACGCACCGTCTTTTCGAGATTGTCAATAAACATCCGCTGGGCTGCGAGGGTTCCCGCTCCGTGGAAGGAGCGGCCGAGGTGCCAATCCGAGGTGTGGAGTAACAGCATATTTTTACGCTACCGCCCGCCCCGGACATTCCTGCGGGCACCGCGCGGGCGCCGGGGAAATTCCACCCCCGAAGGGGTTTCCCGGCGCCCGCGTCTGGGGGTGGGGAGCCGTCAGCTGCGGCCCGTCGTCCCGGGTCCCTTGTCGAAGAAGGAGCGCGCGTCGTCCGCGGAACCTGCAGAAGCCGCCGGGCCGGCCGGGGCTGCCGCCGGAGCTCCGGTGGCGGCATCGACCGTGTCCGTGCCGGTGGAGACGGGAGGGGCAGCGGTGGTGGCGACGGCCGCGGCGGGCGCTGACTCGGACTTCCGGCCGGCCGCGTCGACGCTTCGGAAGACCAGACCGGCGATGACCGCTCCGACGAGCGGCGCCGCGAAGAACAGCCACAGCTGGGCGGGCGCCCAGTCACCGGTGAACAGGGCCGAGGCGGTGGATCGTGCCGGGTTGAGCCCGCCGTTGGTGACCGGGAGCAGCAGGGTGAGCAGGGCGGCGTAGGTCAGGCCGACGGCGAACGGTGCGGTGCTCCGGCCGGCGTGCCGGGCGGTGGCGCCGAGGAACACGGCGACGAGGATGGCCGTGCAGACGGCCTCGGCCAGGAACGAGCTGCTCAGCGGGAACTGCGCCGCCGAGTGCTCCTCGAAGCCATTGGAGGCCGCGGCGAAGAGTCCGTTGACGTCGGTCAGCTGGGAGTTGGCGCTGAGCAGAAGCCACAGGAGGCCGGCGGCGGCGAGGCCGCCGACAAGCTGGGCCAGTATGTAGGGCAGCACGGAGCCCCATCCGGTGCGGCCGGCGACGGCCGAGCCAAGGGTGACCGCGGGGTTGAAATGCCCGCCGGAGATGTAGCCGAAGGCGATCATCGCCGCGAGCAGCGCGATTCCGAAAGCCAGGGTCGGGGGCACGCCTGACTGGGTGTTGAGCATGGTGACGCCCAGTCCGGTGAGGACGACAACGAACGAGCCGACCGCCTCGGCGGCAGTCCGGGCAGCCGGGCCGTAGGAGCGCGGGGCCAGGGCTCCGGTCCGGTCCTGTCCCGCGTCCGTGGAGGGCTGGATTTCATGCGACATAGGGCAGTGCGTCCTTCGGTTGGGGCCATTGGCTGTGTCCGCCGCCCTCGCTCGCGCTTACGGGCGGCGGCGCACACCCGTCCAGTCTCCCATCCTAGGCGGACCTAGACTTGAACGATGGCATACCACGCAACCTACCCCCAGCGGGTGTCCGGGAGTCTGCTCGGCGGCGCACTCGGAGACGCCCTCGGCTACACGGTCGAACGCGACAGCCTCGAGGCGATCCGCACCCGGTTCGGCCCCGGCGGGGTGACCGCTCCGCCGGAGGACGGTTCGCCGTTCGTCTTCTCGGATGACACCCAGCTGACCCTGTACACGGTCGACGGACTGGTCGAGGCGCTCGAATGGGCCAATGACGGCGTGTCGGCCGATGAGATGGCCATTCTCTGGCTGGCATACCTGCGCTGGCTTGCGACCCAGGGCGAAACCGCTCCGGATCCCGCGCCGGTTCCGCCGCCGCGGTGGATCGACGCCCAGGAGGTCCTTCACCACCGCAGGGACCCCGGCAACGCCTGCCTCACCGGGCTGCTCACCGGGGTCATGGGGACCCGGAAGCGTCCGCTCAACCCGCAGGCCAAGGGATCGGGGGCGCTGATGCGCTCCGCTCCGTTCGGCCTGGTGCCGCGGATCCCCGGGCAGATGGCGGACCGGTTGACCCTCGACGCCGCGGCCCTGACGCACGGCCATCCCGCCGCGCAGACTCCGGCCGCCGTCTTCAGCCACCTCATCCGCGCCTTGGCCCTCGACGAGCTGGGACTTGAGGCCGCCGTGCAGTCCGCGGTCGCCCATGCCGGGTTCCTTGGCGATACGGAGCTCGCCGGGAGCCTCACGGCTGCTGCCACCCTTGCCGCCGATGGTCCTGTCGCGCCCGAACGGCTGCCCGACAAGCTGGGCCGCGGATGGCTCGCGCCGGAGGCACTCGCCCTTGCCGTCTATGCCGCTCTCGCCTCCGCCCGGCCGGACCCCGCGGAGCACTTCACCGCCGGCGTCGTCCTGGCCGTGAACCACGACGGCGACAGCGACACGACCGGCTCGGTCACCGGGAACATTCTGGGGGCGCTGTACGGGGAGGCCGCCCTGCCCCGGCCGTGGCTCGACCGCCTGGACGGCACCGAAGTGATCCAGGCCGTGGGCTCCTCCCTCATCAAGGCGGCAACCGGCGAGTAGCCGGACCTGGCCCGCGGTGGCGGGAGCCGGCCGCGTGGGACCTGCGGCGGGGCCTACTGGCTGCCGACGGGCCAGAGGCCGCCGATCATCTGCAGGAACTCCGCCTCCGAGAGCACCTCGATCTGCTGTCCACGCTCGTGTAGTTCGAGCACCCGGCGGGCCTTGCCCGTGACGCGGCCGTTGCGCAGGTCGGAGGCCACGAACCCGTCGCCGACCACCAGCACCGTGGTGCGGCGGGTGACCGCGCTGGCCGGCTGCGCCCCCACCCGTGCCGCCCGTTCCTTCGCCTGCGGGCGGGGCATGCCAAGGTCGCCGGTAAAGACGACGGTCTGCCCGTAGAGGGGGTGGTTCGCGTCGGCGGCCGGGTTGGGCGGCGGGTTGTCGCCCTCCTCCGGCCACCCGGCCCACCCTGCCGCAGCGCCGCGCTCCAGCGCTGTCCGGGTGGCCTTGGACAGTTCGTCGACACCGGGCTCATAGGGCTCGGCGCGCGAAAGCGGGAGCCGCTGGACGGCCATCAGCTCCTCAACCGTCGACGCGCCGCTGCGCCGGGCGATGTCGACGAGGATGCCCGCGCAGGCCCGCGCGTCCTCAACGGCGTCGTGGTGGTTCACCAGCGGGACTCCCGCGGCCTCGGCAACGAACGGAAGGGAGTAGGAGGCCAGGGAGTAGCTGCGGCGCGAGAGCATCACGGTGCACGCATAGTCCCAGCCGGGCCCTGAGAGCTCCGACACTTCGAGCGCCGAGCGGATCACCCCGAGGTCGAAGGCTGCGTTGTGGGCCACCAGGATATCCCCGCCGATGAAGCCGCCGATCTCGGGGAACAGCTCGCCGAACCGGGGCGCGGTGGCCACCTGGTCGGCCGTGATGCCGTGGATGGCGGTATTGCGGGAATCGAAGTAGTCGTGGCCGGCGGGTGGACGCATCAGCCAGGAGGCCTCGTCAACGACTCGTCCGTCCCGGACCTTCGTGAGTCCCACTGCGCAGGGCGAGCCCCGAAACCCGTTAGCTGTTTCAAAGTCGATCGCCGTGAACTCAATTCCCACCGTTCAAGGCTACCTGTGTCGGATGGCGAAACCGTTCATCCAACGTTAACCCCGGTGGCGTGCCGGGAACCGCCGGGGGGTCGTAGGCTGAACCATGCCCGGATTTTTTTCTCCCCCGCAGTGGTATCTCTTCGATTACGGAATGGTGATCTCCACCGAGCCCACGGACGAGGACTGGGACCGGCTCGAGGAGGAGGCCGGCGTTCCGGGGCTGCGGGAGCGCTCGTCCGCCTACTGGCAGCACCGCGACGGCTACGACGCCGGAGACCTGACCCCGGTGCTGTACTGGTCGCGGGTGACCGGACACGCAGTCAGCGACGCCCGCGCCTCATGGCTCGATGTCCTCGATGCCAACCAGTGGTCGCACTACAACCTTGAAACCCTCGACGTTCTCGATGAACTGTCCGGCTCCGGCGCACGCCTGGCGCTGCTTTCGAACATGCCTGCCCCGATGGTGGGGCACTTCGCCGGAGCCCCGTGGACTCGACACTTCGAAAAGCTGTTCTTCAGCTCGTCGCTGCGCCTGATCAAGCCGGACGGCGCCATCTTCTCCCACGTCCTCGCCGAACTGGGCGCCGAGCCCGGCCGGGTGCTGTTCATCGACGATTCGGCGGCGAACATCGCGGCCGCACGCGGTCTCGGGATCGACGCCCGGCTGCACCTGCGGGAGACCGATCTTTCACGCGAGCTCAGGCGCCTGCCAGTATAGGCCGGACGGCGTCGACGCCTTCGACGGCGGCCGTCCACTCAGGGCGGCGGAAATCCTCCCGTGTCAGGAGCAGCAGCTGCTGTTCGCGCACCTCGCCCGGGCGCGCCTCGGTGAGGGTGGTGCCGTTGGGCTGGTACCCGAGCGCCGCCGACACCCCGAGCGAGGCCGCGTTCCAGACAGCGGCATCGGAGACGGCCGAGTGCGCTCCAAGGTGGTCGAAGGCGAAGGAGAGGACGGCGGAGCGCATTTCCTTACCCAGACCCCTGCCCTGCGCGTCCAGCGTCAACCAGGAGCCGGTGCTGACCCGGCGCAGCAGCGCGAAGCTGCGCGCCGAGAGGTCCTGGACGCCGATGATGCGTCCTTCGTGCTGGACCGCGAAGCTGATGGTCCAGCTCTCCGGCGACACCGCGGCCCGCAGGCCCCAGTGGTATTTCAGGCTTTCGCGGATGAGGGTGTCCCGGGGCGCGTCGGTCCAGGCTGGGCTGAAGGGCATGACCGAGGGATCGTGGATGCCTGCGAGGATCGCGTCAACGAGGCCGGGCAGCTGGTCGTCGCGCACCGGGGTGAGGACGAGCCGGGGGGTGCTGATCGACAGCCCGAAGAGCGGCCAGAACTCAGCCAGACGCGTGCCGGCGGTCCCCGTCATCGCACGGTCCCCGTCATCGCACGGTCCCCGTCATCGCACGGTCCCTGTCATCGCACGGTCCCGGTCATCGCGCTTCGGGGGCCCGGCGGCGCTTGAGGATCCTGCTGATGATGAAGTAGGCGACGCTGAGGCCCACCGCGGCGATCACGATTTTCTGGAACGTGTCGGCGTACCGCTCCACGAGGTGCCAGCTCTCCCCCAGGTAGAACCCGGCCAGGACGAAGATGAGGTTCCAGATGAGGCTGCCGGCGGCGGTCAGGAGCAGGAACTTCCCCTGCGGCATCCTTTCGATCCCCGCCGGAATGGAAATCAGGCTGCGGAAGAGCGGGATCATCCTGCCGAAGAAGACGGCGCGGTAGCCGTAACGGGCAAACCATGCCTCCACCCTGTCTATGTCCTCAAGGTCCACGAGGGGAACCCGGGCCACGATCGCACGCATGCGCCGGCGGCCCAGCCCCGCGCCGAGCGCGTAAAGCGCGTAGGCGCCCACCACCGAGCCGAGGGTGGTCCAGAAGATCGCTTCGAACAGCGTGAAGTTGCCGCGGCTCGCCGTGAATCCGGCGAGGGGAAGAATGACCTCGCTCGGCAGCGGGGGGAAGAGGTTCTCCAGGGCGATCGCGAGGCCGGCTCCGGGAGCACCGATCGTCTCCATCACGTTCACCGCCCACTCGGCAACCCCGCCCAGTGCGGATCCGTCGGACTCGGTGGTCAGGCCCTGCTGCAGAAAAATAGTCATCGCCCTCAAGTCTGCCCTATGTCCGGCGCCTGCCGCCAAACACGGTCAGGACCGGACACCGTCCCGGCCGCCGTCGAGCGCCCGGATCAGGTGCGGCAGCAGCGCCCGGAAGGCAAGGCCGCGGTGGCTGATGCGGTTCTTCTCTTCGGGGGCGAGCTCGGCACAGGTCCGGTCGAGCCCTTCGGGGACGAGCACCGGGTCGTAGCCGAATCCGCCGGTGCCCCGCGGCCCGGTCAGCAGCGTGCCGCGCAGTTCGCCCAGTTCCACGTGCACGGCACCGCCGGGCACGGCGAGCGCTGCGGCGCAGTGGAAGGCAGCGCCGCGGTGCTCCGGGCCGATATCCGCGAGCTGGGCGAGCAGGAGGTCGAGGTTCGCGGCGTCGTCGCCGTGGCGGCCGGACCAGCGGGCGGAAAAGATCCCGGGGGCGCCGCCCAGGACGTCGACGGCGAGACCGGAGTCGTCGGCCACGGCCACCAGCCCCGTGGCCGCGGCGGTCTGGCGCGCCTTGAGCACGGCGTTCTCCTCGAAGGTCACCCCGCTTTCGACGACGTCGGCCGCGCCCGCGGTTTCGGCGTCAACGACCTGGGTGTCGACGTCGAGCCCGGGAACCTGTCCGCGCAGCAGCTCGCGGAGTTCGCGGAGCTTGCCCGGGTTGCGCGTGGCGAGCACCAGCCGGTGCACCTGCTCAGGCACCGGCTGCTTCCTTGAGGGTGTCGAGCTGGATCTGCGCGAGCTGGGCCGTGCCCAGCAGGGCGAGGTCGAGCAGCGCGTCGAGTTCGGCCCGGTCGAAGGGCGCACCCTCGGCGGTGCCCTGGACCTCGACGAACTTTCCGGAGCCGGTGACCACGACGTTCATGTCGGTCTCGGCGCGCACGTCCTCGACGTAGGGAAGGTCGAGCATGGGGACGCCGTCGATGATGCCGACGCTGACGGCGGCGACCGTGTCGATCAGCGGCTTGGCACCGGCCGGGATCAGCTTCTTGTCCTTCGCGTACCGGATGGCGTCGGCAAGCGCCACGTAGGCGCCGGTGATCGCCGCGGTGCGGGTGCCGCCGTCGGCCTGGAGCACGTCGCAGTCGAGCACGATGGTGTTCTCCCCGAGCGCCTTGGTGTCGATGATCGAGCGCAGCGACCGGCCGATGAGGCGGGAGATTTCGTGGGTGCGACCGCCGATTTTCCCCTTGACCGATTCGCGGTCGGAGCGGGTGTTGGTGGCCCGGGGCAGCATGGCGTACTCGGCCGTGACCCAGCCCTTCCCCTCCCCCTTGAGCCAGCGTGGGACTCCGCTGGTCAGCGAAGCCGTGCACAGCACGCGGGTGTTGCCAAACTCGATCAGCGCCGAGCCCTCGGCCTGGTTCGACCAGCCCCGGGTGATGCTGATGTTCCGCAGCTGGTCCGGGGTGCGGCCGTCGGCCCGCCGCACTGTCGGCAGAGCGGGGCTAACGCCGTCGGGGCTGGCCGTTGCGGCGGTGGACGTGGCGGGGTGCGGATCGGCTGGGCTCATGGAGCCAGTCTAAACCGGCGGCATGCCCGCCCCGGTGGCGCGGTCCGGCCGCGGGGCGGGCCGGGGCGGTCCTGGGCTGGGCGGACGGCCGGTCAGCCCGCGGCCGGTGGAACCGGTGAGGCGGTCACCACGACGTTCTTGCCCCAGGGGTCCTCGGTGTAGCAGCTGATGATGACGAGGCGGTTCGGGATGATGTTCCAGATGTCGCTGGTCTTCAAGGTGTCTTTGTCATGGGTGGTGATCGAGTCGACGGTGTAGCGCAGGGTGCCCGTCTTCGTCGTGACAGTCACGGTGTCACCGACTTCGGTGTGGGTGCTGAACCGGTCGAAGGGTGCCTCCCTGCCCTCCCAGCTGTGGCCGGTGATGTAGGTCGTGTTGATCGAGCCGGCGCCCGGGGTGCCATAGGAGGAAAGCCAGTAGCCGTCGTCGGTGAACGGCGGCACGATCGACTGGCTCGCCACTTCGGCGGCGGTGGGCTGCAGCGGGAGCACCGCGACGTCGATGCCGGCGGCCTCCACCTTGATGTGGGTGGGAGCGGCGGCGGCCGGTCCGGCGGGTGTCTTCGGTGGCGCCTTGGGGGGCACGGCGGGCGACGCGCTGGGAGAGGCAGGGGCGGTGGTTACCGAGGGCGCCGGAGAGGGCGTTGAGGTGGGGCGGTCATCACCGGCCGCCGACGATCCCTGCTGCAGCTGGGGAAGAAGCACCAGCAGGACGAGCACGAGCGCCGCGGCCGAGCCCAGGAGCGCAACGAGAATGCGCCGGCGCCGGGACCTGTCCTGCTGCGGGTGCCCGGACCGGGGCGGCTCCGCGGGGACCGGGGGCTCGTCGGGGTGCGCCGAGGGTGCCATGCTGAGCCTTTCAATCGGAGAGACCTACCGGTCCGCTCGGGACCGGTACTTCCGCATAGGGTACAGGCCCCGCCGCGGTTGTGGCGGAGACCGGTGCTCCGGCCGGTGGAAAGGGCAGCCGGTCAGACGGTGTAGGACACCCCGGCCACGGCGACGGCGAGCTGCCCGCTGTAGCGCGAGCGCGCCTCCCCGATCGAGACATTGGCGTCGTTCCACACCGGCAGGTGGGTCAGCAGCAGGCGCTTGGCGGCCGCGGCCTCCGCCATTTCCCCGGCACGCAGTCCGGTCAGGTGGACCCCGCTGATCCCGTCGTCGCGCCCCTCCTGGAACGCAGCCTCACACAGGAAGAGATCGGCCTCTGCCGCTGCCTCGATCAGGCCCTCGCACGAGTCTGTGTCGCCGGAATAGGTCAGCACGCGGGTTTCGGGCACCCCGTCCGCGTTCGGCTCGGTGACCTCGATGCGCAGGGCGTAGGCCTCCTCGGCGGGGTGCAGCACCGCAAAGGGGGTGATGCTGAAGGGCCCGAGCCGGACCGCGGTGCGGTCCTGCCAGGAGTGGAACTCGAAGTCCTCGTGCATGCCCGGGTTCAGGGCCAGGCCGTACGCGGTCGCCATGCGGTCGGCCGTCGCCGCCGGACCCCAGACGGGGATCCGCTCCCGACCCCAGCCGGCGGGGTCCCAGTGGACGGCGACGTGGAGCCCGCACAGGTCCATGCAGTGGTCGGGGTGGAGGTGGCTCAGGAAGACCGCGTCAATCTGCCGCAGGTCCATGTACCGCTGCAGGGCCCCGAGGGAGCCGTTGCCGAGGTCAAGCAGGATCCGCCAGATCCGGCCCTCGGACTCGGCGGTGATCAGGTAGCACGACGCGGGCGACTGCGGGCCGGGAAAGGAGCCGCTGCAGCCCACGATCGTCAGCTTCATCGCGGGCCACCGGAGGCCGTGATCATGTCCGGGGTGATCCTCGCCAGGCTTCCCGTCGGGTACTGCGCGGCGACGTGGTCGACGTGCTGGACGCTGAGCACCTCGGGACCGAGGAAGCGCCGGGCGAGGACCTCGAAGCTCTCGGCGTCACCGGTGGCAAGGAAGCGGTGGACCGCCGGACCGGTTCCGCTGCTGAGCAGGTCGTGGGAGACGAGGGCGCGGTAGACGTCCTTGGCGGTCTCCTCGGCGCTGGAGACCAGGCTGACGCTGTCCCCCATGACGAATGAGATGACCCCGGTCAGCAGCGGGTAGTGGGTGCAGCCAAGCACCACGGTGTCCACGCCGGCACGCTTCAGCGGCTCAAGGTAGCGCTTCGCGGCCGAGAGCAGCCCGGGCCCGGCGGTGACGCCGGCCTCGACGTACTCAACAAACTCCGGGCACGCGGCCGAGGTGATCCGCAGGTGCGGGGCGGCGGCGAAGGTGTCCTCGTAGGCACGCGAGCCGATGGTGGCCGCGGTTCCGATGACGCCGATGTCCCCGCTGCGGGTGGCGGCCACCGCGCGCCGGACCGCGGGCTGGATTACCTCGATCACGGGGATGCCGTACCGCGCCGTGTAGCGTTCCCGGGCGTCGCGGAGCACCGCGGCGGAGGCCGAGTTGCAGGCGATGACGAGCAGCTTCACGCCCGAGTCGACGAGCTCGTCCATGACGGCGAGCGCGTGGGCGCGAACCTTGGCGATCGGCAGCGGCCCGTACGGGCCGTTGGCCGTGTCGCCCACGTAGAGGATCGATTCATTCGGCAGCTGGTCGATGACGGCGCGGGCGACCGTCAGGCCGCCGACTCCGGAGTCGAAAATACCGATCGGCGCCCCGGTCTTGCTCGAGAGCGGTGTTCCCGCAGGCTCTGAACTCATAATCTACTGAGAATAGGGCGTGTCGGGCCCGGACACTAACCGATTCCGCGTGGGATCCATCACACCCCGCGGGAGCTCCCGGCTACCGGGCGGTGCGTGTGCTGCTGAGCAGTGCCTGCAGCAGGGACTCCTGGAGCCAGGTCAGGAAGTTGTACACCAGCGCCAGGTACGCCTCGACGTCCTCGGCGTCGGCGAAGTCGTCGATCCCGTGGAGGCGGGCGGCGTCCTCGTCCGTTTCGATCCCAAGCCGGTCCGCCAGCACCAGCCGGACGTCGTTGAAGGCCTGAGCCATCAGCCGCCCCTGCTCGGGGTTCAGGGTCACCGGGTTGTTTTCGATCAGCAGGGCGCTGCTGCGCAGCGCACCGATCTTCTGCTCCCGCAGGGAGCGCTCGGTGAGCCGGCGGAACTCGAGGGCCTCGGCGTCGTCGTCCCGCACCGCGTCGGGCAGCAGCCGCTGCAGCGCCGAATCCTCGGGCCGTGCCGCCTCGGCGTCGACGCCCACCATCGCGGCCAGCGGATCGGTGCTGGGGGCGGTGTCCGGTTCGAGCATGGTGATGATGTCGCTGAACAGGGTGCCCAGCAGGCGCACCTCACCGGGCTCGAAATGCCCGGTGATCCCGCGGCGGGTTGACTTGAAGGGTTTCGCCATGGGGCCCTACTCGCTTCCGGCTTTTTCGAAGGTGGCCCACAGTCCAAAGGAGTGCATGGCGACGGTGTCCCGCTCGGCCTTTTCCCTGCTGCCGGTGGCCACCGCCGACCTGCCCTGCTCGTGGACCTCGAGCATCAGCTTGCGCGCCTTTGACTCGCTGTAGCCGAAGTAGGTCTGGAAGACATAGCTGACATAGGTCATCAGGTTCACCGGGTCGTTCCACACCACAACGACCCAGGGCTGGTCAAGGCCGGCCTCGGAACGGGTCGAGGCCTCGTCCCGCACACGGGTATCGGTCGCAGTGCCAAGTGTCATGTACCTCATTCTAAGATGCGCCGCGGACCCGGGTGGCCCCGGTACTCACAAAGCGAACGCAGGGCTAATGTTTTGACTGTGACTTCTCCCAGCAGCGCTCCGGCGCCCCGGCAGCCCAACACCGCTCTGTTCACCGACCAGTACGAGCTCACGATGCTGCAGGCGGCCCTGCACTCGGGGGCGGCCCACCGCCGCTCGGTCTTCGAGGCCTTCGCCCGCCGCCTGCCCGACGGCCGGCGGTACGGCGTCACCGCCGGCACCGGGCGCCTCCTCGAAGCGCTCGCCGCGTTCCGGTTCGGTGACGACCAGCTCGGGTTCCTCTCCGACAATTCAATCGTCGATGACAAGACCCTGGACTGGCTCGCCGGCTTCTCCTTCACCGGCGACATCTTCGGCTACGCCGAGGGCGAGGCCTACTTCCCCAACTCCCCCATCCTGATCGTGGAGTCGACCTTCGCGGAGGCGTGCATCCTCGAGACCCTCGTGCTCTCGGTGCTCAACCACGACAGCGCCATCGCCTCGGCTGCCTCCCGCATGACCAGCGCCGCCGCGGGCAGGCCGTGCATCGAGATGGGCTCCCGGCGCACCCACGAGGAGTCGGCCGTGGCCGCCTCCCGGGCCGCGATCATCGGCGGCTTCGCCAGCACCTCCAACCTTGAGGCCGGGCGGCGATACGGGGTGCCGACCGTGGGCACTGCCGCCCACTCCTTCACCCTGCTCCACGACACCGAACGCCAGGCCTTCGAGGCGCAGGTCCAGGCCCTCGGCAGGGGCACCTCCCTCCTCGTCGACACCTACGACGTCGAGCAGGGGGTGCGCACCGCCGTCGAGGTGGCCGGCCCTGAACTGGGCGCGGTGCGGCTCGACTCGGGCGACCTGGTGACCCAGGCCCGGTGGGTGCGCGAACTGCTCGATGACCTGGGCAACACCAACACCCGGATCGTGGTGACCTCCGACCTCGACGAGTTCGCCATCGGCCTGCTGGCTTCGGCCCCGGTTGACGCCTACGGCGTCGGCACCTCGCTGGTGACCGGCTCGGGCGCCCCGACCGCAGGAATGGTCTACAAGCTCGTCAGCCGCGAGGACAACAACGGCACCTTCGTCTCCGTGGCCAAGGCCGCCAAGAACAAGGTCTCCGTGGGCGGCCGGAAGTACGCCCTGCGCCGGCTCGACGAGAACGGGACGGCCACCGCCGAGGTGGTGGGCATCTCCGCATCGCCCTCCGACGACGGAAACGACCGGCCCCTGCTGCAGCAGCTGGTCAAGGGCGGGGAGGTCCTTCCGGGCTGGACCGGGCCCGAGGGCGTCCAGCGGGCGGCACTGCGCCACTCAGAGTCCATCGCCGAGCTTCCGGAGTCGGTGCACCGGCTCCAGCGCGGCGAGCCTGCCATCCCCACCGAGTACGAGGAGACCCTCCCATGACGCGTGCACTGATCATCATCGACGTCCAGAACGACTTCTGCGAGGGGGGCTCCCTCGCGGTGCAGGGCGGCGCCGAGGTGGCGGCCGCCATCAGCGACCACGCCGACGCCCGCGCCGCCGACTACGATTACGTCGTCGCGACCCAGGACTGGCACATCGATCCGGGCCCCCATTTCTCCGAAACCCCCGACTTCATCGACTCCTGGCCCGTCCACTGCGTGGCCGACACCCGCGGGGCGGACTTCCATCCCGACCTCGACACCGAGAACGTCGACGCGGTGTTCCGGAAGGGACAGTTCGAGGCGGCCTACTCGGGCTTCGAGGGGGTCCTGGCCCCCGAGGACGAGGTTCCCACCGGGGAGCGCAAGCTCGGGGCGGCCCTGACCGAACCCGATGAGACGCCGCTGAGCCTGGACGACTGGCTGCGCGACCGGGACGTCGACGAGGTGGTGGTTACCGGTCTCGCCGCCGACTACTGCGTGCGCGCCACCGCCCTCGACGCCGTGGCCGCCGGCTACTCGGTGTCGGTGCTGACGGACCTGACGCGGGCCGTCCACGCCGAGAAGCTCGACGACACCTTCGACGAACTGGAAGCGGCAGGGGTCGAGGTCCAGCACTGAGCGCCATGCTCCGGCACCCTTGACTGAGCTCCGGCACCCCTTGACCGGGGTGCCGGAGCACACCGGGCTGGACTATTTCCGTCCGATGAACCAGTCCTGGAGCTTCTTCAGCCGGCGCTGCAGCTGCTCCTCGTTCGCCTGGGCCACCGCCGGGCCGCCGCAGGCCTTGCGCAGTTCGGTGTGCACCACGCCGTGGGGGGTGCCGGTCCGCGCCGACCAGGCCGAAACGTTCTTGGCGAGCTGCCCGCGCAGTTCCGTCAGCTGCCGGTGGTCGGGCACCGCGGGGTCGGCCGGTGCGGGTTCGGGGGCGCGTCCGCGCCGCGACTGCTGCTCCTGCTGGCGCTGGCGGAGCAGCTGCCCCACCTGGTCGGCGTCAAGGAGCCCCGGGATGCCCAGGAAGTCGAACTCCTCCTCGCTGCC
The DNA here is from genome assembly GCF_016405885.1 of Arthrobacter sp. MSA 4-2. GTDB lineage: Bacteria > Actinomycetota > Actinomycetes > Actinomycetales > Micrococcaceae > Arthrobacter_D. The sequence goes on along the minus strand of NZ_JAEKGC010000012.1, from coordinate 60,099 downwards.
CATCTCACCGCCGGTGCCGAACTCGCCGCCGTCGAAGAGCACGCGGTCGAAGGAGGCCTGGGATTCGAGGGCTTCGAACTTCTGCTTGGTGAGCGAATCGGAGGCCTTTTCCTCGCGGTTCGCCGCCTCCATCAGGCCCTCCTCGAGGGCGAAGCCGTCCTCCTCCCCCGTCGTGGGGCGGTCCAGGGCGTGGTCGCGCTCGGCCTCAAGCTGGTTGGCCAGGGCCATCAGGTTCGGGACCGAGGGCAGGAAGATCGACGCGGTTTCGCCGCGGCGCCGGGCACGCACGTACCGGCCGACGGCCTGGGCGAAGAAGAGCGGGGTCGCGGTGGAGGTGGCATAGACCCCGACCGCCAGGCGCGGCACGTCCACGCCCTCGGAGACCATGCGGACGGCGACCATCCAGCGCGTGGTGTCGGCGGAGAACTCCTCGATCTTCGAGGAGGCCTTTACGTCGTCGGAGAGGATGACCGTCGGGGATTCCCCGGTGATCTTCTTCAGCCGGCCGGCGTACGCGCGGGCGTCGTCGTGGTCGGTGGCGATGACGAGGCCGCCGGCGTCGGGCACCGTCCGCCGCACCTCGGTGAGGCGCTTGTCGGCCGCCGCCAGCACCGCGGGAATCCACTCCCCTGCCGGGTTCAGCGCGGTGCGCCAGGCCTGGGCGGTGATGTCCTTGGTGACCGCCGCCTCGCCGAGGGACGCCGCCATCTCGTCGCCGGTGCTGGTGCGCCAGCGCATCTGGCCCGAGTAGGCCATGAAGATCACCGGGCGCACCACGTGATCGCGGAGCGCCTGGCCGTACCCGTAGGTGTAGTCGGAACGCGACCGGCGGATGCCGTCGCCGTCCTCGACGTACTCGACGAATGGAATTGCCGCGGTGTCGGACCGGAAGGGCGTTCCGGTCAGGGCGAGCCGTCGGGTGGCCGGCTCGAAGGCCTCACGGATCCCGTCGCCCCAGGACAGGGCGTCGCCGCCGTGGTGGATCTCGTCGAGGATCACCAGGGTCTTCGCGGCTTCGGTCTTGGCCCGGTGCAGCATCGGCTTGCTGGCCACCTGGGCGTAGGTGACGGCGACGCCGATGAAGCCGTTGCCGTGGCGGCCGTCGGCGTTCTTGAAGTTCGGGTCGATGGCCAGGCCCACCCGCGCGGCGGCGTCGGCCCACTGGCGCTTGAGGTGGTCGGTCGGCGCCACCACGGTGACCCGGTTCACGATGCCCCGCTCGACGAGCTCGGTCGCGACCCGCAGGGCAAAGGTCGTCTTTCCCGCCCCGGGGGTCGCCACGGCGAGGAAATCCTGCGGCGAATCGGCGAAGTACTTCTCCAGGGCCTCGCTCTGCCACTGCCGGAGCTTGGGTGCCGCGCCCCACGCCGCTCGCTCCGGGTAGGCGGGCGGCAGGGCTGGGCCGGCCCCGAACAGGGTGTCACTACTCACGCCGGGACAGTACCTTCCATTGACTTCTTGGTGTCCTTCTTGGGGCCGGCCTTGGGTGCCTGTGCCCCTCTCAGACCGGAAACTATACCTGCTGCCGCGAACAGGCACAGAGCCAGCCAGATCGCAACAAACACCTCGACGCGCCCCGGCGCCGCAGGATCGCGCAGCAGGGCGAAGAGGGTGCCGGCTCCGGCCGTCCCGGCCACCCCGCCGAGCTGGTCGGCGATCTGCAGCGACGCCGAATTGCGCCCCTGTTCGGCCCTGGGTGAGAGCGACAGGACGAGGACCGAGGTGCTCGAAAGGGTCATCCCCATGGCCATGCCGGCGAAGGCCCAGATGAGGATCAGGACCGGCAGGGGCGCCTGGGCCCCCGAGGCGAGGGCGAAGCCGCCAAGGGTGAGCGAGAGCAGGGTCGAGCCGGCCACCAGCAGCCACTGGCGGCGGAAGCGCACGCGGGTCTGCAGGAAGGCCCCGGCGCTCCAGCCGAGCGCCCCGGCGCTCAGGGCCAGCCCGGCCGTGGCGGCGTCGACGCCGCGGGCGCTCACGAGCATCAGGGGGATGAACGCCTCGGCGCCGAAGAAGGCGACGTTCACGAGGCCGCGGGTGCCGATGATGCTCGGCAGGCCCCGGCCGAAACGCAGGGTCCCGCGCGGCAGCAGCCCCGGGAGGGTGATGAAGACCGCCGCGAGCCCGGCGGCGGCGAGGGCGGCAAGCAGGCCCGTCGCGGCGGCGCTGTTGCCGTCGGCCGCCAGGCGGATGACGGCCCACTGCACGGCGAACACTCCGCCCGACAGCCCAAGGCCCCGCAGGGCGCGGCGCCAGCCGGCGCCCCCGGTTCCGCCGGTGCCGGGGTCCGCCGGAGGGCCCAGGGAGCGGATCCGGGGAGCTACGACCAGCCCGGCCGCCGCGACCAGCGGGGCCACCCCGAGGAACACCCACCGCCAGTGCAGTTCCTCGGCCACCACCCCCGCCACGAAGGGCCCCACCAGCGAGGGCACCACCCAGGCGGCGGAGAGCCAGCCAAAGACCACGGGCTGCGCGCCGGCGGGGAACGCCCGGCCGATCACCACGTACACGGCGACGATCAGGAAGCCGCCGCCGAGCCCTGAGACCGCCCGTCCCGCCGTCACCACCCAGAACTCCGGCGCGGCCCCGGACAGGAGCAGGCCGGCGATCATCAGGGCCATGCCGACCCTCAGCGCGGGGCGCGGCCCCCGCCGGTCCGTCCAGGACCCCGCGAGGACCGTGCCCAGCAGGGAGGCGGTGAGGTACATCGAGAAGGCGAGCCCATAGCTGGCCTCGCCATCGAGCTCGTCCGCCACCGCGGGCATGGCGGTGGCCACGGCCATGGCCTCGAAGGCCGCACAGGTGATGATTGCGATCAGCCCGAAGGTCAGCGGGCGCAGGCGTGCCGCCATTGCGGATTCGGGCGCGGGGGTATCCGTCATGGCACCTTACGCGTCGTTGCTTCCCTCCCGCGCGGCGCAGGAGGTGGTGGGGGCCGGACACCGGCCGGGAGGCCTACTTCGGCGTGTCGTCCTTGCCGGGGCGCAGGCCGTTGTAGATTTCCTTGCACTCGGGGCAGACCGGGAACTTCTCAGGGTCGCGGCCCGGCGTCCAGACCTTGCCGCACAGGGCGATGACGGGCTCACCGCTGAGTGCCGACTCCATGATCTTTTCCTTGCGCACATAGTGCGCGAAGCGCTCACTGTCGCCCGGCTCCACCTCCTGGCGCTGTTCCTCCCGCTCGAGGGTGGCGGTCGAGCCGGCGCCGGGGCTCTCCAGAGGGTCGTTGGCAAAGGGGTCTGCGGGCATCGTCATGGAACCAGTCTACCGCCGGCCCCCTGCCGGTTAACTGGCCCGGCCGAACGATCCAGCCCGCTGGTACTGCGGCACCGGGGCGAGCTCATGCTTCAGGACGTGCGCCGCCCGAAGCCACCAGTGGGGGTCGCGCAGGGCGGCCCGGGCGATCAGGACGACGTCGGCCTTCCCCTCGCGGATGATGCCTTCCGCCTGCTCCGGGTCATCGATCAGGCCGACGGCGCCGGTGGGAAGCCCTGCCGCCCGCACCGTCTCGGCGAACTCCACCTGGTAGCCCGGACCGACGGGGATCCGCACATGCGCCACCGCTCCGCCGGAGGAGACATCGACGAAGTCGACCCCGTGCTCGGCCGCCTTCGCGGCGAGCCGCGCCGATGCGGCACCGTCAAGGCCCCCCTCGACCCAGTCGGAAGCGGAGATGCGAAGGAGCAGCGGCATCTCGGCCGGGATGTTCCTGCGGACCTCGTCGATGACCTCCAGCGTGAGGCGGAACCGGGCCTCTTCGGAGCCTCCCCAGCCGTCGGTGCGGGTGTTGACCAGCGGGGTCAGGAACTGGTGCAGCAGGTAGCCGTGGGCACCGTGGATCTCCACGGTGTCGAAGCCGGCCTCAACGGCACGGCGGGCACCCTGGCCGAAGTCACGGATCACCGCGAGGATGTCCTCCTCGGTCATCGCCCGCGGGGCGGCATACCCGTCGAAGGCATCATCGGTGGGGCCGAGTGTCTCCCAGCCGCCCTCTGCCTCGGGCACCGACCCGTGAAGCCTGCTGAAGGGCCAGTAGGTCGAGGCCTTCCGCCCGGCATGGGCCAGCTGGATCCCGGTGAGCGTGCCGGGCGTCCCCTGGGTGTGGATGAAGTCGGTGATGCGGCGCCAGGCAGCGACCTGCTCGGCGTTGTAGATGCCGGCATCGCGCGGGCTGATCCGTCCCTCGGGGCTGACCGCGGCGGCCTCGGTGATTATCATCGCCGCGCCGCCGGTCGCGAACTGGCCGAGGTGCACCAGATGCCAGTCCGTCGGGACCCCCGGGGCACCGACCGGATCGCAGGAGTACTGGCACATCGCGGCCACCCACCCCCGGTGGGGCACTGTCAGTGAGCGCAGGGTGATCGGGTCGAACAGGCCGGGGGTGGTGGTGCCGGAGGTCATGGAGTCCTAACGAAGTGGGTGCTGCGGAACGGCCGGCGAGGCGGCCTAGAAGAGCGCCCGGGCGAGGGCGGCCCGTGCCTTGGTGACGCGGGGGTCGGTGGGTCCGACGATCTCGAACAGTTCGAGGAGCCGTTTCCGGGCCGTTTCCTTGTCTTCACCGCCGCTGCGGGCGATGAAGGAGGTGACGCGTGCGAAGGCGTCCTCGACGTGTCCCCCGCTCAGGTCGAGGTCGGCCACGGCGAGCTGCGCCTCGACGTCGTCGGGCCGCTCGGCACCGGCGGTGCGGATAGCGGCAGCGTCGGCTCCTTCGAGGCGCTGCATGAGTTCGACCTGCGCGAGCCCGGCCTTCGCGTCGGCGTCGGCCGGCTGTTCGGCCAGCGCCCGGCGGTAGGCCGCGGCGGCTGCAGCGTAGTTCCCGGCCTCGATGGCGTCGAAGGCCTCCTGGTGCAGCGGCGGCAGTTCGGGTTCCGGCGCGGGCGCCGCGGCCGGCGCCTGTGCGCCGTCGTTGAGGGTGCCGGTGACGCCGTTGGCCTCGGCGACCTTGAGCAGTTCGTCGATGAAGGCGCGGATCTGCTCGGCCGGCAGCGCACCCTCGAACATGGGCACCGGCTGGCCCTTGACCACCGCCACGACCGTGGGCGCGGCCTGGGCCTGGAACGCCTGGGCGATCTGCGGCTGGGCCTGGAGGTCTGCCTTGGCCAGCAGGAACCGGCCGTCGAAGTCGATGGCCGCCGCCTCGAGGACGGCGCTGACCTGGGCGGACTGCTCACTCCAGGACGCACCGAGGTCGACGATCACCGGGACCGTGGCGGAGAGCTGGATCAGCTGCGGGAACGTCTGCTCGGTCACCTGGACGATGTACGGGCTGGCGGCGGCGGGCCGGTCCGCGGCCGGCCGGGCCGCCGCCTCCGCGCGGGCCTTGACAGCGGCAAGGTCGACGGCACCGTGAAGGTTCATTGACGGCGGCACGTTGCCGCGGCCGGCTGGTGTGGACAATGGCTTGCCTTTCGGATCGGGGGTTCGTGCACCGGGGTGCAGGGGGCGTCTACTTGAGCTTGGCGGCCAGCAGCTGCTGCGCGGCACCGATCACGCGGATCTTGTCCTTGCTGCCGGCCGGTGGTACGTACATCATCACGGCCTCACCGTAGTTGACGTCAATTCCTTTTTCGGTCTTTTCCCGGCCGGTGAGGGTCTCGTAAATCGTCCCGTTGAGGTCGATGGAATCGCCCCTGCCCTTGGGCACGCTCGAGTAGGTGTGCTTGAGGTATCCAAAGACAACGGCGCCGCCGTCCTCGGTGCCCAGCGCCCGGGTGTTCGGAGCCTGGGCGACGTGGCGGAAGGAGATGGTGGCCGCGGCGTTGTCACGATCGGCGACGACACCTGCCTGGAATCCGGTGATGGCGTCGGCGAAAGAGTTCGCCTCGAAGGTTCCCTTGTGCTTGCCCTTAGGCGAGGTCAGGAAGTCGGCGATCGCGGCCACCGCGGTCTGCGGTGCCATGGCGAGCCCTTCCTCGGCATCGGGCGCGAGTTCCTTCAGCGCTCCGTCGGCTGCGGAGGCCGGGAAGGTGGTGCCCGGAAGCATCTGGATGGCGGAGACCAGCTTGTAGTTGGTCCGCGGGTTGTCCTGGGTCAGCACCAGCGCCTGCGGAACGGGGTTCCCCTCGCCCTGGGTCAGGGCCACGACCGTGCGCGGCCACTCCCCGGCAGTGGGAATGACGCGGGTGAGCAACGGTGACCCGGCCACCGGCGCGGGGGCCGAGGCCTTCTTGTCCTTGGCGCGCACCGCGTATCCCGCGGTGCGCAGCTCGAGCGCCGCACCGCCTGCGCGGGGTTGGAGCAGCTTGGAGTCGGCCGCGGCGTCGGCCTCGGCCACCGTGGTCGCGACGGACTCAAGGATCCGCTCGAGCTGGGGTTCGAGCACGGCCGGAGCACCCGGCTTTGCCTTCCCGGCGCCGTCCGGGGCGGCCTTGTCCTTCTGCTGGACTGCCGGCTGCTGGACTGTCGGCTGCGCGGCGGCGGGGCCGGCAACGGCCGTTCCCGCCAGCAGTGCTGCGGCGGCCACGGCCACCGGATGGACCATGCGGCGCGCACGGACCCCGCGGTCCGCTCCGGCGCGTTGCTGCCGGAGGTAGGCCCGCGAACCCTCGGGCGCAGGGGTCGGGCGGCCGCGGCCGGATCCGGTGCTGCGCGGTGAGATGAAGAGCAGTGCGATCCCCAGCACCGCGAGCAGGGCGCCGGCGACGATCAGGGGCACGGCCAGCGGCGTCGAGGCGTCGTTCGGCTCGGTGATGGAGATGTCCGAGGGAGCCGCTGCGGTTCCGTCGGAGACGAGCAGGATGGAGAAGTCGCCCTCGGCCGGATTGATCCAGGAATGGGTCACCGAGCCCTCCGCCGTTTCCTCGCTCGTCCACAGGTCTGCGCCGCGGGGATCGGGCACGGTGGCCTCGCCCTCGGTGAATTCCGTCTTAAGCTCCTCGTCGCCGACGCCGGTGACCCGCAGGTGGGCGGCGTCGCCGACCCACGCGTCGACGTCCGCTGCCCTGCCCACGGCAAGGGTGAACGGACCGCCGCTCTTGACGGTGATATCGACGTCGCCGGCGTCGTCGTTCCGGGCCGCGGCGTCGATGACCGTCACCGGCCCGGCCTCCGCCCCGGCGGGCACGCTGAAGGTCACCGTCTCCGGTGGGGCCCAGAAGGTGCGCTGGCCGATGCCAATCAGCATCAGCAGCACGCCGGCAATAATGATCGGGACTGCAGTTTTCACGCGCACGCGGGTACCTATTCGTTGTCTTGTGGAGCGGACCTCCCGATCCGCGGCGCACCGCCGGCCGTCCGCGGGCACGCACGGGCCAGGCTGCACTTTCTCTCGATTAGTCTTCCCATGGTAACTAAGTTGCCCGTGGGGAACTGATTCGTGTGCACCGGCTCACTCCGGCCCGGCGGCGGCTTCCGCCGGGTGCGGGGCACCACGCCCGCCCGCCGTGCGCGGAAAGGCCTGTCTTACCGGGAGCCCGGCTGTAGTGTTTCGCTTGTGATTCAAAGTGGAATGCAGCACCAGTGAAAGCAGACCGCACCGTGACGAACAATGAGGAAGTGCCCGTCAACGAGCCGCTGCCGCGGCCCGACGGGGACCCCGCGGACCGCAACGGCGGCGGCGGCGGCGGCGGCGGAATCGACCCTGCCGAGCTCGGAGGCGACCCTGCCCTCGCCCAGGGCCGGATGGCGACGCTGTTCACCCGGCTGCGGCGGCCGATCCCCGGAGCCCAGCCGCGGCGGCGCTTCGAGTTCCCGCCCGAGGTGGAGCCGCTGGCCGTGCCCGTGGATCCCTCGGTCCAGCTCACCGACGAGCGGCTGAAGTTCGGCGGGCTGCCTCCCCGCTCGATGCGCCAGCACCCGATCCACTTCGGGTTCATGGCCAGCGTCGGGGTGGGCCTGGCGCTGCTGGCCTACTTCATGATCATGAACGTCGGGCAGTTGCTGCTGTGGATCGGCGCGGCCCTGTTCATCGCGCTGGGACTTGACCCGATCGTGAGGTGGCTCGACGAACGCGGGGTGCCGCGCCCCGCCGGCATCACCCTGTCCCTGACGCTCCTGGTAGGACTGGTGGTGGGGTTCTTCGCCACGCTGATCCCCACCATCGTGAACCAGACCTCCCAGATCATCGAGCGGGGCCCTGCCTACGCCCAGACCTTCCTGAACTCCGATTTCTTCCGCACCCTGGACCAGCAGTTCCAGGTCCGCGACCGGGCCACGGCGGAAATCAACAACTTCTTCGCCGAGGACGGCATCGTCAGCGGGATCTTCGGCGGCGTCCTGGGGGTGGGCACCGTCATCCTCAACGGCCTGTTCGGCACCCTGATCGTGCTGGTCCTGACCCTTTACTTCCTGGCCTCGCTCCCCTCGATGAAGAAATGGGCCTACCGGCTCGCACCCCGGTCGCGGCGGGCCCGTGTGCAGTCCCTGTCCGAGGAGATCACCCGCAGCGTGGGCATGTACGTGATCGGGCAGGCCTGCGTGGCCCTGCTCAACGGCGCGTTCGCCTTCATCGTCATGTCCCTCGTGGGCGTGCCGTTCTCGGTGCTGCTGGCCTTCGTCGTCGTCCTGCTGGCGTTCATCCCGCTGGTCGGGGCGCTTATCGCCGCCTGCTTCGTCAGCCTGGTGGCCCTGACCGTCGGGTGGCAGACCGCACTGCTGTTCGCCATCCCATACCTCGCCTACCTGCAGTTCGAGGCCTACTTCATCTCACCGCGCATCATGCAGCGGGCCGTGGCGGTGCCCGGCGCCGTCGCCGTCATCGCGGTGATCGCGGGAGGCAGCCTGCTCGGCGTGCTCGGCGCCCTCATCGCCATCCCCACCGCGGCGGCGATCATGCTGCTGCTCAAAGAGGTCTTCATCGCCCGGCAGGACCAGCAGTAGGGCCAACGGCCTGCGGTCAGGAGGCGGTGGCCGCCTCGCCCTCCCACTGGGTGGGCAGCGATGAGGCCTGCCCGGGAAGGACGACCTCGACGATCTCGTTCAGCGCCCGCGCGGCGTACTTCTCCCCCACCCACAGGTGCTTGGCACCGTCGACCGGGGTCACCACCGCCTGCGGGACGGCGGCGAAGCGTTCCTGCGCGGCCGGCGGGCGGAGGTAGTCGTCAAGCTCGGGGACCAGCACCGTCAGGGGCAGCCCCGAGGCGGCCCAGGTGTCCAGGTCGGCGTCGTCCGCGCGGTGGAGCGGCGGGGAGATCAGGACCGCGCCCTCGATGTGCTCGGCGACCGGGTCGGAGGCGCCGTACTTCAGGCACAGCTCGGTGCCGAAGGACCAGCCCACGAGCCAGATGTTCTTCAGGCCCTGATCGACCGCCCACCGGACCGCCGCCTCGACGTCCAGGCGTTCGGCGCCGCCGCCGTCGAAGGTTCCCTCGCTGCATCCCCGCGGTGAGCAGGTGCCGCGCGTGTTGAACCGCAGCACGGCGATCCCGGCGAGGGCCGGCAGCCGGAAGGAGGCCTTGCGGAACAGGTGGGAATCCATGAACCCGCCGTGGGTCGGCAGCGGGTGGAGCGTGACCAGGGTCGCCTTCGGCTCCCCGTCCAGGGGTGCGGCGAACTCGCCGACGAGCGTCAGGCCGTCGGCTGTCTTCAGCTCGATGTTCCGCCGGTCGGCGGGCAGCACCGTCGAGGCGCGGATGTCGATCGGTCCGGTGCTTGGGGTGAACTCGTAGTTCTGGGGATCACTGGCCATTTCCCCATTCTAGGTGCCCGCCGGCGGCCCGCAGTGCGCCGCCGGGGCGCCCTCAGTACCGGTAGCTGCGGGTGTTCCAGCAGTGCACATGCCAGTGCCTGCGGTCCGCCAGGGCCGACTCCGCCCCGAGCAGCGAATCCTCACGCCACACCACGAGATGGGCGACCCCGAGCGGAATCACCCGGTGGCACCCGGGGCAGGTGTACTCCTTGGCCGCGTTGCGCTCGGTGATCCGGCGCACCGACCATTCGCCGTCGGGGGCGCTCACGCGCAGCGGAAATCCGGCCCGTGCCCGCTCCAGGTCGAGCTCCGCCGGGACCGGCGCCGTGCCGCGGGAGTGCCCCTTGGTGCGGCGGGGACGGTTCGAGCGGGGCATGGTCCAAGTCTGCCCGAACTTCCGTCCGGGCCGAAACCCCGCCCGCGGCCCGGCCGGCGCGCCGCGGACGCACTCCCGGGCGGCCGGCCCGGTGACCGGCCGCCAAACGGTACAGTGAAGCGTGTGCGTCTAGTCATTGCCCGCTGCTCCGTCGATTACATCGGCCGCCTCCGCGCCCACCTGCCGCTGGCCACCCGCCTGCTGATGGTCAAGGCCGACGGCTCCGTCCTCGTCCACTCCGACGGCGGCTCCTACAAGCCGCTGAACTGGATGAGCCCGCCGGCCTCGCTGCGTGTCAGCACCCCCGACGAGGCCGATGCCGCCGAGGGAATCACCGAGGTGTGGACCGTCCAGCACGCCAAGAGCGATGACCGGCTGGTGATCAATATCCGCGAGCAGCTCCACGAGTCCTCGCACGACCTCGGCGTCGACCCGGGCCTGGTGAAGGACGGGGTCGAGGCGGACCTGCAGCGCCTGCTGGCCGAGCAGATCACGCTGCTCGGCGAGGGCTTCACCCTGATCCGGCGCGAATACATGACCGCGATCGGGCCGGTGGACATTCTGGCGCGCGACGGCTCGGGCGGCACCGTGGCCATCGAGCTGAAGCGGCGCGGCGACATCGACGGCGTGGAACAGCTCACGCGGTACCTTGAACTGCTCAACCGCGACCCCCTGATGTCGCCGGTGCGCGGTGTCTTCGCGGCCCAGCAGATCAAACCCCAGGCCCGCACCCTGGCCGCGGACCGCGGCATCGACTGCCTCACGCTCGACTACGACGCGATGCGCGGCGTCGACGATAAAGAGTCCCGCCTGTTTTAGCAGTACGTCCGGCTCCGGCACGGGGCCGTTCCGGCGCATAGAATCGGACCATGGCCAACCTGCAGGGCACGTCCAACCACCTTTCCGGGCGGATGGTGACCGATTCGGGCATCATCGAGGACGCCGTGCTCAGCTGGGAGGGTTCGCGCATCACCTACGCCGGCCCGGCTCGACCGGCCGACGGAGCAGGCACCCCGCCGCTGCCCGAGGGAGCGCTGATCCTCCCCGGGCTGGTCGACCTCCACTGCCACGGCGGCGGGGGCGGCGACTTCACCTCCGGCAGTGCCGAGGACATCCGCACGGCCGTCTCCTTCCAGCACCGCAGCGGAACGACGACGCTGCTCGCCAGCACGGGCGCCGCCCCGGCCGGGGACCTCCTGGAGGCGTTTCCGCTCCTGTCCACCGCGGCCGACGAGGGCCTGATCGCGGGGATCCATGCCGAAGGCCCGTTCCTGTCCCCCGCACGCGCGGGCATGCACGATCCGGCGCATCTTCAGAGCCCGGATGAGGGCCTGCTGACGGAACTGGCGGCCGCGGCGGGGGGCCACTTGATCTCCATGACGTACGCCCCGGAACTCGAGGGCACCGACACGCTCGTCTACGACCTGGTCACGCACGGGATCATTCCAGCCATCGGCCATACCGACTGCACCGCCGAACAGGCCTCTGCCGCCCTGGACCTGATCAATGAGGAGCTCGCCTCGACGGGATTTGACGGGTTCAGCGGCCGGCCCATGGCCACGCACCTGTTCAATGCGATGCCGGCCATCCACCACCGCTCCCCCGGGCCGGTGCCGCTGCTGCTTGAGCGGGCGCGCGCCGGGGAGATCGCCGTCGAACTGATCGCCGACAATGTGCACCTGCACGCCGACACCGCACGGATGGCCTTCACGCTCGCCGGACCGGCCAATATCTGCCTGGTCAGTGATTCGACGGCGGCCGCAGGGCGCGGCGAAGGGGTATTTTGGCTGGGCCGCAGCGAGATCACGGTGCAGAACGGCGTAGCCCGCAGGGGCGCGGCGGAGGCACCGGCCGGTGGCACCCGGACTCTGCTGGAGGTGGTGCGCTGCGCGGTGGAGGCCGGCGTGGGGCTGCACGACGCCGTGGTGTCGGCGTCGGCGGTCCCGGCTGGCGTGCTCGGGCTGGCCGATGAGCTGGGCAGCCTGCGCCCCGGGCTGCGCGCCGACGCGGTGATCGTGTCGGCCGGGCTCGACCTGCTGGGGGTCCTGAGGGCCGGGGTCTGGCTGAAACTGCCCTGACGGCAGGGGCTTACCTAGCGCCAGGTGCCGATGCCGATCACCGGACCGGCCTCAAGCCAGGAGGACAGGCCTGCATAGACCGGATACTTCATGGCCAGCTGCAGCTCGGAGCCCTCGTAGGCCAGGGTGACCACGATGCAGCCGGGCAGTACGCGGCCGACCTCCGCCTCGGTGGGCTGGCGCCACCCCTTGAGCTCGAGCGAGCTGCGCAGGTAGCGGTGGGGCGGCACGGGGCTGAGCGACATCAGCCGCAGCCATTCGAGATGGGTGTCCGTATAACGACAAACCCCCATCCGCCACCCCTTGTCGGGGAGGCGGATGGAGGCGTCGAAGGTACCGAGCGTCCGGCCCAGCTGGTAGCGGCGCAGCAGGAAGGCACCGACCAGCAGAACCAGCACGCCGAAGACGGCCGCAATGAGAATCAACAGCAGACTCAGACCGTCCATGGTGGTGGTGTCAGCGGTTTCCCGCGGACACCGAATCGCCGATCGTGGCGTTGTCGGCAACGATGACCACGCGGTCGCTGTCGACGGAGAAGAATCCGCTGTCGACCGCCACGACGATGCGTTCACCGCTCACCGGCTGGATGGCGAGTTCGCCTTCCCCGAGCAGGGCGAGCACCGGGGAGTGACCGGGAAGGATCCCGATCTCGCCCTCGCTGGTGCGCGCCTTGACCATGGTCGCCGGGCCGGACCACACGAAGTGGTCGGCCGCGACGATTTCGACTTCGAGCTCTGCAGAGGCCATGAGCTTTACTTTCCGGTCCGCTCTTGGATCTTCGCCCACTGGCGCTCGACGTCGTCGAGCCCTCCGATGTTGAAGAACGCCTGCTCGGCGATGTGGTCGAGGTCACCGTTGCAGATGGCGCTGAAGCCTTCGATGGTGTCCTTGATGCTCACGGTCGAGCCTTCAACGCCGGTGAACTGCTTGGCGGTGTAGGTGTTCTGCGAGAGGAACTGCTGGATGCGGCGCGCACGGGAGACGACGATCTTGTCCTCTTCGGACAGCTCGTCGACACCCAGGATCGCGATGATGTCCTGGAGTTCCTTGTTCTTCTGCAGGATCTGCTTGACCCGGACCGCGGTGTTGTAGTGGTCGTGGCCGATGTACTGCGGATCCAGGATGCGCGAGGTCGACGCGAGCGGGTCGATGGCCGGGTACAGTCCACGCGAAGCGATTTCGCGGGAAAGCTCGGTCGTCGCGTCGAGGTGCGCGAAGGTGGTTGCCGGCGCCGGGTCGGTGTAGTCGTCGGCGGGGACGTAGATCGCCTGCATCGAGGTGATCGAGTGGCCCTTCGTCGAGGTGATGCGCTCCTGCAGGAGGCCCATCTCGTCGGCGAGGTTCGGCTGGTAGCCCACGGCCGAAGGCATGCGGCCCAGCAGGGTCGACACCTCGGAACCGGCCTGGGTGAAGCGGAAGATGTTGTCGATGAAGAGCAGCACGTCCTGCTTCTGGACGTCACGGAAGTACTCGGCCATGGTCAGGGCCGACAGCGCGACGCGCAGGCGCGTTCCCGGCGGCTCGTCCATCTGGCCGAACACGAGCGCGGTGTCCTTGAGGACGCCCGCCTCTTCCATTTCGACCCAGAGGTCGTTGCCCTCGCGGGTACGCTCGCCCACACCGGCGAACACCGAGGTGCCGCCGAAGTTCCGGGCAACACGGGTGATCATTTCCTGGATCAGCACCGTCTTGCCGACGCCGGCGCCGCCGAACAGGCCGATCTTTCCACCCTTGATGTAGGGGGTCAGGAGGTCGATGCTCTTGATGCCCGTCTCGAGCATCTCGGTCGAGCCCTCGAGGGAGGCAAATGAAGGAGCCTTGCGGTGGATGGGCCAGCGCTCGGTGATCTCCAGGGCGGATTCCTCGACGTCGAGGGGCTTGCCCAGCACGTTGAAGATGTGGCCCTTGACGCCGTCGCCGACAGGCACGGAAATCGCCGAGCCGGTGTCCTGCACCACGGTGCCGCGGACGAGGCCGTCGGTCGCCTGGAGCGAGATCGCCCGGACCAGGTTGTCGCCGAGGTGCTGCGAGGTCTCGAAGGTGATCATGTGCGTCTCACCATTGAGGGTGATCTCGCAGGTCAGCGCGTTGTAGATTGCGGGGATCGCGTCAGCCGGAAACTCGACGTCGACAACCGGGCCAATGACACGTGCAATACGGCCGGTAGCTCCGGGGGCAACTGAGTCCGTACCGTGTTCAACAGTCTGGGCAGTCATCTCTCTCACTTCATTTACGTAGATGGCGTGGAACTAAGTTTATCTTGTGGATCAGGAGGCGCTGAGCGCGTCGGCGCCGGCAACGATCTCCGAAAGCTCCTGCGTGATCTCCGCCTGGCGGGCGGTGTTCCTCAGGCGCGTGTACTTCTTGATCAGTTCGGTGGCGTTGTCCCCCGCCGACTTCATCGCACGCTGACGGGCCGCGAGCTCGCTGGCGGCCGCCTGCAGCAGAGCCGCGAAGATCCGGGACTCGATGTACCGCGGCAGGAGTGCGTCAAGGACACGCTCCGGCTCCGGCTCATACTCGTAGAGCGGCAGCAGATCGGAAGCGTTCGAGGTCTCCTCTTCAACGACCTCGAGCGGAAGCAGCCGGATGACTGTCGGCTCCTGCGTCACCATTGAACGGAAGCGCATGTACACGACGTGGATCTCGTCGACACCGCCGTCCTCGTACGCGGTGATGAACTGCTCGACCAGCGTGGTGCCGATCTCACGGGCGGTGGCGAACTCCGGTGCGTCGGTGCCCCCGGTCCAGGACTTCTCGTAGGGACGGTGGCGGAAGTCGAAGTAGGCCTGCGCCTTGCGTCCGACGAGGAAGGCCTTCACTTCCTTGCCCTCGCTGCGGAGCATCTCAAGCAGGGATTCAGCCTGCTTGAGCACGCTCGCCGAGTACGAACCGGCGAGGCCGCGGTCCGAGGTCATCACCAGGACCGCCGCACGGCGCACCTCGGTGTGCTCGGTGGTCAGCGGGTGGTCGATCTCCGACTGCGACGCCACTGCGGAAACGGCACGGGTGATCGCATTGGCGTAGGGCAGCGACGCCGCGACGCGGGTGCGCGCCTTGCCGATGCGAGAAGTCGCGATCAGTTCCATCGCCTTGAAGATCTTCCGCATCGAGGTCGTTGAGGAGATCTTCTGGCGGTAGACCCGAATCTGGGCTCCCATACTTGTCCTTTCCTTCGCTCCCCGTCCGGGGAGCGACTAAGGCTCCAGGCGCCGGCCGCCGTCCCGCATTCCTGCGGGACGGCGGCCGGTGGCCCTTAGCGCTTCTGCTTGACGATCTTTTCCTGGTCCACTGCGTCCTCGGAAAGGGCGTCGTGCTTCTCGTTGGCCGTGAGGCTTTCGGGACCCTGGCCGAAGAAGCCCTGCTTGAAGGCCTCGACCTGGCTCTCAAGCTCCTGGACCGTCGAGTCCTCGAGCTTGTTCGTCTGGGCGAGGGTCGTCAGGACCGACGAGCGGTTCCGCAGGTGGTCAAGGAATTCGCTTTCGAACTTCCGGACGTCGCTGACGGGAACCTCGTCGAGGTGGCCGTTGGTGCCGGCCCAGATCGAGACAACCTGCTCCTCGACGGGCATCGGGGAGTACTGGCCCTGCTTCAGCAGTTCGGTCAGGCGCGAGCCGCGGGTCAGCTGCTGGCGCGAGGCCGCATCCAGGTCCGAGGCGAACATGGCGAAGGCCTGCATGTCGCGGTACTGCGCCAGGTCGAGCTTCAACGTGCCCGAGACCTTCTTCATGGACTTGACCTGGGCCGCACCACCGACGCGGGACACCGACACACCGACGTCGACCGCTGGACGCTGGTTGGCGTTGAAGAGGTCGGACTGGAGGAAGATCTGACCGTCGGTGATGGAGATGACGTTGGTCGGGATGTACGCCGAGACGTCGTTGGCCTTCGTCTCGATGAGCGGCAGACCCGTCATCGAGCCGGCGCCGAGCTCGTCGGAGAGCTTGGCACAACGCTCGAGCAGGCGGGAGTGCAGGTAGAACACGTCGCCCGGGTAGGCTTCGCGTCCCGGCGGGCGGCGCAGCAGCAGCGACACCGCACGGTAGGCCTCGGCCTGCTTGGACAGGTCGTCAAACACGATCAGGACGTGCTTGCCGCCGTACATCCAGTGCTGGCCGATGGCCGAACCTGCGTAGGGGGCGAGGTACTTGAAGCCGGCGGGGTCGGAGGCCGGGGAGGCCACGATCGTCGTGTACTCCAGGGCGCCCTTGTCCTCGAGGGTCTGGCGCACGGCGGCGATGGTCGAGGCCTTCTGGCCGATGGCGACGTAGATGCAGCGGACCTGCTTGTTCACGTCTCCGGAGGCCCAGTTGTCACGCTGGTTGATGATCGTGTCGATCGCGATCGCGGACTTGCCGGTCTGGCGGTCGCCGATGATCAGCTGGCGCTGGCCGCGGCCGATCGGGATCATCGCGTCGATGGCCTTCAGGCCGGTCTGCATCGGCTCGTGGACCGACTTGCGCATGGTGACGCCGGGGGCCTGGAGCTCGAGGGCACGGCGGCCCTCCGCAGCGATCTCGCCCAGCTCGTCGAGCGGCTGGCCGAGGGGGTCGACGACGCGGCCGAGGAAGGCGTCACCGACGGGAACCGAAAGGATCTCCCCGGTGCGGTGGACTTCCTGGCCCTCTTCGATGCCGCCGTAGTCGCCGAGGACGACCACGCCGATCTCGCGGGTATCAAGGTTCTGGGCCAGGCCCAGCGTGCCGTCCTGAAAACGCAGCAGCTCGTTCGCCATGACCGAAGGCAGACCCTCAACCTTGGCAATGCCGTCGCTTGCGGTGGTGACGCGGCCAACTTCGACGCGCTCCGCATTTCCGGGTTCGTAGGACGCCGCAAATTCGTTCAACGCATTACGGACATCTTCGGCGTTGATGGTCAATTCGGCCATCTGCAGTCCCTGCTCTCCTGTGTTGCGATCACCGCCGACGGCGGTGATCTGTGTGTAATTCAATATTGGATGTTGCTTGGCGCGAAAAGGCGCCTATCCCGCCAGCCTGCGGCGGAGCTCGGACAGCCTCGTGACCACCGTGGAATCGACCATTTCGTCGCCCACGCTGACCCGCACACCGCCGATCAGGGAAGGATCAACGTTGATGTTGACCTGCAGTTCGCGCCCGTAAAGGCGGTTGAGGCCCGCAGCAAGCCTGGACTGCTGCTCCGCCGTCAGCGGACGGGTGACGCTGACAGTGGCAATCCAGCGCTGCTGCCGGGCGGCAACCAGTTCAACGAAGCGCTTGACGAGCGCCGCCGGCTTGAGGCCGCGCGGTGCGGTCACAGCCTGGCGGATGAGGAGTTTGGCCGCATCACCGGCCTTGGGGACGAGACGCAGCGCAAGGGCTGCCTTCGCCTCCGGGCCAGCCTGGCGGTCGGACAGCGCACGCTGAAGATCGTGGTTCGAATCGACGACGGCGATGAAGGAGAACAGGTCGCTTTCCAGCTTTTCCAGCCCCTGAGGGCCGCTCCCCTGGGACTCCGCCACCGAGATGGCCACCGTCGCAGCGAGCGTCTCCAAGGCATCGCCGATGTCGCGGGCGTTGGCCCACCGTTCGGCGACGAGCTCCTTGACCACTGCAACGGCGTCAGCCGAGACCCTGCCCGCCACGAGCTGGTCCACCAGCGTGGCTTTGTCCCCGCCCGTGCGGGAAGGGTCGGTCAGCGCACGGCGCAGGCCCGCATTGCTGTCGAGGATGGAGAGGACTCCGAAAAGCTCCTCGGCCAGTGACAGCGGGGCGCCGGGGAGCCGCGTTTCGAGCTCCCGGCGGACCGTGGCGAGGGACTGGCTTGATACACCGGCCATTATTTCGCTGCACCTGCGCTCTGGTTGTCCAGATCGGCGAGGAAACGGTCAACGACGCGCGCAGAGCGTGCGTCATCGGCCAGGGACTCCCCGACGATGCGGCTTGCAAGCTCGGTGGCGAGCGTGCCGACCTCGGCCCGCAGGGACACCACGGCGGCCTGGCGTTCGGCCTCGATCTGGACGTGGGCCTGCTCGGTGATGCGTGCCGACTCGGCGGCCGCCTTCTCCTTGAGCGAGGCGAGGATCTGTGCACCTTCGGCGCGGGCCTCCTCGCGGATGCGGTTGGCCTCCGCGCGAGCGTCCACAAGCTGCTGCTTGTACTCCTCGCGTGCCGCGTTGGCTTCGGCCTGGGCGGCTTCTGCCTTGGCGATACCACCCTCGATGGCCTCCGTGCGTTCTGCGAACGTCTTCTCGAACGCCGGCATGACGAACTTGATGACGATGAACATCAGGACCGCGAAGCCCGCTAGCGTGACAAGGATTTCCCACCCGTTCGGGATGAGCGGGTTTGCGCCCTCTTCCGCTGCCATAATGGCTGCATTAAACATGTTTCACCCGTCTTTCTTCAACTGGTCTTCGGATTTCCAGCCTGGAGTTCTTAGGCGCCGATGACGAAGGCGAAGACCAGACCGAGGATCGCGAGGGCTTCGGTCAGAGCCAGGCCCAGGAAGGCGATCGGCTGAAGAACGCGCTGTGCCTCGGGCTGACGTGCTACGCCGTTGATGTAGGCGGCGAATACGAGACCCACGCCGATACCACCGCCGATTGCGGAGAGACCGTATCCAACGAGGTTGAGGCTACCCTGTACTTCCATTGTGTTCCTTTCAAGATGCCGCCTTGGTGCGGCAGGTTGTTTGGGATCATCCCCGACGGGGAAGAATTTGTGATCAGTGGGCGTCGGCGTGAAGCGCGCCCTCGATGTAGATCGCGGCCAGCAGGGTGAAGACGTACGCCTGGAGGACCATGATCAGAGCTTCGAGCATATACATCGCCACCGCGCCGCCCAGGACGAGCACACCGGTTCCCTGCAGCAGAATGCTGCCCGAGAGCGCCATGTACTCGATTGCGGAGCCCGCAAGGGTGATGATCAGGTGGCCGGCGAGCATGGTCGCGAAGAGCCGGAGCGAGTGCGTGACGGGCCGGACGAGGAAGTTGGAGATGATCTCGATGGGAATCAGCAGCGGCATGATGTACCACGGCACGCCCGAGGGCACGACGGCCAGCTTGAAGTAGCGCAGGCCGTGCTTCTTGACGCCGATGGCGATCCACAAAATGTAGAAGATCGCGGCGATGGCGTAGGCGCTGCCCGGGTGGGAGAAGGTCGGGATCTGCAGCAGCGGGATGGCGCCGAAGATGTTGTTGACCAGGATGAAGAAGAATGCGGCGAACAGCCAGGGGACGTACTTCAGGTAGTCCCGGCCGCCGATGATGTCCTTGCCGATGGAGTTGCGGACGAACCCGTAGGCGGACTCCCCAAGGAACTGCAGCTTGCCCGGAACCATCTGGCGGCGGCGTGAAGCGGCCATGAAGAAGGAGGCGATCAGGATGACGGAGAAGATGACAAGGAGCATCTGCTTGCCGAAGCCACCTTCGAACCAGACGCCGTATTCACCGCCCCAGGGGAGGATGTCCGGATAGTGGGTGTCTTCAATCGTGGGGGCGACGAAACCCTCATCGGTTGTTTCGGCCGGGAGCGCAAGCGCGATCAACGCGTTTCCTCTCTGCAGTGTCCATCGTTGGGCATGATTCCACCGGTGACAGCGACACTGCTCCGGCTAATTAAGTTTTTAGGCATCACTTCGGGCTGTTCTCTGGAGGCTCGGGGCGGCCCTGCGGCGCGCTGCCGGAATCAGAGAGTTGCGATCGGGTGAGGTTGTGCATGTGGGAGAGGTAGAAACCGCCCCCGGCACCCAAGAGAGCCCCTGCGAGCACTATCCAACGTGTTCCCAGAAGATTATCCAGCCCCCACCCTATCAAACTCCAGACCAGGATCCCGCCAGCGATGTAGCTGAACACGGCGATTCCAGCGTTGTAACCGCCCTCGCCGTACCGGCCCCGATCGTCCTGCCCTCGGCCCGCGGCGGGCCCTGGTTCACGGCTCACTGCCGGCCTCCAAATCGTCGTTATAGAGCTGGTGGCGCGCCTTCGAGAAGACGAAGACCTCGACGACCTGCCAGAGGACGACGGTGCCGACGGCGGCGCCGAAGAACCAGGTGCTCTCGAGCCACGGCGGGGTGCCCAGCAGGAACAGGACCGCGGCGAAGCCCACGACCTTGATCGCGTAGGTCACGGCGAAGAGCCCGAGGGCCCCCGAGGGGTTGGTCTTGCCCGCGAAGTGGCCGATGAGGAGGCTGATACCGAAAAAGAGGGCGACGACGGCGTAGCCGAAGGCGGCGCTAAGCGCTCCCCCGCCTCCGGCGGTCAGGCCGGCCGCGACCGACAGCAGGAGTGCGGCGGCGCCGGTGGCGAGCAGGCACTTCTTAAGGATGTCCAGCCACGGCGAAGCCGTGGGGCCGGAGACACCGGGCGGTGCCGGGCTCCCGTTGACACCCGGGGCGTCCGATGTACTCAATGCATTCCGTCCGTGGAGGGGAGTTGGTGGACTGCGGGCCCCGCTGGGCCGCGGCCGGGGCAGCGGCCGGCGCTTCCGCAGGCCATTTTATTCTACAGCAGATAGAATTCGCCTGCCGCTGCGGGCGGGCCGGCCCGGGAACCTAGGCGGTGCGGCGCACGCGGCGGGCCGCGCGGGCGGCGAACATCCGCGGCGAGTTCACATAGAGGGCGACGACGGCCGCCGCGAACAGTGAGCCTGCCACGGCCACCGGCGCTTGGGCGGTCGCGACGGCGAAGCCCGCGGCGCCGGTCAGCGCCGAGCAGAGCGTGACCAGCAGGGCCACCTGGACGTGGCTCAGGCCCGTGTCGGTCAGCCGCTGGTACACATGGGAGCGGTGGGAGGCGTAGAGGCGCTCCCCGCGGCGGGCGCGGCGCAGGAACGTGGTGAAGGTATCGGCGAGGTAGATGAGCACCGGGGAGAGCAGGTACTCGAGGTACACCCCGGCGAGCAGCCCGGTGACGGCCGTTGCCGCGATCGAGGCGCCAAGCAGGTAGCTTCCGACATCACCGAGGAAGACGAAGCCGCGGCCGAGGTTCCATGGCAGGAAGGCGAGGAACGCCATCGCGATGACGACGCCCGTCACGGTGAGCCACTGCTGGCCGCTCAGGACTCCCCCGATGGCGTAGAAGATTCCGACGACGGCCCCGTGCATGCCGGAGATGCCGTTGATGCCGTCCATGAAGTTCGCCGCATTGATGTAGGCCGCCACGGCCACGGCGCCGACGGGCACCCACCAGTAGCTCTGGCCGATGGCGGCGGCCAGGGCGGCCGTGCCGAGCGCGCCGATGAGCAGCTGAAGGCCCGCGCGGCTGAGGATCGAGACCCCGCGCAGGTCCTCGATCCAGCCCAGCACGGCGGCCGCGCCGAGCATGGCCAGGATGATCAGGAGCAGCGACCGGTCGACCGCGAGGAGACCGGTGAGCAGGGCGAGCACCAGGCCCGCGGTGATTCCACCGGCGACGGCGATGCCCATCCCACGGATAACCACGGTGGTGTGCGAGGAGCGGTCGTTGGGGACGTCAAGGACCCCCAGCCGCCCCAGGAGGGGCTTCACGGCGAAGGGAAGCACGGCGCTGACGGCGAAGGCCGCGCCGGCGACGAGGACGAACAGGAGGCTCACGACAGCGCCCTGCCCTCGGGGGTCTTCGGGAAGCCCGCCTGCGCCACCGCGGTGAAGGAGCCGCGGCTCTTCCATTCCTGAAGGTCCAACCGGGCCGGGTCAAGCGGGGCGACCGGGGTGTGCGAGATTTTCGGGTGCAGCGGGCGCGAGTCGTTCTCGTCGACCCCGACGAGGTCCTCGTGCAGCTTCTCCCCCGGCCGCAGGCCGGTGAAGACGATCGGGACCTCCTTGCCGGACATCGCGATCATGCGCTGGGCGACGTCGAGGATCTTCACCGGCTCCCCCATGTCGAGGATGAGCACCTCTCCGCCGCGCCCGATGGCACCGGCCTGGACCACGAGCTGGCAGGCCTCGGGAATCGTCATGAAGAACCGCGTCACCTCCGGGTCGGTGACGGTGACGGGCCCGCCGCTGCGGATCTGCTCGGTGAACAGGGGAAGCATCGAACCCCGGCTGCCGATCACATTGCCGAAGCGCACCGAGACGTATTTCTGCCCGGTGCTCGCCGCGTGCCACGCGGTGACCTTCTCGGCCACGCGCTTGGAGTGGCCAAGGACCGAGGTGGGGTCGGCGGCCTTGTCGGTGGAGATATTGACGAAGTTGGTGACGCCCGCCGCGGCGGCGGCGCGCAGCACGTTCACCGTGCCCTGCACGTTAGTCTTCCACGCCTCCTCGGGGTACTGCTCAAGCAGCGAGACGTGCTTGAGTGCCGCGGCATGGAAGACGACCTCGGGGCGGCGGTCCTCGAAGATATTGAGCAGCGTGTCGGCGTCCCGGATGTCCGCGAGCACCGTGTCCCGCCCGGTGAGCAGCCCCCGTCCGGTCATGGAGATCTGGGTGGTCTGCAGGCCCGTCTCGTCGCGGTCGAGCATGATCAGTTCGGCGGGGTGGAAGCCTGCCAGCTGGCGGCACAGCTCGGAGCCGATCGAGCCGCCGGCGCCGGTGACGAGCACCCGCCGGCCGGTGATGTAGCCGGAGACCTCGTCGGCGTGGATATCCACCGGGCGGCGTCCGATGAGGTCCTCGACGGCCACCTCGCGGAAATCCGAAAGCCCGGAGCCGGCGTCGAGCATCTCGCGCAGCGGCGGCAGCACGAGCACCTTGATGTTCAGCCCGGCGACCAGGTCCGAGACCCGGCGCACCGTGGCGGCCTCGACGTCGGAGAACGCGATCACCAGCACCGAGGGCCGGGTGCGGGCCACGACCTCGGGGAGGTCATCAAGCCGGCCGAGCACGGGAACCGTGGCAAGCCGCAGGTGCTTCTTGGCCGGGTCGTCGTCGATCAGCCCGACCGGGAAGTAGGGCGACTCGGGGTCCTGCATCATGCGCGAGACCAGCGAGTTGCCGAGGAACCCGGCACCGTAGATCAGGGTGCGCTGGGCGTTTTCCCCGGGCCGGGCCTTGCTTTCGACGTACATGCGCTTGAGGTAGCGCGTCGAGGCAAGGAAGATGCACGCGAACGGGAACGCGATGATGCCGATGCTGCGGGGGATCTCGATGACCGTGAAGAAGGCGACGCTGATGAGCACCAGCAGCACCGACACGATCACCGTGACGATCACCAGCAGTTTCGCCTCGTGGAAACTGCCGAAACTGTACCGCCCGCGGTACAGGGCGAAGCTGAGGCCCACGAAGAGCTGCGCCACGACCGCGGCGGCGCAGAAGACCACGACCCCCTCGGCATTGATGTCGTTGACGATCAGCTCGTACCGCAGGACCAGCGCGAGGAGGATCGCGACAACCCAGGCGGCGGCGTCGAGCAGGTACTGGGACCAGAGCCAGAGCGCGGGCTTGTCTGTCCTCGGCCGTCCGGGCTCGGTGCCCGGGCCCCTGGATTCACTGGTGCCGTCGGTTCGTCTCATGGTTCCTAATCAACGTCGTGCAGAAGGTTCAGCGCCGACGCGCTCCCGCATCGGCAGGCCCGGCCGGCGGCCTGTGGCGGTGTAATAGACTCGTTCTACCCGAGAATACTAGCCGCACAACCTCCGCACGCCCCTTGCCGGGCGCGCGCCGCGGGTCCGGAAGGAACAGCTTGAACGACATCGAGGCCGCCGCTGCACCCGGTGCGCTGCAGGGGCAGAACCTGATGCTCGTAATCACCACCTACAACCGCTCGGGCTATCTCAAAGGCCTGCTGGACTCGGTCCGGGCGCTTCGTCCCGCGCCCACCGCGGTGGTCGTCGTCGACAACGCCAGCACCGACGACACGCCCGGGATCATCGCCGAGGCGGCGGCGCAGGCACCCTTCCCGGTGCTTCACCACCGGCTCGCCACCAACACCGGCGGCGCCGGCGGGTTTGCGGCCGGCATGGAGCGGGCACTGGCCGAGGGCGCGGACTGGCTGTGGATCATGGACGACGACGTCACCGCGGTGCCCGGCGCCCTGGCGGCCCTCGCCCCGTTCACCGAGCAGTACAAGTGCCTCCACGGCCGCCGCTGGGACGCCGCCGGGCGGCCGTTCTTCTGGCAGCACCGGTTCGTCGACTTCCTCGGGGTCCACCTGCCGGTGCCCGGCGATGTCTTCCGGGACTCCCCCGTCTTCCGCACCAACGTCGGCTGCTTTGAGGGGATGCTTGTGCACTCAAGCGTTGTCCGCGAGGTGGGGCTGCCCGACGCCCGGTTCTTCCTCGGCGGCGACGACTCGACCTACGGGTGGCTCATCTCCCAGACCCATGAGGTGGCCTACGTCGACGCGTACGTGCTGTCCAAAGCGCGCCCGCAGCGCCAGATCAACCTCGGGATCCGGCACCTCAACGACTCAAGCGACCTCAGCAGGTTCTACTCGATGCGCAACCGCGGCCTGGTCGCCCAGTACCTGCGCACCCGGGGACGGTATGCCCCTGCGGGTTTCGCCCTCGGCACCCTGCTCACGGCGGGCAAGGAAGTGCTGCGCCTCGTGGCCGTCGAACGCTCGGTGAGCGGACTTCCCGCCCTGGCCCGCGGCTGGCGGGAAGGGCGGCGGATCCGCCGGGACCCGACCTGGCAGCCGATGCCCCCGCTGACCGGGGCTGCCCGCTGAGCTGATCAGCCCCGGTCCGGCTGGTGCCGCACCGGGCCCCGGCCGGGCTCCCCGGCCGGCGCGGCGTCCGCAGCCGTTCCCCCGGTCTGCACGTCTGCTGCCGCGGCGGGCAGGTCTGCTCCTACGGTGTGAGCATCTGCGGCCGCGGGTACGTCTGCCCCCGCGGCGTGCGCTCCCGACGCGGGGGTAGCTCCACCGGCCGGATCCGGAGCCTGCCCGTCGGCCCCCACGATCGAGGGCACCACCTCGCGCAGCCGCTCAAGGGACAGCGTGCCCTGTCGGACGACCCGCAGCACCCCGGCGGTGGCATCGACGATCGTTGAGCCCACAGCATCCTCGGCACGCGGGCCGTCCTCGAGGTAGACGGCCACCGAGCCGCCGAGCTGCCCGAGGGCCTCGTCCGCGGTCCGCGCGGCGGGCTGTCCGGTGCGGTTGGCCGAGGAGACGGCGAGCGGGCCGGTGAGCGTCAGCAGGTCAAGCGCCACCCGGTCATCGGGCATCCGCAGGGCAACGGTGCCGAAGGTTTCCCCGAGGTCCCAGGTGAGCGAGGGCTGGGCGTGGAAGATGAGCGTCAGCCCGCCGGGCCAGAACGCCTCGGCCAGGGCTCGGGCGTCGGGGTGGATTCCGGTGGCGAGGCCTTCCATCGTCTGCGGGCGGGGAATGAGCACCGGGGGCGGCATGTTGCGTCCCCGGCCCTTCGCGGCGAGCAGGGCGGCGACCGCGCGGGGCGAGAAGGCGTCGGCGGCGATTCCGTACACCGTGTCAGTCGGTAGGACCACGCACTGCTGGGAGGCAAGGGCCCGCTGGGCGGCGGCGAGTCCCTCGCCGCGCTGGCCGGGATCGGTGCAGTCGTAGGTAGTTGTCACGGGACCATTCTTTCACTGCGCGGGTCAATACCAGCGCGGGCCATTACAGCGGCGGGCCGGCGGGCGCACGGGCCCGCCGACCGGTGGTTCGAGGACTCAGCCGGCCGTGCTTTTCATCAGCTCCTCCGGCGCCCCGAAGCCCCTGCCGCGGAAGCCCGCCGAATAGGCCCGGGCCCAACGCACCAGGCCTCCGACGTCCCGGACCGAGAGGAAGTAGTACGGGAAGCCGACGATGTCCGCGGCGAACCAGCGCAGGTTGCGGTAGCGGCGGGTGAGGTAGCCGCGGTTGCGGAAGTAGCAGTACCGCTTGAAGTCACCCTCGGGGATGACCGGGGTGATGAAACCGCGGAAGATCGGCTTCATCTCGGCCCAGGAGGCGGGGTGGCGCACCGCGACGGTCGCCACCGTTCCGTACTTCAGGCCGGCCTTCTTGACCTTGGCAAGGAAGTCCACCTCGTCGCCGCGGATGAAGAACTTCAGGTCCGGCAGGCCCACGGTGTGGAAGACCTCACGGCGGATCAGCGCCCCATTGAAGAAGTGCAGCATGTCCGGCAGGTACCCCAGTGGTTCGAGCCGGGTGCGGTCGTTGGTCAGCAGGCCGTTGATGCGGAAGTTGAACGAGAGCCGGTTCGGGTCCTCGGTGGCGACGACGAGGGGGCTGACGATGTCCAGGCCGTGTTCCTCGGCCGCGGCCAGGAGGACCTCGAGGCAGCGGGCGTCCTCGGGGTGCCCGTCGTCGTCCATCAGCCAGATCCAGTCGGCGCCGCTGGCCAGCGCGGCGAGGATGGCGTAGGCGAAGCCCCCGGCTCCGCCCAGGTTTGCCTCCGAGCGGAGGTAGTTGATGTTGCCGTCCGCCGCCGCAACGACGTCGGCCGCCGGGCGGGTGCCCGAATCGACGAGGGCGACCGAAGAAACGGGAACGCTCTGCTGGGCGAGGCCCTTGAGCAGCAGCCCGAGTTCCTCGTGGCGGTCAAAGGTGACGGCCGCTACGGCTACGTTGGTCATGCATTCGTCCTTGGGTCGGGGAGGCCTGCCGCCGCGGAGGTGCCGGCGGGTTGGGCGGGGTGAAGGGTCTGTCCGGGCGGAGCCAGCACGGCGCTGGTGGCCCGCTGCCTGCCGTTGAGGTCGAGGTGGGTGGTGACGTGCGAGAACGTGCCGGCCCGCCGGAGCATCGCCGCAATGGCTTCGGCCTGCACTTCGGCGTGCTCCATCACGAAGAAGCCGCCGGGCTTCAGCAGCCGCGCCGCCGAGGCCGCCGCCGCGGTGGGGAGCAGCATGCCGTCCTCTCCCCCGCCGTACAGGGCCTCGGGCGGATCGTGGAGGGCCACCTCGGGTTCGTGGGGAATGGCCGCGGCGGGAATGTAGGGAGGGTTCGACACGACGATGTCGAAGCTGCCGTCATGCTCGGGAAGCGCCGTCGCGAGGTCGCCTAGGACGAGCCTCACTCCGCGCGGCCGGAGGTTGACCTCGGCCCAGGCGGCGGCGAGTTCGCTGAGTTCGACGGCGTAGATCTGCGCACCGGGGACCTCGTCGGCGAGGGCGGCGGCGATGGCCCCGGACCCCGTTCCCAGGTCGACGATCTTCAGGGCCGGCCGCTCCCCCCCCGCGGCACCCTGCCCGTTCCCGTCGGTGCGGACGGTGGACGAGGCGGAGAAGGCGGCCGCGTGGTCGACCACCAACTGCACCACCGACTCGGTTTCGGGCCGCGGGATGAACACTCCGGGCCCTACGGCCAGTTCGACGTGCCGGAAGTAGGCCGTCCCGGTCAGGTGCTGCAGCGGGATCCGCTGGGCCCGCTCGGCGACGAGTTCGGCGAAGCCGGCGGGGACCGTTGCCCCGGTCAGCGCGAGGGCGCGGACCCGTCCGACGCCCACACCCAGGAGGTGCGCCGCCAGCAGTTCGGCGTCGACGCGGGGGCTGGGCACCCCCGCCGCGGCCAGCGTGGCCGCGGCGGCGCGCAGCCCGTCGTTCAGCGGCGTGTCGGGATCCACCGAGTCAGTCGTCCGTGCCGATGGCGTCGAGGCGGGCCTGCTCGTCCATCTCGATGGCGGACTGCACCACCGGCTCGAGGTCGCCGTTCATAACGGCGTCGAGGTTGTAGGCCTTGTACCCGGTGCGGTGGTCGGCAATCCGGTTCTCGGGGTAGTTATAGGTGCGGATGCGCTCGGAGCGGTCCATGGTGCGGATCTGCGACTTGCGGATGTCGGAGTTCGCCGCGTCGATCTTCTCCTGCTCGTGCGCGAGGATGCGCGAGCGAAGCACGCGCATGGCCGCCTCGCGGTTCTGCAGCTGGGACTTCTCATTCTGCATGGCCACCACGATCCCAGTGGGAAGGTGGGTGATGCGCACCGCGGAGTCGGTGGTGTTGACCGACTGGCCGCCCGGCCCGGAGGAGCGGTAGACGTCGATCTTCAGGTCATTCTGGCTGATCTCGACCTCTTCGGGCTCGTCGACCTCGGGCAGGACGAGGACGCCGGCGGCGGAGGTGTGAATGCGGCCCTGGGACTCGGTGACCGGAACCCGCTGGACGCGGTGGACGCCGCCTTCGAACTTCAGACGGGCGTACACGCCCTCGGCGGGGTCGTTGGAGCTGCCCTTGATGGCCATCTGCACATCCTTGTAGCCGCCGAGGTCGGACTCGTTGGCGGAGATGAGCTCGGTCTTCCAGCCGCGGGATTCGGCGTACCGGACGTACATGCGCAGCAGGTCCCCGGCGAACAGGGCCGCCTCGTCGCCGCCCTCGCCGCCCTTGACCTCGATGATGACGTTGCGGCTGTCGTTGGGGTCCCGGGGGATCAGCAGGCGGCGCAGGCGTTCCTGCGCTGCCGCGAGCTGCTCCTCGAGCACGGGCACCTCGGCGGCCAGTTCGGGGTCCTCCCCTGCCATCTCGCGGGCCGCCTCGAGGTCGTCCTCGAGGGCGCTCCAGCGGTTGTGCGCGTCGACGATGCGGCCGAGCTCGGCGTACCTGCGTCCGAGTTTCCGTGCCAGCGACTGGTCGGCATGGACGGCGGGGTCGGACAGCTGAAGCTGCAGTTCCGCGTGCTCGTCGAGCAGGCCCTGGATGGACTCAAACATTGGTGCTACCTCTTTCGGCTCGTGCAAGCCAGTCTAGTGATTACTCGGGGACGCAGAAATCGCAGGGGAACCCCGGCGGGCCGGTATCTGCTGCGCCCTCGATGCTGGGGCCTCGACGCGGTGCCGGGTCGATGCGGCAATGGCGCCGCGTTAACGAAACAGCCGCCCAGGGCGTGCTGACCACGGAAGTGGCCTGCACGCCCGTGGGCGGCTGGACGGACGCTAATCCGAGTCTTTGGACCCCAGGGTGGTCTTCTGGACCTGCATCAGGAACTCGACGTTGGACTGCGTCTCCCGGATCTTGTTGGTCAGCAGCTCGAGTGCCTGCTGCTGCTCGAGCCCGGAGAGCACCCGGCGGAGCTTCCACATGATCTTGACCTCGTCCGGCGACAGGAGGTTCTCCTCGCGCCGGGTACCGGAGGCGTTGACGTCAACGGCCGGGAAGATGCGCTTGTCGGCCAGGTGGCGCGACAGGCGGAGCTCCATGTTGCCGGTGCCCTTGAACTCCTCGAAGATGACCTCGTCCATCTTGGACCCGGTCTCCACCAGCGCGGTGGCGAGGATGGTCAGCGAGCCCCCGTTCTCGATGTTGCGTGCCGCACCGAAGAAGCGCTTCGGCGGGTACAGCGCCGCCGAGTCGACGCCGCCGGAGAGGATGCGGCCCGAGGCCGGGGCGGCCAGGTTGTAGGCGCGTCCCAGACGGGTCATCGAGTCGAGGAGGACGACGACATCCTTGCCCATCTCCACGAGGCGCTTGGCGCGTTCGATGGAGAGTTCGGCCACTGTGGTGTGGTCGTCGGCGGGACGGTCGAAGGTCGAAGCAATGACCTCGCCCTTGACCGTGCGCTGCATGTCCGTGACTTCTTCGGGACGTTCGTCAACGAGGACCATCATGAGGTGGACCTCGGGGTTGTTGATGGTGATCGCATTGGCGATGGCCTGCAGGATCAGCGTCTTACCGGCCTTGGGCGGGGACACGATCAGTCCACGCTGGCCCTTGCCGATCGGAGCCACGAGGTCGATCACGCGCGGACCGATCTTCTTAGGCTCGGTCTCCAGGCGCAGCCGCTCGGACGGGTAGAGCGGCACCAGCTTGGCGAACTCCACCCGGTCCCGAAGGTCCTCGGCGGGGATGGCGTTGACCGAGGTCACCCGCACCAGGGCGTTGAACTTCTGGCGGGTACTGGCCTGCGTCTCGCCGTCGCGGGGTGCGCGGATGGCGCCGACAACGGCGTCGCCCTTGCGGAGGTTGTACTTCTTGACCTGGGCCAGGGAGACATAGACGTCGTTCGGGCCGGGCAGGTAGCCGGAGGTGCGCACGAAGGCGTAGTTCTCCAGGATGTCGAGCACGCCGGCGACGGGCAGCAGCACGTCGTCCTCGGTGACCTCGACGTCGTCGACGTCCGGGTTGGCGTTGCGGCCGCGGCGGCGGTCGCTGCGCTCGTTGCGGTCGCGGAACCTGCTGGTGCGCTCCTCCTCGCGGGAGTTGCGCCCGGTGCGGTTGCGGCGGTTGCGGCCGCGGCCCTCGTCCTGGCTGTCCCCGCCACGGTCGGCCCGGTTGTCGTTCCGGGAATCGGCCCGGGTGTCGTTGCGGGTGTCGTTGCGGGTGTCGTTACGGTTGTCGTTACGGGTGTCACCGTTGCGCTCACCGCGGGTGTCGTCGTCGCGCTCGCCCCGGTTGCGGCTGCGGCGCTCGTTGCGGTCACGGCCCTCCCCCTGCTGCGCATTGCCGGAGTCGCCGGCAGTGCGGGTCTCCTCGACGTCGGCGCCCTCGGGCGTCGAGACCTCGCCGCGGTCATCGCCCCGGCGTCCACGCCGGTTGCGCTGGTTGCGTCCCGAGCCTTCGCGGTCGCCGTTGCCGCGGTCTGCGGTCTCGGCGGGGGCTTCGGCGGCGGCGGTCTCGACAGCGGTGTCGGAAGCGGCCTCGGGTGCGCCCTGGGTGGTGACGACGCCGTCGCTTCCGGCGCGGCGGTTGCGGTTGCGGGTGCGCGGCGCGCGCTCGGCCAGGGCGGCGCTTTCGGCGGCCTCGGGGGCGGCGTCCTGGCGTACGGCCGGGGCCTGCTGGCGGTCAACGGCCGGTGCCTGCTGGCGGTCGGCGACGGCGGAACCGCGCTGGTGGTCCGAAATCGCGGAAACCAGGTCGCTCTTGCGCATCCGCGAACCGCCGGTGATTCCCAGCTGTCCGGCAAGCGCCTGGAGCTGGGCCAGCTTCAGGCCAGCTAGTCCGCTGCTCTTTGAAGCCGGTGCGCTGACTGGTTCAGCGCTGGATGTATCCACACCTGGCAACAGGTCAGTGGTATCAGTCACGAAGGATCCTTCCCCCTCGTCGGGCGGCCACTTTCGAAGTGTGCCGCGTAGGTTAGCCCCGCTGCCGCTCTAGATGGACAGGAGGAGTTCGGCTGACCCGTTATGGACGGGTTCGCCGCATGTGCTTGAAGCCTGGGGAATTCTGCGCGTCAGGTCGGACCTGGCCGCACAACGATGATTTCGGAGGCTACACCGGAGATTGCGCCACTGCTGATAAACCTGCAGTTTCTCGGCGGTCTAAGACAAGGACGGCCGGCTCAACAGAGGCACTCTTCAGAACTGTAAGTACGGTTCCTACCTTTGGTGCACTTCCACTTTAGCACCTTCCCGCGCAACATCGAGCCGAAGAATCCGCCAGCCGCCCGGCGTGTCGGACGCGGCGGCGAGGGCGCGGGCGGCCCCGAGTGCCCGTGCTGCCTCCTCCTCGCCGACGGCGAAGGTCATGACGGTCGGCCCGGCACCGGATATCACCGACGCGAACCCCTGCGCCCGCAGTGCCTGCATCAGCGCTGCGCTCGGGAGCATGGCCGAGGCGCGGTACTCCTGGTGCAGCGCATCGCGGGTGCCGGGATGGAGCAGGTCCGGCCTCACGGTCAGGGCGTGAACGAGCAGCGCCGCGCGGCCGGCGTTTGCCGAGGCGCTCCCGTGCGGCACCGACGTCGGCAGCAGCCCGCGGGCGCTCTCGGTGGACAGGGCGGTGTCGGGGATGGCGGCGATCGGGATGATGTCGGGGTGGACCTCCACCCGGGTGCTCTGGAAGGCCCTGCCGGTCTCCCAGGAGATGGCGAGGGAGCCGAGCAGCGCCGGGGCGACATTGTCGGGGTGGCCCTCAAGGGTTGAACACCACTGAAGCACCGCCGCGTCGTCGAGCCGGTGGGCTTCGGGCAGCAGCGCGTTCGCAGCGAGCACACCGGACACGATGGCCGCGGCGGAGGAGCCCAGCCCGCGCCCGTGGGGGATCACATTGACCGTCTCGATCTCCAGGCCGGGCGCCGACCAGCCGGCGTTGGCGAGGGTTTCGAGGAGGGCGCGGGCCACGAGGTGGGAGCCGTCGGTGGGCAGGACCCCGGCGCCCTCCCCCGTGGGGAGCACCGCGGTCGTGCCGGAGTCGAGGGTGCGCACGCGCACCGTATCGAACAGGCCGAGGGCCAGCCCCAGGCTGTCGAACCCGGGGCCGAGGTTCGCGCTCGTCGCCGGCACGGTGACCCGAACGGCCTGGCCGGAGTCGACGAGGCGTGCGGGGGCCGAGAGCAAGGCGTCCTCAGGCACGTGCCCGGTCCGCGGTCTCTTCGAGCCCCAGGGCGGCCGCGACGCTCACGACGTCGAACTCGACCTTGGTGGGCTCGACGTCGGAGCCGTCGGCGGTGCGCAGGGCCCACTGGGGGTCCTTCAGCCCGTGGCCGGTGACGGTGATGACGATGGTCTTGCCCTTGGGCGCGAGGCCCTGGCCGTGCTTCTTCAGCAGCCCGGCCACGCCGGCGGCGGAGGCCGGTTCGACGAAGACGCCTTCACGTGCGGACAGCCAGCGGTGCGCCTCGAGGATCTCGTCGTCGCTGACGGCCTCGATCAGGCCGCCGGATTCATCCCGCGCGGCGACGGCGAGGTCCCAGGAGGCCGGGTTGCCGATGCGGATGGCCGTGGCGATGGTGTCGGGCTCGGTGACGGGGTGGCCCTTCACCAGCGGCGAGGCGCCCTCGGCCTGGAAGCCCCACATCACGGGGGTCTTCGTCGCCACCGGGGCGAGTTCGCCGTCCGCGGTGGCGTAGGGCGCCGCGTACTCCTTGTAGCCCTTCCAGTACGCGCTGATGTTGCCCGCGTTCCCGACCGGAAGCAGGTGGTAGTCGGGGGCGTCCCCGAGGCTGTCGACCACCTCGAAGGCGGCGGTCTTCTGGCCCTCGAGCCGCGCCGGGTTCACCGAATTCACGAGGAACACCGGGTAGGCCTCGGCGAGCTTGCGGGCAACGTCGAGGCAGTTGTCGAAGTTGCCGTTGACCTGCAGCAGCTGGGCGCCGTGGGCGATGGCCTGGCTGAGCTTGCCCATCGAGATCTTGCCGTCGGGCACCAGTACGGCGCAGGTGATGCCGGCCTGGGTGGCGTAGGCCGCGGCGGAGGCCGAGGTGTTGCCGGTGGAGGCGCAGACGACGGCCTTGGCGCCGGCGGCCACGGCCGCCGTCATCGCCATGGTCATGCCGCGGTCCTTGAAGGAGCCGGTGGGGTTCATCCCCTCGACCTTGAGGTAGACCTCGGAGCCGGTGAGCTCCGAGAGGGCCCGGGCCCGCACGAGCGGGGTGCCTCCCTCGCCGAGCGTGACGACCTCGGTGGACTCGGTCACGGGCAGTCGGTCGGCGTATTCGCGGATTACCCCGCGCCACTGGTGGGCCACTTAGATTCCCTCTACTCGAAGAACGGATGTCACTGAATTGATGACGGGCAGCGCCGCGACCTGCTTGACGGTCGCCGCGAGCGAGGCCTCGGTGGCGCGGTGGGTCACGATCCGCAGCTCCGCGGTCCCCTCCGCGCCGGGGTCCGGCTGGTGGATGCTCTGCCTCATGGTTTCGATGGAGACGCCGTTGTCGGCGAAGATCGCCGCGATCCGCGCCAGCACCCCCGGCTGGTCGGCGACGTCGAGCCCGATGCAGTAGCTGGTGCTCACGGTGTCGATGCTCAGCGCCGGGACGTGCCCGGTGGTGGTCTCGGTGCGGCCCGGCCCGCCGAGGACCATGCGGCGGGCGGCGCTCACGACGTCGCCGAGCACGGCCGACGCGGTGGGGGTGCCGCCGGCGCCCTGGCCGTAGAACATCAGTTCCCCAGCGTTTTCGGCCTCGACGAACACCGCATTGAACGCGCCGTGCACCGCGGCCAGCGGGTGGTCCCGGGGCAGGAGCGTGGGATGCACCCGCACGCTGACCCCGGGGTCGCCGGCTTCGTCGGAGAGCAGTTCGGCGATGGCGAGCAGCTTGATGACGTACCCGTCGGCCTTCGCCGCGGCGATGTCGTCGGCGGTGACCTGCGTGATGCCCTCGCAGTACACGTTCTCCAGGGCGAAGCGCGTGTGGAAGGACAGCGAGGCGAGGATCGCGGCCTTGGCCGCGGCGTCGTGCCCCTCGACGTCGGCGGTGGGATCGGCCTCCGCGTAGCCGAGCTCCTGTGCGGCGCGCAGGGCGTCGGCGAACTGCGCCCCGGTGGTGTCCATCTGGTCGAGGATGTAGTTCGTGGTGCCGTTGACAATGCCGAGCACCCGGGTGATGCGGTCCCCCGAGAGGCTGTCGCGGATGGGCCTCAGGATCGGGATCGCCCCGGCGACCGCGGCCTCGTAGGAGAGCTGCACGCCGGCGGCGTCGGCCTTCTCATAGAGGGCCGGGCCGTCCTGGGCGAACAGCGCCTTGTTGCCGCTGACCACCGTGGCCCCGTGCTCGATGGCCCGCAGGATCAGCGTGCGGGCCGGTTCGATGCCGCCCATCAGCTCGATGACGATGTCGGCGTCCTCGACGAGGGACTCCGCGTCGGTGGTCAGCAGGGCGCGGGGAATTCCGGGGCCGCGGTCGCCCTCGAGCGAGCGCACGGCGATGCCGATGAGCTCAAGGGGCGCGCCGGCACGGGAGCCGAGTGCCGCGGCGTCGTCGAGGAGGATGCGGGCGACCTGGGAGCCGACGTTTCCGGCGCCGAGCAGGGCGACGCGCAGGGGCTTGGCGGGGGCATCGGTGAGATTCATGCGCTGGATCGGGCTCCTGGGGTTGGGGTGGCGGCGCGCTGGACGTCGCGGGCCAGCAGGTCCGCCTCGGTCTCGCCGCGGACGATCAGCCGGGCGGTGCCGCCGGCGACGGCCACCACCGGCGGGCGGCCGAGGTAGTTGTAGTTGCTCGAGAGCGCCCAGCAGTAGGCACCGGTGCCGGGCACGGCGAGCAGGTCCCCCGCCCCGGTGTCGCCGGGAAGGTAGACATCGCGCACCACGATGTCTCCGCTTTCGCAGTGCTTGCCGACGACGCGGGACAGCGCCGGGTCGGCGCCGGAGACGCGCGAGGCGAGCACCGCGGAGTAGTCGGCGTCGTAGAGCACGGGCCGGGCGTTGTCGCTCATTCCGCCGTCGACCGAGACGTAGCGCCGCGGCTCGGTGGACGGCTGCCCGGGCCCCGCCGGGACGGTGTCGACGTGGACCGTCTTTGTCGTGCCGGTGGTGTAGAGGGTGAAGGTCGACGGGCCGACGATCGCCCGCCCCGGCTCGATCGAGATCCGCGGGACGGCGAGCCCAAGGTCGGCGCAGGTGGAGCCGACGACGGCGGCCATCGCCCCGGCGATCTCCTCCGGTCCGCGCGGCTCGTCGGCCTCGGTGTAGGCGATGCCGTAGCCGCCGCCGAGGTCGAGTTCGGGAAGTTCGACGCCGTGCCGGTCCCGGACGGCGGCCAGGAAGCCGAGCAGGCGGCGGGCGGCGAGTTCGAAGCCTTCGGCCTCGAAGATCTGCGAGCCGATGTGGCAGTGGACCCCGAGCAGGCGCAGGCCGGGGTGGGCGAGCGCGGCGTCGACGGCGCGGGAGGCCGGGGAGGCGCCCTCGGCATCGAAGGGGTCCGCGCCCAGGGACAGGCCGAACTTCTGGTCCTCATGCGCGGTGGCGATGAATTCGTGGGTGGAGGCGTGGACGCCCGGGGTCAGGCGCAGCAGCACGTTGGCACGCACCCCGCGGGCCGCGGCCAGGTCGCCGACGATCGCGATCTCCTGGAGACTGTCGACGACGATCCGGCCAAGGTCCAGGTCCAGCGCCCGGCCGATCTCCGCGGCCGACTTGTTGTTCCCGTGAAGGCCCAGCCGCTCCCCGGGCAGCCCGGCGCGCATGGCGACGGCGAGCTCACCGCCGGAGCAGGTGTCGAGGTTCAGCCCCTCCTCGGACACCCAGTGGGCGATCTCCGAGCAGAGGAAGGACTTGCCGGCGTAGTAGACGTCCACTTCCCCGCCGATGGCGGCGAAGGCGGCACGGAACGCGTCCCGGAAGCCGGCGGCGCGGGCGCGGAAGTCGGCCTCCGAGACCACGAACAGCGGCGTGCCGAACTCGGCGGCCAACTCCTTGACGGACACGCCGCCGACGGCGAGCACCCCGTCGGCGGAGCGCGCCACGTCGCGGGCCCACAGCTTGCGCTCCAGCGCGGCGGGGTCGGCGGGGACCGTGAGCCAGTCCGGGGCGAGGGGTGATCCGGCCGCCATGCCTACATCCTTTCCGGGGCGGAGACGCCGAGCAGCGACAGTCCGTTCGCAAGCACCTGCTGGGTGGCGTTGTTCAGCCAGAGCCGGCTGCGGTGGACCTCCTCGACGGGCTCCCCGCCGATGGGCGCGATGCGGCAGGCGTCGTACCAGCGGTGGTAGGTGCCGGCGATGACCTCGAGGTGGCGGGCGACGCGGTGCGGCTCCCGGAAGGCCGCAGCCTGCGCCACCACGCCGGGGAACTGTCCGAGGGCGGCCAGGAGCTCGCCCTCGGTGGGGTGGCCCAGGGTCGAGGCGTCGAAGCTGCTCGTGTCGACACCGGCGGAGACGGCGTTGCGCTCCACGGCGTGGGTGCGGGCGTGGGCGTACTGGACGTAGAAGACGGGGTTCTCGTTGCTGCGCTTGGTCAGCAGGTCGAGGTCAATGTCGATGTTCGAATCGGCCGAGAACCGCGCGAGGGTGTAGCGGGCGGCGTCGACGCCCACCGCCTCGACGAGGTCCTCCAAAGAGACGACCGTTCCGGCACGCTTGGACATCCGCACGGGCGTGCCGTCCTTCACCAGGTTCACGAGCTGGCCGATCATCACCTCGATGGTGTCGGGATCGTCGCCGAGCGCCGCGGCGGCGGCCTTGAGCCGGGCCACGTAGCCGTGGTGGTCGGCGCCGAGCATGATGATGTTCAGGTCGAACCCGCGCTGGCGCTTGCTCACCATGTAGCCGATGTCGCCGGCGATGTAGGCGGGCGTGCCGTCGGAGCGGATGACGACGCGGTCGCGGTCGTCGCCGAAGTCGGTCGACTTCAGCCACCAGGCGCCGTCCTCGAAGAAGAGGTTGCCCGAGCCCTTGAGCTGCTCGAGCAGGCCCTCGACGAAGTTGTTCTCGAACAGGGAGTGCTCGTGGAAGTAGACGTCGAAGTCGACGCCGAACTCGTGGAGTGACTTCTTGATGTCGCCGAACATGAGGTCCACGCCGATGGCGCGGAACTGCTCGAGCGCGTCGGCCTCGTCCAGGGACGGAATCGAGGGGTCCTTCGCGAGCACCCGGTTGGCGATGTCGACGATGTAGTCCCCGCCATAGCCGTCCTCGGGCGCCGGCTGGCCCAGCGCGCTGGCGTAGAGGGAGCGGGCGAAACGGTCGATCTGCGCCCCGTGGTCGTTGAAGTAGTACTCGCGGGTGACGTCGGCGCCCTGCGACTGAAGGATGCGCGCCAGCGCATCGCCCACGGCCGCCCAGCGGGTGCCGCCGATGTGGATCGGCCCGGTCGGGTTGGCCGAGACAAACTCGAGGTTGATCCTGCGGCCGGCAAGGGTGGTGTTCGTCCCGTAGGCGGGGCCCGCCTCGACGATGGTGCGGGCGAGTTCGCCGGCGGCTCCGGCGTCGAGGGTGATGTTGAGGAAGCCCGGTCCGGCGATGTCCACCGAGGCGACGCCGTCGATCGCCTCGAGGCGGTTCTTGAGGATCCCGGCGAACTCGCGGGGGTTCATGCCGGCCTTCTTGGACAGCTGCAGGGCGATGTTCGTGGCCCAGTCCCCGTGCTCGCGGTTCTTCGGCCGCTCGACGCGCACTTCCGCCGGGAGCTCGATGTCGAACTCCCCGTCGGCGACGGCGGTCTTCAGGCAGGCGGAAATAGCGGAGGAGAGTTCTTCAGGAGTCACCCGTCCAGCATAACGGCGTGCGCCGCGGCTGCCGTTTTGTGTGACGGGTGGGACAGCCGGGGCAGCATTGGGCCTCCGGACGCCATCCGGACCCCCTCCGGGAACGAATACAGGTCAGCCGGGTTGTTCCCCGCCGGGCTGCTGCACAATTGTTGAGTTACCAGTGTCCGCCCGGCACAACCAGCCGGGCGATCCCCGGGCCCTACCGTCAAGGAGAGAACCGCCGTGAAAGACCTCGAAGCCGGACCCGCCGACACCCGCACCCGCAGCATCACCGGGAAGCGCATGCTCCACGCACTGGCGGCGGCGTCGCTCCTGGGTGTGGCGGGCTGCGCCGGAACGGCCCCCTCGCCGGGCTCGGAACCCGCAGGGGAGGGCGCGAGCAGTGCCCCGGCCAGCAGCGCGGCACCCGAGGCACCGGCCAGCGCCGAGCCCACCGAAGCGGCGCCCGCCGCGTCCGACCAGGCGTACGAGGACGGCGACTTCACCCAGGTCGGCTCGTATGTCTCCCCCGGCGGCACCGAGGAGATCGGGGTGACCCTGACCCTGGAGAAGGACGTCGTGACGGCGGTGACCACCGAGCCGATGCCGTCCAACCCCACGGCCAAGCTGTACCAGGAGCGTTTCAGCGGCGGCATCCAGGAGGAGATCGTCGGCAAGAAGCTCGACGAGCTGAAGGTCGACAAGGTGGCCGGGTCCTCCCTCACCAGCGGTGGCTTCGCCGAGGCGACGGATCGAATCAAGAGCGAAGCCAAGCTCTAGTTCATGGCGGTCGGGGGCAGCTTCATCTTCGAGGCCATCGGGACCCGCTGGCAGATCGACACTGCCGTTGCGCTGGAGCCAGAGGTCCGGGCCGCCATCGCCGGACTCATTGAGGACTACGACGCCCTGTATTCGCGCTTCCGCCCCGACTCCGCGGTGGCCGCCCTCGCCGCCGGCG
Organism: Arthrobacter sp. MSA 4-2; assembly: GCF_016405885.1. Lineage (GTDB taxonomy): Bacteria > Actinomycetota > Actinomycetes > Actinomycetales > Micrococcaceae > Arthrobacter_D. Next base: position 21,440 of record NZ_JAEKGC010000012.1, on the reverse strand, counting down.
GCGGGCGGCTCGCGCTTCCCGCACACGGCGCGGCGCTGGGCCGGCTGTACCAAAAGCTGTACCGGCTCACGAACGGCTCGATGTCACCCCTGGTCGGGTCCGTCCTCGAGCACCAGGGCTACGACGCTCTCTACAGCTTCACCCCCAAGGGCCCGCCCGCCCCTGCCCGGGTCTGGGATGAGGCACTCGACTGGGAGGGCCCGGTCGTCACGGCGCACGGGCCCGTCACCCTCGACGTCGGCGCCGCCGGAAAAGGCCAGCTCGTCGACCTCGTGGGCGGGCTGCTCACCGACGCGGGCCATACCGAATTCCTCGTCGACGCCAGCGGCGATATGCTCCACACGGGCGCCACGGCCCTCACCGTGGGGCTCGAACATCCCTATGATCCCGCGCGGGCAATCGGCACCGTGCAGCTCCACGGCCGGGCGCTGTGCGCCTCCGCCTCGAACCGCAGGGCCTGGGGCGACGGCCTCCACCACGTGATCGACGCCCGCACCGGCACCAGCGTCTCGACCGTGGTGGCGACCTGGGTCCTCGCGGCGGACACCATGACCGCCGATGCCCTGGCCACGGCACTGTTCCTCGCCGAACCCGAAGTGCTGGCCGCGGAATTCGCCTTCGATTTCGTGCAGGTGTTCTCCGACGGGCACGCCCGCTTTTCCCCGACCCTGAACGGAGCACTGTTCACCCCATGAACGGTATCGACCAGCTGCTGGGCCGGATCTCGATGTACCGGCTGACCCTCTCCCTCCTGATCCTGCTCACTGTGGCCTCGCTGGGCTTCTCGGCCGCGGGACTGCTCGCCTTCCGCCCCGCGGAGCTCACCGCCACCCTGGCCACCGCCCTGGTCTCCACCTGGGGCGGCACCCGGATCATGGCGATGATTCTGCGGATGCGCCCGCACAATGAGTCGGCGCTGATCACCGGCTTCATCCTGTTCTTCATCATGTTCCCCACCCTGGACGGGCCCGGGCTCGGCGGTATCGCCGTCGCCGGGTTCGCCGCCGCGGCCTCGAAATTCCTCCTCGCGGTCCGCGGCCGGCACATCTTCAACCCGGCGGCCGCCGGCGCCGTTGTCGCGACGCTGTTCGGACTGTCCGCAGCCGGCTGGTGGGTAGCGAACCCTTACCTGCTCCCCTTCGTGCTGGTAGGCACCCTTGTGCTCCTGTACCGGACGCGCAAGCTCATCATGGGCGCCGTCTTCGTGGTGCTGAGCGCCGGCATCCTCGTCGCGGGCCTGGCCGCGGGCGGACTTGCGCCGCTGGCCGCAGTGCAGCTGGTCCTGGTCTCCTACCCGGTGCTCTTCCTCGTCGGGTTCATGCTGACCGAACCGCTCACCCTGCCGCCGCTGCGCTGGCAGCAGCTCGTCACCGCCGCCGTCGTCGCCCTCGTCTTCGCCGCCCAGCCCTCGCTCGGCCCGGTGTTCCTCGGGCCGGAATTCGCGCTCGTCATCGGCAACGCCGTCGCCTTCCTCATGGGGCAGCGGCGCAGCGTCCGCCTGAGGTTCACCGCCCGCCGGGACCTCACCCCGACGAGTTCGGAGCTGGTGTTCGCCCCGTCGCACCCGGTGCGGTTCGAGGCGGGCCAGTACATGGAGCTGAACCTGCCGCACGAACGCACCGACGGGCGCGGCTCCCGGCGCGTCTTCAGCATCACCTCCGCCCCGCAGGACCGGGACACCCTCAGCTTCGGGCTGCGCGTCAGCGAACCGGGAAGCAGCTTCAAAAAGGCGCTGCTGGGCCTGAAGTCAGGCGCCATGGTGACCGGCACCCTGGTCGGCGGAGACTTCCGGCTGCCGAAGGACCCATCGGTTCCGCTGCTGCTCGCGGCGGGCGGGATCGGCATCACCCCGTTCATCAGCCAGCTCCGCGACGTGGCCCGGCGCGGCCAGGACCGCGACGTCGTGCTGGTGTACGTGGTGCGGTCGGCGGACGAGATCGCCTACCGGGAGGAGCTCGCGGAGCTCGGCACGCCCGTCATCCTCTTCGCCCCGCACGACCCGGCCGACGACGGCGTCAGCCTGCCGGCGCGCTGGCGCTACGCCGGGGCGGGCTACCCGAGCGCGGAACAGCTGTCCGCCGAGGTGCCCGACCTGGCCTCCCGGCGGGTCTACGTCTCGGGCTCGCCGCTGATCATTTCGCACCTGCGCGCCGCGGTGCGGAAGGCCGGCGGAGGCAGGGTCACCACCGACGCGTTCCTCGGCTACTAGCCCCGTCCGCGCGCCGGGGAACCGCGCGTTTCCACTCCGCCGAGTGCACCTGCTAAGCTCATTAAGTCCCTTACGGAGACGGAGAAAAACCGTCCCATGCCTTCGTAGCTCAGGGGATAGAGCGTCTGCCTCCGGAGCAGAAGGTCGTAGGTTCGAATCCTATCGAGGGCACCACCGGCCGGGTGGAAAAACCGGCATTCAAGCGCCGCCGTCCTTCGGGACGGCGGCGCTTTGTTTTCCCCCGGTGCGCCCTTGCGCCCTTACTCCTTTGCCGGGCCGTCGCGGTACAGGTCGCGCAGCAGGGCGACCTCCGCGAGGTGGTGGATCATCTCCCGGTTGATATGGAGCACCAGGGCCGACATCGGGTACTCGGCGAACGGGCCCTCGGCGGGACCGACGGGGCGGGCGAGTTCCTCCCCGCTGAGGCCCGACACGGCACCGATCCACTGCCCGTAAAGCCCGTCGAGGCGCGCCAGGGCGGCCTCGGCGGTTTCCGGGTAGTCGAAACCGCGGTAGGTGATCGGTTCCCCGCCGAAGTGCGAGCCGACCCGCTCCCCCAGCACACCCACGATCAGGTGGCACAGCCGCCAGGCGATGGTGGTGACCGGGGCGGGCTCGGGCGCCGGAACCGCGTACTCGAGGACGAACCGTCCTACGCCCGCGGCGACCGGCGCGCGCGCCTCCTCCCGCGGACGAAGGCTCCAGCAGCCGGGTACGGGTTCCCAGAAGTACTCGGCGTCGGTCAGCCCCTCGAGCCGCGGCCGCGCCTGGTTCTCCCAGTGCCAGGAGAGCTGCTCGGCGAGTTCTCCGGCGGTGCTCATTCGGCCTGCGCCTCCATCAGCTGGTAGATCCCGCGGACATCGCGCTTTCCCCAGAACAGCAGCCAGCTTCCGAGGATTTCCTCGTCCATCACGTCGAGCGTGCGAAAGATTTCGGCGGCGAACTCCACGGGTGCCCAGGACCCCGCGGTGACGACCCCGCCGTCGCTCACGGTGAGTTCCTCCCGGTACAGTGCGGACCCCGAGTACCCCTCGTGGGACGCGAGGGAGTCGGCGCTGTTGCCGGTGTGCGCGACGTCGTTGAGCAGCCCCGCGCCGGCCAGGGCATCGACGGCGCCGCAGATGGCCGCTACGGGGGCACCCCGGTCCTTCAGCCGCGCGGCGAGGTCGAGCACGTCGGCGTTGGCGGCGGAGTCCCAGCTCGTCCCGCCGGGCAGGATCAGCGCGTCGATCTGCTCGCCTGGGGTGTCGGCGAGCGCCGTGTCCGGGACGACCGTCATGCCGCCCATGGTGCGGATCGGGCCGCCGCCGGCGGATGCGGTGGAGAGGGACACCTGCCGCTCCGGGCGCAGGAACTGTCCGCCGGAGAGTTCCGCGGACGCATACCCGACCTCCCAGTCGGCCATCCCCTCGGGAAGGTACAGCAGAACGTTCAATGGTGAGCCCATGGCGTCTCCTAGAGTCGTGGGCCTGCGGCGCAGGCCACCCGGTGTGAATCTTCCCCCAGCCTAAAAAGCGATGAGGACAGGTTCTGTCCTCGGTCCGCGGTATTTTGGGTTCATGCTGGAAACCTCGGCCCGCCTCCTCCACCTGCTCTCCCTCCTGCAGATGCGCAGGGAGTGGACGGGCCCCGCCCTCGCCCAGCGCATGGAGGTGACCGAGCGGACGGTGCGCCGGGACATCGGCAAGCTGCGCACCCTTGGCTACCCCATTTCGGCGTCGCCGGGTATCGCCGGCGGCTATCAGCTCGGTGCCGGGGCGCAGCTTCCGCCGCTGCTGCTCGATGATGACGAGGCCCTCGCCGTGGCGATCGGGCTGACCGCCGTCACCGCCAGCCCCGTGGCCGGCGTTGGGGAAGCCTCGGTGCGGGCGCTCACCAAGCTGGAACAGGTGCTGCCCGCGCGGCTGCGGCCCCGCTTTTCCGGACTGCGGTCGGCGGTGACCCGCATGGCCGCGCCCAGCACCCCGGTCGATCCTGCGGTCCTGACAGCCCTGTCGGCCGCAATCACGGAACGCCGTATCGTGGCCTTCCGCTATGAGCGGCACGACGGCGAATCCTCCCGCCGCCTCGCCGAACCGTACCGGCTCGTGGACACCGGGCGGCGCTGGTACCTGGTGGCCTGGGACACGGTCCGGGAGGACTGGCGCACGTTCCGGGTGGACCGCTGCCGGAGCATCCCCTCCCCCCGCGCGCGGTTCACGGGCCGGCCGCTGCCGGCGACGGACCTGGCCCGGTATGTGCAGAAGTCGATCACCCGCTCCCCCTACAGCTACGACGCCGTCATCCGCCTCTCGGCGGGGATCCGGGAGATTGAACAGCGGATTCCGGCGGAGATCGCCGAGCTGACCAGCGACGGCCCCGACGCCACGATCCTTCGGGCGGGCTTCGATTCGCTCGACTACCCCCTGATGCAGCTGGCCTCCCTCGATGTCGAGTTTGAGATTCTGGAGCCCGAGGCCATGAGGGTACGGGCCGCCGAGCTCGCGGGGCGGCTGCGGCGGGCCGCCGGCCGCGCCGGAACCGTGTACGCCCGCTGACGGGTTCCGGACGGCGGAGAGGTACGCCGCAGGGATCCCGGACGCCGGGCACGCTCCCTTCCGGCCGCTCGCCTTCCCGCCCCGGCCCTTCCGGCGCCGGAGCACTAGACTGGGAGGCAACTATGGCACTGACAATTTCCTACCCCGCGGATCTTCCCGTCTCGGCCCGCCGCTCGGACATCATGGCGGCCATCGCCGCGAACCAGGTCACCATCATCGCCGGCGAGACCGGCTCGGGTAAGACCACCCAGATCCCCAAGATGTGCCTGGAGCTCGGCCTGGCCGACTCCGGGCTGATCGGCCACACCCAGCCTCGCCGCCTCGCGGCACGCACCGTGGCCGAACGCATCGCCGAGGAGCTCGACGTCCAGCTCGGCGAGGAGGTCGGCTTCCAGGTCCGGTTCACCGGCCAGATGGGCCGCAGCACCAAGATCAAGATCATGACCGACGGCATCCTCCTGGCGGAGATCCAGCACGACCGCATGCTGCGTAAGTACAGCACCATCATCATCGACGAGGCCCACGAGCGCAGCCTCAATATCGACTTCATCCTCGGCTACCTGAAGCGCATCCTGCCGCAGCGCCCGGATCTAAAGGTCATCATCACCTCGGCGACCATCGACCCCGAGCGCTTCGCCAAGCACTTCGCCGCCGACGCCGCCGTCGAGGACACCTCACCGGCACCGATCATCGAGGTCTCCGGGCGCACCTTCCCGGTGGAGATCCGGTACCGGCCGCTGGATCAGCCCGTCGGGGACAATGACTCCGACGATGACCTCGAGGAGGCACGCGACCCGGTCGACGCGGTGTGCGACGCCGTCGACGAACTGTCCCGCGAGGCCCCCGGGGACATCCTCGTGTTCTTCTCCGGCGAGCGCGAGATCCGCGACGCGGCCGACGCCCTTCGGGCCCGGATCCAGAACACGCAGCGCCTGCGCGGCACCGAGGTGCTGCCCCTGTTCGCCCGCCTGTCCCTGCAGGAGCAGCACCGCGTGTTCAGCGCCGGCGGCTCCAACCGGCGGATCGTGCTGGCCACGAACGTCGCCGAAACCTCCCTGACCGTTCCGGGCATCAAGTACGTGATCGACACCGGCACGGCCCGCATCTCCCGGTACTCCCACCGCACCAAGGTGCAGCGGCTGCCGATCGAACGCGTGTCGCAGGCCTCGGCCAACCAGCGCTCCGGGCGTTCGGGCCGTGTCTCCGACGGCATCGCGATCCGCCTCTACTCCGAGGAGGACTTCGAGTCCCGGCGCCCGTTCACCGAGCCCGAGATCCTGAGGACCAGCCTGGCCGCGGTGATCCTGCAGATGACCGCCATGGGCGTCACGAAGAGCCCGCGCGACATCGCCGAGTTCCCCTTCGTCGAGCCCCCCGACGCAAAGGCCATCACCGACGGCGTGGCCCTGCTGCGTGAACTCGGTGCCCTGAACGACGACGGCGGGCTCTCCGGCGTCGGCCGCAAGCTCGCCCAGCTGCCGGTCGATCCGCGGCTGGGCCGCATGATCGTCGAGGCGGCCGGCCGGGGCTGCGCCAAGGAGGTCATGATCCTGGCGGCGGCCCTGACCATCCAGGACCCCCGCGAGCGCCCGTCCGCCGACCAGCCGGCCAAGCAGCAGAGCGCCGCCGAGAAACACAAGCGCTTCGTCGACGAACACTCCGACTTCACCGGCTTCCTGAACCTGTGGCGCTACCTCGAGGAGCAGCAGAAGGAACTGTCCTCGACCCAGTTCCGCAGGCTGTGCCGCAATGAGTTCATCAACTACCTTCGGGTGCGCGAGTGGCAGGACCTCTTCGCGCAGCTGCGCCAGCTCGCCAAGCCGCTGGGCATCACCCTCGCCCCGGGCGCCGTCGACCCGGTGGGCAACAGCGACGCCATCCATATCAGCCTGCTCTCGGGCCTGCTGAGCCACATCGGGCTCTACGACCAGCGCAAGCGCGAGTACGCCGGCGCCCGCGGGACCCGCTTCGCGGTCTTCCCCGGCTCGGCCCTGTTCAAGAAGTCCCCCGACTGGGTCATGGCCGCCGAACTCGTCGAGACCTCGCGGCTGTGGGCCCGGGTCGCGGCCCGGTTCGACCCGCTGTGGGCCGAGCAGGTCGCTCCCCACCTGGTGAAGCGCAGCTACAGCGAACCGCACTGGTCAAGCCGGCAGGGGTCGGTCATGGCGTACGAGAAGGTCACCCTCTACGGGGTGCCGATCGTGCCGCAGCGGCGCATCAACTACGGCCGAGTCGACCGGGAGGTCGCGCGCGAACTGTTCATCCGGCACGCCCTGGTTGAAGGCGACTGGAAGACCCACCACAAGTTCTTCCACCGCAACAAGGCCCGGCTGGCGGAGATCGAGGAGCTCGAGAACCGGCTGCGCCGCCGCGACCTGAGGGTCGACGACGAGACCCTCTTCGACTTCTACAACGCCCGGGTGGGCCGGGAGGTCGTCTCCGAACGGCACTTCGACTCGTGGTGGAAGCAGGCCCGCCAGGCGGACCCGGACCTGCTCGACTTCGATCCGGAGGACCTGCTCGCCGAGGACGCCGACGCGCTCGACGATTCGGCCTTCCCTACCACCTGGCACCAGGGCGGATTCGAACTGCCCCTGAACTACGAATTCTCCCCCGGCGCTCCCGGCGCTGCCGACGGCGTCACGGTGCGCATCCCCGTGCTGTTCCTCAACCAGCTGGAGTCCGCGCCGTTCCGCTGGCAGATCCCCGGCCTGCGGGTGGAGCTGGTCACGGCGCTCATCAAGTCCCTGCCCAAGGGCATCCGCAAGAACTTCATCCCGGCGCCGGACGTCGCCCGGTCCGCCGTCGCCGCGCTCGAGGCCGACTTCGACCCGGCGCGGGACGACCTCGAGGCCTCCCTCGAACTCGTCCTGCGCCGCCTGAAGGGGCACATCATCCCGCCCGGTTCGTGGAACTGGTCGGTGCTGCCCCCGCACCTGTCGATGACCTTCTCCGTCGTCGATTCAACGGGGAAGGTCCTCGACGAGGGCCAGGACCTTGACGCCCTCAAGGCCACCCTGGCGCCCGCCGTGAGCCGGGCCATCGCCGCGTCCCTCGGGGCGACCCCGTCGAGCACCCGCCCGGAAGGCGCGGGCGCGGCCGGCGGCAAGGGCAGCCGCGGCGGCCGGGCAGCGGCGGCAGACGGCGGCACCGCCGCGGCGCCGCAGGCTGCCGGTGGGCCCGGACGCGGCACGCCGTCGGCCGGTGGCACGCCGGGACTTGCGGAAGTGGCCGGGGCGACGGCGTGGACCTTCGGGACCGTGCCGCGCGAGGTGTCCCGCACCGTAGCCGGGCACCTCGTGACCGGCTATCCCGCCCTCGTCGACGAGACCACCTCGGTGGGCCTGCGGGTCCTCCCGAGTCCGGCCGAACAGGCCGGGGCCATGCGCGGCGGCGTCATCCGGCTGCTGTCCCTGCGCGTGCCCAGCCCGGCAAAGTACGTCCTTGAGCACCTGAGCAACACCGAGAAGCTCACCTTCAGCCAGAACCCGCACGGGTCCGTCGCGGCGCTCATCTCCGACTGCTCGCTGGCCGCGATCGACAAGCTGGTCCCGGAACAGCTGCCCTGGACACAGAAGGAGTTCGACGCCCTCTACGAGCTCGTGCGGGCCGAGCTGATCGACACGGTGTTCACCGTGACGGCCACGGTGGAGAAGATCCTCTCAAGCCACCGCAGGATCTCCAAGCAGCTCAAGGGCACCACGAGCCTGGCGATGATCACCGCACTCAACGACATCCGCAGCCAGCTCGAACACCTCGTCTACCCGGGCTTCGTCGCGAAGACCGGCTACGCCCAGCTCAGCCATCTCCCCCGCTATCTCCGGGGAATCGAGATGCGCCTCGAGAAGCTCGCATCGAACGTCGCCCGCGACAATGCGGGCACCGCCGTCGTGCAGCGGCTCGAGGACGAATACGACGACGCCGTGGCGGCGCTGGCGGCCGGCGCGCGCAAGACTGCGCCGGACCTGCAGCGGGTGCGCTGGATGCTTGAGGAGCTGCGGATCAGCCTGTTCGCCCAGGAGCTGGGCACCGCCTACAGCGTCTCCGAAAAGCGCATCCGGGCAGCCCTCGGCGAAGCACTCGCCGCCTGAGGGTACCAGCGGCCGAGAATCCCAGGCGGGTTCAGCCGAGGTCCTCCGAGCTCAGCAGCCGGCGGCGGGCGCTGAGCAGGTCCAGTTCGGGGCGGGCCGCGACGAAACGCTCAACGGCGTCGAGCACGTCGACGGCGTGCCGCCGGTCGGCCGCCACGACCGAGGCGCCGATCCCGGCGCGGCGGTGCAGGTCGAGGCTTTCGACCTCCGCTGCGGCGACGTCGAACCTGCGCCGCAGGTCGGCCACCAGCGGGCGGACCACCGAGCGTTTGCCCTTGAGCGAATGGACGTCGCCGAGCAGCAGGTCGAATTCGATGGTGCCGATCCACATGTCAGCTCCTTCCACCGGCGGTGCGGGACGAGGGGCACCGGACGGCTCAGGCCGAGGGGACGGCGGTGGAGCCGGCCGCGCGCAGCGCCTGCCGGAGGGAGTCGGCGGCAGCGTCGAGGGCGGCCGGGTCCGGGTTCCGGTCGACGTTGTGGACGTCGAAGTCCTCAGGGCCCTGTGCCGGCCAGACGTGCACGTGGAGGTGGGGCACCTCGAAGCCTTCGAGCAGCACTCCCACCCGCTTGGCGCCGAACGCCTGCTCCTGGGCCTTGCCGATGGCCTGGGCCACGGCCATCACCCGGGTGAGCGTCTCCGGGTCGGCCTCGAGCCAGTGCGGAACCTCCCGGCGCGGCACCACCAGGGTGTGTCCGGGGGTGATCGGGGCGGCGGTGAGGAACGCGACGACGTCGTCGTCGGCCCAGACGAAGCGGCCGGGGATCTCGCCGCGGATGATCCGGGTAAAAACAGTGCTCACAGGCTCTCCTTCGCCAGGGGCGCGCCCCGCTCCCCTGGGCGGGATGGTTCCCCGCAGCGGCGGGGGCGAGGGACGTCCGGGGTTCATGCCTCGACGCTACTCGCTGGGCACCGTCCCTGCCAGCCGGGGCGGAGACGGCGCCCGTCCCCGCCCCGGCCTGGAGCTCAGGCTCCCGTGGCGACCGGAAGGTCGGGCCGGGAGGACCACTGGGACCAGGAGCCCGGGTAGAGGGCGGCGGGGATGCCGGCGATCTCCAGGGCGGCGATCTCGTGGGCGGCCGTGATGCCGGAGCCGCAGTAGACGGCGACGCTGCCGGTTCCCGCTACTCCGAGGCGGGCGAACCGCTCCCGCAGCTCCGCTGGCGGCCGGAAGGTCTTGTCGGCCCGAAGGTTGTCCGTCGTGGGTGCGCTGCGCGCCCCGGGGATGTGCCCGGCCTTGGAATCGACAGGCTCGTATTCGCCGCTGAAGCGTTCCGGGGCCCGCGCGTCGAGCAGCAGCAGGTCCTCCCCGCCGCGGCGCACGCCGTCGAGGTCGACCACGGGCATCGCGCCCCGGCCGAGTTCGACCGAACCCAGGCAGTGCTGTTCCTCGCCGCCCTCGAGTTCGTACCCTGCGGCGCGCCAAGCGGTCAGGCCGCCGTCAAGGAGGTGGACCGAGCGCAGCCCGGCATCGCGCAGCAGCCACCACAGGCGTGCGGCGGCGAGGTTGCCCGAGTCATCGTAGGCGACGACGACGTCGTCGGGCCGGTTGATGCCCCACTGCCGGGCCGTCTCCTGGAACGCATCCGGGTCCGGGAGCGGGTGCCGTCCCAGGGCCGGAGCCGGGCGGGAGCACAGCTGCTCCTCCAGATCCACGTACATGGCCCCGGGGATATGCGATGAGCGGTAATGCCCATGGCCGTGGGGATCACCCAGCGACCACCGGACATCGAGCAGCACTGTCTGCAGCCCGGAGGTCATCCGGTCCCGCAGCGTCTGCACGTCCATCAGAGTCTTCATCAAGATCTCCTTAGAAAATTGAGCCGGCACCGGGCCGGTCCTGATGCACGCCAGTCCACCACAGGCACCGGGCCGACACCAGTAGCGCTTGTAGGCTGATCCAATGATCACCTATAGCGCCTCCGCCGGCCGCACCTGGACCGCAGACGCTGTCCAAAGGATCGAGGCCGAAAATCGCCGGTCCGCCGACACGCACCTCTTCGCCGTCCCCCTCCCGCCCGGCTGGCAGATCTCGGTCTACCTGAAGGACGAATCGACGCACCGCACCGGTAGCCTGAAGCACCGGCTGGCCCGTTCCCTGTTCCTCTTCGGGCTGGTCAACGGGTGGATCACCGAGGGCACGACCATCGTTGAGGCCTCAAGCGGGTCGACCGCCGTCTCCGAGGCCTACTTCGCCCAGCTGCTCGGCCTGCCGTTCGTCGCGGTGATGCCCCGCACCACGAGCTCCGAGAAGATCTCCCTGATCCAGCAGTACGGCGGGACCTGCTCCTTCGTCGACGACGCCGGCCAGGTCTACGCCGAGGCCGAGCGGATCGCCCGCGAGACCGGGGGCCACTACCTGGACCAGTTCACCTACGCCGAGCGCGCCACGGACTGGCGGGGAAACAACAACATCGCCGAGTCGATCTTCGGCCAGCTGGCCCTCGAGGAGCACCCGATCCCCGAGTGGATCGTCGTCGGCGCGGGCACGGGCGGCACCTCGGCGACCATCGGCAGATACCTGCGCTACAACTGCCACTCGACGCGGCTTGCCGTGGTCGACCCCGAAAACTCGGCGTTCTTTCCCGCCTGGGCGGACCCGTCGGTGCCGGCGGCCGGCCGAGCGTCGCGGATCGAGGGCATCGGGCGGCCGCGGCAGGAGCCGAGCTTCGTCCCCGGGGTCATCGATGCAATGATCCAGGTCCCCGATTCGGCCTCCGTGGCGGCTGCGCGGCACCTCAAGCGCCTCACCGGGCTGCACGCCGGGCCGTCGACGGGAACGAACCTGTGGGGGGTGTGGCAGCTCGCCGCGGCCCTGCGGGCCGAGGGGCGGGCCGGGAGCATCGTGTCGCTGATGTGCGATTCCGGGGATCGATATGCCGGGTCCTACGAGGACGACGCCTGGCTGAAGGGCCGGGGGCTGGACCCGGAACCGTTCGAGGCGGTCCTTGAGGAGTTCTTCGCCACCGGCCGCTGGCCCGAGTGAGGGCCGCCTGCACCGCGGGAGGGCAGGGCGGGCACCCGGCCCCGGCTCCGTACTAGGGGCGCCATTCCCTGCGGTAGCCGGGGTGCCCGGCATACGGCAGGGCCAGCAGCCGCATGAAGACGACGGCGTCGTCCCGTCCGTCCGGCTTGCTCCCGGTCCAGTCGATGCTGCAGTAGTGGGTCACCATCCGGCGCTTGGCCTCGCATTCGGCGAGCGCCCGGTCCAGCACGGCGACCGACTGCTGGTGCCACCAGGAGTGGACGTTCTCTTCGTCCTCCTCGATGCGCGCCAGGAGGAACTCGATGAGGTCGCTCATGCCTCCGACCCTACAGACCCTCCGCCCGCGCGTCTCCCTGAACCGGTGCGGTAACGGTCCTGCAACAGTCCGCCGATGATTGCCTCACTGTCCCATCCGGAGCCCGCCCGAGTGCGAATAAGCGGTGGAAACCACAAGTTCCCATTCCGCACACCTTCAGGAGAAGACTAATGACAACATCACAGCACTCGCGCACAACCTCGAGGACGGCCGTCCAGAAGGCGGCCCTGGCCGTCGGCGCCGTCTTCCTTCTCGTCGGGCTCCTCGGCTTCGTTCCGGGGATCACCGCTCAGTACGACCAGCTCGCCTTCGCCGGACACCACTCCGGCGCGCTGCTGCTGGGCCTGTTCCAGGTTTCCGTGCTGCACAACGTCGTCCACCTGCTGTTCGGCGTCGCCGGGATTATGCTCGCCCGCAGCGCGTCGGGTGCCCGGTCCTACCTGCTCGTCGGGGGCATCATCTACCTCGTGCTCTGGATCTACGGCCTCGTAATCGACCAGGAGTCGGCGGGCAACTTCGTACCGCTGAATGCGGCCGATAACTGGCTGCACCTGCTCCTCGGCGTCGGCATGATCGCCCTTGCCCTGGTGCTGGGCAAGAAGACCACCGCCCGCGTCTGAGGAAACCCGCAGCGGCCGGGGACCGGGGTCTGCATCCGGTACCCGGCCGCTGTGCGTTAACCGTCCGCGCGCCTCCAACGACCGCCCGGCCGCCCCGGGGCCCTGCGGACTTTTGGCCCTGCCGCAACCGCCCGTCCGGGTGGATCATGGGGAGCACGGCAGCGTCCGGAATTCCGGATGTGCCGGGAATCCGATGCTGGATGAGGAGGCGCGATGAACCGCCACGAACCGGGCGACCCGCAGCCGGAGCCGACCGGAGCCACCACGGTGTTCATCCTCGACGACCACGAACTGGTGCGGCGCGGCCTGCGGGACCTGCTCGAGGGCGAGGGATTCGCCGTCCTGGGCGAGTCCGGGTCCGCCGAGGAGGCCGCCCGCCGGATCCCCGCCCTGAACCCCGACGTCGCCATCCTTGACGCCCGGCTGCCCGACGGCACCGGCATCGAAGTGTGCCGCAACGTCCGCTCCGTCGACGAAAGCCTCCGCTGCGTGATCCTCACCAGTTACGACGACGAGCAGGCCCTGCGCGGTGCGGTCCTGGCCGGTGCCGCCGGGTACATCCTCAAGGAGGTCCTGGGCACCGATCTGGTGCACAAGGTGCGCCGGGCCGCCCTGGGCGAATCGCTGTTCAACCCGGAGGTCAAGGCGAAGATCTCCGCCGGACTCGCCGAGTCGGAGGGCGAAGACCCCCGGTTCGATGCCCTGACGGCACAGGAACGCAAGGTGCTCCATTACATCGGCGAGGGGCTGACCAATAAGGAAATCGGCCAGACCATGTTCCTTGCGGAGAAGACCGTGAAGAACTATGTGTCCTCGCTGCTGGCCAAACTCGGGTTCCAACGCCGGACCCAGGCCGCCGTCTTCATCGCGACCGCGCGCGGCTGGCCCGAAGAGTGACGGCGGCCCCAAGAGTGACAGCGGCCCGGGGACTGACCGCGGGCCTCGACGACTGACGGACCCCGGGGACTGAGGCCGGGCCGGGTCCCTTGCCCGTCCTCGCCTGACCCTCCCCGCCTGACCCTCCTCGCCTGACCCTCCTCACCCCGATCGCCCTGACGCGCGGGTACGGCAGGGGCGGACGAGGCGTGGACTACCGCGGGCTGCCGGTCCCGGGACCCGGCTCGAGCACGGTGAGCCAGCAGGGGCTGCCGGTCGGATCGACGGTGGCCGGAAGGCGCCGTTCGGCCGCGCTCAGGTGGAGCGCCTCGAGCGCGTCGGCCTGGGCCTGGGCTCCTGTGAGGTCAACAGTGATGGGCATCCCAGGCTGCAGGCCGTTGGTGCGCCGGGCAATGCAGTAGAGCGCATAAAGGTTGGCCGGGGTGAGAACGCCCCGGACGCAGATGCGCGCCGACGCGAGTTCCGGATCCAGGCGTACAAGGATCCTTAGCTTGCGCGCCCCGATGCTCGATGGGTGGTTCTCCATCGCCCGCCGCCGGGCATGGCCCCCCGGGCTCCCGTCAAGGGCGGGCCGGGCAAACCCTGCGTCCCGGCCGATCCGTCCACCGGGCGGGGTCGTTTGTGCCATTGCAGTTCCTCTTCCGGTTCGTGCGTGCGCAACGATCCCTTCTAAGGTTCGTCTGCGCACCGCCCGGAACTACAGGGGCGAAAGGCCCTAATTCGCCTCGACCGGCCCGCTTCCGCTCCGCTGCGAAGGCCTGCGGAGCGGGCGGGTCAGGTCAGATCGGCGACCAGGGCCATCGACGCGCAGTCCCGGAGCCCATTGATTCCGTCGACCGTCGTCTCCTTGTCCTGAAAGGGCTCGCTGGTGATGAGGGTCGCCCCGTCCTCATCCGTGAGCCGGAAGCGAAACCGTTCCTCGTCGTCGCGGAAGATTTCGAACCTGCCTGCCATCACGCCCCCTTGCGTCCCAACTGCCGTTGTCCCCCGAGGCTAACCGCGGCCCGCAACGGAAGGAAGGCCCGCCCCGCCCGGAATTCCTGCTTGACCGGCCGGGTCGGCGCTGTCCCGGGCCTCCTACACCTCGGTGGTCTGGCCGGGCGACAGGTGCTCGTAGCGCGATCCGGCGGACCCCCCGAACCGGGAGACCAGGGACTCGACCAGACCGATCCCGCCGACCGTGAGCAGCGAGTCGTGGATGGGGTATGCCTTGGCCGCACGGACGGAGGCAATGAAGTCGATCACCTCAGCGGTCTTCGACCACGGCGCGTGGACCGGGACCAGCAGGGTCCGCACCTCGGTGGCGTCGGGCACGATGAAGGAATCCCCCGGATGGTACACGTTGTCGTTGATGAGGTAGCCGACGTTCGCGATCATGGGCACGTGCGGATGGATCAGCGCATGCTGGCCGCCGAAGGTCCGGACGTTGAATCCCCCCGCGGTGAACTGGATGGCAGGCTCGCTGACGTGCACGCGGTCCGCGGCACCGGCTCCGAGCCGCGCACTCAAGGCGGCTGCCGCCGCTGCGGGGGCCCACAGCTGCAGCCCCGGGTCGGCGGCCATTGCCTCCGCGACCCGTTCGACGTCGAGGTGGTCGGGGTGTTCATGGGTGATGAGCACCGCCGACGCTCCCCGGAGCGCCTCCTCGACCTCGGAGAAGCTCCCTGGGTCGATCACGAGGGCCGATCCGTCCTGGTCGAGCCGGACGCAGGCGTGGGTGTACTTGGTGAGCTTCATAGCGCACAGGATACCTCCAGCCCCTGCTGATAATCTTGATGCTGGTTCCTCCTTACTCTCCGCCGAAAGGGCACACCATGCGATCCGAAGTGGAGCACCCGCGCAAGGGCTCCGAACAGCGGGTCACCCGTCAGCGGCTGGCCGTCAGCGCCGCCCTTGACGAGCTCGAGGACTTCGTGAGCACCCAGGAACTCCACCGGCTCCTGGGCACCCGGGGAGACTCAGTCTCCCTCCCCACGGTCTACCGGGTCCTCCAGTCGATGGCCGACGACGGCCTGGTGGATGTCCTGCGCCGGGGCGACGGCGAGGTCGTCTACCGCCGGTGCGCCGTCCAGCATCACCACCACCACCTGCTGTGCCGGAACTGCGGGCGCACCGTGGAGGTCGAGGCCCCTGCGGTGGAGCAGTGGGCGGTACGGACGGCGGCCGCGCACGGATTCACCGAGGCGGCCCACACCGTCGAGATCTTCGGGCTGTGCCCCGAGTGCACCGCGGCGAAGGCGATGCGCTGACCTCGAACGCCAGGGGCCCGGGTCAGGCCGCCGCGCGGACGCGCGCCGGCCGGGCGCTGCTCCTCCGGTTGCCCAGGATCCGGCACCCGAGGTAGATCGCGAAGGAAATCGTCGTCACGTAGGGGCTGATCGGGATGCGGCCGCCGAGGGCCAGCAGGATCCCGCCGACCACCGACACGCAGGCGAACGCGATGCTCAGGAGCACTACGAACAGCGGCGTTGAGGTGACCTTCAGCGCGGCCGCGGCCGGGGTGATCAGCAGCGCCAGCACCAGCAGCGCACCCACCACCTGGATGGACAGCGCGACCGAAACGCCCAGCAGCACCATGAACAGGATGGACAGGGCCCGCACCGGCACGCCGCGGGCCTCGGCCAGGTCCGGGTCGGCGCTCGCGAAGGTCAACGGACGCCAGATCAGGGCCAGGGCGGCCATCACTACGACGGCGCAGCCCGCGAGCAGGTTCAGCTGCACATTGTCCACGGAGACGATCTGCCCGGTGAGCAGGCCGAACTTGTTCGCCGCCCGCCCCTCGTACAGGGCGAGGAACAGGATGCCAAGCCCCAGCCCGAAGGGCATGACGACGCCGATGATCGAGTTGCGGTCCCGGGCCCGGATCCCCATCACCCCGAGCACCAGGGCCGCGAGCACCGAACCCACCAGCGAACCCAGGACGACGTTCGCCCCGACCAGGAGCGCGAAGGCCGCCCCCGCAAAGGAGAGCTCGGCGATGCCGTGGACGGCGAAGGCGAGATCCCGCATCATCACGAAGGTCCCGATCAGCCCGCCGAGCAGGCCCAGCACGGCGCCCGCCCAGATCGAGTTGCGCACCAGCGGCAGCAGCTCGGAATAGTTGTCGAAGTTGAAGGCCGCCTCCATGAACGACTGGAAATCCATGATCAGACCTCTCCCGCGGGATGGTGGTGGTGGGCTTCAGTGCCCGGCAGCCCGACCACGATGATCCGCCCCTCGTGGTGGAGCACCTCCACGGGGCTGCCGTAAAGGTCGGAGAGCACCTCGCTGGTCATCACTTCCTCCGGCGCCCCGACCCTGAACCGGCCGCCGGCAAGGTAGAGCACGCGGTCGACGTAGTCGATGATGGGATTGATCTCGTGGGTGACGAAGACGACAGCGCTGTTCTTCTCGTGGCACTGGCGGTTGATCAGCCCGCTGACCGCCTGCTGGTGGTGCAGGTCGAGGGAGAGCAGCGGTTCGTCGCACAGCAGGACGCGCGGCTCGGTGGCCAGCGCCTGGGCCACGCGCAGGCGCTGCTGTTCCCCGCCCGACAGCCTTCCGACGGGGGCGTCGGCGTAGGAGGAGGAGCCGACCTCGGCGAGCAGCGCGTCGACCGTGTCCCGGTGTCCGCGGCCCCCGAGGCGGACCCCCCAGCGGTGGCCGTCCACGCCCAGGCCCACGAGGTCCCGCGCCCGCAGCGGCGTGTCAGGGGCGAACGGACGCTGCTGGGGGATGTAGCCGATGCCGCGGTTGCCGCGCTGCAGCGGTCCGCCATTGATGGTGGCGGTGCCGGAGCCGAGGGCCTGCAGCCCCAGGAGCACCTTGAGGAAGCTTGTCTTGCCGGAGCCGTTCGGACCCAGCACGGCGAAGAACTCGCCCGGGTGGATGTCGAGGTCCAGGCCCTCCCACAGCACGCGCTCACCGAAGGAAAGTCCGGCGTTTCGCAGGCTCACAACCGGTGCACGTCCCGGCCCTCCGGGGCCCGCTTCGGCGCTCACCCGGCGTTCATCGCCTCGAGGACCGACTCCGCGTTGGCCTCCATCCAGGCCAGGTAGTCCTGTCCCTCCGGCAGTGTCTCGGTGAAGTCCACGACGGGCACGCCGGCCTGCTCCGCGGCCGAACGCACTGACTGCGTCTGCGGCCCTTCGGTCTGTTCGTTGTAGGCGAGGAATTCAACGCTCCCCGAGCCGAGCAGTTCCCGCATCTCGTTCAGCACCCCCACCGGCACGTCGTTACCCTCCTCGACCGCCTCGGTGTACTCGGGCACCGTGGCGTCGGTGAGCCCGGCCGCCTCCAGGAGGTAGACCGGGACGGGCTCGGTGGCCGCGAATTTGCCCTCGCCCCCTGCCGCGAGACGGTCCTCAATTTCCGTGAGGGAGTTTTGGAAGCTCTCCGCCCGCTCCTCGTAGTCGGCGGCATTCGCTTCATCGAGGGAGCCGAGCCTGTCGCCGATGGCACCGGCGAGGGCCTTCATCGCCGTCGGGCTGTACCAGACGTGCTCGTTGAACGAGCCGTGTCCGTGACCCTCCTCGCCTTCGGCGTGCTGCTCCTCGGCATGCTCGTCCTCTGCAGCATGCTCGTCCTCCGCCGGTGCGCCCTCAATGCCTGAGACGCTGACGGCGGTCACCACCCGGTCGTGGTCGAGGCCTGTCTCGTCGGCGAGGCGGTGCAGGAAGGCGTCGTACCCTCCGCCGTTCTCCACCAGCAGGTCGGCCTTCGAGACCGCAAGCTTGTCCTGGACGGTCGCCTCGTACGAGTGCGGGTCCTGGCTCAGGCTGTCGACGATCGCCGTGACCTTCACCCGGTCCCCGCCGATCGCTTCGACGATGCTCCCGTACACATTGGTGCCGGTAACCACCTGAAGCGGCTGCGATCCGGTGTCCGCGGCGTTCCCCGCGCCGGCGTTCCCTCCACAGGCCGAAGCCGTCAGTGCCAGTACGGCGAGTCCTGCCAGTGAAGCCGTGCGGCGCATGGGTGCGCGGGACATACTGCCTCGATCCACTCTAATGAGAATTGTTTACGTTAGCGGATCAAGTCTAGCCTAGATCGCCGCACGCCCGCCCTACGGCAGCCGCCCCTCCTGCAGCGGGTTGCCGCTGTGCTCCGTCATCGCCTCGCCGAGCCGGCGTGCACCCTGGTTCTGGGTGGCGTCGCGGATCTCCCCAACGAGCTGTTCGATCACGTCCTCGAGGAAGAGGACGCCTCTGGTCTCCCCGCCCGGGCCGAGCACCCGCGCGAGGTGGGAGCCGGTCTTCTGCATTACCGCGAGGGCGTCCTCGATCTCGTCGGAGAGACTCAGGTTGGCAAGGGCCCGGACCTTGTTCTCCGTGATCGGCTTCTGGTAGAGCGCCTGCGGAATGGACATGATGTCCTTCAGGTGCAGGTATCCGGTGAGATTCTCCTTCTCGTCAACCAGGGCGAACCGCGAAAAGCCGGTGCGCCCTACGGCCCGCTCGAACTCCTCCGGCGTTGCGTCGGTGCTGAGGGTGACGAGGTTATCCAGGGGCACCATCGTCGTCTCGGCGGTCTGGCCGGAGAATTCCAGGGCGCTGGTGATCAGGCCGGAATCGTCGTCGACGAGGCCGTGCTTGGTCGACTCCTCAACCATCGACTGCACCTCCTCGAGCGTGTACGAGGAGGTGACCTCGTCCTTCGGCTCGACCTTCAAGGCGCGCAGGATCTGGTTCGCCAGCCAGTTCAGCGTCGAGATCACCGGATGCACGATGCGGGCGATCATCACCAGCGGCGGCGCAAGGATCAGCGCCGCCCGGTCGGCCGCGGAGACCGAGATGTTCTTCGGCACCATCTCGCCGAAGGTGACGTGGAGGAAGGTCACGATCAGCAGGGCGATGCCGAAGGCGGCGCCGTCGGCCACCCCTGCGGGAATCCCCAGCGCTTCCAGCGGCACCACGAAGAGGTGGTGGATCGCGGGTTCGGCGACCTGGAGGATGAGCAGCGAACACACGGTGATGCCCAGCTGTGCGCAGGCCAGCATGAGTGAGACGTGCTCCATGGCCCACAGCGTGGTCTGGGCAGGTTTGGACCCCGCATCGGCACGCGGCTCGATCTGGCTCCGCCGCGCGGACATGATGGCGAATTCGGCACCCACGAAGAACGCATTGCCGATCAGCAGCACCACCAGCCAGGCAATTCCGGCCCAGTCGCTCATCGGAGGCCCCCCTCGCCCAGGGCGTGGGCGCCGGTGCGGGTGGCCTGCTCCCCGGGCGGGCCGGGCAGGAAGCGGACGCGGTCGATCCGGCGCCCGTCCATCCGCTCCACCTCGAGGGTGCCTCCGGAGACCGGGACGGTGTCCCCCACGGCGGCGATCCGGCCGAGTTCGGCCATCATGAAGCCTCCAACGGTTTCGTAGCCCGCATCGTCGGGCACGGTGAGCAGGGGAATCTGCTCGGTGACCTCATCGGGGCGAAGCATTCCCGGGAAGTACCAGGTGCCGGAGGCGCTCTGCAGCACCCCGGGCTTGAGCTTGTCGTGCTCGTCCGCGACCTCGCCGACGATCTCCTCGACGAGGTCCTCAAGCGTCGCAACCCCCGCGGTTCCGCCGTACTCATCGAGCACCACGGCCAGCTGCAGGTTCGCGTCGCGCAGCTCGCGCAGCAGGGAGTCAAGGTGGACGGTCTCGGGGACCCGCAGGACATCGGTCATGATGGTGCCCGCCGGCAGGGACGCCCGGCGGTCGCGCGGCACCGCAACGGCCTTCTTGACGTGGACGACGCCCCGGATGTCGTCGGCCGACTCCCCGATCAGGGGGAACCGGGAGTACCCGGTGCGCCGGGCCGCCTCGACGACGTCGGCGACGGTCTGCTCGGAATCGATGGTTTCCATCCGGATGCGCGGGGTCATGACATCGGCCGCCGTCCGGTCGGAAAAGCTGAAGGTGCGGGCAAGGAAGTTCGCCGTGCCCTGGTCGAGCGTGCCCAACTGGGCCGACCGGCGCACCAGCGAGGAGAGTTCGGCCGGCGAACGCGCACCGGAAATCTCCTCCTTGGCCTCGAGCCCGAAGATGTTCAGCACGCGGTTGGAGAACCCGTTGAGCACGAAGATAGCCGGCCGGAAGACCGCCGTGACCATCAGCTGCGGCCGCGCCAGGGCGCGGCCGATCTTGAAGGGCAGGGCAATCGACATGTTCTTGGGCACCAGTTCGCCCAGCAGCATGGAGAGCAGCGTTGCCAGGGCGATCGCGATGATCAGCGACGCCGAAGACGCCAGGCCCTCGGAAAGCCCGAGCGCGGCCAGCGGGCCCTCCAGGAGGCGGCCGACCGACGGCTCCATGACATAGCCGGTGAGCAGCGTGGTCAGGGTGATGCCGATCTGGCAGCTCGAGAGCTGGGTGGAGAGCGACTTGAGGCAGCGCAGCAGCGGTTCGGCCTTCTTATCGCCCTGCTCGACGGCCCGCTGGACGGAGGTCTGGTCGAGGGCGACGAGGGCGAACTCGACGGCGACGAAAAAGCCGGTGCCGAGGATCAGCAGGAGGCCCGCCGCTAGATAGAGCCACTCCATGAACGGTTCACCGCCCGGCCGGGGACGGCAGCAGAAAGAGGGTGATGGGCATTAAGTCGGGGTTCGCCGGCCTCGGACGAAGCCCGGCGGGCGCGGTCACGGTTCCGTGACGCCTGCTGCTTCGTCGGCCGGCCCCTAGAGGAGCTGTCCATAAGGGCTTCAGTTTACCCCAGGCCCCCCGGGCGGGAAACGGATTCCCGCCCGGGGCGGTGCGGTTACCAGCTTTGTGGGAGGGGGCGGCCTTCTTCGTAGCCGGCGGCGGATTGGATGCCGACCAGGGCGC
>NZ_JAEKGC010000011.1 GCF_016405885.1 Arthrobacter sp. MSA 4-2 | reverse complement strand
TCTCCTTCGCCATCTTCACTGACCCCGAGGGCAACGAGTTCATCCTCCAGGAAATCACCACCCGCTTCCCCGGCCGCGTCTAACCGGCAAGCCTGGCCACGAACACTCCTTGCCTTCGGTGAGTCTCATGAAAGGGGACCCCCATGTACAACCCTTCCAGTTCAAATCAAGACGCGGTGTCGTCGCGTTCGGCCCGGCGAAGCCGCGGCCGGTGGATCGGCGCCGCGGCCGCGGTCGCCGCTGCGCTCGTGATCGGTACGGTGTCCGCCGGGGCCTCTGAGTCCAAGGCGGATGCGAAGAGCTGGGTGACCAGTGGGCAGCAGAAGCTGCCCGCGGGTTTCAGTGACACCTTCGAGAGCCGCTTCGTAGAGGCCAACGGAATCCGCCAGCACGCAGTCGTCGGCGGGGAGGGCCCGGCCGTGCTGCTGGTCCACGGCTGGCCGGAGGATTCCTCGGCATGGCGTTCAGTGATGGGGCCGCTGGCCGAGGACCACACCGTGATCGCCGTCGACCAGCGCGGTATCGGCCTGACCGAAAAAGCCAAGGACGGCTACGACACCGCAACCCTGGCCGATGACCTGGCCGCCCTGATGACCGAACTCGGTCACGAGAAGTTCTCCGTGGTCGGCCACGACACCGGGTACATCATCGGCTACGCCTTGGCCGCCGATCACCGTGACCGGGTCGAGCGTTTCGCCGGCGCCGAGATCCCGGGCCCTCCCGGGATCACCCCCCAGGGCCCGCCGCTGTTCCTCGACGAGGCCACCAACAACCGGCTGTGGCACATCCCCTTCAACCGGGTCGACGATGAGCTGATCATCGACCTTGTGCGCAGCAACGCTGACGCGTTCTACCGCTACGAGTTCAAGATCCAGGGCGGCGGGGAAACCCTGCCAAATAAGGCGATCAAGTACTACATCAATCAGTACAACCGCGACAAGGACACCCTGCGCGCCAGCTTCGGGCTCTACCGTGCGTGGGACGCCACCCTCGCGCAGAACGCCGAACGCGCCAAGACCCCGCTGACCATCCCCGTCCTCGGAATTGGTGGAGAAAACAGCTGGGGACCGGCTGCCGCCGAAGGCATCAAGGCCGCCGCCCCGCAGGTCCAGACCGCCGTCATCCCCGGCGCCGGCCACTGGGTCGCCGAGCAGGCACCCGAGGAACTGGTCAAGGTCCTGAACACCTTCCTGGCACCCACTAACAACACCAAGTAACACCCAACCAGCAGTCCCACGAAGCCCATCACCGTCCCGGTGATGGGCTTCGTTCATGCTGGCCCGCGGTCGGTTCCCCCGGGCTCCCCGGTACCGGCCGGGCATCACCCCGGTGGAAGTGACCAGTCAGGGCGTGGAAATAGTCCTAAGGGAGTACATCGTGTACTCAATTTGGCGGACGAAATTGCCTAGAACCTTTCTATAAAGTGACTGCGGTGACGCACAATGCACCCACCACTTCACTTGAAGGAAAGAAATGGCCGAGCAGCACGACCTGATGATGGCGGCCGCCGCAGAAGGAAGCCCCGGTCCCAATGAACTACGGAGAACACCACGGCGTATCCGCCGCGGAGCGCTGCTTTCCGCCCTGAGAGCGGCGACGCCGATCCTCGGACGGATCCTGATCATTGCCGCTGCGGTTATCGGCGTGTGCTATTTGCTTTTCAGGGTGTGGGTGATCGTCCTCCCGCTGATCCTGGCTCTGCTGCTGTCGTCGATACTTTGGCCCGTCACAAAGTTCCTGCGTCGCGGCCTGCCCGCGGGGGGAGCTGCAACCGTCACAATCGTCGGGCTGGTGGGTGCGGCGGTCGGGGTAGGGTGGGCAACTGCCGCCCTGTCCGTGAACGGGGTGCGGGAACTATCGATGGGCACCAAGGACAACATCCGGAGCCTGAACGAGTTCGCGGAGTCGTTGTGGTTCACGGAGGCGGACATCAACGGGCTCCTCGAATCGGCGCTCATCTGGCCGCAGGAGAACCTGGGTCAGATCCTGGCGCAGCTGTTCACAGGCCTCGAGACGGTCGGTTCCATCACGGTGACGGTGCTGCTGACGCTGATTCTGACGTTCTTCTGCCTCAAGGATGGAGACAGATTCTCCGAATGGCTTCTGCGGTGGACGACGGGCACGGCGTTCGTCCATGCCGCGGGGGTGTCATCGAGGAGCTGGCAGACCTTGTCCGCATACGTATCCTCCCAGGCAGCAGTAGCGCTCGTGGACGCCGTGTTCATCGGGGTCGGCCTTTGGGCCCTCGGGGTTCCGCTTGCTCTGCCGTTGGCGGTGCTGATATTTTTCGGCGGCTTCCTTCCGGTGATCGGCGCCGTCGCGACCGGGCTCCTCGCCACGCTCGTGGCGCTCCTTGCCGAAGGGTGGGTTACAGCCTTGATCGTGCTGGGCATCGTCCTGCTCGTGCAGCAGATCGAAAGCAATGTCCTGCAACCGCTGCTGGTCGGCAGGTCCCTCAAGCTCCACCCAGCTGTAGTCCTCACTGGAGTGGCGGCCGGCGCGTCGCTGTTCGGCATCGCTGGCGCGTTTCTTGCCACACCCGTCATCGCCGTCGTGATGGTCGCCCTGCAGTACTCCAGGGAGCAGATGCTCGAACCCGCTTCAACGCCCCCGACCAGGGCATAGTCTGGGAGGGCGTGCTGCGCCTGTCCGAAGGAGTCTTTACTCCACACCTCGAGACAGATCGGGCCGGTTCCTCGCCGGGATCCGATGCAAGGCCGCCTGGCGTCCGGAACTTCCGACCAAGGGAACCACTATGAGTTATCGGTACATCGCGATCGGGGATAGTTTGTCCGAAGGGGTTGGGGACCTGCCCTGGCCGGACGGAACGCCGCGCGGATGGACAGACCGCCTCGCGGGTCTGCTTACCGTTCAGCACGGACCCGTCGAGTATGCGAATCTTGCCGTGCGCGGATACAAGACCGACCAGGTTCGCGAACATCAGCTGGACCAGGCACTGAGTCTTGCTCCGGATCTCGTCACCATCACGGCCGGTATGAATGACATCCTGCGTCCGCGTGTCGACTTCGATGCCCTCCAAGTCAGCCTCGCCGGATTGGTCACGGCGTTCAGAGAATCAGGCACCGACGTAATGTTCGTTCCGATTCCTGATCTGAAGGGCGTATCGCCGGCAGGAAGGCTTATCGACGTCCGGCGACGACGCCTGAACGCCATCTACCGGCAGTTGTCCGACCAGTTGGGTGTCCTCTCGCTTGCCAGCACCGAGGGGACAGTCTTCGAAGACCCCCGGGCCTGGGCTGTCGACCGGCTCCATCTTTCCCAGCTGGGACACGAACGTCTCGCGCTGGGGGCGGCTGATGTGTTGGGTCTCGCGGGCACTTTTGACTGGAACGCGGCACTGGAGGGGACACTGCCTCCCCGAACGTTCCGCACTGAATCACAGTGGTGGTGGTTTTACGTGCTGCCTTGGGTCAACCGCCGTATTCGAGGGAGATCATCCGGAGACGGACGGGTGGCTAAGCTGCCCAAGCTCAGCATCGTCGAATCAGCAGAGACACGTTGGGTCACCACAACGGAGGGTCCGGCCTAGCAGCCTTCACCTGAAGCGGGGACACCATCTCCGAAAACGGCGAAACGTTCCATCAAGTCACACGTACTCCGAGGGTCGATTGTCATGGCTTCCGCCCCGCGGGGCACGCCCCTACTGCTCCAGCTTCATCGCCTTGCGCAGGGACAGGGCGCCGGGCTGCATCACCGCACGGCGGTAGATCTTCTCGCCGAGGTGGATGAGTGCCGCCGCGGCCGCCAGCGCGATCACCAGTGACAGGATCGGCTCCCACAGGGCCACCTCGGTGTTGAGCATGCGGATGGGCATTGCGACCGATGACACCACGGGCACATAGGAAGCAACGACCAGCAGCTGCCCGGTGGCGAACAGGCCGGCGCCCAGCGCCGCCAGGATCAGCGCCAGCACCGGCGCGGAGCTGTTGTTCAGGTCCTCCGGCCGGCTGGCCAGTGATCCAAGCACCGCCCACATTGCCGCGAGGATCAGGAATCCGAAGAGGAAGAACACGAGGAACCAGCCGGAGGCCGGGATGATGCCGCCCACGAGGTCGGACGTGCCCGTGAGGTTGAGGGCGAGAAGCGCGGCTCCGCCGTACATCGCCAGCTGCACCATGGCGAGGATCGTGTTGCCGAGGACCTTCCCGTACAGCAGCTGCCGGATGGGAATGGCGGTGGCGAGGATTTCGACCACCCGATTCTGCTTTTCCTCAACGACCGAGTTCGCGATCTGCAGGCCGAAGATAATTGCCGCCATGTAGAACAGGAAGCCGAAAGCGAACCCGGCTACGGAGGCGACGGCCTGGTTCTCGGTGCTGCCCTCGAGCAGCGATTGTTCGAGCTCCGACCCGGCGAGCAGTTCCTGGGGGGAGCTTCCGGTGGCAGCGGCGTTGGTGCTCAGGGCGAAGCTCTCCAGCGCGGCACCGAGCCCGCCGCTCAGCCCGGGGGAGACCTCCTCCTTGCCGGTCAGCGTCCAAAGACCATCCTCGTTCTGTAGGAGCGCGGCGTCGACGTCCCCGCCGCGCACCTCGTCCAGGGCGGCGTCGTCGGACCCGACAACCACCGCCTCGAAGGCGGTGTTGCCGTCGTCGGCCCTGCCTTCCTCGTCCGCGAGCGCCACCACGGACCGGCCGGCGTCCGAGATGACGGCGACGGAGAAGTCTTCGCCGCGGTTGTCCATGTAGGCGTTGAACACCACGCCCGCGACGATCAGCACGAGGGTCACCAGGGTGGAGATCGCGAAACCGCGGTCCTTTGTCTTCACCATGACCTCGCGCAGAGTCACGATCAGCCACGCCGGCTGGGTGCCGCCCGGGGCGGAGGGCGGAGCACCTTCGGGCTGGTGCGCGGCGTGCTGGGGTTTTGTGATGGTGCTCATTGGGATACCCCCCGGTAGATTTCGCTGAGAGTTGGCCGGATCCGGCTGAATTCGTGCACGCGGCCGCGTGCCATGGCGGCGGTAAGAAGCCGCTGCGCGGCGTCGTCGTTGTCTAGTTCCACCACGGCGTCCTGGCCCGCGACGTCGATCACGGTGACCCCTGCCTCCTCCCGCACCCACCCGGCGTCGGGCGACACAGTGAGCCGGTGGCGGCGTGGGGCGGCGGCACGGAGTTCATCGCCGCTGCCGGATGTCACCAGCCGGCCCTTCTGCAGGATCACGAGGTTGTCGCACAGGCGGTCCACGAGATCGAGTTGATGGCTGGAGAACAGGACCGGCACCCCCTGGGCCGTGTGCTCGCGGAGAAGCTCCACCATGGAGTCAACGGCGACGGGATCGAGTCCCGAGAATGGTTCATCGAGGATCAGCACCGACGGCCGGTGCAGGAGTGAGGCTGCGATCTGGACCCGCTGCTGGTTGCCAAGTGACAGCGACTCCAGCTTGTCCTTTCGGCGGTCACCGAGCTGGAAGCGTTCGAGCAGTTCCTGGGCGCGGGATCGTGCATCCCCCTGGCTCATCCGGTGCAGTTGTCCGAGGTAGACGAGCTGATCGATGATGGGCTGCTTGGGGTAGAGACCGCGCTCCTCGGGCATGTACCCGAACGTTGCCCGGTCGTCGGCGGTGACGGTGCGGCCGTCGAGCAGCACCTCCCCGGCGTGCGCCGTGAGCACTCCCATGATCATCCGCATGGTCGTTGTCTTTCCTGCGCCGTTCGCACCGACGAACCCGGTCATTTTCGCTGACGGGACTGAGAAGGTGACGTCGTCGACGGCGGTGTGCTCGCCGAAGCGTCGGGTCAGGTTCTGCACGTGCAGCATGGGGGTTCCTCCGTTGAGCCGTGGGATCGCGTCCTGCACTCAATCTATAGAGACCGGCCCCGGGAGGGATGAGCCGAAAGGTGGAACTTTTATTCCCCCGGACGAATGAGCCCGCTCTCGTAGGCGAAGACCACTGCCTGCACGCGGTCGCGCACCTGGATCTTCGCCAGCAGGGAAGAGACATGGGATTTCACTGTCGCCTCAGCAAGGGACAGCTTCGTGGCCAGCTCCGCGTTGCTCAGGCCCGCCGCCATGCACGTGAGGACTTCCTTCTCGCGCTGGGTCAGGGGAGCGAGCAGGGCCTGCTTCTGCCGCTGTTCCGGGCTGGGCTGCCGTTGCACCGGTGGAGTGTTCCCGCCGCCGAGCTGGCTGGCGAACTGTTGAATCACCCGCACCGTGACCTCGGGTGCGAGCAGTGCGTACCCGCCTGCAACCGCCCTCACCGCTGCGACGAGATCCTCGGGATCGGCGTTTTTCAGGAGGAAGCCGCTCGCGCCGCCGCGGATGGCATCGAACAGGTAATCGTCGCGTTCGAAGGTGGTGAGGATGATGACCTTTCCCCGCCCCTCCGCCGTGACCAGTTCGGTGGCCCGGATGCCGTCCATCACCGGCATCTGCACATCCATGAGGATGACGTCGACGCTCTGGGAAGCCGCGAAGGCCACTGCCTCCTGCCCGTTGGTCACCTGGCCCACCACCTCGATATCGTCCTCGACGGAGAGCATCGTGGCGAAACCTGCGCGGACCAGGCGCTGGTCGTCGGCAAGCAGTACTCGAATTGGATCCATTGCGGTCTTTCCCGGTGTGTTGGAGGTCGGCGGTGGGGTGGCTGCGCTCTACGGATTCAGTGAAGCAGGAAACGGGCGCGGACCCGCCACCCGCCGTCGGACCGGGGTCCTATTTCAGCGGTGCCGCGGTGCAGTGCCACGCGTTCGCGGACTCCCTGCAGCCCGTATCCGGAGCCGGACTCCGCGTGGTGGCGCGGCCTGCCGTTGTCCACAGTCTCAAGTTCGACCCAGCGCTGCTCGCCCGATCGTCCGGTGCGCAGGGTGAGCACGGCGGCCGACGCGGTCGAGTGGCGCCGGATGTTGGTCAGGGACTCCTGGGCGGTTCGATACACGGACAGGGCGAGCGGCGCCGACACCTCCTCCAGTGCGCCCGGAACATCCTCGACCCGGGCGAAATTAACCTCCAGCCCGAAGGCGCGCTGGCTTTCGGCCAATGCATCAAGGTCGGCGAGGCCCGGCCCGGGGTGGCGTCCTTCATTCTCCTGGGGGTCTTCGTCGAGGGTGCCCGAGCGGAGCACTCCCAACAGGCCCCGCATATCCGTCACCGCCTGGCGGCTGACCTGCTCGATCGTGTGGAGGGCTTCGGCAGCGACCTCGGGCTTCCGGTTCAGAACACGGCGGGCAGCTCCGGCCTGGACTCCGATGACCGACACATGGTGCGCGACGACGTCGTGCAGTTCCCGCGCAATCCGCAGGCGTTCCTCGATCACCGCCCGCCGGGCCAGCTCCGCGGACTGGCGGACGATCCTCTCGGCCTGTTCCGCCAGCTGCGCCCGCTGCAGGGCGTTCCGCCAGGAGGACAGACCGACAAGGATGGCTCCCCCGAAGTACGCGATATTCACGATCGAGTTGTAGAGCGCTATTGAGGTGAGTGGATCAAGGATCCCCCTCGAGGTTTCGTCACCATCCTCGATGCTCTCGATCAGCCCGTCGAACGTCGATGACACGGTCAACGCGAGAATCAGCCACAGCGCCATCGCGACCACCACCACGGTGGTCCCAAGCCACAGCACCCGGCGGTCCTTCGCCCAGGCCACCGCCGAGTAGAGCGACGCGAAGTACGCCACCTGGTATGAGAGCTGAAGCGAAAGAACGGGAATCCACAGCCCCAGGGCGATGAAGAGGGCTGACATTGCGAGCATCACGGCTACCGGGAACCGGCGCCGCAGCACGAGCGGGAGGATCATCAGGGCGAGAACCGCGTGCTGCAGCCAGATCGGGCTGCGTTCCTCGGCCATCGCTCCCGCGCCGCGGCTCAGCTCAAGTGCGACGGCGCTCACGAGGATGAAGATGAGGACGCCGATGACGTCCGCGCGCTGCTGGTCCCGGGTGGGACCGGGCCGCTCCCACCGACTCTCCTCGGAACCCGTTGGAGGCAGGAAACGGTTCAGAATGTTTGGCATGTCGACAGCAGCACCCTCCGGATCGTCCCTGCGTAGTGTAGCGAGAGCCGCCCTTCGGGCGGATCCCCCGAGAGGTCTAGTCCGGAAGGACCAACAGCAGCTTCACCTCTGCCCTTCGGGGCACACCCCAGCGGGTAGGGGCCCTGGTCCACCCACGGCGTCAGGGCAGGGTCGGTGTGGAGGGGCGGGTGTCGAAGCGGCGTCGATAGTCGGTCGGGGTGGTGGAGAACGTAGCCGCGAAGTTCTGGCGGAGCGTGACCGCGTTGCCGAACCCGCAGTCCGCGGCGATCTGATCGATCGAAAGACCGGTGGTCTCCAATAAGCGGCGGGCGGCATCGAGCCGGCGGGAACGCACCCAGGCCGACGGAGTTGTCCCGGTTGCTGCCCGGAACGCGCGGACGAAAGTGCGCCGGCTCATGTGCGCACGCTGCGAAAGCTCATCGATGGTGAGCGGCCCGCGGAGGTTGCCCAGCGCCCACTCGAGCAAACGCGCAATCGGGTCATCGGTGGATCGCTGGGGTATCGGATGCTCGATGTACTGTGCCTGTCCGCCCTCGCGGTGGGGCGCGACGACGAGGCTGCGCGCTACCTTGTTTGCCGCGTCCGCTCCCAGCCGGGTCCGCACCAGGTGAAGGCATGCGTCCAGGCCCGAGGCCGTTCCCGCCGAGGTCATCACGTCCCCGTGGTCGATATACAGGACGGAACGGTCGAGGAGGATGTCCGGGTGCCGCTCGGTCAGGGTGGTGAAGGCCTGCCAGTGCGTGACGGCCTGACGGCCGGCGAGCAGACCGGCGTCCGCCACGGCAATCGCACCAAGGCATAATCCCAGGATCACGACGTCCTGCCGGTGCGCATCCTGCAGCACGGTCCGCAGCGTGTCGCTCGGCGCGCGCCCGTCGTCGAACCACGAGGGCACCACCACAACATCTGCCCCCGCCGCAGCGTCGGGGCCCTCGATTCCGGCCAGCTGATACCCCTCGGCCGTCCGGACCGCGCCGGGCTTATCGGAGAACAGGGTGGTCGTCCAGTCGCCAAGGCCCTGCCGCGTGACCTCATCGAAGACCATCTGGGGGACGGCGAGGTGGAACATCGTCACCCCGTCGAAGGCGTACACCGCAATACGCATAAACCCTCCTGTTTGGCCTGATTCCATCGTACCTAGGCATGCGTGCCACTGTTGTCCAGCCGCTGCCCCGTGAAGAATGGAATCACCGCCACCCGGCAATCACTGGCCTCCCCTACCCAGGAGAACCCCCCATGAGCACACCCCGCCGCGCCCTCGTCCTCGTCGATGTCCAGCAGCAGTACTTCAGCGGTCCGCTCGAGATCCAGTACCCGCCGCACGAGCAGTCGCTGCCGCGCATCACTGCAGCGATCGATGCGGCCACCGCGGCAGGCATCCCCATCGCCGTCGTGCAGCACTCCGCCGGCGAGGGAGCTCCCGTCTTCGCCCCGGGAACCCCGGAATTCGAACTCCACGCGGAGGTCCAGGCCCGGCGCACGGACGCGTGGAAGAGCATCGTGAAGCAGTACGGCTCCGTGTACGCCGGCACCGATCTCACAGCATGGCTGCACGAGAACGACGTCGACACCGTCACCCTCCTGGGTTACATGACCAACAACTGCATCCTCGGCTCGGCCGTCGAGGCCGAAGCCCTCGGCTTCACCACCGAGGTCCTCTCCGACGCCACCGGGGCGATCAATCTCGCCAACGATGCCGGTTTCGCTGACGCCAGAACCGTGCACACGACCCTGCTGGCACTGCTGCACTCCAACTGGGCCGCCGTGGGCACCACGGACGCCTGGACGACAGCACTGACCGCCCAGCAGGAACTGCCCGTAGGCGACCTGGGAAGCTCGGCTGCGGCCGGCGCGGCCCGCGCCACCTCGACCCTTTCCTCAGCACCGAGGTAACGACGGGTCAGGTCTTGTTCAGTTCCTGGGCGAGCATCACCAGGATGCCGCTGGGGCCGCGGACGTAGGTGAGCTTGTAGATATCCTCGTAGGTGGCCACGCCGCGCAGCGGGTGGCAGCCGTGTCTTGCCGCAATTTCGAGGGCCTCGTCGATGTCGTCGACCGAGAAGGCGACGCGGTGCATGCCGATCTCGTTGGGCAGGGTGGGCTCCGTCTCGATGGCGTCGGGGTGGAGGTATTCGAAGAGCTCCAGGCGGCCGGTGCCGTCGGGCGTCTGGAGCAGGGCGATCTTGGCGTGGTTCCCGTCGAGGCCGACGGCGGTGTCGGCCCACTCACCGCTGACCGTGTCGCGGCCGAGGACGGCGAGCCCGAGGTCGGTGAAGAAGGCGATAGCCGCTTCGAGGTCGCGGACCGCGATGCCGACGTTCTCGAGTTTGATGGGCATGCGCCACACGCTAGCAAGTCAAGGCGGCCCCGTCACGGCCATGGCCGCTGGCCATCCCACTGGCGAATCAGGTCCAGTAGAGAGGTCGGGCAGCTGGTAGGCGCCGTTCCAATTCCTCTGTGAACCAGCCGCGCATTTCCGTCATCGTCTGCTTCGGGTAAACGTACTTCACGCCGCCGAATTTCGAACGCTTCTGGCTCCGCGAATCCTCGTCCATTTCGAGCTTGGTTCTTGGATACCAGCCCAGCAGCACCTCCTTGCTCGCGGGGGTGAAGCGGTGCGTGATGATCTCGGCCGTGAGGTCGAGGTCGGGGATGCCGGCGACTGCCCCGGAGATGTCGTCCAGCAGCGCGCCATACTGCTCCCGCCAGCCAGGTATGGGCATGACCGGGGCAATCGTCAGTCCCACGCGGTAGCCGGCCGTCGCCACCGCACGGAGAGCGGCAAGCCGCGCGGGCATGCGCGCGGTTCCGCCTTCGAAGCGGTTCGCCACGTCCGCGGCATTGACGGAAAACCGGATCCGCGTGCGACGCCCATGGTCGAGCGTCACCAGTTGCCCGACGTCGTCGAACTTCGTCGTAAACCGCAACTGCACGTCACTGCCGAACTCACCTGCCCCGACGCGGGAGATCGCGGCAGCGAGCGAACCGGTCACGGTCTCGATTCCGAGGGGATCGGTGTAGCAGGACATCTCGAACGTCGTCCCCTCGTCACCGCGCTCAAGGGTCCCGCGGGTGACGGAGCCCCGGTCGGCGTGAGTGCGTATTCCGTCCAGCACATCGTCGAGATTGGCGTAAACGCGGGTCACGGGCGGCCCCTGGAGGGATCCGGCGAGGTAGCAATACTGGCAATGGGCTGGGCAGCCCCTGGCGAGGTCGATGCGCCAGTCAGCGCTCGGCGGGATGGGCTGAGGTTTCAGGGCGCTTGGCGGGGCCACGACCACTGCAAGCGTGTTCTTCGCGGACGCGTAGGTCTCCCGGTCGCTGGCGCCGCGGAGCCCCGTCAGCGCATTTCCGGTCAGGAAGCGGATGTCGTCGACGCCGGCTCGCTCGCAACGTCTGATGATCTCGGCTGTGTGCGGTAGGTCGGCTGCGGCCCGCGTGATCATCACGTGTTTGGGGACCCACAACCGCGTGGGAGAGATGGAGGTCAGGTCGGTTTCCTGAGAAGGCATCATTACCTTGTATAACGATCTCGAGGACCCCGATGTTCCGCTAGACCTTGGGATTTGTGGTCGTCCGCGCCAGAAGTGGTTGGCCACTTCAGCACACCATTCCGCACAAACCTGCCCCGGGAATGGCGTGGACCCGGCGGAGGGTTTGATGACCCTCCACCGGGTCCACGGTGGTTTGGTGATGCACCCTGTCCCCTGGGTGGGCGAAGGGATGCCCGGCAAGCCGTCTAGGAGGCCTGTTTGCGGTGTGAACTACTCCCCAGAGTGGCCATAGTGGCCGCCCTTGCGGCAGTCGATCTTGAGCGTGTTGCTCCTATCCCGGCCGTCTTTCTTGCTGTAGCTGTAGGCCCGGTACTCATTGCCGCACTTGGCCTTCTTGCTGTCGAACTTGAAATCGCCGTGGCGGGTCCACACCTCACGCTCGTCGATTACCCGTTCCCTGTCCTTATGGTTGGTTCGGACGATCTTCACATAAACTTTTTTGGCCTCGTAATCCTCGCCAATGACCTTCAGTCTGCCGTCGCGGTCGACCTTCAATCTGAGCTCGCTGTCGTCGTCCTTGTCGTCATAGTGATCCGTAGTGGCCACAGTCTGAACGGGGGCAGCAACCGCGGGAGCTGACAGCCCCAGGCCCGCAAGCAGGCCAAGCAGCGTCCCGGCAACAAGGATCAACAGCCTCCAGCTGAGAGACTTTTTCATGATGATTTTCTACTTCCACAAACGCCGGAGCGGTGATGGGGAGGGGGCGCGCGATCAGCGCTGCGGCTGGATGTCCGGCGGATCCGTCCGCTCTTGCCCAGAGCGGATGCAACTTAATTCGAGCGGAGCCGGCGTCCTTGACCGGAGCCGTTCTTCTCAGGTGCATCTGATGCAATTTTCACTTGGTCGGTCCGGACTTCCCAGCAAAGCCATTCCTGATCCGCCTCTCAAGGCGCAAGTTAAGCCTAGACCTCGGCCCGCCATTGCAACAGAGTCGGCACAGATCCTCCCCGGAGCGGAACGAGGGGCCTGGACCCAGGTTTAGATTGAGTTAGTGCAAAAGAACCCGGCCTTCAGCGACTACCTCAAGGCGAGGAGGAAGCTCGTACGTCCCCAGGACGTCGATCTCCACACCTATGGCCGACGTCGTGTCACCGGGCTGCGGCGGGAGGAAGTCGCGCAGCTGGCAGGAATCAGCGTCGACTACTATGTTCGCCTCGAGCAGGGCAAGGACCACCACCCGTCGCCGCAGATCCTCGATGCACTGGCGCGGGCACTGATGCTCGACCCACCCTCCACCCTGCACCTCCACCGGCTGGCCCAGCCACCCCCCGGCACCGCCCCCGTACTGACCACAGAGGACTTGGCGGCCTCGGACACCGTCGCACCGGGGCTGACGCATCTTCTCGGGACGATCGGCAACGTGCCCGCCTTCGTGCAGGACCGGTTCATGACCGTGCTGGCTGCCAATCCGCTCGCGATCGCCCTCTCACCCCGAAACGCACCCGGCAAGAACGTCCTCCGGGAGGCGTTCCTCGATCCCGCTGAACGTGAACTCTACGAGGACTACGACCAGGTGATGCGCGAAGCCGTGGCAGGGCTGCGCGCATCTGTCGGCGAACGGACGAACGATCCCCGCCTCGTGCGCCTGGTCACTGATCTCTCCGAACGCAGCGCGTATTTCCTGAAGCTCTGGAACCGGCACGACGTGCGCCCGAAGGTCGCCGGACACCGCATCCTCCACCACCCGGTCGTCGGTGACCTTGAGTTGTTCCACGAAAAGCTCGCCGTCACCGGAACCGACGGCCACCTGCTCGTCGTCCACCACGCCGCGCCCGGCAGCCCCTCCGCCTCTGCCCTGGAACGGCTCGCCCACCCCCAGTAGCGGACTCCGGCCGGGATGAGCCGACCCGCGCCCTGACGGGGGTCAGCCGCCGAAGGTAGCCCTGCCATTCCTATGAAAGGCAGGGTTCTACCTACCGCTTTCGCGTAAGAGCACACTCATGTCCGGAGCCCCGCACGCCGCCCACCAGCACATTCTGGCCGGGACCGGCAGGACAGCGGGTCGCTTCGCACGATGAAACATCCTCTCTTCGACGAAAGAAGTTCTCCATCATGGCTCGCATCACCACCCCGTTTGGTTTCTCATCGACCACCTCGGATGTCACCGAAGGCATCGACTTCGCCGGCAAGCGCGTCGTCATCACCGGCGGCGCCTCCGGCATCGGCATCGAAACCGCCCGCGCATTCGCCACGATCGGTGCGGAGGTGACTCTCGCTGTGCGGAACCTGGAGGCGGCTGGCCCGGTCGCCGAGGAACTTCGCGCCTCGACGGGCAACCAGAACATTTTCCTCGGCCGGGTCGACCTCGCCGACCTCACCTCGATTACTGAGTTTGCCGACGCATGGACCGGGCCACTGCATGTGCTCGTCAACAACGCGGGAATTATGGCCCTGCCTGAACTTGAGCGCACCGCGGAGGGGTGGGAGATACAGTTCGCCACCAACTACCTCGGCCACTTCGCCCTCGCCCAGGCACTCCACCCGGCACTGGCTGCGGCGGGCAACGCCCGCATCGTGTCGCTGAGCTCCAGCGGACACCTGTTCGCCCCGGTCCTCTTCGACGACCCGCACTTCAACTTCATCCCCTACGACGCGTTCCTCGCGTACGGCCAGTCCAAGACCGCCTCGGCCCTGTTCGCTGTGGCGGCGACCCGTCGGTGGGCGAAGGACGGCATCACCTCCAACGCCGTCATGCCGGGTGCTATTGCCACGAACCTGCAGCGCCACACCGGCGGCCTGCGCACGCCGGTCGAACGCCAGAAGACGCCCCAGCAGGGAGCTGCCACCACCCTGTACGTGGCGACCTCACAGGACCTCGAGGGCATCGGCGGACGTTACTTCGAGGACGTCAACGAAGCACCCGTCGTCGAAGACCGCGGCCCCGACTACACCGGTGTGGCGGCCTATGCCCTCGACGCCGCGAACGCCGACAGGCTCTGGGACCTTTCCCTGGAGCTTCTCGCCCGGCGCTCTGCCTGATCCCCTGACGACGAAGGAGACACTCATGACCACGGTTACATCCGGTTCAACCCCGAATGACGGCGCCCTCCGCGTCGGATGGGTAGGGCTCGGCGATCAGGGCGCCCCGATGGCCCGCGCCATCACTGAAGCCGGGTTCGAACTTCACATCTGGGTGCGCCGGGACAGTTCCCTGGCCGCACTCGAGGGGCTGCCGTACATCCGACATGCAACCCTCGCGGACCTCGGCGCGGTCAGCGACGTCGTGGGGCTATGCCTGCGCGAGGACTCCGACATCGAGGACGTCCTTACCACCGGCGGGCTTCTGGACAGCATGAGACCCGGGACGATCCTCATCAACCACGGAACGGGTCTGCCGGGCTACGCTTCCTCTCTGGCCGACCGTGCCGCACGGGCCGGGGTCGTCGTCCTTGACGCCCCCGTCAGCGGCGGCCGGCCAGGAGCCGAAGCCAAGCGCCTCACCACGATTGTGGGAGGGCCGGAGCAGGCGCTGGACAAGGTCCGACCCGTGCTCGAGTCGTTCTCGGCGACCATCGCCCACATGGGGCCCACTGGCACCGGCCAGACCGGGAAGCTCATCAACAATGCCCTGCTCATGATGAACCAGCGCAACGTGCAGGACATTTTGGTCCTGGCCCGCGGCCTCGATCTCGACCTCCGTGCGCTGATGAGCCTGCTGCTCGCCGGGACCGCACGGAGCTTCGCCCTGGAGGCGCTCGCCGGGGCCGTCACCACCGATAACGCCGAGCACCTGAGGACGCTGCAGGTCATTGACATGGACATCTTCACCGAAGCCATGACAACGCTCGGTCAGGATGTCGCCGAACTCGACGCCTACGCACGGTCAGGAGCGCAGGGCCTGCCGATGGCCGCCCGGCTCGTCACGGGAGATATGGCCTGATCACCGCATTGCCTGATGGCTGCGGACAGCACTGCGGGCGCCGGTCCAAGAACCGGCGCCCGCAGTGATAATCAGCCCTATCCCTCACCGGCCGATGCCGGCTCAGATGCCAGACGCAGGTTTCATCGGCCGCCCGCCGGCGAAGGGTAAGGAGTTCTTAGGCGGCGTCGGACGCCGGGAGCCGCCCGAGGGTGCGGCCCATCCAGGAGTCCCGTGCGGCCACGGCTGCGACGGACAGCAGCGCTTCCGGCGCCGCGCCGTCGAAGATGTGGAAGCCGCCGGCCCAGACGTGCAGTTCCGCCTGCACTCCGGCCGCCCACAGACGGGACGCGTAGGCGACATCCTCATCGCGGAAGACCTCGGCCGATCCGACATCGATGAACGCCGGCGGCAGGCCCGTCAGGTCCGTCGCCCGGGCCGGTGCGCTGTAGATGTCGACGTCGTCGGTCCCGCGGCGCTCACCCAGCAGGGCGTCCCAGCCCGTGGAATTGCTTTCGCGGCTCCAGGACCCGGTCTGCGTGTACTGGTGGCTTGACGCGGTGGCGTCGCGGTCGTCGAGCATGGGGCTCAGCAGCATCTGGGCGATCAGTGCCGGGCCCTTCCGGTCGCGGGCCAGCAGCGTGACGCCCGCCGAGAGGCCGGCACCGGCGGAAGTTCCGGCGATCAGGATGCGCTCGCCGTCGATTCCGAGTTCACCGGCGTTGTCGGCCAACCAGAGGAGCCCCGCGTAGGCGTCCTCCACGGGACCCGGTGCCGGGCTCTCCGGTGCGAGCCGGTATTCGAGCGAGACGACGACGGCCCGGTGCTCAACGGCCCAGTCCAGGACGTGTCCGATGCCGGTGAAGCGGTTTCCGATGATCATTCCGCCGCCGTGCAGGAAGTAGATGGCCGGAGCCGAGGCGTCCTTATCGGCGGGGGTGAAGACCGAGGCGATGATCTCGCTGCCCGGGCGGGCGATGGTGTGCTCGCGGTGTGAGATGGGGCGGGTCGCGAGGAGGTCCTCGAGGGTGGGGCCGAACGGATTGGCACGAAGGAAATCGATCATGTCGGCGGTGACCGTTGAGGGCAACGGGCTGTTGTCGAGCAGCTCGGCCAGTTCGGGGTCGTACGGCGGGCGGGCGGGGGCGGTGGGGGCGGTGGTCATGGCTTTTTCCTTTTGGAAGCTGTGGGTGGGGGAGGGATGGAGCGCTCAGGCCTGGTTGGCTCCGGAGACGACGATCTTGCCGCGGAGGTGTCCGCCCTGGCTGAGTGCGAGGGCCTGGGGGATCTGCTCGAAGGGGAACTTCCGGGCAATCTCGGTCTGGAAGGCGCCCCGGGCGGCGAGGTCGAGCACTGGGTGGAGGGTTTCGGCGGTGAGGGCCGTGGGATCGCCTGCGGCGACGATCGCGCCCTGGGCCCCGGCGGCGAAGTCAACGATGGTGACGATCCGGGATGCCGGCACGAGTCCGGCGACGCGGGCGACGAATTCCTGGCCTGCGGTGTCGAACGCGGCGTCGATCCCTTGGGGTGCGGCGGCCGTGATTTCGTCGATCATGGTTTCTCGGTAGGTCACCGGTGTTGCGCCGAGGGAGCGGAGGTAGTCGTGGTTGTCGGGACTTGCGGTGCCGATGACTTGATGTCCGTCAGCGACGAGGATCTGCACGACGGCGCTTCCCACGGCACCGGCCGCTCCGTTGACGACGACGGTGGATGCCGGCGCCGGCGCCAGCAGGGACAGGCCACGCTGCGAGGTTTCACCGGAGGTGGCCAGGGTGACCGCCTGCTCGGCCGTCAGGCCGTCCGGGATCACCGCGAGCCGGGCGGCGCCGGTGACGGCCTTCTCCGCGAAGGCTCCGCTGTCGGCAAAACCGACAACCCGGTCGCCGACAGTGAAGCCCTCGACGCCGTCGCCGACCTCGAGCACCGTGCCGGCGATGTCCGTCCCCAGAACCGCCGGCAGCGGCAGCGGGAACATCTCGGCGAGGTAGCCGTTGCTGAACTTCCAGTCCAGCGGATTGATGCCGATCGCTTCGACGGCAACCTTTACCTGCCCGGCGGCTGCGGTGGGCTCGTCGGCCTCGCCGAGGACGATGGAGTCGGGGCCGTAGCTGTTGAGGAGATGCGCTTTCATGATGGGTCCTTTGGTCTGGAGTTCGTTCACGGGCTGCAGGTGGTGCTGCGGGTCTGGGTCTGCATCCCGCAAGGTGGCCGACCACTCATTTATAGATATGTGGCCGACCCCGTTTTCTTTCATGCTGTTGGAACCAGAGACTGACGCACATTATTCCGGCCGGACCTCAAGGGCCCATCGAGATCGCCGCAACATTACCCTTCGGCTGCCGAAAGGGGGCCCAGGCGAAGCGGACGGCCCGGGGTCACCGAGGCCGAAATAGTCCACGTGGCTCAGGGATGCTCCGGTGCGCTCCCCGAGGGGCCGGCGGCCTTGGACACGAAGTAGTGAAGCGCCACGCCGGTCAGGGGACTCGTGCCGGCGATGAGTTCGCGCAGGTGGATTCCGACCTCGGTGCCATCGATCCAGCGTGGGTCGTCGACGCCGGCGAGCTGCCGCGCCCGGGTGCGGACGACACCGAGAATCACCTCGTGGATCCGTGGTCCGCGCCCGGCAAGCTCGGCCGCGAGGGTGCGGGTGAGGGACTTCGTCGCCGCGGCGGTCAGCGCGACGCCGCCCGCGCCGGGGAAGGGAAGGTCGGCGCTCAGCCCGTTGAGCTGCACCAGCACCCCGTCCGCCCCGACGTGCGGCACCAGGGCGCGGTACAGGCGGAACACGCTGGTCTGGTTCGCCGCGACGAGGGCGTCCCACTCGGCGTCGGTCAGGGCCAGCAGGGGCTTGCGGCCCTGGTCCCCCCACGACGCAACGCTCACGACGACGGCGTCGAACCCGCCGTGTCCGGCGGCAAGGGTCGACACCGCTTGGTCCAGGTCCTCCGCCAGGGCATCAAGCACCGTGGTGTGCAGCCGCGGGGAGCGGACCCTGGAGGCGAGCTCGTCAAGACGGGCGCGGCTCCGGCCCGCGGCCACGACTACCGCGCCGGCGTCGAGGAGGGCACGGACAACGCCTTCGCCGACACCGCCTGCACCTCCCACGACGAGCGCGGTCCTGCCGGTGAGGTCGGTGTGCGGGCGGGCCCAGGTGGGCAGGGTGAGGGTGTTCATCGTTTGTCCTTTGAAGTGGGGAGGCTCCGGGAGGGTCATGCCCTCAGGGGGAAGTTGGTGTTGAAGAGCCCCGCCGGGTCGTAGGCGGCCTTCAGGTCGCGGAGCCGGGCCAGGGTCGCGGTGGGAAAGGCATCGGCGAGCCGGCGCGGATCCTTGTCCATCTCGAAGCTGAGGTACAGCCCGTCAAGGTGGGGGTGAAGCTCCTCCCACTCGCGCCAGAGATCTCCTCGGCGGGCAGGATCGGCGCCGACGAAAATGGAGAAGTTCTGGTGCCGGTGCGCATAGGCGGTGGCGCCGGCGTCGACGTCGTTGATCCTCCCACCGACCGCGCGGATCTGCAGCGTGGCCGCGGTTCCACTGGCCACCATCCCGGCGAGCCGGACGGCGATCGGGGCGTCGAGGTGGACCGCGAGCCCGCTTCGCGTCTGCAGCGACACCGCACCGGTGTGCGGGGCCCCGGTGGCCGTGACCAGTTGGGCGTAGCGCATGGCCTGGGACTGCCCGCCGAGCAGCGGGGCCAGCGCGAGGAACGGTGCGAGCGCCCGCCGGGCGGCGTCCGCGTCCAGCCCCGCGTAGACGATGCTTGCCATGCCCGCGGTGGATCCGGCGAACAGGTAAAGGAACGCCGTGATCTCCCGGGGTGCCGCCTCGACCGCGTCGCCCCACCGCTGCAGGAACCCGGCGGTGTCGGAGGTGTCGTACTGGACGGTGGTGGAGATGACGCCGGGGACCTTGGCAGCGGTGAACTCGAACTCCGTCACAATGCCGAAATTCGCTCCCGCCCCGCGGACCGCCCAGAAGAGGTCCGGATTCTCGGCCGCGCTCGCCGTCCGTACGGCGCCGTCGGCGGTCACGACGGTGGCCGCCGCCATCGAATCGATGGTCAGCCCGTGCTTGCGGCCCATCAGGCCGATTCCACCGGCCGTGGCGAGCCCGCCCACCCCGACGTCGCCGGAGTCACCCGAACTGACCGCCAGGCCGAAGGGGGACAGTGCCTGCGCAACATCTCCCCACCGGGCGCCCGCGCCGATGCGCACCCGTCCCGTGCCGGGGTCGGGGACGTTGACAGTGTTGATCGCCGAGAGGTCGAGGACGATTCCGCCGTCGTTGGTGGAGGCGCTGCTGATGCCGTGGCCACCGCTGCGCACGCTCAGGGGGAGGGCCGACGCCGTGGCATAGGACAGTGCGTCGACGACGGCTCCGGTCGTGCGTGGGCGCAGCACGGCCGCCGGTGAGCCCCGGTAGGAGTAGGTGTGCCGCAGCGGCCCGTACCCTAGGTCGGAGGGGAGGACCAGGCCTTCCCGGAGGGAGGAGGGCAGCGACGAGCGGGTAATGCCTCCGGCCATGCCGCGGAGCGGTGCGGAACTCATGCGCGGGCCGGGTCGGTCGATGCCTGTGCGAAACGCCGCTGCCGCACGGCCAGGACCAGCAGCCCGCCGAGAACGATGACGGCGGCCACCCCGAGCGCGGCACCGTACCCGGTGTCGACGGCGCCCGGTCCGCTTCCATGGAGGGATCCGGTCACCGCGGCGGCGATGGCGCCGATGACGGTGAGCCCCACCGCGCCGCCCAGCTGCTGGGCGGTCTGGATCAGGCCGCTGACCGAGCCGGCCTCGCGGGGACTGGCGCCCGCAAGGGCCTGGGTGGTCGCCGAGGTGACCGCGATGCCGACCGCTGCACCGAAGGCCACGGTCACCGGGATGAGAACGGCGGGCGGCGCACCGAGCGCGCTCGCCAGCGCCAGGGCGCCGGTGGCCAGGCCGAGCAGTGCAAGCCCGATGAAGAGGGAGGCCAGCGGGCCCCGCACGGCGACAAGCCGCGGGGTGAACAGCGCGGCCCCGATGGTGGCCAGGGACATGGGCAGCATCATCAGTCCGGCGCCGACCGGTGAGAAACCGGAGGATCCCTGGAGGATGAGTGAGAGCAGCAGCATCGTCGGGTACAGGGCCACGGCGACGAGGAGCATGCCGATGTTCCCGCCGGTCGAGGGCCAGCGCCTGAGCAGGTGCGCCGGTATCAACGGAGCCGGCTTGCCCCGTTCGGTGAGGCCGAAGGCGATGAGCAGAACGGCTCCGCCGACCAGCAGGCCCAGGGTGATCGGGGAGAGCCAGCCCTGCTCGTTGCCGAGGGTCAGGCCGCCGATCAGTGCGGAGATTCCGAGGAAGGACAGTACGGCACCCGAGGCGTCCAGGCGCTGCGCCCCTCCCCGCGGGATGACGGGGATCAGCAGGGGGATGGCCACCAGCATCAGCACGATGAGGGGGACGTTCACCAGCAGTACTGCCCGCCAGCCCCAGGCCGCCGTGAAGCCCCCGCCCACCAGGACGCCAGCCGCGCCGCCGGAACTGGCGACGGCGCCCCACACGCCGATGGCGCGCCGGCGGGCCGCGGGATCGGTGAAGAGGGTCGTCAGCAGCGACAACGCAGTTGGGGCAAGCCCGGCGGCCGCGGCGCCCTGCACGGCACGGGCGGCGATGAGGGTCTCAAGAGTCGGCGCGAGTCCGCCGGCCAGGGCCGCCGCGCCAAAGAGTCCCACCGAGATGGAGAACATCCGCCGCCGGCCGATGACATCACCCAGCCGTCCGCCGAACAGCAGCAGGGCGCCGAAGGTCAGCAGATAGGCCGACACGACCCACACAGACAGCGAAGCGGAGGCACTGAGATCGCCAATCAGGCTGGGGAGCGCCAGATTGACGCTGCTCGCGTTGAGCACCACCACGAACTGGGCCGCCGCCAGCAGGGCCAGCACCGCCCCTGCCCTCCGGCGCGGATTCTCGGGGGCGGGCGGCGGTGGGGCGGTTCGGTCGTGGAGGGTGGGTTGTGGGATGGGCGGCATGAAAAGCCTTTCGGGAGTGCCCGCCTGGTCCGCCCGCCTGAGGCGGTTCCGGCTGTCGGGTTCGAAGTTGCTGATTCGTCAGCAAGATAGTAAGACTTTAGCTGACGCGTCAGCAATCCTGCAAATCCTTCATGCTCTTGGCGTAGGCGGCGGGGCAACGGTATTCCGGCCCGGGTAGACTTCCTGATATGTCAGCAAACATGACGGAGCGCCAACTCCGGACCTGGGAGAACCTCCAGGAAGTCACCGAGCTGCTCCGGCGCGAGGTCGGCCGCGACCTGTGGAACGACGCGAAGCTCTCGGAGGCAGAGTTCACGGTGCTGGCCCATCTGTCGATGGCTGCGAAGGGCACTGCGCGGCCGTCCGAGTGTGCGCGTGCCATCGGTTGGGATTCAAGCCGCCTCGCCCACCAGCTCCGCCGGCTGGAGAAGCGCGGGCTGGTCGAAAAAGCGGCGAGCGAGGCCGCCGACGGCCGGGCTTCCCTGATCGCCCTCACCGACGAGGGGCGCACCGCCTACCGGCGCGCCCTCGGGCCGCATCTGCGGTCGGCGCAGAAGTGGTTCGCCGACGCGCTCAGTGATGAGCAGGTGGACAACCTCGCCGACGCGCTTGAGA
Organism: Arthrobacter sp. MSA 4-2; assembly: GCF_016405885.1. GTDB lineage: Bacteria > Actinomycetota > Actinomycetes > Actinomycetales > Micrococcaceae > Arthrobacter_D. The sequence continues at coordinate 119,691 of NZ_JAEKGC010000011.1, read as the reverse complement.
CCCTGCTGCGGCATGGCTCACACCTCGCTGCGGCTCCTGCTCCGACGGCGGAACCGCAGGTCTGACGGCGTGCCGGGCGCGTATGCCCGGCTTCAGCTAAGAAGCGTGCCCCGGCCGCAACGGTCCCCAGCGCCAGGCTCCCCATTCAGCCGCCCACCGTTCAACCGCCCGCCGCCGCCCGTCAGCGGGGCGCGACGTTGTGGTTGAGCCGAAAGACGTTCCGCGGGTCGACCTCAGTCTTGAGCGCGGTGAGCCGGTCGAAGACCTCCCCGCGGTACACCGCGGCGTCATCGGGGGAGCGGGTCCCCGGATCGGGCGCGGCCGGTTCCTCGGCGCCCATGAAGTTGACGTACCGGCCGGGCGCGGCATGCGGGGCGATGTCCCCGGAGAGCGACTTCACAAACCCCACGTTCCGCTCGTCGTCGCCGTCGTCGGTCCAGAATCCATAGATGTTCAGCCAGTAGGGCGACTGGCGGTCGGGGAACGGGGTGGCGCCGGCCGGCACCCGGGCCACCGCTCCGCCCATGTGGTGGATGTCGAATCCTGTGCCCTGCCAGGTCTGTTCGGCGGCCCGGCGGAGGAGGATCGCCTGGACCTCCGGTGAGAGATGCTTCAGGGCGGAGTTGCGCCAGTAGGCGCGCACGCCCTTGGGGAAGAGCTCGTCGACGGCGGACTGCCATCCGGTCCAGGTGGCCGCCTCCACCTCCTCCATCTCGGGAGGGGCTGCGGCACGCAGGTCGGCAATGAGCGCTTCCCCGACGCTCCGGTCGCCACCGGCCCAGAGGAACCCGACGATCATCAGCGGGTCTGTCCCCATCTCCCAGTGCGGCGGCGGGGTGATGAAGGTCAGGATGCTGTTCAGCTCATCGGGGAGCGTCTCGGTCCAGGCGGCGTAAGCGGCCAGGGCCGTGTCCCACGTCCGCGGGGTGTAGACCAGGTTGCCGGCGTAGAGGGGCCGGGGGAGGCGGTGGGCCCGGAAGGTGAACGAGGAGACGACGCCGAAGTTGCCGCCTCCGCCCCGCAGGCCCCAGAACAGTTCCGGATTCTGCTGGTCATCGGCCTCGACCACCGTCCCCGACGCGGTGACGACCCGCGCCGACACCAGGTTGTCGATGCTCAGCCCGTAGGGCCGTGTCAGCCATCCCATGCCCCCGCCGAGGGTGAGCCCGCCTACGCCCGTGGCCGACACGACTCCCAGCGGGACCGCCAGCCCGTGGGGTTCAGTCGCCGCGTCCACCTGCGCGAGCGTCGCCCCGCCGCCGATCCGCACCAGGCCCCGGTCGGCGTCCACGTCCACCGCGGACAGGGCCCTGAGGTCGAGCACGATCCCACCGTCCACCGTGCCGTTACCGGCCACGCTGTGCCCACCGCCGCGGACGGCAAGCGGGATCCCGTGTTCGATGGAGCACCGGATGGCGGCGGCAACGTCGTCTTCCCCCGAAGCCCGGAGGACCGCGGCGGGCCGGCGGTCGATCATGGCGTTCCAGACGCGCCGGGCGTCGTCGTACTCGGGATGGGATTCGTCGATCACCTCCCCCGAGGTTTCGGCGGTGAGGGCGAGGACGGCGGCCGCCGCCCCGTCATGGCTGGGCATCAGGGGAGTGTGCATGATTCACCGTCCGGCCGCGTTGGGGCTCCGTGTGAGTCCGCGGGGAAACGCGGCGGGACCATTATCCGGCCCGCCGATCCGGCGGGTCAACGGGTTACAGCTGATTACAGGAGGCCGTGGCGGCCTCCCGTTCCACCGGCCGCCGCCGTGCCCGACCTACCGGAGGAGCAGGTCCCGGATGGCCTGCGCAATGTCTGCCGGGGTTTCCTCGGCCATGAAGTGTCCGGCCTGGGTGCTGAAGTGCTCAAGGTCCGGAGCCCATGCCTTCCACAGGGCCGCGGCGTCGAAGCCCAGCGCGGAGCCCCAGTCCTGCTGGATGACGGTCACCGGCATCCGGAGCGTGTTCCCGAAGTCAAGATCCGCCTGGTCGTGGACGACGTCGATGCCGGCGGAGGCCCGATAGTCGGCCACGATGGAGGGCACCGCGTTGGCGCTGGCATGGAGGTAGGCCGACCGGACGTCCGCCGGGATGGCGCCGGAGTCCTTCGTCCACGCGTCCAGGAAGTAGGAGAAGAAGGTGTCGGCGCTGTTCGAGATCATTTCCTCGGCGAGATCCGGGGGCTGGGCCATGAGGTAGAGGTGGAACCCGACCGCGGCGGACTGCCCGTGCAGCACGTTCCACATATCCAGGGTCGGCAGGACGTCGAGGCTGGCGAAGTGAGTGACGGCGTCGGGGTGGTCCATTGCGGTGCGGAAGCCGACCAGGGCTCCGCGGTCATGCCCGGCGAGGGCGAATTTCTCGTGGCCCAGTGCGGCGGCCAGGGCGACGACGTCCCGACCCATCGTGCGTTTGGAATATACGTCCGGGCCGGTCTCGGCGGGCTTCCCGCTGTCGCCGTATCCCCGCAGGTCCGGGCAGATCACGGTGTGGTCCTCGGCCAGAGCGGCGGCGACGTGCCGCCACATCAGGTGGGTCTGGGGAAAGCCGTGAAGCAGCACGACGGGGCTGCCCGAGCCGGCGACGGCGACGTTCAGGTGGACGCCGGCGGCGACCGTCACCTTTGAGTAGGTGAAGTTTTCAATCGTGGGTGTCATGGAGGAGTCCTTGGATCGGGATCAGGGTGCAGCCCAAGGCTCGCACCGCCGACTCAACGGCTTCTCAATGGCGTGCGGCGCCGGCGCGTGCGTCAGTCACACTTGATGAAGGCGTGTGGAAGGCGGTCCGGGCATGGGTGTGACAATCGGCGTTTTGGGGACGACGGCGGCCTGGGATGCGAAGGGAGACCCGATCCCATTGGGCGGCCCGCGGCAGCGCGCGCTGCTCGCCCGGCTTGCCGCGGCGCGCGGGCGCCCCGTCGCTCTGGGAGCACTCGTCGAGGACCTTTGGGAGGACCCTCCGGGGAACGTCACCGGGGTGGTCCACACCTACATCGGTGCGCTGCGCCGGGCTCTCGAGCCAGAGCGCCCGGCCCGGGGCAAGCCCCGGGTGGTCGTATCGGCAGGCTCCGGATACGCGCTGCAGCTGGATGCCTGCGAGGTGGACTCCCTCCTGTTCGAAGACGACCTGAGGCCGGGGGCCGGTGCCTACGGGCCGCCGCTGCCTGCCCTCAAGGAGGCCCTAGCGCGCTGGCGTGGCCCCGCGTACGCCGATTTCGCCGATGAGCCGTGGACCTTCGCCGAACGCAGGAGGCTTGGGGAACTCCGTCTCGGGGCGGTGGAGGCCCGCGCGGCGGAGCAGCTTCGGGCCGGTCAGGCCGTGCACGCCGTCACCGACCTCGAAGCCTTCGTAGAGGAACACCCCTGGCGGGAGGAAGGATGGCGCCTCCTTGCGCTTGCCCTTTACCGGTCGGGGCGCCAGCACGAAGCCCTGAAGGTGCTGCGGCGGGCCCGCGCCCTGTTGAACGACAAGCTCGGCTTGTCCCCGCATTCGGTGCTCCGTGCACTCGAGCACGACATCCTGCACCAGTCGCCCGGGCTCGACCTGCACCCGGCTCCCTCGGATGCACAGGATCTGGTGTGGCACCGGACGCTGTCCGGCTACGGCCCGAACTCCGGAGTCGGCGCCAAGGGGCGGCTCCGCTCGACGGTTGAACTGCTTCGCCATCTTGCCATCACCGGGGGTGGAGGGCTTGAGACCGCGCGCAGGCAGCGCCTGGCGGCGGTGGTGGCGGCCGACGGGCTGGCGGATGTGGACCTGACGGCGCGGGTGATCGGCGCCTATGACGTGCCGGCCCTGTGGACGAGATCCGACGATCCCGTCCAGGCGGCACACATCCTCGTCCTCACCGAGAAAACCCTCGCGGCGCTGCCCTCAGGAACCCACGGGACGCTCCGGGCGCGGCTGCTGACGACGATCGCCATCGAATCCCGGGGACTGCCCGGAACACGGGGACGGCAGGCAGCGCGGGAGGCGGAGGAGCTGGCCCGCGGCCTGAACGACCCGGCGCTGCTGACGTTTGTGCTGAACGGGACGTTTCTTCAGTCGTTCTCCCGATCGGGGCTGGCCCCGGAACGGGCGCGCCTCGGCTCCGAAATCCTCGAGCTCGCCGGACAGCACGACCTGCCCACCTACGAGCTGCTGGGCCACCTCATCCGGATGCAGGCAAGCGCCGCGCTGGGGGAGCTGGTTTCTGCCGATCACCACGCCGCCGAGGCCGACCGGCTGGCAGAGGAGTACGAATCGCCGTTGGTGGGCGTCTTCACCACCTGGTACCGCGCCCTGCGGATGGACCTGAGGGGCGGGGCGCCCACGGAGGTGGCGGCCGCCTACCGCGCCGCAGCGGGCCGACTGCGCGGCGCTGGAATGCCCGGGGTGGAGCAGGGCGCCCTGGCGCTGTCCCTGCTGTGTCTGCGACTTCGGCATGGGCGGTCCGCGCCCACGGAGGAGGGGGTGGACTGGGGCCCGTACCGGCCCTGGACCGAACCTCTGGTCCTGCTGGCCAGGGGAGAGCGGCGGGCAGCGCTCGCCGTCCTCCGCGGGGTTCCGGAACCGGAGCCGACCCACCACCGGGAGATACTGTGGTGCCTGATCGCAGAGGCGGCTCTTCAACTCGGGGACGAAGGCAGCATGGGCCGGGCCCACGCGGAACTGCTTCCCGCCGCCGCCGAATACGCGGGCGCTGGAAGTGGGTTCTGCAACCTGGGACCCGTCTCTGGGTTCCTGGCCCGGCTCGAGGACCGGCTGGGCGGCTGGCCGGAGTGAACGGACCCGAAATTCATCCCTCGAATCCACCCCGCGGTGCGCCCTTGTCCCGTAGGGTGGCGCCCATGGAACTCCGCCTTGAGGTTGTGCAGGTGCCCGTCTCCGATGTGGACAGGGCCAAGGCCTTCTATATCGACGCCCTCGGCTTCGTTCTCGACCACGACGCCGAGCACATCCCCGGGATGCGGGTCGTCCAGCTCACTCCGTCGGGATCGTCCTGCTCCATTGTGATCGGCACCGGGATGACCAGCATGGCCCCCGGAAGCCTCGAGGGTCTCCAGCTCGTGGTGCCGGACATGGCGGCCGCGCGCTCCGAACTGGTCGGCCGCGGAGCCCCGATCAGCGAGCCGCAGGACCTTGGGGGATTCCTGTTCGCCTATTTCGCCGATCCGGACGGCAACCGCTGGGTCCTCCAGGAGATTCCGCCCCGAGAGGCCGGCGGTCCCGCGCAGTCCTGAGCTAGGTGGTGACGTCCTCGTGGTCCGTGGAGACGGACACCTCACGCCAGAGCTCGAGCTCTTTCTGAACATGATCGATCTTGGCCTCGACCGCGCCGACGGTGTCGCGTCCGAGAAGAAGCCGTAGTGGCGGCGTCTCGGCTCCGACGACGTCCACGATCGCCTTGGCTGCCTTCCTGGGGTCCCCCGGCTGGGAGTGGTTAACCTCCTCCGCCACCAGTCTCATCTGGCCGGCCGGCCCCTCCCGGTAATCATCGATCACCTGTTCCTCGACGTGCAGGCTGCTGGAATCCAGGAAATCGGTCCGGAAATAGCCCGGTTCAACCACCATGACGTGAACCCCAAGCGGTTCCAGTTCCGCATGGAGAGATTCCGAGAGGCCCTCGACCGCGAACTTGGTCGACGAGTAGACACCCCAGCCGGCGGACGACCGGAAACCACCGATCGAACTGATATTGACGATCGTCCCGGAACGCTGCCGCCGCAGCACCGGCGCGATGGCCCTGGTCACCGACAGCAGGCCGAAGACGTTCGTCTCGTAGACGGCGCGGACTTCGAGGTCGCTGGCCTCCTCCACGGCGCCCAGAAGACCGCGGCCGGCATTGTTGATCAGCACGTCGATGCGGCCGAACGCGTCGACGGCCGCCTCGGCGGCGGTTCTGGCTGCGGCCTCATCCGTCACATCCAGCGACACGGCCAGCAGCTGATCCCCGGCGTCGGGGAAAGTGTCATTAACGGCCTGCCGGTTGCGGGCCGTGGCGACTACCTGATGCCCACGCGACAATGCCTCGCGAACCAGCTCGGCGCCGAAACCCCTGGACGCTCCGGTGATGAAATACACGCTCATTTCAACCTCTCGGCCTGGTGCTGCTTGAGCTGGTCATTGCCCCTGCGGAGATGGCTTCCCATGTCTGCTGTATCGAGACCTGCATATGCGCCGCCTTCAAGCCATCCAGCCCCAACTAGCCCAGGCAGGGCTGTCCTGGGGCAGTTCTACGCACGGCAGATGACACCGGGTGGAATCGATGAGTGTTTCACGGGAAGCGGTCGCCCCTGCAGCCGAAGGAAGTTCCATCCGTGCTCGTTGTGACAGCAACAGGATGAGCTGCCGACTCCAGGAGTTAGGCCCGGGCGCGGTCTGCGCTCGGGCATCCGAACCTGAAACTCGTCGTCGGGGTGGATATTTCGATTGACGAGACCAATGCATCGAGGTTATCGGCGCGACAATGCCGAGGGCCACAATGGCACTGAAGGTTACGGTCACCAGCAGCGGCGTGGCGGGCGGCTGCGACCCCGGCTCATGTCCCGCCTCTGAACCCGCAGCGGCGCCCGGTTGATATTCTCCGCTGAGGACACGGAGGCCGGCCTTGTGGATTTGCGGCTGGGAAGTGAAGGAGTTGCGCATGCCGATGTGGCTGCAGGCCCTGGGGTGGGGTACCCTCGCCGGCGGGGCCCTCGTGCTGGGGTCCGCGATCGCCTGGCTATGGAAGGTGCCTTCCCGACTCGTGGCCACCATCATGGCCTTCGGGGCCGGTGTCCTGATCTCGGCGCTGGCCTTCGAACTGGTTCAGGAAGCCGTCGACAGCGGGGGGCTGCTGCCGACGGTAGTTGGTTTCCTCACCGGTGCGGCGATCTTCGTCGGCTCGAACATCCTCCTAGCCCGTGCAGGGGCCAAGCATCGCAAACGGTCCGGGCAGAAGCAGCCCTCGGAGAAGGACGCACCGGGCAGCGGGACGGCTATCGCCATCGGTGCCCTGATTGACGGTATTCCCGAATCCGTTGTCCTCGGCGTGGGCCTCATCGCCTCGGGAACCGTCAGCCCGGCCATGCTCGCGGCGGTGTTCATCTCCAATGTCCCGGAAGGCCTTTCGAGTACGGCCGGCATGAAGAAGGCCGGCCGCGGGCCCGGATACGTGTTCGGCGTGTGGACGGCCATCGCGGTGCTCTGTGGCTTGGCCTCCCTGCTTGGATATGCCGCCCTGGAGAACGCCCCGGCCGCGCTGATCGCCTTCATCACGGCCATCGCCGCCGGAGGCATCCTCGCCATGCTGGCAGACACCATGATCCCGGAGGCCTTTGAGGAGCATCACAACCTCACTGGTTTCACCGCGGCCGTCGGATTCCTCACCGCCTTCACCATCCACCGCGTGGGGGGTTGAGCTGACGGTGGCGCTTCCCACATGTTGCGCGCAATGGGAGCGCGGCTCCGGAAGCGTAGGCTCAAATGATGAGTTCTGTGAACCGGAGGACTTTCCTCGCTTCGGTGACCTTTGGCGGGACCGCCGCTGTGCTGGCGGCCTGTTCCCGGCCTGCAACGCCGACGGTCGTGCAGACCCCGCCGACCGTGGAGCCACCGCCGGCCGGGCCGAATTGGGGGAAGCTCCGGTCAAAGATCTCCGGACCGTTGTACCTGGAGGGTGCCGACGGGTATGAGGACGCGAAGAGGGTCGAGAACCCACGGTTCGACGGCGCCCTGCCGCTCGCCGTGCTGGCGGCGGCCACCGCGGACGACGTCGCACAGGCGGTCCGCTTCGCAGGGGAGGCGGACGTGCCCTTCGTCGTCCGGGCCGGGGGCCACAGCTATTCCGGGTATTCCTCGGGAGATGTGGGCCAGGCAGGCCTGGCACCGTCGCTCGTCATCGACCTGCGAGGTCTTTCCGGCATCACGGTCGAGGACTCAGGCGCGGCCGTCATCGGGGCCGGCGCATCCCTGATCCAGGTCTACGACGCGGTCGGCGCAAGGGGGCGCGCGGTGGCCGGCGGCTCCTGCGCCACGGTGGGCGTCGCCGGGCTGACCCTGGGCGGTGGTGTCGGAGTGCTGACCCGGGCGTACGGGCTGACCTCGGACGCGCTGCGGTCGGTGGAGCTCGTGACGGCCGGCGGGGAGCTCCTGACCGCCAGCGTCGACGAGAATGAGGACCTCCTCTGGGCCTGCCGCGGGGGAGGCGGGCAGGTCGGCATCGTGACGTCGTTGACCTTCGAGACGGTGCCCGCTCCCACCATCACCACTGTGTTCCTCGAGTGGGCTTTCACCGATGCCGTGCCGGTCATCCTTGCGTGGCAGCAGTGGGCCCCCGAGGTGGATCCCCGGCTGTGGTCAACGCTCAAGCTGCTCAGTGGAGCCCGGCACGACGGGCCGACCATCCAGCTCACCGCGACCTGGACGGGTCCCTCCGCCGCACTCGACGCCCAGGTTGCCGGCCTTCACGAGGCGGCCGGAGTCCTGCCGCTGGTGAACAGCGTGCGGCCGGACCGGACCTACACCGAGGTGATGTTCACCTACGCCGGGTGCGCCGGGGTGCCCGTGGACCAGTGCACCACCGGTGACGGCGGGGCGCTCCGGCGAGAGGCTTTGCGCCACCTCCCATGTCCCCTACGACCTGCTGGACGTCGAGGGTGCCGCTGTGCTGGTGGAACGGTGCGAGCTCGGCCACCGGCTGGGAGCCATCGAAACGGGGGTGTCGCTGGATGCCCTTGGGGGCGCGGTCCGGGAACTGCCGGCCGCCTCGACCGCCTTCGGGCATCGGGGTGCCTACGCCACCGTCCAGTACACGGCCACCTATGAGGAGGGCGGAAATCCCGTTCCCTTCGATGAATTTGTCCGGCAATCGCGTGCCAGCATGGTCCCGTTCTGGGGTGAAGGCGCCTACTTCAACTACTCCGACTCCACCCTGGCCGATCCGGGGACCGCCTACTTCGGCGAGAACGCGAAGCGGCTGGCCGGAATCCGGGCCGCGGCCGACCCCGCAGGGGTCTTCGCCACCCCGGCCTTCCGGACTGCCTGACCGGCCGGGCCCTCCAGCCCCGGGCACGGGCGGGCTGCGCCGGTGACGACGCGCTCCTGGAGTGTTGCGTGGGAGCGTGCCATGCCGTGAACGCGGCGACCGGCCGGCACCTCCAGGGGATGCCGACCGGTGGGTGGAGTGGGGAGCGGTGGCACAGGGTCAGGGCCTGCGGTAACCCGCAGTGCAAGACGGCCTTCTACGACCGCACCCGCAATGGCGCCGGAGCCTACTGCAGGGCCAATCCCTGCGGCACGAAGATGGCGATGCGCTCCTACCGGCAGCGCAAGGCCAGTGCTGCGGCGAAGGACGCTGCAGACCAGCAGCTTGATCGGTCGTCGTCAATCGCAGGAGTTCCCTTAGTCCGCGCCCGGGACGGCGAAGGCGGTCAGGTCAATCACCCGGTCGGCGGCGGCCCTCGTCGCGTCTATAAGGCGGGCGTTCGGCTCATCCACCTGTTCGACCCAGGCGCGGGCGGCGTCCTCGGACTTGCCGAACCGGACATGCCGGTCGATCAGGCGCTGCACCCGCAGGGACGGGTCGACGTCGACGAACCATACCTCGCTCAGCTGCGCGTGAACCTCCCGCCACCCCGGGGCGTCGAGGAGCAGGTAATTTCCCTCGGTGATGAGCAGCGGAAGCCCGGGCGGCACCGGCAGGGCGTTGGCGAGGGGCTGTTCGAGATCCCGCTCGAAGGCCGGCGCGTAGACGGTGTGGGCCGGCCGGCGGCGCAGCCGTGCCAGCAGGTCGGCGTACCCGTAGGCGTCGAAGGTCTCCGGGGCGCCCTTCCGGTCCCGCAGCCCCTGGCGCACCAGCTCCTGATCGGCAAAATGGAATCCATCCATCGGCACATAGCCTCGCCGGCCGGGTTCCGCGTCCACGAGGGCCCGGGCGAGCGCCGACTTCCCGGCGCCCGGAGCCCCGGTGATGCCAAGCAGGACGCGCCCGCCGTCGACGGGCCGCGGGAGAAACCGCTCCAGGTCACTGGGGCCCGCGGCCCTTATCGCTTCAGCTGACACGGCTCCTCTTCGCCTTGGGCACGCTGTACCGCCATTGTGTCGGGACGGCACCCGTCGCGCCACCCGGGCAGGCGCGCGTCGGCATTTCCCGCGGACTCCGTTGCGCCCCGGGGATACTGGGGTGAACGACACAGACGGACAATCAAAGCGCACCCGCGGCCGGACGGCCGCGGCCAGGGGAGGGGAGCGGCAGTGCCCGATTCGAAGCTGCAGGAGTATGCGGCGGCCTTCCGCGAATCTGGCGGGTACCTGAACTTCGCCAGCTATGGACCGCCGTCGCGGCAGGTTGAGGAGACCGCTGCGGACCTCCTGCGCACGGCCGCCGAGGGAGCCGTCGGCACTAGTGAACAGCTGCACCTGCAGGACCTGCGGGCCCGGCAGGCGTTCTCCCGGCTCAGTGGATTCCCGGTCGAGCGTGTGGGGCTGCTGCCCTACACCTCGCTTGGGCTGTTCCAGGTAGCCTTCGGGATCGGGACCGGGACGGTCCTGGTCGGTGCGGGGGAGTTCCCCGCCAATCTTTATCCTTGGCTCCGCGCGAACGGACTGGGGCTTGGTGCGGTCCACCGCCTGGGCGCGCCGGGAGACCGCGTCACGGTGGAACTGGTGGACCAGGCACTGACCTCCGATACCGTCGCGCTCGCCGTCAGCGCCGTCGATTTCCGCACCGGCTACCGCGCGGACCTGGCCGGCCTCCGGGAGGTTCTCGGGCCCGACCGGCTGCTCATCGTCGACGGCATCCAGGGCTTCGGGGTCGTCGAGCTCGACTGGACCCTGGCCGACGCACTCGTCGTCGGTGCCCAGAAATGGATCCGCGGCGGGTGGGGTGCAGGCGCCCTGGCCTTTTCGGAGGCAGGGATTGCGCGGATCCGTCCGGTGCTGAGCGGCTGGACGGGGGTCGAGGACGCGACCGTCTATGACGGCGTCGAGCACCCATCGCGCGCGGGCGCCCTCGGCTTTGGCATCTCCCACCTTTCGCCTTTCGCCGTGGGGTCCTTCGCCGCCGCGCTCGAACTGATCGAGGCCGCCACCCTGCCCGGAATCGAGGCAGGGATCGCGGCAGGGGTGGACCGCCTGCTCGCCGAACTCGATGCCGCCGGTCTTCCGGTGCTCTCGCCCCGGCGGCGTGCCGAGCGTGCGGGGATCGTGTCGGTGGAGGTTCCCGACGCGGGAGCTGCCCTGAGGGCACTCGCGGACGCCGGCATCAGTGCCACCGCGCACGACGGCCGCCGTATCCGTCTTTCACCCCACGTCACGACGCCGGCCCAGACGTTTGTAGAAGCTGCGGGGATCCTCGCCGGTTAGGCGGATGTTCAGGGGGAGTCAGCGCCCCGGCCACCTTCCCGACCCGGGCCGTTCGCTGATCCCCGCGACGGTGGAAGCGCAAACCGCCCCCGACCAGGAGCTCCAGTGAAACCACGACACCTTCCCGCCACGGCAGCGCTCTGCCTCGCCCTGGCGTTCGGCGCCGTCGCCCCCGCCGCCGCACAGACCGTTCCCGCTCCGGCGGCCAACGGCCCCGCGCCGGCCGCCGCCGGTGCGCACTTCGACCTCCAGGCGCACCGGGGCGGGATCGGCCTCACCGTGGAGAGCACCCTCCCGGCATTCGCCGCCGCGCTGCGCACCGGGGTCTCGACGCTCGAGCTCGACCTGCAGATCACCCGCGACGGCCGGGAGGTGATCACCCACGACCGCCGGATCGACGGCCGCAAGTGCGCCGACACCGCGCCCGTGGTCCCCGGCGACCCGCAGTTCCCCTATGCCGGCAAGTACGTCAAGGACCTCACCTTCGACCAGGTCCGCACCCTCGACTGCGGATCCCGCGCGCTGCCCGCCTACCCCGGCCAGGTCACCGCGCCGGGCGCGAAAATGCCGACCCTGACCGAACTGTTCACCCTGGTGAAGGCGCACCGGGCCAGCCAGGTCGAGTTCAACATCGAAACCAAGGTGGAGGCAGGCGCCCCGGAACAGACCGCCCCGCGGGAGCAGTTCGTCGAGGTGGCGCTGCGGGAGATCCGCGCGGCCGGCATGGAGCGCCGGACCTCAATCCAGAGCTTCGACTGGGGCGCCCTGCGCCTCGTGCAGCAGCAGGCACCGGAAATCCGCACCGTCGCCCTCACCAATAAGGACTTCCTGCAGGTTGGACAGCCCGGCGCCTCGCCCTGGCTCGGCGGCATCGACGCCGACGACTTCGGCGGGGACCTCGTCCGGGCGGCCTCCTTCCTGGGCTTCGATGCCGTCTCTCCGGTGCATGGGTCGCCGCAGAACGGCACGGTCACCGACGGCAACTACGTCCCCTACGTCACCGCCGACATGGTCCAGCGGGCGCACGCCGCGGGAATGCAGGTCATCCCCTGGACGGTGAACGACGAGGCCACCATGTCCAGCCTGATCGACCTCGGCATCGACGGGCTGATCACCGACTACCCGGACCGGCTGCGCGGGGTCCTCGCCGGGAAGTCGATGAAGCTGCCCCACCAGTACAAGGAAGCCAAGGCGTCCTCCTAGGAGGTGTCGGCCGCGGGCCGGGCATCTTCGGTGGGTTCGCCCCTGCCGGAAATGCCCGGCCCGTGCGACACTGGCGCATGACTTCGGACCGGCCGAATGGGGGCACCGGCGGCGGGCAGCCCGACGAGAAGCTGAGCCGGGTGCAGCGGCTGATGCTCTACTTCACCACGCCGCTGCGCAGAACCATGGCGGTGCTGGTGGTGGTGGGCGGATGGATGGCCCTCAACGTTCTTCGGGTAACCTATGCCGGCGAATCACTCCTGCTCGGGATGCTTACCATGCTCCTTTTTTATCCTTCTGTCTTCGTGCTGGCAGTTCTTCTGACCCAGGGCAGCTTCCTGCGCCGGCCAGTCCGGTTGCCCATCGACGTCATGCGCCGCACCGCCGCCCGGCGGTTCTCTCTCGAGGAGTCGTGGAGTGCGACTCAAGGAATCTCCGAGACGCTCTCCGCCCTGCATGCGGTGTTCACCCGGCCGGGTGCCAGCAGCCGGGAGATCGGCACCACCCTCTGGGTGGAGTTGGACAGGGATTGGGACACCACGGGACTGCGCCACCAAGCGGCGGTACTCCACCTGAAGCGTCCTGCTCCCCTCCACTTCTTCGTCGAGGACTCCTCCGGAGAAACTACGGTGACGGCCTTCAGCAGCGAAACGCGCCCGTCAGCGGTGTGGGATGTTTTCAGGCTTGCCGATGAGATGGCGGCAGCCGCCGTGCAGCTTGCCCGCGCTGCGACTTCTCAGGATCCCGATAGCCACCCGGGCCCCGGTTCGGTATCGTCACGCAGATGACGACAGCAAGCCTCGTGACGGGCGCCGGCCGCGGCATCGGCGCCGCCATTGCATACGCGCTCGCGGACGCCGGCCACCTGGTGGCCGTGCACGCAGGTCACGACGCCGACGCCGCCGAGCGGGTGCGGGCCGGGCTGCCCGGTGACGGCCACGCCGTCGTCGTCGGCGATCTCTCCTCACCCGAGGCCTGCCGGCGGGTCTTCGACGAGGCGGCGCGGGAGCTGGGCGGCATCGACGTACTGGTCAACAATGCGGGCATCTTCCAAGCACACCCCGTGGACGGCACCTCCTATGCCGACTGGCAGCAGGCCTGGCGGCGCACCCTCGAAGTCAACCTGATGGGCCCGGCCAACCTGTCCTGGCTGATGGCCGACCACCTGATCCACCGCTCCCGGGGGCCCGCCGGCGGGCGGCTGATCAGTGTCGGCTCCCGCGGCGCCTACCGGGGCGAACCGACCACCCCCGCGTACGGCGCGAGCAAGGCCGCGCTCCACTCAATGACCCAGTCGCTCGCCGTGGCCCTGGCCCCGCACGGCATCGTCGCCGCCGCCGTCGCCCCCGGGTTCGTCGACACCAGGATGGGTCGGCCGGTGCTGCAGGGCGCCCAGGGCGACGCCGTCCGCGCCCAGAGCCCCTTTGGGCGGGTCGCCGAGCCGGAGGAGGTTGCCGCCGTCGTACTGTGGCTGGCGACCGGCGCCCCGGAGTGGGTCAGCGGAACCGTGGTCGACGCAAACGGGGCGTCCTACCTGCGCTGACCGCTGGTAGGACGCCCCGGTAACCGCGTACCCGGCTACAACCGCTGGGTACGGGACAGTACCGTCTGGATGATGACCACGACGGCCAGGAAGATCCCGGACACCACCGCCTGCACCGACGAGGTGAGGGAGCCGACCTGGTTGATCAGGTTCTGGATCACCGTCAGCAGCAGCACGCCCGCCGTCGTCCCGATCAGGTTGCCGCGGCCGCCGGTGAGCAGCGTTCCGCCGATGACGACGGCGGCGATCGCGCTCAGTTCAAGCCCGACGCCGACGGTCGGCACGCCCGAGGAGGAGTAGGCCGCGTTCAGGGCCCCGGCGAGGCCGGCGCACAGGCCGCTCACCACATAGACGCTGAACTTCACGCGGGCCACCGGCAGGCCCATCAGCACCGCCGCGCTCTCGGAGCCGCCGATGGCCAGGACCGTCTGGGAGCCCCTGCCGCGGGCAAGCAGCACCGACCCGATGACCACGACGACCACGGCGATCACCACCGGCCAGCGCAGGCCGAGCATGCCGCCCTGGCCCAGGGCGGTCACCGCGGCATCCTTGATCAGCGGGGTGTTGGCGCCCTCGTTGGTCAGGGCGAAGACCAGGCCGCGGATGCCGAGCAGGCCAGCCAGCGTGACGATGAAGGGCGCCATCCCGCCATAGGCGATCAGCAGGCCCTGGAGAATGCCGACGGCCCCGCAGACCAGCAGCGGCAGGAGCACGGCGCCGGCGATGCCCCAGGTGGAGCCGTAGGCGGCAAGGATCCCGCCGAGCGCGTAGACGGAGCCGACCGAGAGGTCGATCCCGCCGGTCAGGATGACGAAGGTCATGCCGACGGCGACGATGAGCAGGAACGAGGACTGGGTGGCGATATTCGTGAAGTTGCTCAGGGTGGGGAAAGTGGGGAAGGCGAAGCTGCCGACCACCAGCAGCAGCCCCAGGACGATCGCCGCCCCGTAGCGCTGCACGTTCCCGGCGATGCGCTCGCGCGTGACCTGCTTGGTCGTTGCCGGTCCGACACTGGGTTCAAGGGCCAGGCTCACTTGAGCACCGCCTTTCCACGCTGAAGGTAGACCGCGAGGAGGATGATGACGGCCTGGGTGATCTGGGAGTACGCGTCGGGCACATTGTGCTTGATCAGCGACGCCGCGATGAGCTGAAGGAGCAGGGCGCCGGCGACGGTCCCCAAAACCTTCACCTGGCCGCCGCTGAGCGGGGTGCCGCCGATCACGACGGCGGTGATCGCCGAAAGCTCAATGAGGTTCCCGACCGTTGAGGGCACCGAGGCGCTGAGCCGTGCCGTCTGGATGATGCCGGCGATGGAGGCGAGCGCGGCCGCGAGGATATAGATGGTGATCAGCACGCGCTTCACCGGCAGTCCGGCGAGTTCGGCGGCCCGCCGGCTTCCGCCGATGGAGACCAGCTGCTTGCCGAAGGTCGTCCGGTTCACCAGCACCGCCACCAGGCCCACGAGGATCAGGGCGAGCAGGACGCTGTAGGGCACGCCGGCGATGGTTCCACGGCCCAGGGCCAGGAAGCCCGGGTCGATGACGGACTTGAGCTGCTCGTCGGCCACCAGCAGGGCGATGCCGCGCCCGGCGACCATGAGGGAGAGCGTCGCCACGATCGGTTGCACCCCGATGAGCGCGATCATCGTGCCGTTGGCCAGACCGATCAGGCAGCCGGCGAGGACCGCAAGGATCGCCGCCGGCAGCGGGCCGTACCCGATGTAGAGGGGGATCACCGCCGCGGAGAGCGCCATGACCGCACCGACGCTGAGGTCGATTCCCTCCGTGCCGATCACCAGGGCCATGCCGAGGGCCACGATGAGCACCGGAACCACCTGGATGAACTGGACGCGGAAGTTATCGATCGTCATGAAGTTCGGGGTGAAGAACAGGTTGAACAGCAGGAGCAGCGCAATGGCCAGGTACACGCCGTACCGCTGGAGGAAGACCAGCGCCGATCCCTTCTGCGGCAGGCGGACAGCGGACGTTACGGTACTCACAGGCGTTCCTTAATCTCAGCTGGTGACTCGTCGGCCGGTGAGTGGTTCTCGCCCACCAGGGCGGCCATGAGGTGTTGCTCGGTGACCTCGCTGCCGCGCAGCTCCCGCTCGACGGAGCCGTCGCGCAGGACGACGACGCGCGCGGATCCCTCGACGACTTCCTCGAGTTCGGAGGAGACCAGGACGATCGCCAGGCCTTCGTCGGCCAGCTCGTTGATGAGCGCCTGGACCTCCGCCTTAGCACCGACGTCGATCCCCCGGGTGGGCTCGTCGAGCAGCAGGACCTTCGGGTTCATGGCCAGCCAGCGGGCGATCATGACCTTCTGCTGGTTGCCGCCGGACAGCTCCGACACCACCTGGTTGGGGCTCGCGGCCTTGATCCGCAGACGCTTCATGAACACGTCCACGATGGCGTCCTGCTTGGCGCGCGAGGTGAACCCGGCACGCGAGAGGCGCGGCAGGGCGGCCAGGACGATGTTGTCGCGGATGGAGAGGTTCGGAATGATCCCTTCGGCCTTCCGGTCCTCGGGGAGCATGACGACGCCCGCCTTGATGGCGGCCGCGACCGATCCGCTGCGGACGCGTTTCCCGTCCACGGTGAGGCTTCCCTCGTCCAGCTGCATGACCCCGGCCATCGCCTTGAGCGTCTCGGAGCGCCCGGAGCCGAGCAGGCCGCCCAGACCCACCACTTCGCCGGGGCGGATATCCAGGCCGATGCCGCTGATCTGGTGCTTGCGGCTCAGATCCCGGGCGGTAAGGACCGGTTCGCCCTCGCCCTCCTTGACTTCGCCGAAGGCGGTCACGCCGCCACGCTTGACCTTCTCCACCGACCGTCCGAGCATCAGCGCCACCAGTTCGACCCGTGACAGGTCGGCCAGGCGCCCGTTGTGGACCACCCTGCCGTCCCGCAGGACCGTGACCGTTTCGCAGATGGCGAAAATCTCGTCCATCCGGTGGCTGACGTAGACGATCGCGATGCCCTGCGAGCGGAGCATCCCGATCACCCGGAAGAGGGTTTCCACCTCGCGGGCCTCGAGCGACGACGTCGGTTCATCCATGATGACGACGCGGGCGTCGATGGAGACGGCCCGGGCGAGCGCGACCATCTGCTGCATGCCCAGGGCCAGGCTGCGCAGCGGACGGCGCACGTCGACGTGGATGTCGTACGTCGCCAGGAGGGAGCGGGCGTCCTCCTGCATTTTCCGGAAGTCGATCAGGCCGAACCGGTTCCGGGGCTCGCGGCCCAGGAAGATGTTCTGGGCCACCGTCATCAGGGGGACGAGGTTGACCTCCTGGTAGATGGTGCTGATCCCGGCGTGCTGGGCGTCAACCGGCTTGGCGAAGCTGGCCGGCTCGCCATGGAGGAACATTTGGCCCTCGTCCGGCTGGTACACCCCGGTGAGGACCTTGATCAGCGTCGACTTCCCGGCGCCGTTCTCTCCCATCAGGGCGAGGCTTTCACCGGCGCGGAGGGTGAAGTCGACGCCCTGCAGGGCCGCGACTCCGGTGAAGGTCTTGCCCACCCCGCGGGCTTCGAGCACGGGCGCCGGTGCGGCGGTGCTGAGCTGCTCTGTCACGTTTGCTGCCTTTCGTGTGACGGTGGTGGAGGGCGGGACCGGTGCGGCCCCGCCCCCGGGGAATCAGTACGCGGAGTTCACCCGCTCGGCAGCGTTCGAGGGGTCGTATTCCGAATCGGCGATGATGATGTCCTGCCCCACCGGCTTGCCGTCCATGAAGTCGACCAGGGTCTGGAAGGCCAGCGGCCCGAAGCGGGGGTTCGATTCGATGACGCCGTTGTAGGAGCCGGCGGTGATCTGTTCGACCGCGTTCCGGGTGCCGTCGATGGAGTAGATCTGGATGTCCTCGCCCGGTGTCTTGCCCGCCGCGACGATCGCCGCCTGGGCACCGAGGCCCATCTCGTCGTTCTCCGCGTAGATCGCGGTGATGTCCGGGTTGGCCTGCAGCAGCTGTTCGGTGACCGACTGGCCCTTGTCGCGGGCGAAGTCGCCGGTCTGCTCGGCCACGATCTCGATACCCGGCGCCTCGGCGGCGACCTGGTCCTTGAACCCCTTGGTCCGGTCGGTGGTCACGGCGTTGCCGGAGGAGCCCAGCAGGATCGCGACCTTCGCCTCCCCTCCGGTGCCCTCGATCAACTGGTCGGCGGCTCGTTTGCCCTGCTCGACGAAGTTCGAGCCCAGGAAGGTGACGTAGTCCTCGCAGGCGGTCGCGTTGACCTTACGGTCGATGGTGATGACCGGGATGTTCTTGTCGCGGGCCGCCTGCAGGGCAGGCTCCAGGCCGTCGGAGTTCAGGGGAGCGACGATGAGCGCCTGGGCCCCCTGGGAGATCATGTCCTGGATGTCGGAGATCTGCTTGGACAGGGTCGACTGCGCGTTGGTGGTGATCAGCTTCTTCACCCCCAGCTTCTCCGCTTCATCCTTGATCGACTGCGTCTCGGCGATGCGGAAGGGGTTGTCCTCCTTCTCCGACTGGGAGAATCCGACGACGGCGTCCTTCAGGTCGATCTTCTCGGCTCCGTAGTCCTCAATGGAGCAGGTGGGGCCTTCGGCGGAGGCGACGGACTGCTGAGTTCCCTCAGGCGTCTCGGAGCCGCCTCCGGAGCCCCCGGTGGTGGTTCCCGTGTTGGTGCAGCCGGTCAGGGCGAAGCCCAGCACGGCGGCACAGGCCAGGGACTTGAGGATCGGAGTGGCGTGCAGATTCATGATTCCAACTTCCTTGTTGAGGTTCGTGCTCGGCTGCGGCCCCGACTGCTGTGGCGGGGCCTCGAAGGCGGAGGCGGCTAGGTGCCGCGCCGGTAGTCCAGGTAGACAGTTTTCTTGCGGGTGTAGCGCTCGAAGCCGTGCTGGCCGTCGTCGCCGCCCAGACCGGACATTTTCCAACCGGTGTGGAAACCCTGCACCTGCTCGGGGCCGGTCTGGTTGATGTACACCTCGCCGAACTCGAGGTCCTCGGTGAGCGAGAGGGCCGTCCGGAAGTCCTCGGTGTAGGCGTACGCGGTCAGGCCGTAGTCGGTCGAGTTGGCGAACTCCACCACCTCGTCGTAGGTGTCGAAGGGGATGATCGGGAGCACCGGGCCGAACACTTCCTGCTGCACGATGTCCATTTCATTGCTGACACCGGTCAGGACGGTGGGGGCGAACCAGAACCCCTTGTCGTCCTTGAGGTCCTCGGGCCGGCCGCCGCCGGTCTCGAGCCGCGCACCGGCGTCGACCGCGCCGTCGACGAAGGCCTTGACCTTGTCCCATTCGGCCTGGGAGACCTTGGGGCCGATCTGGCTGCCCTCGTCCAGCGGGTCGCCCACCACGAGCCCGTTCACCTTCTCCAGGAGGCGCCGCACGAACTCGTCGTGCACCCCCCGCTGGACGTAGGTGCGCTCGTTGCAGGTGCAGACCTGCCCGCAGTTCCAGAACCGCGATTCGAACGCCTCCTGGACCGCCAGGTCGAGATCGGCGTCATCGAAGACGATTACGGGGGCCTTGCCGCCCAGTTCGAGGGACACCGGAATGACCTTGTGCGCCGCCTGGGCCAGGATCTCCCGGCCGGCGCGGGTCGACCCGGTCACGGTGACCATGCCCACCAGCGGGTGTTCGACGAGGGCCTTGCCGATGCTCCGGCCCCCGCCGGTGAGGACGCTCACCAGGCCGGCAGGGACGCCCGCCTTTTCGCACACCTTCGCCATGGCGAGGGCCGACAGCGGGGTCAGCTCGCTGGGTTTGAGCACGATGGCGTTGCCTGCCATCAGGGCGGGGGCGACCTTCCGGGCGAAAATCGCCGCCGGGAAGTTCCAGGGGATGATCGCCGCGACGATGCCGATGGGTTCCTCGCGCACCATCAGCTGGCGGTTGGCCGCCGAGGAGGCGACCACCTCGCCGACGTTGCGGTACTTCTGGGTGAGCGCGAAGTCGAAGAAGGCCTTGACCCCGCCGATTTCCCCGCGCGCCTCGGTGATCGTCTTGCCCTGTTCGGCAACGACGATCTGCGCCAGTTCCTCGGCGTGCTCCTCGACGGCGTCGATGACGGCGGCCAGGACGTCGGCGCGCTCCGCGTAGGTGCGCCGGCCCCAGTCCTTCTGGGCCTTGTAGGCGACGGCGAGCGTTTCCTCAAGGTGTTCCGGGCCGGCCTCGGGCACTTCGGTGAGCGCCTCGCCGGTGGCCGGGTTGTCGACAGGCCGGGTTTCGTCGGTGGAGACCCACCGTCCGCCGACGAGCATGGCGGGTGTTGATCCAAGCAGGGAGTTCTCGCTCAGGAGGGGAAAGCTCACGACTGTCCTTTCGGGAACAGGTAGGGATGGGGTTGAGCCGGAAGGCTCAGCTCATGACCATTCCGCCCTCGACGTTGTAGGTCTGGGCCGTGATGTAGTCGGAGCCCGGGCCGGCGAGGAAGATCGCCAGCGGCACGACGTCCTCGGGAACGGAGGTGCGGCCCAGCGGGATGTTGTCGGCGGCGCTCTTGAACGTCTCGCCCTCGGCCTTTCCAGTGATCTCGCCGAACTGCTTGTCGACTTCTTTCCAGTAGGGGGTGTCGACGATGCCCGGTGCCATTGCGTTGACATTGACGCCGTACTCGGCCATGGCCATGGCGGTGGACTGGGTGATGGAGATGACGGTGGCCTTGGAGGCGCAGTAGGCGGCGACGAGTGCCTCGCCGCGGCGGCCGGCGATGGAGGCCATATTGATGATCTTGCCGCTGCGCTGCTTGCGCATCGGTTCACACACCGCCTGGGTCAGGAAGAACAGGCCCTTGACGTTGACATTCATGATGCGGTCCCACTCTTCGGGGGTGGTCTCCCAGAGCGGCTTGATCAGGCCGATGCCGGCGTTGTTGACCAGGATGTCGATCCGGCCGTGCTCGTTCACGATGTCTTCGGTGACGGACTTGGACTGCTGGGGATCTGCGACGTTGAGGGAGACGGCCGAGGCCGATCCTCCCGTGGCGCGGATGGCCTCGGCGGCCTCCTTCGCCCCGTCCAGGTTCAGGTCGGCGATGACGACATGTGCGCCTTCTCCAGCGAACCCGACCGCCATCGCCTTGCCCATTCCGGAAGCGGCGCCGGTGATGAGTGCTACCTTGCCCTCAAGTGATCCCATGTGTTTCTCCTCAGTAGTATTCCGGCGGCGCGGAGCGCGCCCTTCGCCTGATGCGGCTGAAAAACCGGTTTTCTGCTGTGATAAAGATTACATTGAGGGGCATGCCTGTCAAGGCGAAATGCTGGCGGCAGGGTAGTGCGGGGGCCTGCAGGCGCGTTCAAGGGATGGTCCTGTTAAGTTCCCAGCGTGCGCCATGCCACCCGCACTCCCGCCGAAACTGCAGGTAACCACCCTCAGCGGCGGGCGGAGCATTGTGTGCTGCAGCCTCGGTGAAGGAGGCCCTGGCGGACCGGACGCATGGACTGGCTGGACGGACGGGCGGCCGGGAGGTTGACTTGAATCCGGGCCGACGCCCCCACTATCCGTTGGGGCTTTGAGAGTTCAACCAACCCATCCAAGGGGGATGCTGAGAAGTGGTGCCTTCGGTGAACGCGATTCGTGCAGCAGTAGTCCAGTTTGAGCCTGTTCCTGACGATATTGGGGCCAACCTGGGGATCATTCGGACGCTGTCAGGGCAGGCAGCCGCGGACGGTGTGCAGCTGATCTCCTTCCCGGAGATGTGCCTCTTGGGTTACTGGCATCTCACCCGCCAGCCCGCGTCCCGGCTGCGGGAACTGGCCCAGTCCCAAGACGGCCCGGCCGTCGCCGAGGTGCAGCAGCTGGCCATGGAACTGGGGCTCGGCATCGGCGTGGGATTCCTTGAAGCGGCGGGGGATACCCTCTACAACTCCTATGCCGTCTGCCTGCCCGATGGGGAAGTGCACGTCCACCGCAAACTTCATGCGTTCGAGCACGAAGCGATTTCGAGCGGGGACTCGTACACGGTTTTCGACACACCCTGGGGCGCGCGGATGGGGATCCTCATCTGCTGGGACAACAACCTCGTCGAGAATGTGCGGGCTGTCGCGCTGCTGGGCGCCACTGTCCTGATTGCCCCTCACCAGACCGGAGGCACGAAATCCATGAGCCCTCACGGGATGCGTCCCCTCCCGCGCACCCTTTGGGATAACCGGCATGATGATCCCGAGGCACTCCTGGCGGCGGTTAACGGGCCGTCCGGGCGCGGGTGGCTGATGCGCTGGCTGCCCTCGCGTGCCCATGACAATGGCATCTTTGTCCTGTTCAGCAACGGGATCGGCCCCGATGACGACGAAATCCGCACGGGGAACGCCATGATCCTCGACCCCTACGGCCGCATCATTGCCGAGACGCCCGTCCCCGACACCGCTGTCGTCACGGCCGACCTGGACCTGGACTTACTGCCACTGGCAACCGGCCGGCGCTGGCTCCTGGGCCGCCGACCCGAGCTGTATTCAATCCTCACCCAACCCTCGGGCCTCGAACGGGACCCCCGTACTGCCCGCCACTCGGCTTCCCCCGTGCCGGATTCCTTCCGGGTGAAGGATGCGTAAGGTCGGCCCTCCGGCGCCCGGGTACGGAGCCTCCCGCCGAAACGGCAGGTAACCACCCGCAGCGGCGGGCAAAGCGTGGTGAGTTGCAGTCTCGGCGGGCACCTGCGCTGCGCCGGGCGCGGCCTCCCCGGAGGAGGATTTGTGGCAGCGGGCGGACGTTTTGTGACGGGGTTTCGGGCGGGGGCCGCCGGAGCCCGCCTACACTGGCGACTGCAAGGGCACCAGCGCTTACCTCCAGGAGACCCTGATGGCCAAGAATCTTGCTCACCAGCTCGTTCAACAGCTCCAATCCGCAGGGGTGCAGCGCATCTACGGCATCGTGGGGGACAGCCTCAACTCCATCGTGGATGCCGTCCGGCAGACCGGAGGTAGCGCCAAGGGGGGTATCGACTGGATCCACGTCCGCCATGAGGAATCTGCCGCCTTTGCCGCAGCGGCCGAAGCCCAACTCACGGGCCGGCTGGCCGTCTGCGCCGGTTCGGCGGGGCCGGGCAACCTGCACCTGATCAATGGGCTCTTCGATGCGCAGCGGAGCGGCGCCCCCGTCCTGGCCATCGCCTCGCACATCCCCAGCCGGCAGATCGGGACCGGGTACTTCCAGGAGACCCACCCCGACCGGCTCTTCAGCGAATGTTCCGTGTACTCCGAACTCATCAGCACCGCGGCGCAGGCCCCCCGGGTCATGCAGAGCGCCATCCAGCACGCCGTGGGTCTGCGCGGTGTGGGCGTCGTGGTGCTTCCCGGGGACCTTGCCGAGCACGACGCGGTGGCGGACACCCCGCTGTGTGCCCCGTTCACCCGCGGCACGCTCGTTCCGCACCCCGATGCGGTCCGCGCCCTTGCCGCAGCGATCAATGACGCCGGAACCGTCGCCATTTTCTGCGGAGCCGGCGTCGAGGGCGCCCACGACGACGTGATCGCCCTTGCGGAGAAGATCGGCGCCCCGATCGGGCATACGCTGCGCGGCAAGGACTTCATCCAGTACGACAATCCGCTCGACATCGGCATGACGGGCCTGCTCGGCTACGGGGCCGCCGCCGCGGGGATCGAGGGGGCGGACCTCCTGCTCCTGCTGGGAACCGACTTCCCCTACGACCAGTTCCTGCCCGACGGCGTCCGCACGGCGCAGGTCGACAGCGCGCCGGACCACCTTGGCCGCAGGACCGACGTCGACGTCGCCGTCCACGCCGAAGTTCGGCCCACGCTGCGGGCACTCGAGGCGCTGGTCGTCCCCAAGACCGACAGGCAGTTCCTCGAGAAGATGCTGAAGAAGCACGACCGCCTGATGAACAAGGCCCTCGGCGCCTACACCCACGATGTGGAAAAGATCCGGCCCATCCACCCGGAGTACGCTGCCTCGCTCCTGGATGAAGCAGCCGCCCCCGATGCCGTCTTCACCGCCGACACGGGCATGTGCAATGTCTGGACCGCCCGTTACATCAACCCCCTGGGGACGCGCCGGCTGATCGGTTCCTATCTCCACGGCTCAATGGCCAACGCCCTGCCGCATGCCCTCGGCGCCCAGGCGGCCTACCCCGGGCGCCAGGTGGTCTCGGTGTCCGGCGACGGCGGGCTGTCCATGCTGCTGGGGGACCTGCTCACCGCCGTGGCCTCCCGGCTCCCGGTCAAGGTTGTCGTCTTCAACAATTCGACCCTGGGGATGGTCAAACTCGAGATGCTCGTGGACGGCCTCCCCGATTTCGGCGTGGACGTGCCGGACATCAACTATGCCGAGGTGGCCCGCGCGATGGGCTTCCACGCGGCCCGGGTCACCGACCCCGCAGGGATCAAAGATGCCTACCGCGAGGCGTTCGCCCATCCCGGCCCCGCGCTCGTGGAGCTGATCACCGACCCGCGGGCCTTGTCCATCCCGCCCAAAATCACCCGGGACCAGGTCGTGGGTTTCGCGACGGCGATGTCCAAGGTGGTCCTCAACGGAGGGGCGGGCGAAGCCGTCAGCATGGCCCGCAGCAATTTCCGCAATCTCCCCAGACGGTAGGCGCTCCCTGTCCGCCGAAACTGCAGATAACCACGCTCCGAGCCCGGGAAAGCGTGGTGAGCTGCAGTTTCGGCGTCGGGGCCCTGCTACTGCTTGAAGGCGGCGTCGAAGGAGGCGCCGGACGGGGCGAAGTCGAAGGACTTCAGGAAGGCCAGCGCCTCAGGGGCGCCCTGCAGGCGGTCCATGCCCGCGTCTTCCCACTCCACCGAGATCGGCCCGTCGTAGCCGATGGCCGTCAGAGCCCGGAAGCTTGCCTCCCAGGGCACGTCCCCGCGGCCGGTCGAGACGAAGTCCCAGCCCCGGCGCTGGTCCCCCCAGGGCAGGTGCGAGGAGAGGATGCCGTTGCGCCCGCCGCCCATCCGCATCTTTGTGTCCTTGCAGTCCACGTGGTAGATCCGGTCGGCGAAGTCGGAGATGAACCCCACGGGATCAATCTGCTGCCACATGAAGTGGCTCGGATCCCAGTTCAGGCCGAACGCCTCGCGGTGCCCGATGGCCTCCAGGGCGCGCTGGGTGCTCCAGTAGTCGTAGGCGATCTCCGACGGATGCACCTCGTGCGCGAAGCGGACGCCGCACTCGTCGAACACATCGAGGACGGGGTTCCACCGGTCGGCGAAGTCCCGGTACCCGGCCTCGATCACCTCGGCGGAGACCGGCGGGAACATCGCGACGTACTGCCAGATGGAGGAGCCGGTGAAACCCACGACGGTCTTCACGCCGAGTCGCTGCGCCAGGCGCGCCGTCAGCTTCATCTCCTCGGCGGCCCGGGAGCGCACGCCCTCGGGGTCGCCGTCGCCCCAGACCCTGGGCCCGACGATCGCCTCGTGCCGGAAGTCGATCGGGTCATCGCACACCGCCTGGCCCTTGAGGTGGTTCGAAATGGCCCAGACCTTCAGCCCGTTGCGTTCGAGGATGTCCAGCCGGTCCTGGATGTAGGCGTCGTCGTCCCACCGCCAGGCGTCGAGGTGGTCCCCGGAGACGGCGATCTCCAGCCCGTCGTACCCCCACTGGCCGGCCAGTTCGGCCACCTTCTCGAAGGGCAGGTCGGCCCACTGGCCCGTGAACAGCGTGTAGTTTCGTCCCACTAAGCATCTCCTCGGTTCGGGAAGCGGGCGTGGGGCCCGACCTCCGGCGTCACAGGTCCACCGCCCGGCTGCCCTGGGCCGCGCTGACCTGCAGGGCCTCGAGCACCCGCTGCACCGCGAGCCCGTCCTCGAACGAGGGGGACGGCGTCGTCCCGGACTCGATCGCCCGGAGCAGGTCCGCGGCCTGGCTGGTGAACGTCGAATCCCAGCCTAGTAGGTGGCCGGGCGGCCACCACGCTTCGAGGTAGGGGTGGGAGGGCTCCGTGGCGAGGATCGTGCTGTACCCCTGGGCCTCGGCCGGGGCTCCGGCGTCGAAGAACCTCAGCTCGTTGAGCCGCTCCAGGTCGAACCGCAGCCCGCCGCGGGAGCCGAACACCTCGATCTGGAGCGCGTTCTTCCGGCCGGTGGCGACCCGGGAGACCTCGAGGCTGGCCACGGCGCCGCTGCCCAGCCGCAGCGTCGCCCAGGCCGCGTCGTCGACGGTGACCGGTTCCGGTCCGTGACCGCCCTCCCGCGTCGAAACGAAGGTGTTCACGGTTCCTGACACCGAGACGACGGGCGTCCCGAGGAGGAACAGCAGCTGGTCGACGGCGTGGGAGGCGAGGTCGCCGAGGGCGCCGGAGCCGGCGGTTTCCCTGCGCAGGCGCCAGGACATCGGGGCGCCCTCGTCCGAAAGCCAGTCCTGAAGGTAGCTCAGGCGCACCTGCCTGACCTCCCCGAGCCGGCCTTCGGCGATGAGCTTACGGGCCAGGGCGAGCGCCGGCAGCCGGCGGTAGTTGAAGGCGACCATCGACTGCACGCCGCGGGAGCGGGCCTCCACCGCGGTCGCCGCCATCAGCGCGGCCTCCGGCACGGAGTTCGCCAGCGGCTTCTCCACGAGGACGTGCTTGCCCGCTTCCAGGGCGGCGATGGCGAGCTCGGCGTGGAGGTGCCCGGGAGTGCAGATGTCAACGATGGCGATGTCGTCCCGCTCAAGGACGGAGCGCCAGTCGGTGGCGCTCTCCTCCCAGCCGAACTGCCGCGCGGCCTCCCGCACCTGCGCCGGATCCCGGCCCACCAGCACCTTCTGGGCGACCCGCGGCGAGGGGTAGAAGGCGTTCACATTGCGCCACGCGTTGGAGTGGGCCTTGCCCATGAAGGAATAGCCGAGGACCGCCACCCCCAGGGGGTCCGCCGAAACGTCGGACGGGGAAGGGGCGGGTGCAGGAACGGTGGTGGTCATGTAGGGATCTCCTTAGAGGGCGGCGGCGGGGACCGAGCGCAGGAACCGCAGTCCGTCCCGGGCCAGGGCGTCCTGTGACTCCGCAAGCGGGCGCCAGATGGAGGCGGCCGTGGCGATGCTGGCGTTGTCCGCCGTAAAGCTTTCGATGTTCACCGCGCCCCGGTAGCCGATGGCGTCGAGGGCCGTGAAGATGCCGGTCCAGTCGGTCTGGTCACCGCCCGGGGCGCCCCGGTCGTTGCCGCAGACCTGCAGGTGCACCAGGTGCTCCCCGGCGGCGCGGATGGCGTCCGCCGAGGAGCGCTCCTCAATGCCCAGATGGTAGGTGTCCAGGGCCAGGCCCACGCCCCGGCCGAGCAGCGGCCCGAGCGCCTCCAGCGCCTGGGCGGTGGTGTTGAGCAGGGAGGTCTCGTACCGGTTGAGGGGTTCGATTCCCAGCACGACGCCGGCCTCCACGGCCTCCTCGGCCAGCGGGGCCAGGTTCCGGCGCAGCTGGGCGTAGGCGTCCCGCCGCGCCGCCTCATCCATCCGCCAGACACGGCCGGTGGAGGAGTAGAACGGCCCGCACACCGCCCCGGCACCGATGTCCCGGGCCAGGGCGATGCACTCGCGGAGGTAGTCCTGGGTTTCGGCGATCACGGGCTCCCCGGCCGAGACGAGGTCCCGGCCCGGGGCCATCGCCCCGACCACGAAGGGCTGCAGCCCGCCCAGGGCGGCCCGCACCACCTCCGCGGTGAGGTCCCCGGCGTTCTCGAGGGGCAGCTCGACCGCATCGAAGCCCATGGCGGCGATGCGGGCAAGCAGCGGAGGCAGGGTGGCGTCGGTGAGCGGGGATTCCCACACCCAGGTGTTGACGCCGATGCTGCGGTGCATGCTGCCCTGCCTCCTGAACGTGCTGCCGGCCGGTTACGGGATCTGGCGTTCCTGCCACACCTCGGGGTAGCCCGGGAGGTCGGTGCCGCCGAACTTGGCGTAGTGGCCGTCCGGCATGCCCTCGTTCGAGGCAAGGAAGTCGGCCCGTTCCTCTTCGGGGATGGGGGTCTGCGGGAGCACCCACTCCTTGGGCACTTCCTCGCCGGCGAAGATCTTCTCGACGGCCAGCAGCGGGGTGCGCCACTGGAAGTTGGAGTAGACGGGCGCGAGTCCGGTCAGCCCCGTCTCCTCCCACTTGCGCAGGAAGCTCATCTCGTCCTCCCCGGTCATGACCGGGTAGTCCTTGCCGGCGTCCTCGAAGGCTTCGATGGCCGCGACGGCGCCGTCGCCGGCGTCCATCCACACGCCCTGCACGTCGCCGGTCGCCAGCTCATCCGAGATGATCTTCTTGATCTCGGTCGGGTCGGCCCCGGTGAAGTAGTCGGTCGCCTCGATGCCGTTCTCCTCGAAGATCTTCTCCGCCGCCGCCCAGCGCTGCTCGAGCACGTCGACGCCGGGGAGGATCCGCAGGGCCACGACCTTGTCGCCCTCCTCGAGGTTGTCGATAAGGAATTCGGCGGTGTCGATGCCCCAGGCGAAACCGCCGATCGGGTGGATGAAGGTGGTGGCGCAGTCGGTCTCGACGCCGCGGTCGAAGACGATCACGGGCTTCCCGGTCTCACAGGCCCGCTCGACGGCCGGGGTCATGGCGGCGGTGGAGTTGGGCGAGATGATGAACGCGTCGCAGTCGCCCTCCGCGATGAAGTAGTCGATGTCGGCGATCTGGGTGTTGTCGTCGTCCTGCGCGTCCCGGGTCTCCATCTCGGAGATCACCCCCTGCTCCACGAGCACCTCGAGCTGCTGGTTCATGGTGATCCAGCCGGTCTGGCGCCACGGGTTGGAGATCGACGCGTTGGCGAAGCACACCTTCTTGGCGCCCTCGGACGCGAACTCGGAGGTGTCGGTCATCTCCCCCTCGAGGTACTGGAGCCACGGCTGCTCCGGGTCGCCGGTGAAGCTGGCCGAGCGCTGCTCGGACTGCTCATCGAACGCCGCCTGGTCGAACCATTCGTCGCCGCCCTCCTCGGCAGGGGTGGCCGCCGCCTCCCCGCCTTCGGTCTCGGCGGCCGGCGGGTTCTCGATGGATGGATCGGTGGTGCACGCGGTCAGGGCGAGCAACGCTGCCGCTGCGACCGCCGTGACCTTTGATTGGATGCTTCGGCGCATCATTTTCCTCCCTCATTGGTGCCCACTGCGGGCGGCTGTGCAATTGGTGTCTGCTTGTCGTGGGTGGCGCTGGACGCGCCGCGCCGGCGGCGCTCCCAGGTGCGTGCGCCGGCCGCGACGGCGGCGACGATGATGATGCCCTGGACGGTGTCCCGCCAGGTCGATGCGACGCCGGCGAAGTTCAGCAGCGTGAAGAGCATCTCCAGGGCGAAGGCCCCTGCGGCCGCGGAGAGCACCCAGCCGCGGCCGCCGCCCAGGACCACCCCGCCGAGGACGACGGCGGTGATGGCCGTGAACTCGTAGCCGCGCCCTACCGAGGGGTGCACCCCGGCGTAGCCGACCAGGATGATGCCGGCGACCGTGGCGGCGAGCGAGGAGAGGATGAAGGCGCGGGTGCGGATCCACCACACGCGGGCCCCGGTGAGGGCCGCGGCGCGGGCGTTGTCGCCGACGGCGATCAGGGTGCGCCCGTAGGGCCGGCGCATCAGCCAGAAGGCCCCGGCGGCGATGGCCAGGAGGATCAGTACCGGGTAGGGCAGGATCTCGAGCACCGGAATGTTCTCGATGCCCCCGCGGCCGATCTGGCGGAAGGTGTCTGCGGGGTTTCCCGTGGCGGCGCCGCCGGTCCAGTAGAGCACCAGGCCCAGCAGGGCGAGCATCATGCCGAGGGTGACGATGAAGCTTGGGATCTTCAGGAGCGTCGTCACGAGGCCGTTGATCAGGCCGATGAGCGCGCCGAAGACCAGCATCAGGAGCAGCACGGGAAGGACCTTCGCGTCGTCCTGTCCGATGAGGTTCCCGGCGATGATGACCTGGGCCGTCACCACCGATCCCATGGAGAGGTCGAATTCGCCCGAGACGATGACGAAGTACTGTCCGATCGCGGCGATCGCGATCGGTGCGGTGCGGCCGATGAAGCGGATCAGGGAGCCGGGCTCGCCGAAGGAGGGGTTGACGAAGATGACGGCGGCGAGCAGGGCCAGCAGCAGGATGAACACCGCGCCTCCGGGGGTACGCATGCCGCGCAGCAGGCGGTCCTTCCGGGGTGAGCGGTCGCGCCGCAGTTCGGCCTTCCGGTCCGGGGTGAGGGTGCTCATGCGCCGACTTCCTGCCGGGTCGACACGGTTTCCTGCGGGGTGTCGTCGAAGCGGGCGGTCCGGCTGACCACGCGGCGTCCGGCGTAGACCGCGACGGCGGCGACGATGACGATGCCGCGCACCACATCCTTGAGGAAGGGGTTGATCTGCAGAACGCTCATGATGTTGTCGATCATCGCGAAGATCAGGACGCCTCCGAGGGTTCCCACGAGTGATCCTTTTCCACCGGCCAGCAGGGTGCCGCCGAGGACGACGGCGGCGATGGAGAGCAGGTCGTAGCCGCCCTGGCTACCGATGGTGGGGCTGCCCACCCCGAGCCGCGCCGCCAGCAGCAGTCCCGCCATGCCGGCCAGGACGGAGCAGATGATGTGGGCGGCGATGATGGGGGTGCTGGTGCGGATGCCCGACATGCGGGCCACGTTGATGTCGCCCCCTACGGCGTACATCGAGTGCCCGAGCCGGGTGCGGTCGAGCACCAGCAGGACGACGGCGGCGCAGGCGAGCATGATCAGGGTGGAGATGGGCACCGGTCCGAGGCCGGTGGCGCCCACCAGCCGGAAGGACAGCGGGGCCTGCCCGGAGCTGCCCTTGTAATTGGTGGCCAGATATCCGCTGATGATCAGGCCCGTGCCCAGGGTGGCGACGAAGCCGTGGACCTTCAGTCCGGAGACCACGAGCCCGTTGATGAGGCCGATGACCGCAGCCACCGCGAGCGCCACGAGGACGCCGGGGAGGATATTGGCCGGCTGGTTGGCCATGATCCCCGCCGCGAGCAGGCTGCTCAGGCTCACCACGTAGGGCACGGAGAGATCGAGGCTTCCCACGAGGATCACCAGGGTCTGGCCGATGGCGATGAAGCCGAGGACGCTGGTGCCCGTGAGGATCGAGGAGATGTTGCCGGCGCTGAAGAAGCTGCGCCCGGCGGCGGCCACGAGGATGGTGCCGGCGATGACGGTCAGCAGCACCACGAGGTAGACGATGTGGGTCGAGGTGAGCCGGGAGGTGATTTTCATGGAAGTGCCGTTTCGTTCCGGGCCCCGGTGGCCAGCTGGAGGACCTGTTCTTCGCTTGCGCCCACCGGCAGCCCACCGGCGATCCTGCCGTCGCGCATCACCACGATGCGGCTGCTCATGCCCAGCAGTTCGGGCAGTTCGCTGGAGACCATGAGCAGCGCCCGGCCCTCGGCGGCGAGGGCCCGCATGAGGTTGTAGACGGCGAGCTTGGCCCCGACGTCGATGCCGCGGGTCGGTTCGTCGAGGAGGACCACCAGCGGGTCGATGGCCAGCCACTTGGCCAGCACCACCTTCTGCTGGTTGCCGCCCGAGAGGTACTGCACCTCCTGGTCCAGGTCCCGCGCGACGACCTCAAGGGAGGACAGGATGCCGGGCGTCGCCGCGCGCGCCTCGGGGGTGCGCCGCGGAAAGACCGACCGGATGACGCCCAGGGCGTTGTTGAGGATTGACTGGTTCAGGCTCAGCCCCTGCGCCTTGCGGTCCTCGGTGATCAGGGCGATGCGCCGCCGAATGGCCTCGCGCGGGGAGGTGGCCGTGAAGGGCCGGCCGTCCAGCTCCACGCGGCCGCGGGTGAAGGGTGCTGCCCCGAAGATCGCCTCGACCAGCTCGGTGCGCCCCGAGCCCTGCAGTCCGGCCACCCCGACGATCTCCCCGGCCCGCAGGTCGAGGTCGATGGCATCGAGCTGGTGGTTGCCGCCTCCCTCGATGGTCAGCAGGGTCCGTCCTGCGGTGGTGCCCGGGTGTTCCTCCGGGTAGTAGGCCGAGATGGGACGGCCGACCATCATGCGCACGAGGGAGGCGTCGTTCAGTTCGGCGGCCGGCTGGGTACCGACGATCCGCCCGTCCTTGAGCACCGTGATGGTGTCGCAGAGATCGAAAATCTCCTTGAGCCGGTGGGAGACATAGAGGATGGCCGTTCCGCGTTCCTTCAGGCGGCGCACGATGGCGTAGAGGAGTTCGACCTCCGCGCCGGCGAGGGCTGCGGTGGGTTCGTCCATGGAGATGATGCGGGCGTCGTAGCTGACGGCCTTGGCGATCTCGACGATCTGCTGCTGGGCCACCGACAGGGAGCTGACCGCCGCGGTGGGCCGGATGTTGCCGATGCCGAGCTGGTCGAGCAGTTCGGCCGTCCTGAGGTTCATCGCCTTCGTGTCGACGAGGAGGCCCCGGCGCGGCTCCCGGCCCAGGTAGATGTTCTCCGCCACGGTGCGGTCGGGAAGCAGGTTGAACTCCTGGAACACCGTGGACAGGCCCGCGAGGTGGGCCTGGGTGGGGTGGTGGAACTCCACCGGCTCCCCGTCGATCTCGATGGTTCCGGCGTCGCGCTGGTAGACCCCGGCCAGCAGTTTCATCAGCGTCGACTTGCCGGCCCCGTTCTCGCCGACGAGACCGTGGACTTCCCCGGCGCGCAGCTCGAGGCCCACCTCCTGGAGCACCGGCACCCCGAAGAAGGCCTTGGCGAGGCCGGTCACGCGGAGCACCGGCGGTTGGACGTTCCCATTCATGAACACACTGTGACAGAGCTCACAACTTCTGTCGATACTCGTTCAAAAGTCGCGTACTACTTGCTCGTTACCTGCTGAAGTGACGATCGAAAGTGCGCGTGCTTTACTGAACGCGTGTCATCTTTTCCAGCGCTTCCATGGACGGGAGCCCGCCCGTCAACGGTTCCCGCACCGGGGGCGAGCGAAGTGTTCCAGCTCCTCCGGGACGGGCAGCCGCGCACCCGGGCCGAACTGGCACAGCTGACCGGCCTCGCCCGCTCCACCGTCGCCTCGCGCGTTGACACCCTCATTCGGCTCGGCCTCGTCGCCCCGTACGGAGGTGCTGCCTCCACCGGGGGCCGTCCGCCGTCGTTATTTGCCCTGAACCCCGGGGCGCGCGTGGTGATCGGCGCTGACCTCGGTGCCACCCACGCCCGGGTGATCCTCAGCGACCTCTCCGGCACCGAGCTCGAGAGCGACTCGGCGGAGCTCCCGATCACCGACGGGCCGGAGCGCGTCCTGGGCTGGCTCACTGAGACCATCGGGGCCCTCCTCACGCGCGCCGGCCGCAGCGTCGCCGAGCTCGCCGCCATCGGCATCGGGCTCCCGGGGCCGGTCGAGCACGAGACGGGCCGGCCCATGAACCCGCCGATCATGCCCGGATGGGACCGCATCGATGTCCCCGCCCTCGTACAGCGGAGCTATTCCGTTCCGGTGCTCGTGGACAACGACGTGAACATCATGGCCCTGGGGGAGCAGCGGTTCCACTGGCCCGACATCACCGAGTTCATGTTCATCAAGGTGGCCACCGGGATCGGGGCCGGCATTATTTCAAGCGGCTCCCTTCAGCGTGGAGCCCAGGGCACCGCCGGGGACCTCGGCCACGTCCGGGTGCCCCGCGGCGGGGAGGTCTGGTGCCGCTGCGGCAATACCGGCTGTCTCGAGGCACTGGCCGGCTGGCCCGCGCTCGCCGCGGCCCTCACCGCCGAGACCGGGCTGACGCTCTCCTCCAGCGCGGACGTCATCCGGCTGGTCCGGTCCGGGGACAGCACCGCCATCCAGGTGATCCGGCAGGCCGGCCGGGACATCGGGGACGTCCTGGCGACCTGCGTGAACCTGACCAACCCCTCGGTCATCGTCATCGGCGGCAGCCTCGCGCAGGCAGGGGAGCACCTGCTGGCCGGAATCCGGGAGGTGGTGTACCGGAGGTCCCTGCCGCTGGCCACCGAACACCTGCGGGTGGTGCCCTCCATCGCCGGTCAGCGCGCCGGTGTGCTCGGTGCCGCGGTCATGGCGATCGCCCACGTCCTCTCGCCGGAGGCCATCGAGGCGGCCAGCGCCGCCCTCACCTGAGCCGTTCCGCGGGGGAAAGGGGTGCCGTTATCGGCCCCGGTTTGGTGCAATTGAACTGTCGATGGGGAATCGTGTGATGGGGGATTGGAGCGGGAGGAAGAGCATATGCATCAGCCCAGGGTCCTTGCCCTCATCCTGGCCGGAGGCGCCGGCGGCCGGCTGGGTGTCCTGACGGACCACCGGGCCAAGCCGGTGCTTCCCGTCGGCGGCACCTACCGGATGATCGACATTCCCCTGTCGAACCTCTATCACAGCGGCTATGCCGACGTGTGGATCGTCGAGCAGTACCAGCCCAAATCGATCAACGACCACCTGGCCAGCGGCCGGCCCTGGGACCTCGACCGGACCAACGGGGGCCTGCGCGTGCTGCCGCCCTTCCAGGGCAACGACGGCGAGGGATTCGCCGAAGGCAACGCCGATGGGATCCACAGGCAGGCGGACTTCATCCGCGAATACGGCCCGGACCTCGTGCTGGTCCTCAGCGCCGATCACCTCTACCAGCTGGACTACCGGGAGGTGGTGCAGACCCACCTCGACTCCGGGGCGGTGCTGACCATGGTCACCACCCGCTTCGACGGGGACGCCTCCCAGCACGGCGTGGTCGAAGCGGAGAACGGACTGGTCACCGGGTTCCAGTACAAACCGGACCAGCCCGCGACGGACCTCGTCGCAGCCGAGATCTTCCTCTATGACGCCTCGACGCTCCTCGACACCCTGGCGATGCTGCAGGAGACGGAGGGGGAGTTGAAGGACTACGGCCACCAGCTGGTTCCCCACCTGGTGAAGAACGCCAAGGTTGCCGAGCATCGCCTCGAGGGCTACTGGCGGGACCTCGGGCGGCCCGAGAACTACCACCGCGCCCATATGGACCTTCTCGAAGGCACGGGCCTTGACTTCGATGACCCGAAGTGGCCCATGCTCACCGGGGCTCCGCGCAGGATGCCGGCCTTCGTGGCCGCGGGCGCACGCATCGAGAATTCGCTGCTGTCCCCCGGATCCACGGTGCGCGGCCACGTCTCCGGCAGCGTCATCGGCCCGGACACCGTGGTGGAATCCGGCGCCGTGGTCCGGGATTCGGTGCTGCTTGAGGGTGTCAGGGTTGCCGCGGGAGCGGAGGTCACACGGGCCATCGTCGACGCCGGTGCCTCCATTGAGGCGGACCGCAAGATCGACGGCGCCGACGGCGTCATCACCGTCGATGGGGCGGGGCAGGAACACTCCTGATTCCCTCCGGATCCCCGCGGCCCATGGGTCCGGCGGCGTCCGGGCGGGGCCCGCTGGTGGCCGGGGCGACGGCGAGCACCACCAGGGCCGCGGCGATGGTTGCCAGTCCGGCCCAGCCGGCCGCCGTCAGGTGTTCGCCGACGACGAGGACCGCGAGGAGCGCCGCGACGGCCGGCTCGCTGAGGGTGAGCGTGGTGGCGGTGCTCGGGCGCACCCGGGTGAGGCCGTAGCCGAATAACAGGTACCCCAGGAACATCGGCACCAGCGCCATATATGCCGCGACGGCGATCGACTGCCCGGTGGCGAGCAGCGGCGCGCCCGTAAGGAGCAGGACCGGCAGCAGGAGGGCCCCGCCGGCGCCGAACACCGCACCCATGGAGGCGGCCCGTTCCACGCCGGAGGCCATCAGGCGGTGCACCACCCAGGAATAGGTGGCATAGGTCGCGCCGGCAACCAGGCCGAGCACTATGCTTCCGGCCAGCGGGAGGACGGCGGCCGGGGAGCCTTCCAGCCTGGACAGGCAGAGCAGGACGCTTCCCGCAACGCCCAGCGCCGCGGCAAGCATCCACCAGCGGCTGAGGGAGCGGCCCTCAAGGAACCGTTCGAGCACGCCCGAGGCCAGCGGCGCCGAGGCGAGTGACACCACCGTGCCGATCGCCACCCCGCCCAGGTGCATCGAGCTGTAGAAGGCCAGCGGGTAGACGGCGACGGACAACGCGCCGGCTGCGACCAGGCGCGCATGGCGGCGCAGGCCGGGGCGGGCCCGGCGCAGTGCCGGGACGGCGATCACCGCCTGCAGGAGCCCGCCGATGCCCAGGGCGGCGGCCCCGATCGCCAGGGGCCCCACGTCGGGGGCGAAGGTCGCGGCCGTGCCGGTGGTGCCCCAGAGGAAGGAGGTCACGAGGATCGCGGCAACCCCCAGCGGCAGCCCGCGGCTCATCGGCCCATCACCCGGCCGGCGGCCCTGGCAGGGGCTTCGGGTCGTCCAACGTCCACCGGCAGCTCCGCATCCCGGGGGAGGGAGCCCGGTAGGTCAGTTTATCCTCCGGCGTCGATCTTCCGGGCGGTCAGCACCAGGTACTCCCACTCCATCAGCGGCGGCGACCCCTGGCCGGCGGTGCTGGAGGTGCGGGCCAGTTCGATCAGGGCCTTGTCGAGGGCGTCGACCTTCTCCTGGTCATCGGCGATGAACTTGTACACCGAGATCGTCGGTCCGTAGAAGTCCTTGAAGTAGTGGAGGAATTCCTCCGGCCCGGCGAACTTGTCGATGACCACCGTCTGGGTCAGCGCGCGGAGATCGGTGACCTGCGCTCCGAGGAGTTCCTGGACGTGGTCCTCGCTGCCCCACAGGGGCGGCGGCTGGGCGCCGGGCGGGGGCGGGGGAGCGAACGGCTTCATGGTGGCGAACATCTTCCCGATGAACCCGCCGGGGGTCCAGCTCAGCAGGCCGATGGTGCCGCCGGGCCGGCACACCCTGACCAGTTCGTCGGCGGCCGCCTGGTGGTGCGGGGCGAACATCACCCCCACGCAGGACATCACCACGTCGAACTCATTGTCCGAAAAGGGCAGGGCCTCCGCGTCGGCCTCCCGCCATTCAAGGGTGGCGCCCCGGGCCGCGGCGTGGTCGCGGCCGGCGTTGAACAGTTCGGGGGTGAGGTCGCTGGCGATCACCTCCGCCCCCATCATGGCCGCCGGGATGGCTGCGTTGCCCGCACCGGCTGCCACATCAAGGACCCGCTGCCCGGGCCGGATTCCGCACGCTTCGACGAGGACCGCTCCAAGCTCGGAGATCAGGTCGCTGGCCAGGGTCGGATAGTCGCCCTGGGCCCACATGGCGCGGTGCTTCTGCTTCAGCGCCCGGTCCGCGTCGGACGCATTCTGTACCTCATTCATGACGATGCCTTCTGCTCTTCAGGTGGACGTGACAGCGCGCTGTCGAGGCAGTGGAGGCTGATATGCGAGCCATTGTGCGCGCGGCGGGCGGAGTTGTAAAGGTTTCCGCCCGCCTTCCCCGGGTTCCGGGCTCAGCGCCCGACGGCGACCCGCGCGTCCGCTTCCTTCGCGGGGAAGGCCGGAGGATGGACCCCGGCCATTTCCTCCATCACCCGCACCACCTGGCAGCTGTAGCCGAACTCGTTGTCGTACCAGACGTACAGCACCAGGAAGGTGTCGTTGGCGATGGTCGCCAGGCCGTCGACGATTCCGGCGCGCCGCGAGCCGACGAAGTCTGTTGAGACAACCTCCGGCGAGTCGATGTAGTCGATCTGCTTGCGCAGGTCCGACTGCAGCGACATCTCCCGCAGGTAGGCGTTCACCTCCTCCTTCGTCGTGCCGGTGCGCAGGGTGAGGTTCAGGATCGCGATGGAGACATCCGGGGTGGGGACGCGGATGGAACTGCCGGTCAGCTTCCCTTCGAGTTCGGGCAGCGCCTTGGCGACGGCCTTCGCCGCACCGGTCTCCGTGAGCACCATGTTCAGGGCTGCAGACCGTCCCCGCCGGTCCCCGCGGTGGAAGTTGTCGATGAGGTTCTGGTCGTTGGTGAAGGAGTGGACTGTCTCTACGTGCCCGTGCACCACCCCGAACCGGTCGTTGACGGCTTTCAGGACGGGCGTGATGGCGTTCGTGGTGCACGATGCGGCGGTGATGATGGTGTCGTCGCCGCTGATGGTGCCGTGGTTGATGCCGTGCACGATGTTCTTCAGCCCGCCCTTGCCCGGCGCGGTCAGCAGGACCTTCGCCGCACCCTTGCTGCGCAGGTGCTGGGACAGCCCCTCGGCGTCGCGCCAGCGGCCGGTGTTGTCCACGACGAGCGCGTCGTGGATTCCGTACCGGGTGTAGTCGATCGTTGAGGGATCGTTCGAGTAGATCACCTGGATGGGAATCCCGTTCGCGGTGATGATCTCCGCCTCCTCGTCCACCTGGATGGTGCCTTCGAAGGAGCCGTGGACCGAGTCGCGGCGCAGCAGGCTCGCCCGCTTGATGAGGTCGTTGTCGGAGCCCCGGCGAACGACGACGGCGCGCAGCCGCAGGCCATGGCCGCCGCCGGCCTTTTCGATGAGCAGGCGGGCCAGGAGGCGGCCGATCCGGCCGAAACCATAGAGGACGACGTCGGTGCTCGTCCGCTCGTCACGGCCGCCCTTGCCCACGACGTCGGCGAGTTCGCCACGGAGGAAGTCCTCAAGTGAGCGGCTCCCACCCTCAAGGTCGTACTTCAGGCGCAACCTTGCGATGTCGATCGCCGCGGCGCCGAGATCGAGGCGCGAGAGGATCTCGAGCATTGGCAGGGTGTCCTCGAGGCGGAGTTCCTCCGTGCTGATCCGCCGCGCGAACCGGTGCGCCTTGAGGATGTTCATGGTCGACTTATTGATGAGGCTGCGGCCGTGGATGCTGGTGACCACATTGTTGGTGCGGTACAGGCGGCCGATCAGCGGGATCATCGCTTCGGCGAGCGCCTCGCGGTCCATCCAGGTCCCGCGGCTCGTGGTCGGATCGTGGTGCGTCAACTGTGTCCCTCACTGCGCCGGGAGCACCGGCGCGTACTCATCCAGCCGGATGGGACGCAGGGATAGCGCCAGGCATCGTCGACTGGTCGTTTGACTCATTACACCGCTTCCGGTGCGTGCCAGCCAACTTCAAACACGGCCCTTGCATGCCGCCGTCGATTCGGGGCGCCCGCCCCGGGGGTGCAGGCCGTCCGCGGCGGGGGCGCGCGGCGCAGTATTTGCGCAATTTTCACCCACCGGGGCTGCCGGGGGATTTCGCGCCCTTAGGCTCATCGGATGGGCTCCTGGGGGACGGAAATTTTCGACAACGACGACGCTTTGGACGTTCGGCGCGAGTTCGAGGACCATCTTGCGAAAGGGGCCACTCTGGAGGAGGCCACCGCCTGGATCCGCAGCGACTTCGGCGTTGACGAGGCCTTCGCGCTCTCCCGCGGCGCGGACGACAACGATGTGTGGCTCAGCCTCGCCGCCGTCCACCACGAGAGGGGGCATTCGTCGCAGCCGGTTGCCGCCCGGGCCCTTGGCATTGTCGAATCCCGCGAGGAACTGGAACGGTGGCTCAAGGAGGACCGTCCGGCGCGCGCGGCAGCGCTCGCCGAGTTCGGGCGGACCCTGCAGGATGCGAACCCGGGCGTACAGTCCCAGCGGACACCGCCCTTCTGGTCACGCCTTGCACGCCTGCGGCGTATGCCGTGGTGGGCCCGTGTGCTGGTGGCGGCTCTGATCGCGCTCGGGCTTTTCCTGGTCCTGATGGCATGGGGGTACTCGGCCACCGATGCCGCAGTGTGGCCCGTAATCGCGTGGGTTGTTTACACGGGAAGGACGATCTGGCACCAATTCTTGGTGTGGCTCGGCTTCCGTAGAGAAGGTTGACACGGGCAACCGGTAACGGTTGACTCAGGACACCACATCCGCTCCTTGGGGAGGAACACCATGACGTCATCCAGGAAATTCGCCGCCCTCTCGCTGGCCGTCCTGCTCACCACCGGGGCAACGGCCGCAGCCCCGGCCTTCGCCGTGGGCGAGGGTCCGAACTACGGCGGGCACGAGACCATCAACACCTCGATCCTGCGCTCCTACGACGAGGTCGTCGCGGAGCTGGAGAACCAGGATGCCCGCCAGTCCGCGCTTGAACTGGAGGTGATCGGGCAGTCGGTCAAGGGCCGGGACCTGTACCTGGCGAAGTACATCAGCAATCCGGACAACCCCACCATCCTCTACCTGACGCAGCAGCACGGCAACGAGCAGCTCACCACCGAGGGTGCCCTCGAATTCATCAAGCACCTGGGGACCGGAAAGTCCCGCGGCGTGCTTGATGGCGTGAACATCCTGGTGGTGCCCATGCTGAATCCCGACGGTGCGATGGGGGACGTCAACTTCCCGCTGGACGGCTACATCGCCGACGGCGGAAGGACGCTGACGCGGGCCAACGCCAACGGGGTCGACCTCAACCGCGACCACGTGAACAAGCTCCAGCCCGAGACCCAGGCCCTCCACAACAACGTCATGCGGGCCTACGACATCGACTACATGATCGACCTTCACCATCAGGGGACCCAGAGCGAACGTGACGGGCGGCTGGTTTCGGGCTCGATCCTCTACCCGACCACCGCCAATGTCGAGCCTGCTGTCCTCGAGGGCTCCAAGCGGCTCGGATCGGTGGTGTTCGGTGCCGTCGACTCCACCGGGTGGGGACACCTGGGCCGGTACGTCGGCGGCACGGCGGAGACGATCAGCCGCAATGGGATCGCCGTGGAGTACGGCATCTCGACCCTGCTCTTCGAAATGCGCGGCATGTCGGACAACACCGCCGAGTCCGCGGTGCTGGGCCAGAAGAGCAACGGCTACCTGATCCGGCAGACCGTTCTCACCCTCGACGCGACGGCCCGCGCCATCGCCGACGGGTCGATCAACTTCGCCGACACGTCCTTCTGGGACACCCTCGCGGAGCAGACCACCCGCCCGACGGAGTAGCCGCCGCCGGCGGGCACGGCCCCTCCGTGCCCGCCGGCACCCGCGACGCCCAGTGTCCGCCGGGGTGCCGGCGGCCGTTCGAACCGGCGCCCGCAGCAGGCGTCAGAGGGTCGCCGCCGCGAACCGCTTCCCGTCCGAGTTCTCGATCATGACGGCCCGGACCTGCGAAGGATCGAAGATCGCGCTTCCGTTGATCGTTGCCCCTTCGGCCGCGCCCTTCTCGGAAATGACCCAGCTTCCGGCGATCTCCCGGTTCCCGTCGATGCCCTCCACGATAAGCCGGCACCGTTCCCCCGCGGGGATGCCGGTCACGGCCGCGTTGACCTTCACGAACCCGGCCGCCGGCTGGACGCTCACCGTGAGCCGGGCGCCGGTGGCCGCGTCGACGGTGCTCGCATACCGGGTTCCCGGCACCTCGGTCGCCGGAGCGGTGGCCGCCGGCGGGGCGGGCGGAACGGGGGTGGACGCCTGCGGGGCGTTCATCGTGTAACCCACCGTCCCGCTGACTCCCGCGACAAACGCCACCAGCGCCGCGGCTGCCGCGAAGGTAGCCACCCGCCGCCGTCCCGCGCGTGCCTGAGGTGTCCCGAGGGTCCGGCGCTGCCGAAGGGTGCGCTGCAGCAGCAGATCCGCGTCTGGCGGTGGTCCTTCAAGCAGGGCCTCCGGGGGGAGGGACCGCAGGGAGCCTTCGAGCGCCCGCAGGGAGTCGAGCTCATCCCGGCAGGCCTGGCACGCCGCAAGATGGTCCCGCGCGTGCCTCTCCTCCTCGCCGGTCAGCTCGTCCATCCACACTGCCTGGACATCGAGGTGGGCATCAAACATGTTCATGGGCTACTCCTTCCATGTTGAGCCCCAGATCATTGAAGCGCTCCCGCAGAGTACGCAGGGCATAGTACGTTCGGGATTTCACGGTGCCCGGCGGAATGCCGAGCCGCTCCGCCGTCTCTCCAACCGTCCGCCCCTCAAGGTAGACGCATCTCAGCACATCACGGTGGTCGGAGGATAACTGTTCCAGCGCATCCATTGTCACCATGGTGGTCACGACCGACGCCGAATGGTCGGGCTCCAGCGGCACCGTCATTTCGTTCTCCGCAACCTCGAGCGGCCGGGCATTACGCGCCCGAATCCGGTCGGTGATGATGTTCCGGACCACGGTGAGGAGCCATCCGCGCACAGACCCTTTGCCGTTGCCGAGGGTTTCCTCGTGTTTCCACGCCCGGATCAGTGTTTCCTGCACAACATCCTCGGCCGCCGCCCGGTCGCCGGTGAGGCGGGTGGCGTACGCGAGCATCGCGTTGCCGTGCTCCTGGAAGAGGGTGCGGATGAATTCGTCCCCGGGATCCACCTGGGCCCGCCGTCGTAGGATCATTCGCCCTGTCCCTTCATCGGGATCGACCGGCAGGAGGAATGCCTCCATGCCCGGCCCCTACCCACTACGGGAGCAGCGTTCTGTGGCGCAGACGCGTGCATGTCACTCCTCAGCTTCTTTTCAGCGGTACAAGGGGGAACACGTGCCCCGGGCCGAACCGGTTCAATGGACGGCCGGCGGATTGTGAAATACCCCGGATCCGCGCTTCGGCGCGGAAGGAAAGGCCCTACTCAGGGACGCAGTGCCGTCCCTCGTTGAGGCACCGGACCACGCTGTCCATCAGTCCGGCGGACATCAGGTTGATGAAGTGGGCATGGTCGCTCACCGGGCTTGAGCGTTCCTCCGGGAACGCGTCGACGACGTACCGGGCGCCGGCGGGCACGGCGTAGGCCACCTCGAGGTGGAGCTGGGGCACCGGGAACGTGCCCGGCGGGCAGAAGCCGGCGCCGTCCGGATAGCCGAGGTGGGAGCGGTGGTTGGGGCTGTCGACCGACCGCCCGTCCCAGCAGCTGGGGAAATCAAAAATGCGCACCGTGTCTTCGCCTGCGGGGCAGAGCGGATAGTGCCGGCTGGCGAGGTCGGGGCTGCCCGAGCAGGACCACCGTAGGTGGTCCGTCCCCGCCCCCGCCTGGGTGTACCCGTGGGCGTTTCCCGCGCCCGTGCGGACATTCGGGGCCAGCGGCACGACATTGGCGGCAGGGCTGCCCCGGAACTCGATGCGGACGGAGCGCGGGGTGAGGATGCCCTCGTCGTCGGCCGCTGCGCCGTGCGTGCCGTGCCCGGCCCCCGGACCGACCCGGAGCACGGGCCAGTAGACGGACGACCTGTCGCCGTTCGTGCAGGTGGTCCCGGCCGCCGTGAGGCTCTCCTCGGTGGAGAAGGCGTTGGTGGAGAGGTTGCCGACGTAATCATGGACGTGGTGCGCGGCACCACGCTTGCCGGGGCTAACGACGAGGTTGTCGGAGTTCCGCACCTTGCCGCTGTTCACCCCGCAGTCGACGGTGAACGACCCGAGGGAGGCCCCGGGCTGCGCT
This sequence comes from Arthrobacter sp. MSA 4-2, assembly GCF_016405885.1. GTDB lineage: Bacteria > Actinomycetota > Actinomycetes > Actinomycetales > Micrococcaceae > Arthrobacter_D. Next base: position 76,621 of record NZ_JAEKGC010000011.1, on the reverse strand, counting down.
TCGGGGGCGGCAGCGGCTCGGGGAGCCTTCGAGATCGGCTCGTACGCAGCGGCGCTCGGTGACGACCCTGCGGCCCCCGGGAGGAGCAGCAGCCCCGCGGTGAGCGCGGCGATAACGGCAAGGAGGAACGCAAGGGCGGGAGCCTTGAACTTCCCTCCCGGGTCACCGGACACGGAGTCGACCCACGGCTGACGGTGAAACGCTTGTTCCGATGTGCCGGAAAAATCTGGAATTCAGGTGGTGCGCCTTCCGAACAAAGATCCCGAAGCGGTGATGCGGAGACTGCGTGCCCGGGACCCCACTACTTTACCCGGTTCCCGGCCGCGGAACGGCCGGAGCCCCCCCGGGTGAACCGTTTAGCGACATGGTCCGTGTGGTGGATGTGATGGACCGCCATCACCTCCACCCCCAGTCAAAGGACGATCGAATGACCCTGAACCGCACCGCCCTCAAAGCAGCACTGATCCCCGTTCTCCTGGCGACCCTGGCCGGCTGCAGCGCAGCCGCCGAACCGGCCTCAACCGCCTCCGCCGCGCCGACCTCGGCCGCGCCCGCCCCGGCGGAGGCTGCACCCGCACCGGGCGAAGCATCCCCGGCGCCCGCAAAGGCTCCGACGCTGGTGCGCACCCAGGGGGCCGTGCAGATTTTCGACGGCGCCGCCCCGACCCTGCTGGACACCGCCGATCGGTACAGCGCCAAGAACGCCATCCAGCTCACGGCGGGACCGGCGGCCGGCACCGCCGTGACGGACGCGGGCGGATTCTCCCTCTACCGCTTCGACAAGGACACCGCCAACCCGTCCACTACCACCTGTGTCGATGACTGCGCCGTGAACTGGCCGCCGCTACTGGTGGACGGCACCGCCAAAATCTACACTGAGAACGTCGACGCCAGCCTGATCGGCTACGTCGAACGGTCCGACGGGACCTGCCAGGTGACTCTTGGCGGATGGCCCGTTTACTACTTCGCCGGGGATACAGCCCCGGGTCAGGCGCTTGGCCAGGGCATTGGGGGCACCTGGTTCACGATCGACGGAACCGGCAAGAAGGCCGCCCAGACGGCTGCTCCGTCGGAGGCCCCGGGATACTAAGCCGGCATCCCGAGCCGATTGAACCCATTCCCCCTCAAGTCCGCGTATCGACCAGGCGTCGGTGGCGGCCTGCCCGGGCAAGAGTGCCCTTCCGAGGGGACCCAGGAAACCCAGGAATCAGGAAATTCAGGAGACCATAGTGACCGCAGAACCGAATCCAGCCGCCACCGGCCCCATCCTGGCTGCCGCCGGGGAGAGCGCCTACACAGCCGCCACCTCCAGCTACAACCTGGCGGTGGAGATCCGTCCGCAGTTCGCCGCGACGGCCACCACCGTCGCCCAAGTCCAGGCCATCATCAGGGAGGCGAGGGCACAGGACCTGTCGGTGCGGGTGCATGCCACCGGGCATGCCTCCGGCTCGGCGCTGCCCTACGGGGTGGACGACGTGCTCATCCGGGCGCGGCTGGAAGGCGGGGTCACTGTTGACCCGGAGGCACGGACGGCGGTGATTCCGGCGGGCACTCCCTGGGGGGAGGTGCTGGCCGCCTCCGCTCCCCACGGTCTGGTTCCGCTGCACGGGTCCTCCCCGACGGTGGGGGCTGTCGGGTACCTGCTGCGGACGGGGCTGAGCTTCTACGGCAGGCGGTACGGCCTCGCCTCGAACTCGGTCACCTCGATCACGCTCGTCACCGCGGATGGTGCCGTCGTCACGGTGGACCACGACAACGACCGTGAACTGTTCGACGCGCTGCGCGGTGGTGGCGGCGGCTTCGGCGTCGTCGTCTCGGTGACGGTGGCCCTCTTCGCCATCGACTCGGTGTTCACCGGTGCCGCGTTCTGGCCGGCCGCCGAGGCCCCGTTCCTGCTTCAGGCGTGGGAGGAGTGGGCCGCGACGGCACCGCCCGAGGCCTCCACTGCCTTCCGCGTCATGAACCTGCCGCCCCTGCCAGGGATTCCACCGGCGCTTACGGCGGGCCCGGTCGTGTGCATCGACGGAGCCGTACTCGACGGGGAGGGGCGCTCCGGGGCGGAGATCGCCGCGGACCTCCTGGAACCCCTCCGCCGGCGGGTCGAACCGATCCTCGACACCTGGCACCCCGGGGTCCCCACCGACGTGCCCGCAACCCACATGGATCCCCCGGACCCGGCACCGTTCGTAGGCGACCACCAGATGCTGAAGCCACTCGGTGCCGCCGGGCGCCTGGCTCTGCTATCGATCGCAGGCACGGCCGATGGGGCCCACCTGACGATCGTTGAGCTCCGGCAGCTCGGTGGGGCCCTGGCCGTCGCCGATCCACGGGGTGGGGTCGTGAACTCCCTGCCAGGTGCCTACGGCTCGCTCAGCATAGGCATCCTCGCCGGCCCCGACGCCGCGGAGGGGGTGGAGGCCGGACTGGCCGCACTGCGTGCGGTGCTTGAGCCCTGGGACACCGGCCTGACCGCTCCAAGCTTCGTTGACCGCTTCGATGGGCCGCAGCGTTCCTTCGACGCCTCGGTGGCGGAGCAGGTCGAGGTAGTCCGCCGGCGGGTGGATCCGCAGGGTGTGTTCGGCCGCGATGCCTCATATGCAGTGCCGGCGGGCTCGCGGAGATAGCTTGAGGTCATGACGACATCGTTTCGGTACGACGTGGAGGTGCTGCACCTGCTCGTGTCGCCGGCGCACGCGTACTTCGGCCGCGCCCGCGACGGAGCGGCGGACGTCCCGACGACGGACGCCGACAGGGTTGACCTCGTGGCGGGCAAGGGGATCGTCGGCGACCGGTTCTTCGGCAAGGCGGCGCACATGGATGCGGCCGTGACGCTGATGGCGGTCGAGGCCCTCGATGCAATCGCCGATGAACTGGGGGTCGAGCACTTCGACCCGCTGCTTCCACGGCGCAATGTGATCCTTCGGGGCGCCCAGCTGGCACCCCTGATCGGGGAGGAGTTCGCGCTGGAATCCGGCGGCGACACCGTGAGGCTTCGGGGCGGGCGGCCGGCGCACCCCTGTGTCTGGATGGACCGGGTGATGGCCCCCGGCGTGCACTCCGCGATGCGCGGGCGAGGGGGCATCCGCTGCCAGGTGCTCTCGGACGGTGTGCTGCACCGCGGGCAGGCCGTGCTGGTCAGCCCCGTGCCGCTGGAGCCCTGGCAGGCGCACGTTCCGGCCCTGCGCCGGGCCACCCGGCTGCCCTGACCCTGCACGGCCACCTACCCGTCCGCCCTCGGCCGGACGGGTAGGCTGTGCCCTGTCCGGGGTGGGCTATGCCCGGCGGTTCGCGTACGGCGGGAGGACAGCGGCTTCGTGGGAAAAGTTAAGGTCATTGCGCACCGCGGCGCGTCCGCCGACGCCCCCGAAAACACTCTTGCGGCCGTCGCCCTCGCCGTCGACCACGGCGCGGATTTCGTGGAGATCGACGTGCGCCGGACCCTGGACGGGGAGCTGGTCGTCATCCACGACCCCACCCTGCAGCGGACCACGGATGTGCTCCGGGTGTTCCCCGGCCGCGCCCGGTACGACGTCGCCGGGTTCACCCTGCCCGAAATCCGCGATCTCGACGCGGGAAGCTGGTTCGGGCCCGGCTTCGCGGGGGTCCGGGTCCCCACGCTCTACGAGGTCCTCACCGCCCTGGCCGGCCGGGCGGGCCTGCTGCTTGAGGTCAAGGATCCCGCATCCGCCCCGGGCATCGCCGACGACCTTCACTCGGTGCTCGACGCCGCAGGCTGGCTTGAGGAAGCCTCGGCCGGGCAGCTGGTGGTGCAGTCAGCCGACTGGACCTTCGTCAACGAGTTCCACCTCCTCCTGCCGGAGGTGCCGGTGGGTCTGCTGGGCGGGCCGCCGCTCCCGCAGGAGATCGACGGGGCGGCGGGCTGGGCGCACTGCATCAACCCGAAGAACACCAAGGTCACCGCCGATTTGGTCCGCCGCGTCCACGGCGGCGGGATGGTCCTGTGGCCCTACACGGTCGACAACCCCCGCCGCATGCGCGAACTGATTCAGCTCGGCGCCGACGGCATCATCACCAACCGGCCGGCGCTCCTGGCGGAGGTCCTGGCCGCCGATCCGGTTCTCAGCAGGCTCCGGCGCCTCCGGAGGTTCCTGGCCGGCCTCGTCCGGACGGGGCCGTGATGGCCGTGCCGCTCCCGGGAGCCGGGCTTATAGGCTGAGCAGGTGAGTGAAACCCTCCCCGGAAACCGGCAGCTCAGCCGCAGCATCCTCCGGCTGGCGGTGCCCGCGCTGGGCGCGCTCATCGCCGAACCCCTCTTCCTGCTGGCCGACTCGGCCATCGTCGGGCACCTGGGCGTCGCCGAGCTCGCCGGCGTCGGCCTCGCCTCCACCGTCCTGCAGACCGGGGTGGGCCTGATGATCTTCCTCGCCTACTCGACCACCCCGGCCGTGGCCCGCCTCCTCGGCGCGGGCCGGCGCGAGGAAGCCCTGGCCGCCGGGCGCGACGGCATCGGCCTTGCGGTGCTCCTGGGCGTTGTGCTCTCCGCCGCCGGCTGGATCTTCGCCCCGGCGCTCACCGCGGGCCTGGGTGCCCGGGGTGAGGTGCACGCCTTCGCCGTCGACTACCTCCGCTGGTCCATGCCCGGGCTCACCGCGATCCTCGTGGTCCTGGCCGCCACCGGGGTGCTGCGCGGCCTGCAGGACACCCGGACACCGCTGATCGTCGCCGCGGTGGGCTTCGGGGTCAACATCGTGCTGAACCTGCTGCTCGTGTACGGAGCGGGACTGTCAGTCGCCGGCTCCGCCCTGGGCACCAGCATCACCCAGTGCGGCATGGCAGCGGCCTTCCTGGCGATCATCTTCCGGTCCACGCGCGCCGGCGCGGTGCCGCTGCGGCCGTCCTGGCGCGGGGTGCGGTCCACCGCCACCGTCGGCTCCTGGCTGATGCTGCGCACGCTCAGCCTGCGCCTTGCCATCCTGGCCACGGTCTTCGTCGCCACCGCCCAGGGACCGGTGTCCCTCGCGGCCCACCAGCTGGTCATGACGGTGTTCACGTTCCTCGCCTTCGCCCTCGACGCGCTGGCCATTGCGGCCCAGGCGCTGATCGGGAAGGAACTCGGTGCGGCGAACAAGACCCTCGCCCGTGCCCTCACCCGGCGCATGATCGTGTGGGGCGTCGGCTTCGGCGTGCTCACCGGCGCGCTGCTGGCCCTGGCCGCGCCCTTCGCCGGCTGGATCTTCACCCCCGACGAATCGGTGCAGGCGGCCTTCGCCGCGGGCCTCTGGGTGCTTGCAGCCGCCCAGCCGGTGTGCGGATTCGTGTTCGTGCTCGACGGCGTCCTGATCGGAGCCGGCGACGCACGTTACCTCGCCCTCGCCGGAGTCCTCAACCTGATCGTCTATCTTCCGCTGCTCGCCTGGGTGCACAGCACCGGGCTCACCGGCGGTGCCGGCCTGGTCTGGCTGTGGGCAGCCTTCGCCCTCGGCTACATGGCGGCACGGGCCGCCACCCTGGGCTGGCGCGTGCGCGATGACCGGTGGATGGTCACCGGCCCCGGCGGCCGTCCCGCGTGAACGGGCCCGCCCGGCCCTCTACACTTGTCGGTGCCGGAGGTGTCTTTTCCCGCCCGGTTCCCCCTGAAAGGTAGAGCGTGATGACCGCGACTTCCCGCGCCTCCGGGCCGGACAGCCGGGACGGTTCCTCCATCTGGAAGCCCTTCCTGCTGCGGGCCGCCGCGGCCGCCGTCTTCGGACTGCTGACCATCTTCTGGCAGGAGCCGTCCGTCCACGTCCTGTCCATCGCCGGTGGGGCATACCTGCTGGTCCTGGGCGCGGGCCTCGCATGGACAGTGCGCTCCACCGGGGTTTCCGGGACCCGCGGTCCCGCCGCGGCGCTGGCCGGCGGCCTCCTCGCTGCAGCGGCGCTCGGCAACCTCGTGGTCCATGACGGACTCCTCTTCGCCGCCACCGCCGGGGCCGCCCTGGGCGCCGCCGGAGCCGTCGAGCTCGTCACCGGGGCGCGCCTGCGGCGGACCCGGCCGGCGGGCAACGACCTGATCCTTATCGGCGCGGTCTCCGTCCTCACCGCGGTGCCCTGCCGTTCGTCGTGCAGCTTGGTGCCCATGCGCTCCTCGGCGTGGCCGGTGGGGGAGCGCTGCTGACCGCCGTCGTGCTGGGTATTGCCGCCCTGACTTACCGGCAGGAGGCCGGCCGCCCGGCGCCGGAGGACGCCGGTGCGCGCCCCGCCGGGAACGCCGTAAACTAGGAGGGGTGCTTCTACTGGTCGTAGAAGCCCCGACCATCTATGCTCCACCGGAAGGATTGACAGTGGCTAAGAGCCAACCGGGGCAGCCCGGCCAGGGCAGCGAGCGCCTCGGCGTGAAGGGGCCCCTCGTCTTTTCGGCGGTCCTTGCGGTCGTGGCCGGCGCCGCCACGACGGTCTTCGCGACCGGTGGGGGGAGCAGGGTCCTGCGCGTCGATCTCGGGCTCACGGCGGCGGGCCTCGCCTTCATCGTGTCCCTGGTCATCTGCGCGATGATGATGATCTCCGCCAAGCCCAACCCGGAACACCTGGGCAAGGGTTCCGGAGTGAACCGGTCCTCGGCCGCGGCCGGCGGGCCCGGAAGGTCGGGCGCCGCGGGCACTCCGGCCGCGCCTGAGTCCGGCACGGAAGAGCCGCGCTACGGGCAGCGCAGCCCCGACGCCTGACGCGGCCGTACCCGGGCGGCATCCAGCCTAGACCGCCGCGCGGCGGGCCCGGTAGGCCTTCACGTGCGTCCGGTTGGCGCAGTTTCCGGTGTCGCAGAAGCGCTTGGAACGGTTGCGGCTGAGGTCAAGGACCACGGCCGCGCAGTCCTCCGCTGCGCACGTGCGCAGCCGCTCGAGTTCGTGTCCGCGGATGACGTCGGCGAGGGCCATCGCCGCCTCGGTGGCCATCCGGTCCGCGAGGGGCGCCTCCGGCCCCGTGGCGTGAAGATGCCAGTCCCAGTGGTCGTGGCGCACCAGCTGGGGCAGCGCGTGCGCCGCGCGGAGGATGCGGTTGACGCGTTCGACGGCGTCGTCCTCGGGGGCATGCCAGATGGCCTCAAGCTCGGTGCGGAGCGTGCGCACGTCCTCGAGCTCGGCCTGCGTGTGGGTGCGGGAGCCGGAGAACTGCTGGGCGGCAAGGAACGCGTCGAGGTCGGCCAGTGTGGAAAGCCCGTCCGGGTCCTCCGCTGCCGTGTTGATCAGCGCCGCAGCGGACACCAACGCAACTTCCGTGTCATAGGCGAAAGACATCTTGACTCCTGACAAATCGGCCCGCTAGTGTCACGACCATAACCATATTTTGGTCATTACACCACCGTAGGCGGGGGCATCCCGCGGATCGTCACCTGAGGGGCAAGCGCATGGCACAGCGTCCACCGTCCGGCATCTGGGTGGCGCTGCTGTCCGCGGCGACCTTCGGGGTCTCCGGACCGTTCGCCAAATCCCTGCTCGAGATCGGCTGGAGTCCGGGTGCGGCGGTCGGTGTGCGCATCGGCGGTGCGGCCCTGGTGCTCCTGGTGCCGGTGCTCGTGGCCCTGCGGGGGCGCTGGTCGACGCTGCGCGGCAACGCCCTGACCCTGACCATCTACGGCGTCACGGCGATCGCCCTGTGCCAGCTCTTCTACTTCAACGCGGTGGCCCGGATGTCGGTCGGCGTGTCGCTGCTGCTCGAATACCTGGCTCCGGTGCTGCTGGTGGGCTGGCTGTGGATCCGTTCCCGGCGCGCACCGCACCGGTTGACCGCCCTGGGCTCCGTCGTCGCCGTCCTCGGCCTGCTGCTGGTGCTCGACCTGGGCGCGGAGGAACGGCTCGACCCTGTCGGCGTGCTCTTTGGACTCGCCGCGGCGGTGTGCCTCGTCGTCTTCTTCCTGATGTCGGCCCGGGTGCAGGACTCCCTCCCGCCGCTGGTCATGGCCGGCGGCGGCATGGTGGCCGGGGCGCTCACCATCCTGGTCCTGGGCCTGACCGGCCTGATGCCGTTCCGCTTCGTGTTCACCGACGTGGTGCTGGCGGGCTGGGAGACGTCCTGGCTGGTGCCGGTGGCCGGCCTGGTCCTCATCTCAACGGTGGCCGCCTACGTCGCGGGCATCGTCGCCGCCCAGCGGCTTGGCTCCAAGGTGGCGTCCTTTGCCGCGCTCACCGAGGTGGTCTTCGCCGTCCTTGCGGCCTGGCTGATCCTGGGGGAGCTCCCCGGGCTGATCCAGCTCGCCGGCGGGGCCCTGATCGTCGCCGGCGTGGTGTGCGTCCGGGTCGATGAACTGCGTGCCGCCGGAAGGGCGGCACGCGATCCGCTCAACCAGCCGAATGTTGTGGAGCCGGTGCCGCGCGCCTGAGCCCCCCGTCAACAGGCACCGCGGACCGGACCTGCTCCGAGGACCCAACCGAGGACCGGACCGAGGACCGGACCGATGGCCGGGCCGGCAGGGGGCCCGAAGGCCTGGCCGGAACCGACGCCGGTCGGGCCGTCCGGTCCAGCAGATCGAGAGGCGCCGGGTCGAAGGGTGCCGGTGAGTTGCCCGTCCACCGGTGAAGGCGAAGAAGGCTTCCGTTGCCCGCCGGTCCCGTGCGTTGCTCGGAGACGTAGTAGTACCCGTCTCCGAGTGCCTCGAATCCGACGTCGGCGCGGAAATCCCAGCCATTAATGCCCGAGGCGGGATGGTGGAGCCCGGACGGGTGCAGTTGCAGCATCCGGCCGTGCTCCGGCCCGGCGCCCGTGCCGAGCGGAGCCCGCACCGGCGGAACCGTTCCATCGACCATGAACAGGCGGTAGTTGGGAAAGCCGTCCTTGGCCCCTTGGTACACGCCGAGGAACCAGTGCCCGGTGTGCGGGTCGTACTTCAGGTTCTGCACTCCGAAGCGGGTGTTCCCGGTGCGGACAAAGAATTTGTCCTGGGGCCGGTCCGGGCCGTTCCGGTGGGGCCGGTCCTGCTGCAGGGTCCGCTCGTAGGGCCTCAACACCGCCGGGTCGTACTGCAGGAGCACCTGGTGGTCGTTGTCGTTTCGGCTGGTGTCCGAGTAGACGCCGTAGGCCACCATAAGGTGCCACGGGCCGCCGGGATCGCCCGGGGTGGGGCCGAAGGAGATGCCGTCGATCCCGCTGCAGCCGTATCGGTGCGGCAGGTGCCGTCCGTCGTCGGTCCGGACGGACGCCGTAAAATCGTGGGTGACCTCCTTCAGGTACACGGTGGTGACCACCCCGTCGGATTCCGCATCCATTCCCCGGCGGGTCACCCGGTCCACGTCGAAGACGGCCACATAGAAGGACTCCGCCGCCTTGTATTCGAGGGAAGCGTAGACCCGGCCGTCGTGCGGGCTGAAGGCAACATCGCCCAGGTGCCCCGTGAATCCCGTGACCGAACCGATGACGGTGCCGGAAAGGTCGGTTTTCACCAGCAGGGTGGTGAAGGAGAAGTAGACGAAGCCCCGGGCCGTATCGACGGCGATGCCCTGGACGTGCCCGGCCCGCCACATCCCGCTGTCGATGCGCGGCGGGAGGACCAGCCGGGGCGGTGCGGTCGACGGCGGCGCCGCCGCGGGGGCCGGCGGGCGGGGCGGGGCGGTCAGGACGAAATTCATCAGCGGTCTCCTGGCAGGGCGGGCTGGGTTGTTCCGCCGCGGCGGCGCTGCGGGGCGGGCACCTTCAGGGTTCCAAGCCGGGGCCAACAGCGCCGGACGGCGGCGTGACCCGGAGCTGAACAGCACGCCTCTTCTGGTCTGCAGGCCGACCGGTGCGGTGTCACCGCGCGGCCTTGGCCAGCCTGCGGAGCCCGCCCTTCGGCGGCACCCGCAGTGGCTCGGGCCAGCGGGGCTCGAGGTGATCGCCAAGGGTGACCCGGCGGAGCTTCCGGTGCGCCAGCGGAAGGACCCAGTCATGGACCCACCGGCGCTGGGCGTACTCCCATTCCCGCAGCGTCCGCCGGGGTGCCGGGTCCCATTCCTTGGGTGTGAGCGAGTGCCGCACCCCCAGCAGGTCCAGGACCTGTGCGGCCATGTACTTGTGTCCTGCCTTCGACATGTGGAGGCGGTCGGCCGCCCACATCCTCCGGTCGCGGTAGGCATCCATGGCCCAGAAGTCGACGAGGACCGCACCATGCCGGCGTGCGATGTCACGGACCCCGTCGTTGTAGGCGTGATTGCGTTTCCGGAGCAGGCGCAGCGCCGGGGAGACCTCGACGTCGTAGCCGGTGAAGAGCAGCAGCCGCGCCCCCGTCGCGGCCAGTGGGGCGACGAGTCGCTCGTAGGAAGAGAGGAGTTCGAGGACGTTGGTCCCCGCATCCATAATGTCGTTTCCCCCGGCGTACAGCGTGATCAGGGTGGGTTCCATGGCCAGGGCGGGGCCGAGCTGTTCGGCGGCGATATGGCGCAGGCGTTTGCTGCGGATGGCGAGGTTCGCGTATTCCCATCCCGGCGCGGACTTCGCGAGCCGCTCGGCCACCCGGTCCGCCCAGCCGCGGACGCCGTTGGGGAGGATCCTGCTCGGATCCCCGACCCCTTCGGTGAAGGAATCGCCAAGAGCGACATAGCGCCCCGGGAGTCCCGGCGGCTGGAGGTGCATGTGCGGCTCCGGCCTCAGGACCCCACGCCGGAGTGGGCGGCGTCGACGGTGGAGAGTCCGGCCCGCCGGCCGCGCCCGATGCCCCGGTGGAACCACCCCGCCGACCGCCAGGCGGCGGCATCGAGCGCATTGCGTCCGTCCAGGACCGCGCACCGGTCCACCAGGGACGAGACCTCGCGCGGGTCGAGCGCGAGGTACTCGGCCCATTCGGTGAGCAGGACCGTCAGTTCGGCACCGCGCAGCGCCGCCGCCGTGTCCGGCTCGAAGCGAAGCTCCGGGTAGCGGAACCACGGCTGGCCCGCCGCCCGGGGATCCGTGACCGTGACCACCGCGCCGGAGCCGGCGAGACGAAGGGCGATGTCGAGGGCAGGGGAGTCGCGGATGTCATCGGTGTCGGGCTTGAAGGCGGCCCCCAGGACCGTGATGCGGCGCCCGGCCAGTTGCCCGCCGCACATCTGGCGGGCCGCTTCGTGGATCCGGTGCCGGGTTTCGGTGTTCAGTGTGTCGACCAGGGCCAGCAGCCGCCCGAGCGAGCCGGCACCGGCATCCTCGGCCTGGGCCTGCAGGGAGCGGATGTCCTTCGGGAGGCAGCCGCCGCCGAAGCCGGCGCCGGCCTGCAGGTACCTCGGACCGATCCGGGCATCGAGGCCGAGGGCCCGGGCCAGGTGGACGACGTCTCCGCCCGCGTTCTCGCACAGCTCGGCGATGCCGTTGAGGTAGGAGATCTTCAGGGCCAGGAACGCGTTGGCCGCCGACTTGGTGAGTTCGGCCGTCGCGAGCCCGGTGATGAGACGGGGCACGCCGTCGCGGAGCAGGGGGGCATAGACCTCGTCGAGGACGCGGGCCACCCGCGCTCCCGCCGCGCCGTCGGGCACGCCGTAGACCAGCCGGTCCGGCTGCAGGGAGTCGGCGACCGCGGTGCCCTGGCGGAGGAATTCCGGGTTCCATCCCAGGTCCGCCCCGGTTCCGGCGAGGAGGCGGGTGAGGATGGCACTGGTCCCGGCGGGGACTGTCGACTTGCCCACCACGGTCGACCCCGGGCGCAGGTGGGCGGCGAGGTCCCGGACCGCCGAGGTGACGTAGCCCAGGTCGGCGCGCCGGGTTGTCTTCTCCTGAGGGGTGCCGACGCAGAGGAAGTGGACGTCGGCACCGGCCGCGGCGGCGGGGTCGGTGGTGAAGCGCAGCGTTCCGTCCCGGAGTCCTCCCTGCAGCAGCGGCTCAAGCCCGGGTTCGTGGAAGGGCGCCGACCCGGCCGCCAACTGCGCGGCCCGGGCCGGGTCGGTGTCGATGCCGGTGACGGTGTGACCCAGCGAGGACAGTGCGGCGGCGTGCACGGCACCCAGGTAGCCGCATCCGATGACGGAGATCTTCATGGTGTTTCCCCAAGCTCAGAGGTGAAGGAGGGCATGGTCGTTGATGGCTTCTTCGTAGTGCTGGATCAGCAGCTCGCACAGGACCGGCCAGGTGCGCCCCTGGACGGCTGCGAACGCGGCTGCGGAAAAGGCCGCGCGTTTCGCGTCGTCTCCGGCCAGGTCCTCCACGTGGCGCCGGAGGTCGGCGAGGTTGCCCGGTTCGTAGAGCCAGCCCGTGCGGGAGTTGTCGACCAGGTCCACCGGGCCGCCCCGGGCGGTGGCGACGACAGGGACGCCCGAGGCCATCGCTTCCTGGATGGTCTGGCAGAACGTCTCAAGCTCACCGGGGTGGACGAAGAGGTCGAGGCTGGCCATCGCCGCGGCCAGCGCATTCCCGCCCAGGAACCCCAGGAACGCGGCGTCGGGTAGGATTGCCTCAAGGGCCTGCCGCTGGGGCCCGTCGCCGATGATGACGAGGCGGGTGTTGTCGATACCAGCCAGGGCCCGCAGGTCCTCCACCTGTTTCTCGGCGGCGAGCCGTCCCACATAGCCGATGAGCCGGGCCCCGTCCGGAGCGATGCCGGCCCGCAGGGTGGTGCTGCGTCGGGAGGGGTGGAACCGGTGTGTGTCGACGCCGCGCCGCCACAGGCGGACCCTCGGAACGCCCCGGTCCTGCAGCTGGGCAACGGCGGCGCTCGATGGTGCGAGGGTTCGGGAGGCACCGCCGTGGATGTTCTCGACCCGCTGCCACGCCCAGTTCTCAAGGAACGGCACGCCGTACCTGGCTGCGTAGCCGGGAATGTCGGTCTGGTAGACCGCGATGACCGGTAATCCCAGCTGCTCGGCGGCGCGGGCGGCCCGCCAGCCCAGTTCGAAGGGGGAGGCGAGGTGCACCACGTCCGGTGCGAAGTCGGCGAGGATCCGGCGGATTCGAGCGACGCCGCCCACCGCGATCCGGACGCTGGCGTACCGGGCGAGGGGAACCGATGGAAGCAGCACGACCCGGGCGGCCTTTGGCACCGGCCTTGGAGGGCCGCCGGCGGAGGGCGCGATGACCAGGACCTCGTCTCCGCGCAGGGCAAAATGCTCAAGCATCTTCTGTACGGAATGGGTGACCCCATTGACGGCGGGCAGGAATGTTTCGGCGACGACCACGATCCTCACCGGATCACCGTCGCACTCCTACGGTGATGGGCCGGGGCCGGAAGGTGACCGGTGGGGGAAGCTCCAGTGAATACCAGGAGCCCGCAGGCACCCCGGCGGCCTGCCGGGGTGTCCGCGGTCAGCGGTTCAGCGGCCGAAGCGGCGCAGGCGCAGCGAGTTGGCCACCACCAGCACGGAACTCGCCGCCATGGCGGCGCCGGCCAGAATGGGGTTCAGCAGGCCCAGCGCGGCAACAGGTATTCCGATCACGTTATAGAAGAAGGCCCAGAACAGATTCGTCTTGATGGTGGCCAGGGTGCGGCGGGACAGCCGAACGGCCTGGGCCACCTGTTCGAGGCTGCTTCCCATGACGGTGATGTCCGCGGCCTCGATGGCCACGTCGGTGCCAGAGCCCATCGCGATCCCGAGGTCGGCCTGGGCGAGCGCCGGCGCGTCGTTCACGCCGTCCCCGGCCATGGCGACTGTCGCACCCTCCTGCTGGAGCTCGCGGATCACCGCCACCTTGCCTTCCGGCAGGACGCCGGCACGCACGTCGGCCGGGGGGATGCCGACCTCTGCGGCCACGCGGGCCGCGGCGGCCGCATTGTCCCCGGTGAGCAGGATCGGCCGCAGGCCCAGTTCCTTCAGCTGCCGGACGGCCCGTGCCGACCCGTCCTTCACAGTGTCCGTCAGGGAGATCACCCCGGCCACGGCGCCGTCCACGGCGACCCAGACGGCCGTGGCGCCCGCGCCCTCGGCCGCCCCGAACACCTCGGCCTCGACGGCTCCGGGCAGAATACCGTGCTCCTGAAGCCAGCCGGTCCGGCCCACGACCACGTTCAGCCCCTCGACGGTGCCGCGTACGCCGCCGCCGGGGGCGCTGGTGAAGGCGGTGACCGCGGGCAGGGCCGGAGTCCGGGCGGCGATGGCCGCGCCGATGGGGTGTTCACTGGCGGCTTCGACCGCTCCGGCGAGGCGCAGCAGTTCGTCGGATCCGTAGCGGCCGAGGACCTCGACGCCGCTGACGGACAGCCGGCCGCTGGTGACGGTGCCCGTCTTGTCCAGCACGATGGTGTCGATGGTGCGGGTGTCCTCGAGCACCTGGGGGCCGCGGATCAGGATGCCAAGCTGCGCGCCCCGCCCGGATCCGGTCAGCAGGGCCGTCGGCGTGGCGAGGCCGAGCGCGCAGGGGCAGGCGATGACCAGTACGGCGACCGCCGCGGTGAAGGCGCCCTGGAGGTCCCCGGTGAGGAGGATCCAGGCGGCGAAGGTGACGACGGCGATGCCGAGGACGACCGGCACGAAGACGGCGCTGATGCGGTCGGCAAGGCGCGCAATCCGGGCCTTGCCGCTCTGGGCCTGGCTGACCAGCCGGCCCATCTGCGCCAGCGTCGTCTCGCTGCCGACCCGGGTGGCCTGAACGACGAGGCGGCCCGAGGTGTTCATGGTGGCGCCGGTGACGCGGTCACCGGGCCCGACCTCCACCGGGATCGACTCACCGGTCAGCAGTGAGGTGTCGACGGCGCTGTGCCCGTGCGCCACCACGCCGTCGGTGGGGATCTTCTCCCCGGGGCGCACCACGATCTCGTCCCCCGGGATGAGCTGGGAGGCCGGAATGCCGAGTTCGACGCGTCCGCCGTCGACGGTGCGCAGCACGCGGGCGTCCTTCGCTCCGAGGTTCAGCAGCGACGTCAGGGCGCTCCCGGCCCGCTGCTTGGCGTTGGCCTCGAGGTAGCGGCCGAGCAGGAGGAAGGTCACAATAACCGCGGCCACCTCGAAGTAGAGGGCGTGCGCCCCCATGTCCATGCCGGGGTGGGCGGTCAGGTCCGGCACCGAGAGGAGCTGCCACGCCGAGAAACCGAAGGCCGCGGCGACCCCGATGGACACCAGGGTGTCCATCGTGGAGGCGCCGTGGCGGGCGTTGACGAGGGCGGCGCGGTGGAAGGGCCAGGCGGCCCAGGTGGCCACCGGCGCCGACAGGGCAAAGACGATCCAGCCCCACCCCGGGAACTGCAGGGCGGGAACCATCGAGACCAGCAGGACGGGCACTGTCAGGACGGCGGCGGTGAGCAGGCGGGGGCGCAGCCGGGCGGCCGTGGGAGCTCCGTCGTCGCCGTCCTGGACCTCCGGCTCCTCGGGGTCCTTGAGGCGGGCCGAGTAGCCGGTGGCCTTGACCGTGTCGAGCAGCACCTGGTCCGGCACGCTGGCCGGAACCCGCACCACGGCCGACTCAAGTGGGAGGTTGACGCTGGCCTCGACGCCCTCGAGTTTGCCCAGTTTGCGCTCGACACGGCTGACGCAGGACGCGCAGGTCATTCCCTGGATGGCCAGTTCGACGACCCGGGTTTCCGCGGCCGGCGCAGGCCTGTCGGCGCGGGTTGTCATGCGTCGTTGGAGACCACGAGGTAGCCGGCCTCGGCGACGGCTTCGCCGATGGAGGCCGGAGCCAGCGGGCCCGCGGAGGTGACGGTGGCCGTGGAGATGCCCTCCTTGTTCAGGTCGATCTCAACGCCCTGGACGCCCTCGAGGGACTGCAGTTCGCTGGTAACCGCATCGACGCAGTGGCCGCAGGTCATTCCGGAGATGCTGACGGTGGTGGTTGTCATGGTGTGTGCTCCTTGGCTGGTGGTGGGTGGGACTCAGCGCAGCAGGCGGCCGATGGCCGCAGCCGCCTCCTGGACCTTGTCCTGGACGAGGTCGGGGTTTCCCGTGGCCTGGGATTCCTGGGCCGCATCCACGACGCAGTGGGCGATGTGGTCCTCGAGCAGGCCCAGGCTGACCGCGTGGAGGGCCTTGTTGATCGCCGCCACCTGGGTGAGGATGTCGATGCAGTACTTTTCCTCGTCGACCATGCGGGCGATGCCGCGGACCTGACCCTCGATGCGCCGCAGGCGCTTGAGGTACGCGTCCTTCTCCCCGCTGTAGCCGTGCGTAGTCGGTGCGCCCGCCGGCGCGTCGGTTGATGCTGGGGTGATTTCCTGGGTCATGGCTGCCTCCTCCGGTCAATCATACCCCGAGGGGGTATCCGGTGGGAAGCGGGCGCCGGTGTCGGCCGGCCGGTCCGCAGGGCGCGGGCCGCGGCGCCTTCGTCAGGCGCCGTTCAGGAGCCGACGCGCGCCGCCAGCAGTTGCTGCAGGCCCTCCGGGGACAGCGCCTGCTGGAGCGCCAGCACTTCGGCGCCCCGGACGCCCACCGTCTCGGCGCGGGAACTTGACTCAACGCGCAGGGACCGGGTGGCCAGGGGCAGCGCGCGGTGGTAGATGGCCGAGCGGATCCCGGCCAGGAGTTCCTCGTTCAGTTCGGCGAACGGCCCGCCGACCACAATCGCGTTCGGGTTGTAGAAACTCACGAGGGTCGCGAGCACCCTTCCGATGCTTTCGGAGGCCTCGCGCACGGCCCGCCGCGCGAAGGGGTTGCCTTCGGCAGCCAGCCGGGTCACGTCCCGGCTGGTCCGTGCCTCCGCCACCCCCTGGGCGCGCAGCCGGCGGGCCAGGGCCTCTCCTCCCGCGACGGCCTCGAGGCAGCCCATGTTCCCGCAGGAGCACAGCAGGTCCTCGCCGCCGGGCACCCGAATGTGGCCGATGTCCCCGGCTGCGCCCTGGGCACCCCGGTGCAGGGCGCCTCCGCTGACGATGCCGCAGCCGATACCGGTGCTGATCTTGACGTAGAGGATGTGTTCATAGTCCTCCCTGCGCGCCCAGTACTCACCCAGCGCCGCGAGGTTGGCGTCATTGTCCACAAGCGTCGGGACGCTGTAGCGGTCCGCGAAGAACTCCGGGATGGCGAATCCGTCCCAGCCCGGCATGATCGGCGGGCGCACCACGGTGCCGGTGCTGTGCTCGACCGGGCCCGGGACCCCGATCCCGATGGCGCGGACGTCCGAGGGACGCTTTCCCGCGGAGGACAGCAGGTCTTGGAACGCCTCGTCAAGGCTCCCCAGGACCGCGGCGGGGCCGTCCGCGATGCGCAGGTCGTAGGAAGCGGACGCGAGGGGGACGCCCGCGAGGTCGCTCGCCGAGACCCGGCAGTGCGAGGATCCCAGGTCCGCGCCCAGGATCACCCCGGCAGCCCCGTTGAGCCTCAGTTCCCCCGGGGGCCTGCCACCCTTGGAGGCACCTGCCTCCTCGACCACGAGGCCCGTGGCGATCAGCTCCTCGATCCGGGTCGCCACCGTTCCCCGGGACAGGCCGGTGAGCCGGGTCAGGTAGGCCCGGGTGCACCGGGGCCGCCGGGCGATGGCGTGCAGGAGGGCGCTGAGGTCGGCGTGCGCCGACGGGAGGGCCTCGGAGCGGGATCGTCCGGAAGGGGAGGTCATAAAAGTATCCTGCCATTGTTTAGCCAAGATTTGAAAAACTTTCACCATTTGTCTACATATCAAACAGAACATATGCTCAGCATGTTGCTGGTGATACCAGTGATAGTTCGGAATCCATTCGACTTTGGGAGCCATGTGACACAGCTAGGTATCGGCATTGTGGGAACGGGCATGATGGGCCGGATCCACGCAGACGCCGCGCGCCGGGTCGGTGCACGCGTCGTTGCCGTCGCGGGATCCTCACGCACCTCGGCCGAGCGGGCCGTGCGGGAATGGGCCGGGGGCAGCGCCGCCCTCGAGGTCGAGGCCCTCATCACCCACCCGGACGTCGATGTTGTGCACCTCTGCGTGCCCAACCACCTCCATGAGCCGCTGGCCGCGCGGGCCCTGGAGGCCGGCAAGCACGTCGTCTGCGAGAAGCCCCTCGCCCTTGACGTTGCCGGGGCCCGCGCCCTGGCCGGCAGCGCCCGCATGTCAGGGCTGACCGCAGCCGTTCCGTTCATCTACCGCTACCACCCGCTCGTCGCCGAGGCCAGGGCGCGGATCCAGGCCGGTTCGGCCGGCAACATCCATCTCATCCACGGCTCCTACCTCCAGGACTGGCTCTCCAACCCTGAGGACACCAACTGGCGCGTGGATGCCGGAAAGGGCGGCGCATCGCGGGCCTTCGCCGACATCGGGTCGCACTGGTGCGACCTCATCGAGTGGGTCAGCGGCCACCGCATCCAGGAGGTCTCCGCACTCACCAAGACGGCCTACGCCGACCGGCCCGGTGCGGCCGGAGCCGTGCCGGGAGCGGTCGCGACCGAAGACATCGCAAGCGTCGCCTTCCGCACCGACCGGGGCGCCGTCGGCTCGGTCGTGATCAGCCAGGTGTCGCCGGGGCGCAAAAACAGGCTGTGGTTCGAGATCAGCACGGTGAATGTGAGTGTTGGCTTCGACCAGGAACAGCCGGAGACCCTTTGGGTGGGTGGACGCGAAGGGAACCAGGTTCTGACCCGCGACCCGAACATCCTCTCCCCGGAGGCGGCCGAACTGTCGACGCTTCCCGCCGGGCACCCCCAGGGCTACCACGACGCCTTCCGGGCCTTCGTTGCCGATGTCTATGCCAGTGTCTCCGGCGGCGCTGCCGTGGACCGGATGCCGACTTTCGAGGACGGACTCCGGACGGCGGCGATCACCGAGGCGGTCCTTGCCTCCGCCGAGCACGGCACCTGGGTACAGGTCGGGGACTTTTCCCCGGCGCTGCTCACCGTGTCGACGGCCGGTGCTTCCCTGCCGGAAAGCTAGCCACCCGCAGCTCCCTCAGCGTTCCTCCATGCACAACACCACGACAAGGAAGTCAACGATGAAGAAACCAGCTTCGACCCGGGCGGCGGCAACCTCCGCAGCAATCCTGGCCCTGGCAGTGACGGGATGCACCGGAGCCGCGCCGGATGCCGCCGCGGAGGGGTCCGACGGCCTTCGCTACCTCATCAACCAGCCCGAACGCCCATCGGAACTTGATGCGATCCGGTCCGACCTGGAGGAGTTCGAGGAGGAATCCGGAATCGAGGTCACCCTCGACGTCCTGCCGCTGGAGAACCTCCGCACTGTCCTGCAGACCCAGCTGCGTTCCGGCGAAGGCCCGGACGTCTTCAACTACGACACGGGCCCCGGCTTCGCCGGCACCCTCGCCGAAGCGGGCCTCCTGTACGACCTCACCGACGCGTACGAGGAAAACGACTGGAAGATCTACGACTTCGCCCGTGAGCGGGTCACCTTCGACGGGAAGATCTCCGGCGTGCCGACCCAGCTGGAGGAGGTCGGCATCTTCTACAACAAGGACCTGTTCAAGAAGCACGGCGTGCAGGAACCGAAGAACCTCTCCGACCTCCAGAAGGCGGCGGAAACCTTCACCGCGGCGGGCGTGACCCCCTTCGCCGTCAACGACAAGGAAGGCTGGCAGGGCGGCCACCTGTTCAGCATGGCCCTGTCCAGCCGCGTCGGTCCGGACGGGATGGAGAAGCTGCTCGACGGCAGCATGCCGTGGACCTCACCCGAGGTGGTTGCCGCCCTGGAGACCTGGAGCGGCTTCGCCAAGGACGCACACCTGCCCGATTCTCCCAACGCCCTGACCTACGACAACGGCAACGCCCTGTTCTACAAGGGCGACGCCGCCATGAACCCCACCGGAAGCTGGCTCATCTCCTCACTGCAGGAGACGGTGGACTTCGAGGTCGGGTTCCTGCCCTTCCCCGCCGAGGACGGCCCCGGCATCTTCACCGGCGGCCTCGGCGGCGGAAGCTTCATCTCGGCCGACACGGAGAACCCCGAAGGAGCCGTCGAGCTCCTGGACTACCTCCAGTCCGAAGAGCACGGGCGCTGGCAGGTCGAAAACATCGGCACCATCCCGGCCTTCCCGGTGGACACCGAAGGGCTCGAGGTCTCCCCGCTGTTCGCCCAGGTCATCGAGGACACGGCGAAGATCGCCGAAGGCACGGGCGAGTTCGGCTACAACATCGACGTCCTGACCACCGACACCTTCAACAAGACCATGTGGGACGGCTTCCAGGGCATCCTCACGGGCCAGAAGACCGCCGAGGCCGTCGCCCAGGACCTCCAGACCGCAAGCAAGCAAGCTGCCGAGGACAAGTGACATGAGCACACCTATTTCCATAACGACCCCCAAGGTCACCCGGCGGGCCCAGACCCGCCTCGGCATCGCGCTCATCAGCCCGCTGATGCTGCTGGTGATCGTGTTTTTCCTCTTCCCGCTCGGGAACGCCATCTACTATTCCTTCGTCGACTTCGACGGAATCGACCCGACGCCTGCCTTCGTGGGCCTGCAGAACTACGCCCGGCTGCTCACCGACCCCGAGGTGTGGCACGCCCTGGGCAACAATGCCATCTGGATCGTCATCGGCACCGCCGCCCCCCTGCTGATCGGACTCGCGCAGGCGCTGCTGCTCTGGAAGGTCCGCAACGCCGGCGTCTTCTACCGGCTCGCGTTCTTCCTCCCGTACGTCCTTCCCCAGGTGGCCATCGGCATCGTGTGGGGCTGGATCTATGATCCGGTCAGCGGCTGGGTCAACAAGGCCCTGCAGGTGGTGGGTCTGGACTCCTTCGCCACCGGCTGGCTGGGCAACCCGAACACGGCGCTCTACGCGGTCCTGGTCACCGCGATCTGGGCCACGACCGGCTTCGTGCTCATCATCTTCCTGTCCGCGCTGCGCAACGTCGACGCGGCGCTCATGGACGCTTCCCGGCTCGACGGCGTCAACGCCGTGCAGCAGCTGTGGTACATCATCCTGCCCCAGATCATGCCCGTCTTCCTGATGGTCACCACGGTGACCCTCGTGGGCGGGTTCAGCGTCTTCGACATCATCTTCATCATGACCGGCGGCGGGCCCGCCAATGCCACCAACGTCATTGGCACCTACGCCTACACCAACGCCTTCCAGCTCAGCCAGATCAGCTACGGCACCACCCTGGCCCTGCTGATCACCGCGCTCTCGGTACCCTTCGCCGTGGCGCTCAACCGGCTGCAGCGGCGGCTCTCTCTCCAAGGAACAGGCGCATGACCACCACAACGGCACCCACCACTGAAACGGCACCCACACCCCGGCGCGAGGTGCGGACAACCCGCGAAGACAACGGCATGTCGCCCCGCCGGCGCACTGCGCTGACGGGCAAGCACCTCCTGCTGATCGTGCTCTCCGCGGTCTCCCTCTTCCCGGTGATCCTGGTGATCTCCACGGCGCTGAAGTCCGAGGAGGAGGTGCGTACCAATCCCTTCGGGCTGTTCACCTCGTTCTCCCTGGAGAACCTCCAGAACGCCTGGGTGGTGGGCGACTTCGGCAGCTACCTGCTCAACAGCATCCTGCTGAGCGTGCCCAGCACCCTGCTCGTCGTCGTGCTCTCCACCATGGCCGGCTACACCTTCGCCCGCCTCCCCTTCCGGGGGCGTTCGGTGGCCTTCTACCTCGTGGTCCTGGGCCTGCTCGTCCCGTTCTTCGCCTACATGATCCCGCTGTACTTCCAGCTCCGCGGGCTCGGCCTCCTCGACACCCTCCCCGGCGCCATCCTGGTGCTCACCTCCACCGGGGTGTCCTTCGGAACCTTCTTCATGCGGGCGTTCTTCTCCGACCTTCCCCTGGAACTGGAGCAGGCAGCCCGGGTCGACGGGGCCTCGGAGTGGCAGATCTTCCTGAAGGTCATGCTCCCCCTGGTGTCCTCCGGCGCCGGCGCCCTGGGCGTCTTCACCTTCATCCAGAACTGGAACAACTTCCTGGTGCCCCTGCTGTACCTGCCGGGCGGGGAGTTCCGGCCCCTCACCACCGGGCTCTACCAGTTCACCGGCGGACGGTCCCTGGACATCGGACCGCTGGCCGCCGGAACCCTCATCACGATCATCCCCGTCGTCGTCCTGTTCCTGCTCATGCAGCGCCAGGTGGCCGAGGGCTTCATCTCCGGCGCCGTCAAGGGCTGACCCGGACACATTTTCCCCACTAGATCGAGAATCGCCAACACACGAAGGACACCGCCCCCATGGCATCCGTTGTCAGTTTTACCTCCCCCCGCGTCGCGGAAATCACCGACGAGTCCGAAGCAGCACTCGCCGGCAACGAGGTCCGCATTCGGACCCTCTACTCCGGCATCTCCGCCGGCACCGAGCTCACCGCCTACCGCGGCAGCAACCCCTACCTGCAGAAGCAGTGGAGCCCCGAGCGGCGGCTGTTCGTCGACGGCGAATCGACCCTCTCCTACCCGGTCCACGGCTGGGGCTACGAAGAGGTCGGCGAGGTCGTCGAGATCGGCTCCGACGTGACCACCGTTGCCCTCGGCGACCGCATCTGGGGCACCTGGGGCCACAGGTCCTCCACCGTGAAGACCGCGGAGTACGCCGCCGCGCGCATCCTCGACCCCTCCGCGGACCCCCGGATCGGCATCTTCTCGCAGATCGGGGCCATCGCCCTGAACGTCGTCCTCGACGCCGACATCCACGTCGGTGAGACGGTCGCCGTCTTCGGCCTTGGAGTTCCCGGCCAGATCGTTGCGCAGCTGGCCCGGCTCAACGGCGCCCGCGTGATCGCCGTCGACGGTATCGCCGGCCGGCGCAAGCTCGCCGAGGAACTCGGTGCGGACATCGTCCTCGACCCGGCCGACGGGAACGTCGCCGAGCGCATCCGCGAGCTCACCGGAGGCCGCGGCGCCGACGCCGCCCTCGAGGTGACCGGCAACTACCGCGCCCTCCACGAGGCCATCCGCTCGGTGGCCTACAGCTCCCGCGTCTGCGCCGCGGGCTTCCTGCAGGGCGACGGCATGGGCCTGCGCCTCGGCGAGGAGTTCCACCACAACCGCATCCAGGTCATCTCCTCGCAGATCTCCGGGGTGTCCCCGGCACTGCAGCACCGGTGGGACACCTACCGGCTCAACACCACCGCCATCGAGCTGGCCGTCGCCGGGAAGCTGAACCTCACCGGCCTGATCTCCCACACCGTTCCGCTGGCCGACGCCGCGGCCGCCTTCAGCATGCTCGACGAAAACCCGCAGGACGCACTCCAGGTCGTCCTCAGCTTTGAGGAGAACCAGTGACTTTTCGGTTGGCAATCCAGGAACACTTCCTTGAGGGCAGGAACCTCATGGAGAAGTTCGAGTTCGCGCAGGAACGCGGCTTCGACGGCATCGAGCTGCTGGGCAAGGGCGACGGGATCTTCGCCGGACGCTCCGCCGAACTCCGTGAGGCCCGGGCCGCCGGGGTCGTTATGCCCAGCGTGTGCGTCAACATGGACCACTTCATCGGTGACTTCGACCTCGCTCGGGCCAAGGACGCACGCGAACAGATGAAGGACCTGCTCTCAGGCATCGCCGAGGCCGGAGGGTTCGGCGCCGTAACGCCCAACGCCTACGCCCTGTTCAGCCGCCGGCTTCCCCCGTTCGAGCCGCCCCGCAGCGACGAGGAATCGCGCGCGGTCCTCGTCGAGGCCCTGGCGGAGCTCGGCGCCCACGCCGAGGCCGAAGGCGCCCTGGTCCTGCTCGAACCCCTGAACCGGTACGAGGACTTCATGGTCAACACCCTGGCCGACGCCGTCTCCATCGTCGAGGAGGTGTCGTCCCCGGGCGTCGCCGTCATCGCCGACACCTTCCACATGTCCATCGAGGAGGCGGACATTCCCGCCTCCATCCGGGCCGCCGGGAAGCATATCCGCCACGTGCAGCTCGGCGACAGCAACCGGCTTGAGCCGGGCGCCGGCCACTACGACTGGCCCGCGACGCTCGCCGCGCTGGAGGGGATCGGCTACGACGGATGGCTCGCCATGGAGTGCCGCCTCAGCGGCCCGGCCCGGGACGTCCTGCCGAAGGTCTCGGCCCTGCTGAAGAACTAGGCGAAAGCCGCGACGAACGGATTCTCATGCAGCACAGCACCATCCCGCCCCTGCGGATCACCGTCTGGAACGAGGGCATCCACGAGACCACCGAGCCGGAGGTCGCCGCCATCTACCCGGACGGCATCCACGGCGCCATCGCCGAGGGCCTCCGGCTCCTCCTCGACGGGGACCCGGTGATCCGGACGGCCGTCCTGGCCGATCCGGACCACGGGCTCAGCGAGGAGGTCCTCGCGGCGACCGACGTCCTCCTGTGGTGGGGCCACATCGCCCACGACCAGGTGTCCGACGAGGTGGTGGAGCGGGTTCAGCGGCACGTCCTGGGCGGGATGGGCCTGCTCGTGCTGCACTCGGGCCACTTCTCCAAGATCTTCACGCGCCTGATGGGCACCACCTGCTCCCTGCTGTGGCGCAACGGGGCGGAGCGGGAACTCGTCTGGAATGTGAACCCCAACCACCCCATCGCGGCGGGCATCGAGGGTCCGCTGGTGATCGAGAAACAGGAAACCTACGGGGAGTTCTTCGACATCCCAACCCCGGATGACCTGGTGTTCATCAGCTCCTTCAGCGGCGGCGAGGTCTTCCGCTCGGGAGTGACCTTCACCCGGGGGCGCGGACACATCTTCTACTTCAGCCCTGGAGACCAGGCGTATCCCGTCTACCACCATCCCCAGATCCGGAGGGTCCTGGCCAACGGCGTCCGCTGGGCGGCGCAGCCCTCCGCCGAGCGGACACCGCCCGCGGTCACCAACCCGGCCCGCGGCTGGTTCCAGGACCCCCCGGCCTGACCGGCCAGCACGCCAGGCACACCCGTACGCACCCCACCGATTCGACAAGAAAGCACCCCATGAAACGTCTTGCAGCTCTCCGGATCCCTGCGGTCACCGCCGCGTTCGCCTTCGCCGTCACAGGGTGCACCGGCACCTCGTCGGCCGCGGAGAAGGACAGCGGGAATGGTGAGCAGATCCGATATCTCATCGAACAGCCCGAGGACTCGGCCGCCGTCGACCTGATCAACGAGGACATCGCCGTCTTCGAGAAGCAGAACCCCGACATCGACGTCGAACTCGAGGTCCTGCCCACCGACAATATGCGCACCGTGCTCCAGACCCAGCTGCGCTCCGGCGAGGGCCCCGACATCTTCAACTGGGGGTCGGGCCCCGGCTACGCCGGGGCGCTGGCCGACGCCGGGCTGCTCCACGACCTGACGGACGCCTATGAGGAGCACGACTGGCCCGTCTACGAGTTCGCCAAGGAGCGCGTGACCTTCGACGGCAAGGTCTACGGGGTGCCCGGAGACATCGAGACCGTCGGCCTCTTCTACAACAAGCAGCTCTTCGACAAGCTCGGCATCAGCGAGCCCACGAACCTGGGGGAGCTCGAGGCCGCCGCGGCGGCCCTCGCCAAGAAGGGAATCACCCCGTTCGCGGCCAGCGACAAGGAAGGCTGGCAGGGCGGGCACCTGCTGAGCATGGCGTTGTCGAGCCGGGTGGGCGCCGATGGGGTGGACAAGCTGCTCGGCGGCGAGATGCCCTGGACCTCCCCGGAGGTTGTCGCGGCCCTGGACACCTGGAAGTCCTTCAACGCCGCGGGCTACCTCCCGGACTTCCCGACGTCCCTGACCTACGACGGTGCCAACGCCCTCTTCTACAAGGAGGAGGCCGCCATCCTGCCCACCGGCAGCTGGGCCACCGACGAGATCGCCAAGAACACCGACTTCGAGGTCGGCTTCATTCCCTTCCCGGCCGAGGACGGTCCGGGCATCTTCAGCGGCGGGCTCGGGTCCGGCCCGTTCATCTCGGCCGCGTCGAAGAACACCGAGGCTGCCGAGAAGTTCCTCGACTACCTGGTGACCCCCGAGCACGGACGGTGGACTGTTGAGAACTTCAACACCATCCCGCCGTTCCCGGTGGAGACCGAGGGCATCGACGCCGACCCCCTGTTCGCCCAGGTTCTCGAGGACGCTTCGAAGATCTCGGACGGCACCGGCGAGTTCGGCTCCAACGTCGATGTCCTGTCGACGGACGTCTTCAACGACGCGATGTGGAAGGGCGTGCAGGCCATGCTGACCGATCAGCAGAGCGCGGAGGACGTCGCCGCCGACCTCGACTCCGCCTTCAAGCAGTAACACGCTCGGGGGGACGGCCCGGGCCGGGCCGTCCCCCCGGGCTCCCTCCCGGGCCCCGCACCCGAAGTGCCCCCTTCTACTCCCCACCCGAACCCGCACCCCTGACCAGCAACGAGGAAAACCATGCACGACGTACTCGATCCCCGCGACATCATTCCCGACGAGGCCGAACAGCTGGCGCATTCCGGCTACGCCGTCGGAGACCTGGAACAGCAGGCCCGGGAAGCGGCGGAAGCCTCCGACCTGCCACGCCTGGCCGCCATCGGGCAGGCCCTCGCCGGACTGCAGCGCGACCCGGACTGGTCCTACGAGGAGCCCGGGGACGAGGCGGTCCTGCTCGAACTGGCCCGCCGGGTAGAAAGGACGGCGTACGAGCCATCCGAACTTCCCGGCAGGATCCGGGGAGCCTGGCTCGGCCGGGCCGTGGGCAATACCATGGGCAAGCCGATCGAAGGGCTGACCCGAGGCGAGGTCGAGACCTACCTGCGGGCCGCCGGCCAGTGGCCCCAGAAGGGTTACATTCGGCTGCTCGACCCGCTGCCGGCCGGGGTGGACCGGCTCCACCCCTCGGCCCCGACGGCCTCCGAGGGGAACTTCACCGAGGTGCCGCGCGACGACGACATCGACTGGACCATCCTTGGCCTGAACCTGCTCGAAACCCACGGGCGCGGCCTCACCACCGAACACATCGCCGCGGAGTGGCTGGGCCGGCTTCCGTTCACCCAGATCTACACGGCCGAACGCGCCGCCTACCGCAACCTGATCGCCGGCCTGCAGGCTCCGGCCACCGCCACCGAGGCCAACCCCTACCGGGAGTGGATCGGCGCCCTCATCCGGGGGGATATTTTCGGCTACGTGAACCCCGGGGACCCGGCGGAGGCCGCGCGCCTGGCCCTGGTCGACGCCCGCCTGAGCCACACCGCCAACGGCGCCTACGGGGAGATGTGGGCCGCCGCCCTCCTGGCGGCCGCCTTCACCACCGATTCGGCACGGGATGCCCTGGGCACCGCGCTGCGCGTTGTCCCCGAGCGCTCCCGGCTGGCCGAGGCCCTCCGCGGTGTCCTCGAGCTCTTCGACGGCGGTGCGTCGCCCGAGGAGGCCCTGGACTGGGTCGACGAGACGCTCGGCCACTACAGCTGGGTCCACACCATCCACAATGCAGCGCTGATCTCGATCGGCCTGCTATGGGGCAGGGACTTCGCCGGCGCCGTCGCCATCGCGATCTCCGGCGGGCGCGACACCGACTCCACGGCGGCCACGGTGGGCAGCGCCTACGGTGCCCTGCACGGGGCGGACGCGGTTCCCGCCGAACTCGTGGGCACCACACACGAGCACGTGCGCAGCGACGTGCGCGGCTACGACCACATCACCATCGACGAACTCGCCGAGCGCACCCTGTGGCTGGTCCCCGGCCGGGCCGGCTAGGGCAGCGGGCAGGCCCGGCGCGTCCGCGGCATCCCCTCCGGGGGCGCCGCGGACGCACCATCTGCCCGGCCTGGCGCCTGTCACCGCGGGCCGGCCGGCATTAAGGCAACGCCCAGCATGATGGCCTACGGTTGGAGGTTGAACCCACCGTCCAGCGAGGAAACCCATGACGAACTCCCTGCCGTTCTGGCAAAAACGGCTGCTGCTCATCCTGGCCGGAGTGGCCGTGCTGGCCCTGATGGGCCTGGTCTTCACCGCCGGGCGCGTGTCCGCCGGGCAGGACCACCCGGACGGGGCCAGCGCCGACGCCGGCTTCTCCCGCGACATGCAGGTGCACCATGCGCAGGCTGTGGAGATGTCCCTGCTGATCCGCGACCGCAGCACCGACGAGGACCTGCGGTCCGTCGCCTACGACATCGCGCTCACCCAGCAGCACCAGATCGGCCAGATGTACGCCTGGCTTGAGGAGTGGGGCCTGCCCCAGAGCAGCTCCGCGCCCGCGATGGCGTGGCTCGACTCCTCCGCCGGCGGCCACCACGGCGGGCAGGACGGCGCCCCGGCGCACACCGCCGGAGCGCTCATGCCGGGGATGGCCACCCCGGAGCAGCTCGCAGAGCTGAAGTCGTCCTCCGGCGTCGAGGCCGAACGCCTCTTCCTTGAACTCATGATCGACCACCACACCGCCGGCGCCGAGATGGCCGAGGCCGGTGCGGAACTCGCCGAGACGGCCAAGGTGCGCTCCCTGGCCACCAAGATGGCCACGGCGCAGCAGGCCGAAATCGGCGCCCTGCAGGATCTGCTTGACCGGCGTTAGCCGGCACCGGCGGTAGATTGGACTACAGCCGGTGCGCCCGCGCAGGGCGCTCCCCATTCCGCCACGAAGGACAGATAACCGTTGAACAAGAAGAGAGCCCAGCAGAACTCGGACCGCCAGGCACGGCTTGCCGCCATCCAGGCCCAGCAGCGGGCCAGTGAACGCAAGCGCAGCGCTCTGATTTTCGGCGGTATCGGCGCTGTCATCCTCGCGATCATCATCGCGGTGACCCTGGTGATCGTCAACCAGGTCCAGGCCAACAACGCCGCCAGGGAGGCTGCCGCCAAGCCGATCGAGGGTGTGGCGACCTTCGAGGACCTGGGCCGGGAGCACACCGAGGAGGAAGTCACCTACGAGCAGTCGCCTCCGGTCGGCGGGGATCACAGCCCCATCTGGCTCAACTGCGGCGTGTACACCGAGCCCGTGCCGGACACGAACGCCGTCCACTCCCTCGAGCACGGCGCCGTCTGGATCAGCTACCAGCCGGAGCTGGATTCGGCCGAGATCGATGCGCTCACCGACCTCGTCGGCACCCGCAGCTACGTGGTCCTGAGCCCGCACGCCGACCAGGAGTCCCCGATCGCCGCCAGCGCCTGGGGCCTGCAGCTTGAGGTCGACTCCGCCGACGATCCCCGCCTGGCGGCGTTCATGGAGAAGTACATCCAGGGCGAGCAGACCCCTGAGCCCGGCGCGTCCTGCTCCGGCGGCATCACCCCCGGCGCCTAGGACCCACCCTTCGCCCACCCGGACCCGGCGCCCGTCACTTCGGACGGTGCGCCGGGTCCGGCTGTGTTCCTAGCGGATACCGCTTCGCGCCAGACCCTGCACGAAGTACTTCTGGAACGCGAGGAACATGATCACGATGGGCGTGATGGACACCAGCGCCAAGGCCATGATGGCGCCGTAATCCGCCCCGTACTGGCCCCGCAGGTAGAGCAGGCCGATGGGCAGCGTAAAGAGCTGGCTGTCCTTGAGCGCAATCAGGGGCCACGCGAAGTCGTTCCACTGATACATGACGGTGAGCAGGACAAGGACCGCGATGAGCGGTTTGCACAGGGGCAGGATGATCTGCAGGAAGATCCGGATGTTACCGGCGCCGTCGACCTTCGCCGCCTCGAGAAGTTCGTCGGGGATGGCGATGATGAACTGCCGGGCCAGGAAGATTCCGAAGGCCGAGGCCGCGGATGGGAGGATGACGGCCCAAAACGTGCCATAGATGCCCAGTTCGGTCACCAGGCGGAACTGGGCGACCATGAGGACCTGCACGGGAACCATCATGGTGCTCAATACCAGCAGGAAGATCACTCCCTTGCCGCGGAAGTCGAGCTTCGCGAAGGCGTAGCCGGAGAGCAGGTTCACGGTGACGGTCAGGACCGTGACGATGGCGGTGATGACCACCGAGTTGCCGAACCAGGTGGCTGTGGGGAAGCTGCCGAAGACGGTGCGGAAGTTGTCCAGCGTCCATTCGGACGGCCAGATTTTCAGTTCCCTGCTGAAGACGTCCGCATTCGGGGAGAAGGCGATCGTCACCATCCAGTACAGCGGGAACATCATGACGAGCCCGACGGCGACGGCGGTTCCCAGGCGGGCGGCGGCGGAAACGCGCTGCGCGGCGGGAACCCGCCGAACCCGGGGAACGGCCCCGGCGGTCGGGGCGGCCGGGGCGGCTGGAGGGTTGCCCTGGAGGGGAAGGGGAGAGGCCATGGGAATCCTGTTCTGGTGATCTCGGGTGGCGGGCGCCGGCTGGAGGTCAGCCTGCAGTGTCGCGCGAGCGGTTACCGCGCCACTGGATGGCCGTGAAGATGAGCGTGAGCAGGAAGATGACGATTCCGATGGCGGCCGCATAGCTCTGGTCGCGTGTGACAAAGCCGTTCTCATACGCGTAGGTGACAAGCACCGACGTCGAGCGGCCGGGGCCGCCGCCGGTCATGACGAAGATGGTGTCAAAGACCTGGAACGAGTAGATGACGTCCATGATCAGCAGGAAGAACGTCGAGGGCCCCACGAGGGGGATGGTGAGATGGCGGAACTGCTGCCAGGAGCTTGCACCCTCCAGCTTCGCCGCTTCGTAGAGCTCGGGGGAGATGCCCTGCAGCCCGGCGAGGTAGATCACCATGTTGAAGCCGACGCGGATCCACAGGGTCACGAGGATGATCGAGGCGAACGCAGCGGTTCCTTCGGACTGCCAGGGAACGCCGGCGAGTCCACCGCCGCGCAGGAGCTTGTTGAGGATGCCCGTCGCCTCGTCGAACAGGAGGACGCCCATGAGCGCGGTGGCCACGCCTGAGATCACCATCGGCAGGTAGATCAGCGTACGGAACAACCTGCGGCCGGGCAGGACGGAGTTCATCAGCACAGCAAGCCCCAGCCCGAGGGCCAGGCTGAGCGGGACGGTGATCAGCGTGAAGACCGCCGTGTTCAGGGCCGACTGCCAGAAGGTTGGATCCGTGATGAGTCTCCGGTAGTTCCCGAGGCCCACCCAGCCGCTCGCGCCGAACCCGCTCGATTCCTGGAAGCTGATCAGAAAGGCCCAGCCAAGGGGCAGGAACAGGAAGATGCCGAGGAGGACGAGGTTTGGTCCGAGGAAGCCGTAGGAGGTCAGCGTCGAACGCTGACGCCGAGGCTCCCTGCCGGGCCGCGCCGTGGAGGTGGCTCCGGGGCCGGCCCTGGGTGAGGCACCGCCGGTCGACTCCTCGCGGGCCGAGGTGTCGGCGGACATCAGCCGACGGCCTCATCGACGGCGGCCGCGATGTTTTCCAGTGTCTCGTCCACCGGCTGGCCCTGCGTGAAGGCCGCCTCGAGTTCGTCCCGCAGCTTCGGATTGATGGCTGCCATGGCGGGTGAGGTGAGCTGCTTGACGTCCTCTGGCTCGAGGGTGGTGGCCTGCTCTACGAAAATCCCGGCGATGTCCGGGCGCGTCTGGTAGTCGAGCCTGGCGTCGACGAGGCTGTTCAGGGTGGGCAGTTCCATTGCACGGGCGCAGAAGTCCGACATCTGGTCGGGCTGGGTCATGAATCGAAGGAACTCGGCGGCGAGGTCGGGATTGCGGGCGTTCTTCGTTGCCACCAGAGCATTGCCGCCGAGGTCGCAGGCGCCCCGCTCGTCCCGCGGCAGGTAGGTGGCTCCCCACTCGAAGTCGGTGATGGCCTCGTCGAGGCTGGGCAGCACGAAGTTGCCGACGAACGCCATGGCCGTTGTTCCTGCGGAAAACGCTCCATCGGCGTAGGTCGAGGATTTCACCGAGCTGCTTGGCGGCACCAGCTTGTCGGTGAAAAAGCTCTGCGTGAATGCCAGCGCCTTCCTTCCGGCGTCGGATTCGATGGCCGATGCGGTGAGGTCCTCGTTGAGCAGGCGGCCGCCGGCCTGGAAGAGCCAGCTCAGCCAGCGGGTGGAGCCGCCGAGCTGCCAGTTGTAGACGAAGGGGTAGAGATCGTCGGCGAGGGAGCCCCGGAGCTTCTCGGCCACGTCGCGGAACTCGTCCCAGGTCCAGGCCGAGTCGAGGCTGTCCGGGACGTTCGTGATGCCGGCCTGCTCGAAGAGGTCCCGGCGGTAGACCACGGCCGAGGTATCGGTCTGGTGGGGCACCCCATACGGTTTGCCGTCGAACTGGATGGCCTGCCACATCGCCGGGAGGAACTCCTCGCTTGCCCCGGTATCGAAGTAGCCGCTGAGGTCGAGGAGCTGGTCCTGGCTGCTGTAGGCACCGATGGTGCCGTAGTCAACGCGGAAGAGGTCCGGGGCGGTGCCAGCCTGCAGCTGCGCGTCGATGTTCTGGAAGATCTGTTCGTAGGGGACCAGATTCAGCTTGACGTCCGCGCCCGCGTTGGCGGCCTTGAAGGCCTCGATTCCGCGGCGGAAGCCCTCCTCCTCGGCGGGGCTGCCCCAGGTGGTGAAGGTGAGGGTCTGCTCCCCTCCGTCCTTGTTGTCCTTGTTTTGTCCTCCCGAGAAGCCCGCACAGCCACCAAGGGCCGCCGCTGCTGCGAGGAATCCTGCTCCACCGAGAATCTGCCGTCGGGAGATGGTCATTGTGGTGCCTTCCGGTCAGGTTGGTCACAATGTACACCGGCGGAATTTTTCCCGAACTGCCTTTACCACCGCTCCCTGCGGGGTTATCGTCCGGTGCGCCGCCACGGTCTGGCGTCCATCCGCGGTACGCCCGGCCGCGGGGAGCGGGCGCCCGGCCGCGGGAGCGGGGTGCCCGGCCGCGGGAGCGGGGTGCCCGCGAAGACCCTTCCGCGGCCTGCCGTCAGTCGATGGCGGCACCGATGGGTTCGAGCACTACGCCCGGGTAGTCCTTGCGGAAGTGTCCGACCTTCCACTTGTCGCCAAAGACGGCGATGATTTCGCCGTCGGCGCGGTGCAGGATCTCCCCGCCGCGGAAGGTCTCCGGGACCCCGGTGCTTTCGGGGGCCACGGCCATGGCCAGGGTGTAGGAGATGGAGTCGAGCGAGGTGGGCGCGTTGAACTCCGTGCCCAGCCGCTGCGCGGCGACCTCGAACTGCAGCGCGCCCACCGCGGCCAGCACGGGCGCCTGGTCGCCACGCAGGTCCGAGCGCAGCACCTGGACCACGCCCTCGTGCTCGAGCTGCTCAATCCCGCGGCGGAACTGCTTGTACCGGCCCGGATCCTTGGCCCGGGCGACGGCGAACAGCTCGGGGGAGAACCGGGGGATGTCGGGGAAACGCACCGGTTCCTCGGCGAAGAGGCTGTCCCCGACTCGCAGGCTGGTGGCGTTGACCAGCCCGACGACGTCGCCCGGCCAGGCGGTGTCGACGACCTCGCGGCTGCGGCCCAGGACGCGGTGGGCGTACTTGGTGGCGAAGGGCTTGCCGGTGCGCTGGTTGGTGATGACCATGCCGCGCTCGAAGCTGCCGGAGCAGATCCGCAGGTAGGCGATGTGGTCGCGGTGGGAACTGTCCTGGCCGGCCTGGACCTTGAAGACGAAGCCGGAGAACGGGGATTCCAGCGGGCGGGGCTCATCGCTGAGCGTCTCCCGCGGTGAGGGCGCCGGGCCCAGGTCGACGAGGGTGTCGAGCAGCTGGGAGACGCCGAAGTTCTTCGCGGCGGCGGCGAACAGGACCGGGGTCTGCCGCGCCGCGGCGAACTCGGCGGTGTCGAAGGCGCCGTTCGAGGATTCGACGAGCCCGGCTTCCTCCTCCGCATCGAGCCAGCGGGCCGCTTCGATCGGGTCGAGGTCGGCGGTGTTGACCTCGGTTTCCTCGGCGGCCTGGGCGCCGCCGTCCACGGCCTCGAGCCGGAACGCCCGCTTGCCCGGAATGTCGAGCAGCCCGTGGAAGTCCCCGGCGATCCCCGCGGGCCAGGTCAGCGGCACCGGTGTCATCCCGGTCCGCTCGCCGATGTCGTCGATCAAGCCCAGTGCGTCCAGGCCGGGGCGGTCCCACTTGTTGATCACCGTGATGATGGGGATGTTCCGGGCCTTGCAGACGGCCAGCAGCTTCACTGTCTGCGGTTCGAAGCCCTTGGCGGCGTCGATGAGCATCACGGCGGAGTCGACGGCGGCGAGCACCCGGTAGGTGTCCTCGGAGAAGTCCGCGTGGCCGGGGGTGTCGACGACGTTGAGGATCGTGTCCCGGTATGTCAGCTGAAGTGCGGCGGAGCTGATCGAGATTCCACGCTCCTGCTCGATGCCCATCCAGTCCGAGACCGTGGCGTGGCGGCTGGATTTGCCGTGGGTGACCCCGGCGTCCTGAATGGCGCGGGCCAGCAGGGCAAGGGCCTCGGTGAGGGTCGACTTGCCGGCGTCGGGGTGGGAGATCACGGCGAAGGTGCGGCGCCGGGAGGCTTCACGCCGGACGGCCGCGGGATCGGTGAGGGGGGATTCGGTAAGAACTGGCACACTCCATTGTCGCTGATCCGCTGTCCGTGCCCCGCCGGGGCCGGCGGGTCCTGCAGCCGGGGGGCGTGGTCCGCCGGGCGGGGCAGTGCCCGCCCGGCGGAACCCGGTCCGGAGGAACCCGGTCAGCGCGCGGCGGTCGGGCGCAGCGACCACCAGCCGAGCCCGGCGGCCAGCACCATGAGCACGGCCCCGATTCCGGAGGTGAGGATCACTCCGCTGTCGAAGGCGGAGAAGGCCGACTCGAGCAGCGCGGCGGCGTTCCCTGCCGGCAGCTGGGCCGCGGTGTTGACCGCCCCGCCCAGGGTTTCGGTGGCCTCGGCCACCTGCCCGGCGCTCAGCCCGGCCGGCAGGCTCAGGTGGGCCTGGTAGGAGGCGAGCAGGATGCTGCCGAGCACCGCGGTGCCGAACACCGAACCGACCTCGTAGGCGGTCTCCGAGACCGCCGAGGCCGCTCCGGCCTTCGCCGGGGGAACGGTCGAGAGGATCAGGTCGTTCGAGACGGTCTCGGAGGCCCCGACGCCGATGCCCAGCAGGATGAACGCGAACAGCAGCGCCATGGCGGACTCGCCCGTGAAGGCGACGAAGGCATACGCGGCGGCGGAGAACCCGAGCGACACCGGGACCACGATGTGCGGCGGGACCCGCTTGACCACTGGCACGACGGCGAATCCAGCGGCGATGGTCATCAGGAGCCCGGGCAGCAGGATGGCTCCGGCCTCAAGCGGGCTGTAGCCCAGGATGAGCTGCAGGTGCTGCGAGACGAAGTAGAGGAAGCCCACCAGGGAGAAGATGGCCAGCAGGTTCACCAGCACGGCGCCGGTGAAGGCGCGCACGGTGAACAGCCGCACGTCAAGCATAGGCCCGGGCCGGCGCAGCTGCCGGCGCACGAAGACGACGCCGGCGGTGAGTCCCACCACGACTGCGGAGATGGCCACCGGGTTGGGGCCCTCCATGGCGAAGTCCTTGATGGCGTAGACGACCGGAAGCATCGCAGCGACCGAGAGCCCGATGCTCAGGATGTCGATACGCCCCGGATTCGGATCGCGGGACTCGGGGACGAAGATCGGGGTGAGGATGAGCATCAGCACCAGGACGGGTACGGCCAGGAGGAAGACCGAGCCCCACCAGAAGTGCTCAAGCAGCGCGCCACCGAGCAGGGGGCCGAGGGCGGCCCCGGCGGAGAACCCGGCGGCCCACACGGCGATGGCGACGCGGCGCTGGTCGCGGTCCGTGAAGATGTTGCGGATCAGGGACAGCGTGGAGGGCATCAGCATCGCGCCGAAGATTCCGAGGCCGACCCGGGCTCCGACGAGGAACCCGGCACTTGGGGCGAACGCGGCGGCGACGGAGAAGGCGGCGAAGCCCCAGGCGCCGATGATGAGCAGGCGGCGGCGCCCGAACCGGTCGCCAAGGCTGCCCATGGCGACAAGGAGTCCGGCCAGCACGAGCGGGTAGCTGTCGATGATCCACAGCTGGGTCGCTCCGCTGGTGGCGAACGCGAGGGAGATGGCGGGAATGGCGAAACTAAGCACCGTGTTGTCCACCGCTACGAGCAGCACGGGGAGCATCAGGACAGCGAGGGAGATCCAACCCCTCACCCCTGTGCGGGTGGAGGCCGGTGACAGCGCTGAGCTCACCCCGGCCGGGGATGCGGAAGTGGAGATGGACGAAGTCATGTCGAGGAGACTATACCGTCCAGCCGGTACAGTGCAACTTTCGTGACCTCTATCATGGAGGAATGCCAAGTTCACGAGAACGCATCCTCGACAGCTTCGAAGACACCCTGATCCGCGACGGGGAACGGGCCGCCACCATGGAGGCCGTAGCGGCGGCCGCTGAGGTCTCCAAGGGCGGCCTGCTGTACCACTTCCCGGCCAAGGAGGCCCTCGTCGAGGCCCTCGCCGAACGGCTGCTGGCCCTGGTCGAGAAGGACCGTGAGCAGATGTCGGCCGACCCGGAGGGCCCCGGCCGCTACTACGTGCGGACCTCGGTCTATGAGGACAGTCCGCTGGACCGGGCGCTTGTCTCCATGGCGCGCCTGGCGCAGCAGGGCCACCCGGTGGCCCGGCGGACGCTTTCGCGCATCCAGCAGCTTTGGCTGACCACCCTCGAGGACCGGCTAGGGGACCGTACGGCGGCCCTGGCCATCAAGCTCCTCGGTGACGGGCTCTACTACGAAGCTGCGTTCTTCCGGGGCGAGGGCGCCGCGGGCCCCAGTGAGAAGGACCTTGAACGGGTCCTTTCGGTAGTTGACCTTATCGTGCTCAACCACTGCATCCCGCGGGGTGCCGCCGATGTTTAAGGGCTTCCGAAACTTCATCCTGCGCGGAAATGTCGTCGAACTGGCCACCGCCGTCGTCATCGGTTCGGCCTTCACGGCCCTGGTCGGGTCCGTCACGGACAACCTGCTGCGGCCGCTGATCGCCGCCGCCGGCGGGGGAGTCAGCGCCGAGGGATTCGGGTTCCGCATCTGGCCGGGCAACCCCGAGACCTTCGTCGACCTCGGCGCGGTGTTCACCGCCGCCGTGACCTTCCTGATCACGGCTGCGGTCGTCTACTTCGGCGTCGTGCTTCCCATGAACCGGATCAATGCCCATGCCCGGGCGCGGACGGCCGCCGCGGAGGCGGAGGAGCAGCCGGTTCCCGTGGACACGGCGCTGCTGACCGAGATGCGGGACCTGCTCCGCCAGCTCACCGAATCCAGCGGCAGGAACAGGAACTGAAAAAGGGCCGGCGCCCAAAGGCGCCGGCCCTTTCGGGGTCAGCTTGTGCACCGGCCCTCCCGGGGTCAGCCGGGAGGGTGCACCCGGCCTGCTGCCGGGCCCCGGACTCAGCCGGGGCGGTTCGTCAGCGCAGCGCGGCGGTCCCGGTGCGTGCGTCGAGCAGGTTCTGGTCCTTGCCTGCCCCGAAGCGCAGGTTCGCCCGGCCGACCGACACCGCGGCAAGCCAGACCGACAGGCCGCCCACCGCGAGGCCGGCGAAGACGTCAATGACGTAGTGCCAGCCAAAGTACACGGTGGCCACGGCCGTCAGGACGAAGTAGATCCACATCACCCAGCGGACCACCCGGGGCAGGCGCGCCAGCTGGGCGACCAATGCGGCTGTGAAGACGATGGACACATGCAGCGAGGCGAAGGCCGCGATGCCGTGCACCGACTGCGTCGAATGCGGGTCGGCAAGGACCGTCAACCGGTTGCGGTACAGCGATTCCTGAAGGCTTGAGACCGCAGTGTCCGGGAGGTCGGTGAAGGATGCGCGCTGCACGTAGATCGGGCCCAGCGAGGGAACCGCGTAGTAGGTCACCGTTCCAATGACCCAGTTGAAGCAGAGCGCGCCCACATACCAGGCGCCCAGGGACAGGTCCTTGGACCAGACGAGGGCCACGGCGAGGGAGATCGGCACGAAGATCAGGAAGATCATGTAGACGAAGGAAAGCACCTCCGCCGTGATGCCGGTGCCGAGCAGTTGCTGGAGCACGTCGGCGGGGTTGCCGCCGCCCCCGAACCAGCGGTCGGTCTCGACCAGTGCGGCATCGACCAGGTGGTCCTGAAGGAAGGGCAGGAAGCTCTTGAGGTTCCGGTACGCCACGTAGGCGAGGTAGAAGCTCGCCAGGCCCGCAGCCGCAACCGACATCCGGTGCCCGGTCCACCTCTGCTTGAAAATCCTGCGGGTCACGCGCACGAGGTCGCGCGGAGCGGGGCGCTGCAGGAGCACCCGCGGGATGACGTCGGCAGCTATGACGCCGAGCACGGTCAGGGGCAACCGGACGTAGCTGGGGCCGAGGAAGCCCTCCGGGTCACGAAGGGGCAGCCCCGTGAGCACGGCCGTCAGCACCATCAGGCCGGCGAAGGCGAGGGTCACGATCAGGGGAACGCCGAACAGTCGGCGCCATGGTGGGCGTTCGGGCCCGACGTGGGTGGTCATTATATATATCTATCCTATGCGCGACAGTGTCAGAAGGGTGACAGGCATCTTAACAGTTGCCCCCATCTTCCCATAGGCGATCCACCCTATGGCACCAAGGCCGCACTTGTGGTTAGATTCCGCTGCCCAGATTCGAGGTTGACGGCCCCTCGAGCACCGTTCCGTCGGCGGCGAACCGGGACCCGTGCAGGGGGCAGTCCCACGTCCGCTCGGCGGTATTCCAGCTCACGATGCCGCGCAGATGCGGGCACACCGCCGACACGCGGTGCTCGACGCCGTCGACGGTGCAGACCCCGACCGGGCTCCTGCCCTCACGGACCACGACACCCTGCCCCTCCGGCGGGGAGGCCGGGGCCGTCTTCGCCAGGCCCGACACCCAGCCGGTCAGCATCTCCAGCCCGACCTCGGCGTTGACCCGGGCCGTCGACAGCGCGTCAACGGGGGTCACCCGGGTCCTGTAGAGAGTGTCGGCCCACGGCATGTGCCCGCCCAGGATCTTGGCCGAGAGTGCCAGCGAGGCAGCCACCGCGTTCGTCATGCCCCACTTGTTGTAACCGGTCGCGGCGTAGATGTGGCCGCCGCCGGCCGGGACCTTGCCGACGTAGGGAACCGCGGCGGCCGGCTGGTAGTCCTGGGCCGACCAGGAGTAGGCAGGGCGGGCCGTCGGGAAATACTCGCCGGCCCAGCGGGTCAGATCATCGACGAGGCCCTGGGTGTTTGAGTGGTGGCCGACCTTGTGGCCGTTGCCGCCCACGATGAGGTAGTCCCTGCCGCCCACCCGGGCCGTGCGCAGGGAACGGGTGGGGGTGTCCACCGAGAGGTACATCTCCGGGGGCACCCGGTCGGTCACCTCAAGGGCGATGCAGTAGGACCGCTGCGGCTTGAGGACGGCGAAGTAGCCGCCCCGGTCGAGGATGGGGATGCCGGTAGCCAGCACGACATTGCGGGCCGTCACGGCGCCGGCGTCCGTCTTCAGTTCCACGCCGCCGGACTTGGGGGTTGAGGCGCCCTGAACCCGCACGCCCTCGAAAAGGCGCCCACCGTGGCGGCGCAGCTCCGAGGCCAGCGCCGCGAGCACCTCCAGCGGGTGGAACTGCGCCTGGTCCGCAAGCCTCAGGGTGCGCCGCACCGGAAAAGGGAGGGTCGAGGCATTGCCCAACTCGGTTCCCAGGCCAGCCTGTGTGCAGGCCTCGTGTTCGGCGTCGAGGCTTTTTGCGCCGCTGTCGGTCACCGCGTAGTTCACGGCGTCCCGGCGCTCGTACCCCACCCCGTTCTCGTCGCAGAACCGGAGGATCCAGCTCTGCCCCTCGCGGTTGCCCGTGACGTAGGCCCGCGCCAGCTCGGCGTCGTGGTGGGAGGTGATCCGGGAAAGCCCGGTGCCCTGCAGCAGTGAGAGCTTGGCCGTGGTGTTGCCGGTGGTGACCGCGCCGGCCCGGCGGGCCTCAAGCACCGCCACCTTGTGTCCGGCGCGGGCGAGCAGGAGTGCGGTGGTCATGCCGGTCAGTCCGGCGCCGACCACCACCGAGTCGAACCCGGCCCCGGGGGAGAACGGCTCTGCAGGTATCTCCGGCGCGGTATCCAACCACAGTGATCTCATCGTCATCCCTCCGTAGGTGGTTCCCAGCCCACTACTAATCATGCTTACAGTCAAGGGAGGGTCACCGCCTATAGTCGGAGGATGGAACAGCGGACATTAGGCAGAACCGGCCGGCCGGTCTCGGTGATCGGCCTCGGAACGTGGCAGCTCGGCGCGGACTGGGGCGAGGTCCAAGAGAGGGACGCACTGGAGGTCCTTGAGGCCGCGGCGGAGGCGGGCACCACCTTCTTCGACACCGCCGACGTCTACGGGGACGGGCGGAGCGAGAAGACGATCGGGGCGTTCCGGCGGGCCAACCCCGCACTGGACCTGGTGGTCGGCACCAAGATGGGCCGGCGGGTGGAGCAGGACCCCTCCCAGTACACCCTCGCGAACTTCCGTTCCTGGGTGGACCGCTCCCGCGCCAACCTCGGCATGGACACGCTGGACCTGGTCCAGCTCCACTGCCCGCCCTCGGACGTCTACACCACCGAGGCCGTGTACGACGCGCTGGACACCCTCGTCGAGGAGGGCGCCGTGCGGAACTACGGGGTCAGCGTCGAGCGCGCCGACGAGGCCCTCGCCGCCATCGAGCGCGGCAATACGGCCACGGTGCAGATCATCCTCAATGCCTTCCGGCTCAAGCCCCTTGACGCCGTCCTCCCGGCCGCCCGGGCCGCCGGGGTCGGCATCATCGCCCGGGTTCCGCTGGCCTCGGGGCTGCTGAGCGGCAAATACAGCACCTCCACCGTGTTCCCGGCCGACGACCACCGCAACTACAACCGTTCCGGCGCCGCATTCGACGTCGGGGAGACGTTCTCGGGCGTCGACTACGACACGGGGCTCGCCGCCGCCCAGGAGTTCGCGCAGCTGCTTCCAGCCGGCGTGGAACCGGCACAGGGCGCGCTCGCCTGGATCATCGCCCAGGAGGGCGTCAGCACCGTCATCCCCGGGGCCCGCAATGCCGCCCAGGCCCGGGCGAACGCCGCCGCGGCCGGCCGGCTTGACCTCGGGCGCGCGATCCACGACGGCGTCACCGCGCTGTACGACCGCCGCTTCCGGCCCACGGTCCACTCCCGCTGGTGAGCCGGAGGGCCCGCGGCAAGGGGTTCCCTGCCGCGGCACGGTCCGCTATCGTTGAACCACCCGTCAGACGGAGTTAGAGGACGTCTGTCATCGTTCGATCCACCTAAGGAATCAACCATGACTGAATTCACCTCGTCCCTCTCCGCCGCCGGCCGGGAGGAGCGTTCCATCCGCGACTGGGCGGACCTCGCCGAGGAAATGTGGAGCTACCTCACCGGCAAGGGCGCCGCGGTCAACTACAGCCTGGTCGACATGACCGTCGAGGTCCCGCGCGACGTCGGGCCTGACGCCCCGCGCGCCACCTGGAAGTTCAACGGCACCCTACGCGTCACCACCAGCG
The DNA here is from genome assembly GCF_016405885.1 of Arthrobacter sp. MSA 4-2. Taxonomy (GTDB): domain Bacteria; phylum Actinomycetota; class Actinomycetes; order Actinomycetales; family Micrococcaceae; genus Arthrobacter_D. The sequence continues at coordinate 35,754 of NZ_JAEKGC010000011.1, read as the reverse complement.
ACAACGACGCACCCGGTGCCGACCCCCACCGCGGCTGAGGCACCGTTGTGGTGGCACAGCTGAAACTGGACATCGACCTCGCCTTCTCCCTGACCGAACCCGGACCCGACGGCGGCCCGGACGCGGTCATCTCCGGAACCGTGACGGCGGCCGGATCGAGCATCTCGATTTTCTGCGACACCCCCGGAGCCTTCGGCGGAAACCTTCCCTCGGTCTCCGGGGTGCGGACCTTCGCGAAACTGCTCGCCGACGCCGGTCTCGACGTGACGGTCAGCGGCCCGCGCGGTCCCCTGATCAGCCTGGGCGCCGTCGAAACCTCGATGGCGCAGCGGCTCCTGACCCGTTCGCCGCACCTGCGCCTCGGGTCGCCGTCGGTCCTCGCCCCGCTGATTCACCTTGGGCGGCGGTCCCTCGAGCGCTCCGGCTCGGCGAGCCTGCTGCCGCCGTCCACGCCGCTGCCGCTCGTGCCCACGGTGAACCGGCGGATCAGCCGCCGGATCACCACGACCCACTACGCCCCGGGCGGGGGACGGCCGCGGCTGATCTTCGTCCAGGATTCCGCCCGGTGGAACGGTCAGGTGCCGCGGGAGTTCGTGCTCGGACAGGAGCGGACCACCATCGGCGCGTCGGCGGACTCGGACCTGCAGTTGCCCGGCCTTGAGGAACTGCACGCGGAGATCCTCCACGACGCCAACGACGAATACGTGCTGGTCCCGCACGGCGCCGTCACCGGCAGCGTCGGCGGCGGGCCGGCGGTGCTGCGCACCGGGGCGCGGGTCCAGCTCGGTTCCTGGTGCCTCGCGTTCTTCCGGGAGGAATACGCCGACCACGGCCGTCCCTTCGGCGGACGCAACGGCGGGGAGTTCGCCTACCAGCGTCCCCAGCGCAACCCGCGCACCGGGGCGACCGAACAGGACGGATCCGTCGGCATCGGCGATCCGCGGCGGCCTCCGCGCTGAGAGCGTGAGCGACAGCGTCGAGCTGCTCCTGGACTCCGCCGCGGAGGAGGCGGTGCGCCGCGACTGGGTAAGGCTGCTGGAGCTGGGCCTGCCCAGCCAGGCGCGGCACACCTCTGAGAGCAACCGGCCCCACATCACCCTCGCGGCCGCTCCGGCCATCGACGGGTCCTTCGACGCCGCCCTGCGCGGCGCGGTCCGGGGCCTGCCGCAGGAGGTGCGTTTCGGCGGGCTCCTGCTCTTCGGGGGAGGGCGGCGGACGTTCATCCTGGTGCGCCAGGTCGTGGTCTCCGCGGCGCTGACGGACCTGCACCGGAGGGTGGGGGATGCCCTCGCCGGCCTGCCGGGCCAGTTCGCCACCACCCTCGCCGGGAATTGGACGCCGCACGTCACCCTGGCCCGCGGCCTCTCCGCCGACCAGGTGGGGCAGGCCGTTGCGGCCGTTCAGGCCGAACCGGCGGCCGCCACCGCGGTGGCGGCACGCCGGTGGGACAGCGCCGCCAGGGTGACGGTCGACCTCAGCGGGTAGGGGCGCCCCGGGTGCTGCCGGGGCGTCGGCCGGGCGGCGCCGTCAGGACCCGAGGTGGTCGACCAGCCGGTCGGCGATCCCGGTGTAGGTCGAAGGGGTCAGCCCGAGCATCCTCTGCTCCGCCTCAGGGCCGAGTCCGAGGCCCGAGACGAACTCGCGCATGCGGGCGGCGTCGACCCGCCGTCCCCGGGTCAGGTCCTTCAGCCGCTCATACGGGTCATCTAGGCCGGCGGTGCCCGCGACGGCCTCGGCGCGCATCACCATTTGGATCGCCTCGCCGAGCACCTCCCAGTTGTCCTCGAGGTCCGCGGCGATGGCCGCCCCGGCCACGTCCAGCCGCTTCAGGCCCTTGAGCACGTTGCTCACGGCCAGGAGGGAGTGCCCGAAGGCCACCCCGATGTTGCGCTGGCTCGAGGAGTCGGTGAGGTCGCGCTGCCACCGGGAGGTGACCAGAGTCGAGGCGAGCACGTCAAGGAGGGACGAGGAGATTTCGAGGTTCGCCTCGGCGTTCTCAAACCGGATCGGGTTCACCTTGTGCGGCATGGTGGAGGACCCGGTGGCTCCGGCGACCGGGACCTGCGCGAAGTACCCGATGGAGATGTAGCTCCAGACATCGGTGCAGAAGTTGTGGAGGATCCGGTTGAACCGGGCGATGTCGGAGTACAGCTCCGCCTGCCAGTCGTGGGACTCGATCTGCGTGGTGAGCGGATTCCAGGACAGGCCGAGCCCCTCGACGAAGCTGCGCGCCACCTGTTCCCAGTCAGCCGAGGGGACCGAGGCATAGTGGGCGGCGTAGGTCCCGGTGGCTCCATTGATCTTCCCAAGGAATTCGGTGGCCTCGATGCGCCGAAGCTGCCGGGAGAGCCGGTGGGCCGTCACGGCCATCTCCTTGCCCAGGGTGGTCGGCGTGGCGGGCTGGCCGTGGGTGCGCGAGAGCATCGCGACGGACCGGGAGTCCCGGGCGAGGTCCTCGATCGCTCCGACCAGGCGGCGGGCCGCGGGCAGCCAGACGTCGCGGACGGCGCCCTTGATGCCCAGTGCGTAGGAGAGGTTGTTGATGTCCTCCGAGGTGCAGCCGAAGTGCACGAGGGGTTTCAGGCGCTCAAGGCCGATGCCCGGGAGCCGGCGCCCGATGAAATACTCGACAGCCTTCACGTCGTGGACCGTCACCTTCTCGATGTCAGCGAGTTCCGCGGCCGAGGCGGCGTCGAAGGAGGTGACGATGGCGCGCAGCGCCTCCTCCTGCCCCGCGTCGAGCGGGCCGGCGCCCGGGACGACGGAATTGCGGGTGAGGTGGATGAACCACTCGACCTCGACGTGGAGGCGGTCCCGGTTCAGGGCCGCCTCGGACAGGTGGTTCACCAGGGGTGCGGACGCCTCCCGGTACCGGCCGTCCAGCGGCCCGAGGGCCAGCGAGGGCGCCTCTCCCTGGGGGATGGAAGCAAGGTCAACACGGGTCGGGGAGGTATCAGCCATGCTCCGATTCTTTCACGGCCCGGACGGCCGACGGACGCCGGGCCCGCGGCGCAGCGTGCATCCACATAGGCGGCCGGCGGAGAACCCCGGCGCCGGGCGGCACTAGCATCCTGACATCGGTCAGCAGCACAAGGAGGCCGCCATGACAGCTCAGGGGATCGTTCGGCTCCCCACCGGGGACGCCGCCGACCTTGGGGGCAGGCTGCTGCGGCAGGCCCGCGAACTCGAGGAGATCCGCCACCGGGCGGGAGCGGTGGCGGCCCTCGACTGGGAGTCCCCGGCGGGCCGCAACTTCCGGCAGTACCTGGCCGGGCGCGCCTCAGCGGTCGGAAGCGCGGCCGAACTGGTTGAACAGGCGGCCCGGCTGGCCGAGGTGTGCGCCGCCGAACTCGGCGGCGCCCTCGGGCCCCTGGCGGGAAGCACCGGGCCGTGAGCTCCGCAGGCGGCTACGATCCGGCTCCGGTCCCCGCGTCCGGGCCGGGACTGAGCGTGCGCGGCGGCGTGGGCGGCATCCGGTTCCAGTGGGAGGAACTCGACCGGGCGGCGGTCGAACTCGGCGGCCTTGCCGAGGCGGTGCGGGAGGTCTCCACCGCCCTGCTGTACCTCAGCCTCGAGCTTGAGCGCACCCGCCTGGCAGCTGCCTGGCTCCCCGGCGGCCGGGAGGCCGGCGCCGCCGGACGGGCCGCCGCCGAAGCGCTCGACGCCGCCCGCCGGCGCACCTCCGATTCCGGCGACGAACTTCAGGAGACCGCCGACCGGATCACCCGGGCCCGTCTGGCCTATCTCGCCGCGGATGCCGCGGCGCGGCTCGCGGTCCGTGGCGCCACGGAGTCGGTGGAACTCTCGGCCCGCGCCGTGGCCTCGGCGGCCGCCCGGGAGGGGCTGCTGGTGCCGGGCCCGCTGGCCCTCACCGCGCCGGCCGAGGTGGAGCAGGTGGCCTTCGGGGGAACCCTTGAGGCGATCGCCGACCGCCTTGCCGCCGTCGAGGCGGCCCCGCCTGGTTCCTTCGAGATCCTGCGCACCGACGGGCCCGCCGGACCGGCCTACCTCGTGATCCTCCCCGGCACCCAGCCCGCCGAGCCCGGCAATCCCTTCGATGCCACCGGTATCGCGGAGGCCGTCAATGAGGACAGCCGCTATGTCGGAGCCGCCGTGGCGCAGGCCCTGCGGGAGGCCGGAGCCCGGCCGGGTGAGACCGTCCTGCTCGCCGGCTACAGCCAGGGCGGAATGCACGCCATGAACCTGGCCGCCGGTGGCGCCGTGGGCGGCGCCTACGACGTCCGCCTGGTGGTCACCCTCGGGTCCCCCACGGGCTGGGAACCGACGGGGACGGCCGAGTACCTCCACCTCGAACACGCCGCCGACACCGTGCCCGCGCTCGACGGCGGCCCCGCCCCGGACGATCCGAACCGAGTCACTGTGCGGGCCGATTCCCCCGTTCCCGCCCTGCCTTCCGGACCCGGCGCCGAGGGCAAGGGGCTCGGTGCCGCCCACAAGCTCGCGGCCTACGCGCAGACGGCGGCGCTCGTCGACGCCAGCGCCCTGCCGTCCCTGGCCCCGGCCGCGGCGGCCCTCGCGGCGACCGGGGGAGGTGCCCAGCGCCGCCTCTACCGGGCGGTCCGGCCGCCCGCGGAACACACTGCCGCCGCGGGGCCGGGCAGCAGCCGGCCGAGCGGCCGCCCCGGACTCCCGGCGGGCGTTCCGGTACCGGCCCCGGCGGAGGGCGCTACCCGCCCTGGGCCGGCCGGCCCTCCACCGGCGCCCCGGCGCTAGGCTATGGGCATGACGTCGAACAACAGCCAGAGCACCGAGGCCGCCGCAGGCATCTCCCCGCGCAGCGTGCTGGGAAAACTCCCGCGTTACGCCGCAGGCAAGCCGCCCACCGTTCTGGAGGGGGTGCAGAGCTACAAGCTCTCCTCGAATGAGAACCCCCTGCCGCCGCTGCCGGCCGTCCTGGCCGCCATCCGCGACCGCACCGACATCAACCGTTATCCGGATCCGGCCACCACTTCGCTGCGGGGAGAACTCGCCTCCTTCCTCGGCGTGCCGGCCGAGGACATCGTGACCGGCGCGGGAAGCCTGGGCGCCCTCAACCAGATCCTCGCCGCCTTCGCCGGGCAGAACGACTTCGACGCTCCGGATGAGGTCGTCTACGCGTGGCGCTCCTTCGAGGCCTACCCGATCTGCGTCGGGCTTGCCGGGGCGGAGTCCCGGCCGGTGCCGGTCCGCGCCGACGGCACCCACGACCTCGACGCCATGGCCGCCGCTGTCACCGACCGGACCCGCGTGATCCTGCTGTGCACCCCCAACAACCCCACCGGCCCGGCACTGTCGGCCGCCGCGGTCGAGGACTTCCTCGACCGGGTGCCTGCCTCGGTTGTCGTCGTGATCGATGAGGCGTACCAGGAATTTGTCCGGGACGCCGGTGTCGTGGACGGGCTTGAGATGTACCGGAGGTACCCGAACGTCATCGTGCTGCGCACCTTCTCCAAGGCGCACGGGCTCGCCGGGCTCCGGGTGGGGTATTCGGTGTCCCAGCCCGGACTCACCGCGCACCTGCGGATGAGCGCGGTGCCCTTCGCGGTGTCGCAGATCGCAGAGACCGCCGCCGTGGCCTCGCTCCAGCACTTCGACGAGGTCGCGGAGCGGGTCCAGGGCATCGTCGACGAGCGGGTGCGCGTGGTGGAGGGCCTCCGGGCGCTGGGCTGGAAGATCCCCGAGGCGCAGGGAAACTTCGTCTGGCTGTCCCTCGGTGAGTCCACCCCCGACTTCGCGGCGCAGGCCGACCTGCAGGGCCTGTCCGTGCGGGCCTTCGGCACCGAAGGCGTCCGGGTCAGCATCGGGGAACCCGAGGCAAACACCCGGTTCCTGGCGCTGTGCGCAGGATACCCGGCGGCGCCCGGCGGGTGCTGACCAGACATAAATAGGTCTAACCGCCGTCACTGGCTAGTGTGGGAGCCGTACGTTTAACGAACATATGTATCCCGGTGTATGCGTCCACGAAGCATTCCGAGTGGGGCATACGTCGACTGAGGAGTGGTCATGAGTGGCACCCGTTTGCCTGCGGCTGAATTCGAATCGGAGGAGATCGCCCTCGCCTCCGCCCCGCCGGGCCCCGACGGGGGCCCGGGCATGGTCCAGTTCCTCGACCCCGACGGGCGCCTGAACGACCATCCCGAATTCGGCGGCTTCTCCAGTGGCACCGGAGCGGAACGGCTCAAGGCCCTCTACCGGGACATGTACCTCATCCGCCGGTTCGACCAGGAGGCCACCGCACTGCAGCGGCAGGGCCAGCTGGCGCTCTGGGTGCCCCTGACCGGCCAGGAGGCCGCCCAGATCGGCTCCGGCCGGGCACTCCAGGCCCAGGACTACGTGTTCCCGACCTACCGGGAACACGGCGTTGCCCTGACCCGCGGCGTCCGGCTCTCCGAAATGCTCCGCCTGTTCCGCGGCATCACCAACGGCGGGTGGGACCCGCGCGAGACCAACTTCCACCTCTACACGCTCGTCCTGGCCGCCCAGGCCCTGCACGCCGTCGGCTACGCTATGGGCCTTCAGCGCGACCAGGCCGCCGATCCCACCCTGGCGCCCGCGGCGTCGGTGGCTTACTTCGGCGACGGGGCGAGCTCCGAGGGCGACGTGCACGAGGCGATGGTGTTCGCCGCCTCCTTCAACGCCCCCGTCGTGTTCTTCTGCCAGAACAACCACTGGGCCATCTCGGTGCCCTCGTCGGTGCAGACCCGGGTGCCGCTGGCGCAGCGGGCCGAAGGGTACGGCTTCCCGGGCATCCGGGTTGACGGCAACGACGTCGTCGCCGTCGAGGCCGTCACCAACTGGGCACTCGAGCACGCCCGCAGCGGCAAGGGTCCGGTCCTGATCGAGGCGTTCACCTACCGGATGAGCGCGCACACCACCGCCGACGACCCCACGAAGTACCGGCTCTCCCGCGAGGAGGAGGACTGGCATCCCCGCGACCCGCTCGCCCGCCTGGAGAAGCACCTGCGCACCACCGGGAAGGCCGGCGATGCCTTCTTCGAGGAGCTGGTCGGCGAGGCTAAGGCCATGGCCGTCGAGCTGCGGCGCGACGTGCAGGCCATGCAGCCCCCGGGACTCGAGGAACGCTTCAACACCGTGTATGCGGAGCCGCATCCGCTGGTGCAGGAGGAGCTGCAGGCGTGGCGGGACTATGAAGCAGGCTTCATTGGAGAGGAAGAAACGTCCTGATGGCAGTGATGACGGTCGCCAAGGCGATCAACGAGGGGCTGCGTGCCGCCCTTGAGAACAATCCCAAGACGCTGCTCATGGGCGAGGACATCGGTGAGCTCGGCGGCGTCTACCGCATCACCGAGGGTCTGAAGCGGGACTTCGGCGCCGACCGGGTCGTCGACACCCCGCTGGGCGAGTCCGGCATCATCGGCACCGCCATCGGCCTGGCGCTGCGCGGCTACCGGCCGGTGTGCGAGATCCAGTTCGACGGCTTCGTGTTCCCGGCCTTCAACCAGATCACCACCCAGCTGGCCAAGCTGCGCACCCGCAGCGACGGCATGCTGGGCGCTCCGGTCGTCATCCGCATCCCCTACGGCGGCGGCATCGGCAGCGTCGAACACCACTCGGAGTCACCGGAGGCGCTCTTCGCGCACACCGCCGGGCTGAGGATCATCACCCCGTCGAATCCGCAGGACGCCTACTGGATGGTCCAGCAGGCCATCGACTGCCAGGACCCCGTCATCGTCTTCGAACCCAAGCGCCGGTACTGGCTCAAGGGCGAGGTCGACACCGTCAACGCCCCGCCGAGCCCGTTCACGGCACAGGTCCTGCGGGAGGGCTCCGACGCGACGGTCGTCGCCTACGGCCCGCTGGTCCCGGTGGCCCTGGCGGCGGCCGAGGCGGCGCAGCCGGACGGGCACAGCGTCGAGGTGATCGACCTGCGCTCCATCTCGCCCATCGACTTCGACACCGTCACGGCATCCGTGGCGAAGACCGGCCGGCTGGTGGTGGCCCACGAGGCGCCGACCTTCGGAGGCATCGGCGGGGAGATCGCCGCCCGCATCTCCGAACGTGCCTTCCTCTCCCTCGAAGCGCCGGTCATCCGGGTGGGCGGTTTCCACATGCCCTACCCCGTGGCGCGCACCGAGGAACATTACCTGCCCGATATCGACCGAATCCTCGAGGCCCTTGAACGGGCCTTTGCCTACTAAGGACACCGAATGGCACTGAACACTTTCCACCTCCCGGATGTCGGCGAGGGGCTCACCGAGGCCGAAATCGTTTCCTGGAAGGTCCAGCCCGGCGCCGTCGTGGCCGTCAACGACACCATCGTCGAGATCGAGACGGCGAAGTCGCTGGTCGAACTGCCATCCCCCTTCGCCGGCGTGGTCTCGGCCCTGCTGGTGGCAGAGGGCGACACCGTCGAGGTGGGAACTGCGATCATCGCCGTCGAAGACGCCGTCCCGGCTCCCGGGGAGCCCGCCGCCGGCGGCCCGGCCGCCCAGGCGCCGGCCCCCGAAATGCCCGGCGAACTGACCACCCCGCCGCCGGTTGAGCCCGCGGCCGGACCGGAGAACGGCCCCCTCGTCGGAACCGGGCCCAAGGCCGATGCGGTCCGCCGCAGGCCGCGGCGCGCCCCCGGCGCGAACACCCCGGAGCCGGCGGCCGCGCCCGCGCCTCCGGCACCGCCTGCGCCACCGGCACCGCCTGCTCCCGCCGTATCCGCGGACCTCCCGGCGGCCCGCGCCGACGGCACCGGTCCCGCTGCGGGCCGGCCGGACCCGCGGCCCGGGCCGCTGAACCAGCTGCTCAACCGCGTCCTGGCCAAGCCGCCGGTGCGCAAGGCCGCGCGGGACCTCGGGATCAACCTCGCCGATGTTCCTGCCACCGGGTCCTCCGGCGAGGTGACGAAGCAGGACCTGATGAGCTACCAGGCCCAGCGCGACGCCGAACAGGACGGCGCCGACTCGTTCTGGGACGACCGGAAGAAGCACGGCGCCGGGCGCATCGAGCGCATCCCCGTGAAGGGGGTGCGCAAGGCCACCGCCAAGGCGATGGTGCAGAGCGCCTTCTCCGCGCCGCACGTCAGCATCTTCGTCGACGTCGATGCCTCCCGCACCATGGAGTTCGTCAAGCGGCTCAAGGCCTCGCGCGACTTCGAGGGCATCAAGGTCTCACCCCTGCTGATCCTGGCCAAGGCCGTGATCTGGGCGGCGGCCCGCAACCCCTCGGTCAATGCCACCTGGACCGACGACGAGATCCTGGTGAAGCACTTCATGAACCTGGGGATCGCCGCTGCGACGCCCCGCGGGCTGATGGTGCCCAACATCAAGGACGCGCAGAACCTGTCCCTGAAGGAGCTCGCCCTGGCCCTGAACGACCTGGCGGTGACGGCGCGGGCCGGCAAGACCCAGCCGGCCCAGATGCAGGGAGGCACCCTGACCATCACCAACATCGGCGCCCTCGGCATCGACACGGGAACCCCGATCATCAATCCCGGCGAGGTGGCGATCGTGGCGTTCGGCACCATCAAGCAGAAACCGTGGGTGCTCGACGGCGAGGTGATCCCGCGGTGGATCACCACCCTGGGCGGATCCTTCGACCACCGGGTGGTCGACGGCGACCTCAGCGCCCGCTTCATGGCCGACGTCGCCTCGATCCTCGAGGAGCCGGCACTGCTGCTCGACTAGCAGATGGTTCGAGCGGCAGGTGGTTCGCGGCGCCGGGGATGAGCGCCCGGGCCGGGGCGCCAACGCGCGCCGGGGCAGGAGTTGTGCCCCGGCGCCGAGGGGGGGGGTGAATTACCCGCTCAGGCCAACCTGGTGGTCCACACCGACCTGATCGACCTTGCGGTGGAAGTGCATCCCGGCCTTACCTCCGAGGAGGGCGCCGACAAGCGGAACGATCACCGCAATCGACAGGGCGACAATGCCGCCCGAGGTCAGGGTTCCCTCATTGATCGGGATTCTGGGGAATCCGTTCAGACCGCTGAGGAGGTTGAATTCGCTGCCGGCGACGGCGCCGATGATGGCCAGCACAACAGCGACCACGATGGCCCACAGCCAGACGGCAAGGCCCTGTTTGACGCCGTCGAACCTCGCCATCCGACCTGCGACGTAGCCGCCGCAGTAATAGGCGATGAACAGGATCACTGCGAGAAGGACGGCACCGACGACGCCGACGGTCTGCGCGTTCTGGGTGGCCCGCTCCGCGACCTCGGCCGGTGCTGCATTGTTTGCGACGCCGACGCCCGCGCCGAGGGCGGTGAGCAGCGCCGTCAGGAGCACGGCGATGCCGGTGGCCGTCATCCAACCGAAGAAGGCCGACCCGAACTTGATCCCGCCGAATTGACGCCTTTCCTCGGCCACGACGGAGTTCCGCATGCCTTTAGGGGACGACGCCCCGGAGGTGTTCTGGTTATCCATTGTCTTCTCCCTGCGTGAGGGTTTCGCCGTGGCTGGTTGAAGTTCAAAGCCCAGGGGGAACGCTGACTGCTCGGCCCTTTCGGCGAGGGTGCTCGGTCTGTGATGGATGGGCCCGTGTCGTTATTGGCCCTCTTTGACGACCTTCCGGCCGCGCTGGTGCGGTCTCCAAGGCCAGCCTTGAAGCCGACGCTGTGGGTGCGTGGCTCCTGTTGTGTCCTTCAACCGTAGGCATGCTCGTCGGGAGGCAACAACTCCTGTCACCGAACTGTAACTGGCCGGGTGGGTTCGTGATCCCGCTGTGATCTTCGCCCCCGGCCGGTCCGGTGCACCCGGCCGCGGCAGGGCCGGCGCCGTCAGCCGGGTGGCGGAAACCCCTGTGCAATGCTCCGTCATGCCCCCGTGGAGCCAGGCCGACGGGTGCCGGAGTCCCGCCCGGGAGGTCCCGTCAGGAGTTGCTTGACTGCGCCGCGTTTTGCGGCGGGACCGACGCCAGGGCCCGCTGCAGGATGGGCGCAAGCCGGCGCACACCCTCGGCGATGTCCTCCGGGGAGACCGCGCTGAAGGCCAGGCGGAGCTTGTTCGAGGCCTCGTCCGAGGGGGTGAAGGCCGCACCGGGAATGAAGACCACGCCGGCGTCGATCGCTTCGTAGAGCAGGGGATAGGTGTCGATCCCCGCGGGCAGGGTCACCCAGACGAAGAAGCCGCCCTCGGGGGTGGTCCAGTGCACGCCCTCCGGAAGGTGCTCGGCCAGCGCGGCGAGCATCGCGTCGCACCGCTCGCGGTACAGCACCCTCATGGTCTCGAGGTGCCCGCGCCAGTCATAGTCCGTCAGGTAGGAGCTCACCAGCATCTGGGTCAGCGGCGACGGGCACAGCACCACGGCCTCGCACGCCAGGTAGAAGCGGCGGTGCAGGTGGCGCGGAACCAGCGCCCAGCCCAGCCGGACGCCCGGGGCGAAGATCTTCGAGAACGAGCCGAGGTAGATGACGTCGTTCGGGTTGCCCGCCCGCATCGGCGCCAGGGGGTGGCCGTCGAAGCGGAGCATGCCGTAGGGGTTGTCCTCGAGCACCAGGATGTTGTTGTCCCGGCAGATGTCGACGACGCGCTGGCGCCGGCCGGCCTCCATCGTGATCCCGCTGGGGTTGTTGAAGCTGGGGATGGTGTAGAGGAGCTTGATCGACCGGCCCTCCTCCTTCAGCCGGAGGATGGTGCGTTCGAGCTCCTCCGGAATGAGGCCCTTGTCGTCCATCGGGACGGTGACGACGTCGACCTCGTAGGCTTCAAAGGTGTTCAGGGCCCCGACGTAGGTGGGATCCTCGCAGAGGATCACGTCGCCGGGGTTGCAGAAGACCTTTGCGGCGACGTCCTGGGCCGACTGGGAGCCGGTGGTGACCACGATGTCGGCCGGGTCGGCGTCGGTGATCCCTTCGGCGGCCATCACCTCGCAGATCAGTTCGCGCAACTCCTCCATGCCCTGGCCGCCGCCGTACTGAAGGGCTTCGAGGCCCTGCTCGGCGATGATCCGCTGGGCCGTTCGGCCCAGGTCCTCGAGGGGCAGCGAACGCAGGTACGGGCTGCCTCCGGCGAGGGATACGAGGCCGGGCCGGATCGAAATATCGAAGACATCGCGGACCGCCGACTGCTTGATGTTGGCGGCACGGGCCGAGTAGAGCACGTCGTGGCGGGCCGCATAGTCGGCCACCCGCTCCAGGGCTGCTTCGGTTTCGGCGGGAATCACTTCGTGGCTTGAGTCACTGGAGTTCGTCACCCCCCGAGTCTAGGCGGCGGGTTCACCGGGGGGCAACAGCTGTTGCCCATTTGTGGGGGCGCGCGTCCCGGGGTCGGCCGGCGAACCGCTCAGGCCGGTGCCCGCCACGCCACGACGGATGAGCCGGCGCGGGCAGCGAGGCTGCCGGGGAGAAGCCTCAGCAGTGCGTTCCGGGCGGCGACGCCGGCCGGCGCGCGGAGGTCCGCTCCCAGCCGGCCGGCCGTGGCGGACCGGCGGGCGATCCGCTGGGTGCGGGGGCGGCGCCGGGCGTCATAGCTTCCGAGGGCAGCGGCCAGGGAGGCACCCTCATTGACCGCCCGGGCAATGAGGAGACCGACGCACGCCCCGTCCTCAAGGGAGGAATTGGCCCCCTGTCCCAAGGTCGGCACCATCGCGTGGGCGGCGTCCCCGATGAGCACGGCGCGCCCGTAGACGTACGTCGCAAGTGCCGGCGCGAGTGCGTAGACGTCATGGCGCAGGATCACCGCCGGGGGCGTCCCCCTAATCAGCGAAGGGACGGGCTCGGCCCAGCCGGCGAAGTGCTCCATCGCGGCGTCCTTCTCATCGGCCCATCGTTGGCCCTCCTCGGAGAAGGTGTACCCATACCAATACACGGAGCCGGCCCCGATCCGCAGCGCCCCGAATTCGGTACCCGGGCCCCACCGCACCGCGAAGCCGTCGGCCGCGGCAGGGAATTCCCGGACGACGCCCCGCCAGGCGGACTTCCCGCTGTACCGTGGTGCCGACGCCGGTGCGAGCTGTTGACGGCAGGCACTGCGCAGGCCGTCGGCTGCCACGACGAGATCCGCGTCGAGGGCCAGGTCCCCCTTGTCGGAGGCGCAGAACACGACTGCCCTTGGCCCGTCCGGCCGACCTGGATCGATGCCCACCACCCGCGCGCCGGGCAGAAGGGTGGCTCCCTGGGCGGACGCCAGGAGCAGGCGGTGCAGTTCCTTGCGGTGGATGCCGTAGGCCGTCGGGGGCGGGCGCCGGACGCTGCCGGAGGGGATGCGCACGAGCCACCTGCCGCGGTGGTCCTGGGTGCCCGCCATCTGCACGGGATGGCCCGCCCCGCGCGCCGGTGCATCAAGCCCGAGCGACGAGAGCGCGGACAGGCCGTTGGGTGTCAGGGCCAGCCCGGCCCCGACCTCCGCGAACCGGCGTGCCTGCTCGAGCACGGTCACGTTCCATCCCTGGCGCAGCAGGGAGCAGGCGGCGGCCAGCCCGGCAATGCCGCCCCCGACCACCACAGCGTCCCGTTTGGTTCCGGCCATTCCATCCCCCGCCCGCAGTGCCTCCGCCGGCCCATGCTACGCCGGGTAGCAGCCGTCCGGCAGCCGGGCCGCCTTGGCCGCGCTAGATCCAGCCGGCGTCGCGCGCCTTGACCCCCGCCTGGAAGCGGCTGTCGGCCCGCAGCGTCTCAAGCATCCAGGCGATGTGCCGCCGGCAGGTGCGCACATTGATGTCGAGGCGCCGGGCGATCGATTCGTCGGACAGTCCGGCGGCCAGCCCCTGGAGAATCGCGTGCTGCATGCTGTTGAGGGGGGTCTGTGTCGCGTCCGGTGCCAGGAACGGCTCGCTCAGTTCCCACGCGACATCAAAGAGCAGGGTGAAGATGTGGATGAGGCTCGGGTCGCGGATCACCAGCGCCGCCTTGTCGCCGGCGTCGAGCTGCCGGGCGACGAGGGCGAGTTTCTGGTCGAAGATCATCATGCGCAGCGGGACGAAGGGAAGTGCCCCGAATTCACCGCCGCCGGCCTGGATGGCGGTGACGGCCTTGCGCGTAGGGACGTGGTCGCGGGTGCTGACGTCGTAGAGCGTGCGGCGCCGGACGCCCCGGTTGAGGAGGTCGAGGTCCTTGCGGATGCTTTCCTCGTGCACATCGGCGGTGGAGCCCTGGCCGGGCTGGGCGATCAGGACCTTTTCGGAGACGTCCCTGCCGTAGTCGATCAGCACCCTGTGGATCAGATGGGGATCCTCGAGGGTTTCCACCGAGGTGCTCGACACGCTCTGCTTGCGCGCCTCGAGGAAGATCGGCACGAGGCTTGAAAGCTCCCGCCGACGTGAGCTGATGCGCATCTTCAGCTCCTGCAGGGACCGCTCGTCGGCGTCGACGAGGTCCGCGAGGGCGACATCGGGTGAGACCGCGACGAAGCCGGCGGTGCCGGCGGCCTGCGGCCCGAGGAGTCGGCGTGCCTGAAGCTCGGTCATGGCATTGTCGATCTCGCGCAGCGTCAGGCCCAGCGCCTCGGAGGCCTGCTCCTTGGTCCAGCCGGGATGGCCGACGGCGTACCGGTACAACTCAAGGCATGAACCGTCGAGCATGAGACCTCCTTCTGGACACCGGGCGGCGCGTCGGCGGCCCGCCCTTCCCCAGAGTACAGAGGAGCCCCGGCCCGCCCCGCCATTCCCGCAGTGGCGCTCCCGCCGACCCGACGGTGCGAAAAACATGGCATGTCCAGTTAATGACACCGCGGACGGAGCAGCAACCCGCCGGCGTCGGCGCTCGGATTCTCCGCATACTGGCGCGAAATCCCGCGGGTATCCGGGGCGCGACGGCGGCCGCCGGGGCGGTCAGAAGTCCGGTTCCGGCCATGTCCTGAAGCGGCCATCCGGGAGGCTGGACACGCAGGGACACTCCGACCATTCTGGGTAGACCGGAAAGGCGGTGCTGGTGGAACGGCGGCATCGAAAGGCCCGACAGGTTCGTCGGCCATCCCTTCCGGAATCAGTCCCACTGCGAAAGGTGATCTCCATGAAGAAGCTCCTCGGCACAGCCGCCGGAATCCTCATCCTCATGGGCGCGGTGTCACCGGCGGGCCCGGCCCTCGCGGCAGGCAGCGCCGAGTCGCCGCGTGGAGACCTCGTCGCCGGCAGTTGGGACTGGCCGAAGTAAGCCGGAACGCTGTGCGTGTTGGTGCGGCGGCGTTCCCCCCGATCCCGCCCCAGCGGGGTAACCACTAACCCTGAAGGAGAGGGCCCATGAGTCAGCTCACCACCGTTCGAACCGCCTCACGAACGGCCGGGAGCACTCAATGGTGGCACCTCACCTTCACTGCGGGTGGCTTCGATGTAGCGGACGGCATCATCGAAGAGCTGGTTACCCCCCTGGTGGCGCAGGCCCGCTCGCTGGGAGCCAAGCGCTGGTACTTTTCCCGCAGCGGCGACCCGGCCACCCAGGTTCGGGTGAACATCCAGGCCCACCCCCGCGTTCTGGAGAAGCTCCAGGGCCTCCAGCGCGACCAGCGGATTCACCGCAGCGCCGCCAGGCCGAAGGTCTCGATCCGGCAGCACACCTCAAGCCCGGCCGTGGACCTCTACTACTTCGGCGGAGTCGGGGAACCCGATCCGCAGCTCGAGTCCGATCTCATCACCTACGGCGGCTCGGCCGGGCTTGAACTGGCCGAGCAGGTGTTCGAACTCAGCTCGGACCTTTCCCTGTGGGCCGTGCAGCGGTTCACCCGCATGCAGAGCCGCTCGGCGCTGGGGGCGCTGATTCTCTTCGATTCAACCCAGGCCATGATGCGCGGGCCGCGCTCGGGCACCTGGCCCGAACGGCGGCGGGACTCCTGGGACTCCTACTGGGACAACCACCTTGCGGCCTGCACCGCCGAGCTGGGCGTGCGCGCGCCGGCCGTCCGGCAGGCCATGACCGAGCAGGTCCGGGCCAAGAGCCCGGCCTTCCACAGCCTCATGGGGGCCACGGCGGCCGAAGCGACCGTCCAGCATTGGCGCCGGCGGTGGTTCTCGGCCCTCGACGGCTACCTCAGCAGCGCGGATAAGGCCGGCGTGAGCCGCGGCGCGCGCCACCTGACCGTGTACCAGGCCCACATGACGCTCAACCGGCTGGGCTTCCTTCCCCGGGAGGAGGCGGCCCTCGGACTTCACGCCCGGACCTGGAGCCCGCAGGTGCCGGCGGGGGCTCGGCGCCGGCAGCACAGCACCTCCTGATCGACACGACCCGCAGCGCCCCCCCACCAGAAGAAGGTTCCCATGAGCGACCGCAGTGATTTCGTTATCGCCGCCGACGACCGTGATCTGACAGTGGCCCTTGGATGTTCCGCCGCGGCGCTTGCGTCCCTGAGGGACAGCGGGGTCCTCGCGAGTTCCGGCGAACTATGGGAGGTGGGCCCGGCGAGGGACTACCTCCGGGACGCCGCCTGGGCCGACAGCCTGTGGCACTGAGCACCGGCGCGCCCGTACCTCCTTAACGGCGGAAGGCCGGGCAGTTGCCCGGCCTTCCTGGTCAACACCAGCGATAAGCTCAGTTACGCGGCGGCCGGTTCCTTGGCGGCACCGGCGAGCGCGTTCAGGATCGCGGTGACCTGCTCGACGAGCTCGGCGTCATCCTTGGGGTGGATTTCGGCGAACCGCTCCATGCTCGTTCCGACCGACAGCTGTGCGTCCTCGAGCACCGAGGCGCCGGCAACGCCGAGCGAGCGGCGTGCGTCGTCATGGGCGCGTACCGCACCGTAGGGGCTCATGGAGGAGCCGATCACGGCTGCGGGCTTGGCCGAGATGGAGCTCTCGCCGTAGGGGCGGGAGGCCCAGTCGATGGCGTTCTTCAGCACGGCCGGAATCGTGCCGTTGTACTCGGGGGAGACGAGCAGGACGGCGTCGGCCTCGGCCACGGCGGCACGGAACTTCGCGGCGGCGGCCGGGACGGCGCCGGGTACATCGAGGTCCTCGTTGTAGAACGGGATGCTGGTGAGGTCGTCATAGGTCACGATGCTCACGTCACCCGGGGCAACCGCAGCTGCAGCTTCGGCGATCTGGCGGTTGTGTGAATCTCCGCGGAGGCTTCCGACGAGGGTGAGGATGGTCGTGGTCATGTGTACTCCTTGTGGGGGTAATGGGTCTCGGCCCTCAGGCCGCTGTCCACTATAACCGGACCGTGGTCCACTTTTATTCCGCACTATGCTTGAACCTATGTCGGGCGGGAATCCAGTGCTTCGGCTCTCCGGCAACGACGGCGAGCGGGCCGATGCCGCGCGCAACCGCCGGCTCCTGCTCGAGGCCGCCGTCCGCATCGTGGAGCTGCACGGACCCGAGAAGCTCACCATGGACGAGGTGGCCCGCCACGCCGGAGTAGGCAAGGGCACGCTGTTCCGCCGGTTCGGGAACAAGACCGGGCTGATCCAGGCGCTGCTCGATCAGTCCGGGAGGGACTTCCAGGCCGCGTTCATGTCCGGGCCGCCTCCCCTCGGCCCCGGGGCGGCCCCGGGGGAGCGGCTGAAGGCGTTCGGCGAGGCGTCGATCCGGCGGTGCGAATTTCAGGGTCACCTGCTGCGGGCCGCGCAGGAGGGGCCGGAGGCACTCGGCCACCCCACGCAGCGGCTCTCCCGGCAGCACCTTGGCCTTCTCCTCCGTGAGGCCGGAACCACCGGCGACGTCGAACTCGCTGCGTATCAGCTCGCCGCCTACCTCAATGCCGGGGTGCTGGTCCACCTCACGGAGGAGCGCCGGATGCCCCAGGAGCGCCTCATCGCGGGCTGGAACGAGCTGGTCAAGCGCTTCCTGCCAAGGTAGCCGGCCGGCGCCAGGGACCAGCCGCAGGGCGCGCCCGTCCGCGGGCGGACGGACGCACCCCGGTAGGCTGGGGCCATGCATAAGATCCGCGCGGCGCTCTTCGGTTTTGGTCTCGGCGGAAGGGTCTTCCATGCCCCGTTCCTCGCCGCTGACCCCCGGTTCGAGCTCAAAGTCATCGTCACCTCCGATCCGGGGCGCGCCACGGCCGCCCGGCAGGCCTACCCGGGGGCCGCCGTGGTGTCCTCGGCGGAGGAGGCCCTCGCCCGGGCCGCAGACCTGGACCTGGCCGTCATCAGCACGCCGCCGGCCACCCATGCCGCGCTGGCCGGAGCGGCACTGGAGGCCTCGCTCCACGTCGTCGTCGACAAACCCTTCGTCGTCGACAGCGCCGAGGGCGTGCGGCTGACCGAACTGGCCTCCTCGCATTCGCGGATCCTGACGGTCTTCCAGAACCGGCGCTGGGACGGCGACTTCCTGACCGTGGAACGGCTGGTCCGGGAGGGCGCCCTGGGCCGGGTGCGGAGGTTCGAATCGCGCATGGAGTTCTTCAAGCCCGAGGTAGCCAAGCCGTGGAAAAAGAGCGCCGGCCCCGACCAGGGCGGGGGCATCCTCTACGACCTGGGTCCGCACCTGATCGACCAGGCCCTGCGGCTCTTCGGTCCGGCGACCCTTAAGCATGCGGAGCTGGCCACGGCCCGCTCCGGCGGTGGCCCTGACGACGACGCCTTCGTGGTCCTGCGCCATGAGCAGGGAGTTCTCTCCCACTTGGCGATGAATTTCCTCGCCCCGCAGGCCGGGCCCCGGTTCCGCCTCACCGGGTCGGAGGCCTCCTACACGAAGTGGGGCGTCGATCCGCAGGAAGCATCGATCGAGGCCGGGATGCTTCCCGGGGATCCCCTGTACGGGCGCGAGCCGCAGGAGCTGTGGGGCCGGCTCGGCCACGATCCGTCGGCGGAGCCGGTGGAGACGGCCCGCGGCGACTACGGCGGGTTCTACCGGCAGCTCGCCGGGGCGGTCCGCAGCGGCGGAGCCGTTCCGGTGGAACCGGAGGATTCCCTGGCGGGCCTGCGCCTCATTGAGCAGGCCCACCGGCTTGCGGGCGGCTAGATCAGGTCCCGCCAGTCCTCGGCAAGCTGGAGCCCGTGCGCCTCGGAAACCGAGGAGTGCGCCACCTGGCCCGCGGCCGTGTTGAGCCCGCGGGCCAGGGCCGGGTCCGCCTCGAACGCCGCGCGCACGCCCCGGTTGGCCAGGGCCACCGCGTAGCGCAGGGTGACATTGGTCAGCGCATAGGTCGAGGTGTTCGGGACGGCGCCGGGCATGTTGCCGACGCAGTAGAACAGCGAGTTGTGGACCTTGAAGGTCGGCTCTTGGTGGGTGGTCACGTGCGAGTCCTCGAAGCAGCCGCCCTGATCCACCGCGATGTCGACCAGCACGCTGCCCGGCTTCATCCGCGAGACCATGTCGTTGGTGACGAGCTTGGGGGCCTTCGCCCCTGGAATGAGGACCGAGCCGATGACCAGGTCCGCCTCGAGCACCGACTTCTCGATCTCGAAGGCGTTCGAGGCCACCGTCTTCACCCGTCCCGCGTACTGCGCGTCGATCTCGCGCAGCCGGGCGATGTTGATGTCGAGGATCGTGACCTCCGCCCCGGTCCCCACGGCCATGGCCGTGGCGTTCGTGCCGGCGACACCGGCGCCCAGCACCGTGACCTTGGCCGGGCGCACCCCGGGGACTCCGCCCAGCAGCAGGCCCGGACCGCCCGCAGGAGCGGTCATGACCTGGGCGCCCACCTGGACCGAAAGCCGCCCCGCGACCTCCGACATCGGGGCCAGCAGGGGGAGGGCGCGCCCGTCCTGCACGGTCTCGTAGGCGATGGCGGTGACTCCGGCGTCCAGCAGGTTCCGGGTGAGCTCGGCCTCGGCGGCGAGGTGGAGGTAGGTGAAGAGAATCAGGCCCTCGCGGAAGCGGTGGTATTCCTCCTTGATCGGCTCCTTGACCTTGAGGACCATGTCGGCGCGTCCCCAGACCTCGTCGGCGTCCTCAAGGATCTCGGCACCGGCGGCCCGGTACTCCGCATCGGTGATGTTGGAGCCGGTTCCGGCACCCGTTTCGATCAGCACGGTGTGCCCGTGGGTGCGGAACTCATGGACGCCCGAGGCCGTGATGGCGACGCGGTACTCGTTGTTCTTAACTTCTTTCGGGACGCCGATGATCATGGGGTTCTCCAGGTGTCGTTCGG
This sequence comes from Arthrobacter sp. MSA 4-2, assembly GCF_016405885.1. Classification (GTDB taxonomy): domain Bacteria; phylum Actinomycetota; class Actinomycetes; order Actinomycetales; family Micrococcaceae; genus Arthrobacter_D. The sequence goes on along the minus strand of NZ_JAEKGC010000011.1, from coordinate 15,845 downwards.
GCAGGCGCCCGGTGGGGCGTGCTTCAAGTATGAGCGGCGCCCAAACCGCTGTCTGCTGCTTTGCCGGGGTTGATCGCGCGCCGTCGGCGGGATGCCGTGCGGAGCGTTGCCTGCCGGGCCGGTGTCCCCTCCCGCCGGTGCCCGCGCTGGCGCGCAACGCCGGGGCGGCTGCCGTTCCCTGTGTCCCAGGTCACTAGCAGGGGGGACCGTTGAAAGCAATCGACAGCTGTCGAGTCCGGGAGCGGCAAATGTCGCCCCGCTGCCCGTGCAGCCCCTAGGCTGGCGGGATGCACAACTCCGCCATCGAGGACGCCGTCGAGCGGATTGCCGGGACGCTGCGCCGGGGTCTTTCACTCGAGGACCTCGACGGCGTGCTGGTGGCCTACAGCAGCCACCAGAGTTCCGCGGACCGGGTCCGGGTCAATTTCCTGCTGAGCAAGAAGGTCCCCGCCGACGTCGGCGCCTGGCAGCTTAGGCACGGGATCGGGACCGCGGTGCGGCCGGTGGCGGTCCCGGCGAACGCCGACCTGGGGATGCTGGGGCGGGTGTGCGTGCCCCTGCTGGTCAAGGGTTTCCGGGTGGGATATCTCTGGGTGCAGCAGGAGTCCGAGGCCGATCCCGCCGTAGACATCCTCGCCGCCCTTCCCCGGGTCCGCCCGGAGCTGGACCGGCTCGCCGAGCTCCTGCTCGAGGGCAATACGGCCGACTCCGAACACCGCACGCGCAGGGAGGCCGACTTCCTGGCCGCCTGCGATGGCACCGCCTCCGCCCTCGAGGACCTCAGGGGATGGCCGGAGGTCGACGACGGCGGTCCGTGGCAGCTCGGCGTGATCGCCGACGCCGGAAGCCCGCGGGCGCGGCCGGCCGATCCCGAAGCGGGCACGCTGATGCACCGGGCCGCCGCCCTGCAGGCGACGGTCGGCGTCGAACCGTTCCTCTTCAGCGCCGGCGCGCCGACGCACGCGGTCCTCCTCCTGCGAGCAGGGGTCGGCTATGCCGCTCACGCCGATGTCCTGCGGCGGTATGGGGAGGGCCTGGCCAAGCGTGCGGGGCGTCCGGCCGCGCTGCTGGTCCTGGGGCTGGGGGAGCCCTTCGCGGGCCTTGAGCGGCTGGCCGAGTCCTACGGCCAGGCCCGCTGCGCCGCGCAGGCCGCCGGCGTCGAGCCGCAGCTCGGTACTCTCGTCGAGTACCGCTCGATCGGCGCCTACCAGATGCTTGCGGCAGTGGGCTGGCAGGCGGCGGCGGCCCGGAGCATCTATTTCGCCGAGCTGGAGGAACAGGACCGGGCAGGGGAGCTGCTGCCGGTGCTCGAACTGCTGTACGACAAGAACGGGTCCGTTCAGGATGTCGCGGCGCAGCTGCACCTGCACCGCAGCAGCGTCTACAACCGCCTCGCGCGGATCCGGGCCATCATCGGGGCCGATCCGCTCGGCGGTGCGGTGCGGCTCGAGCTGCACCTCGCCCTAAAGGCCCGCCGCTGGATGCTCCGTCCGAGGTTCTGATCCGGCCCTGCGGGAGCCCTGACGGCGCAGCCACTGTTCGATGTCGCTCCGGCGGATGCGCCGGTGCGAGCCGCGGTACTCGGTGGCGATCTCCCCGGCATCGGTGAGGTTGCGCAGGTAGGTGGGGGAGATCCCGGCCAGTTCGGCGGCCTGCGAGGTCGTCAGCAGCTCGGCCACCGAGGAGCACTGCACGGTGTCGCCTGCTCCGAGCCGTTCGAGCAGGTCGACCACCGCCTCGCGTGCGCCGGCGGGCAGGCGGAACGCCGTCCCGTCGACGAAGACGGTGATGTCGGAGCTGTCGGCCAGCGCCCGTTCGAGCCTTGCGGCCTCGGCGGAGGGCAGCGCATCGGTGGTGCGGGGGGCTCGTGGCGGCATGGGGACATTGTGCCAAAGATGGGCGTCCTGCGGGTTCTTTGGGCCCCCGTTTCCCAAAGCTTGCGCCCGGCCGGGCGGCACCGATGCGGTGCGCGGACTATCCGGTGGTCTGGACCGGTAGTATCCTGAGGCGATCAGTATCCTTACTTCCGTTCGCGGCCGACGTCGACCGCTTGAAGCGAGATGGTGAAGGCAATGACGACAATCAACTCAACGCCCGGCGCCGCCCGGCCGGGGGCGGCCCCCGCCGAAACCGGCGAACGCCCCTGGTGCCACCGCTGCGGCTCCGACGATTTCCTGATTTTCGAAGAGTACGTCCCGCCCCGGCTCCCGAGCGGCGGCGGGGCGATCCTTCCCGCCAGCGCGGGCTACTCCTGCTCGGAGTGCGGCGGATTCGCCGCGCACACGGTGCCGGCGGACTGGAGCCCACCGCACTGGTTCTGGTACAGCTGACCCACCCGGGCCGGCTTCCCTCCTGCCGCGCACCGGCCTTGACCTTGACGCTGCGTCAACTCCTACGCTGGATCCGGCACGGAATCCAGAACGGGAGAACAGAACGTGGAACGGTCGATCCAGGACGTCGCGAGACTCGCCGGCACCACCAGCAGGGCCCTGCGCCACTACGGGCAGCTGGGCCTCCTTGAGCCGTCGCGCGTGGGCGCCAACGGCTACCGGTACTACGACGACGACGCACTGGTGCGCCTCCAGCGCATCCTTCTCCTGCGCGGATTCGGGCTGGCACTGCCCGCCATCCGGGACATCCTCGATGGCGGCGAACAGCCGGCCGCTGCCCTGCGCACCCATCTGGGACAGCTGCGCCGGGAGCACCAGCGGATCGGACAACAGATCGAATCGGTGCTGGGCACCGTACGGAGTCTTGAGAGAGGGGAACCCCTGATGGCCGAGAAAATGTTCGACGGCTTCGACCACACCCAGTTCAAGGAGGAGGTGGAACAGCGGTGGGGCGCCGACGCGTACGCCGCCGGAGACTCCTGGTGGCGGGCGAAGAGCGAGACCGAGCGGAAGGACTACGCGGCCGCGGCCAAGCGGCTCGCCGACGGCTGGGTGGCCGCGGCGTCCGGCGACGAGCGCCCCGAGGGGCCCCGCGCGCAGGAGCTCGCCGCCCGGCACTTTGAATGGCTGTCCGAGGCGCCGGGGATTCCCCGCGAAGGCGGCAGGCCCGCCAAGGACTACGTGATCGGGATCGGGGAGATGTATGTCGCCGACCCCCGCTTCAGCGCGGTCTACGGAGGACCGGAAAAGGCAGGCTTCGTCAGCGACGCCCTGAAGGCCTACGCCGACGCCAACCTCTAGGCCCCGGCCGGCTCCCGCCGGCCCCACCACAGCGCGCCGGGCCCGCCACGCCGCGGGAACCGGACGGGCACGGCGGGTCCGGCGCTGGCGCTATTGACCCTCCCCGGCACAGATGGTTCGATAATCGCGTGCGCCCCGAGGCGCACCGGACGTGGGAGGCCCAGTCATGGGACCAGCTTTTCCATGGGGCGGGAGCAGGAAAGCTGCTCAACACGAAGGTGCAGGGCCGGGCTGCCGGCCGGCCCGAGGGCGGCTGTGACTGCCCCAGCGGCGGGCCAGCGCAGGGCCGACGGCGCCGGAGGGCTTGTCGCCATCCTCACCGTCGACGACGAACCGAGCGTCTCCCGGGCGGTGGCCCGGGACCTGCGCCGGCGCTTCGGCGAACAGTACCGGATCGTGCGCGCCGATTCGGGGGCCGATGCGCTCGAGGCGCTGCGGGAGCTCAAGCTCCGCGGCGACGAGGTCGCCCTGCTCATCGCGGACCACAAGATGCCGGAGATGAACGGCATCCAGTTCCTCGAGGCAGCCATCGACATCTACCCGGCGGCCCGCCGGATGCTGCTGACCGCCTACGCCGACACCAGCGCAGCCATCGACGCGATCAACGTCGTTGACCTCGACCACTACCTGCTCAAGCCGTGGGACCCGCCGGAGCAGAAGCTGTACCCGGTCGTCGATTCCCTCCTCGAGTCCTGGCGGACCGCGGACCGCCGGCCCGTGCACACCACGACCCTCGTGGGCCACCGGTGGTCCGCGCGGTCCGTCGAAGTGCGCGAATTCCTCGCCCGGAACCAGGTCTCCTATCGTTGGCTGCCGGTCACCGAACCGGAGGCGCAGCGGATCCTGGCGGCGGCCGGCACCGACGGCTCGGTCCTTCCGGTGGTGGTGACCGCCGGCGGGGACGCCCTCGTTGCCCCCACCGACACCGTCCTGGCCGAACGCGTGGGGCTGAGCACCGCCCCGCTCAAGGATTTCTACGACCTCGTCGTGGTCGGCGGGGGCCCGGCCGGGCTGGGGGCCGCGGTCTACGGTGCGTCCGAGGGCCTCCGGACCGTCCTCGTGGAGAAGAACGCCACCGGCGGGCAGGCGGGGCAGAGCTCCCGGATCGAAAACTACCTGGGCTTCCCGGACGGGGTTTCCGGTGCCCAGCTGGCCGACCGGGCCCGCCGCCAGGTCTCCAAGTTCGGAGCCGAGGTGCTCACCACCCGCAACATGACCGGGCTTGAGGCGCGGGGCGGGGCGCGCGTCGTGACCTTCGATGACGGGACGGAAATCGCCGGGCATGCGGTGGTGCTGGCGATGGGCGTGGCCTACAAGACCCTGGCGGGCGAAGGGCTCCCGCACCTCACCGATCGGGGTGTCTTCTACGGGGCTGCCACCGCCTCGGCGGCCGACCTCGCCGGCGAGGACGTCTACATCGTCGGGGGAGCCAACTCCGCGGGGCAGGCCGCCGTCTATTTCGCCCGCACGGCCCGCTCGGTTCGGCTGCTGATCCGCGCCTCGAGCCTGACGGCGTCAATGTCCTCCTACCTCATCGACCAGATCGAGGCCACCGCGAACATCGAGCTGCTGCTCCAGACGGAGGTGGCGGCGGCCCGCGGCGAGGACCACCTTGAGGGGCTGACCCTGCGGAACCGGGAAACGGGTACGTCCCGGGAGGTGGCGACGAACTGGCTGTTCGTCTTCATCGGAGCCGATCCCCACACGGAAAACCTCGAGGGGGCCCTGGTCCGGGACAGCCGCGGGTTCATCGTGACCGGCAACGACCTGCTGACCGACGGCAGGCCCCCTGCGGACTGGCCGCTCGACCGCATGCCCTACCCGCTCGAGACCAGCATTCCGGGGGTGTTCGTCGCAGGCGACGTGCGCGCCGGCTCGGTGAAACGGGTGGCCTCGGCGGTCGGCGAAGGCGCCATGGCCGTCACCCTCGCCCATCGATACCTGGCCGCGCAATGAACGGGGGCCAGCGGTGCGATCCGGAGGAGCTCCGCACGCTCTTCCTGTTCGAGAAGCTCACCGAGGAGCAGCTCGCATGGATCTGCGAGATCGGCACCATCCGCTCCTACGGGGCCGAGACGATCTACAGCGAGAACACGCCGGCGGAGGTGTTCTACGTGCTGCTCGACGGCGAGGTGGTGCTGACCCGCCGGGTCGGCGACGACGACGTCGAGCTCATCCGCACCAGCCAGCGGGGCGTGTACGCCGGCGCGGTGCAGGCCTACCTTGGCGACCGGGTACCCCAGGTCTATTCGACGTCCTTCCGCACGAGCAGGCCCAGCCGGTTCCTCCAGATCGGGGCCGAGGACTTCGGCAACCTCGTCGGAGACTGGTTCCCGATGGCGCTGCACCTGCTCGAGGGACTGTTCTTAGGTATGGAGAATACCCGCGAGGTGATCGCACAGCGGGAGCGGCTGATGGCACTGGGCTCCCTCTCGGCCGGACTGACCCACGAGCTCAACAACCCGGCGGCGTCGGCGCTGCGGGCCACCTCCGTGCTGCGGGAACGGGTCGCCGCCCTTCGTGACACGATCCATTTCGCGGCGGGCCTGACCGTGGCCCCGGAGGCACTCGAGCGGCTCGTCGACCTGCAGGAGGAGGCGCTGCGCCGGTCCGCGCACGTCGGAACCCTCGGCCCGCTTGAGGTCTCCGACCGGGAGGACGCGCTCGCCGACTGGCTCGAGGACCACGGTGTCCAGGGCAGCTGGGAGCTGGCCGCGACGTTCGTCCAGGCCGGCGTCGGCGAGGACTGGCTGCGGGAGGCCGCAACAGCTGCTCCGGACGGCGACATCAACGGCGTCCTCCATTGGCTGGCCAACGTCATCGTCACCGAACAGCTGATGAACGAGATCCAGGATTCGACCTCCAGGATCTCCTCCCTGGTCGAAGCGGCCTCCCAATACTCCCAGCTCGACCGCGCGCCCTATCAGGAGGCCGACGTGCGAACGCTGCTCGACAGCACCCTGGTCATGCTGGCCCAGCGCATCGGTGCCGGGATCACTGTCGAGAAGACCTACGATCCCGACCTGCCGATGCTTCAGTGCTACCCGGCCGAACTCAACCAGGTCTGGACGAACCTCATCGACAACGCCGTGGCCGCAATGGAGGGGCAGGGCCGGCTGACCGTGACCGCCGTCCGCGAGCGCGACACCGTCCTCGTGGAGATCGGGGACACCGGGCCCGGCGTTCCCCGGGAGCTTCGGGGCCGGATCTTCGAGCCGTTCTTCACCACCAAACCCGTGGGCAGCGGAACGGGCCTCGGCCTGGACATCTCCTGGCGGATCGTCGTGAACAAGCACCACGGGTCGCTGAAGCTGGTCAGCGACCCGGCCACGGCGTTCCAGGTGCGGCTGCCGCTGCAGCAGCCCGCGGAGGACGCCGGGACAGGCCCCGCCCCGGCGCAGGAAGCTCCGGCCGCACACGGATGAACCTCGCCCTGACCCTGCTCACCATCGTGGCCGTCATCTGCGCCGCCAGCGCCCTGGCCACCCGGTGGCGGATGTCGGCTCCGCTGCTGCTCGTGATCCTCGGAGTGATCGGGTCCTACCTGCCGTTCATCCCACCGGTGCGCCTCATCCCCGAGATGGTGCTCATCGGCATCCTGCCGCCGCTGCTGTACGCGGCCGCCCTGCGGACCCCCGTCGTGCAGTTCCGGGCCCTCAAGCGGCCCATCGCGCTGCTCTCGGTCGGCTACGTCATCTTCGGCACGGTCACCATAGGACTCGTGGTCGCCTGGCTGATCCCCGAGGTACCCCTTCCGGCTGCCTTCGCCCTCGGAGCCGTCGTCGCACCCCCGGACGCCGTGGCCGCCACCTCCATCGCCAGGCGGGTGGGCATGCCCCGCCGGGCGGTCGCGATCCTCGAAGGGGAGTCCCTCGTCAACGACGCCACCGCCCTGGTGCTGCTGCGCTCCTCCGTCGCCGCGCTCGCCGGGAGCATCAGCCTGCTCGAGATTGCCTTCGAATTCGTGGTGGCCGCCGCCGGCGGCGCGCTCATCGGCGCCTGCGCCGCCCTGGTGCTGCTGGGCATCCGCAGGCGCGTGCGGAACGTGCCGATCAACACGGCGACGTCCCTGGCCGCACCCTTCGTTGCGTTCCTTCCCGCCGAGGCGCTCCACACCTCGGGGGTGCTCGCAGTCGTCGTCGCCGGCCTGATCATCGGCACCCGGACGCCCTCGATGCCCGGCAGTGCCTCACGGCTGAGCCAGCGCACCAACTGGGCGACGGTCCAGTTCCTCCTCGAGAACGCGGTGTTCCTGCTCATCGGGCTGCAGGTGCGCTCGATCGTCGACGCCGCGCTGATGGACCCGATGGGCCCGGCACGGGTCTGGACCGTGTGCGGCATCATCCTGCTGGCGGTCATCGTGCTCCGCCCGGTCTGGGTCTTCCCTGCCAGCTACCTGCCCCGGCTCCTTCCGCGGATCCGGACCACCGAACCTCCGCTGCCCTGGCAGTTCCCGGCCGTCGTCGCGTGGGCCGGCATGCGCGGGGTGGTCACGCTGGCGGCGGTGTTCGTCCTCCCGGAGGACATCCCGCACCGGCCGGTGCTCATCCTCGCCGCCCTCGTCGTGGCCGCCGGCACCCTGGCCATCCAGGGTTTCAGCCTGCCCTGGGTGGTGCGCCGGCTCGGGCTGCGCGGCCCCGACCGCCGGGAGGACGCGCTGCAGCGGGCCCTGCTGGTGCGCCAATCCACCGCGGCCGGCCTGGGCCAGCTCGAGGGGCGCATCCTCGCCGAGGACTCACCGGAGCTGCTCGGGATGCTCCGCCGCCGCACCAAGGAATGGAGCGCCGCGGCCTGGGAGCGCCTCGGGCCGCCGGAGGAGCAGCTCCAGACACCGAGCCAGCGGTATTTCGAACTGCGGATGGTGATGCTCGACGCCGAACGCCGGGAGGTGCTGAAGCTGCGGCGGCAGGGCCTCTATGCCGCCGAAGTGGTCGATGAGGTCCTTGAGCGGCTCGACTCCGAGGAGGCGATGCTTGAGACGTTCCTCGCCGAGGAAGCGGACGAGGCCGGCGGAACCGTCCCTGCGGTGGGCCCGGCCGCCTTGGCGGACCCGCGGGACCGGCCCGTCCGGGACGGGTGCGCGCATCTGCAGGACGCGCCCGAACGGCAGACGCCGGCAGCCCCCCGGTGCCTTGACTGCGCCCGTGAGGGGACGACGCCGGTGCACCTGCGGATGTGCCTCGAGTGCGGCGAGGTCGCATGCTGTGAGTCCTCGCCCGGCCTGCATGCCGACCGGCACTTCCGGAACACGGGGCATCCGCTGATGCGCAGCGTCGAGCCGGGCGAGTCGTGGCGGTGGTGCTACCTCGACGAGGTGCTTGGCTGATTTCCGCCGCCGTCCGCCCGCTGCGGGGAAGCCGGCGCGCGCGGGACGCAGACGAAAGGGCCCGCCCGGCGGCTGCCGGACGGGCCCTGGTGCGGGCTGATCAGCGTGGGGACTGATCAGCCCGCGGTTCGATCAGGGACAGAACTGATCAGCGGAGGGGCTGATCAGCCGGCGGCCTTGATCAGTTCGGCGGCGTCGGCGCGGAACAGTCCGCCCTGCCGGGTGCCGACGAACAGCCACTTCCCGTCGTCGCTCGCATCGAGCGAGGTGACCGAGGTGGACGCCAGTCCGGCGGACACGTTCTTCCAGGTGATACCCCCGTCCAGGCTCGCGAGCACCCCGCGGCCATGGACCCACAGGGGAGTGGGACGGAAGGTGGTCGACCCGGCGAACAGGACGGTCTGGTTCCCGCGCTTACCCTTCACCACGGCCTCGGTGATCGAACTGGTGTACATATCGATCCCGCCGACGTCCGAGCGGGTGAAGCTCTTCCCCCCGTCGGTCGAGACGGAGATGCCCCGGCCCCCGGCGACGACGTGGAGCGGATCGGCCGGATTGACCCAGACGGTTGAGGTTTCCCCTTCCTGCACCTGACGGATCGTGGCTCCGTCGTCCTCCGAGAGGTAGAGTCCCTCGTCGGCGGCAAGCCACATCCGGGTGTCGTTCGAGGGGTCGATGGCGATGTTCCGGATGGTGATCGGGTGCTGGTATGTCTCCCAGGTCTGCCAGGCGTCACGGGTGACCATGAGGCCCCTGTCCCCGAAGTCCGCGTAGCTCCCAGCGCCGTGCGCTGTCGTGGTCGGGCTGGCCTCAAGGTCGTGGATCACCTGTCCGCGGGACGACCTGCCGGCCTGCGTCCAGGTTGCTCCGCCGTCGGAGCTCACCTCGATCCGGTGGGCGAACCAGGCATCCACGCGGGTCCTCCACAGGGCGTTCCGGTCCCCGGCGTCCTGCTCCAGTTCGTCGGAGCGGACGCCGATCATACCCTCCCCGCCCGTGGGGCCCCATTCGACGATGTTGGCGGGCAGCTTGCGCCCGGCCGGAAGCTCGCGCGATGCGGAGCCCTGATCGTCGGACACGAACAGGCGCGGGGCGCCCTTGGCATCGGTCGAAGCGATGACGTCCTTGATGGTCGTGGCAGCCACGCCCAGCCGCTTGAAGGAGTCTCCGTCGTTGCGTGAGGCGTAAAGGCCGCCCGCTTCCATCGCCACGAGCAGGGAACGTCGATCGTCCGGCCACCGGGCGAAGTCGCTGCCGATGCCACCGCCGCCGCCCGGGTAGGTGAAGTCCTTCCAGGTGACGCCGTTGTCGGTGGAGCGGGCATATCCGTTGTTGCTGGTGGCCCGGATGAGTTCATCTCCCACCGCGTGGACATTGATGGCGAAGGATCCAAGCGGCTCGGTTGTCCTCCACGTCGAGCCTCCGTCGGTCGAGGTGGTGACCCGTTCGCGTTCGCTGACGGCCACCACCGAGCCGGTCGCGGCGACCCCGGTGATGCTCCGGTCAGGGGATTCGTACACCTGTTCGGGGGTGCCGGGGCTTCCAAAGATGTCCTCGACCCGCCAGACCCGGTCGAACGCGGTGACCAGCAGGTTGCCGTTCTGCAGCGCGGCGCCGGTCACCGCTCCCGCCCAGCGGAAGGGCTCGTGGGACCAGGTGGTCCCTCCGTCCAGGCTGATTTCCACCCCGTCCGCCGTGAGGACGGCAAGCCTGCTGCCGTCATTGACGACCGCGGCGACGTGCTTGTCGGGCATCGGCAGGACACTCCAGGTCTTCCCGAGGTCCTCCGTGCGCAGCAGGCGCCCGGCGTAGCTTGGGTCCATGGGCGGATTCGTCCCTCCGCCGTTGACGGCGTACCAGAAGGCCTTGCCGTTTTTCGGGTCGGCAATGGGGATACCCCTGCCGTCGGCCACCGGCAGGGACCTCACCTGCCGCCACGAGGCGCCGTGGTCGGTGGTGACGAAGGGGCGCACCGACGTCGACGTCGTCTGCAGTGCGGTTCCGGGCGCGGCCGGCGAAACAGCGAGCTGGTCCGAACTGGCGTTCCGCCCCACCTGCTTCCACGTGTCCCCGGAGGTTTCACCGGAGACGACTTCCATCGAGCCTGACCCCGCGACCTGGCTGCCGCCGGTGACGCCGGTGGCGGTGAGGGTGTAGGCACCCACATCGCGTGCCTCAACGTCGGCGCTGTACCAGCCGGGCATCGACGGCGACGGAACCGCGGCGACGGTGAACGGTTCGCCGGTCCCGCCGTTGCGGGACACCGTCAGGACCGGTGCCTCGTCAAGGCGAAGGAAGGAGCTAATCAGGACCCTCGTCGTTCCGGGAGCCGCGGGCTGGGGCGTAGCGGTGACCGAGAGGCGGCGCGAGAGCTGCAGGTAGGGGATGCGCACCTCGGTGCCGTCGCTCAGACGGGCGACGATGACCCCCGAGAGCTCCGAGTCCGCCTCGGACACCGTTGCGGATGCCACCGCCTCCACCGGGACCGAGGCGCCGGGCGCGATCGTGACCTCGGGGCTGCTCAGCGTCAGTTCACCGGCGCTGCGGTCTGAGGGAAGGACCTCAAGCCGCGCGGAGACCGGCTCGGTGGAAAGGTTCTTCAGGGCGAATTCGAGGGGAACGGGCCGGTCCCCCCGGGCGTCGGCCTGGCCGAACCCGAGGGACGACGGTGATGCGAGAACGCTTGCCTTCTTCAGCGTGCCCGTGTCGGCCCGGCCTGCGCCTTGGAGGGTGGGGGAGAGCCGTGCGGACGCTCCCGCGAGCTCCTTCGAACTCCCCACGAGGAGCGAGCGAAGCGATGCCGGGTCCAGGTCGGGATGCTGGGCGCTCGCGATGGCCGCGGCTCCCGCGACGAAGGGCGAGGCCATCGACGTTCCGGAGAGCCGGGCGACATTGCCGGGCGCCCCGAAGGTGGAGGGAACCATTGAGAGGATATCCAGACCGGGAGCAACGATTTCGGGCTTGAGCCGGCTGAGGACCGTTGGTCCGCGGGAGCTGAAGCTGGCGATGGTGTCGGTCGCGTCGACCGACGAGATGGTGATCCGGGCAGTTCCCTCCTCCACCGCTTCGGCGAAGGCAGCGTATTCCGAGTTCTTCATCCCGAGGACAACGACCGAATCCAACCGTGAATCACTGCTCTGGGCGAGGTGCCCTGACGCGCTCGGTGCGGCATCGGTGATGCCCGGATCCAGCCCGGGGCCCGTGGGATCCCCGGGCCCGACGGGTGGGGTGTCGCTCTCAGGAGGAGGGCTGTAGAAGATGACTGCCGCCGCGCCGCGCTCCTCGGCGAGCCGGGCGATCCCGGGGAGGCCGCCGGCGGATTCGGTGGCGCTTCGGGGGAGTTCCCTCTGATGGGCGACGATCTTGCCGGCAACATCGCCGGCCGCGTCGAAGTCTTCGGGCGTTCCTGCCCCACCGAGGGCGACCACCGGTGCGGTGAGGTCCTGTTCCGGCGGATTCGCGCTGAACGGCGCCCGCCAGGTGGTGAGTGTGCGCTGCATGGGAGCGGCGAGCGCCGCCGTGGCGACCCGGTAGTCGGTCACCGATGCGCCGACGGCGAGGACGTCCGCGGCCGCTGCGGGCGTTCCGATGGTCGCTTCCCCAGGGCCTTCATTTCCTGCGGCGGCGACCACCAGGACGCCGCTCTTTGTGGCGTTTGACGCTGCGTCACCTAGGGCGTCGTTTCCATCCCCTGGACCGCCGAGGCTCATATTGATCACATCGGCCGGGTGGGCGCCGACCGGGTCCGCCGCGGCTTCGATCCCGGCGATGATCGTCGATTCCCATCCCGAGCCCTCGGCGTTGAGCACTTTGTAGGCAGTGAGGGCCGCCTCGGGCGCCACGCCGGTTGCCGCACCGGTCCCGGCGACAATTCCGGCGACGTGCGTGCCGTGATAGTGATCGTCCATCGGGTCGTCGTCGTCATTGACGAAGTCGTACCCGTCCACCACCTTGAAGCCCTCGCCGAATCCACCGCCCAGTTCCGGCAGCGAGTAGTCGATTCCGGTGTCGAGGACAGCGACGACCGAGCCCTTCCCGGCGGCGGTTTCCGCCGTCGTCGGGGCATCGGCATCGGGCTGGGCGTTCTTGGCCGGCGTCGGTGCGTCTGTAGGGGCGGGCTTCGCTGAGGGCTTCGGCGTCGCCTTCGGCGTGGGCGCCGGGGCTGTGGGGTCGGTAGGAGGCGTCGGCTTTTCGGCGGGCGGAGTCGGTGCAGTCGTCGCCTCCGCCTCGTCGGAAGGCTCGGTCGGTGCCGGGGCTGTCTCGAGTGAGTGGACCTGGCGGTCGAGGTTCACCCGGACCACGCCGGGAATCCCGCGGAGCGCTTCGAGCTGGACCGGGTCAACCGTGGCAATGACGGCGTTCAGCACGCCGGTGACGTGCCGGGTCTTTTCGAGCCGGATGCCGCGGGCTTCTGCCTCGGCAAGGACGCTCTCCTGCGCCTCGGTCACCTCGGCGCGGGCCGAGCGGTAGGCGCTCTGCGCCGCGGAACGGGCGTTTCCCGATCCCTTCCGCAGTGCGTTGGCTTCGGTGTCTCCGAGTCGGGCGAGCGCGTGCTCGCCCTCGAACTCGATGATGACGCGTTGGGATTTATTGGCGGCGGAGGCTGGAGGCGCCTCAACGGCCGTAAGGCCGCCGGCGAGGACCGCGAGCACCGCGGTGCCTCCGGCAAGGTGGGCTAAGGAACGGGAACCGAGTATCGACATGGACATCCTTCGTCACGATCGCCTTTTGGCGTGCCGTAACTCTACGGGCGGATACCCAAAATGAATGGCCGCGAGCGGCCTCTGGCCGCAGGAGGCCAGAAAATAGTTGAACGGGGGTTCTAGTGCGTCATCGAACCGTCACAGCCACCCGCGTCGTGCCGCCTCCGCTCCCGCCTGGAACCGGTTGGCTGCTCCCAGCTCCGCCATGAGGTCCTGGCTCCTGCGGCGCAGGGTGCGCGCGGACATGCCGAGTTGGCGGGCGATGACCTCGTCCTTCAGGCCGGCGCCGATCAGGGTGAGCATCGCATGTTCCTCCGGGGTCGGCGCCCGCTCCACCCGGCGCCCCGGGGTCTTGAGGTCCCGGGCGAGCGTCCCGGCGGTTTCCCCCACCGGGATGGCCGAGCGCCAGTAGAACTCGAACAGCTGGCAGAGGGCCTCAACCAGCGGAGGCGACTCGGTGACTAGCGCGTCGAAGCGCTCCCCCTCCAGAGTGAGGGACACCATGGCGACCGTGCGGTCGGCAATGGCCAGCTTGAGGGGAAGCTCTTGGGTCGCCCGCGCCTGTTCCCCGCGGGCGACAAGTCGTTGGACCTCCTCCCAGCTGCCCTCGTGCTCGAAGCTGGCGGCCGAGTAGATGGCCCGCCACGACACGCCGCGGTCGAGCACCACGGGTTCGAGCGGGTTCGAGGATGCCGACACGTAGGGAGGGCGGTCGAAGGCAAGGAATTCCCGGCCGGCCTGGTGCTGCAGCCGCACGTACCAGGCGGCCAGCGCATCGGCGCCGCTGAGGACCTGCGTCTGGGGCGCGTCGGCCTGGCTCGAGCGCCCGGCGTCGAACTGGTCCGCCAGCACCCCGATGTGGTCGCGGATGCGGGCCAGGCCGTCGCTGTGCCGGTCGGTGAGGATCCGCAGGGCAAACCGGGGATCGACCGGCGCGTAGTCGCCGTCCTCGGTGGCCCGCCGGGCGACAAGGCCCATCCCGCGCAGTGTATCGAGGCGGTCCTCGGCCTCCGTGTGGGAGATCCCGAGCTGTTCCGCCACCACGGGGACGCTCGCCGCCCCCTGCCGCAGCACAAGGTGGTAGATGCGTTCGCTGGCCTCGTCGATTCCGAGGAGGTCGAGAACGGTCTCATCCTTAGCCATGGCAGAAAGCCTACCGAGGCCGGACCCGTACCGCCGCAGCCGGGCCGATGATGAACAGCGCCCCGCGTGGGTGATTTTCCGGGGCTGATCCGTCCCCGTTGGATAATGGGCCGTCCCCCTCAGTAGTGTTTCCCTATGGCCTCCCTTCGAAACAGCCGCGCCGCCGCGCTCCCAGCCAAACTTTCCCGATCCTGGCTGCTGGCTTCAGCGGCCTCGGAGGCCAACTTCGCCCCGGCGCTCGCCTCCGAGGCGGACTCAGTCATCTTCGATATGGAAGACGCGGTGCCCGCCGACGCGAAGGTTGAGGCGCGGGACCGGGTCGTTGAGGCGCTGTCCAGCGGCATGACCGCCTGGGTGCGCGTCAACGGGATCGAAACCGACTACTGGGCCGATGACCTCGCGGCCCTCTCCGGGCTCCCGGGGCTGCGGGGGGTGATGCTCGCGATGACGGAGAAACCGGAGCAGGTGACCCATACCGCCATGCGCCTCAAGGCCGGAACCCCGGTCCTCGCCCTGGTGGAATCGGCGCTTGGCATCGAAAACGCCACAGCCATCGCGAGTGCTCCAGGAACGTTCCGCCTGGCCTTCGGCGTCGGCGACTTCCGCCGCGACACCGGCGCCTCGGACGACCCAATGGCACTTGCCTATGCGCGGTCAAAGCTTGTTGTCGCGTCCCGCGTCGGCCAGCTCCCGGGCCCCATCGACGGCCCGACCGTCGGTGCGCTCGGTGATGAGCTGCTGCAGGCGAGCCGGGTCACCGCCTCAATGGGGATGACCGGCAAGCTGTGCCTTTCACCTGACGCGACCGACACGATCAACCGGGCGCTCTCCCCGAGCGAATCGGAGATCCAGTGGGCTGTGGAGCTGCTCAGCGCCCATGCCGCCGGTGCGGTGGTGGGGGACGGCTCCTACCTTCCGCGGCTGGCGCGGGCGCAGAAGATTTCCTCGCTCGCCGACTCCTACGGACTCTGGAACGCCTGAGCCGGTAGGTCGCCGTCCGGCGCCTTAGGCCGCCATGGCCCGCTGCTGCTGCGCGCTGAGCGGCGAGGCCCCTCCGCAGTTGGTGCACACCAGAAGACGGCTCTTGCGCACCGTCAGCAGCGGGATGAAGAACAGCGTGAATTTCGTGGCCCGCTGAATAACCTGCTGTGGTGCGAAGCGCCCGCAGAAGTGGCAGCTGGCGGAGCGGGAGAACAGGACGCGCTCGCGGGTGGTGAGGCCGAACAGGAAAAACATTGTGCTCCTTCAAGGGCGCGGGGTTGGTCCGAAGGGTCAACGCTACCCGCAGTCCGAGCAAAATAGGAAGCATACTGATGATTGACTTGCCGCCGCCCGTCCGGGTGCCTTAACCCAAGGACGTCCCGCACCGGGGGTGCGGGACGTCCTTGGAGGGCGAGGCTACTGCCGGCGGTACTTGTTGACCATGGGGCAGTCGAAGGGGTCGCGGGCGGCGAGGCCGACCCGGTTGAGGTAGGTGACCAC
>NZ_JAEKGC010000010.1 GCF_016405885.1 Arthrobacter sp. MSA 4-2 | reverse complement strand
CTGCCGGTCACGGGAGTCGACGGCGCTGTCTCAAACTCCGACTGCGTGGAGGGCGCCGGCGAGGCAGGACGCGACGGGGCGGGCGTTCCCGGTGCCGGCTGCACGTCCGGCGTGGCGGGCCGGGAGGGCGCCGGAGGGGCGACAGGAGCCGGGGCCGGTGCAGGGGCCGGTACGGGCGCCGGTGCGGGCGCCGGGTTCACGGGCGGCGCACTCCTCGTCGCAGGCGGAGCGGACGCGCCCGTCTTACCGAAGGCCGAGTTGAGCCCCGGGCCGAAGCGGGTGGCGAGCGCCCCGCCGGCGCCTCCGGCAAAGCCGCCGGCGAGCGCACCGGTGAAAATCACTGCAGCGTTGAACGGTGTGCCGTTCTTGGCATTGATGGCACCGCCGATCGAGTTGATCACCGCTCCCGGCACGAAACCTTCGGTGGATCCCAGCAGCGCCTTCTTGAGGATCGGCGAGTTGCGGATAAAGTCACCGGTCGAGCGGAGGCCGGGCCCGATGGGACCGGGCAGCGACGTCAGGAACCGGCCTGCACTGGAGGTCGCACGGCCCACCTTGGCCCCTATCGAGGGGATCAGGCGGATGGCGGCCATGCCTCCGCCGAAACCGAGGGTCAGGAATCCGACGACGAGCGCGCCGACGTCGAGCTTGCCCGTGGCCAGGGTATTGAACGCTGTGAGAAGCCCGAAGGTGAGCGCCCCCAGTGCGAAGCCGACGATGGGGAAGAAGATGCTGACGATGCCGACCACGATGCCCAGGATGATCTGGAGTACGGGGTTGTTCTTGAACCATTCGAGGAATTTCTGGAACAGGCTGCGCGCGGGCACCACGGTGACGTGCTCGAGCTCGTCGCTCAGCTTTCCGGCGGCCTGCTCGCGCAGCGCCTTGGCGTCGGCGGCCAGCCTCCGGGCTCCGGTGAGCACGCCGCGTGCGTCGTCGATCTGCGCCCCGCGCTGCTGGGCGGCTCGGCGGTCGTCGGCGCTGGCGTCCGAGGCGGGCTGCGGCGGAGCTTCGGCCGCGAGGGTCGCGACGGGCAGCGCCTGGTCCATGGCGCGGTCGATCTCGCTCTGGGTCTCGGAGAGCGTCCGGGCGTAGGCCGAGTAGGCCTCCGCCGCCTCGCGGAAGGACGTCGCGGCCTTGCGCAGCTTCTCCGGATACTTCGTGCCGACCACCTCCCGAAGCTTTTCCATCGCCTCTCCGCGCCCCTCTGTCACTTCCTGGCTGGTGAGGACGTCGGCTGCAGCGGCGGCGTCGTCGCCGAGGCTGGTGTACGTGGGGACGAGCTTCCCCAGCAGGGCCTCAGGGTCCCCGGGGGTGGGGTCGGCGTCGAGGCCCAGTACCTCGAAGCTGTTGACATGACGGCGTGGCATCTACGTGTCCTCTCTTGTAGTACCGGCCGGGCCGGCAGGCGGAAAAGCTGGAATCGGTTCGGGAAGAGCTGGTGCATTGGTTTCGGGAACCTGCACGGCGATGAGCTGCCCGTCGCCGAGGTGGAGGAGGCCCCGCCCGGAGGTCGTCGGGGTGCCCACGACGCCGCGGCCGAGCCGGACGCCGATCAGTTCGCCGTCGGCGATCGACTGCGGGGCCAGGAGCAGCCCCTGCCTGTTCCGCCGGGCGAGGGCAACCCATCCCCCGATCGCGTTGCCGAGAGCTTCGGCGTTTCCTCCTGCGAGGACCGCCCAGCCCTCCCCTGCGGCGCCGCCCGCCAGGGCCTGGACATCAGCGGAGAAGTCGTTGGCCAGCACCATTTCGGCGTCGTCGATGATGAGCATCCCGCGCTCCTGGGGAACCCGTGACAGGGCCTGCCGGAGGTCGGCGGACGAGGTTTCCGGGTCGACGAGCACCGCGGCCACGCCCGGATGCCCATCGAGGGCGCGCAGCGGGCTGCGCCGCGGCGCGATGACCACGATGCCGTCGCCGCGACGCAGCGCCTCCAGGGCCATGGTGAGCAGCACCGTGCTGCGGCCGCTCTTGGGCGGCCCGGCAACCAGGAAGGTGGACGTGTCGCTGAGGTCGGGACCGAGCGGGACCAGGTCGTCACCGCCCAGGCCGACCAGGATCCGATCGGCCGGCAGGGCCGCGTCGGCCTGGGCACCAGCCTCCGCGTAGCTGATGCGGTCGGGCAGGGCTCGAAGCGGACGCGGGCGCATCCCGTCCGGGACGTTCCGGTCGCGTTCCCGCAGGCGGGAGGCCAGCTGCTCGAGGGCCAGTGCCTGGGCGGCGCCGCTGACCTCGTCGGCGCCCTGGAGCGCCGGGAGGACGCCGATCTGGACCTCGACCCCGTCCCTCGGGCGCAGTGCGCGGCCCGGCGGCATGTTCTCGGGCACGGCCTTCGGGCGGATTCCCACCATCGACCAGTCGGCGGAGTCGTTGAGCCGGAGGACGAGTTTGTCCTCGGTGGTGCCGGCATAGCGGCTTGAGGCAAGCGAACGGTCGCCGGCGAGGATGAGGTGCAGCCCGACGGTGGCTCCGTCACGCAGGATGGTGGTGAGGCGCTCAAGGAGCGACCCGTTGTCATAGTTGGCGTATTCGCGGTCAAACACTTCGAACCGGTCGACCAGGACGACGAGGTGGGGCGGCCGCTCCTCCTCGGGCAGCTGGCTCCGGAGTTCGTGGAGGTCGGAGACGCCGCGGGCGCCCAGCATCCGCTGGCGGGAGTGGAGTTCCGCGGTCAGCCGCGTGATCAGGCGTCCGAGCCGCTCCGGGGAGCGGTGGTCGATCACCGCCCCGACGTGCGGCAGGTCCGCGAGCGCGTTGAGCGCGCCGGTCCCGCAGTCGATGCCGTAAAGGTGGGCGTCCTTCGTGCTCACGGCCGTGGCGATGGCCGCGGCGAGCGTCCGAAGCGCCTGGGAGCGTCCGCTCTGCGGCGCGCCGATCAGGTGGAAGTGCCCCATCGTGTCGAGGTCGAACTGCAGCGGCAGCTGCTGCTGGAGCTGCGGGTCGTCGATTAGACCCCAGGCGGCCGGGGCGAGGGAGGCATCGGTGCGTCGCGCCTCTGCTTGCGTAACCGCAGTGTCAGCTGCCAGCTCGATCCGCTGGGGAAGGGGCGGCAGCCACGGCCGGGACGGCGGGGCGATCCCCAGCTGATCGGCGGCCCGCGTGAGCGCCGCGGCGAGGAACGCCATGTCGGTGGTGAGTCCACCGGCCGACGACGGATCAGCGCCGCCGTCTGCACCGCCCGTCCCCGGGGTGCCCGGGTGCGCCCCGGGGTGGCCGGCACCCGGGGTGGGCGGAGCAAGCGGAGGAACGCCGTCGCCCAGCTCGGCCCAGGGAACCCTTCCGACGGCGGCGGCCGCCACCGCGGCAGCGCCGGCCGGTCGTGCCGATGCCCGGCGTCCGCCCACCCGTGCGGCCTGGAACGGCAGGAGGACCGAGGCGCTCATCCGGGCGAAGGCCCGTCCCGGCGTGGACGGCGAGAGGGTCGCACTGTCCGGGGCGTCGATGATGTCGCGGCTTTCCGAGGCGTCGGTGGTGCGCAGGGCGATGCGCAGCGTCGTGTTGGCGCGGATGTCGGCCGAGACCGCCCCGGAGGGGCGCTGGGTCGCCAGGATGAGGTGAAGCCCGAGGGACCGGCCCCGCTGGGCGAGGTTGACCATGCCGCTGACGAAGTCGGGGAGCTCGCGGACCATTGATGCGAATTCGTCGATCACGATGACCAGGCGCGGCAGGGCGGGAAGTGATGGGTCGAGGCTGCGCCGGTCGAGGTAGTCCGGGAGGTCCTTGGCGCCGGCGTCGGCCAGCAGATGTTCGCGCCGGCGCAGCTCCGAGTTGAGGGAGGTCAGGGCCCGCTCGACGAGGTGCGTGTCGAGGTCGGTGACCATGCCGACGGTGTGCGGCAGGTCGGCGCATTCGGCGAAGGCACTGCCGCCCTTGTAATCGACCAGGACGAAGTTCATCTCGTCAGGCCGGTTCGCCACGGCGAGCGATGCAACGAGGCTCTGGAGCAGTTCGGACTTGCCGGAGCCCGTCGTCCCGGCCACGAGGCCGTGGGGGCCGTCCCGTTCGAGGTCGACGACGAAGGCGCCGTCGAGCCCTACCCCGAGCCGGGCCTGGGTGCTCCGGGCCGAGAGCAGCCACCGTCCGGCCACCTCGTCGGCGACTGAGTCTGACAGGCCAAGGAGGTCGACGAGCCGGACGGCCTTGGGCAGCACGGTGCCGTCGCTGTCGCCGACGGCGCGCAGGGGCGCCAGGCTGCGTGCCACCGTCTCATACCAGGCGGGGCGGGGCGCGTCGGCGCGGATCTGCTGGGCGGTTCCATCCGCGCCGAGCACCTCGCCGCGGCCGTCCTCGCCCACCGATAGAACGACCGAGCACTCCTCGGGCAGCCGCTCCGCCTCTCGGTCGATGCAGATGAAGAAGACTCCGACGCCCGGGCCCTCGCGGAGCAGGGTGACGATACCGGGAAGGAAGCGCAGGCGCCGGGCCCCGTCGAGCACGACAAGGATCCGGTTTTCGTCGACCGAGGGGTCCTGCGCGCCGGTCCGGGCGGCCTGGCGGGCCTCGACGAGCTGAACGAGTTCGGCCACCCGCCGGGCGGTGGAGTCGGCGGTGGTTCCGAGGTGGAAGGCTCCGGGCTGTCCCTCGCGCCGCACGTGCGGCAGCCAGCGGCTCCAGTCCCACGCGGATGCGGAATCGGGCTTGCCGCCCGTCAGGATGTAGAGGTCGAGGTCGTTGGGGCTGTGAAGGACCGAGGCCTCGGCCACGAGCCAGCATGCCGGGCCGGGTCCGCCGGCGATCCCGGTGACACCGGCCGCCTGCAGGTCCACCGTCACCGGCACCTCGGCCAGTCGGGGCGAGGTCGCCCTCCGGTGCTCGTCCTCGTTGGCGTCCTCGACAAGGATGCTCGAGGGCACGCTTCCGGTTCCGGCCCGCAGGACGAGGAAGTCGATGTCGGAGCGCCGCCGCTCCCAGAGCCGGTCGGTGGGCGTCGCCGCCATGGCCAGCAGCGCCGCGGGGTCGGGGTGCACCGAGCGGAGGATGCGCTGTTCCAGGAGCACCGCCGCGGAAATGTCCTCACCGATCCGTTCGGTGGTCTCCCGGTAGTCGGTGACCCGCCGCTCGTGGTCCTGCAGCTGGCTCTTGCGGTTGCCGCTGCGGCTCAGCAGGGCGGCGACCGGGGACAGCAGGCCGAAGAGGATGAACCGCCAGTTACCGGTGATGACCACCGTCAGCAGCGAGGCCACAATCGGGATCAGCACCAGGGGCAGCAGCGGGATCGCGTTGCGGGGCGGTTCCCCGGGCTTGCGGGGAAGCCGGAACCGGGTGGCCGGCGGCGTGTGCCGCAGCCGCGGCGGCCGGTTGAACTCGCGCCCCAGGCCGTCGTCGGCCACGCTGACCGAGGCGACGCGCAGTGTCCGGGAAGCGACGTCGAGCAGCAACCCGTCGATGGAGAGCAGGGTGCCCTGGTCCCATGCCGCCTCGGCACCGGGTGCCAGCGGATCTCCCGAAATGTCGACGCCGGTGGTGCGTGCCGACACCCGGGTAGCGCCGGAGGCCTGGACGGTGATGGAGGCCGTGATGTCGCTGCCTCCCGGAGTCCGGATGAGGCAGTGCTGCCCGGAGCCCACGTCGTAGTGGCCGGCCGCGAGCCGGTAGGTCACCCCGGCGTCCTGCCCGCCGACGATCCGGACTTCGACGAGGCCGGGCGAGGTGACCTCGTCGGGCCCGGGGCCCCCAAGGCCGAGGGTGATGCCGTCGTGGATTCCGGCCCCGGCCAGTGTCTGGAAGGGATCGAGCACCGACCCGCCCGCGAAGAGTGGTCCCTCGGAAGGGCCTCCAAGCTCCTCGGCAATCGCCGCTGCGAGGCTTCCCACCGGTGTCGTCGGATCGGCGTCCACCTCAAGCGGGATGGGGACAACCGAGGACGGCTGGAAGGCGGTGACGGCGAAGCGCATGGAGTTCCTCTGTCGGGGCGGGTCGGGATCGGGGAGGCCGGTCAGCGGCTGAGCGTTGCACCCAGCTGGTTGTCGGTCTCGTTGAAGGCCTGGCCTACGTTGCGGACGTACTGGCCAATGCCTTCGAGGCTCTGGTTGACCTGGTCGAAGCCCCGGGCAAACTCCTCGAAGAACGGCTGGAAGCGCTGCTGGGCCGCGGGGGTCCGGTAGCCCTCGGCCAGCAGACCGTCGATCTTGCTGCGCACCACCGTGAGCTTGGCCTGCAGCTCGGCGAAGTGGTTCATCATTTCGCTGGAGGTGCTTTCGGTGGCCTCGCTGTCGACGTCGAACTTGGGCATTGGTTTCTCCTTCGGTTGGGCCGGGGTTCCGGCTGGTGTTGATCACCTAGTACACGGGGGCGGTGCGGGGCGGGTTCAACGCCCAGCCGATTTGAGGTGTGAAGCGGCTCACAGGCCGGTGGCCGTCAGCGTCCGGCCGAGGATGGGAACGGTGAGCATGCCGTCCCGGGAGACGGTCCACCGCCAGTGGGCCCCGCGCAGGGATCCCGGGTACACCGCAATCCAGCCGCTGCCCGGCGCCGAGCAGCGGGCCACGACGTCGTCGAGTTCCTGCTGTGACCGGCCCGGCTGGATCAGCAGCACACCCGTCAGCTGCTGGAGGATCGAGGTGCTGGTGATGAGGCCGGCCTGCCTGGGGCTGGGAACCGGCGGCGGGAGGAGCCCGAACCGATCGAGGTCCTCAACGGTGGCCACGGACGCCGAGCGGGGAAGTTCGGAGGGGCCAAGGGACAGGAGAACGAGCTGCGGCGCGGCCAGGCTGAGCTGGGTCACGACGGACCGGGCGATGTCGAGGGCGAGCGCGGGGTCCCCCTCGATGCCCAGGGCTCCCCGGCACCGGGCGAAGTCGAGGAAGACCTGCTCGGCGGGGTCCCCGCCGACGCGGGCGACGGCGGGTGAGCCCGGTCCGGCGGCGGCCGGAAGGGGCCGGGTGCCGGGGTGCCCCGGCAGTGGATCCTCAGGAGAGTCCCCGGGGTGTCCGAGCACCTCGGCTCCCCCGGCGCGCACGCTGACCGCCACCGCCGGGGGAAGGGAGGTGGAGCTGCGGAAGGCAGCCGCCGCGGCGGCACCGGCGGCTGCGTCCTCCTGCCAGAGGGCGACCAGCTCGGAGCGGCGGCGCAGCGAGGCCCGGCGTCGCCAGCCGGCCACGACCCAGGCGCGTGCCGCCCGGATCAGGGCACGAAGCCGGCGCAGACGCAGCCGGATCCGGCGGCGCAGCACGATCGCCGTCGTCAGTACCGCCACCCCAAGGCCACCCAGGACGGCGAGCACGATCGGCCACCGGAGGCGGTCGACGAGGGCGTTGGATGCTCCATCGTCCGCAGCGTCCCCCGCCGCCTGCTCCGCTTCGCCGCCGGGCTGATTGGACGCGTTTCCGGGGTCGGCTTCGCCGCCGGACCCGTTGGCGGCGTCGGCGGGCTCGTCCAGCAGCGCTGAGCGGACGTCGGGGCCCTGCGCGTCATCGGGCAGGATGAGGATCCAGCCGGCCTCAAGGGCCGCCGGGTCGGTCAGCGCCGACCCGTCGGACTGGCGGCGGCCCGCGTTGAGGTCGAAGATCTCCTGCGCCCGGCCGGGGTCGCCGAGGGTGCGTTCGGCGACCTGACCGAGGGAGTCCGGGGCGCCGCCGTTCTGGCCGGGTGCACGGACGATGGCGACCTTGACCTCCCGCCCCTGCTCCTGGTTCTGGGCGGGGATGGAGGCCGCGGCCGCCGGGGGCAGGCTTCCCAGCACCGGAGGCCCTCCGGTGACGACGGCGGCGAGCACGGCCAGCTGTGCGAGGCCGAGGGAAGCGGTGCGGGAGCGTCTCAGGGCGTGCGGAAGCCCATTAGGTGGTGTCACGCCCTCCACACGTAAAGGAAGGGCGGGTGGTTCAACGCCCGGAGGACCGGTTTTTGGTCAGCGCTCCTGCAGGGCGTCCAGTGCCACCGCCATGGCGGCCGCGACCCTGCCGTCGAGGCGTGCGCCCGGCACCGTGACGTCGTACCGGTCCCGCAGTGAACGTCCCCGCTCGGAGGTCATCACGAGCTGACCGGAGGCATCGACGAAATCGAAGTGGAACACGAACGGTGCGGGCAGGGACTCGGTGAGCGGCACGAGGTCCCAGAGGCGGCGCGCGATGGCCACCCCCGCGCTGCGTTCGCTGCCCACGGCCTGCACCCCCGGGGCGTCGAGGTGCCAGGTGGAGCGCAGCAGCGACTTGCCAAAGTCCTTCCGGAAGCTCCCGATCGGGGTGCCGGCGGCGTCGAGGACATCGTAGGTCGCGCCGAGGTCGAAGCGCTGCCTTGCCTTGAAGGAGAAGATCGGGGTTCTCCGCGACTCGTCGGCGTAGAAGGTCACCTGCTCCTTGAAGGCCGCCCGCTTCTGCTGGGCAACGGCGAGGAGCCCGGCCGGCTGGCCGTTCCCGTCGACGGCACGGATCTCGTAGCGGTTCACCATCAGGGTGATTTTCTGCGCGACGGCGAAGCGTTCGATGCCCTGCAATGCGTCCATGCTTGTTCTCCTTCTCGGGTCGGTGCCGCGGACGGCGGCCTGGACCGTGCGCCCGCGGCCCCCACGTTGCGGATGCACGGGTGCAGGGACGACATTCGGCGCACCCGGTGCGTTCGGTTGGTCGCCAGCTTACCCACAGCCAGGGATTACGGGCTTGGCCGCTGCGGCCGACCGACGCCGCAGGTCCGGATGGAATTGCTGAAGTGTTGACTCCCCCTTGGTCCCATGACACTATTTGGTCAGTTGTGATACCGGTATCAAAGTGATTCGGTGCGGACTGCCAGACGGACGAAAGGACCAGCCTGTGCTCGGCTTCAAAGAAGAGGAATTCCTCACCCAGACCCGAAGTGCACTCGATCTGCAGGGGCAAATTGAAGAATTCGTAGAATCCATCGAACAGCGCGGTTTCGACAATGTATTCCTCATCGGCGCCGGCGGAACGTATGCCGCGATGCTGCCCTACGAACACCTGATCCGGTCCCGGTCGACCCTCCCCGTGCAGGCGGCGATCGGCAAGGAACTGATGCTGACGGACAACCCCACCTTCGGTGCCGGTTCAATCGCGGTCTTCGCCTCGGTTTCGGGCACCACGGAGGACGTGCTCGAAGCCATCGAGTACGCCAGGTCGCGCGGCGCCTACACCATCGGGTTCACCGGCTTCCCCGAAAGTCCCTTTGCCGCGGCCGTCGACGTCGCGCTGGTGACCGAGCCGAAAACCTGGCCCTTCGACCTTCCCCTGCTGCTGCTGTCGACCCGGATCCTCAACGGGCGCGGTGAGTTCGACGACTACGACGAGCTCACCCGGGAGCTCAAGTCACTTCCCGAAACCCTGGTCGAGGTGGCGCGGCAGGCCGAGCCGCTCGCCGAGGCGTTCGCCGAGAAAAACAAGGATGCCGACTACCACTTCCTCGTGGGTGCCGGAAACCTGTGGGGGTTCACCTACCTCTACTCGATGTGCATCCTCGAGGAGATGCAGTGGCTGCGCACCACCCGCGTCCACGGCGCCGAGTTCTTCCACGGCTCCCTCGAGCTGATCGAGGAGGACACCAGCCTCCTGCTCTTCGTCGGCGAGGACGAGAGCCGTCCGCTGATGGAGCGCGTGGGCAAGTTCGCCGAGAACTACAACAAGAACACGACGGTCCTGGACACCAAGGACTACGAGCTTGCCGGGATCAGCGGGAAATTCCGTGCCCTGCTCGCCCCGCTTGTCCTCGACACGGTGACGGGCAGGTTCAGCAAGCACCTCGAGCGGGTCCGCAACCATTCACTGGACCTGCGGCGCTACTACCGCGTCGTGGAGTACTAAGGGCCGCTGAAGGCCGCCGCGATGTTCCAGCAGATCCACGCCGCGGGCCCGGGAATTCCGGGTCCGCGGCTCGAGACGGGAAACCCATGAAAGTAGTTGGCTTCGGCGACAATATCGTTGACCGCTTTATCGACCGGAAAGTGATGTATCCCGGCGGCAATTGCGTGAATTTCGCGGTCCTGGCGAAAAAGCTTGGCGCGGAGTCGGCCTACCTTGGGGTTTTCGGTTCGGATGAGCTTGGGGAATTCGTCCGTTCGGCCCTGATCGACAACCGCGTGGCCATCGAGCGGTGCCTGACCCGCGACGGCCCCAACGGGCTGACCGAGATCCAGGTGCGTGCGGGGGACCGGATCTTCCTCGGCTGGAACGGCGGAGGTGTCACCATCAGCGACCCCTTCGTCCTGGGCCCTGGTGACCTTGACTACCTGGCGGGCTTTGACCTGGTCCACTCCAGCGTCTATTCGGCCTCGGTCCCCCAGCTGCCGGCCCTGCGCTCCACCGGGGCGCTCGTCAGCTTTGACTACTCCTCGGAGCCCGAACACCGCTCGGCGGGGTTCCTCGCCCGGACGGCGCCCTACGTGGACCTGGCGCTGCTCTCGCTGGGCGGGATGTCCGAGGCCGACGCCGTCGCCGAATTGGAGCGTGTGGTCGCGGCCGGAGCGCCCATCGCGCTGGGGACCCGCGGGGAGCAGGGCGCCCTGCTCGCGGCCGGCGGGGAAATCTATGCCGAGCCGGCGGCCCCGACCGACCCTTCGCGGTTCATCGACACTATGGCCTGCGGGGACGCCTTCCTCACGGCCGCCGTCCTCTCCCTGCTGGAGGGGGGATGGACCCGGGAGCGCTTTCCCGGGCCGCCGGCCTTCCGCAGGGCGCTCTCGGCCGCGGCCGCGGCGGCGGCCGAGCAGTGCTATGTGGAGGGTGCCTTCGGCGGCGGCAGGGCCGTCGGCACACCGATTAGGATCATCTAGGACAGTTCTTGGCCAAGGGGCGGCATGCCGCTGCCCGCAGTAGAGGGGAATTCCGATGTCGACGGAGCGTCAGCGCCATCCGGCTGCTCCGACAATCTCGGAAGTCGCCGCCGCCGCCGGCGTGGGGCGGGCCACCGTGGCCCGCACGCTGGGAAACTACGGCTCGGTCAGCGACGTGACCCGCGCCCGCGTCATGCTTGCCGCCGAACGGCTCGGATACCAGCCGAACACCCTCGCGCGCAGCATGACGACGGGCATCACCAAGACCCTGGGCATTGTCCTCGCCGATGTCGGCAACCCCTTCTTCTCCGGGGTACTGCGGGCCATCGCGGAGACCGCGAAGGGCAGCGGGTATGACGCCATCGTGCTCAGCACCAATGAAAACCTGGAGCTGGAGCGGGATGCGATTCGGGTCCTCCTCGCCAAGCAGGTGGACGGCCTCGTCGTCGCCTCCGCCGCCGGACGCGGCGACGACGTCTCGCACCTCGCCGCCGCCGTCGACCGGGGCACGCCCATGGTGCTGATCGACCGGCTGGTCGACTCGCTCGAGGTGGACTCCGTTGTCATCGACAACCGGGACGCGGCCCGGCGGGCCGTTGGATCGATGATCGCCCAGGGCCACCGGCGGATCGCCTTCGCCTGGGGTCCGGTGACCCTGAGCCCGGCCACGGACCTCGATCAGATGCATCGAATCCTCGACCGTGCGCTGTGGAGCGACGGCGAGCGGCTCCGGGGCTACCTCGATGCGCTCGAGGAGGCCGGCCTGCCCTTCGACACCGCCCTGGTGACCCATGTGCTGAAGAACGAGGACCAGGCCACACGGGCCGTCAACGGCATGCTGGCCCTTGCCGACCCGCCGACCGCCATCTTCACCACCGAGACGGAGGCGACAGTGGGCGCCCTGCGCGCCATCCGCTCGCGGAACCTGCACATGCCTGCCGAGATCTCGCTCATCGGCTTCGACGACAGCCCGTGGGCGGCCGTCATGGACCCGCCGCTGACCATGATCGAGCAGCCGATGCGCCACCTCGGCGAGACCGCCGCGGCGCAGATCCTGCGGCGCATCGAGGGTGACGAGTCTCCGGCGGAGCGCCACATCGCCCCCTCCCGCCTGATTTCGCGCTCTTCGGACGGGCCGGCCCCCCGCACCTGACCGGGTTCCGCACCCGCCCGCGGCGGCCCTCCCGGGGCGCATTTGCCTCACCCTCTTCCCAGCCCGCACGATTCATGATTCACTGTGGTACCGGTATCAATCCGTCCCTAAATGCAACCTGCGGGAGCGCAGCGTGAAAGGGACGGCCGGTGTCAGGACCAGCCCCGCGGATCGGCGGCCTCAGTGAAAGAAGAACCAATGCGAAAGTGCACATACCCAAAGGCCGCGGCCCTTCTCGTCGGGGCATCGTTGGCGCTGAGCGGATGCGGCGGCTCGTCCGCGGCGGAGCCCGTCGATGTGTCGGCCGAACCCAAGTACTCGGGAAAGCTCGGCATCCTCACCAAGTTCGGCGGCGACCCGCTGGAGCCCTACTTCGAGGACCTTGCCGCCCAGTACACCGAACTGCACCCCGATGTCTCCTTCGAGCTGATCCAGGAGACCGACCAGAGCATCAAGGACAAGACCAAGACGCTCACCGCCTCCCAGGCGATGCCCGACATCTATTTCACCTGGGCGGGGAACTGGGCCGACAATTTCATCGACGGCGGCCTCGCGGCCGACCTCAGCCCGGTCATCGCCCCGGGAACCGACTGGGGGGACACCTTCGGTGAATCCTCGCTCGAGGCCTTCGAGAAGGACGGCAAGTACTACGCCGTGCCGCTGTACAACAACGGCAAGTTCATGGGTTACAACAAGAAGATCTTCGAGGAGGTCGGCCTTACGCCTCCGGCCAGCTTCGACGAGCTCATCTCCTCCTGCGCCGTACTCAAGGATGCCGGGTACGAGCCGATCGCCTTCGGCAACAAGGACGGCTGGCCCGGGCTTCACTACCTCCAGCAACTGTTCGCCTACAACGTCCCCGCGGACGTCCTCCAGGCCGACTTCGACCCGGAGACGGCCAAGCTCGATGATCCCGGCTACCTCACGGCCATGGAGGAGTTCACCACCCTGGTCAGCGAGTGCACCGGAAGCGGAAAGGACTCCAACGGCGTGCTGTACACCACGGCACAGCAGGCCCTGGCGGAGGGCAAGGCCGGCATGTACTACCAGGAGATCCTCGAGTTCGACTCAACGGCCGCCGAGGGGACCCCCCTGCAGAAGGACGGCCTGGGAATCTTCAAACTGCCCGCGGCCGGGGATGCGCCCGGGGACACCGAGGCCATCGAGGGCTCCCCCGAGGGCTACCTGATCAACGCTCGATCCGAAAACGCCGCCCTGGCGGTCGACTTCATGAAGTTCGCAACCACTGCGGAGAACGCGGCCACCCTCTCGGCGCCGCCCTACGGCCAGCCCAGCGCCGTCAAGGGCGCCGTATCGGAGGAAAACTCGAGCGGACCCGTGATCGAAGGAATCGAGCAGGTCAACGACGCCTCCGCCGGCATCATCTGGCTGGATTCAGTCACGGTGCCCGACGTCGCCGATGCCTGGCTCGCCGGCGGGGAAGCGCTGGTCGGCGGCAGCAGGAGCCCCGAAGAGGTCCTTGAGTCGGTCCGTTCCGCCTCAGAGGCAGCGAAGTAAGCGCTGTTGTCATGACTGTTGCCAACTCTGCCCGTGCCGCTGCCGTTCCGGTTGCCGGGGCCGGAGTCCCGAACCTTTCCTCCCCGCCCGCCAGGGCGGGGAGGAAGGACGCCCGCGGGTGGCGGAACCTTATCTGGGTCCTTCCCGCCATCGGGCTCCTTGCGGCCTTCGTCTACCTGCCGCTGGTGCAGAACCTGGGGTTCAGCGTCCTCGAATGGGATATCTACAGCGGCGGCCAGACCTTCGTCGGTGCGGAGAACTACGCCAGGATGTTCGAGGATCCGATCTTCTGGAAGTCGGTGGTCAACAACCTCTGGTACGCGGGGATCTCCATCGTGTTCCAGGTGTTCGGCGCCCTGGCGCTGGCGGCCCTGATCGAGGGACTGCGCAGCGACCGGTGGCGGCGCACCCTCCGGGCCGTGTACTTCATACCGTCGGCGGTGTCCCTCACCGTCGCGGGGCTGCTGTTCTACTTCATCTACGAGCCGCAGATGGGAATCCTCAATGCGGCGCTGGACGGTGCCGGTATCGGCCAGTTCACCCAGGCCTGGCTCGGCCAGGAAAACACGGCGATCTTCGGCATCATCGCGATGAGCCAGTGGCAGGGTTTCGGCTACTGCACTCTCCTGTTCGCCGTCGCCCTGCAGCGCATCCCGACGGAGCTCTACGAGGCGGCGGCCATCGACGGCGTCGGCCCGTTCCGCCGCTTCTTCTCGATCTCCCTGCCCCTGGTCCGCGAGATGAGCAGTCTCATGATGATCGTCACCGTTTCGGGGGCGTTCCAGGTGTTCAACGAGGTGATGGTCATGACGGGCGGGGGCCCGAACAATTCAAGCCAGGTCCTGGGGACGTGGCTCTACCGCAGCGGATTCGTCAAGAACGACTTCGGGTATGCGTCCGCGATCGCGACGGCGATCTTCGTCATCACCCTGTCCCTGGCTGTGCTCCAACTCTGGTATTCCCGTCGAAGGAGAGTCGAATGGTGACGCGCGGTTCCGTGTTGCTCGTGCTGGGCAGGGGCTTCGTTTCGGCCTTCCTCCTGGCCCTGGCAGTAGTAGTCCTGTACCCGCTGCTGTGGATGGTGCTCAACGGGGTTAAGTCCAACGCCGAACTGTTCGGGAACCCTTTCGCCCTGCCGGTGGCGTGGCGGTGGGAAAACTACGCCACGGCCTGGAACCGGGGCGTCGGGGATTACCTGATGACGAGCGTCCTCGTCACCGTGACGTCGACCCTCGCCACGGTCTTCATCAGCGCCTGGGCCGCGTACGGCCTGACCCGGGTGCGGATCCCCTTCAGCCGGACGGTGCTGATCCTCATCCTGGCCGGGCTGATGCTGGCGCCCACGGTGGCGCTGATTCCGCTGGTTCGGATGTTCCAGGCGATGGGTCTCTACAACACGTTCTGGGCCCTGCTGATCCTCTACACGGCGTTCCGGATCCCCTTCACGACCTTCCTGATCCGGGCCTACATGATGGATCTTCCGGCGGAGGTCGACGAGGCCGCCGCGGTCGATGGAGCGTCAAAGGCGCGCGCCTTCTGGCAGGTGATTCTGCCGATGTGCCGCCCCATCATCGTCTCGACGGTGATCCTCAACATCCTGTTCACCTGGAACGAGTACCTGTTCGCGATGATCTTCACCAGCGGCGGGGATTTCCAGACCCTTCCCGTGGGCCTGACGAACCTCATGTCCCGGCACGGGACGGACTACCCGGTTGTCTTCGCGGGGATGGTTATCGCGGCGGCGCCTGTGATCGTGCTGTTCTTCGCCGGCCAGCGTTATTTCATCCGGGGGCTCGCCGACGGCATCGGGAAGTAGGCGGCCGAGGCGCCGGCGGGCCTACGTCGAGGAGGCATCGGGGGACGGCGTGCCGAACCAGCGCAGCAGCTGCGCGTCGAGGCCCGGCTGGTCCGCGCCGGCCCAGGCCACGTGCCCGTCCGGCCGGATCAGCACGGCCGGTGCGTCAAGGTTGTCGCTGCCATCCAGCACGCGGTCCTCAACACCGTCCACCCGGTCCTCCCAGCCGCGGACGGACAGCCTCCCGGTCCGGTCGAGCAACAGGCCGCGCCCGCGGTGCATCAGTTCGTACAGCCGCCCCCGAGCCAGAGGCAGGTCACGGAGCCGCCTGCCGACCAGGTCCGGTCCGACCCCGAAGTCGTACCGGATTCCGATGGCCGTGATCTTCCCGACCAGGAAGCGGCTCACGACGTCGAAGTCCATCAGCTCCGTCAAGAGCCGGCGGACGGCCTGCGGGCCCGGCCCGGGAGACATCAGCTCGCTCTGCGCGCGGGTGTTGTTGAGGACATCGGCGGCCACCGGGTGCCGCTCGGCATGGTAGGTGTCCAGCAGGCCGGCCGGCGCCCAGCCCTGAATCTCGGCCGCCAGCTTCCAGCCAAGGTTGAACGCGTCCTGGATACCAAGGTTCAGCCCCTGCCCGCCGAGCGGAGGATGGACGTGCGCGGCGTCGCCCGCCAGGAACACCCGTCCGACCCGGTAGTGCTCGGCCTGGCGGGTGGCGTCACCGAACCGGGAGAGCCAGCGGGGCGAGTGGACACCGAAGTCGGTGCCGGCGATGGCCCGCAGCTGGCGTTTCACCTCCTCAAGCGTCGGAGGTACCGCCCGGTCCCCGGTGACGCCGGCGGCGGGGACGACGACGCCGTGCAGGCCGTTTCCCGCCGGGCCGACCCCGAACCCCTTCTGGGTTCTGCGGACCTTCTCCACGACCGCCTTCACTTCCTCCGGCGGGGCAGTCAGTTCCATCTCGCCCCGAAGCCATTCGTTCCCGGCCGGCTCCCCCGGAAAAGGAACGCCGAGCAGCTTGCGGACTAGGCTGTGGCCGCCGTCGCAGCCCACAAGGTAGCGTGCGCGCAGCTGCGTTCCGTCGGCGAGGTCCACCGTCACGCCCCCGGGGTCCTGCTGCAGGCCGGCCACCTCCCTGCCGCGCCGGATATCGGCGCCGAGGCCGGCCGCATGCTCGGCGAGCAGGCGGTCGGTGACCGGCTGCTGGATGCCGAGTACGTAGCCGTGGGCGGTGTCCAGGTGGTCGGGCCACGGTCTGTCGATTCCCGCGAAGTGGCCGGCGCCCGGATACCGCCGGCCGTGCGCGAGGAAACGGTCGAGCAGCCCGCGCTGATCGAGGATCTCGATACTGCGGGCATGCAGGCCGAGGGAGCGGACCTGCGTGGTCGGCTCGGCGTCTTTCTCAAGCACCACGACGTCCACACCGTGGAGCCGCAGTTCGGCTGCCAGCATCATCCCGGTCGGTCCGCCGCCGGCGATGATTCCATCGATCATGAGGTCCCCTTCAGCAATTGGCGCAGCGGCCGGTCCTGCCGCGCCGTCCCAAACACACGCCCTGTCGTCCGGCCGCAGTCCGCCATTGTGCCCGCGGGAGGGGGCCTTGCGGCAAGATCCCCCCGGCGCTGTATCCTGAAGACGGCAGGGAGATGGCGATCTCGCTGCCTTTTGTGTAAGCACCTCCGGCGTCCGCTGCGGACGGGAGTGCTGAGTAGGATGAGGAAATGACTGGCACTCCTCGACGCGCGTCCTCCCCGTCCGGGCACGCCGGCCCCCGGCGGGCGGCCCGATGACCGACCTGCAGGCCCTCTGGGCCGGCCCCGAGTGGCGCAGCCAGGCCGAGCAGTGGATCCAGCTGGTGCTCGAAAGTTTCTCCGTCCGGCAGACCGGGCCCATCGAGCAGCCCCGCATCCGTTTCTGGTCCACCCAGCTCACGGTGCCGACGGACCTGGGCGTGCTGTGGTTCAAGGAGAACAATCCCGGGCAGCTCGCCGAGGCCTCGGTGGTCGCGGCCCTGGCCGAACTGGTGCCGGACCACGTGGTGAAGCCCCTCGCGGTGGAACCCAGCCGCGGCTGGATGATCACCCCCGACCACGGGGCCACCCTCGCGTCCTTGAGGTCAAACGACTACCAGCTGTGGGCCCGGGTCCTCACCGACTTCGCAGACCTCCAGAAGGCACTTCTTCCGCACGCCGACCGGCTCACCGCCGCCGGGCTGGTGAACATGAACCCGGAGGTGGCGGCGAACTTCGTCGAGAACCAGCTGCTGCTCCACACCGGGCTGCCCGCCGAACATCCGATGTTCCTCTCGCATCAGGGCGCCGACCACGTGCTGGCCCAGCTGCCGCGGATCCGGGCCGCGGTGGAGACGCTGCGCGCCCTCGGCGTCCCGCTCTCGCTGGACCACAACGACCTCCACCCGCGCAACGCGTTCCTTCCCGGCTCGAGCACCGAACCGCTGCGCTTCTTCGACTTCGCCGACGCCTACTGGGCCCACCCCTTCAGTGCCCTGCTCGTGCCGATCACCCTCATGTGCGAGCAGTGGGCGACGACGCCGGCGGATCCCCGCGTTCGGCTCGCGGTGGGGGCCTACCTCGAGCAGTGGACCGACTTCGCGCCGCTTCCCGCCCTGCAGGCATCCCTCGACTCCGCGCTGCACCTTGGGCGGGTCCACCGCTACGGAGCGTGGCTGCGGCTCCTCGTCTATGCCGATGACGCCTCGATGAGCACCTACGGCCCGGGTGCGCTTGAATACCTCGCGGACCTGACCAAGCCGATCCTGTCGGCGTGAACCTGCGGTCCTGTGCAAAACCGGCCGGTTCCGGCTAGGGTCGGGGCACACCGTCGAACCGTAGACAGGGGTATGCAGCATGATGAACAAGATCGTCTTCGCAGCAGGAATGGCCGCCGGATTCGTCCTTGGCACGCGGGCCGGCCGGGAGAGCTATGAGGTGCTCAAGGCCCGGGCGGAAAGCCTGTGGAACAGCCCCCGCGTCCAGGAGAGCGTCTCCGGGGCCACCGGGGTCCTCAAGGAGAAGCTGCCCGCGGTCCAGGAGCAGGCAAGCGGCGCGGTGAAGAAGGCCCAGGACGCGCTCTCTGGCGTGCTGCACAAGGATGCCGGACACGACGGCGCCGGCCGCTCTGCCGACGTCACCGGCCCAAGCGGCGGAAAACCCGGCGTCGTGGCCGATCCTCCCTTCGAGAACCAGTCCGACGCCACAAGGCCCGACCTCACTCCCTGATGCCGCCGCGGAGGGGAGCCGCCGTCCGGCAGGAGGACGGCCGCGGGGAGAGCACCAACCAGCGCCTCGACCGCAACTGGCTCGAGCTGCTCCAGGAGCTGCGGGTCATGCAGACCGGCATCCAGATCCTCACCGGGTTCCTGCTGACCCTGCCCTTCCAGAGCAGGTTCGATGAGCTCGACCGGTTCCAGGTCGTCGTCTACCTTGTCCTGGTCACGCTCTCGGCCATCATCACCGCCGTGGTGCTGAGCGCGGTAAACCTCCACCGCGTCCTCTTCGGCCTCCAGGTCAAGGCGGCGCTGGTCCGCAGCGGCGACCGCATCATGCGGGCCAGCATCGGCCTGACCGGCCTGGTCCTGTCCGGAACGGCGGGCTTCATCTTCGACATCGTCCTCGGCCGGATGGCGGGTTTCGCGGTCACCGCCGGGCTCCTCGTCATCGTGGTGCTGCTGTGGGTCGTCTATCCCCGGCTGGTGCGCAGCCGCGCCGTCGCCGGCCGGGCCGGCGGGTCAGTCTGAACCGGCAGGCGGGTCGGTCCGAGCCGGCCGGCTCTGCGGCCAGGACCCGCGCCGGTCCAGGACGGCCGCCAGCTGGTCGGCGCGGTCGGAGACCAGGCCGTCGACGCCCTGGTCGAGGAGCCGTTCCATCGCTTCCGGTTCGTTGATGGTCCAGACGTGGACCTGGAGCCCGGCCTTCCGGCACCGCCGCACGTAGCCGGGGGTGACCACAGGGATCCCGCGGTAGCTCAGGGGCACCTGCACGGCGTCCACGCGTGCCGCCCGGCGCAGCGGCCCGGTCAACCCGAGGTGGCCGCCGAGGCGGATCAGCCCGTTCACGGCCATGCCCGCCGAGGACGCCGTCCGTGCCTCGAGACGCCGCAGCACCCGGAGCCTGCGGAGGTCCGAAAACGAGGCGACGAGCACCCGGTCGTGGGCGCGGAGCCGATTGATGAGGTCCGCGAACGGTTTCACCGACCCCTCGTCCTTGATGTCGATGTTCAACCGCAGCTCCGGCCACCGGAGCAGGACCTCCTCGAGGGTGGGGATCGGTTCTCCGCCCCGGATCCTCACCCCGGCCAGTTCCGCGCGGGTCCGGGCAGCGATCGGGCCGCGGGCGTCGGTGACGCGGTCGAGGGTTTCGTCGTGGAAGACCATCACCACGCCGTCCCGGGTGCTCCGCACGTCAATTTCGAGGTACCCGAATCCCAGCCGGGCCGCCTCCGCGAAGGCGGACAGGGAGTTTTCGGCGCCGGCCGGGGAGAAACCGCGGTGGGAGAACCCCAGCGGGCGCTGCCGGCCGTCGGGGCCCGTGTTCTGGAAGTAGGCGAGCGTCATGGGTGCAACCCTAGTGCGCCGCCCGTCATCCGATCAGGCGGTCCGGAGTGCCTCGAGGCGCTGTTCCAGGACCTGCGCCACGCCGTCGTCCTCGAAGGCCGGGGCGCGAAGGTTGGCTGCGGCAAGGGCGTCGGGGTGGCCCGAGGACATGGCGTAGCCCGATCCGGCCCACTTCAGCATCTGGATGTCGTTGGGCATGTCACCGAAGGCGACGACGTCCTCCGCCTCAATGCCCAGGCCCTCCGCGTAGCGCGAGAGGGTCACGGCCTTGTTGATGCCGGGCACCGCCATCTCCAGCAGCGCGATGCTCGGCGCCGAGTGGGTGGTGGAGACGAGGTGCTCGACAGCGGGGGCGACGGTCCGCAGGAATTCATCGGGTGTCACCTCGCGCTCCCGGGCGAGGAACTTGATCACCTGTTCGCCGGGCAGGGACTCCTCGAAGGGAAGGGCCTGCACGCCGCCGAGCAGCTCGGAGGTGCCGGGGTCGGCGAAGCCGGACTCGATCTTGAAGCCGTTGATCGTTTCGGCGGCAAATCCCGCCGCCGGGTACAGCCCGCGGATGATGTCGCGTGCCTCGAGAATGCTGCCGGCGTCGAGGAGATGGGCATCAAGGACGCGTTCGGCCCCCAGGTCGTAGGTCACCGCTCCGTTCGAGCAGATGACCGTGCCCTGGTGCTGCAGCTGCTCCCGCAGCGGATCGAGCCACCGCGGAGGCCGGCCGGTCACGAAGACCACCTCGACTCCGGCGGCCGCGCAGTCAAGGAGGGCCTGGACCGTCCGCTCGCTCATCCTGCCGTCGTGGCCGACGATCGTGCCGTCAAGGTCGCTCGCCACGAGGCGCATGCATTACTCCTTCAGAAAGATGGGACATCAACCCTACCCCCGCCCGGGCGGGTGCCCGTACCGGGCGGCGGCTGTCAGTGGTCGGTGAGTTCGTGCCGGGTGGGAGGGTTCGCCCCGGCCCGGGAGACGGTCACGGCCGCGGCGCGCGCCGCATAGGCCAGGACGTCGGTGAGCTGCGCGGTGGTGATGCGCCGCAGCTCACTGCGCCGTTGTGCCCCGTCGAATTCGAGGTCGACGAGGGCTCCGAGCAGGGCCGCCATGAAGGAATCCCCGGCGCCCACGGTGTCCGTGACGCTGGTGACCGGCGCGCTGACCTCGGCGCTTCCGGCGGCGCAGATACCCCAGGGCCCCTTGGATCCGCGGGTGACAACCATCACCGACGGGCCAAGGGCCAGCCACTCCCGTGCCGATTCGAGGGCAGGGCGGCCGGGGTAGAGCCATTCGAGGTCCTCATCGGAGGCCTTCACGACGTCGGACAGCGCCACGAACCGTTCGGCCTGGCTGCGGGCGAACCCGCGGTCCGCAATGATGCTCGGCCTGCAGTTGGGGTCATAGGAGATGGTGGCCAGCGGATGGGCCACCTCGACCAGGGCCAGCACGTCGTCGGCCCCGGGCGCCAGCATTGTGGCGATGGATCCGACATGCAGCAGGGTGGTTCCCTGCAGCAGCGCCTCCCGGCGCTCAAGGAGTCCGGGCAGCTCCCAGACGAGTTCGAACTGGTACGCCGCTCCACCTGCGGGATCGAGGCGGGCCGTTGCGACACTCGTTGGCTTGGAGTCGGGGCCGATCGGGAACAGCACCGAGTTGTCCGAAAGGTAGCTGCGGATCAGGTGCCCGTAGTCGTCATCGCCGTAACGGCCGATGAACTGCGCGGGGTGGCCCAGCCGGGCCAGGCCCACCGCGACGTTCATGGGGCTTCCCCCCACGTGCACGCGGGGCGGGGCGGTGTCGCTGACGACTTCGTCGATGAGGGTTTCCCCGATTACGGTGAGCACCAATTCAAACTACCAGCCCGGGCTGAACGCGCGCTTGGAATGACGCCCGCCCCCGGCTGGAGTTATCCGCCCTCCGGAATTGCTGTTTTTGCGGGTGGGGGCTTGCCCCGGAAGCGCCGGACACTGTAGATGATAAGGACCAGGGCGATCAGGGAGGACAGCACCATGCTGATGCCGGTGGCCGAACCCCCGAAGAGCCACCACCTGGATTCAAGGGGCCACCAGGCCGGCACCCCGGGCTGGACGGTCCAGACAACTCCGCACCCCATGACGGCGAAGGCGCAGAGGCAGCTCGCGGCAATGCGCGGGATGGTTTTGACGCCGATGGCTGCAGCATGGAAGGCCCGTGCCTTCATGGGGGCAAGCCGCCGGCGCGCCCAGGCGTACTGCTGCGAGAGGATGGCGAGGCCGCCGACGAGCATCAGCAGGCCGGGGCCGGGAAGGACAAGCGCTGCGCAGCCAACAACCACGCAGGTCCAGCCTGTTACTTCGATGCCGGTGCGCCGCACCCACCCATGCACCCTGATTTTTGCGGCCATTCACACAGGATGACACACGATCCTGAATGAATTCGACCGGCGGATCCCGCTCCGGGTGGAGCGGGGGAACAAAAGGTAAAGTACATTCGTTTGCATATAAACCTCCGGCCGGGGGTGGAGTTCTTCGAAGAGGGGTTTGACTGTGACGGCAAATACGAGCGGTTTGCACCATGTGACGGCGATTGCGGGGGATCCGCAGCGCAATGTCGATTTCTATATCCGCGGCCTCGGGCTGCGCCTGGTGAAGCGGACGGTGAACTTCGACGATCCGGGCACGTACCACCTCTACTACGGCGACGAATCCGGCCGGCCGGGCTCGCTGCTGACCTTCTTCCCCTGGAAGGGGGTTCCGGCGGGCAGGATCGGCGCCGGACAGTCGACGACCACGGCGTTCTCGGTGCCCCAGGGCACCCTGGGCTGGTGGCAGAGCCACTTTAAGGACCTCGGCGTCGACTCGCAGATCACCGGAAGCTCCTCGGCGGAGGAGCGCCTGTCGCTGAGGGACCCGGACGGGCTGCAGATCGACCTTGTGGCATCCTCCCTTGAAGACCCCCGCGACCCGTGGGACTCGGCGTCGGTCCCGGCACAGTACGCGGTGCGCGGACAGCACTCCTCGGTGCTGACGGTCGCCGACCCCGAGGGCACCCTGGCGACCCTGACCCAGGACCTCGGCCTGGACATCCTCTCGGAGGGTGCGGACAGGTACCGGCTCTCGACCGGCGCAGGCGAGCCGGGCACGGTGGTCGACGTGATCGCCGACCCGCGCGCCGACCGCGGCCTGATCGCCGGCGGCACGGTGCACCACGTTGCCTTCCGCGTCCCGGACAAGGCCATCCAGGCGGCCTGGCGGGACGAGCTGACCTCCCGGGGGCATGCCGTGACCGAGATCCTCGACCGGCAGTACTTCACCTCGATCTACTTCCGCGAACCCGGCGGAACCCTGTTCGAAATTGCTACCGACACCCCGGGCTTCAATATCGATGAGCCGCTCCTTGAGTTGGGACGCGGCCTCAAGCTGCCGCCGTGGCTCGAGCCCAGCCGCGAGGCCATCGCCGCCGCCGTGGCCCCGCTGAGCCTGCCCGAGGAAAACAACCCCGAGCTTGCCGGGTCCACCGGGGACGCCGCGACGGAGCCGGCGGATGACTGAGACCCCGGCTCCCTCAGTGCACCCCTGGCCCCACGTTTTCGAGCCCGGCGACCCCGGGACTCCGGTGCTGCTGCTCCTGCACGGCACCGGCGGCACCGAGCACGACCTGCTCCCCCTGGCCCCGCGCCTGTCCCCCGGGGCCGGAATCCTCTCCCCCCGCGGGCCGGTGAGCGAGAACGGCATGAACCGGTGGTTCCGGCGCCTGCGGGAGGGCGTATTCGACACCGCCGATGTGGTTGCCCGGGCCGGGGAACTTGCAGGCTTCCTCGACTGGGCCCGGGAGGCCTACAGCCTCGGGGACCGGCCGGTGACCGCCGTGGGGTTCTCCAACGGGGCCAATATCGCCCTGGCCACCGCACTGCTCCACCCCGGGGAGCTCGACCGGGTGGTGGCCTTCTCGGGCATGTATCCCCTGGACGCGCACCCCGTCGACGCCGACCTGGCCGGCACCCGCGTGGCACTGTTCAACGGCGCCGAGGACCCCATGGCCCCCCAGGACAGCGTCGAACGGCTCACCGGCGTCCTTCAGTCCCGCGGCGCCGACGTCGAACGTGCCACCCACCCGGGCGGCCACGGAATCACCGCCGACGATCTCACAGCCGCCGCACTGTGGATGAGTCGGGATGGAGCCGTAAGGTGAAATCATGACTACACCGAGCAACTCAACCGCTTCCCTGTCCGCCAAGGCCGAGGAGTTCCTCAGCCTCCACCGGGCCCCGGAGATCCTGCAGGTCGTCAACGTGTGGGACGCCATTTCGGCCAAGACCATCGCCGAGGTTCCCGGAACCCGTGCACTGGCCACGGCGGGCCACTCCATCGCGTCGAGCCTGGGCTACCAGGACGGCACCGTCCCGCTCGATCTGATGATCGACGCCGTCTCGCGCATTGCGGCGGCGACCGAACTGCCCGTCAGCGCAGACCTCGACGCCGGGTACGGCAACGCGGGTGAGACCGTGCGGCGTGCCATCGGCGTGGGCATCATCGGCGCCAATATCGAGGACCGGATGGAGCCGCTGGCCGACTCCGGGGCGAAGATGGAGGCGGCGGTTAAGGCCGGCGAGGCGGAGGGCGTCCCCTTCGTGCTCAACGCCCGCACCGACGCGTTCCTGCGCGGCGCCGGCCGCGACCCGGAGGACGTCCTCGCCGAGGCCATCGAGCGCGGCAGGGCCTACCTCGAGGTCGGCGCGTCGACCGTCTTCGTCCCCGGCCTCTTCGACGAGGACACGGTGCGTGCCCTGGTCGAGGGGATTGGACACAAGCGGGTGAGCGTGATCGGGATCCCGGGTTCACTTCCTCCCGCCAAGCTCCAGGAGCTCGGCGTCGCCCGCATTTCCTACGGTCCCTGGACCCAGCGCGTCGCCCTGACCGCCCTCGCGGATACCGCTGCGGAGCTGCTTCGGGGCGGGTCGCTGCCCGAAGGAACCCGCCCGCTCAACTAGGGATTACCCGGCGGAACCCTGCCGGGTGGTGGCGGCCTGGTCGACGGCCGCCACCACCCGCTCCCACGCTTCGGTGCCGGGAGTGATCATCGCGAAGTGGTCGCCCGGAATCACCAGGAGCTCAGCCGACGCGCCCGCCTGCGTGGCGGCGGCCACGTAGCTTTCGGACTGGCTCAGCGGAACCGTGGTGTCCTCTTCCCCGTGCAGCGCGTAGACGGGCACGGAGAGCGGCACCGCGTTCAGGGGATCGGCCCACCGGTACCGTTCCGGCTCGGCCGTCGGGGAAGCGCCGAGCAGGTCCTCGACGGCGCCGTTGCTGAGGTTCAGGTCGTGCGCCTGGGCGAGATTGAGCACCCCCGACTGGCTCACGACCCCCGTCAAGGGCACCGCCGCCGGCCCGGCACCCGGGGCGTCGGCGGGAAGGGAGTCGCGTCCTGCCGCCCACACGGCGAGGTGGCCGCCGGCGGAGTGGCCCAGGGCCGTCACGGTCGTGAGGTCGAGTCCGTGCCGC
The DNA here is from genome assembly GCF_016405885.1 of Arthrobacter sp. MSA 4-2. Classification (GTDB taxonomy): domain Bacteria; phylum Actinomycetota; class Actinomycetes; order Actinomycetales; family Micrococcaceae; genus Arthrobacter_D. The sequence continues at coordinate 145,194 of NZ_JAEKGC010000010.1, read as the reverse complement.
GCCGCCGCCTCGGCCAGAAGGTCGATCCCGGCTCCGATGTCCTCGAAGGTCCCCGGCCAGCCGCCGCCGTTGCCGACCCGGCGGTACTCGAGGTTCCAGCAGGCATACCCCCGGTCCGCCAAATCCCGGGCCAGCGGTTCGCCGAGGTCGGCACCGTAGGTCGAACGCCAGTACCCGCCGTGGATGATCACCACCACCCCCGGCTTGGAAGCCCGGGAGGGCAGATAGAGGTCGGCGAACTGGCTCGGGTCGGAGCCGTAGCCGTAGCGCCGGGCGGCGCCGTCGGCCGGGGTCCCGGCACGGTCGGCCGGGCGGGCGCAGCCGGGCAGCACCGAGGCCCCCAGCGCGCCGAGGAGTGCCAATACGTTGCGTCGTCCCGGCTGCTTCACACCGGAAGCATAACCGTCGCGGGCGGCGGCTAGGATTGCAGAAACGCCGAGACCAGGAGGCCCTTTGTGAGTGCGTGGGATGACCTCGACGACCGCCTGCGCCCGGCGGTCGAAGCGTCGACGCAGGAGTTCACGCGGGTGCGGCCCCAGCTCGAGGCGGTGACCGAGGAGATGCGCCGCAGCATCTCGGCGATCTTCGACCCCTCGGACCTGCGGCCCCTGTTCGTCACCGCGCGCACCAAGACCGTTGAATCCTTCCGCGACAAGGCCTCCCGGACACTCGCGCCCACCGAGCCGGGGGCGCTGCCGGCGCTCGTCTTCCCCGACCCGCTGCGCAACCTCACCGACCTCGTCGGGATCCGGGTCATCACCACCCTCCCCCACGAGGTGGACCTCGCCGCGAACCTCATCAAGCGCCAGCGGCAGGACTTCGACTGCCGCGGGGACCGCGAGAAGGACATCGGGTCGATCGAATCGGGCACCTACGGGTACTCGAGCCGGCACCTGATCATGCGCAGCATCCACAACGACGTCGTGCGGCGGTACCAGCAGGCCCTTGATCCGGACTCGAAGGCCGGCGGCAGCTACCTCTTCGAGGTGCAGGTCCGCACCGTCCTCGCCCACGCCTGGTCGGAGATCGAACACGACATCCGCTTCAAGGCCTCCAATCCCAAGGCGTGGAGCCCCTACTTCGACCGGCAGTTCACCGGGACGGCCGCGATGCTCGAAACCGTCGAGTCGGCCTTCGCCGAACTCCACGAACGCTACGAGACGGTGACCGGGTTCTGGGACGAGGCCGGGGAGGGCAGCGCTCCGCTGACCCCCAACCGCGTCCGGCACGTCTGGCAGACCCTGCTGCCCCACGTCGACCGCAAGGCCGACGACAACTGGGGCTGGGCCGCCGAACTCCTTGCCGCCCACGGGCTGCGGACCACCCTCGAACTCGTGGCCCTGCTGCAGGCCGATACCATCACCACGGTGCGCCGCGCCCTCGACCACCGGTACTCCCCCGGCCCCGACCGGCTGCTCGACGACATGCTGCTGTGGCACTACGGGCAGCGCCACATCGACCTCACGGCCGAGGCCCCCGACGCGGAGTCCACACCGCGCCGGGACAGCCTGCAGCGCAGGATGCGCTCGATGCAGAACTACCGGGCCCTGCAGGAGAACTCCCGCTGATCCCCGCCGCCCAGCGCGCCGCGGCTTCAGGCCCGTCCGCGGCGTCAGGCCCGGCACCTAAGTGCCGGTTACTGGTTCTGGGAGTCGTCGGGCGAGGACTCGTCGAGGGTCCAGCCGGTGATGAAGCCGGCGTCCTCCCCGGCGTCCCGGGTGTGCTGCCATGCGCGCTGCCGCTGGTCCTGCAGCGACTGGCGCAGTGAGGCCTGGGTGGAACCGAGCGCCGGGACCCGATCGATCACGTCCATGGCCAGTGAGTACCGGTCGATCTGGTTCAGCATGGCCATGTCGAAGGGCGTGGTGGTCGTCCCCTCCTCCTTGTAGCCGCGGACGTGAAGGTTCGCGTGGTTGGTCCTCCGGTAGGTCAGGCGGTGGATCAGCCACGGGTAGCCGTGGTAGGCGAAGATCACGGGCCGATCCGTGGTGAACAGGTTGTCGAACGCCCGCGCCGTGAGCCCGTGCGGGTGCTCGGCGGTGTCCTGCAGCCGCATCAGGTCCACCACGTTGACCACCCGGATCTTCAGCGACGGGATGCCCGCCTTGAGCAGGCCCGCCGCCGCGACCGTCTCGAGCGTCGGCACGTCGCCGGCGCAGCCGAGGACGACGTCGGGGTCCGCTCCGGCATCTTCGCGGCCGGCGAAGTCCCACACCCCGATACCGCGTCGAACGTGCAGGCGGGCCTCCTCGGGCCCGAGCCAGGTGGGATTGGGCTGCTTGCCGGTGATGATCACGTTGACGGTGTCCCGGGTCTTCATGCAGTGCTCGGTCACGGCCAGCATGGTGTTGGTGTCCGGCGGCAGGTAGACGCGGATCACGTCGGCCTTCTTGTTCACCACGTGGTCGATGAACCCGGGGTCCTGATGGGAGAACCCGTTGTGGTCCTGCTGCCACACATGGCTGGAGAGCAGGTAGTTGAAGGAGGCGATCGGACGGCGCCAGGACAGGTCCTGGTGCACCTTGAGCCACTTGGCGAACTGGTTGAACATCGAGTCGACGATGTGGACAAACGCCTCGTAGCAGTTGAACACCCCGTGCCGTCCGGTGAGCAGGTAGCCCTCGAGCCAGCCCTGGCAAAGGTGCTCGCTGAGCACCTCAAGGACCCGGCCGGAGCGGGCCAGGTGCTCGTCGACGTCCTCGGTGCGTGCCTGCCACGCCTTGTCGGTGACGTCGTAGACCGCCGAGAGCCGGTTGGACGCCGTCTCGTCGGGGCCGAAGACGCGGAAGTTCGTGGGGTTCGCCGCGATGATGTCGCGCAGGTACCCGCCGACGGTGATCATCGGGCTCACCTTTTCGCTGCCCGGTGAGCTCACCTTCACGGCGTGGTCGAAGTAGTCGGGCAGCTTGAGGTCGCGCAGCAGCCAGCCGCCGTTGGCGTAGGGGGTGGCGCTCATCCGCAGGTCGCCCTCCGGCGCGAGGGAGGCGAGATCGGGGCGCAGCTCCCCGGTTTCGGCGAAGAGCTCCTCCGGTCGGTAGGAGCGCATCCACTCCTCGAGCTGGTGCAGGTGCCCGGGGTTGGTGTGGATTTCCGACAGCGGCACCTGGTGCGAGCGCCAGGTGCCCTCGACCTGCTTGCCGTCGACGACGTCGGGCCCGGTCCAGCCCTTGGGTGAGCGCAGGACGATCATGGGCCAGCGCGGCGTGCCCTCCGGGAGGTCCCCGCCGGACCGGGCCTGCTGCTGAATGTCCCGGATTTGGGCGAGGCATTCGTCCAGGGCCGCCGCGAAATCCCGGTGGGCCTGCGCGGTGGCGCGCGGGTCGCTGACGGTGACGAAGTGGGGCTCGTAGCCGTAGCCGGACATCAGCTGCCGCAGCTGGTCCTCGGGCATGCGGGCCAGCACCGTGGGGTTGGCGATCTTGTAGCCGTTGAGGTGCAGGATCGGGAGCACGGCGCCGTCGAGGGCGGCGTTGAGGAAGTTGTTGGAGTGCCAGCTTGCCGCCAGCGGGCCGGTTTCGGCTTCGCCGTCGCCCACCACGGCCACGGCGAGGAGGTCGGGGTTGTCGAACACGGCGCCGTAGGCGTGGACGAGGGCGTAGCCGAGCTCGCCGCCCTCGTGGATGGAGCCGGGCGTCTCGGGGGCCGCGTGGGAGGGGATGCCGCCGGGGTAGCTGAACTGCTGAAACAGGTCCTTGAGGCCGGTTTCGTCCCTGCCGATGTGGGAGTACACCTCGGAGTAGGTTCCCTCGAGCCAGGCGTTGGCGACGTTGGCCGGCCCGCCGTGCCCCGGCCCGGTGACGAACAGCATCGCCTGCCGCTGCTCCCGGATCACCCGGTTCAGGTGGGCGTAGATGAAGTTCAGGCCTGGGGTGGTCCCCCAGTGGCCCAGCAGCCGGGCCTTCACGTCGCCGCCTTCGAGCGGGCGCCTCAGCAGCGGGTTGTCCCGAAGGTAGATCTGGCCGACGGAGAGGTAGTTGGCGGCCCGCCACCAGGCGTCCAGCCGGTCGACATCGGGTTCTGGCATGGTGTTCCTCCTCGGGTTGGGCGACGCCGGCGGAGGACGCTCCGCCGGCCGGTTCTCAGTTTTCGACGGTCACATCGGAGGGTTTCTTATCCGGCCGCCAGCCGCGCCAGACCGGGTGCCGCAGCCGGCCCCCGCCGGTGCGTTCGCTGTACTGGACCTCGCCGACGAGGGCCGGGCGCACCCAGCGCGCGTCCGCGGCGTCGGGGGCGGGAACGTCGGGCAGCGGCGCCGTCTTGCGGGCCATCTTCTTGAGGCGGCCCCCGACCTCGGCCAGCTCCCGGTCGGTGAGCCCGGAGCCGACGCGGCCGAGGTACTTCAGGTTCACCCCGTCGGGCACCGCGACCAGGAGGGAGCCGATCTTTGAGGCGCGGTTGCCCTTCCCCGGACGCCAGCCCACCACCACCACCTCCTGGGTGCGCTGGTGCTTGATCTTCAGCCACGCCTCCGTGCGGGTTCCGGGCCGGTACACGCTGCTCCGGCGCTTGGCGACGATGCCCTCCAGCCCCAGGTCCCTGCTGGCCTCGACAGCCTCGGCCAGGGTGGCGTCAAGCTGCCCCGGAACCTGGATATGCCCGTCCTTCGGGGCGCTGACCGCGCCTTCGAGGATCTCCCTGCGGTTGCTGTACCCGAGCGGGAGCAGGGAGGTGCCGTCGAGGCCGAGGAGGTCGAAGAGCATGAGCCGGACCGGTGTGGTCGCCCGGGCGGCGTCGATCTCGGAGGCCGAGGTGAGTTTCATCCGGGTCTGCAGCAGACTGAAGTCGGGCCGGCCGCTGGCGTTGAGGGCCACGATCTCGCCGTCGAGCACCGCCGTCTCGGCATTCACACAGTCGGCGAGGTCCCCCAGTTCGGGGTAGAGCAGGCTCATGTCGTTGCCGTTGCGGCTGATCAGGCGAACGCCGCCGGCCGCGACGAGGGCGATGGCCCGCACCCCGTCCCACTTCAGCTCGAACGCGAAGTCGGATTCATCGGGCAGGACCGTGGAGGTGGCCAGGGCCGCCAGCATGGGCGGCACGAAGTCCGGGGCGGCGCCGGGCCCGGCCACCGGACGATCCGCCGGCGCAACCGGGACGGGGAGTCCGGCCGGGCCGGTTGCGGGGGCGTCGGGCCCGCTCTCGGGGGAGGAAGCGCCGGAGGCGGCACCGGAGGAGATTCCGGCCGGCTGGTCCTTCATAAGGTGGATGAGCCAGTTCCGTCCTCCCGACCCGGAGCCGCCGGTGTTGATCAGGGCGTACCGCCGGACGGCGCTGCCGGAGCGGGCCAGGCCGCCGTCCTGCCTCCCGTACAGGGTGCAGATCACCTCCTTGCCGTCGCGCCACTTTTCCAGCTCGTAGGTCCCCGCATCCCAGATGCTCATCTCGCCCGCCCCGTATTCCCCCTTGGGAATACTTCCCTCGAAGGTCCCGTATTCCAGCGGGTGGTCCTCCGTCTGGACCGCCAGATGGTTCCGGTCCGGCGTGGCGGGCGGGCCCTTGGGCAGGGCCCACGAGACGAGCACGCCCTCGCGCTCCAGCCGGAGGTCGTAGTGGAGGCGGCGCGCATGGTGTTCCTGGATGACGAAGCTGTTGCCCCCGGGCGGTCCGACGGCTTCCGGGACGGGCTCCGGGGTCCTGCCGGCGTCGCGCATGGCCCGGTACTGGGTCAGGCGGTCCGGGGCGGAGCCGGCGGTGCCGGAACCGTCCTGCGGGTCGAGGTCGAGGCCGGCCAGGATGTCCCCCTGCTCCCGGACGCGCCGCAGCACCTCCCGGTAATCGAGGTGGGCCAGGTCCGGGTCGTCGAGCTCGGCCCAGGTGCGCGGCGCGGCGACGGTCGGGTGGAAGCGTCCGCGCAGCGAATACGGCGCCACGGTGGTCTTGTTCCGGTTGTTCTGGCTCCAGTCCACCAGGACGCGCCCGCCGCGCAGGGACTTCTTCATGTCGCTGACCGCCAGGTCGGGGTGGTCGGCCTCAAGGGCGCGGGCCAGCTCGTGCGCGACGCCGGAGACCTGCTCGGAGGTCAGCTTCCCGTCCAGCCGGCAGTACAGGTGGAGGCCCTTGGAGCCGCTTGTCACCGGCCACGGCTCAAGGCCCATGCCGGTGAGGATCTCCCGGGCCAGCCGTGCCACCTCGGCGCACTCGGGCAGGCCCGCTCCCGGCCCGGGGTCAAGGTCCAGCACCATCCGGTCCGGGTTGCCCACCGCCGAGTGCGGGCCGAACCGCCACTGGGGCACATGGACCTCCAGGGCCCCGATCTGACCGAACCAGGTGAGGGTGGCCAGATCGTTCACCACCGGGTACACGTTCGTGTGGTCCTTGTGCCGGATCGGGTGGCGGGGCAGCCAGGCCGGAGCCGCGGCGTCGAGGTTCTTTTGGAAGAAAACCTGGCCGGGGGCGTCGGCGGTCCCCACCCCGTGCACCCAGCGCTTGCGGGTCGCGGGCCGGTCGCGGGCATGCCGGATCAGGGGCTCGGCCACCGCCGCGTAGTACGCCAGCACATCGGCCTTGGTGGTGCCGGTCTCCGGGTACAGCACCTTGTCCAGGCTCGAGAGCCGCAGGGAACGCCCGTCGACCGTGACGGTCTGCACGTTGCGGGAACCCGGGAGAGCCATTTCCCTAGTGTTGTCCGGATGGGCGCCGAATTCCACTATCGGGAGGCCGCGGATCCTCCCGGCGGCCTCACCCGGTGCGGCGGGTCAGGACGAGAACTGGGAGGTGTACCGGTCGACGTAGACCTGCCAGAGGGCCGGATCCTGGCCGAGGCTGCGCTCATTGAGGTAGTCGTCGAGGCCCATCAGGGTCAGGTGCCAGCCGGCGGCGGAAACGGCGATCTGGGCGGAATCCGCGGGCGAAATCGTCAGCACCAGCAGGGTGCCGCCGTCCTCCTGGCGCGTGAACTCCCACCGCAGGACCTCCCGGTCCCAGGTGAAGGCCAGCACGGTGGGCTTCGAGGCCTCAAGCACCGTGCCCTTCAGCGGGCGCTGGCCCGGCAGCTTGAAGATGACCTCGGCGTCCCGGCGCGGCAGGATGTCCATTTCGGCGGGGAACCAGTACTTGAGCTTGCCCGGATCCGTCAGGTGCTTCCACAGCACCGCCGGCGGGACAGCGAACCGCATCTCGAAGCGCAGGGCGGGTGCGCCGTCGTCGGTGGTGGTGCGGCTTGCTGTCGGTTCTGCGGTGGAGGAAGTCACCTATCCATCGTAGACCGCGGAAAAACCGGCTCTGGCTAGGTGTGCTGCCGGTGGTGTTCACTTGTTCCATGAGAGCCATCTGGAAGGGAGCCGTCGCGTTCGGGCTGGTGAACGTGCCCGTGAAGGTGTACAGCGCCACCGAAGACCACGACATCGGCCTCCACCAGGTCCACGACAAGGACGGCGGGCGGATCCGCTACCAGCGCCGGTGTGAAATCTGCGGGGAAGTGGTCGACTACAAGAACATCGACAAGGCCTACGACGACGGTGAGCACACAGTGGTGCTGACGGAGGAGGACCTGGGCTCGCTCCCGGTCGAGAAAAGCCGAGAGATCGAGGTCGTCGAGTTCGTTCCCAGCGACCAGATCGACCCCATCATGTACGACCGCTCCTACTACCTCGAGCCCGATTCGGCCTCCACCAAGGCCTACGTGCTGCTCCGCAGGACCCTCGAGGAAACCGACCGGACGGCGATCGTCCAGTTCTCCCTCCGGCAGAAGAGCCGGCTCGGTGCGCTGCGGGTCCGCGGTGAGGTCCTCATGCTCCAGTCGCTGCTCTGGGACGACGAGGTGCGCGAGGCCTCCTTCCCCGCACTCGAGGAAAAGGTGCGCATCTCCGCCAAGGAGAAGCAGATGTCCGCGGCCCTCGTCGATTCCTTCTCGACGGATTTCGATCCTGAAAACTTCACCGACGAGTATCAGGTGCAGCTGCGCACCCTGATCGACGCGAAGATCGAGAAGGGCGACACCCTGAGCACCGAGGAGACCTTCGGCGCGTCGGCGGAGGAGGACGACACCAATGTCCTCGACCTGATGGAGGCCCTGCGCCGCAGTGTCGAGAAAAACCGCGAGAAGAAGTCCGGCGGCAAGAAGGACTCGAGCAGTTCCAAGAAGAAGGGAGCGTAATGGGTTTCTTCACCGACTCCCACGGCAGGCAGGGCATCGCCCAGCGTCCCAATGCCCTGATCCTGGCCTGGGCCGGGCTCGGCGCGGCGTCCCTGATGGCCCTGAAGGATGAAAACCGCAGGGTGCTCGGCCAGGCCAGCACCGCCAGCCTCGCGATCTGGGCCGTCCTTGAGACCGCCGCCGGCCACAGCGGGTTCCGCAGGACCGCCGGGGCCCTGACCCTGGCCTGGCTGGTGCGTCGCTAGCGTTCCTCGAACACGTCCGGGACGCCGTCCTGGTCGGCGTCGACCGACTCCTTGGCTTCGATCTGCCGGTAGTGGCGGTTGCGTGAGCGCAGGATGACGGATGCGGCGAGCGCGGCGAGGAGCGAGCCGATCAGCACCGCGACCTTCGCATGGTCGTCCTCGGCGGTGCCCTGGCCGAAGCCGAGCTCCGCAATGAGCAGGGAGACGGTGAACCCGATGCCGGCCAGCAGGGCGGCTCCGACAATATCCACCCAGGACAGGTCGGGGTCGAGGTTGGCCTTTTCGGCTTTGGTCACGAGCCAGACTGCCAGCAGGATGCCGATCGGCTTTCCCACCACCAGCGCCAGGACGATACCCACGGCGATCGGGTCGGTGATGGCGTTGAGGAACCCCGAGGCGCCGCCGATCGTCACCCCCGCCGAGAAGAAGGCGAAGACCGGGACTGCGACACCTGCCGACAGCGGCCGGAGGCGGTGTTCCATGGTGTCCGCGAGCCCCTCTTCCTCCGGCACGGCCGGGTCCCCGGGCCGGGCTTTCCCTGCAGGCCGGACCGGAACGGCGAAGCCGAGCAGCACCCCCGCTACCGTGGCGTGGACCCCGGAGGCATGCACCAGCGCCCAGACGATGAACCCGAGGGGCAGCAGGATCAGCCACGGGGCCGCCGCGTGGCGCTGGAAGAACCGGGAGAAGCGGTGGGCGAGGAAGGCGTAGAGGGCAAGCGGAAGCACTGCCAGCAGCAGGGGCGAGGCGGCGATGTCCCCTGAATAGAAGAAGGCGATGATGCTGATGGCGATCAGGTCGTCAACGACGGCGAGGGTGAGCAGGAAGATCCGCAGTGCCCCGGGAAGATGGGATCCGACGACGGCAAGCACCGCCAGGGCAAAGGCGATGTCGGTGGCCGTGGGAATCGCCCACCCGCGCAGCGCGTCCGAGCCGCTGCCCAGGATCACCGCAACGTAGATCAGTGCGGGCACCACGACGCCGCCTACAGCGGCAGCCACCGGAACGATGGCCCGGTCGAAGCGTCTCAGGTCACCGGCCACGAACTCGCGCTTCAGTTCGAGCCCGGCGAGGAAGAAGAAGATGGCAAGCAGGCCGTCGGCCGCCCAGGCCCCGAAACTGAGTTCGAGGTGCAGCGGTTCGTAGCCGAATCTGGTGTCGCGCAGGGCGAAGTAGCCGTCGGCGGCGGGGGTGTTGGCGAGGATCAGTGCCAGTGTCGTCGCAAGGAGCAGGAGCGCTCCGCCTACCGTCTCCCTGCGCAGGATCGAGGAAATCCGTAGGTGTTCGGGGTAGCTGGCCCGGGTGAAGACCCGCTTGGCCGCGGGCCTGCCGGAGGGGTTTACGGGTGGGGAGGGGTTGGAGGACAAGAAAAGCTCCTTGTGTCGGCGGTCGCTTGAGACAGCGCCGACCAGACTTCCCGGCTCACCACCATCCAGTCTACCGGGCGGCGCACGGAACCGGAGCGGTCCGCAGCCCGGGCCCTTGCCCGGTACTCCGCGGGGGCCGGGTTTGGAGCGAGCGGGAAATGGCCTAAGCTATTGAAGAACCATTCGCCTGTGTAGCTCAGTCTGGTAGAGCATCCGCTTCACACGCGGAAGGCCCGGGGATCGAGGCCCCGCGCAGGCACCACTCGCCCTCCCGCAGTCTTTTCTGCGGGAGGGCTGCGTATTTAAGCCCCTTATGCGCCGGCTTCCCTACCCCGTTCCCCTTCCAGGCACGGCCGGCCCGCCGGCCGTATCCCGCCTGCGCTGTCCGGCATGGTGGAACCTCAAAAAAAGTCGGCTTACCACTTGGCACTCTACCCCTGAGAGTGCTAATTTAACTGCGGGTTGAGCGGAACCCGCTCAACTCTGGTAGACGAAAAACCACCACCGTCGGTGGCCGTTGTGCGAAGGAGTTGTTTTCAAATGGCCATGAAGTTCGACCCGTTCCGGGAATTGGACCGCGTCGCCGGCACGCTGCTGGAGCCCCGGCAGGGGCTGCGCCTGATGCCCATGGACCTGTACCGCGAGGGCGACCACTACATCCTGGCCGCCGACCTTCCGGGCATCGATCCGGGCTCCGTCGATATTGACGTCGACGGCCAGCTGCTCACCATCCGGGCCGAGCGCACCCTGCGCGGGGCCGAAGGGGTCAAGTGGCTGACCCGCGAGCGCGAGAGCGGATCCTTCCTCCGCCAGCTCAACCTCGGCCAGGGGATCGACATCGACGCCATCTCGGCCCGTTACGAGAACGGCGTGCTGAGCGTCAACATCCCCGTGACCGAGCGGGCAAAGCCGCGGAAGATCGAGATCATGTCGGGAACCGATTCCGAGGCCGTCAAGGGCGGGTCCGTCGAGGGCGGATCCGGGCAGAAGACCGTCGAAGCCTAGGAGCTGCAGGGCTCTCCCGTTCCCGGGCCGGGCCGGGCGCACCGAGCGCCCGGCCCGGCCTTCGCCTTTTCAGCCAGCGGATTCTCCTTGCAAACACCAGCGCCTGCGGAAAGGATGGCGGGATGGATTTTTCTCCCGCCACAGCCATCGTCACGGGATCCGATTCGGGGATCGGCAGGGCCACCGCGCTGGCCCTGGCCGAGGCCGGCCTCGATGTCGGCATCACCTGGCACTCGGACTTAGAGGGGGCGGAGGAGACCGCCCGCGGAGTCCGCGCCTTCGGGCGGAAGGCCGTCGTCGCCCAGCTCGACACCACCGACGCTCCCGCCTGCGGCGACGTGGTGGATGCGATGGCCGAGGAGCTCGGCGGCGTCGACGTCTTCGTCAACAACGCCGGGGTCAAGGGCGGCACCCTGTTCCTCGAGACCGACTGGGACACCTGGCGCGGCACCCTCGCCGCGAACCTCGATGGGGCGTTCGTCTGCATCCAACGGGCCGCGGCCCGGATGGTCAAGGCCGGCCGGGGAGGGCGCATCATCGCGGTCACCAGCGTGCACCAGGAGCAGCCCCGGGTCGGTTCCGCGGCGTACGACGCCTCCAAGCACGGGCTCGGCGGGCTGGTGCGGACCATCGCCCTGGAGCTGGCCGACCGGGGCATTACGGCCAACGCCGTGCTGCCCGGGGAGATATCGACCCCCATGAACGACGCCGAAGACGTGGACCCCCAAACCGTCGACCGGCCGGGCATTCCGGTGGGCCGTCCCGGCGACGCGAAGGAGGTCGCTGCGGTCATCGCCTTCCTCGCCTCGCCGGCCTCAAGCTACGTCAACGGGGCATCGTTCGTGGTGGACGGCGGGATGCTCCAGATGGGCCCGCAGGCAGGATCGCACCTCACCAGCGGGGCGTGGCGCTCGCTCTGAGACGCCGCACCCGGGCCTGTAACGTAGACCGGGTGAAACCCGTACCTCCCCGCCTCACCGCAGCCCTCTCCGCCGTTCTCCTCGGGGTAACGCTCAGCGCCTGCGGGTCCGATTACCCCCTGGGCCCGGAGCAGGAAGCAGCGGCACGCAACGCCGATTCGAAGCTCCAGGGGGCCATCACCGGCGCCGGCTCATCGGCGCAGGGACCCGCCATGGAGGCCTGGCGGGCGGCCTTCGCCACAGTCAACCCACGCGCCCAGGTGCAGTACTCCCCCGATGGCTCCGGTGCCGGTCGCGGAGCGCTCCTGGCCGGGGCGGTGACCTTCGCCGGGTCCGACGCGTACCTCAGCGACGAGGAGCTCGCCGAATCGACCGAGGCCTGCGGGCCGGACGGCGCCTTCAACATTCCCGCCTACGTCTCCCCTATCAGCATCGCCTTCAACCTCCCGGGCATCACCGAACTGAACCTCGACGCGGCGGCCATCGCCAAGATCTTCCGCGGTGAGATCACCGTCTGGAACGACCCGGAGATCGCCTCGCAGAACCCGGGCGTCGACCTGCCCGTGACGCGCATCGCCCCTGTCAGCAGGTCCGATGACTCCGGAACCACCGAAAACTTCACGGACTACCTCCACGCCGTGGTGCCCGAGATCTGGACCGATGAGCCCGACGGCACCTGGCCCGGAAACATCGGCGGGGAGAACTCCAAGGGCAACTCCGGGGTGGTCAGCACCGTCTCGGGCACCGAGGGTGCCGTGACCTACGCCGACGACTCCGCCGTCGGACCGCCCCTTGGACGGGTGAACCTGCGCGTGGGCAGCGAGTACGTGCCCGTCAGCGCCGAAGCCGCTGCGGCCGCCGTCGACCTCGCCTCGATGGTTCCCGGCCGCCCCGACTACGACATGTCCCTCGAACTTGACCGCACGACGACGGCCCCGGGGGCTTACCCCCTCGTGCTCGTTTCCTACCACATCTACTGCACGAGCTATGAGAACGAACAGTCGGCCGAGGTGGCCAAGGCGTTCGGCGAGTATGCGGTGAGCGAGGAAGGCCAGCAGGAGGCGGCCGAGGCCGCGAAGAGCGCCCCGCTCTCGGCCGAGCTCTCCCGCCGGGCCATGGAGTCGATCGCCGGGATCACCGTGACGAAGGGCTGACAGCGCCTTCCCGGGGACGGGCAGAACAACAGCGGGGCACCGGTTGGTGCCCCGCCGTCGTCGTTCATGCTCCGGGTCTGCGCCTATTGACCGGCGCGCGGTCCTCCCGACTCCGGATCGTCGAGGGACAGGTCCGGAAGGTCGCCGTTGGCCGGTGATGCCTCCGAGCTGACTCCGCTCGGGGGCGCGCTGATGTCTCCGCGCCAGGCGCCGCTCTCACCGCCGCTCTTCTCGATGAACTCCTTGAACCGCTTGAGGTCGGCCTTCACCTGGCGCTTGTCGGCCTTGACCACCGAGCCGATCTTCTCGCTGAAGGTTTCCGGGTGCCAGTCGAGCTGCACCATCAACCGGGTGGTGTTGTCGTCGATCCGGTGGAAAGTCACCACACCGGCATGGGATTCGCCGTCGGTGCTTTTCCACGCCACCCGCTCATCGGGGTGCTGCTCGGTGATCTCGGCATCGAACTCCCGCTTCACGCCGCCGATGCTCGTCACCCAGTGGGTGGAGGTGGCCGAAAGCTGGGTCACCGAGTCGACGCCGCCCATGAACTTGGGGAAGGTTTCGAACTGTGTCCACTGGTTGTAGGCCGTGCTGACCGGTACCGAAACTTCGATCGATTCCTGGACTGTTGCCATAACGCATTCCTCCTTGGGGTGGGCCGGAACCGCTCTCCGCGTCCCGGCTGGGACTCCACGTGATTCGCAAGATAATCAAACAATAAGTACGCTTAGTATATGTAGATCCGTTGGATTTGACCAATGTGCCCGGCTGTTCACCGACCAGCTCGCCGAGCGCATGCGTGCCCTGCAAGTGTGTAGGCTTATTAACCGGTCTAGCAGAAGGCCGATCACGAACACTTCCGGAGTTTGTGCATCGGTCCCTGAATCCCTGGGGTGCGCCAGCGGCCGATGCTCCACCTGGGACGACCGAACGAAACAGGACCAGAGATCATGGCCGACAGGGTTGCCGGGCAAACACCCACCGACTACCTTCAGGAACTCATCCTCGAAACCGACGACGTCGAAGAATTCCTCAACGAATTCGCGGCGTTTTCTGCCAACCAGTTGTTTGACCGCACCGGCGGGGTGCTCTGCGGAGTCACCCTTCTCCGGAGCAGGCGGGCGGGCACCGTGGCCAGCAGCAGCCCCGAGGCCAAGGAACTCGACGAGATCCAGTACCGCCATGGGGACGGGCCCTGCCTGACCGCCTGCGTTGAGCACCGGACCGTCCACGTGGCCGACGTGGCCACCGACGAACGGTGGCCCGACTACCTCTCCGACATTGCGCAGCACGGCGTCCAGTCGATCCTTGGGGTGCCCTTCGACCTCGAAGCGGGAACGATGGCGGCGCTGAACGTGTACTCCACGAACGGAGGCTTCGACGAGGAGTCGATCCGCACCGCCGAGGGTTTCGTCCGCCAGACCTCCAAGGCGCTGATGCTCTCGGTCCGCCTGGCCCAGCACAGCGACTCGGTGTCGAACCTCAAGGCGGCGATGAAATCCCGCACCGCCATCGATATCGCCATCGGGATCATCATGGCCCAGAACCGCTGCAGCCAGCAGGAGGCCTTCAACATCCTCAAGTCGGTCTCAAGCAGCCGCAACCGGAAGGTCCGCGATATCGCCGCCTCCGTGGTGGCCTCAATCGGCCAGGGCGAGCCCGAGACGCACTTCGAGGCCTAGGCTGCGCCGAAACTGCAGCTCACCACCCTTTGCGGCGCTCGGAACGTGGTTACCTGCAGCCTCGCGGGGGCGGTCCGGGCCGGACGGTGCGGAAGGGGTTCAGCGGCGCCGGCCCCGGCGGTTCTGCGGCGTCCCCGGGCCTGGCTTTCCCGCTTTCCCGGAGCCCTTCCGGGGCTCGGGCTTAGAGCCGGAACGTTTCGCGCCGGACGGTGCGGCCTTCTTCGACCCCTGCTGCTTCGACCCCTGCTGGGCCGCCTTCCGGGCCGACGCCTTCTGCGACGCACTTTTCCGTGGCTCCGGGACGTCTGCGGCCGAGGGCTGGCGCGAGCTGCGTTCGGTCCTGCCGCGCACGATCCCGATGAACTCCTCGACGTCCTGCGAGTCGTTCCCTTCGAGCCAGGCGATGCCGATCGTGGTTCCCGGAAGTTCCGGCACCGGCCGGTGCACCGCGTCCCGGCGGGCATGCAGCCGGGCCAGGGACATCGGAAGCACCACGACGCCGGCTCCCGACGCCGCCACCTCCACGGCTCCCGCCGGGCCTCCACACTCCTCGACATCGAGCAGGTTCTCCGCCTCGAGCTCGGCCAGCGGCACCTCGTCGAACAGCGAGATTTCATGCTCCTTGGAGGAGACCACCACCGCCTGTTCCTCGTACAGCGGGATGACGAACAGGTTCTCGCGGTTCACGGGAAGCCGGACAAAGAGGACGTCGGCGGCGGCGGAGTGCAGGGCGGCCACGGCGTCGTCGCCGTACTGCTGCAGCTCCAGCGGCACGTCGGGGTGTCGCTCCCGCCAACGGCCCACCCATTTGCCCGGGGTGACGCCGGCGACGAAGCCCACGGAAAGCGTTCGGGGCTTGAACTCTGGCACAACCTCACCCTAGTCCACCGGCGGCCGGGGCAGTGCCGGGGACGGTTACGCTTGGATCATGACCCCCGCAAAAACCCCGCAGACCATGAAACCGGCCACCGCGGCCAAGAAACTTGGCATTTTCCTGCCCGCCGCCCCCTCGGAATTCCAGGAGCGGGAACTGACGCGTGGAGAGTTCAACGAACTGCAGCAGAGCCCGCCGGAGTGGCTCGCCGAGCTGCGCCGCAACGGCCCGCACCCCCGTCCGGTGGTAGCGCAGAAGCTGGGGATTTCCGTCAGCGGGCTCGCCCGCGGCGGCGTCACCGAGGCACTGACCACTGCGCAGATTACGGCGCTGCTTCAGGATCCCCCGGCCTGGCTCGTCAGCGAACGCGCCACCCAGGCGGAGGTACGGGCCGAGGCCGCCCGCGTCAAGGAGCGCAACGCCCAGCGGGCCCAGCAGGACCCCGCTCCACAGCCGGACAAGAAGTAGCCGCGCCGGAACAGCCGTTGTCCGGATGAACCACTTTTAACGACGGTTTTCCTCCACTGCGTAGCACATTTGAGGCCTTTCCCGGGCTCCGGCCTCCGATTGACTTAATAGAACACGTATTCGAATATTGAGTCGTGACCCCACCAGCCGCAGGCGCCCTTGAGCAGGACGAGCCGTCCTTTTCGGGCTCCGGCGCGTCCGGTCCCCGGCTGGTAACGGCGCCATCCCCGGGCATCCTTCCGGCAGACCTGCAGCAGCGCATCAACCAGATGCAGGCCAGCCGGCTGGATTCGAAGCGGCTTCCCACGGTTCCGGCGCTGGCGAGGATCCTGCCCGGCGGCGGCCTGCAGTCCGGGGGCTCCTACTCGGTGCGGAACTCCGCCGCCCTGGCCATGGCGCTGCTGGCCGGGCCCTCGGCGCAGGGGGCCTGGTGCGGGGTGGTCGGGCTGCCCGAGTTCAGTGTGGAGGCCGCGCGGGAATTCGGAATCAACCTTGACCGGCTGATCCTGGTGCCCGCCCCCGGAGCCCAGTGGCTCACGGTGACCGCGGCCCTGGTCGATGTGGTGTCGGTGGTCCTGACGCGTGCACCCGAACACCTCGCCCCCACCGATACGGCCCGGCTCAAGGCGAGGCTCCGGCAGCGCGGGGCCGCCATGATCACCCTGGGGAGCTGGCAGCAGAGCGACTCAACCCTGGGCGTCGCCGAGAGTGTATGGGAGGGACTGGGCTCCGGGAGGGGCCACCTGCGCGCCCGCCGGATGAAGATCACCGCCACCCACCCCTCGGGCCGGTCCCGGCACGCCTATCTCTGGCTTGCCGACCTGCAGCACAAGCTGCGGGATCCGGCCGGCGGACACCTCCCCGCCGGCGACGGCACCCCGGGCTCCGCCGACGGCGGGGATCCCCTCTTCTGGCCCACCCTGATGAACTCCTGATGGACAGCGCACCCGCCGGAGACGGCTCCCCGCCCACCGCCACCCGGACCCTTCTGCTGTGGTGCCCGGACTGGCCGATCACGGCCGCCCTGCGTGAACATTCCCTCGAGGCCGATGCGGCCCTTGCCCTGGTGGCGAAGGGAGAGGTTTTTGCCTGCTCCCCGGCCGCACGCCAGGACGGGGTCCGCCGCGGGCTGCGGGTCCGCGAGGCCCAGGCCCGGTGCCCGCACCTGATCTGCCTGCCCTACGACCCGGACCTCGACCAGCGCAGCTTCGAACCGGTCACCGCCGCCGTTGAAGCCATCCTGCCCGGGGTGCAGGTTCTCCGGCCGGGCCTGTGCGCGGTCCGGGCCAAGGGCCCCTCGCGCTACTACGGCAGTGAGGAGAAGATGGCCTCCGTCGTCTTCACGACCCTTGCCGCCATCGGCCTGACGGATGTGCGGATCGGGATCGCCGACGGTCTGTTCGCCGCCGAGCAGGCGGCGCGGGTCGCCGAGGAGACCGACGACGCCGACGCGCCGTTGTGCATCATCCCGCCCGGGCGCTCCCCCTGGTTCCTCAGCACATTTCCCCTCGACGTCCTCGACCAGCCGAAGCTCGCGGTGCTGCTGCGGCGCCTGGGGATCCGCTCCCTCGGTGACTTCGCCGCACTGAAGGCGGCCGATGTCCGCAACCGGTTCGGCGAAGAGGGAGCGCTGGCGCACCGGATGGCCAGCGGGATCGACTCCACGGCCGTGGTGCCGCGCCTACCCCCGCCGCAGCTGGACACCACCGTCGATTTCGAACCGCCGCTGGTCCGCATCGACCAGCTTGCCTTTGCCTTCCGGATGTCCGCCGAAGCCTTCGTCGGCCGGCTGCGGGGTGCCGGGCTTGTCTGCACGGTCCTGCGGGTGGTGTTGAGCAGCGATTCCGGCGAGGTGTCGGAGCGCACCTGGCAGCACCCCCGCTGGTTCGACGCCGACGACGTGGTCGACCGGGTGCGGTGGCAGCTGCAGGGGGGAAGGAACGCCGACAGCGGCCTGAGCTCGGGCATCACCCGGGTGCACGTGGATCCGGTGACCGTGGAGGACCTCGGCGACCACGCCGACGGGCTCTGGGGAACGGGCCCGGACGAGAGCGTCCACCACGGCCTGGCCCGGATCCAGAGCATGCTCGGCCACGGCGCCGTCCTCACCGCGATTATTGCCGGCGGGCGCCTCCTGGCGGACCGCCGCGTCTACATCCCCTGGGGCGACGCAGCCCCCGGTTCCGCCGGCACGCTCCCCCGGGACCGGAACCTGCCCTGGCCCGGGAGGCTGCCCGGGCCCGTCCCCGCCACGGTGTTTGCCGAACCGGTTCCGGCCGTCGTCGTCGATGCCGCGGGAAACGGCGTCGACGTCGACGGCCGGGGGGTGCTCAGCGCGGACCCTGCGTTTTTTTCGGCCGGCCGGAACACCGGACCGCGGTGGCCGGTGCAGTCCTGGGCCGGGCCCTGGCCGATCACCGAACGCTGGTGGGACCCTGCGGGCCGCGTCCTGAACCGGTTCCAGCTGGTCGATCCGTCGGGGTCGGCCTGGCTGTTCCTCCTCGAGGACCACCGGTGGTGGGCCGAAGCCACCTATGACTGATGCAGTGCCACTGATGCACTGATGCACTGACCCGCCGGCCGATGCGCCGGCCGAACCGCCACCAACAGCAACAGCAACAGCAACAGCAACAATCAGGAGCCGACCATGGGATGGAGCAACCCGCCCGTACCGTGGTCGGACTTTGAGCGGAATCTTTCGGATTCGACCCGGCCGGGGCTGCCTCCTCCGGGCGCCGACGGCGGGGACAGCCCGGCCTGGTCGCGCAAGCGCCAGCCCTACACCCAGCCGTCCGGCCCCGAACCGCAGGCCGGGCCCGCGGTGCCCTATGCCGAACTCCACGTTCACTCGAATTTCAGCTTCCTCGATGGGGCCTCAAGCCCCGAACACCTCATTGAGGAGGCGCGGCGGCTCCGGCTGCAGGGACTCGCACTGACCGACCATGACGGGCTGTACGGGGCGGTCCGCTTCGCCGAGGCGGCCGAGAAGCACCAGGGGCTCTCCACCATCTACGGCGCCGAGCTCTCCCTCGGGCTGTCCAAGCCCCAAAACGGGGAGGCGGATCCCGAAGGCAGCCACCTGCTGGTCCTGGCTCGGGGATCGGCCGGCTACCACCGCCTGGCCGGGGCCATCACCGCGGCCCAGCTCTCCAGCGGTGCGGAGAAGGGCAGACCCCGGTACGACGTCGGGGAGCTCGCCGCGCGGTCAGCGGGACACTTCTTCATCCTCACCGGGTGCCGGAAGGGCGCGGTCCGGCAGGCCCTCGCCTCCGGGGGCGCACCGGCGGCGGAAGCGGAACTACGGCACCTGGCCGAACTGTTCGGCCGGGACAATGTGGCCGTCGAGCTCTTCGACCACGGCAATCCCACGGACAGCGTCACCAATGACGCCCTGGCCGCCCTGGCCGCCCGGGTGGACCTGCCGCTGGTGGCCACCAACAATGTTCACTATGCCGACCCGGGCCGGTACCGGACCGCCACGGCACTGGCGGCGGTGCGGGCGCGCCGGAGCCTCGACCAGATGGACGGCTGGCTTCCGGCGGCGGGCACCGCGCACCTGCGCAGCGGCGCCGAAATGGCGGCGCGGTTTCGGGCGTACCCGGGCGCCGTGGAGCGAACCGTCGACCTTGCGGCGGACCTGGCGTTCCGGCTGCGCAGCGTGAGGCCCGGCCTGCCGAACCTCGACCTGCCGGAGGGCCACACGCAGATGAGCTACCTGCGCCGGCTTGTGTGGGAGGGGGCGGACCGGCTCTATCCCGGCCGGGAGGAGGTCCGGGACCGGATCCAGCGGGAGCTCGATGTCATCGAGAGCAAGAACTTCCCGGGCTACTTCCTCATCGTCCACGACCTGGTGCAGTTCGCACGAAGCCAGGGCATCCTGTGCCAGGGGCGGGGATCGGCGGCCAATTCGGCCGTGTGCTACCTGCTGGAGATCACGGCCGTGGATTCGATCAAGTACCAGCTGCCCTTCGAGCGTTTCCTCTCCAGCATGCGCGATGAGGAGCCCGACATCGACGTCGACTTCGATTCGGACCGGCGCGAGGAGGTCATCCAGTACGTCTACCGCAAGTACGGGCGGTTCAATGCCGCCCAGGTGGCCAATGTCATCACCTACCGTCCCAAGTTCGCGGTGCGGGACATGGCCAAGGCACTGGGGCACAGCCCGGGACAGCAGGATGCCTGGTCCAAGCAGGTGGAGCGGTGGGGAGGCCTTGTCTCCAGCACCGACCACGACATCCCCGAACCGGTGGTTGAGCTCGCCCGGAGCATCCTGACCTTTCCGCGGCATCTGGGCATCCATTCGGGCGGCATGGTGCTCACGGACCGGCCCGTGGGGGAAGTATGCCCCATTGAGCATGGAAGGATGGAGGGGCGCACCGTCCTGCAGTGGGACAAGGACGACTGCGCGTGGATGGGGCTGGTGAAGTTCGACCTGCTCGGCCTCGGAATCCTCGCCGCCATCCAGTACAACTTCGATCTGGTGGAGGAGCACTTCGGCGAGAAATGGGAGCTGGCCACCATCCCCAAGGAGGAACAGGGCGTCTACGACATGCTGTGCTTCGCCGATTCGGTGGGGGTCTTCCAGGTGGAGAGCAGGGCCCAGATGGGGATGCTTCCCCGGCTGCAGCCCCGCCAGTTCTATGATCTGGTCATCGAGGTGGCCCTGGTGCGGCCCGGGCCCATCCAGGGCGGGGCCGTCCACCCCTATATCAAGCGCAAAATGGGCGAGGAGGAGGTCCGCTACCTCCATCCGGACCTCGAACCCGTCCTGGAGCGGACCCTCGGTGTGCCGCTGTTCCAGGAACAGCTGATGCAGATGGCCATGGTGGTTGGGGGCTGTTCGGGGGCCGACGCCGACCTGCTGCGCCGTGCCATGGGGTCCAAACGCGGTGAGGAACGGATCGAATCGCTGAAGACCCGGCTGTACGAGGGCATGGCCGCGAAGGGGATCCCGCCGGACACGGCGGATGCCATCTACAACAAGATCCAGGCGTTCGCGAACTTCGGCTTCGCGGAAAGCCACTCCATCAGCTTCGCGCTGCTGGTCTACGTCAGCGCCTGGCTGAGGCTCCACTACCCGGGGGCCTTCCTTGCCTCGCTGCTGCGGGCCCAGCCCATGGGCTTCTACTCGCCGCAGACCCTTGTCGCCGATGCCCGCCGCCACGGGGTCCAGGTGCTGCGCCCGGATATCCTCTCCTCCGGGGTTTACGCCGGCCTTGAACCCCTTCCCGGCTTCACCCCCGGGCCGGAACGCCGGGGCCGCACCACCGGAGCCCACTGCTGCGTCGAGGACCAGCAGCCGCCGGTTGAACCGTTCGACCGCAGCGTCCCGTTCGATTCGACCCGGCACCGGCGCGACGGCAACTACGCCGTGCGCCTCGGCCTGGACAGCGTCCAGTCCATCGGCGCGAAGGTCGCCCGGAGGATCGTGGACGAGCGCACTCATTCTGGACCCTTCGAGGACATGGGCGACCTCGTCCGGCGCACCGAACTCACTGCCGCGCAGCTCGAACTGCTCGCCGCCGCAGGGGCGTTCGACTCAATGGGCCTGTCCCGGCGGGAGGCGCTGTGGAACGCCGGCCCGGCCGCCACCGAACGGGAGGGGCAGATCAAGGGAACGGCCGTCTACATCCAGCCCCCGTTGCTTCCTGAACTGTCGGGGATCGACACCGTGGGCTCGGATCTGTGGGCCACCGGGATCACCCCCGATGACCATCCGGTGCGGCATGTGCGGGCGAGGCTGAAGCGCCGGGGAGCCCTCAGCGCGGCCGAACTGCAGGTGGCCAAACCGGGGCGGCGGGTTGAGGCAGGAGGGGTGGTGACCCACCGGCAGCGCCCGGCAACCGCCAGCGGGATCACCTTCATGAACCTTGAGGACGAGACCGGCCTGGTCAATGTGATCTGCTCCGTGGGCGTGTGGCAGCGCTACCGCCGGGTGGCCCGGGAAGCCAGCAGTGTGATTGTCCGCGGCATACTCGAACGCTCGGCCGAAGGGGTCGTGAACCTGGTGGCGGACCGCATCGAGGTGCTCCAGCTCAAGGCGACCACGCGCTCCCGGGACTTCCGCTGACCACCGCGGGCCCGGCCTCGGATGCCAGACAACAGAAGGCACCTGGCATGAGAAGGCACTGAAAAACAAAAAACACCCCGGCCGCCGGGCCGGGGTGTTTTGTCTGGTGCGCGAGGGGGGATTTGAACCCCCACACCCTTTCGGATACTGGCACCTGAAGCCAGCGCGTCTGCCGTTCCGCCACTCGCGCAAATAAGTTTCCAAGCTCACCGATTCGTTCCGGTTTCACTTGTGAACAGCAGAAATAAGCATAACGGAGCATCCCAGAAAATACCTAAACGAGCCGCGGCGGCAGTCCGCGCGCCCCGCCGCACCCACCCCGCACCCGGCGGGCTTCCGGGCGGCGCGGCCGCGGCGGGCCGGGCCCTCAATAAGGTTATTACCAGGCCATCCCAGTAGTATCGAAGGGAACGCACCCGCGTTTATACGGTCCTGGGCACTTTCGCCCGGGACCTTGGGTACCGTACAAGTTCACGAGCACGGCACCGGACACGACATCAGGCAGCGAGCGGTTAGGAGGTGGCACATGGGCATTCTCGACAATGTTGAACGTGGCTTGGAAAAGCTGGTCCGGGGCGCCTTCAGCACCGGATCCCGCTCCCGGGTCCAGCCCGTGGAGATCGCCAGCTCCCTGCGGCGCGAACTCGACCACAAGTCGCTGGTTCTGGCCGAGGGACGCACCCTGGCCCCCAACGTCTTCACCGCCCGGCTCTCGGATCCTGACTTCGAACAGGCCCAACAGTGGGGATCGGCCCTCGCCGAAGAGCTGTGCGACGTCGTCATCCGGCACGTCAACAGCCAGCAGTACACCCTCCAGGGCCCGGTGCGCGTGTCCTTCGCCAACGACTCGGCGCTGAAGCCCGGTGTCTTCGAGGTCGACTCGAGTATTGAGAAGCAGCCGGGGTCCCGGTCGCCCGCCGCACCGGCGGCCCCCGCGCGCCAGCCCGTGCAGTACCAGCCCATCCTCGAACTCGGCGGCCAGCGCTACTCACTGAACGCCGGGTCGATCGTCCTTGGCAGGTCCTCCGAGGCGGACATCCTCGTCGAGGACACCGGCGTCTCACGGCGCCACCTTGAAATCCGCACCGACGGTGGACGGGCCGTCGCCATCGAGCTCGGGTCGACCAACGGCAGCTTCGTCAACGGCCAGCGCGTCCAGGGCCAGACCGAACTCACCGACGGCTCGATGATCACCATGGGCCGCACCCGCATGACCTTCCGACTGGTTCCCGTCCAGAACGGTGGACACCGGATATGAGCGAACTGACCGTGACGCTGCTGCGCTACGGATTCCTGCTTCTTGTGTGGATCCTGGTGATCAGCACCGTCAGCGCCCTGCGCCGCGACCTGGTGGTGGGCCAGCGCAACAAGACCGGCACCCCCACCCCGAGGCAGGCCCGGAAGCACCCGGAACTGGTGGAGGAGCCTGCGCCGTCCCGGCCCCAGGCCCGCCGGCTCGTGGTGACCGAAGGCCCCCTGACGGGCACCACGCTGGACCTCGCCGCGAGCCCGATCCTGCTCGGCCGTGCACAGGAGGCGACCCTGGTGCTCGAGGACGACTATGCCTCCGGCCGGCACGCGAGGCTGTTCCCGCAGGGAAGCCGGTGGTTCATCGAAGACCTTGGCTCGACGAACGGAACCTACCTTGCGGGGAACCAGCTGACCCGTGCCCTCCCCGTCGACCCCGGCGTGCCCATCCGGATCGGTAAGACGGTTATCGAATTGAGGCCATAGCCATGGCCTACTTCCTGCGGTTCGCCGCGCGCTCCGACGTGGGCATGGTCCGCGCCAAGAACGACGACTCCGCCTATGTAGGCCGCTACCTCGCCGTGGTCGCCGACGGGATGGGCGGCCACGCCGGAGGCAACATCGCCTCGGCCTCCACCGTCCTGGACCTGGTCCACCTTG
Source organism: Arthrobacter sp. MSA 4-2 (assembly GCF_016405885.1). Classification (GTDB taxonomy): domain Bacteria; phylum Actinomycetota; class Actinomycetes; order Actinomycetales; family Micrococcaceae; genus Arthrobacter_D. The sequence goes on along the minus strand of NZ_JAEKGC010000010.1, from coordinate 121,409 downwards.
ACCGCAGCCATCAGCGCGGCGACGCCGGCACCGAACTGGCCGACGAGATCCAGACCGCCAACTCCCTGCTTTCGGAACTTGTCAGCACCAACCCGCAGCTTGCCGGGATGGGCACCACGGTGACCGCCCTGCTGCTGAACGGGGACCGGCTCGAACTTGCCCATATCGGTGACTCCCGGGCCTACCGCCTGAAAAACGGCGTCTTTGAGCAGATCACCACCGATCACACATTCGTGCAGCGCCTGATCGATGAAGGCCGGCTCCGCCCCGAGGAAGCCGATGTCCACCCCCACAAGAACGTCCTGATGCGGGTGCTGGGCGACGTCGATGCGAGCCCGGAGCTGGATCTGCAGACCCTCGAGGTCGAGCCGGGCGAGCGGTGGCTTCTCTGTTCGGATGGACTCACAGCGGTACTGAACGACCGCATGGTCGAGCAGATCGTTCGGGAGACCCCGAACCTTGACGAGTGTGTCAACGCGCTGGTTGAGCTCACCCTGGCCGGTGGGTCACCGGACAACGTCACGGTCGCCGTCGTCGAGGTCGCCCTGACCACCGGCGACGAGCCCGAGCCGGAGCTGCGCCCGGTTCTGCCCTCGGCCCGTGAGGCGGCGGGGGAGCGCGAGGTCTCCGCGGGACCCGCCGGCGCCGCGGCCGCCGGTACCGGAGAGCCCACAGAACCGGCCGTACGCGCCGACCTGATCCGTGAGGACCTCCTCAGCCGGCCGCACCTCCTGGTGGGTGCCGCGGCGCTTGCCACCGAGACCGGCCAGATCCCGATCGTCACCCAGCGCTCCACCGAGCGGCGGGCCGCCCTGATGCTCACCCACAAGGCCCAGACGCCCGAGGGTCCCCTCGAGGAGGCTCCGGCGCGCCGGGTCCGTCGCTGGCTGGGCCCGGCCTTCGTCACGCTCGGAGTGCTGATCCTGCTCGCCGTGCTCGGATTCGGCTACACCTGGACGCAGACCCGGTTCTACGTGGCGGCGGCGGGGGACCGGGTGGCCGTCTACAACGGCGTCCCGCAGACGCTGGGTCCCATCCAGCTCAGCCACGTCTATGAGCGGACCACCATTCCGGTGTCGAACCTCCCGGAGTTCCGGCGCTCCCAGCTGGAGGGCGGCCTGCCCGCCAGTAACCTCCGGGAAGCCGAACGCATCATCGAGGACCTGCGCGGTGAACTGCGCGCCGTGGGCTGCGCGCCGGAGGGAGGCCCTCAGGCCACCGACGGCCCGAGCGCCGAACCGACCCCCGGTTCCTCCGCCTCGGCGTCCCCCTCGCCGACGCCATCCCCCTCGCCGACGCCATCCCCCTCGGCATCACGTTCCGCATCCCCGTCCGCATCCCCCTCGGCAGCCGCGGGCGCGACGGCGACGCCGCAGGCCCGGCCGTCACCCTCGGGTGCTGCGGCGGACCCCGGTGCCGTCACCGCCGACTGTGGAGGCAACCTCGAATGAGCGATGTACTGACCGTCCCCCGCTCGCGGCGCAATGTCGAGGCGGCCCTGCTGCTGCTTGCCTTCGCCGTAGCCGTGGGCGCCAACTTCGTAGCCGGGCTTGAGCGCGAGGAGCCTTTCAACGACTACTTCTGGCGGCAGGCGTCAACCCTGGTGGGCATGGGGATCCTCGTCCACCTCATCCTCCGCATCCGAGCGAAATATGCAGATCCGGTAATACTTCCGATCGTCATCGCCCTGAACGGCATCGGCCTTGCCATGATTCACCGGCTGGACCTGCCCCGGATGGAGAATCCGGACTTCGTTCCCGTGGCGCCGCAGCAGCTGACCTGGACGGCGGTGGCGATTGTTGCCGCCTCGGTTCTGCTGATCTTCCTGCGCGACCACCGCATCCTCCGGCGGTTTACCTACATTTCGCTGATCGTCAGCGCCATCCTGCTGCTGCTGCCGCTGACCCCGCTGGGGCTCGAAATCAACGGCGCTCGGATCTGGATCAATGTCGGCTTCGGCACCTTCCAGCCGGGAGAGGTCGCCAAGATCACCCTGGCCATCTTCTTCGCAGGCTATCTCTCCACGAACCGGGATCTGATCCTGCTGGCCGGCAAGAAGCTCGGCCCCCTCCAGCTCCCACGGTTCAAGGACCTTGCCCCAATGATCGCCGCCTGGCTCGTGAGCATCGGCGTGCTGATCCTGCAGCGCGACCTCGGGTCCTCGATCCTCTTCTTCGGCCTCTTCATGGCCATGATCTACGTGGCGACGAGCCGGGTGAGCTGGGTTCTGATCGGTCTCGCCATGATCGGCGTCGGCGCCTTCATCGCCCTTGAGCTGTTCAGCCACGTGGCGCTCCGCTTCGACAGCTGGCTCAACGCCTTCGACCCCGAGGTGTACAACCGGGCCCCGGGCGGAAGCCAGCAGGTGGTGCAGGGGCTCTTCGGACTGGCCAACGGCGGGCTGGCCGGAACCGGCTTCGGCCAGGGCCGGCCCGACCTCGTGACATATGCCAACAGCGACATGATTATTGCCGCGCTTGGCGAGGAACTCGGCATGATCGGAGTGTTCGCCATCATCCTGCTGTACATCCTCCTCGTCTCCCGCGGATTCCGGGCCGCCCTCGGCACCAAGGACGGGTTCGGGAAGCTGCTGGCCTGCGGCCTTTCCTTCACCATCGCCCTCCAGTGTTTCGTGGTCATCGGCGGCATCACCCGGCTGATTCCCCTCACCGGGCTCACCACCCCGTTCATGTCCGCCGGCGGGTCCTCACTGCTGGCGAACTGGATCATCGTCGCCCTGCTGCTGCTGATTTCGGAGACCGCCCGCCGACCGGTGCGGACGGCCGCCCCCAGTGAACCGGCCGCAGTTCTGTCGGCTTCAGGCAGGGGGGCGCTTCCACGGCGCCCCAAGGAGGGATCACGTTGAACCAGGCAATCCGCAGCGCATGGGTGGTGGCGATCGGGATGTTCGCCCTCATCCTCGGATCGCTGACCTACGTGCAGTTCTTCGAGGCCGAGGAACTCAACACCAACGACTGGAACAACCGGCAGCTCTACCAGGACTTCGGCCGGCCCCGCGGGGCGATCCTCGTGGACGGCAAGGCAGTGGCGGAGTCGGTGCCCTCCAACGACCAGTTCAACTTCCAGCGGGTCTACAACGAGCCGAACCTCTACGCCCACCTGACCGGCTTCTACTCCCTGGTCAACGGGTCCACGCAGCTCGAGCAGGCCTCGGCCGGCCTGCTCTCGGGCACCAGCGACGAGCTGTTCTACGACCGGATCGTCGGACTCCTCTCCGGTGCCAGCAGCCAGGGCGCCTCGGTTGAGCTCACCATCGACCCCCAGATCCAGCAGCTCGCCTGGGACCTGATCCCGGAGGGCCAGCGCGGCTCCATCGTGGTCACCGAGCCCGCGACCGGGAACATCCTCGCCATGGTCTCCAAGCCCTCCTACGACCCGAACCTGATCGCCGTCCACGACACCGAGATCGCCGCCCGGAACGTCGAACAGCTCTCGGCGGTCCCCGGCCTGTCCATCTACCGCAACCCGGCCACCGAATCCCTGGTGGCCCCGGGGTCGGTCTTCAAGCTGGTGGACGCCGCCGCGGCGCTCGAATCCGGCGACTACGACGCCGAGTCCCAGATTCCCAACCCGCCCGTGCTCCCCCTTCCCGGCACCACCATCGGCCTGCCCAACTACGTCAATGGAACCTGCGCCACGCGCACGACCGCCGACCTCGAGTTCGCCCTCGAGCAGTCCTGCAACACGCCTTTCGCCCAGATCGCCTGGGACCTCGGCGAGGATGCCATCCAGGAACAGGCCCGGCTGTTCGGCTTCGGGGAACGGCACCAGATCCCCGTGGCCGTCGAGGCCAGCCAGTTCCCCAGCGACCTCAGCCAGCCCGAGCTCGCCCAGTCGGCCATCGGCCAGTTCGACGTCAAGGTGACTCCGCTCCAGATGGCCATGGTCGCCTCGGCGATCGCCAACGACGGCGTCCTGATGAAGCCGAACCTCATCAAGGCCGTGCGGGCCGCCGACCTCGAGCTGATCGATTCACCCTCACCGGAGGTCCTCCACGAATCGGTCAGCGCCGGCACGGCGGATCAGCTGACCGAGTGGATGGTGAACGTCGTGGACAACGGAACCGGGCGGGGCGCCCAGATTCCGGGCGTCGAGGTGGCGGGCAAGACCGGCACCGCCGAGGTCGAAGGGCGCGGGGACAACGCCTGGTTCACCGGCTTCGCCCCGGCGGAGGACCCCCAGGTCGCCGTCACGATTGTCATGGAGGATGTCGACCTGGCCACGGGATCGCAGCTCACAAGTCCAAATGCCAAGCAGATCATTGAGGCGGTGTTGAACCAGTGAGGCCTACGTCGGGTATCACCCTGGGCGGCAGATTCCAGCTGACCGAACGCATCGCCATCGGCGGCATGGGCGAGGTGTGGAAGGCCCGCGACAAGGTGCTGGGCCGGGTCGTCGCCATTAAGATCCTTAAAGAGGAATACTCGGGGGACCCCGCGTTCCTGAACCGCTTCCGCGCCGAGGCCCGCCATACGGCCCTGCTGAACCACGAGGGCATCGCCAACGTCTTCGACTACGGCGAGGAAGAAGGCTCGGCCTACCTCGTGATGGAACTGGTGCCCGGCCAGCCCCTCTCGGCGGTGATCGAGCGCGAAGGCGTGCTCTCCCCGGACCGCGCCCTCTCGATCATTGGCCAGACCGCCACCGCCCTCGCTGTCGCCCACCGGCAGGGACTCGTGCACCGCGACGTGAAGCCGGGAAACATCCTCGTCCTCCCCGACGGGCGCGTGAAGATCACCGACTTCGGCATTGCCCGGCTCGCCGACCAGGTGCCGCTGACCGCGACGGGCCAGGTGATGGGCACCGCCCAGTACCTCGCGCCCGAGCAGGCGACCGGGCAGCAGGCCACCGGCTCGAGCGACATCTATGCCCTGGGCGTCATCGGGTATGAGCTGCTGGCCGGCCGGCGCCCCTTCTCCGGAGAGTCGCAGATCGCCATTGCCCTGGCCCAGGTCAACGACGCCCCTCCGCCGCTTCCGGAGCACATCCCGCACCCGGTGCGGGCACTGATCGCCTCGATGCTCGCGAAGGACCCCTCCGACCGGCCGGCGGACGCCGAATCCCTGTCCCGGGCGGTTGACGCCATCCGAGCCGGTTCGATCCGCGCCGCCGAGGCCGCGGTCCCCGGCATGCTCCTGTTCGGAGGGGACGCCGAGGCAACAGCCGCCGTGCCCCGCCAGGACACCGCCGCCACGCGCGCGGTGCCCGCTCCGTCCACCTCGGCGATGCCGACAATTGCCGCCGCAGCCGCGGTTCCAGCCGCCGCAGGGACCGGCGGTCTTGCCGCTTCCCGGGACTGGACCGAGGAGGAGGTGGAACCGGAGGCGCCGCGGGACCGCGAGGAGCACCGCCGGAACCCCTGGCTGCTTCCCGTCATCATCCTTGTGCTCATCGCCCTTCTTGCGCTGGCGTCGATGCTCATCTGGCCGCTCCTGGCGGGCGAACGCGGAGACCCCGCGCCCGCCACGACAAGTTCCGCCCCCCGCTCGACCGCTCCGAGTCCGCGCCCCACCCCCACGACGAACTCGCCGACGCCGGAGCAGACGACGCCGGAGCCCGCGGCGATCGTCATCGACCCCAATGCATACCTGGGACGGAATGTTGACGAGGTCACCGCGGAGCTCACCGCCCTGGGCCTGTCGGTGAACCGCACCGGCGAGCCATCGCCCGAACCGGCCGGCGCGGTGACCGACATCAACCCGGTGGGCACGGTCAGCCCCGGGCAGACCATCCAGCTGACCTTCTCCGAGGGCCCCCGCCAGGTCGCCGTCCCCGGCGGTCTCGCGGGCCAGGACGAGGGAACGGTCCGCCAGCGCCTCGTCGAAGCGGGCCTGACTCCGGTCAACGCCGGCTCCGAGGTGTCCGACCAGCCGGCGGGCTCGGTCCTCCGCGTCGATCCGGCCGAAGGCACGAACCTCAATGAGGGTTCCGAGGTCCGGTACATCGTCTCCTCGGGCCCCCCTCCCACGACGCCGCCCGCCGACGAGGAATCGTCCTCGCCCACGCCCGACGCGACGAGCCCGGGATCGTGAGGCCGCCGTGGAGGGAATCCCGATGACCGCCGAGCGTGTCCTCAACGGCCGGTACGAGGTCCTTCACCTGATCGGGCGGGGCGGCATGGCCGACGTCCACCTCGGCCGGGACATCCGGTTGGGGCGCTCGGTCGCGATCAAGGTCCTGCGCAAGGACCTCGCCCGGGACCCGCTGTTTCAGTCACGGTTCCGCCGGGAAGCGCAGGCGGTGGCGGGGCTGAACAACCCCAATATCGTCGCCGTCTACGACACGGGCGAGGAGGAGATCCCCGACCGGCCCGACCACGAGGTGCGGGTGCCGTTCATCGTGATGGAGTACGTGGAAGGCCGCACCCTGCGGGACCTGGTGAGGTCCGGGGAGCTGAACGAGCAGGATGCCGTGCGGTATCTGGCCGGCGTGCTGTCCGCGCTTGCGTACAGCCACCGCGCCGGAATCGTCCACCGCGACATCAAGCCCGCGAACGTTATGGTGACGCCTGAAGGCCGCGTGAAGGTCATGGACTTCGGCATCGCGCGGGCGATGGCCGACTCGGCCGCCACCATGACGCAGACCCAGGCCGTGGTGGGCACTGCCCAATACCTTTCGCCCGAGCAGGCCCGGGGCGAGACCGTCGATGCCCGCAGCGATCTCTACTCGGCCGGGTGCCTGCTGTACGAGCTGGTGGCCGGGAGGCCTCCCTTCGTGGGCGACAGCCCGGTGTCGGTGGCGTACCAGCACGTGCGGGAGGAACCGAAACCTGCCAGCAGCTTCAATCCGCAGGTCAGTCCGGCTCTCGACTCGGTGCTGGCCAAGGCCCTGGCGAAGGACCGGCAGGATCGATTCCAGGACGCCGCCTCCTTCGCGGCGGCCCTTGAGGACGCCCGCCGCGGCAAGGTCTTCAGCGACACCGGATCGCTGCCCACCCAGGCTCTGGCGACCGTGGAGCCTGCGACCCGGATGGTTCCGGCAGCGGCACTGCCTTTCCCAGCGGAGGAGGATGGATCCCCCGCCACCCGCACCATGGATCGGGTGCCCTCCTCCGGAGCCTCACCGCTCGCCTCCCTGACCCACCGTGAAGAGGACCTGCTCCCGGCACCCGGTGAGGACTACGACGACGGCGCGCACCGCAATTCTCGCCGCCGGGCTTGGATTGTGGTGTGGGTCCTGGCCGCCCTGCTTGTGGTTCTCGCGGCCGGCTATGCCCTCCTGTACTCCGTGGGCAGGACAGAGCCGGAGGCTCCACCCCGGATCGAGGTTCCCGCTGTAGCCAGCATGACCGAGGCCGACGGGGTCGCGACGCTTTATGAAGCCGACCTCATCCCGATCGTTGAAGAGCGCTTCCATGCCACGACGGAGGCGGGGCTGATCATTGACTCCGACCCTGCCGCCGGTGCGCAGGTGGAAGCCAAGTCCCGGGTGACCATCTCGATCTCCAAGGGTCCGGCCAACATCGCGGTACCCGAGGGGCTCGCCGGACTGACAGAGTCCTCGGCCCGGGAGGCCCTTGAGGCCGTCGGCCTCAAGGGCGGTGAAATTTCCGAGACGCTGAGCCCCGACATGCCGCAGGGCCGCGTGGTCTCCACGGATCCGGAGTCCGGGCAGTCAGTCCCGGCCGGCAGCGCAGTAAACCTCGTGCTCTCAAACGGCAAGGTGAGCGTTCCACAGCTCATCGGGCTGACCCGGGCGGAGGCGGAGGCCGCATTGGCCGATCCCGCGGTGAAGCTGCCCTTCAGGGTGGAGGTCGCCGAAGACAAGGATGCGGAGCCCGGCACGGTCCTGGAGCAGAGCTCTCCGGCGGCCTCCGAGGTGAACCAGGGGACTGAAATTGTCCTCACCGTTTCCCGTGCGCCGGAGCCGGAGCCGGTCGAGGATCCTACGCCTGAGCCCGCCCCCGAGACGGAGACCAGCCCTCCGGGCTCGGGAAAACCAAGCGATAAGCCCAAGCCGAACGATCCCTGACCGCTGTACCGTGACCGCACAATACCGACCCCCGAACCCGGCGGGAAGAGTCCACGCGCCCCGGGAAGCCGGGCCACGGACAGCGGCCCGGTCAGTGAGTGAGGTCAGTGAGTGAGGTCAGTGATCGGGGTCAGCGGGAGATCAGTGGACTGAGCGTTGCGGCCTTCGCCGCCGCGCCCTCAAGCCCCAGCGACTCAAGCCAGGTGCCAAGCATCTGGTAGCCGCCCTCGGTGAGGACGGACTCCGGGTGGAACTGCACCCCGCACAGCGGTGCGGTTCGATGCTCCAGGCCCATGATGATTCCGCTGGCAGTGCGGGCCGTCACCTCGAGTTCGGCCGGAAGGTCCTCGCTGACGGCCGCCAGCGAGTGATAGCGGGTGGCGGTCAGGGGCGACGGGAGGCCCGCGAAGACGCTCTGGGAGGTGTGCTCGACGAGCGAGGTCTTCCCGTGCATCAGTTCCGGTGCGTGGGTCACCGTGCCCCCGTAGGCCTCGGCGAGGGCCTGATGGCCCAGGCAGACCCCGAGCATCGGCTTCGCATGGTCGCCGCACCAGCGGATGAGGTCGACGATGACGCCGGCGTCGGCGGGCGTGCCGGGGCCGGGGGACACCAGGACGCCGTCGCGGCTCTCGGCCAGGGCCGCGGCTTCGGCGAGGGTGACGTCGTCGTTCCTCACGACGGTGGTCTCCGCCCCGAGTTCCTGAAGGTACCCCACGAGGGTGTAGACGAAGCTGTCGTAGTTGTCGACGACGAGAATCCGGACTGAATCAGCCATTTCACAAATGCCAATCGTTGCTGGGTGATAGATCCAATTGTGTCACCGTCCAGACCTGCCGACAGCATCGGGGCCGTGGAACGGGGCACTGGACGCGTCTTCCGGCGCCGGCCCTGCAGTCCCCGCCCCGACCGCTGGATTCTTGGTTAGAATCGACAGCAGGAACCGTGCCCGCGCCGGAGTCCGCTCGAGCCGGCGCGGAAAATCGTCGGGCGGCCCCGCCGCGCCATTGAAGGCCGGCCGTTCCCGCCCGGCCCGTCAAGGAGGATAAGTGCCCGAGTCAAAGCCCCGCAGGAAGACCGCACCGGTCAGGACTGCTGTCGCAGCGGAGCCCAAGCCCAACCCGGTCTGGTACAAGCCGGTCATGTTCGGGCTGATGATCCTTGGCCTGCTGTGGATCATCGTCTACTACATCTCCGAAGGCACCCTGCCCGTGCGGTCCTGGGAAGGACTGAATATCGTCGCCGGCTTCGGTATTGCGATTATCGGGTTCCTCATGACCACGCGCTGGCGCTGACGGAGCCGATGTCCGGTGGGGACGCGCGCCGGCCCTCCTGAGGGGACGCCCGCGCCCGGGGACGTCGTCGTCATCACCGGAGCCTCAAGCGGAATCGGCCGGGCCACGGCCCACGCCTTCGCCGGAAACGGCGCCCGGCTCGTCCTCGCCTCGCGCTCGCCCGAGAGCCTCGGAGACGTCGTCGCCGAATGCGCCGCGCTCGGCGCCCGGGCCGTAGCCGTTCCCACCGATGTGACCCGTGAGGCCGACGTCGAGGCCCTGATGGAGGCGGCCCTGCGCGCCTACGGGCACGTCGACGCCTGGATCGGGTGCGCGTCCACCTACAGCTATGGGACCTTCGAGGACACACCGTCAGCCGTCTTCCGCCGCATCGTCGAGACCACGCTCTTCGGCCAGGTGCATGGAGCCCGCGCCGTCCTTCCGCACTTCCGCGCACAGGGCCGCGGCACCCTCGTCCTCGTGGGCTCGGTGTTCTCCAAGGTCTCCGCTCCCTATATCTCCCCGTATGTCACAGGCAAGTTCGGGCTGCTCGGCTTCGCCGAGGTGCTGAGGCACGAGTACCGGGACGCTCCGCAGATTTCCATCTGCGCCGTCCTGCCGGCCACCATCGACACCCCCATCTACCAGCATGCCGCGAACTACACCGGCCGGGAGGTCCACCCTCTTCCCCCGGTGGTTGCCCCTGAACGCGTCGCCCGCGCCATCGTGCGCACCGTGCGCCGTCCGCGGCCGGTCCGGGTGGTGGGACGCCTCCAGGGCGCCGCTATCCCGCTCGCCCGCTTCCTGCCGGGCCTCTACGCCCGCTGCATCCACCCCCTGATGGACATCCTGGCCCTGCGCCGGGAGTCGACCTCCCCGGCCGCCGGGACGGTCTTCGTATCCGACCCCTCGACCAACCGCGTGACCGGCGGGTGGCGTACCGCGGGCGCGCTGCGGTCCTGGCCGTACGGCCTACGGTCCGCCCGACGGCGGAAATCTCCACCGCGTGGAGGCGCCGGAGAACCGGCCCCACCGAGCGGGACCGGGGCCTGAAACCCCGTCTCTACAGCACCGGCCTCCAGGGGTGCCGGGAACGCGTCCGCCAGGAGCGCCGGCCCAGGGGGATGGGGATCTAGGGAGGCCGCTGTGGACAGAACGCGGGGCGTGGGGGAAATCTAGCTCCGGACCCTTAGTGACAGCAGTCACTTTTGTCCCAATATTCCCTGTACACACGTTGTGCACTAAGTTATCCACAGGTGTGGAGAAGATTGGGGGAAATCCTCCCGATCCGCCGAGTGCCGCCCCATTGTTATCCACATCTGTGGAATTACATGTGTGTAAGTTTTCCCCTGTGTGGATAAACCCTGTGGATAAAGCGAAGGGATCCGGCGGCCTGAGCGGCAGCCGGATCCCTTTCCGGTTCGTTGTGCACAGCGTTCGGGGCGGCCTAGACCGTGATGAGGACCGATCCAAGGAAGGTCAGCACGGCGAGGACAGCCGTCACCGCCCCCACCCCACTCCACTGAAGGGCCGGGCGCAGCCGGCCGCGGGGCACGTAGGCCAGCACGGCCGCCACGGCGGCCCCGGTCAGCAGGCCGCCCAGGTGGGCCTGCCAGGCGATGCCCGGCACGACGAAGCCCAGCACCCCGTTGACGGCGATAAGGACGAGGATCTGGCGGACGTCCCCGCCCCGCTTCTTCTGGATGACGAAGAGGGCACCGAAGAGGCCGAAGACCGCGCCGGAGGCTCCCACGACCGGCTGGAACGGGTTGCTCAGCAGCAGGACCCCCACGGAACCGCCCAGCGCGGAGAGCAGATACAGCGCCAGGAAACGGGCGCGCCCGAGCGCCGGCTCCAGTGACTGGCCCAGGATCCACAAGGCGTACATATTAAAGGCGATGTGAAGCAGGAAGTTGGGCGAGTGGAGGAACGCGGCGGTAAACATCCGCCACGGCTCGGCGTCGATGGTCCCGGCATAGCCCGCGGTGTAAAGCGGGGCATACTGCAGCGACGCCGTCAGGCCCGGGACGGCCATCTGGAGCAGGAACAACAGGACACAGGCGCCGATGAGGACGACGGTGACCACCGGCCGGCCGGAGGTGGCCGCGCCGCCGAAGGCGGTGGTGGTCTTGGGGGTGTTGCGCGCCTGTTCGGCGATGCAGTCGACACACTGGATGCCCACGGCGGCCTGGCGCTGGCACTCCGGGCACGCCGGCCTGCCGCACCGCTGGCACCGGACGTAGCTGATGCGGTCGGGGTGCCGCGGGCAGACCGGCGCCTCCTGCGACGGACTGCCCGCGGGGACTCCGTAGGACACGGAGTCTAGAGCTGCTCTACGGTGATGCTGCTGACGACGACGTCCTCGAGGGGCTTGTCGCGCATATCGGTGCCGATCGCGTTCAGCTTGTCCACGATCTTCCGTGAAGCCTCGTCGGTGACGTCACCGAAGATGGTGTGCTTGCCCTGCAGCCAGGTAGTGGGCACCGAGGTGATGAAGAACTGTGACCCGTTCGTTCCGCGTCCGCCCTGGATCCCGGCGTTGGCCATGGCCAGCTTGTAGGGCTCGTTGAAGTCGAGCTCGGGGTGGATCTCGTCATCGAACTTGTATCCCGGGCCGCCGATGCCCTGGCCCAGCGGGTCCCCGCCCTGGATCATGAAGTCTTTGATGATGCGGTGGAAGATAGTTCCGTCGTACAGCGGCTTCGAGGTTTCCTCACCCGTCTGCGGGTGGGTCCAGGTAATCTCGCCCGTGGCGAGGCGCACGAAGTTCTTCACCGTCTTCGGCGCGTGGTTGCCAAAGAGATTGACAGCGATGTCGCCGTGGTTGGTGTGGATGGTGGCCTTTGCGGTTGGAATAGCAGTCATGGTGCCATTCTTCCACGGGGTGCCCGCCAAAAATCTGGGAGAGAAGCATTCCGCGCACAGTGAAAACCTTGGAATCCTGAGGGATGAATAGCAAGGCCTGCGGATAGCACGTAGGCTGACCATGACGAGTCACGATCTCCTGGAGGTACTTGTGAAGAAGAACGAAAAGACCGCGCCCGGATTCGAAGAAGGCGTTCTGGCGGGCATCGCGGCCGCCCGTGGCTGGGCAATCCCCTATGTCGGCGCCGCCTACGGCTGGACGAAGCCCCGTTGGGACAAGGGGGTGCAGACGGCCTCTCCGATGATTCAGGAGAGCATGAGGAAGGCCGCGACCGGGGTGTCCACCCGATACGCCACGGTCAGCCCCCTGATCCAGGAGCGGCTGGACCGGGTCGGACCCCGGATCACCCAGGTGATCGACACGACCACCCCGAAGGTTCAGGAAACTCTCGGCAAGGCCGGTCCCGCCCTCACCTCGGCCAAGGGGAAGGTTGTTGACGGCTACATCCCCGCGCTGTCCTACAAGCTCGGCGAGGCGGCCGATTCGGCGTCCCGCTCGGTTGCGGTCGCCACCATCCCGCCGGCGGTCGCCTCCATGGTCACCCGCGTGACCGGAGACAAGAAGGCAGCGCGCAATGCCCAGAAAGCCTTCGTCGCAGCGGGGCTGCAGGCCTCGAAGGAGCTGAAGAAGCGCCAGCAGGAGCAGGCCAAGAAGGGCAAGGGCTGGCTGATCGTCGGAATCATCGCCGCGGCGGTCACCGCCGGCGTTGCCGCCTGGCGTGCCTCCAAGCCCGTCGAGGACCCGTGGAAGACGCCGGCCCCAGTGACCCAGAGCACCACCACCCCGCCGTCGACCACGACGACGCCGGTCACTCCGACCACGGCAACGACGACAACCACCACGGCCACCACGGGAACCGGAACCTCGGGTCCGGACCTGACGGCCGCATCGGAGCAGGCAAAGGCCGCGAACAAGAAGGTCAAGGACGCTCCCGTCGATCTCTCCGACACGGCCAAGCACGCCGCGAAGCCGAACGACGCCACCAGCTAGGACCTTAACGATCCTGCGGGAGCGGGAAGGGCAGCCGGATACCGGCCGCCCTTCCCGCTCCCTTTTGGTTAAACGCACCCTCTGAAGGCGGCCTCAGTCCCCGCCGAGCGCCGGCGGTGCCTCGACCGGCCGGGCGGCCGTGCGGCCCGCCGGGCGGGAACGTGCCTGCCCGCGGACCACGACGGCGAGGCCGACCAGGATCAGCAGCAGCCCCGCGTAGGTTCCCGCCGGGAGCTGCTCGTCGAGGAAGACCGCGGCAAGGAGCGCGGCACCGGGGATTTCGAGGAGGATGATCATCGAGATCACCAGCGGGCTCATCACGGCGAGCAGATGATTGAACACGCTGTGGCCCATGATCTGGGCCACGAGGGTCACCCCGAGGATCCCGAGCCAGGCCGCCGGTGAGAATCCGGTCAGCGGCTGGCGGAACAGCAGGCACATCACGAGCAGGATGACGGCGCACCCACCGTAGCAGAGGGTGGTGTACGTCCCGGTGGACATGGTGCGCCGGGCTGTCGCGCCGGCCATCTGGTAGATCCCGGCGAGGGCACCTCCGGCCAGGGCGAGGACGTCACCGAGGATCGCCTGGCCGGAGAGCTGCAGGTCGAATCCGGTGATCACGACGACCCCGGCGAACGCGATGGTGAGCCCGGTGACCACCACGCCCGGAGGCCGTGACCCACGCACGGCGTTGAACAGGGCGATCCAGGCCACCTGGAGGCAGACCAGGGCGGTCGCTGCGGCCACCGACGTCAGCTTGAGTGAGGTGATGAAGCAGGCGAAGTGGAGGGCCAGGGCCGTCGCCGCGGTGAGGAGGCTACGGAAGTCAGACCGGCCCAGGGCACGGAACTCGGCGCGTTTTGAGACAGCCGCGGGTCCTCCCATGATCAATGCGCCGATCGAGTTGCGCCAGAACGCGATGGCTAGGGCCGGCGCCGCCGTCGCGGCCATAATGGGCCCGGACGCCGACACACCGAGGACGCCGAGCACCGAGAGGAAAATGATCACCCTGCAACCCTAGAGCAGCCGAAGGATGCCACGGTACGGAGGCGGGAGGGAGGCGGGAGGGAGGTGCGGCGGCCGGAGACAAAGAAAAACCCCGGTCCGTAGACCGGGGTTTTTCCCTTCGGTGGAGGCACGGGGACTCGAACCCCGAACCCCCTGCTTGCAAAGCAGGTGCGCTACCAATTGCGCCATGCCCCCGTGATGAGCCTCAGCCGGTTCGATCGAACCGCTGCGGCCCGGAGCTATCCGACCTCGTCGGTCGCTTTGCTCCAGACTGCCTTTTCCTTCTCTGAATCCTGCCACCGCTTGTAAACCAAGACGCCTGCTGCAGCAGCTGCGGCAATCAGCAACTTCTTCACATTCGTCTCCTAGCAGTTGCCTGCGGTGGTGGATCCGTGGGCGTACCAGGACTTGAACCTGGGACCTCTTCGTTATCAGCGAAGCGCTCTAACCGCCTGAGCTATACGCCCCGATACCTCATCGGGCCGAGATACGACTTTACAGCAGGAACTCGGCAAACCTCAAATCGCCGTCCCCGGCCCGATGCCCAAAAACCTTAGTCGTCGGTAAGGGTGACGCCGATACCGCCGACAAGGGCCGAGGAAATGTTGTACAACACGGCCGAAAGCATCGCCAGGGCCGTCAGGAGCACCACATTGACGACCGCGATGATGGTGGCGAAGGACACAACCTGTCCCAGCGAGGCGAACTGCCGCAGATCGAAGCCGCCGCTCTCGGTGCCCGCGATCTCACGCAGAAGGTCGTTGACCCCGTCGAAGATGCCGGTGAGGTCCAGGACGGTCCAGATCACGATGGCGGCGACCACCGTGACGATGCCGAGGGCGACCGACAGCAGGAAGGCCATCTTCAGCACCGACCAGGGGTCGACCTTGCTCACCAGCAGCCGTGCCTTGCGCGCCTTGGCCTTCGGGGCCGGCTTCACCAGTCCGGGCCGGGTCCCCGGTCTCGCCGCCTGTCCTGCCGAGGGCCGCTGCGCCGGGCGGGCCGGCGCGTTGACCCGCGGACCGCTTCCAGACGAACGCACCGTTCCGCTGGACCGCGGGTTTGTGTTGGCCGAGCTCACTCGCTACCTCCGTTTTCCGGCGACTCAGCATCGGGCTCAGCCGTTTCATCTGTCGACAACGGTACTTCATCGATGTCCGCCGACGAAGCGCCGCCCACCGTGCCGTCCGGCGCGACCTCAAGGATCTGTGCTTCCTCAACCGCGTCGTCATCAACGGCCATCGACCGCTCGCTGTTGCGCGCCACCCCGATAATACGGTCCTTCTTGTCCGGCTTGGCGAAGATGACACCCATGGTGTCGCGGCCCTTGGCCGGGACGCCGGTGACCGCCGAGCGGACGACCTTCCCGCCCTCCATCACCACGAGCACCTCGTCGCTCTCCTGGACGACGAGCGCGCCGACGAGGTCGCCGCGCTCCTCCGCGAGCTTGGCCACCTTGATCCCCAGCCCGCCGCGCCCCTGGACGCGGTACTCGTCGACCTTGGTCCGCTTGGCGAAACCACCCTCGGTGACGATGAAGACGAAGGAGTCGTCGCTGACGACGGCGGCGGCGAGGAGTTCGTCGTCGGCCCTGAATTTCATTCCGGTCACACCCGAGGTGGCCCGGCCCATGGGGCGCAGCGCCTCGTCGGTGGCGGTGAAGCGCAGCGACTGCCCCTTGCGGGAGACAAGCATCAGGTCATCGGATTCGGAGACCAGCTGGGCCGAGACCAGCTCGTCGCCGTCGCGCAGGTTGATGGCGATGACGCCGGCCGAACGGTTGGTGTCGTAGTCATCGAGCCTCGTCTTCTTCATCAGGCCGCGCTTGGTGGCAAGGACAAGGTACGGGGCCTGCTGGTAGTCACGCAGGTCCAGGACCTGGGCGATCGTCTCGTCCGGCTGGAAGGCCAGCAGGTTCGCCACGTGCTGGCCCTTCGCGTCCCGGGCGGCCTCGACCAGTTCGTAGGCCTTCGCCCGGTAGACCCGCCCGAGGTTGGTGAAGAACAGCAGCCAGTGGTGGGTGGTGGTGACGAAGAAGTGCTCGACGACGTCGTCGCCGCGCAGCTGCGCACCGCGGATGCCCTTGCCGCCGCGGGCCTGCTGGCGGTAGTTGTCACTGCGGGTGCGCTTGACGTATCCACCGCGGGTGATGGTGACGACCATCTCCTCCTCGGGGATGAGGTCCTCCATGCTCATGTCGCCGTCGTAGCCCATGAGGATCTCGGTGCGGCGGTCGTCGCCGTGCCGGTCGACGATGTCCTGGAGCTCGGTCGAGACGATGGAGCGCTGGACCTCCGGGGAGGCGAGGATCCGCTGGTACTCGGTGATCTCCCGCTCGAGCTTGTCGTGCTCGTCCTGGATCTTCTGCCGCTCCAGGGCGGCCAGGCGGCGCAGCTGCATGTTCAGGATGGCCGCGGCCTGGACCTCGTCGATGGAGAGCAGGGTCATCAGTCCACCCCGGGCGTCCTCCACCGTCTGGGAAGCGCGGATCAGGGCGATGACCTCGTCGAGGGCGTCGAGGGCCTTGAGGTAGCCGCGCAGGATGTGGGCCGCCTCCTCCGCCTTGCGGAGGCGGTAGCGGGTGCGCCGGACGATCACTTCGAGCTGGTGGGTCACCCAGTGCCGGATGAACGCGTCGAGGCTCAGGGTGCGCGGCACATTGTCGACGATGGCGAGCATGTTGGCGCTGAAGTTGTCCTGCAGCTGGGTGTGCTTGTACAGGTTGTTCAGCACGACCTTCGCCACGGCGTCGCGCTTGAGCACGATCACCAGGCGCTGCCCGGTGCGGCCGGAGGTCTCATCGCGCAGGTCGGCGATGCCGCTGATCTTGCCGTCCTTGACCAGGTCGGCGATCTTGATCGCCAGGTTGTCAGGGTTCGCCTGGTACGGCAGTTCCGTGACCACCAGGCAGGTGCGGCCCTGAATCTCCTCGACATTGACCACGGCGCGCATGGTGACCGATCCGCGGCCGGTCCGGTAGGCGTCCTCGATGCCGCGGTGCCCGAGGATCTGGGCGCCCGTGGGGAAGTCGGGGCCCTTGATCCTCACGATCAGCTCCTCGAGCAGTTCCTCCTTGGAGGCCTCGGGGTGCTGCAGATACCACTGGACGCCGTCGGCAACCTCGCGCAGGTTGTGCGGCGGGATGTTCGTGGCCATGCCCACCGCGATGCCGGAGGAGCCGTTGACCAGCAGGTTGGGGAAGCGGGACGGCAGGATTGTCGGTTCCTGGTTCTTGCCGTCGTAGTTGTCCTGGAAATCGACGGTCTCCTCGTCGATGTCGCGGACCATCTCCATGGCCAGCGGGGCCATCTTGGTCTCGGTGTACCGCGGGGCGGCCGCACCGTCGTTGCCCGGGGACCCGAAGTTGCCCTGGCCGAGGGCGAGCGGGTAGCGCATCGTCCAGTCCTGGATGAGGCGCACCAGCGCATCGTAGATCGCGCCGTCGCCGTGCGGGTGGTACTGGCCCATGACCTCACCGACGACGCGGGCGCACTTGTTGAAGGAACGCTCGGGGCGGTACCCGCCGTCGAACATGGCGTACAGCACCCGGCGGTGGACCGGCTTCAGCCCGTCCCGCACGTCGGGAAGGGCACGCCCGATGATGACGGCCATGGCGTAGTCAAGGTAGGACCGCTGCATCTCGGTCTGCAGGTCGACCTGTTCAACGCGGTCGGTCAACACCTCCCCGGCCAGGATCTCGTCGGGTGCGGCTCCGTCATTCGGCGTCTCGCTCATAAGTCCTTATTCCATTTCGTTCAAATGTTTACCGCGGACAGGGGCACCGGGCACCGGAACGAGCCGGCACCCGGTGGATCCCTAGATGTCCAGGAAGCGCACGTCCTTGGCGTTCTGCTGAATGAAGTTCCGGCGGGACTCGACATCCTCACCCATCAGCACCGAGAAGACCTGGTCGGCAGCGGCGGCGTCGTCCATGGTGACCTGGAGCAGCGTGCGGCGGTCGGGGTCCATCGTGGTTTCCCACAGTTCGGTGTAGTCCATCTCGCCGAGACCCTTGTAGCGCTGGATGCCGTTGTCCTTGGGCATGCGCAGGTTGTTGGCAAGGCCCTGCCGGATGGTCTCGTCGCGCTCCTTGTCGCTGTAGACATAGGCGTGCGGGGCGTTGGACCACTTGATCCGGTAGAGCGGCGGCTGGGCCAGATACACGAATCCGCTCTCGATCAGCGGGCGCATGTAGCGGAAGAGCAGTGTCAGCAGCAGCGTGGTGATGTGCTGACCGTCGACGTCGGCATCGGCCATCAGGACGATCTTGTGGTACCGGGCCTTCGCGACGTCAAAGTCCTCGCCGATGCCGGCGCCGAAGGCCGTGATCATCGCCTGTACTTCGCTGTTGCCCAGCGCCCGGTCGAGGCGGGCCCGCTCGACGTTGAGGATCTTGCCGCGCAGCGGAAGGATCGCCTGGGTCTCGGGGTTGCGCCCGCGGACGGCCGAACCGCCTGCGGAGTCGCCCTCCACAATGTAGATCTCGGACTTGGCCGGATCCTTCGACTGGCAGTCCTTGAGCTTGCCCGGCATTCCGCCGGACTCGAGCAGGCCCTTGCGGCGGGTTGACTCGCGGGCCTTGCGGGCGGCGAGGCGGGCCTGGGCGGCCTGGACGGACTTGCGGATGACATCGCGGGCGGGGCCCGGGTTCCGCTCAAGCCAGTCTCCGAGCTGGTCGGTGACGACCCGCTGGACGAAGCCCTTGGCCTCGGAGTTGCCCAGCTTGGTCTTGGTCTGGCCTTCGAACTGCGGTTCGGTGAGCTTGACGGAGATGACGGCCGTCAGGCCTTCGCGGATGTCGTCGCCGGTCAGGTTGTCGTCTTTTTCCTTGATGATGTTCTTGTCGCGCGCGTACTTGTTGATCAGCGTCGTCATGGCAGCACGGAATCCCTCTTCATGGGTTCCGCCCTCATGCGTGTTGATCGTGTTGGCGTAGGTGTGGACGCTCTCCGAATACGCAGTTGTCCACTGCAGGGCGACCTCGACGGCGATCTTGCGGTCCGTGTCCTCGGTCTCGAACCCGATGATGTCCTCGTGGATCACCTCGACCCGCTTTGAGGAGTTCAGGTGCCGGACGTAGTCGAGCAGCCCGTTCTCATAGAGGTACTCGACCTGGCGGTGCTTCGGGGTGTCATCCTCGGGCGCCTCGCCGGGCTCGTGGTGCTCCGTGATCTCGTCGGTCTCAATGTCAGCGCGCTCGTCGAGCAGGGTGATGCGCAGTCCCTTGTTGAGGAAGGCCATCTGCTGGAACCGTGCACGCAGGGTCTCGTAGTCGAACTCGACGGATTCGAAGATCGTCTCGTCCGGGTAGAAGGTCTGGGTGGTGCCGGTCTCCGAGGTTTCCTCGCCCCGGCGGAGCTCGCCGACCGGCTTGCCGCCATCGGCGAAGGACTGCCGCCACACGAAACCCTGGCGCCGCACCTCGGTCTCGACCCGCTTCGAGAGGGCGTTGACCACAGAGATGCCGACGCCGTGAAGACCGCCGGAGACCGCGTAGCCGCCGCCGCCGAACTTCCCGCCCGCGTGGAGGATGGTCATGACGACCTCCACGGTGGGCCGGCCCTCGGTGGGGTGCATGTCCACGGGAATACCGCGGCCGTTGTCGATCACGCGCACCCCGCCGTCCGCGAGAAGGGTCACCTCAATGGTGTCGGCATGACCGGCAAGCGCCTCATCGACGGAGTTGTCCACCACCTCATAGACAAGGTGGTGGAGTCCGCGGGGGCCCGTCGACCCGATATACATGCCTGGGCGTTTACGTACCGCCTCAAGGCCTTCGAGCACCGTGATATCGCTGGCGCCGTAGCTGTGGGAGGTCGCTGCGGAGAGGGCGGGAGACTCGCCAACCCCAATCTTGACATCGCTAGCGTTCAACTCGTTCTCGTTTGCCACAGGCGCAGTCGACTCCTCAATGTGTTTATGCGGGGGAAACCTCTTTATTCTACCCTGCGGCAGGGCTCAATCCCGCACAGACCCGCCTCTAGCGGCCAAGAATGGCGCTTTTAAGCCAACAGCAGGACGCCGGTAGGGGCCGTATACGTCGGAAAGGCTCCCGGGACCTCTACCCGCCGCTCACGCGATTTCAGGAGCGGGCCGGAATTTGCCGGCCGATCCGGCCGTCGGTGACGCCGGTCACCCGTAGGTGTCCCGCGGGCCGCGGCCCTTCACCGAGCGTCCGCCCTTGCGCCAGCTTGGGCCCGCCGGCCCCACCACCGAGATGCGGGTGACCACCTTGGGTCCAAGCTCGGCGTCGAACCTGCGCAGCAGGTCCGGACTGATCAACCGGAGCTGGGTGGCCCAGGCGGTGGAGTCGCAGCGGACCAGCACCGTGGTCCCGTCGAAACTCTCAGGATGGCAGTGGGAGGCGATTTCCGAACCCACGAGCTCGGTCCAGCGCGCCAGCACCGACCCCACGGCGACGGGGGAGTTCCAGCCGCGTTCGGCGAGCAGTTTGTTGAAGACCTTCCCGAGGCCTTCGGGATCCCGCCCGCCGTAGACCGGGGCCGGGGAGTAGCGGCGCCGGGAGGCCGCCGGGGCGCGGCGGCCGACCGGCACCCGTGGTGTGCCGCGGGACTGCGACGCATCCCGAAGCCGGTTCAGCAGCGCTTCCGGTGCGTTCTGCTCGACGCCGACGGGAAGCCCGCCGTCCCCGGCCGGGGTCCGGCCGGGCGCAGCACCCGGGGACCCGGGCTCCGCGCCGGCGCCCTCGTTCACCCCGTCCGCGGGCGCGTCCCCGGTGTCAGGTCCTGTGTGCCCGCTGCCCGATCCGTCAGCCTGCCTCGGCATCGATTCCTCCAGGAACGACGCGGAGCTGCCGCCCTGTCAGCTCCTCCGGAATGTCCCCGGGAACGGCGGCGGTGACAAGCACCTGCTCCGCGCCGGAGACGATCTTCGCAAGTTTTCTCCTCCGCTGAGTGTCCAGCTCCGCGAAGACATCGTCAAGGATCAGCACCGGGCTCGCGCCGGGGGTCTGGTCCTCCTCATTGAGCAGGTAGTAGGAGGCGAGGCGCAGCGCCAGGGCCATCGACCAGGTTTCCCCGTGGGAGGCGTATCCCTTGGCCGGGGCCGGTCCCAGCATGAGGCTCAACTCGTCGCGGTGCGGTCCCACCAGGGAGATTCCCCGGTCGAGCTCCTTCTTGCGGTGCTGTACCAGCGCCTCGAGGAAACGGTCTGTCAATTCCGCGGGATCCGCGCCGTGAAGTTCCCCGGCGCGGATCCCGGCGGCATCCGGGTCCTCGTCGTCGAACAGGCCCGCCACCGTGGCCCGGTAGGCGGCCGACGCCTCCTTCGATCCGTCGGTCAGCTGGGCGTAGGCCAGCGCCAGGTGCGGCTGGAGCCTTTCGACAAGGCCCAGCCGTGCGTAAAGGAGGCGTGCCCCGGTTTCGGCAAGGTGCTGGTCCCACACCTCGAGGGTTGCCTCGTGAGCTCCCGAGAACCGCCCGGCCGCCCGGGCGGATTTCAGCAGCGCGTTGCGCTGCTTGAGGACCCGCTCGTAATCGGCGCGTAGGGCGGCCTGGTGCGGAACCAGCGTGACGAGGACCTCGTCGAGGTAGCGCCGCCGGACGGCCGGATCGCCCTTGACGAGGGCGAGGTCCTCCGGAGCGAAGAGCACGGTCTTGAGGATGCCTGCGGCCGCCCTCGCCCGGACCGGGTTCGCCCGGTTGATCCGGGCGCGGTTGGCGCCGGCGGCATTGATTTCCACCTCGACGCTTGTCCGCTGCACCCCGCGGACAAGCTTCCCCCGCACCAGCGCCCTCTCAGCGGAGAAACCGATGAGGGGCTTGTCGGTGCTGACCCGGTGCGAGGAGAGGGACGCAAGGTACCCGATGGCCTCGACGATGTTGGTCTTCCCCACGCCGTTGGGTCCGACGAACACCGTCACGCCGGGATCCAGCCCGGTGTCGAGCTGGTGGTAGCTGCGGAAGTCGGTGAGCGATAGGTGCTCTATGTACACCGGCCCCCGCTCAGGCGGGATCCTGGCGGGCCGGGCGTACCGCGTGTCCACCGAACTGGTTTCGGAGGGCCGCGACCATCTTCATCGCCGGGGAGTCATCCTGCCGCGAGGCGAAGCGGGCGAAGACCGAGGCGGTGATTGCCGGGGTGGGCACGGCGTTGGCAATCGATTCCTCGACGGTCCAGCGTCCCTCACCGGAATCTTCGACGTAACCGGCAACCTTGGCGAGTTCGGGGTCGTCCTGCAGCGCGTTCACCATGAGGTCGAGCAGCCAGGACCGGACGACCGTTCCCTTCTGCCAGGCGGTGAAGGTTCCGGGCACGTCCTTGATGATGTCCTTGGCCTGGAGGAGTTCATACCCTTCGGCGTAGGCCTGCATGAGCCCGTATTCGATGCCGTTGTGGACCATCTTGGCGTAGTGTCCGGCGCCGATATCCCCGACGTGGACGAAGCTTTCGTGCCGCTCGCCCTCGGGCCGGAGCGCATCGAAGATCGGCATGGCGCGGGCGACTTCGGCGTCGCTGCCGCCGACCATCAGGCCGTAGCCGTTCGCGAGGCCCCACACACCGCCCGAGACGCCGCAGTCGAGGAAGGAGATGCCGTGCTCGGCGAGGAGTGCACCGTGGGCCTGGTCGTCCGTGAAACGGGAATTGCCGCCGTCGATGACGAGGTCGCCTTCCTGCAGTGAGCCCGACAGCTCGCGGATGACGTTGTCGGTCACAGCTCCGGCGGGAACCATCACCCAGATGATGCGGGGGGCCGGGACTGCGGCTACCAGCTCATCAAGGGAGGACACATCGGTCAGCTCCGGGTTCCGATCAAACCCGGTGACGGTTACGCCCCCACGGCGCAGCCGTTCCCTCATGTTGAAGCCCATTTTGCCTAGTCCGATAAGGCCAATATGCATTGCATCTACTCTTTCTACCGTGGGGGTCGGCCGGCGTAACGCCGGTCCTTACTGGTTCGGAAGCCGAACGGGCATCAGCAGGTACCGGTAGTCTTCCCGGTCCTCGCCTGTGGCTTCCTCCTGTGCCGACATGACAGCCGGTTTTGGCGGGGAAGTGAACGAAAAGCGCACGAACCTGCTGGGGAAGGCGCCGAGGCCCTCGCTGAGGTACTGCGGGTTGAACGCGACGGTGATGTCGTCGCCGTCAAGGGTCGCCTCGATGGCTTCGGAGGCCTGGGCGTCCTCGCCGGTGCCAGCGTCGAGGGCCACCTGTCCCTGGGTGAAGGCCAGCCGCACCGGGGTGTTCCGTTCGGCCACCAGCGACACACGCCGCACGGCCTCGACGAGGGCACTGGTTTCGACGGTGGCGTGGATCGGCGTGGTTTCGGGGAAGAGGGACCGGATCTTCGGGTAGTCCCCATCGACCAGCAGCGAGGTGGTCCGACGGCCGCCGCTTTCGAAACCGATCAGTTCGCTGTCATCGGAAAAGGCGATGTTCAGGTCGCCGGCGCCGCCGAGGGTCTTGGCGACCTCGTTGAGGGTCTTGGCCTTGACCAGGGCGCTGGTGGAGATGCCCGGTGTGGAAGGCTTCCAGGACACTTCCCGCAGGGCCAGCCGGTACCGGTCGGTGGCCAGGAGCGTGATGAGGTCGTCTTCGATCTCCATGCGGACGCCGGTGAGGATGGGCAGGGTGTCGTCGCGGCTGGCGGCGATGATCACCTGGGAGACGGCCTGGGCGAAGGCATCGCCGTCGACGACGCCGCTGACGGCGGGGAGCTTCGGCAGCTCGGGGTATTCGCCTTCGGGCATGGTGGCGAGGTTGAACCGGCTGTTCCGGCAGGTCAGCGTGACTTTCGAGCCGTCAGTGGCCACCTCGACGGGCGCCGAGGGCAGGCTGCGGCAGATATCGGCAAGCAGGCGCCCCGAAACGAGGATGGTTCCTTCCTCGCTGATGTCGGCGGGGATCTCCAGGCGCGCCGAGATTTCGTAGTCGAAGCTCGCCAGGGAGAGGGCTCCGCCCTCGGCCTTGATGAGCAGCCCTGCCAGCACGGGAACAGGTGGGCGCGGGGAAAGGGAGCGCGCTGTCCAGGAGACAGCCTCCGCGAGAACGTCCCGCTCAACTCTGAATTTCACGGAAGGAAGCCGCCTTTCACAAAGTACCTCTTGAGTACAACCACCGACATGGACGTACGTGGGCGGGGTCCGGTGTCTGTGCGGAAAGAGAATCCGGGAGGGCACCGTTGACCCCAACCCTGCTTGGAACACAGCTTAGCCTGAGCCGCCGGGTCCCGTGGATGGGTGCCATCGGAAGGGCCGGGGCCGGCCGGCACAACCGGGAGGAGCGACCCGGAACGGGTCGGGTCCGGGCCCGGACCGGGGTGCAGGAACACGAGAGTGTTATCTGAAGAACTTTTTGAAGTTTAAGGTTCGTAGTGTTAATAACTGCTGTGGAAACTGTGGATAAGTCCGTCCGCCGCCCGTAGTCCGCGGATCTGCCCTGTGGACAAGCTGTGCGTCCACAGGCCACCCTGGAAGCCGCCCCTGTGGGGGAAATCCTTGTCATTTCGCGGATCCACAGGGCAGGTGGGGGTTTTCCTCAGGTTCCGGCAGGTTGTTCCGGGGGTTATCCACAGTTGTGTCCACAGCTGTTAATTTCCCGCCCGTCGGGCGGTCCCCCGTCGGGCGGTCTCAGGCTTCCCGCTGCTTGTGTTTGATGCGGTTTGTCAGTTCGGTCACCTGGTTGAAGATCGCCCGCCGCTCGGCCATGAGTTCGCGGATCTTGCGGTCGGCATGGATGACCGTCGTGTGATCACGGCCACCGAGCTCCTGGCCGATCTTGGGCAGGGACATGTCGGTCAGTTCGCGGCAGAGGTACATGGCGATCTGCCGGGCCGTCACCAGGGTGCGGGTGCGGGACTTGCTGCACAACTCCTCGAGGCTGATCTGGAAGTAGTCGGCGGTCTGGGCCATGATCACCGTCGAGGTGATCTCCTGTGCGCCGTCATCGGAGATCAGATCCTTGAGCACTATCTCGGCCAGGTTCACGTCGACCGGCTGCCGGTTCAGGCTCGCGAAGGCGGTGACCCGGATCAGCGCACCCTCAAGTTCCCGGATGTTCGTTGCGATCTTGGACGCGATGTACTCAAGGACGTCATCGGGTGCGCTCAGGCTGTCGCTGATCGCCTTCTTGCGCAGGATGGCGATACGGGTTTCGAGTTCGGGCGGCTGGATATCGGTGAGCAGGCCCCACTCGAACCGCGACCGCATGCGCTCCTCGAAGCCTGAAAGCTGCTTCGGCGGCAGGTCCGAGGTGATCACCACCTGCTTGTTGTGGTTGTGCAGCGCATTGAAGGTGTGGAAGAACTCCTCCTGGGTCCGGTCCTTACCGGAGAGGAACTGGATGTCATCGATGAGCAGGATGTCCACATTGCGGTAGGTCTGCTTGAAGCTCGTGCCCTCATCGTCGCGGATCGAGTTGATGAAGTCGTTCGTGAATTCCTCGGAGTTCACGTACCTCACACGGATGCCGGTGTAGAGATGCCGGGCATAGTGGCCGATCGCGTGAAGGAGGTGGGTCTTGCCAAGGCCTGAGTCACCGTAGATGAACAACGGGTTGTAGGCCTTGGCGGGAGCCTCGGCGACCGCGACCGCGGCGGCGTGCGCAAACCGGTTCGATGAGCCGATGACGAAGGTATCGAAGATGTACTTGGGGTTCAGCCGGCCGAACTCATGGGAGTTGCTTGGCGGCGTCGGCGAGGGCTTCGGTTCTTCCCGCTGTTCCGGGGAGGGCGCCGATTCCGGAACCGGCTCCTCCTCGGCGACCGGAGTGAGATCGGGGTCGATGACGAACGCACACTGGATGTCCTCCCTGAACACTTCGTGCAGGGCTTCGTCCAGTGCAGCCTTCAGCTGGGTCTGGAGCACCTCGCGGGTCAGTTCATTCGGGACGGCGACCAGCATTGTGGTGCCGATCAGTCCCTGGGCCTGAGCCAGAACGACGAATCCGCGCTGCCTCGGAGTGACGCGATCGTCATGCTCAAGGGTTCGGATCACCTTCCGCCATGAGCTGCCGACGTCGTTGACCTCGTCCGTTTCCACCACAAATACCCCTCAAAGCTTCACAATCCGCACTTGAAAATGGCCGTAATCCACAGGGTTGTACACAGATGGTGGATAAACCGGCCCTGCCAAGACTAGAGGATGGAAACTACAGAAGATAGCGGTGAAACCGTGGACAAAGCAGGGCCCGGGACGGCCCGTCGAGGCATTCCGGCGCTACCCGGCGCGGTACGGAGGCCGCCGATTGTCCACAGGTGGATGTCCACAGGTGTGGATGATGCAGTGGATGGAGCCCGCCGCCGGCCGGTTTGACGCTGCTGTGTCCCGTCGCCTAACGTTATGTAGTCCTTTATGTCTGCATTTCGCATGCCATCACGACTGTTCCGGGTAGTAAGAGGCCTCGGATGCGTGCTGGCGTTTCGAGCGTTCTGCGGGTGTGCACCTTAATCGCGTCAGTCTGTTCTTCCCCCTTGTTGCAATGGGCCGGACGCATCTCAAGATCGTCTTGGAGTAAACACAGTGAGCAAGCGGACCTTTCAGCCGAATAACCGCCGTCGTGCCAAAAAGCACGGTTTCCGCCTTCGCATGCGTACCCGCGCAGGCCGTGCCATTCTGTCGGCACGCCGCAGCAAGGGCCGCACCGAACTGTCGGCATAGCGGTACAACCCTTTCCGCGATGAAGCCCAGCCTGGATCGCGCGGAGTTCGATACTTTTCCGGTTCCTTAGGAGAGGCATAGTCGATGCTCGCGAAGATCCACCGGGTGCGCGTCGCCGGAGATTTTGCACGGACCGTACGTTCCGGTGCCCGCTCAGGGCGCCGGAACGTCGTCTTATATGCCCTGCCCCGTCCGAGCGGGCCCAGCCGGTGCGGATTCATCGTCGGGAAGAACGTTGGGAACGCCGTGACGCGCAACCTCGTCAAGCGAAGGCTGCGTGCCGCGGCCGCGGCCTTCATCGCGCGCAACCCGCAGGGGCTCGACCTCGTGGTCCGCGCCCTTCCCGCTTCCGCCCTCGCGGGGTGGGATGATTTGAGCAGCGACTTCGATAAGGCGGCGGCCGGCGCGCTCCGGCGCTGCAGGGACAAGGGAGACACGGGATTGTGACGGCGACCGGACCCCGGTACTGGAGCCTCCTGCGCGATGCGCCCCGTGGCCTGCTGATCCTGCTGCTGAAGGTTTACCGGAGGATCGTTTCCCCCCTCTACGGACCGGTCTGCCGGTTCTACCCGAGCTGCTCGGCCTATGCACTTGAGGCGGTCACCGTCCACGGCGCCCTCCGGGGAAGTACGCTTGCGGTGAAGAGGGTCCTGCGATGCCATCCCTGGAACGACGGCGGCGTGGACCACGTGCCAGAGGGCGGCAGGATTTTTCCCGACGGGAAAGTGCCCGCGATAGTTGTGTTGAACCACCCGGTGATTCCGGACGATGACGAAGGCCGCCTGAGCGGTTCGAGGAGCTAACTGATTATGGATTTCTTCGGGACGATTCTGTTCCCCTTCCGGTGGCTGGTGTCCTGGATCATGGTGATGTTCCACGAGGGCTTCACCTTCCTGGGACTCGACGCGGCGTCGGGCTGGACCTGGACGCTGTCCATCATCGGCCTCGTCGTGGTGATCCGGGCGGCCCTGATCCCCGTCTTCGTCAAGCAGATCAAGGCCCAGCGTGGAATGCAGGCCCTGCAGCCGGACCTGCGCAAGCTCCAGCAGAAGTACAAGGGTAAGACCGACCAGCTCTCGCGTCAGGCAATGACGCAGGAGCAGATGGCCCTGTACAAGAAGCACGGGACCAACCCGTTCGCGGCGTGCCTGCCCATCCTGATCCAGATGCCGTTCTTCTTCGCCCTCTTCACCGTCCTGAACGGAATCTCGAAGGCGAGCAGGGAAGGCGAAGGCATCGGTGCCCTCTCACCCCAGGAAGTGCGGCAGTTCGACGACGCAACCATCTTCGGTGCGCCGCTGTCCTCAACCTTCCTGGGCAGCTTCGGCGGCAACATCAACCTGAGTGTGATCATCCTCTCGGTCCTCATGATCATCGCCATGACGGCCTCGCAGTTCATCACCCAGAAGCAGATCATGGCGAAGAACATGTCCGAGGAGGCGATGCAGAGCCCCTTCATGCGTCAGCAGAAGATCATGCTCTACATCCTTCCCCTGGTCTTCGGCATCGGTGGCATCAACTTCCCGATCGGTGTCCTGATCTACTGGACGACCACGAACATCTGGACGATGGCCCAGCAGTTCTACGTCATCCGGCGCATGCCTACCCCCGGCTCCCCGGCTGCCAAGGCCCTCGCCGAGAGGCGCGCCAAGAAGGGGCTCCCGGCTGTCCCGCTGCTCGGCGAGCGGAAGGGTGAACCCGTCGTCGAGACGGTCGCACAGCCTCGAGTCCAGCGGGTCCAGCCCCAGCGCAAGAAGAGGAAGAAAAAATGAGCATCGATAACGAGCGCCCGGAACCCGCGGACATCACGGAGGAGGACGGCGACGGCGCCTCCAAGGCCTCCCGCCTCGAGGACGAGGGCGATGTCGCTGCCGACTATCTCGAAGAGCTCCTCGACATCGCCGACATCGACGGGGACATCGACATCGAGGTCCGCAGCGGGCGCACCTACATTTCCATCGTCTCCGAGGACCGCAGCAACAACGGGCTGAAGGCCCTGGTCGGGCGCGACGGCGAGGTGCTTGAGGCGCTTCAGGAACTCACCCGGCTGTCCGTGCTGACTGCAACCTCGAACCGCTCCCGGCTCGTCCTCGACGTCGACGGCTACCGTGGTGTACGCGGTGACGAGCTCCGGAAGATCGCTGAAGACGCTGTGGCCGAGGCGAAGGAGTCCGGTGCCGAAGTAGTGCTTGAACCGATGAGCGCCTACGAGCGGAAGATCGTCCATGACGCCGTGGCCGAGCTCGGGTTCGTGAGTGAGTCAGAGGGCGAAGGCCCCGGCCGCCACATCGTGGTTTCCACCGCCGATGACTGAGGACCCTCAGGTCTCCGTCGGCGGAACGCCTCCGGCAGTGCTTCCCACGGACGCGGAACGGAAGGCAGCCGAAGCGGTGTTCGGCGAACGGTTCGCCCTGGCGGAGCGCTTTGTTGAGCACCTTGCCACCTCCGGCATCGAGCGCGGGCTGCTGGGTCCCCGCGAGGTCCCGCGGCTGTGGGGGCGGCATGTCCTCAACTGCGCCGTCGTCGCCGAGCTGATCGGGAACGGTAAGTCCGTGTGCGACGTCGGAAGCGGCGCGGGCCTGCCCGGGATCGCCCTGGCCATCGCCCGTCCCGACCTTTCCCTTGTGCTGGTTGAACCACTCGAACGCCGGGTGGCCTGGCTCAATGAGGTCGTCGAGGATCTCGGCCTCGATAACGTCTCGGTCCATCGGGCCCGCGCCGAACAGGCCGTCAAGTCCGTCGATGTCGATGTGGTCACCGCACGGGCTGTCTCGGCGATGTCCAAGCTGGCCGGCCTCACCATGCCCCTGCTTAGGGGCGAGGGCCAGGTCCTCGCCATCAAGGGCCGCAGCGCCGCCGAAGAAGTAGCCGACGCCCGGAAGGTCATCCGCCGCCTGGGCGGCAGCAGCGTCGAGATTGTCACGGCAGGCGAAGCCGTGCTGGAGGAACCGACGACGGTGGTCCGCATCACCGTCGGCTGATCCCGGCGTCGGCTGCGGGTCCTGGGCGGAGAGCCGGTGGCCGGATCGCCGCGCGGGAACGCCGGCAAGTTCAGGCAACCCGTTAGTCTTAGAGGTAACAGTGCCTGGCATGTTGGAAGTGAGCTACCGAGTGACTATGAAAGACACCGCATCTAAGCGGAACTCGACCTTGTTGGTTGCGGGATCGCCGCTGGCGGTAGGACTCGGGGAAATTCAACCGGAAGTGTTTGCAGATCCGGCGAACACCGGAATCGTTTCACGTGAAACAACCTTCTCACTGTCCGACTCCACGGATGCTCCGGCCAAGAAAAGCGGCAGGGGCAACAGCGTGATGGAAGCGATGGATGAATCCTCCCCGCTGGGTCGGGAGCTGGCCAGTGAGACCCGGCGGCGGGAGAAGCTGCTGGGCCGCGAGCTTCCGCGGCCTGAGTCCACGCGCGTGGTCACCATCAGCAACCAGAAGGGCGGAGTCGGTAAGACCACGACCACCGTCAACATCGCCGCCGCACTCGCCACCTCCGGCCTCAACGTGCTGGTGATCGACATTGACCCCCAGGGAAACGCGTCCACCGCGCTGGGCATCCCCCACCACGCCGAAGTCGACAGCATCTACGACGTCCTGATCGACGACCTGCCGTTGAGCCAGGTTGTGGCACCATGCCCCGACATCGACAACCTGATCTGTGCGCCGGCCACCATCCACCTCGCGGGCGCCGAAATCGAGTTGGTGTCCCTGGTCGCCCGGGAGCAGCGCCTGCGCCGTGCCATCGACGTGTACGCCAAGGAGCGCGCCGAAAACGGTCAGCCCCGCCTTGACTACATCTTCATCGACTGCCCGCCGAGCCTCGGACTGCTCACGGTCAACGCGTTCGTCGCGGCGCGGGAGGTTCTGATCCCGATCCAGTGCGAGTACTACGCACTTGAGGGACTGAGCCAGCTGCTGAAGAACATCGAGATGATCCAAAAGCACCTCAATGCGGATCTGGTTGTCTCAACGATCCTGCTCACGATGTACGACGGGCGGACCAACCTGGCCGCCCAGGTGGCCGCCGAGGTGCGGGAACACTTCCCGAAGCAGGTCCTGAAGGCAGTCGTACCTCGTTCGGTTCGAATTTCCGAGGCCCCAAGCTACCAGCAGACCGTTATGACCTATGATCCGTCATCGTCCGGTGCCCTGTCCTACCTTGAGGCCGCAGCGGAAATCGCCGAACGTAGTTAGCCTGAACGGGTGCCGGCTGAGCCGCCCCTACACTGTTCCTAGCGTCGTATGTCGCGAACTTAAGCCGTTCGCAATCTGAAAGGGTAACCAATGGCGGAAAAGCGCCGGGGTCTTGGCCGTGGTCTGGGGGCGCTCATTCCCAGCGCCCCTCCCGAAGAAACGGAGGTGTCCTCCGAATCCCTCAAGCAGTCCGGCCGTCCTGCCGACCTCTTCTTCACCTCCGGGCAGGGGCATGACGGGACTCCCGGGGCAAAGCGTGCGCAGCGGAGCAGCGGAATCAACAAGGATGCGTTGATCGCTCCGTCGCGCCGCAATGGTGGCAAGCCTGCAGCGAAGACCGCACCGCCGGCAAAGCGCGGCGCAGTCCCTCCGGCTGCGGATGCCGCAGAAACCACGACGGTGCCTACACCGGCCGAGGTTTCACGTGAAACCGGAGCCTCCCCATCGGTGGCCGACGCTTCCGCCGCGCCGTCGTCCGCCGCCCGCAGTACCGAAGCCAAGGGCCGGAAGAAGGCCGCGTCAGCCTCGGATGGTCTGGCTGGTGCCGACGCCCAGGCTGCTGCCAGACCGGAGCCCGAACAGGCGCCAGAGCGCGCTGACGCCCGCGGAGCGGCCGGTACGGCCGCGGACGAGCCCGAAGCTGTGGACGCTCCGCAGGAGGCTGAAGCCGCCGTTCGGGGCCCCGGGGAAGCCGCTGAGAGCCCCGCAGAGGCGGAAGCGGCGGCAGAAGTGGAGCCTGCAGCGGTTGGGGAGCGGGAAGCGCCCGTACAGGCAGAGATGCCTACCGGGAGCGGGACGCCCGATACCACCGCTGCGGCCGGGGACGCGGACCCCGCGCCGGCCGACGGAGTGGATGGCGACCCAGGAGGACTTCTTGAGGTTCCGGGCGCCCGGTTCGCGGAACTCCCGCTCGATGCCATCCACCCCAACCGGAAGCAGCCCCGTTCGGTCTTCGATGCCGATGACATGGCCGAGTTGGTTCACTCCATCCGTGAGATCGGGGTGCTGCAACCCATCGTCGTCCGCCCCTCGTCGGAGAAGGGCGATGCCCCCTACGAGCTGGTTATGGGTGAGCGCCGCTGGCGTGCCACCCGCGAAGCCGGGCTCGAACGTGTGCCAGCGATCATCCGGTCCACGGCCGATGATGACCTGCTGCGCGACGCGCTGCTCGAGAACCTTCACCGGAGCTCGCTCAATCCGCTTGAAGAAGCGGCGGCGTACCAGCAGCTGCTCGACGACTTCGGTTGTTCTCACGAGGAGCTGGCTGAGCGGATCGGACGCTCGCGCCCGCAGATCTCCAACACGCTTCGGTTGATGAAGCTCCCTCCTCTGGTTCAAAGGCGCGTTGCGGCCGGAGTATTGTCCGCGGGACACGCTCGCGCGCTCCTGGGTCTTGCGGACCAGGCCGACATGGAAAAGCTGGCCCAGCGCATCGTCGCCGAAGGCCTTTCTGTGCGGTCTACCGAGGAGATCGTGGCAATGAGCGACGGGCTCCGGAGGCAGACAAAGCAGACCGCGCCCCGTAATGCTGCGCGCCATGAACGTCTTGACTATCTGGCGACGTCGCTGTCAGACCGTCTCGATACCAGCGTGAAGATCACGCTCGGCGCCCGCAAGGGCAAGGTCAGCATCGAGTTCGCGAGTGTGGATGACCTCAACCGCATCATGACCGTGTTGACACCGCCTTCCAACTGACTGATGTCACACCCCATTGAACGCCGGCCCGTTTCACGTGAAACGGGCCGGCGTTTCGCGTGGTCGACCGATGTAGAACACGCGATCTCGTTCACCGCGCGAACGCGTTTCACGTGAAACTGTCCGCGCGTGGGTGACGCGCAAGCGCTGGGCCGCTGAGGATTACCCTATCCAGGGCCGGTGGTCAAAAGACGGGGGGCCGTCGGGATGCCTGACGGCGCATGGCAGACACCAAGGCCAGTACCCGGTGCGTCGGCGTACGCCGGCTGGTGCTGCTCGGGAGCCGGATCGACGCATCCGTTTCACGTGAAACCGACGCGAACGTGCGCCGACCTGCAGCTTGCGGACATCCCGACCCTGGGGAGATGGGCGAGAATTGCGTTAATAGGGCTCCTTGCGGGCCTCAACACCGCGTCACCACGGCTTTGTAGTGCAAGGTCCTATGCGCAGGGCCGTCCGGGTCCCGCACAGGAGCAGCAGGCGCTGTACGACCCATGCCGAGGGGCAGGTGTCCGTTTCACGTGAAACGCCCGGCGCACGCCCGCCGATCTGCGGCCCGTGGCTGCTCAGGCGGGTACTGAAGCGGGCGGAAGCCGCGAATAGTGGCGGATCCTGCAGGGCCGGCACTCCGCGTGCAGCTTGCCGCTGCCTTCCGAGCAGCATCCGATAGTTATCTTAGGGCGGGACCCAGGTCCGGCGGCGCTCCCTGACGCCACGATTCGACTCTAGATAGTAGTTGGCGGCTCACGACCGGGGGCTGGTGATGGGCGGTAGCGATTGGTTCGGGCGTCCTGCAGTTCTGCAGTAGCGGTCGACACCCGCTGTTTCACGTGAAACCTCCGCTCTCCACAGGTGCCCCGCACATCCACCAAGGTCTTCCCTCCTCGGCAGGGCGCCATCGGCGTCGACACGGCCCGTGCTTCCACTCGCTCAGTCTCGAGCCCAGCCTGGCGAATGACGAATGCCCGGATCAGGTGGAGCACGGGATCGGCGGAGCATCGGTGGTCGCTCGGTTTCACGTGAAACGGCGGTCGGGCGCGTCGAGGGAATCACCCACAGCTGCCTCACGGCCACTATTCCGCAGAGGGCCCGAAGTCATTCCGCCGCGGGCGGGACCTGTTCGCGATACCCGCCGACCCGCGATGGGCGTCGATCATGTGCAACTGACGGTCAATGGGCTGCTCCTCCGAGGAAGTCGAGTGCGCATGGCGCAAGCAACTTCTCGAGGGTGCCGACCTTGGCGTGCACCGCGATTATCGCGTTCGTTAGCCGCACCCGGGTACCGCTGGGGCTGATCCGCTTGCTTCTCACCGGGCCGCCTACTGGGGTAAATAGGTGTGCCTCTGTTGGACGCTACCGTCTTCGTTCTCGTGAGAGCATTTTTGCTTCCCTGCAGCCAGCAGTGAACGCCACCGGCCGAGGGCTCCTGCTGAACGCCTGCGAATTGTCCTGGCGTTCCTGTCTCGGCGAACACGGTTTGCCTTGGGGGACGAGCGAAAGCGGAAGGCTCACTCGAGTTGCCGTGGGGTTTCACGTGAAACAAGCTGTCGTAGGGAGCGTGAATCGGCCCAAGAGCCGCCTCAGCAAGACGGGTGCGATGGAAGTCTTCAGTGAATCGTCAATTCGAGTGTTCCTTGAGTCCGGATAGGACGGGTGTGCGGCGTTCTATGCCGACGCAAGAGACACGGGAAGAGCGGGTCCTCAGCCCTGCGCGAGCTCGCATGCAGCCGTGCGTTCGCGCCGGCGTGCCTTCGCGGGGTCGTGTATCGGCGAGGTCGTGCGCCCGTGTATTCGCACATCCGGACACCTGTCGGTTCGCGCACCTGTAAACGCCTGCATTCATGAGGTCGTAAACCCTGGACCCTAGCATCGTGGTCACTGCGGCACTCGATCTTAGCGGTCGCGTCGGTCGTCGATCAATCAGTGGCGGTGATACGGCTACTTGGCGAGTGTTCCACGTGAAACCGGAGCCAGCCGAGTCGGATGACTCGGACGCCCGTGCCGGACGCCGCGCCCCGCTGCCCCCTACCAGAGTCTCGGCACGCCCCAGTTGGGCGTTCACGTAACCACCGCCAACGCTAGCGTCCATCATTTGAGGGGGATACCCAGACCACGGTACACATTCCTCCTTCCCGGCCGGGTCGGTCTTCCGATCGGCGGATGTCGCTGCGCCGTGGCGGTGGGCTACGGTTCGCAACCATAATTGCCTCTTCTAGCAGCGTGGCAGATGCATGCTCGCATGAACGGTCTAGACGCAGTTTCACGTGAAACATGAGTGCGAGTCCGCCTGGGGTCCGGCAGGGCAGCGGTGGAGGCGCGCCGATACTGCCATTTGGAGGCTGCTTATCCACCGGTGCCTCACAAGGCTGCGCCACGCGCTTCCCCGGCGCCTTCGGCTCGCTGCCCCGGGTGGGGCGAGCTTCCAACTGTCCCGGCGGGCAGAGGCGCCCGGGTCCTCTCGCCGGGCCCTGCGGGCCGGGGCGCTCCGCGGCTCTCTCCGAGCCCGTGGCGGGCCAGGGCGGTTCATGACTCTCTCACCCTTGTTGGCGGGACAAGGCGGCCTTAGGCGCCGCCCTGGCCGGTGTCCGGACGGGAGGGCCGCGCCCCTCCCGGGCCCTGCTCGGCGCTCTCCTGGGCCGTTTGCTGGGCCGTCTCCTGAGCTCTCAGTTGGGCTCCCTCGTCGTGCGCCCGAACAGTTGGCATGGACCCCCGGCGGGCTCGGGTACCTGGCAGGCCGACCGCCTTGAGCTTCCCTGTTCCGTTCGAGGGGCGCTCGAGGATTGACCGGCAAAAGGAAAGGCCGGCCGTCCCTAGGGGCGGCCGGCCTTGTGAGCCTCGAAGGGCTACTGAGCCTTAGTTGATGAAGGCTGAGAATTCCTGCTCAAGAACCTGCTTGGGCTTGGCGCCGATGGACTTAGCTGCCACCTCGCCGTCCTTGAAGACGTAGACAGCCGGAATCGAGGTGATTCCGTACTTTGCGGCAATAGCAGGGTTGTCGTCGACGTTCACCTTGACGACGTCGATCTTCTCGGAGTGCTCTCCGGCGATCGCATCGAGGATGGGCGAAAGCATACGACAGGGGCCACACCACTCAGCCCAGAAATCAACTATTACCGGTTTCTGAGCCTGGAGGACGTCCGCCTCGAAGGTCGCTTCGCTGACATCTTTGGTAGTGCTCATTGGTATCTCCCTTTGTGGATTAGACGAAAGCCTGCTCGGACACGGCTTCAGCCGGGGGCGTGGGAACTGCGGCCGCGGTGCTCACGGCGTCGCCAAGGTCGGCCAGGTAGTGCTCGACATCAATGGCAGCCGCGGCTCCGGAGCCGGCTGCCGTGATCGCCTGACGGTAGGTGGGGTCGATGACATCGCCGGCAGCGAAGACGCCTGGCAGGGAGGTCTTCGAGGTCCTGCCAACGACGGCGATGGTGCCTTCCGGCGTCAGGGTCAGCTGGTCCTTGACCAGCTCGATGCGCGGGTCGTTGCCGATGGCGACGAACACGCCGGTGACGTCCAGATCGCTGGTCGCACCGTCGACCGTGCTCTTGAGCTGGATCCCGGTCACCTTGCTCTCGCCACGGATGCCGATGACTTCGGAGTTCCAGATGAAGCGGATCTTCTCGTTGGCCAGGGCGCGGTCCTGCATGATCTTCGAGGCCCGCAGGGTGTCCCGGCGGTGCACGACGGTGACGGAGCGGGCGAACTTGGTCAGGAAGAGTGCTTCCTCGAGCGCGGAGTCACCGCCGCCGATGACCGCGATGTCCTGGTTGCCGAAGAAGAAGCCGTCACACGTGGCACACCAGCTCACGCCGTGGCCGGAAAGGCGCTTTTCATCCTCAAGGCCCAGTTCACGGTACGCCGAGCCGGTGGAGATGATCACAGCGCGGGCCAGGAAGGTCTCTCCCGTCCCGATGGTCACCTTCTTGACCTCACCGGTCAGCTCGACGGAGACAACATCCTCGAACAGGATTTCGGTGCCGAAGCGTGCCGCCTGCTTCTCGAAGTTCTCCATCAGCTCCGGGCCGAGGATTCCCTCGGGGAACCCCGGGTAGTTCTCGACATCGGTGGTGTTCATCAGTTCACCACCGGCCTTGACGGAACTCGCGATCAGGAGCGGCTTCAGATTCGCCCTTGCCGCGTACACGGCGGCGGTGTATCCCGAAGGTCCGGATCCCACGATGATGACATCGTGGATTTTCTGCTCGCCTTCGGGGGTGCCGCCTGCTGCGGTCTGGGTTTCAGTTGTCACGTTTACGGTGAACCTTCCTATCTGGGTGCACGCTGCAGTAGCCTGCGCATGGATCTCCGCGGACCCCTAGCACAACCATGCTTATCCTCGGGTTATTCCGGGGGCGCGTCCGGGAGGAGGCGCCGTGCCTGGGCAGCCACCGCGCTTCCTAGGAAACGCCGATCTCCGCGATACGCAGTCCCCAGGGGAATTGCGCCTGAATGTTCGAGAGCCGGGGCAGCTGGGTGAAGTTGACGATCACATAGCGTGCCGTGGCCGGTCCGTCATCCCCTTCCGGAACTGGTGTGGTGATGGACGGCCCGGTGAAGCCTCCCTGAGCGATCTGCTCCGCTCCCTCCAAGGTGGGGGCGTCATTGAGCAGCACCGAGAAGTTTCCGCCGGTGCCGTTCAACTGGTCAATCTTCACCTCTGAGATTGTTGATTCCTCTTCGAGTTCGACCACGAGAGCGAGGCTCTGCGCCAGTCCGCCGAAGACATCATTGGCGTAGACATAGCTTCCCCAGAAGGTCGCCGGGTTGTTGTCCACGGTCAGGGGTAGGTTCGCGTCGTTCGGGGCGTCGAGGTTCTGGTTGCTGGGAACCAGCCGCGTCACGCCGGTGATGACAGGGGGAACCGTTTCCGCGGCGGGCTCCGCGGACTCGGTGGCAGCTCCGGAAGGCGGGGTGGATTCCGCTCCCTGTGTTTCACCACCGGTGGTCGTGGGGTCGTCATTGGCTGTCGGGTTGGACAGCCCGCCGATGGTTGTCGCGGCGAGGACCACAGCGATGATCAAAAGCAGCGACAGAACTGCTCCCACCAGGATCCGGGTGAACTTCCGGTTGCCTTCGGGGCGGTCGTCCTCGTACTCATCCCGGTCGTCGGCGTCCGCAGGAGGAGAGGCCGGGAAGCGGGAAGGAGCGCGCTCCGGCCGCCCGGCAGCAGCCGACGCTCCCAGGGCCGAGGCGCCGAGGGCGGCGCCAATAGTCCTGCCGGAACCCGATGCCTCGGGCTCACTGGGAAGACGGGTCACCTTCGGGTTGGGATCCTCCTGCCGACGGGAGTCCCTGCCAGCCGATCCGCGGGAGGGTTCGGGTGACCCCGCGGGTGGCATCGCCGGCGCGGGCGGGACCGGCCGGGAAGCCTTCGGGATGGACTCGGTACCGACGGCACGCTGTTCGGCGGTCCCTGCACCACCGGCGGTCACCGGCTGGGCATCCTCCGCTGTGGCTCCCGCCGCCGGCCGGCCGAACTTCTTCGACAGGTTGGCGAATGGTGAGCGGCGCTCGACGTGTTCCGTCTCCTCGTAGTGGTCCTCGTCGTAGGTCTCCGGCTCGGTGGACCGTGCCACCCCGAAGATTTCCGAACCCAGGGTGTCGGTGAAGAACGGTTCGATGTACGGTGCGTCCTGCTGCACGATCAGGTCCAGCAGGTCTGCGGCGGAGGCCCGGTTGGTGACGAGGTAGGTGCCGCCCTCGGTGATTCCCAGGTCGAGGACCTGGATCGATCCGGGACGCTCACCGGTTGCCACCTCGCGCGCGCTGGCGGCCACCTGGCCGGCGTTGGCGGGCGAAGCGACAAGGATGCTGACGGGGCGGTTCAGGACCTGGTCCACGCCATCGAGCACAAGGTCCTTGTCAGCAGAAGCCAGCACATAGGCGGTGACTTTGTATCGGCCCCCTAGCACTGAACCGACGTCTACTGCTTCTGGCACGTGTTCCTCCCGCTGCAAGCTGGCTGATTTTTACCCATGCTACCGGTCGACCGCCTGTTCCCCGGGTTACGGCGTCAGTTCCCTCACCGCTTAAACCGGGCGAGCAGCGGGGAAAGGAATTCGCTGAGCTCGCTGACCTTCAGGGCCTTCAGCGCTGCAAGGTAGATCAGGACCATCACCGTGCCGCCGACAATGAGGACGGCGGTCGAGTGCAGCACCGACTGCCAGACGAATCCGTCCGGCCGGTATGCGCCCGCCAGCCAGAGAAGGGCCGAGCCGCCGACGGCGGCGGCGATCCCGGCGAGGGTGAGCCGGACATGGACGTCGAAGATATGCCCGGCACCGTAACTGCCAATGGTCCGTCGAAGGAAGAAGTGGGTCACGGCCACCGCCACCACATTGCCCACCGAGTACCCCACCGCGAGCATCGGCACGATCAGGTCGGGCCGGAAGGCACCGGCGGTGAGGGCGAGAGCGACTCCCAGCACCGAGAGGATCAGCTGGATCTTCAGCGGGGTGACGACGTCCTCCCGTGCGTAGAACACCCGGTTGAGGAAGAAGTTCGCGCTAAGGAACGGCGCGCCCAGGGCCAGCAGCGCGATGATCACCGCGTTGATCGCGCCGCTCGCCTGGGATCCGCCGCTGAAAAGCATCCCCAGCGGTACGGCCAGGGTGAGCAGGGCCGCGGCTCCGAACACCGTGGCCACCCCGATCGTGCGCAGCCCGCGGGAGAGCGTGTCCCTGAGCGCCGCGACGTTGCC
This sequence comes from Arthrobacter sp. MSA 4-2, assembly GCF_016405885.1. GTDB lineage: Bacteria > Actinomycetota > Actinomycetes > Actinomycetales > Micrococcaceae > Arthrobacter_D. The sequence goes on along the minus strand of NZ_JAEKGC010000010.1, from coordinate 82,013 downwards.
GTCGGCGTGCGCTGCCGCGAGCTGGTTGAACAGAACTGTGGCAAGGGAGACGGCGATGACGGAGTGGGGAAGGACATAGACCAGCGAGCCGATCTCAAGGTTCGCCAGACCCGCAATCGGCTGGGGCGGGGTGCGGTTGGCGTAGCCGGCGCGGGCCTCGGTGGCGATGGTAGCCACCCACTGGTTCACCAGGTACAGGCCGTTGCCGACCAGCATGGTGATGATGGTGACCGAGGCGAGCTTTCCGGTCTGGCCGAAGCCGACGCCCCGCCACCCAAACCGGGGGCTCAAACCCAGGCCCAGCCTCCTCAGCGGGAGAAACAGCACAAGCGCCTGAACGACGATGCCGAGGGTGGTGCCGCCGGCCAGCAGGAGGGTGTGGGTGAGCGTCCAGTTCTCCGGCGTGTGCCCGGCGGTGCTTTCCGGGCCCAGGACCACGATGAAGGCGGTGAGGAAGCCGATGGAGATGACGTTGTTGACCACGGGCGCCCAGGTATAGGGGCCGAACGAGCCGTTCGCGTTGAGCACCTGGCCGATGATGGCGTACAGCCCGTAGAAGAAGATCTGCGGCAGACACCAGTAGGCAAAGGTGGTCACGAGGGCCAGACGGGCACCGGAGACGTTGCTTACGAGGTCCGCGATGAAGGGGGCGGCGAGCGTCGCCAGGACCGTCAGGACCAGCAGCCCGCAGGCCGCAAGGGTGATGAGGCGGCTGATGTAGTCCGCCCCCCGGTCCTCCTTGCGGCTTGCCTTAATGATCTGCGGGACCAGGACGGCGTTGAAGACGCCGCCGGCGACCATCAGGTAGATGAAGTTGGGCAGGTTGTTGGCCGCAGGAAACAGGTCGGAGACCTGGCCTAGGGTGCCGATCGCCGTGGCAAGCAGCGCGACGCGGATCAGGCCGAGAAACCTCGAGACAAGGGTTCCGGCGGCCATGATGGCGCTGGAGCGGGCAGTGGTGTCTTCTGCCGTGCCGCTGCCACCGGATGCGGCGTCGCCGTTCCGTCCCGCGGCCGCGCCGTCAGGACGGCGCTGGGTGCGCCCGGCCAGCACGCCGGTGTCCTGCACCGGGATCGAGGCTGTGTTGCTTTCGGACATTGAGAACGTTCGTCTCCTTGCGTGACGCGGTGCGTCAGAGGTAATTGGGCAGGACCTCGCGGGCCAGATCCGCGATGCGCCGTTCGTTGGGGAACGAAAGTTTCCGCCCCAGCTCGTCAAGGGGCACCCATGCGACGTCGACCGCCTCATGGTCCGGATCGTTCTCGATGGTCAGGTGTCCGCCGGTGGCGACCAGGAGGAAGTGGTGAACCGTCTTGTGCACCCGGTGTCCGCTGACAGTGAACCAGTAGTCGATGCTCCCCAGCGCAGTGACGATGTCCCCGCGGATACCGGTCTCTTCCTCGATCTCGCGGACCGCCGCCTGCTCGCTGTCTTCCTGGTTCTCGGGATGGCCCTTGGGGAGGCACCATTCCAGCCTGCCGCCGCGGTTCAGGCGTGCGATGATCGCGACATTCAGGGTCCCGCTGGTAGTGTCCACGACGATCCCGCCCGCAGACACCTCCTCCACCGTGGGCAGCTGGTGCTGCGGTGCAGGCGTGCCCGGGCTTCCCATTGACACTGTCAACGGGGTGCGTTTAGGTGCACTTGGAACGGGTCGGTCCATGCAGACCACTCTAACGATCTTTAACGGCGGGCAATGACGACGGCGGGCCGGACGGGCCGGACCGGATAGGGCCGCCGGCGGGCCGGAGCGGGGGCGGCGGGCGGCCCCGACATGGATTTTGGCCCCCGATCTGGCACGCTTAAGGGACTATGGTGCACCCGTTGGACAAATCGACCCTGACCACGCCGCTCCCGCCGGTCGTCACCGAGCTGGGAGAGCTCTTCAGCCAAGCCGGCTACGAACTTTCACTGGTCGGGGGACCGGTCCGCGACCTTTTCCTGGGCCGGACCTCCCCGGACCTCGACTTCACCACCAATGCCGATCCGGACCAGACCCTCGCCGTGATCCGCGGTTGGGCGGACGCCCACTGGGAGATCGGGCGGGCCTTCGGCACCATCGGGCTGCGCCGGGGCTCCCACCAGATCGAAATCACGACCTACCGCGCCGACGCGTATGACCCTCGTTCAAGGAACCCGTCCGTGGCCTTCGGTTCGAACCTCGAGGAGGACCTGCTCCGGCGCGACTTCACCATCAACGCGATGGCCCTGACCCTTCCGGCGATGGAGCTCGTCGACCCCTTCGGCGGGGTGAAGGATCTGCACGCCGGCGTCCTGCGCACCCCGGGCGCGCCGTCGTCGTCGTTCTCCGACGATCCGCTGAGGATGATGCGCGCGGCCCGCTTCGCCTCCCAGCTCGGAGTGAGCGTCGCCCCGGAGGTGGCCGAGGCGATGACGGCCATGGCGGAGCGGATCGGAATCATCTCGGCCGAACGGATTCGGGACGAACTCGTCAAGCTGATTAACGGCCGCGCTCCCGTCCGCGGCATCGACCTCCTCGTCGAGACGGGACTGGCCGATCACGTGCTTCCCGAGGTGTCCGCGCTGCGGCTCGAGATCGACGAACATCACCGGCACAAGGACGTCTACCGGCACTCCCTCACCGTCCTCGAGCAGGCCTGCGCGCTGGAGACCGACGAAGACGGGTCCGTTCCGGGACCGGACTTCGTGCTGCGCTTCGCAGCGCTGCTCCATGACATCGGGAAGCCGGCCACCCGGAAGTTCGGCCCCGGAAACGCCGTCAGCTTCCGCCACCACGACGCGGTAGGCGCGAAGCTGGCCGCCCGCCGCATGCGCGCGCTGCGCTTCGACAACGACACCATCAAGGCCGTGTCCCGCCTCGTCGAACTGCACATGCGGTTCTACGGCTACGGTGAGGCCGGCTGGACCGATTCAGCCGTGCGCCGTTATGTGACCGATGCGGGGCCGCTGCTGGAGCGGCTCCACCGGCTGGTCCGCTCGGATGTGACAACGCGCAACCGGCGCCAGGTGGAACGGCTTGCCTTCGCCTACGACGACCTTGAGGCCCGCATCTCCGCTCTGGCCGAACAGGAAGAACTTGCCATGATCCGCCCCGACCTTGACGGCGCGCAGATCATGGCCCTCCTCGGAATAACACCTGGCCCGGTGGTGGGGCGCGCCTACCGCTATCTCCTCGAGGAGCGCATGGAACACGGACCGTTGGACCCGGCAACCGCCGAGGCCCGGCTCCGCAGCTGGTGGTCACACCAACCTGAATCAAAGGAGACACTATGAGTCCGCTCTCAGGGGCAGCCCAGCCCGATCCCACCCCCGCAGGCACCCCGCTGCCGCGGCTGTGGCTGCTACGCCACGGCGAGACCGAGTGGTCCCGGGACGGAAACTACACAGGTCTCACGGACCTGCCGCTGACGCCGTACGGTGAGGAGCAGGCGCTTGAGGCCAAGCGGCACCTCGCCGGCATCGAATTCGACCTGGTGATGAGCTCACCCCTCCAGCGTGCCGTCCGGACCGCAGAGCTGGCCGGATTCCCCAAACCCGAGATCGTTCCGCACGCCCACGAATGGGATTACGGGGACAACGAGGGCCGCAACAGCGCCCAGGTGCGCCGGGAGAACCCCGACTACCTGATCTGGAAGGACGGCGCCCCCAACGGAGAGACCCTTGAGCAGGTTGCGGCACGGGCCGACCGCATCATCTCGCGCGTCCAGGCCGGCTGCCACACCCCGGCGGATCAAGACCCTGATGCTCCGCCGGTGCAGAACGCCCTGCTGGTGGCACACGGACATTTCCTCCGCGTGGTGGCTGCCCGCTGGCTGGAGTTCGCTCCGGTGGAGGGGCGGCGGTTCGTGCTGGGCACGGCGGCTGTCTGCTCCCTGGGCTGGGATAAGCACACCCCCGCCATTGTTCAGTGGAATCTCTAGGGCGAAATAAACCGAAAAATTTTAGAATTAATTAGTTCGACCCCTATGCCGGCGCCGCCGCATGGGGTAGATTGACTGTTGAGCCACTGGTCCTCCGGGACATTCCCCAGAGAGGGCCAGGGCCTACGGTTCTATTGGTTATCTTTCGGACAGGAGGTAGGAATTGTGAATAACATGTCGAGCGGCCTTCTGACCCGCGGACCCAATCCGACCTTCGTCATCCGCGGCCACTAGCAGCTCCTGCGCCTGCGCGGCCCCCTTCCGGGGTAGTCCAACCCCTCTGAACGGCAGCCTTCTTTCCGCTGCCCCTCCGGGGTTTTTTCGCGCCGCGGAATACCAGTTCTATCCCCTTTAATTTCCCTTGCCGAAGGATAACCGTGTCAAAGTCCCAATCCCTTTATGGCCAATTACCGTCGAATGTTGAAATACCCAAGGCTGGACAATTCATCATGTCCGGATCATTCACCGTCCTTCCCGCTGTGCCATCCGACGCGGTCAGCCCCACCTCCCTCGGTGGCCGACAGGGCTCGACGGCCATGCCGGGCTTCCATCGGAAGCGGAAGGTGAAGCGTACGCTCAGGGCGCTGCGGCGGAATGTTGCCCGCTGGCAGCAGATCCAGGGCCCGGAGGCGGGATCCGCACGCGACAGTGCGGACCGCTTCCTCCTGCCCCAGCACTTCCTGAACATCCGGTGAGCACCGGCCTCCCGGCCGGAGGAATGTGGAGGCGTCCCTCGGCGTTGTATCGTTCAAGACGCTAGTCGCAAGCGGACCATGGGGAGAGGAGGAACGATGCCCCCCGTGAGACGTGTGGCGATGTTGTCCCTTCATACCTCCCCCCTCGAACAGCCGGGAGCCGGTGACGCCGGCGGCATGAACGTTTACGTGCGTTCCGTGGCGCTGGAGTTGGCGAGGGTGGGTGTCGAAGTCGACATCTTCACCCGAAGGACGGGCGAGGAGCGGCCCTCCTGGGAAGAGATGGCGGACGGCGTCCGGGTGCATCACCTGGCCGCCGGTCCACCCCACCGCCTTCCGAAGGAAGCCCTTCCCCAGCTGACCGGGACCTTCACGGCGGCCCTGACCGAAGTGGCAGGCGCCCTGGCCGGCGGCGGCGTCGACGTGCTTCACTCCCACTACTGGGTGTCCGGAACGGTGGGCCTGACCGTCGGGCGCAAGCTGAAACTGCCCCTCGTCCACTCCATGCACACCATGGCGAAGGTCAAGAACCTCAGGATGAAGAACCTTGGCACGGCGGAACCGCCGGTGCGGGTCAGCGGTGAGCAGGCCGTCGTCTCCGGCGCCGCACGCCTGATCGCGAACACCTCGACGGAGGCCTCGGAGCTGGAATCCCTCTACGGGGCGCACGCCGAGAGAATCGACGTGGTGGCCCCCGGCGTCGACCTCGAAACCTTCAATCCCGGCTCGCGTGAGGTCTCCCGGTCCCTGCTGCAGTTCCCCCAGCGTTCCTTCCATGTCGTGTTCGCGGGACGAATCCAGAAGCTCAAGGGACCGCAGGTGCTGGTGGCCGCCGTGCGCGAGCTCGTGGAGCGCCGTCCCGACATTCCCCTGACCGTCAGCATCCTCGGCTCCCGGAGCGGCTCCGACGCCCTGAAGCTGCAGCCGCTGATCGATGACGCCGGGCTCCACGACATTGTGCGGCTGTACCCACCGGTCAGGGCCGCCCAGCTCGCCCACTGGTTCCGTGCGGCCGATGTCGTCGTCATGCCCTCCTACAGCGAATCCTTCGGACTTGTGGCGCTCGAGGCGCAGGCCTGCGGCACGCCGGTCCTCGCCGCCAATGTGGGCGGGCTGCCCCAGGCCGTGAGCGACGGCCGGACGGGCCTGCTCGTTGACGGCCACTCCGCCGGGGGGTGGTCGGCCGCCCTTGAGAGGCTGTTCGACGACACCGCCTACCGGGAGGCTCTCGGGCGCGGTGCCGCCGTGCATGCGCTCGCCTTTGGCTGGCAGCGCACCGCCCTGCTGACGGCCCAGAGCTACCGCACCGCCGTGGAGCGCTTCTCCTCCGTTGCGGCTCGGTGATCCGGCCGCCCTAGGATAGGACGGTGAACCGCGAAGAACTTGCCAGCTACCTCGATTCCGTCCGCATCACCGGGGAGGTGGCCACCCCGCGGGAGAACAACCTCGACCACATGCGCCGATTCCTCGACGGGAATGAGCACCTCGAGTTCGGCGTGCGCACCACGCACCCCTGGACCTTCGAGGAGGTCCTCACCCTGATGCACGAGAAGGTCGGCACCAGCGCCGACCCGTCCCACACCACCGGCCAGGACACCATCGACGCCGCCAAGTGCGTGGCCGCGCTCGACCGATTCGCCGACCGGCTGGGCCGCTCCGTCCGGGCCGGGGAACGCATCCTCTTCGCTACAGGCCATCCCGGGGGTCTCCTTCCGGTCCACGCAGCCCTCGCGTCGGCCGCCGCACAGGCCGGTGCCGAAGTGATGGAAATTCCGCACGGGATCCGGTTCCGGGAGGGGGACGTCCGCCAGGTCCAGGGGGTCCTGGCCTGGCACCAGCACGGGAACCTGATGCACACCCACTACCCGCAGCCGATGCGCCTCGTGCTCGAGTCCCTCGCCGCCGCCGGCCAGCCGGGACCCGAGCTCGTGGTCGCCGACCACGGCTGGGCGGGAGAAGCCGCAGCCGCCGGCGTGCCGGCACTCGGATTCGCCGACTGCAACGACCCCGGCCTCTTTGTGTCCGAAGCCGAAGGCCAGCTCGAGGTGGCCGTCCCCCTCGACGACAATGTGCCGCCCGTCCTGTATGTGCCGATGACGGAATACGTTTTGGAGCGGGCAGGGCTCGCCGGAGCGCCGGCACTGCGCTGATAGGTTGGCCCCATGAGCGACCTGGAGATTGCGCGCCGCGCGGCGATCCGACCCATCGAGGAAATTGCCGATGCGGCGGGGGTCCCACGGGACGCCCTGGAGCCCTACGGCCGGTACAAGGCGAAGATCGATCCCACCCTGCTCGCGGATCGGCCCGGGCGGCCCGGGCGGGTTGTGCTGGTGAGTGCCATGAGCCCAACCCCCGCCGGCGAGGGGAAGTCGACCTGTACCGTGGGGCTCGCCGACTCCCTCGCCCGGGCCGGCCAGAACGTGATGATCGCCCTGCGGGAGCCTTCCCTCGGCCCGGTGCTGGGGATGAAGGGAGGCGCCGCCGGCGGCGGATACTCGCAGGTGCTGCCCATGGACGAGATCAACCTCCACTTCACCGGGGACTTCCACGCCATCACGTCGGCGAACAATGCGCTCGCGGCGCTCGTGGATAACTCAATTCACCAGGGCAACCCGCTGAACATCGATCCGCGGCGGGTCACCTTCCGGCGGGTCCTCGACATGAATGACCGGTCCCTGCGCAGCGTAGTCGTGGGCCTCGGCGGTCCGGCGGAGGGCACGCCCCGTCAGGACGGCTTCGACATCACGGCCGCCTCCGAGATCATGGCGGTGTTCTGCCTGGCCACCGACCTCGCCGATCTCCGGGAGCGGCTCTCGCGCATCACCTTCGGCTACTCCTACGACCGCAAGCCGCTCACCGTCGCCCAGCTGGGGGTCGAGGGGGCGCTGACCCTGCTGCTGAAGGACGCCTTCAAGCCCAACCTCGTCCAGACGATCGCCGGGACCCCCGCCCTGGTACACGGCGGGCCGTTCGCCAATATCGCCCACGGCTGCAACTCCGTGGTCGCCACCCAGACCGCCCGGCGCCTGGCCGACATCGTCGTCACCGAGGCCGGTTTCGGCGCCGACCTGGGGGCCGAAAAGTTCCTCGACATCAAGGCAAGAGCGGCCGACGTCGCACCCGACGCCGTCGTGATCGTGGCCACCATCCGCGCACTTAAGATGCACGGCGGCGTGGACAAGGCGGACCTGGCTGGACCGAATGCCGCGGCGCTCGAGGCGGGCACCGGTAACCTGCTGCGGCACGTCCGCAATGTGGAGAAGTTCGGATACTCCCCGGTCGTGGCGATCAACCGCTTCGCGACCGACAGCGACGCCGAGCTCGACTGGCTGCTGGGCTGGTGCGCCTCGCAGGGCATCGCCGCCGCCGCCGCCGACGTGTGGGGCCAGGGCGGCGGCGGACCCGGGGGAGACGACCTGGCCGCGGCCGTCCTGGCCGCCCTCGACCAACCGACGGACTTCCACCATCTGTACCCGCTGGAGCAGCCGGTGGAGGAGAAGATCCGGACGATCGTGCAGGAGGTCTACGGAGCCGACAATGTCGACTTCTCGGTGCCTGCGCTGCGCCGCCTCGCCGAAATCGAGGCGAACGGCTGGGGTGGACTGCCGGTGTGCATGGCCAAGACCCAGTACTCGTTCTCCGATGACGCAACCAGGCTCGGAGCACCCAGCGGGTTCACGGTGCACGTCCGGGACCTCATCCCAAGGACCGGCGCCGGATTCATCATCGCCCTCACCGGAGCGATCATGACCATGCCGGGGCTGCCGAAGGTCCCCGGAGCCCTCGGAATGGACGTCGACGCCGACGGCAACGCGGTCGGGCTCTTCTAGGCCCGTGCCCGCCGACCGGCCCGATCGGCTGCCCGCCTCGCCAGGCCTGCCGGGCGGTCAGCTGCGCTCAGTGGTCGGAAACGGGCCGGCCGGAGATTAGCCCGCCGTGCCTTAAACGATCCGGCCGCCTGCCTGAACCAGGAAGACGGCCGGGACCTGCCTTGGGTCGGAGCCTAACGCTCGATGTCGCCGCGGATGAACGCCTCGACCTTTTCGTGGGCGATGTCATCCGCGTACTGCTCCGGCGGGGACTTCATGAAGTAGCTCGACGCCGACAGGATCGGTCCGCCGATTCCCCGGTCGAGGGCGATCTTCGCCGCCCGGATCGCGTCGATGATGACGCCGGCGGAGTTGGGGGAATCCCACACCTCGAGCTTGTATTCGAGCGACACCGGGGCGTCACCGAAGTTGCGGCCCTCGAGGCGGACGAACGCCCACTTCCGGTCGTCGAGCCAGGCCACGTAGTCCGAGGGGCCGATGTGCACATCGTCGGCGTGAAGTTCGGCCTTCACGTTCGAGGTGACGGCCTGGGTCTTTGAAATCTTCTTGGACTCCAGGCGGTCGCGCTCGAGCATGTTCTTGAAGTCCATGTTGCCGCCGACGTTCAGCTGGTACGTGCGGTCCAGGGTCACGCCGCGGTCTTCGAAGAGCTTCGCCATGACGCGGTGCGTGATGGTCGCACCGATCTGGCTCTTGATGTCGTCGCCGACGATCGGCACGCCGGCAGCGGTGAACTTGTCGGCCCATTCCTTGGTCCCCGCGATGAAGACGGGCAGGGCGTTGACGAAGGCCACGCCTGCGTCGATGGCGCACTGCGCGTAGTACTTCGCGGCGTGCTCCGAGCCCACCGGCAGGTAGCAGACGAGGACGTCGGCCTTGGTGGCCTTGAGCTGGCCCACGATGTCGACCGGTTCCTCGTCCGATTCCACGATGGTCTCGCGGTAGTACTTGCCCAGGCCGTCGAGGGTGTGGCCGCGCTGCACGATCACGCCGGTCGGGGGGACGTCGGCAATCTTGATGGTGTTGTTCTCGCTGGCGCCGATCGCTTCGGCGAGATCGTGGCCGACCTTCTTGCCGTCGACGTCGAAGGCCGCGACGAACTGCACGTCGCTGACGTGGTAGTCGCCGAACTTGACGTGCATCAGACCGGGGACCTTGGCCGACGGATCCGCGTCCCGGTAGTAGTGCACGCCCTGTACAAGGGACGCGGCACAGTTACCGACGCCGATGATTGCCACCCGGATGGGGTTAGTTCCCACAGTTCTCCTCAAAATGCCCGCTGAAGTGTAATTGGCCCGTTCAGCCCCGTAAGGGAGGGTCGGGCAGAGAATGTCCAGTCTACGTCCATTTGGACGTATGCCGGTTGGACTCTATCAACGTTGGAGGCTCCCCGTTCACCGTCACCGGTTCCGGCGGGCCGCGGCGGGGTCGAAGTCCACCGCCGGATCCTGCCCCGGAGGCTCCGGTGCGGGCCCCGTTAATGCCGCTGATGCCTCGGGTAGGCTGGGGCGAGCACGGATTCCCAGCGAAAGAACCCACGTGAGCGCAGCTTCATTCCGATACGAAAAACTTGGCCCGGAGGACTTCGACCGGCTCGTCAGCGGGTACCCCGACGTGGTCGTTCCGCTTGAGCAGACCCCGGACTGGGCCGGGTTCGAGACCGCCCTGGGCCGCCGCCCCTACGGGATCTGGGCGTACTACGACGGCGAAACCCTCGTTGCCGTCGCCAGCTACCTCCTCATCCAGCGGCGTCTGAGGACCTCCCTTGTGGTGGTCAACGGGCCCGTGTGGTTCGCGGAACGGACGCCGGCCGCCGAACGCACCCTGATGACGACTGTCCTTGCGCAGTTCGCGGCTGACCCCGGGGTCGATCCGCTGTATATACGAATGCAGGTATCGACACCGCAGCCGCCCGCGGAAGGCCCCCTGGAGCACGGCTGGTTCGAGCGGGAGATTGTTGTCGATCTCACGCCGGAAGAAAAGGGCCTGTTCCGAAGCTTTAAGCCCAACGCCCGTAACAGCATCCGTCGTGCCCAGAAATCCGGGGTGGAAGTCCGAAGTATTCCTCATGAGCTATGGAGTGAGACCTTCCGGCAGGACCTTTTTCCGATCATGAGGGAGACCGCCGAACGCGATGGATTCGAAAGCTTCGCGTCCGACTACTACGAGACCCTGCTGACCGAACTGGGGGACTACCTCCGCCTGCTTGTCGCCTACCTCGACGGAAAACCGGTGAGCTGGCTCATCACGAGCGAGTACCGGGGCTCCGCGGTCTACTACTTCGCGGGCAGCACCCAGCAGGCGCGCAAGATCTTCGCGCCCTACCTCCTGCTCTGGGAAGCCTTCCGGGAGCTCAAGGCCGCGGGCAACCGCTCCTGCGCCCTGACCGGCATCGTCAGCGAGAACTATCCGCAGCTCGCCAATGTCACCACCTTCAAGCGGAACTTTTCCAAGAACGTCGTCGTGGTGCCCACGACGTATGACCTCCCCGTGAAGCCGCTGCAGTACCGGGCCCTCGCCGCGGCCCTCCGCGCCCGGCGGAGCCTGCCGGGAAAGGTGCGGGCTGCGCGGAAGGCGCTGGCCGCGGCGCGCGGCACCACCGCCGCCAAGGTCAGGCCGGTCACCGCCGCGCCCGCCCACCCTGGCAGTGAAGCTCAGCCCGGCACTGGCGCCCGGCCCGCCTGAGGAAAGTGAGAACCGATGGTTGACGTCGAGGTTGTCGGTTCGGGGCCCAACGGGCTCGCAGCGGGCGTCGTGCTGGCCCGGGCCGGGCTCAGCGTACGCGTGCACGAATCGGCGGCGACCGTTGGAGGCGGATCGCGCACCCTCCCGCTGATTGAGGAGGGGGCGGTCCACGACGTCTGCTCGGCGGTCCACCCCATGGCGCTTGCCTCGGAGTTCTTCACCTCCTTCGAACTTCGCCGCCGCATCGGGTTCGCCATCCCCGAGGTGTCCTACGCCCACCCGCTCGACCACGGGAGGGCGGGAATCGCCTACCGCAGCCTTGAGCGGACCGCGGCGGAACTCGGAGCTGACGGCCCGGCGTACCGGCGGCTGATGCAGCCCCTCATCGATTCCCGGGACGGCATCCTCGCGCTGACCCTGAACCACCTGCTGCGCGTGCCGAAGAACCCGCTGGCCGCGGCACGGCTAGCGGCGGCAGTACTCGACCAGGGCTCGCCGGCCTGGAACCGGCGGTTCCGGGGCGAGGAAGCCCCGGCAATGTTGACCGGGGTCATGGCGCACCCCGTCGGACCGCTCCCCTCGCTCACGGCCGCCGGAGCCGGAATGGTCCTCGGCCTGCTTGCGCACGCCGGCGGGTGGGCCATCCCCGTCGGCGGCTCCCAGGCGATTGCCGACGCCATGGCCCGGGACATCGAAGACCACGGCGGCGAGATCATCACCGGTTCCCGGGTGCGCTCCCTCGCGGAGCTCGGCGGTGCCCGGGCCGTCCTGCTGGACATCGCCCCGCCCGCGCTGGTGGAGATGGCACGGGGACGGCTTCCAGGAGGGTACGCGCGTGCGCTGCGCAGGTTCCGCTTTGGGAACGCCGCCTGCAAGGTCGACTTCCTGCTCTCGGGCCCCGTGCCGTGGACCAATTCCGAGGTCGCCCGGGCCGGCACCGTCCACCTTGGCGGAACCCGGGCCGAGGTGGCGGCGGCCGAGGAGGACGTCAAGGCTGGGCGCCACCCGGAGCGCCCCTACGTCCTTGTCTCCCAACCGTCATTGTTCGACCCGACCCGGGCGCCGGCCGGCCGGCATACCCTCTGGACCTACTGCCACGTGCCCCGCGGCTCCACGACGGATATGACCGAAGCCATCACCGCCCAGATCGAACGCTTTGCCCCCGGCTTCCGCGACCTGATTCTCGACTCGCACTCCTCGACGGCCGCCCAGCTCGGGGAGTACAACGAAAACTATGTCGGTGGCGACTTCGGCTCGGGCGCCGTCGATCTGCGCCAGATGATCGCCCGCCCAGTGCTGGCGGCCCACCCGTGGGCGACCCCGCTGAAGGGGGTCTACCTCTGCTCCCAGTCGACCCCGCCCGGGCCCGGCGTCCACGGCATGGCCGGATTCCACGCCGCGAAGCTTGCCCTGCGGCGCGAGTTCGGGCTGGAAATGCCCGAACTGGGAATCGGCTGACAGTCCATTCACCGCATACGAGAACGCACAGGAGGCCCCAATGGACGCTAAGACCGCAGACGACCCCTACCGCCTGGAACGGTTCGTCACCGCCCAGGATGCGGGCGGCACCTACCCGCGGGCCCTCGGCGAAATCCGCGCCGGACGCAAGCAGAGCCACTGGATGTGGTTCGTCTTTCCCCAGATCCAGGGCCTTGGGAGCAGCGCGACGGCCCGCGAATTCGCCATCTCCTCCCTCGCCGAGGCGCGGGCCTATCTCGCCCACCCCATCCTCGGGCCTCGGCTACTCGAATGCGCCGCCGCTGCCGCCGCGCTGCCTGGGCACAGCGCGGAAGCGGTCTTCGGCGGCATCGACGCCCGGAAACTGCATTCGAGCGCGACCCTCTTCCACCGGGCCGCCCCCGGGGAGCCCGTGTTCTCCGACCTCCTCGCGAAGTACTTCGACTCACTGCCCGACTCCGCCACCGACGAACGCCTCTAAGCAGTGGTCCTGTGCGGCGACACCCGCCGGCGCGTCCGGAACGGGACAACCTGAACGGCACAACCTGAACGGGACAACCTGAACGGGACAAGAGGGTAGGCGCTGCAGGGCGGCGGCCCGGGGCGCCGCCGCCCCGGGCGCCTTTGCCCGGCCGGGGGTTGCCAAGGTAGGATCGTTGTGGTTTCGACCACAATTTCATATGCCTTTGACCTGCAGCGGGAGAGTCCTGCCGCGCATATCCACTCGGCAGGCGCCGTAGGAGCAAATCCTCCCCAGGAATCTCTCAGGCCCAGTACCGCTGCGGTTAGGCAACTCTGGAAAGCAGCGCACCGGCCCCGAGGGCAGGCAGCGCTCACCGAAGGTGCAAGCAGGCACGGAGCCCTGCGGAAACTCTCAGGTCCAAGACACAGAGCGGGGAGGAACTCGAAAAGGGACGCGCTTCCAGCGCTTGAACGTACGGAGTTTCCATGACCGCCCATGCCGACCTGGCTTCAACCTTCGCCGACCGCCACATTGGTCCGCGCACCTCCGACGCCGCACAGATGCTGTCGGTCCTCGGATACCCCAGCATCGACAAGCTCGTCGATGTCGCCGTTCCGGCAAGCATCCGGTCCGCCAAAGCCCTTGATCTTCCTGCTGCGCTCAGCGAGCCCGAGGTGCTGGCGCAGCTGCGCCGGATCGCCGGCCGCAACCGGACCGCAGTGCAGATGATTGGCCAGGGCTACTTCGACACCGTCACCCCTCCGGTGATCCGCCGCAACGTCCTCGAATCGCCCGCCTGGTACACCGCCTACACGCCCTACCAGCCGGAGATCTCCCAGGGCCGCCTCGAAGCCCTCCTCAACTTCCAGACCATGGTCCAGGACCTCACCGCCCTCGACATCGCCAACGCGTCCCTGCTCGATGAAGCCTCGGCCGTCGCCGAGGCCGTGCTGCTGATGCGCCGCTCGGGCAAGAACAAGTCAGGGCGCACCGTCCTCGACGCCGACTGCCTCCCGCAGACCGTCGCGGTGGTCCGCGGCCGCGCCGAGGCGCTGGGCTTCGAGGTGGAGATCGCCGACCTCTCCCAGGGCCTGCCCGAGGGCGACATCAACGGCGTCGTTCTCCAGCAGCCCGGTGCCTCCGGTGCCCTGCGCGACCACACGGCGGTCATCGCCGCCGCCAAGGAGCGCGGGGTCCTCGTCACGGTGGCCGCCGACCTGCTGGCCCTGACCCTGATCACCGCCCCGGGCGAGCAGGGCGCCGACATCGCCGTCGGCTCCGCCCAGCGCCTTGGCGTTCCGCTGTTCTTCGGTGGACCCCACGCCGCGTACATGGCCGTGCGCAAGGGCCTCGAGCGCATGCTGCCCGGCCGCCTGGTCGGGGTGTCGAAGGACGCCGACGGTGCCCCCGCCTACCGGCTGGCCCTCCAGACCCGCGAGCAGCACATCCGCCGCGAAAAGGCGACGTCGAACATCTGCACCGCACAGGCACTGCTGGCCATCACCGCCAGCATGTACGGGGTCTACCACGGCCCCGAGGGCCTCAAGGCGATCGCCGAGCAGACCCACCGACGCGCCGTCGACCTCGCCGGCCGGCTGACCGCCACCGGAGCGCAGATCGTCCACGACACCTTCTTCGACACCGTGCTGGTCCGCGTGCCCGGCCGGGCCGCTGAACTCGCGGACCGCGCCGAGGAGCTCGGCTACAACCTGCGCCGGGTCGACGCGGACCACCTCGGCATCTCCTGCGATGAGACCACCACCGAGGACCACATCGCCGCCGTCGCCGGCGTGTTCGGCACCGGCAGCGACGCCGGTTCCGGGGCATCGGACACCGGGACCCGGATCCCGGCCGGACTGCGCCGCACCTCTGCCTACATGACCCACCCGGTGTTCTCGCTGCACCGTTCGGAAACGGCGATGCTGCGCTACCTGCGCCGCCTCTCCGACCGCGACCTGGCCCTTGACCGCACCATGATCCCGCTGGGCTCGTGCACCATGAAGCTCAACGCCACGGTGGAGATGGAAGCGATCTCCTGGCCCGAGTTCGCCTCGATCCACCCGTTCGCGCCCACCGCGCAGACCGAGGGCTGGCGCGAACTCATCACCGACCTCGAGGAGCGCCTGGCCGAGATCACCGGCTACGCCAAGGTGTCCCTGCAGCCCAACGCCGGCTCACAGGGTGAGCTCGCGGGCCTGCTCGCCATCCGCGGCTACCACCGCTCGCGCGGCGACGAGAACCGCACGGTGTGCCTCATCCCCTCCTCGGCGCACGGCACCAACGCCGCCTCCGCCGTCCTGGCCGGCATGAAGGTCGTTGTCGTGGCCACGGCCGCCAACGGCAATATCGATCACGACGACCTCAAGGCGAAGATCGAGCAGCACGCCGAGAACCTCTCCGCGATCATGATCACCTACCCCTCAACCCACGGTGTGTTCGAGGAGGATGTCCGCTGGGTCTGCGAGCAGGTGCACGCGGCCGGCGGGCAGGTCTACATCGACGGCGCGAACCTCAACGCCCTCGTGGGCCTGGCCAAGCCGGGTGAGTTCGGTGGCGACGTCTCGCACCTGAACCTGCACAAGACCTTCTGCATCCCGCACGGCGGCGGCGGCCCCGGCGTCGGGCCGGTCGCCGTGGCCGAGCACCTCATCGACTTCCTGCCCGGGGACGCGAACCGGGACATCACCACCGACGAGGCCGCCGGCGGCGCCCCCGTGTCGGCGTCGATGTACGGCTCGGCCGGAGTCCTTCCCATCTCCTGGGCGTACGTGGCCCTGATGGGCGCCGAGGGCCTGACCAGCGCCACGGCGCACGCCCTGCTCGCCGCGAACTACATCGCCGCACGCCTCACCGAGCACTTCCCCGTGCTCTACACGGGCGCCCAGGGGCTGGTGGCGCACGAGTGCATCCTCGACCTGCGCCCGCTCACCGCGAAGACCGGGGTCACCGCCGAGGATGTCGCCAAGCGGCTCATCGACTACGGCTTCCACGCCCCCACGCTGTCCTTCCCTGTGGCCGGAACCCTCATGGTGGAGCCCACCGAGTCGGAGAACCTCGCCGAGCTCGACCGGTTCATCGACGCCATGATCGCCATCAAGGGCGAGATCGACCGGGTCGCCGACGGCGAGTGGACCGTCGAGGAAAGCCCGCTGCGCCAGGCCCCGCACACCGCCACCACGCTCATCGGGGACGACTGGAAGCAGTCCTACCCGCGCGAGCTCGCCGCGTACCCGCTGCGCTCGCTGCGGCACGACAAGTACTTCCCGCCGGTCCGTCGCATCGACGGCGCCCACGGCGACCGCAACCTGGTGTGCTCCTGCCCTCCCATCGAAGCCTTCGAGGACTAAACCCAATGCCCAAGCAGACCCCGCTCTACACCCGGCACGAAGCCCTCGGCGCCTCCTTCACCGATTTCGGCGGCTGGCAGATGCCGCTGAAGTACGGCAGCGAGCTCGAAGAACACCACACGGTGCGCCGCGCCGCCGGCCTGTTCGACCTCTCCCACATGGGGGAGGTCCTGGTCACCGGACCCCAGGCGGCCGAGTTCCTCAACTACGCGCTCGTGGGCAACCTGGCGGTGATGCCGGTGGGGAAGGCGAAGTACTCCCTCATCTGCAACGCCGACGGCGGCGTGATCGACGACCTCATCACCTACCGCCTGGCCGAGGACCGCTTCCTTGTGGTGCCCAACGCCTCCAACGCCGACACCGTCGCGTCGGAGCTGCGCGACCGCGCCGCCGACTTCGACGCCGTGGTGGAGGACCAGTCGGAGACCACCGCCCTGGCGGCCGTCCAGGGGCCCAACGCCGAGGCGATCCTGCTCACCATGGCGGCCCCCGACGACGCGGAGGCCATCACCTCGCTGCGCTACTACGCCGCCGTCGAGGTCGAACTGGCCGGGGTGCCGGTCCTGCTGGCACGCACCGGGTACACCGGCGAGGACGGATTCGAGCTGTTTGTCGGCAACTCCTTCGCCGTGCGCGTCTGGGACGCGGCCCTCGAGGCCGGTGCCGGCCACGGCCTGATCCCCTGCGGCCTTGCCGCCCGGGACTCCCTCCGCCTCGAGGCCGGCATGCCGCTCTACGGAAACGAGCTCGGCCTCTCAACCAACCCCTTCGAGGCTGGCCTCGGCCCGGTGGTGAGCCTCAAGAAGACCGAGGACTTCGTGGGCCGCTCCGTCCTGGAGCCGTTGAAGGCCACCGGGCCGGCACGCCGCCTGGTCGGGCTGCGCGGCACCGGCCGGCGCTCCGCGCGCGCCGGGTACGACGTCGTCGTTGACGGCACGGCCGTGGGCACGGTGACGTCGGGGCTGCCCAGTCCCACCCTCGGCTACCCGGTGGCACTGGCATACGTCGACTCGGCCCTCGCGGAGCCGGGCACCGAAGTCCAGGTCGACCTCCGCGGCCGCCCGGAGCCGTTCACCGTCGTGGAGACACCGTTCTACAAGCGCGCCAAGTGATGCCGATCGACGGCTCCACCTCACCAGGGGGACTTCAGTGACCATCAGCGCATTCGACCTATTCAAGATCGGCATCGGCCCGTCCAGCTCACACACCGGCGGGCCGATGACGGCCGCCTACCTGTACACGGAACTGCTGCGGGAGGAGGGCCTGCTCGGGCGGGTCGACCGCCTCCAGGTTGAGCTCTTCGGATCACTCGGCGTCACCGGGCACGGTCACGGCACGGTTAAGGCGATCCTGCTCGGCCTTGAGGGAAGCCAGCCCCATCTCGTCGATCCGGCCACCGCCGACGAACGGGTGGGACGCATCGGCGAGCTCAAGTCGCTGCGGCTGGCCGGCGAACGTGGAATCGGCTTCGACCCCGACCGGGACCTCATTCTGCACCGCCGGCAGCGGCTGGAATATCACACCAACGGAATGCGTTTCCAGGCGTGGGATGCCGCGGGAACGCTGCTTCGGGCGCGCGACTACTTCTCGGTGGGAGGCGGATTCGTCCTCGACGAGAACCAGATCGGCGTCGAGACGCAGCCCGGGCCCGAGGTAGTCGTGCCCTTCCCGTTCAATACGGCCGACCAGCTGTTGGAATTATGCCGCAAGCACGATATGTCGTTTTCCGAGATCGTGCTCGCCAATGAGCAGGCCTTCCGGAGCGAGGAGGAGGTTCGGGCGGGCCTGCTGCAGATCTGGGAGGTCATGCAGGACACCATCCGCCGGGGAACCAGCACCGGCGGTGTCCTGCCCGGGGGACTTGCCGTGCGGCGGCGGGCCGCTCGTCAGCTGGAACTCCTCGAGAAGGCCAACGATCCCGAGGACCGGCTCGGAACCATGGAATGGGTCACCCTGTTCGCCCTGGCGGTCAATGAGGAGAACGCGGCCGGCGGCCGCGTGGTCACCGCGCCCACCAACGGCGCGGCCGGCATCATCCCGGCCGTCCTGAAGTACTACGTCGACTTCGTTCCCGGCGCCAGCGACGACGGCGTCGTACGCTTCCTGCTGGCCGCCACCGCCGTCGGGTCCCTGTTCAAGAAGAACGCGTCCATCTCGGGCGCGGAGGTGGGATGCCAGGGCGAGGTCGGCTCCGCCTGCGCGATGGCGGCCGGCGCCCTGGCCGAGGTGCTCGGGGGCACTCCGGAGCAGGTGGAAAACGCCGCGGAGATCGGGATCGAGCACAACCTCGGTCTGACCTGTGATCCGGTCGGCGGGCTGGTGCAGATCCCCTGCATCGAACGCAACGCGGTCGGCGCGATCAAGGCCATCACCGCCGCACGGATGGCGGTGCGCGGCGACGGGCAGCACCACGTCTCACTCGATATCGCCATCAAGACGATGCGCGACACCGGGGCGGACATGATGGACAAATACAAGGAGACGGCCCGGGGCGGACTCGCCCTGAACGTCGTGGAGTGCTGAGCTGGCAGGTTCCGCTCAGCCGGCTCGAAGACTAGACGGCAGGGCCTAGACAGCGGTGGGAACCGACTTGCTCCGCTGCGGGGCGAGCTCGACGACGATGTCGCGCAGGAGTCCGCGCAGCTCCTCGGACTCAAGGCCCTCGCCCTTCATCAGGGACCGCTCGATGTCCTGGGCCCGGGCCAGGGCCATCAGCCCCGCCGCGGTGATGGTGATGCGCTGGCTGCGGCGGTCGCGGGTGTCGCGGATGCGGGAGATGAAGCCCTGCCGCTCGAGCTTCTCCAGCGTCTTGCCGATGGTCTGGGCCTGGACATGCACGGCCAGGGCGAGCCGCGCGCCGGTCATGGTGCCCTCACGGGAAAGGACACCCAGGGTGGTGTAGCCCGCGTGGGTGATGCCGATATCGAGGAGTCGTTCGTTCCACGCATGGTCCACCAGCCGGGCGGCGGTGGTGAGGAGACGGCTCGTTGACCACTCGTTCAGGTTTGGCATGACGGTACTTCTTCCAGACGCTAGTAAATCCCTATATCTCCACTATGAACCTAAATCTTCAAGTTTTCCCTGTGATCCACCCAAAGCTTTAAGCAAGGGTGCTTAGGAATTGGGGTGCACGGGTTCCGGACCCGGAGAGTCGCCGACCCCGGAGCGGTGGCCGGCGAGAAAGGCCCGGATGGCGTCGGCGACCGCCTCAGGAGCGCCCTGTTGGGCGACATGCGGCTGACCGGGAATCTCCGTGAAGGACCCGTTGGGCGCGGCCTCGGCGAGTTCCCGGCACCAGGGTTCACGCGCCACCGGATCCCGTGAGCCACGCATCACCAGCACGGGGCATTCCACGGCGCGGAGGGCGGTTTCGAGGCGGTACTCCATCATGGGGCGCACCGTTTTCAGATACCAGCGCAGGCCGGTCCGCAGGTAGTCGGTGATGACGATGAAGTTCGCCGAGGGAAGTTCGCGCAGCGAGTCGTGCCCGAGCGCCGCCGCCTGCCGCCAGACCGACCGGCGCCGCCGGTCCACCACCGGCCCGATCAGCACGACCCCCGAGACCCGCTGAGGATCCCGCACGGCCGTCGCCGCAGCGATCTGGGCGCCCATCGAATGCCCCACCAGGATGCAGGGAGCCACCCCGGCTTCGGCGAGCAGGTCCGACAGCACGGCGGCGTAGTCCTCCACCGAGAGGGTGGGGCCGGGGGACGGGTTGGGCCCGAAGCCTGGAAGGTCCACCGCATAGGTGTCGGCGGACGCGGTGAGCTCTGCGTGCAGGCGGTCAAGGTAGCGGTGCGACATTCCGATGCCGTGGATCAGGACAAACGGCGGCTCGGCGCTGCCGGCGGGCCCGGGCGAGGAGTGGATGCGGAGGGTGTGCCCGCGCAGGCGGACAGTCGAGACAGTGCGAGAGACCATCCGGTGAGTCTAGCCCGGCGTTCCACCCGCTAAAGTTCAAGGAATCCTCAAGTTTGGACAGCGGCTCCTCGAATTTTCTGGCAAGGTATTGCTATGCCCGATATCCATGAACTACGCACCGCCCTCATCGTCGAGGACGACGAGGACATCCGGGAGCTGCTGGGCACGGCGCTGCGGTTGAAGGGATTTTCGATCCTCGAGGCGGCGACCGGGCACGAGGGCCTGGCGAAGGTGCGCGAGCATCAGCCCGACCTGATCACCCTGGATTTGAACCTTCCCGACCTCGACGGGGTCGAGGTCTGCCGCCAGTCAAGGGCGATGAGTGACGCCTATATCGTGATGGTGACCGCACGCCAGGACGAGATCGACCGGCTGCTGGGCCTGGAGACCGGCGCCGACGATTTCATCGGCAAACCGTTCAGCCCGCGCGAGTTCACGGCCCGCGTCTCGGCCATGTTCAGGCGGCCGCGCACCGGCCCGGGCGCTGCGGGCAACGGCAGCCCCTCGTTGCTGCGCCACAACGGACTGCTGATGGATGTCGAGGGACGCACGGTGAGCCTCGACGGCGAGGAACTGGCCCTGACGCGGATCGAGTTCGACCTCCTCGAGGCCCTGCTCGACGGCGCGTCGCGGGTGTGGTCCCGCGAGGCACTCCTCGACCGGGTGTGGGGGGACGGCTGGGCGCTCGACCACCACCTCGTGGAGGTGCACATCCGGAACCTCCGCCGGAAGCTCAGCGACGACACCAGCAATCCGCGGTTCATCCGCACGGTCCGGGGCGTCGGCTACCGGTTGATTCCGCTGACACCCGTGCGCTGAGGCCGCCGCGGCCGACCCGCTCTACAGCAGGCTGAGCTCGTCAAGGGCATCACGCAGCCCCGGCGCGCTTCCCCGCTCGTCGTCGATGCTTTTCCGTTCGCTTTGAACCACATCGGGCCGGTCGGTGATGATTCCGTCGACCGGCACCCGCAGGAACGTCCGGATGGCGTCGGGGTCGTTCACCGTCCACACCCACAGCTCCTTGCCGCGGCCGCGGGCGAGGGCGGCGAGTTCCTCGGTGAAGAAGGACTGCTCCACCACGAGGAAATCGCCCGGCTCCCCCTCCAGGGTGCCGACATTGGCGGCCACGGTGTAGCCCACCCGAAGCCCGGGCCGCTTCTCCTCGATCTCCTGGACCACCTCGCTGCTCAGGGAATGGTAGATGTGATGGCCGGTGGCGCCGATCGAATCGAGCTCCGCCAGGAGCCGGTCCACCACCTGGGGCGATTCATGCCCGTGCAGCTTGAGTTCGATCAGGAGCTTCACGCCGAGTTCCTCGGCCCGCAGCACGTAGTCGATGAGGGAAACCATGGAATCGCTGTATCCGCCGACGCTCACGTCGATCGCCTCGGCCTCGGCCAGGGTCAGCTCGTAGGTGTTCACGTTGAGCCCCGAGACGATCCACAGGTTGACGTCGTGGCTGAGGATGAAGCGCCCGTCCCTGGTCTCCTGGGCGTCGATCTCGACAAAGTCGGGTCGCACCCTGGCCGCCGCCTCGAGGGCGCCGATGGTGTTTTCCACGCCCCCGCCGACGAACCCGCGGTGGGCGATGATCTTGGTGGACCCGGAGTCGGCCGGCACGCTTCCGGCCGCCGGGAGGATCGACGCCGACTGGACGGCCGTGGCTCCCATCACCGTCAGGCCGAGGACCACAAGGGCCGCCTGCCGCCGCCCGGAGCGGCCCCGCCGGTGGGGTGCGGGGGGCGCGGGGGCAGACGGGGGTGCCCCGTCGGGAAGGCCGGTGCGCCGGTTGTTGTAGGCGGCGGTCAGGGCGTGGAGGATCACGACGAGCGCGAAGCTCAGCACCACCGCGGAGCCGACATTGGCGATGCCGTAGCCGGCGGCCGCCACGGCCGGGGCGATGGGCGGGGCGAAGCGGTCCGCCAGGGCGGCTGCAAGCACCACCGCCTCGGTGAGCAGGGTCGAGAGCGCGCCGGCGCCGGCGGCGACGATTCCGATGGCGGCGGCAATCCGCCAGGACTGGCGGCGGGTCGCGGCCAGGCTGCCGGCCACGGCGCGGCCCGGTGACTTTCCTTCAATCACCAGCAGCGGGAAGGTGAAGATCAGGCGGAGATTCACGTACAGGAGCACCGCAAGGAGCGTCCCGTACAGGGCGGCACTCACCGGGGCCTTGAGCATCTCGCCGCTGATGAACAGCGGCACGGCGATGCCGCGGGTGACCGTGGAGAACAGCCCGAATCCGCCCAGGGGCATGACCAGCAGGACATAGACGATCAGCAGGGGCGACTGGTAGTGGACCACCGCCCGGATGGCCCGGGCCACGTCCTCGACCACCGGCCGGAGTTGCAGGGGCAGGGCGCACTGCTGGCGGTGGACCAGCACGATCAGGGTGACAAGCTGCACGCTCACCACCGCGAGGGCGGCGACCACCAGCAGGATCATCAGCAGGAGCGCCACGGGGTGCGCCAGCACCATCCCGAGGTTCTGGTCGCTGATCCGGGGCAGGCCCGATGCGGCCAGGACGAGGCGGAAGAGTGCCGACAGGGCCGGAAGCGCCAGCAGGATGGTGGCGCCGTTGAGGACCAGGGAGGCGAGCTGGAGGGGAAGGAACCCCCTGAGCGCCTCGGTCAGGGCCTTGCGCAGGGACGTCCGCAGGGGAAAGGACGCCGATGGCACGCGGGTTTCGGGCGCGCCGGTTGAGCGCCCGATCCGCTTGGCCATGTACATCTCGCATATCCCTTCGGGTCTCCGGAGCCCCGGAGCGCGCGTCGGTGGGCCGCCAGCGGAGCATTTACGGAACCACTCTAGGCGCAGCGGGGCGCCGCGGGGACCGCCGCTAAACTTTAGGGGTGGCTCACCTCGACGTTTCCAACATTGATTATTTCCTCTCCGACGGACGGCAGCTGCTCAATGCGGTCTCCTTCCGGGTCGGGGAAGGCCACAAGACTGCCCTGATCGGACCCAACGGCACGGGCAAGACAACGCTCCTGCGGATCATCGCCGGAGACCTGACCGCCGACGAAGGGGCGGTCACCCGCTCGGGCGCCCTGGGGATCATGCGCCAGTTCGTGGGGCAGGTGCGCGATGACACCACCGTCCGCGACCTCCTGGTCTCCGCCGCGCCGCCGGCCCTCGCACGGGCGGCGAAGGCCGTCGATGACGCCGAGCTGGCCATGATGGAAACCGATGACGAACCCACCCAGATGCGCTACGCCCAGGCGATCGCCGACTGGGGGGACAGCGGCGGGTATGAGCTGGAGACCACCTGGGACGAGGTGACCATGGCGGCCCTCGGCATTCCGTTCGACCGCGCCCAGCACCGGGCGGCATCCACCCTCTCCGGCGGTGAACAAAAACGCCTGGTCCTCGAAGCGCTCTTCTCAGGTCCGGACGAACTGCTCCTGCTCGATGAGCCGGACAACTACCTCGATGTGCCCGGCAAGCGGTGGCTCGAGACGAAACTGGCCGAGTCGCGCAAGTCGGTGCTCTTCGTCAGCCACGACCGGGAGCTGCTAGCCAACGCCGCCACCCGCATCGTCACACTCGAGCCCGGCGTCCTCGGGGCGTCCGCCTGGACCCACGGTGGAGGATTCGAAACCTATCTCAAGGCCCGGCAGGACCGGAATGCGCGGTTCGAGGAGCTTCGGCGCAGGTGGGACGAGGAGCACCTGAAGCTCAAGGAACTCGTGAACATGTACAAGAACAAGGCCGCGTTCCGATCCGATATGGCCAACCGGTACCACGCGGCGCAGACGCGGCTGGCGAAATTCCTTGAGGCGGGCCCGCCGGAGGCCCTTCCCATGGAGCAGAACGTGTCGATGCGGCTGCGTGGAGGACGGACGGCGAAACGGGCGGTGGTGGCCTCGAAACTGGAACTGACGGGCCTGATGAAGCCGTTCAGCACCGAGATCTGGTTCGGCGACCGGGTCGGCGTCCTGGGCTCCAACGGGTCCGGCAAGTCGCACTTCCTGCGGCTGCTCGCCGGTGGCGGGACCGACCCGGACAAGGAACACCAGCCGGTGTCCGACGTCGACATCGCAGAAGTGCCGCACGAGGGGACGGTCAAGCTCGGGGCGCGCATCCGTCCGGGATTCTTCGCCCAGACCCATTCGCGTCCGGACCTCCTCGGCCGGACCCTCCTCGACATCCTGCACCGCGGCGATGAGCACCGCTCGGGCCTGGGACGGGAGGCGGCCTCGGCCGTCCTCGACCGGTACGGTCTGGCGGGACAGGCCGAACAGCGGTACGACTCGCTCTCCGGCGGGCAGCAGGCGCGGCTGCAGATCCTGCTGCTCGAACTCTCCGGCGCCACCCTGCTGCTGCTCGACGAGCCGACCGACAACCTCGACCTGCACTCGGCCGAAGCGCTCGAACACGCCATCGACGCCTTCGAGGGAACCGTCCTCGCCGTCACCCACGACCGGTGGTTCGCCCGCAGCTTTGACCGGTTCCTCGTCTTCGGCTCCGATGGAAAGGTCTACGAGACCAAGGAACCCGTCTGGGATGAGGGGCGGGTCGCCCGCGCCCGCTGAGCCAGCCGCCGGACGCCGGTGGGCCGGTTCGTCCCTGCCGGTGGGTTTCGTCCCGGCCGGAGGTGAGGGCGGACCGGTTTGAAAGCCACCGAAGTACGCGGCTACGGTGGCAGGGTGAACCCCAACCTGAAGTCCGCCGTCTGGGCCACCTTCGCCATCTTCGGACTCAACGGCCTTGTCTTCGCGAGCTGGGCCGCCCGGATCCCCGCTGCTTCGGCAGCACTTGAGCTCAGCTCGGGCCAGATGGGTGCGCTGCTGCTGGTCGGGGCGGTGGGTTCGGTCCTGTCCCTGCCCCTTGCCGGTTTGATCTCGGCACGCGTCGGCACGGCGAACACCGTGCGGGTCGGAGGGGCCGCGGCGGCGCTCGCCGCGGCCACCGTCGCCGCCGGCCTGCAGTTCCAGTCGGTGCCGCTGACCGGGGCGGGACTGTTCCTCTTCGGTTCGGGCGTGGCGCTCTGGGACGTCGCCCAGAACATCGAGGGCGCCGACGTCGAACGCCGGCTGCGGCGCACCATCATGCCGCGCTTCCACGCCGCCTTCAGCGGCGGCGCGTTCCTCGGGGCGCTGCTGGGCGCCGGCCTTGCCGCCGTCGACGTCGACCTGCCGGCGCACCTGGTGGCCGTTGCGGTCCTGTCCCTGGCCGTGTCCCTGTGGATGCCCCGGTATTTCCTGCCCGTGGCTGCGCCCGGGCACACCGCGCAGGCGCCAGTGGCGGGCGGCAGGTTCTCCGCCTGGCGCGAGCCGCGCACGCTGCTGATCGGACTCGTGGTGCTGGGTGCCGCACTGACGGAGGGCGCCGCTAACGACTGGGTGGCCAAGGCCACCGTGGACGGGCTGGGCAGCAGCGAAAGCGTCGGGGCCCTCATGTTCGCCGTCTTCGTCGCCGCAATGACCCTCGTCCGCTTCGTCGGCGGGGGATACATCGACCGCCACGGCCGGGTCCGGGTGCTTCAGGCGAGCCTCGGAACCTCCCTCGCCGGCCTCCTCCTGTTCGTGCTCGCCCCCAATGTCCTCCTGGCGGGGGTGGGGGCCGTGCTGTGGGGTGCCGGGGCCGCACTGGGCTTCCCTATGGGCATGTCCGCGGCCGCCGATGATCCGCGCCACGCCGCCCTGCGGGTCTCCGTCGTCTCGACGATCGGCTACACGGCCTTCCTCGCCGGTCCGCCCCTGCTGGGCTTCCTCGGTGACCTCGTCGGGATCCGCACCGCCCTGCTCGCCGTCGGCGCCG
The DNA here is from genome assembly GCF_016405885.1 of Arthrobacter sp. MSA 4-2. Taxonomy (GTDB): domain Bacteria; phylum Actinomycetota; class Actinomycetes; order Actinomycetales; family Micrococcaceae; genus Arthrobacter_D. The sequence continues at coordinate 55,952 of NZ_JAEKGC010000010.1, read as the reverse complement.
CAGTTCTTGCGTCATTCCTCGTTGCCCCCGCCGCCCGCGAACGGGCCAGCGAGGAGCACACGGCAATTTTGGATAAGGACAGAACCTGACCTGATTGGTGCGGGGTTGGGGGAGTGCACGCCTAAGCTTTTCCGCATGACAATGATTGAGGCCTCCGGTCTGAAGAAGACCTACCGCTCAAAGAGCGGCCCGGTCCATGCCCTTGCCGGGATGGACCTATCCGTGCCCCGAGGAACGGTGAAGGCGCTGCTCGGCCCGAACGGCGCCGGGAAGACCACGGTGGTCAAGGTGCTGACTACGCTGATCCGGCCCACCGAGGGCACCGCCCTGGTCGACGGAATCGACGTCCTTTCCAATCCGAAAGCTGCCCGCCGCATCATCGGTGTCTCGGGGCAGTACGCGGCCGTCGACGAGAACCTCACTGGGTTCGAGAACCTTGAAATGGTGGGCCGGCTCTACCACCTGAGCGCCCGCGAGGCCAAGCGCAGGGCTCAGGACCTGATCGAACAGTTCGAACTCACCGAGGCGGGCAACCGGCCGGTCAAGGGCTTCTCGGGCGGCATGCGCCGCCGGATCGACCTCGCTGGGGCACTGGTGATCAACCCCAAGGTGCTCTTCCTCGACGAACCCACCACGGGGCTCGATCCGCGCAGCCGCCTCTCCCTCTGGGGGATCATCAAGAACCTGGTCAGCGACGGCACCACGCTGCTGCTCACCACGCAGTACCTCGAGGAGGCGGATCAGCTCTCCGACGACATCGCCGTGATCGACGGCGGCCGCGTCATCGCCGAGGGAACGGCGGACGAGCTCAAGGCGCAGATCGGCGGCCACCGGGTGGTGGTCACCCTGGTGAACCCGGCCGACGCCGGAGCGGCTCGGGAAATCCTCGGCCGCCACGGTGACGGGGAGGCCACCGTTGGAACCGACGGCCGCACCGTCGAGGTGGGCGTGATCAACGGGCCGCGGGCCCTGCAGTACGTCCTCGGCGACCTGGGGCAGGCAGGAGTCGAACTCCACGATGCCGGCATGCGGCGCCCCAGCCTCGATGATGTCTTCCTCAAGCTCACGGGCCGGCACGCCGAAAACACCGATGAGAACGTCCCTGCTGAGAAGGAGAACGCGAAATGAGCGTCCTGGCCCCCGAAAACCGGCAGGCCCGGCCCGCGCCCGAGCCCGGCGCCGCCTCGATGTGGCTGTCCGACGGCTGGACGGTCACCAAGCGCAACCTGACCAAGCTCAAGCGGTCCCCGGACATGCTCGTCTTCGCCGTGCTGCAGCCGATCATGTTCGTGCTGCTGTTCAGCCAGATCTACGGCGGCTCCATCCAGGTCCAGGGCACCGACTACACCCAGTACCTCATGGCCGGGATCTTCGCCCAGACCGTGATCTTCGGCTCGACCTTCTCCGGCTCGGCGATGGCCCAGGACCTCAAGGACGGCATCATCGACCGGTTCCGGACCCTGCCGATGAGCTCCTCGGCGGTCCTGGTCGGACGCACGAACAGCGACCTGGTGCTCAACGGCATATCCATGCTCATCATGATGGCGACCGGGTTCGTCGTGGGTTGGCGGGTGAACGCGCCCTTCAGCAGTTTCCTTGCCGGCATCGGGCTGCTGCTGCTGTTCTCCTATGCCTTCAGCTGGGTCATGGCCCTGCTGGGCATGAGCGTGAAGTCACCGGAGGTCATCAACAACGCCTCCTTCATGATCCTGTTTCCGCTCACGTTCATCTCCAACGCGTTCGTCCAGAGCCAGACCCTTCCGGCGCCGCTCGAGGCGTTCGCCAACTGGAACCCGGTCTCCGCGCTGGTCCAGGCGGCACGGGAGCTCTTCGGCAATGTCGGTTCGGTGCCCACCCCGGATGCCTGGCCCATGCAGAACGCCGTGCCGACGGTCCTGATCGGCGCGATCCTGATGCTGCTGATCTTCGTTCCGCTATGCATCCGCAAGTTCGCCTCGATCAGCTCCCGCTGAACGCTTTCTCCGCACCCGGTCAGGCGGATTTCATCCGCCTGACCGGCGCGGGCGGTTTCTCCCCCTAGAGTGGCAACAGGGGGCCCTGCCCGACCGCGCCTCCCTCACCCGGCAATCCAGAGGACGTTCCCATGATCGAGGCCCAGGGCCTGTTCAAACGCTACGGCGACAAGACGGCCGTCAACGGCATCTCCTTCACCGTCCACCCCGGCAGGGTCACAGGGTTCCTTGGCCCGAATGGCGCCGGAAAATCAACGACGATGCGCATGATCGTCGGACTCGACACGCCGAGCGCCGGCTCCGTGAGCGTGAACGGCCGCCGGTACGCCGAGCACCGGGCACCGCTGCGGGAGGTGGGCGCACTGCTCGAGGCGAAGGCCTTCCACACCAAGCGCAGCGCCTACAACCATCTGCGGGCCATGGCCGCCACCCACGGGATCCCCAACAGCAGGGTGAACGAGGTCATCGAGATGACCGGGCTGGGCCCGGTCGCCAAGAAGCGGGTCGGCGGATTTTCGATGGGGATGGGCCAGCGCCTCGGGATTGCCGTGGCGATGCTCGGCGACCCGCAGACCGTCATCCTCGACGAGCCCGTCAACGGGCTCGACCCCGAGGGCGTCCAGTGGATCCGGCACCTCGCCCGCGGCCTCGCAGCCGAGGGGCGGACCGTCTTCCTCTCCTCCCACCTCATGTCCGAGATGGCGATGACGGCGGACCACCTGATCGTGATCGGACGCGGCCGGATCATCGCCGATGCCCCGGTCTCCGAGATCCTGGCCGGCCGGGGGCAGCTTCGAACCCGCGTCCGCACCGACCGGCCCTCGGACCTGCTGGCGGCGCTCCGCGGTGACGGGACGACCTCGACGTTCCTCGAGCCCGACCTGCTCGAAATCACCGGCCCCGATCCGCGCCGGATCGCCGAGGCGGCCCTGCGCCAGCAGGTGCTCGTGTACGAACTGACCCCCCTGCAGGCCTCCCTCGAAGAGGCGTACATGGAGCTCACCGCCTCCGAAGTCGAATACTCCTCGCACGACCTGTCCCTCGGTCCACCGGCCCAGGGTGTTTCCGAAGGAAGCCGATCATGAGCACCTCGACGTCAACCCCCGCCGCCCCGGCCCGGGCCCGCCGCTCCGACGGGCCCCGGCTCAACTTCGGGCGCGTGCTGAGGTCCGAGTGGATCAAGGTCACTACGGTGCCCTCGACGCTGATCCTGCTCGCGAGCACCCTCGTGGTGATGGTCGGCCTGGCCGCCCTGTTCGCCTGGTCCCTCCAGACGGGCCAGGCCCAGCTCGACTCCGGCGGACCTCCGCCGCAGATGGGCCCTCCAGGGGAGCCCCTGCCGGACTTCGGCGACCTCGCCCGCGGCGCTCCCTCCTCGGGAATCATCTTCGGACAACTCCTCATCGCCTCCCTCGCGGTGGTGCTCATCGCCTCGGAGTGGGCCACCGGGATGATCCGGTCGACCATGGTGGCCGTCCCGAAACGGGTGCCGGCCCTGCTGGCGAAGAACGTCATCGCCGCCGCTGTCTCCTTCCTGATCGGGGCTGCCGCCGCGCTCCTGTCCTATCTTGTCGCCCAGCCCATCCTGGCCGTTGAGGATCTCGCCTTCGCCCTCTCGGACGACAACATCGTGGCGAGCATCCTCAACACCGGCACCTACCTTGCCCTGATCGCCGTGATCTCCATGGGGATCGGCACGCTGCTGCGCAACACCGCGGGCGGGGTCGTGACGGCCGTCGGGCTGTTCTTCGTCCTTCCCGTGATCGTGGTGAACCTGATCTCCGGACTGGCCGACTGGATCCCCGACGCCGCGCGCTTCCTGCCGACCAACGCCGGGGAACGGCTCGTCGCCGTCACCGCCGAAGAAGGAGCGCTGACCCAGCTCGAAGGCGGCCTCGTGATGGCGGCCTGGGCCGTCGTCCTGCTCGTCGCCTCGCTGCTGGTGACCCGCAGGCGCGACGTCTGACGCAGCCCCGGACCGGCCGGTTTCCGGCCGGTCCGGGGCCCGTTGGGCGGGCCCGGCCAACGGAACCCGGCCGTTCTCTGATTGAATCGAAGGCATGTCCGACGCACTGACCCACATTCACGACCTCGGCGCGTATGTCAGCGCCTCCCCCTCGAGCTTCCATGCCGCGGCCGAGGGCGGCCGGCGGCTTGAGGCCGCCGGTTTTGTCCGCCTGCTCGAGGAGGAGGTCTTCCCCGCGGAGCCGGGCAGCTACTTCGTGATCCGGGACGGAGCGCTGATCGCCTGGGTCCTCCCCGCGGACGCGGGTGCCACCACCGGCTTCTCCATCCTCGGCGCCCACACCGATTCGCCCTCGTTCAAGCTCAAACCGAAGCCGACCACCGGCCGGCACGGATGGCTGCAGGCCGGCGTCGAGGTCTACGGCGGGCCCCTGCTGAACTCCTGGCTGGACCGAGAGCTCACGCTCGCCGGGCGCATCGTCACCCTCGACGGTCGGGAGCACCTCGTCGACACCGGGCCCCTGCTGCGCTTTCCGCAGCTGGCGATCCACCTCGACCGGGCCGTCAACGACGGACTCGCCCTGGACAAGCAGCAGCACATGTTCCCCGTGTGGGGCCTCGGGGATCCACGGGAGGCGGACCTGCTGGGCCTTGCCGCTTCGACGGCGGGGATCGACCCGGCCGACATCGGGGGTTTCGACCTCGTGGCCGCCGATACGCAGACGCCCCGGGTCTTCGGCGCCGAGGGCGCCTTCTTCGCCTCGGGCCGGCTGGATAACCTCACCTCCGTGCATGCCGGGCTCGCCGGCCTGCTCGAGGCGGCCGCCGGGAAGGAGAAGGGGCGCCCCATCGCCGTGCTCGCCGCCTTCGACCACGAGGAGGTGGGAAGCGCCTCCCGCTCGGGGGCCAGCGGACCCTTCCTGGAAGACATCCTGCTGCGCATCTCCGGTGCGCTGGGGGCGAACCTCGAGGACCGGATGCGCGCCCTGGCCGCCTCCTTCTGCATCTCCGCCGACGCCGGCCACGCCGTCCACCCGAACTACGCCGAACGGCACGACCCGGCCAACCACCCCGTGCTCAATGGCGGCCCGCTGCTGAAGATCAACGCCAACCAGCGGTACACCACCGACGCCCACGGAGCCGCGCACTGGGCGGTCCTCTGCGGCGAGGCCGGAGTGCCCTACCAGGAGTTCGTATCGAACAACTCCGTTCCGTGCGGCTCAACCATCGGGCCGCTGACCGCCACCCGTCTCGGCATCCGCACCGTCGACGTCGGCACGCCCCTGCTGTCGATGCACTCGGCCCGCGAGATGTGCGGGGTTGGGGACCCGGAACGGCTGGCTCGCGTTCTCTCCCGGTTCTTCGTCCGTCCCGCGAGCCAGTCCTGACCGAAGCCCCGATGGGCGCCGTTCCGCGCAGGGCCCGCTATCCGGTAGTATTGGCAGGTCTGTGCTGATTCCGGCGGCCGGGAAATCCCGTCCGCAGCGGCCAGGCCAACGCTAAAGAACCTCCTGTTACGGAAAGGCCGTGACCGTTTAGCCCAAAGGAGGTGGGTTCACACATGCGTGCATATGAATTGATGGTAATCATCGACCCCGACGTCGAGGAACGTACCGTCGAACCAACACTCGAGAAGTTCCTGAATGTCGTCCGCAACGGCGGCGGCACCGTGGACAAGGTGGATATCTGGGGACGCCGGCGCCTCGCCTACGAAATCCAGAAGAAGGCCGAAGGCATCTACGCCGTCGTCAACTTCACCGCTACCCCTGCTGTGGCAGCCGAACTTGACCGCCAGCTTGGTCTCAACGAGACCATCATGCGCACCAAGATCATCCGCCCCGAGGAGCAGAAGGTTACGGCCGAGTAGTTCGGCCCCTTTCCACTGAACCTATCCCGCCCCGGCGGGACGTGACCCAAGGAGGCACCATGGCAGGCGAAACCACAATCACGGTCGTAGGAAATCTCACCAACGACCCCGAGCTTCGTTTCACGCCGTCCGGCTCGGCGGTGGCGAACTTCACCATCGCATCGACGCCGCGGACCTTCGACCGCCAGTCCAACGAATGGAAGGACGGCGAAACGCTGTTCCTCCGCGCGTCGGTCTGGCGCGAGGCTGCCGAGAACGTTGCGGAGACCCTCACCAAGGGAACCCGCGTGGTCGCCCAGGGCCGACTCAAGTCACGGTCGTACGAAACCAAAGAGGGCGAAAAGCGCACCGTCATGGAGCTTGAGGTGGACGAAATCGGTCCCTCCCTGCGCTATGCGTCGGCGAAGATCAGCCGTACCCAGCGCTCAGGCGGTGGCGGCGGAGGATTCGGCGGCAACAGCGGTGGCGGCGGAGGATTCGGCGGGAATGCCGGAACCAACTCCAACTGGGGCGGCGGTCAGCAGGCCCAGCAGCCCGCGGACGACCCGTGGGGCGCACCCGCAGGCGGCGGCTCCCAGGGCTGGGGCAACGGCCCGGATTCGTCCGAACCTCCCTTCTAGGCTCTCCCGAAGTCAGGGCCCGCTCCGTCCCGGAGCCCCTGACTCCAAAGATTTACCCTGCACATCCCATCCCGCAGAACAGTTCTGCGGGCTCCAATAGATCAAGGAGCACCACGATGGCTAAGGCTGAACTCCGTAAGCCCAAACCAAAGTCCAACCCCCTGAAGGCCGCTGACGTCACCGTCATCGACTACAAGGACGTAGCCCTGCTGCGTAAGTTCATTTCCGACCGCGGAAAGATCCGCGCCCGCCGCGTCACCGGTGTCACCGTCCAGGAGCAGCGCAAGATCGCCCAGGCAATCAAGAACGCCCGCGAAGTTGCACTTCTGCCCTACTCCGGCGCCGGCCGCGGCTAAGGGAAAGGAACCTTTTCATGGCAAAGCTCATTCTGACCCAGGAAGTAACCGGCCTCGGTGCCGCAGGGGACGTCGTCGAGGTGAAGAACGGTTACGCACGTAACTACCTTCTGCCCCGCGGCTTCGCCCTGATGTGGACCAAGGGCGGCGAGAAGCAGGTCGAGTCGATCAAGGCCGCGCGTTCTGCCCGCGAGCACGCCTCACTCGAGGATGCCCAGAAGCAGGCTGCTGCCCTCTCGGCCAAGCCGGTCAAGCTCACGGTCAAGGCAGGCGACTCCGGCCGCCTGTTCGGCACCGTCAAGGCCGACGACGTCGCCAAGGCAGTCGAGGCCGCAGGCCTTGGCAGCATCGACAAGCGCAAGGTTGAACTGCCGGCCCACATCAAGTCGGTCGGCTCCTACCAGGCGAATGTCCGTCTCCACGAAGACGTCGCCGCCGTGATCGATCTGGACGTCGTCGCGGGCTAGTTCCGCCTGTCCAGCAGTACGCCCAAGGGACCCCCGCCACCGGCGGGGGTCCCTTGTCGTTAACCGCCGGTTGCGCTCTCCATCGGTGTATCCGCCGGGTCTGGGAGATATGCACGTTTCGTGATCGAGGCCGCGACCGCCGGAGAGTTCCATCCGGCCCTGGCTATTGATCCTCACCACAGCCGCGGGCGGCCCCGCAAGGGTCTTGGCATGCCATGGAGGGGCCGGGCGGCATGCCATCGGCGACCTCCAAAGCGGGGATGTCAACATGCAACCTGTGGATGAAGGTTCCGGGGAAATTACTTTTCCTCCACAGGCACTGGATAAAGTTTGCGCATGTCAGGGGCGGTTTTGTGGGAAAAATAGTTTGTTGTCCACAGGCTTCTCCACATCCTGTGCACAAGACACGCCGCGGAGTCCACAGGTAATCCACAGGGCCTGTGGGGAGCGCGCTTGGTGCGGTGCCCGGCGGGGGCTAGCGTTGCGGAGGATCCCTCACGAATGGGAGTGCCGGGTGATACATCTTCAGTAACCGACCCCGGCCCAGCCGGTCAGCCAGAGGGCTGACAGGCTGCCGAGGGGAGAGCTTAACGGAAGAAGGCGGCGCCCGTGTCCTTGGCACATGCAGACTCATCACAGGACACCCGGTCGCCGGAGTTTGCCCGGACTCCTCCCCAGGACCTGGTGGCCGAGCAGTCGGTGCTTGGCGGCATGATGCTCTCCAAGGACGCCATCGCGGACTGCGTCGAGGTGCTCCGCGGCATCGACTTCTACCGGCCCGCCCACGAGAGCATCTACGAGGCGATCATCGACCTCTACGGCCGGGGCGAGCCGGCGGACGCCGTGACCGTCTCTGACGAGCTCACCAAGCGTGGCGAGATCTCCCGCATCGGCGGGCCCGCCTACCTCCACACTCTCATCCAGTCGGTTCCCACGGCCGCCAACGCCGGCTTCTACGCCGAGATCGTCCGCGAGCGGGCCGTCCTACGCCGCCTCGTCGATGCCGGCACCAAGATCGTCCAGCTCGGCTACTCCAATGACGGAGAGGTCGATGACATCGTCAATGCCGCCCAGGCCGAGGTGTATGCCGTTGCGGAGCGGCGGACGGCCGAGGACTACGTCGCGCTCAAGGACATCATCGAAGGCACCGTCGACGAGATCGAGTCCGCAGGGCACCGCGGGGAGGGCATGACGGGTGTGCCCACCGGCTTCTACGAGCTCGACGAACTGACCCAGGGCCTCCATGGCGGCCAAATGATCGTCGTCGCCGCGCGTCCGGCCATGGGTAAGTCGACCTTCGCGCTCGACTGGGCGCGCTCGGCGGCCATCAAGCACAACCTCACAACTGTTTTCTTTTCCCTCGAAATGGGGCGGAACGAGATCGCGATGCGCCTGCTCTCCGCGGAGGCGACCATCGGCCTCCAGGATCTGCGCAAGGGAACCATCAAGGACGAACAGTGGGGCAAGATCGCCACCACCATGGGACGCATGAATGACGCGCCGCTGTTCATCGACGACAGCCCCAACATGTCCCTGATGGAGATCCGCGCGAAGTGCCGGCGCCTCAAGCAGCGGCACGACCTCAAGCTCGTGGTCCTCGACTACCTCCAGCTGATGTCCTCGGGGAAGCGGGTCGAATCACGCCAGCAGGAGGTTTCGGAGTTCTCACGTGCGCTCAAGCTGCTGGCCAAGGAGCTCAATGTCCCGGTGGTGGCCCTGTCCCAGCTGAACCGTGGCTCGGAGCAGCGGACCGACAAACGCCCCCAGGTTTCGGACCTCCGCGAGTCCGGCTCGATTGAGCAGGACGCCGACATGGTAATCCTGCTGCACCGCGACGACGTGTACGACAAGGAATCGCCCCGGGCCGGCGAGGCCGACGTCATTGTGGCAAAGCACCGTAATGGCCCCACGAAGACGATTGTGGTCGGCTTCCAGGGCCATTACTCGCGCTTCAACAATATGGCGGCGGACGGCGGAGGTTTCTAGGCTCCGGGCCTGCCTACTTGTGCGGTCCCAGCTCGTTGATGACGGTCTGGAGCCGGTTCCGCAGATCCTGCGAGGCAAGCCCATCCTCGGGCATCAGCTCGTGCTCGATGTTCTGGGCCTTCTCCAGCGCCTTCAGGCCCGCCGAGGTGATTGTGATGCGCTGGCTGCGCCGGTCTGCAGTATTCCTTAACCGGGTTACCAATCCGCGCTTCTCCAGGCGGTCAAGTGTCCGCCCGATCGTCTGCGCCTGGACGTGGACCAGCTGCGCCAGCCGAACGCCGGTCATGGTGCCTTCTCGGGCCAGCACCCCGAGGGTCGTCAGACCCGCGTGGGTGATTCCGATGCTGAGCAATTTCTCGTTCCAGGAGTGTTCCACGATCCGGGCGGCGGTGGTCAGGAGGCGGCTGGTCGACCATTCGTTCAGCTCCGGCATAAGGGAGTGTCCTTCCACTTGGTGGTTGCGGTCGTCCTACCTACCACTCTAAACAAATGTGGAGTAAATAGGAAGCATACTTATTATCCCTGCCCCTGATTGCCCCGCGGGGCGGAGGGCAAGGCTGTGAACGGGGAAAGGCCCGGAGCGCGCTGCTCCAGGCCTTTCCCACCCGTCGGCTGTCCGATTAGATCCGGCCGTCGCGGCGGTCCGAATCGTTAAGGCCGTTCCTGCCGTCTCCGTCCACGTCGATCTGCTCCTTGCGGACCTCCTCGTTGACCGTGTGCTGCTCGGTCACCGTCTCCTTGTCGAGGCGCACGCGCTCGACGGGTACGGCTTCCTTCTGGATGACCGGCTGCTCCTCGTGGAGGATCACTTCGTGCTCCTCCTCGCTGATCGCCGGGCCGTCCATTGCGGCTCCAACGTTGGCGTCGGTGATGGGCTCGCGCTCGATGCGGACCTCTTCGCGGCTCACGGGGATCGTCTTGGTGACGTTCTCGGTGACGATGTATTTGCGCAGCCGGGCCCGGCCGGCCTCGCGGCGTTCGGTGCCTACGCGCAGCTGCTCCTCGGAAAGGGTCATCGCGTCGTCGGTGGTGGGCCCGGAGGTGTCGTGGCCGACGGTGTCCCGGCGTCCGGTCTCAACGTGGTCCGAGTCCCGACGGTCGGTGTCGACAAAGTCGGTGTCCCGGCGATTGGTATCCGTCGTGCCCGTCGCCAGGCCGGCGGTTCCCGTGGTCCCGGTGGTGTCGGTGTATCCGCCGCCGGTGCCGCCGAGCTCATAGTGGCGGTAGAGGCGGTCCTCCTCCTCCGGGCTGAGGTTGCCGTCAGATTCAATGCGCGGCGCGTCCTTGACCTGGGCCTTGGAGTAGGGGACGCGCACATCATGTCCGGCGACGTCGGCACCCTGCAGCGGGACGAAGGATTCGGAGGTACCGAACAGGCCCGTCTTGGCCGTGACCCAGCTGGGCTCGCCCGTCTGGTCATCGAGGTAGATCTGGCCGATCGAGCCGATCTTGTCGCCGTCGGATCCGAGGACGTTGCCGCCGCGGCTGAGGATGGTGTCGATGTTTTCCTGGGTAATCATGTCGTTCTCCTTCTGCTGTAGCTCATGTGAGGGGTACTGAAATTTCCTGGCTCTGAGGTCAGCGGTGATGGGATGTTTCGAACTCTCCCCCCAAGGGACCACCGGCCTCTAGAGTAAGCACACTTAGTAGTTAATTGAAAGCCTGCTTAGCTTTTATTCCGAAAAAGTTCGACGCGGACCCACCGGAGCCCGCGGCTTCCGGTGCGGCGTGCTTCGCAAATCCCGGGCGTTCTCCGTAGAATCGAGGGCAGGTCCAGCCAAAGGCCACGGAGAATCCCCGCGGGAGATTCCCGAACTTTCCGGCTGCCGTTTCGGCCTGTGGAGGATTCCGGGCCGCTCTGGTGGGGCGTCGGAAGCGATGCGTTGACGCCCCCGTCTCTTCAGGGTTGTTTGCGACTGTGCTTCCGGCGGACCTTTTTCTGTGCCCTCGCTGATCCTGCCCTGCCCTGCTCCAGCGCCCGCTCCGGGCGAAAACCGAAAGGCCCGCTATGCCCGACTTGGACGACGAGCGCATCAAGCGCATCATGGTCGCAGCAGCCGACCTGGAGAATGCCGAATTCGAACGCGACCGGCTGGCGCTGGTGTGCCGGGAGGCCGTCGAGCGCGCGCTGGAAGCGGGGGTGAGCGCCGAGGACGCGGCTGCGGCCGCCGGCATTGCCGAGCGCGACGTGGAGCGGCTCGTGGGAGCGCCGCAGGCCGACGAGGTCGTGCCGCTCCTGACAGCTCAGCCCGTACCGCCCGTAGTAGCGCCCGTACAGCCCGTTGCGGCGCCCGTGCCGGTGGATGGGGGCGGAATGGCCGCCGCCGAGGGGTAGGTACCCGGGCGGTACGGGCACGGCCGCGGGCAGAACTCTGCCCGCGCTGGAACCGCCGCGGGGGTCGAGGGCTTCGAACGGGTGGTGAAAACCCAGGACAGTGCCTTCTTCGGCACCGACCTGGCCGAAAGGCTGCGGACCCTTGAGGTTGAGGCCTGCCGGCGCTCTCCGGAGAGCCGCGCCTGCAGGCGCTCAAGTCCCCGCCTTGGGGTGGCGGCACAGCGGACGGGATAACCATAGGGATACGAGAAAGGGGAGGGCGCGTGCGCCCTCCCCTTTCTCGTTGACGCGGCCTGCACCCTAACGGGTCCACCCGTCGGTTCCTCTTAGAACCCGCGCGAGCTCGAGCTGGAACTGCTGCTGGAGTCCTGGACCTGGCTCTTGGCATCCTGAGCCTTGTCCTTGACGTCGGAGGCGGCCTGCTGGCCCTCCTGCTTGACGTTCTGGGCGGACTGGGCTGCGGTCTCCTTGACGGATTCCATTGCCTCCTGCGCCGGCTCCTTGAGTCCTTCGACAACCTCCTTGGCGGAATCGGCAACACCGCTGGCGAGCGGAGCGGCCTGCTCCTTCAGCGCCGAGGCGGCCTGCTTTTCCTTTTGGCTCGCCGGGATCAACGAGGCCGTCAGCAAGCCGGCACCGAAGGCGATGAGGCCTGCGGCGAGCGGGTTGCCCGCAGCTTTGTTAGTGAGCTGGCGTGGTGCGTCCTGCACGGCGTGGCCGGCCTGCTGTGCGGCTGACTTCGCCGAGCCGGTGGTCGAGCCGGCCTTGTCGGAGACACCGGACTTCAGGTCGTCTGCCTTGCCCATCACGTTCGACTTCACGTCGTCTGCTTTGCCCATCACTGAATCCTTGACGTTGCTGAAGGTGTTCTTGACCTTCTCGGTCTGGCGGTGTGCGATGTTGGACGGGTTGACCTTATCGGCCACAGCGTCAACGTCGGTACCAAGTTCACGGCGGGTGCGCTCGATGTCGGCGCGGATTTCTTCTGGAGTCTGGCTCATGGGGTCTGCTCACCTGGTTTCAGTGTTGGCGGAATTTCCTTGATGGTTTCGGCCGTAGTCGGCAGGCCGCGGATCTGCTTCATTTCCTTCTTGCCCTTTGCCGCCAGGATCGCGGCGATGATGCCCCAGATGACCGCGACGATGACTGCGGCCCATCCGATCGGCATCAGGACATCCAGTCCCCACATCAGGGCGAGGGACAGGAACAGGAGCACGAAGTGTCCTCCCACGGCGGCGCCGGCATACATTCCGGCACCCTTGCCTGCGTTCTTCCCCGACTCGGTGAGTTCTGCCTTGGCGAGGGCAACTTCCTGGCGCATCAGCGTCGAGAGGTTGCGGGTCACGTCCGAGAGCAGCTCCCCCACCGAGTTGTTGGCGGCCCGCTGTTCAGCCTCCGAGGGAGGCGGCGGAGCGGCGGAGTGGGCTCCGCCGGTGTATGCGTCGCTCATTAGCGCAGATCCCTTTCATCAGGAAGCGTGCCCACGGGCGGGGTTCCCGGGGGAATGGTCGGGTAGTCGGAGGCCGGGTCGACGAAGGCCGGTGAGGTCTCGGCGACATGGGTTCCGCGTGAGGTTTGAGGCATGGACGTCGTGGTGCCGGCGTAGGCCGGTGCGCCGTAGCCGTAATCAGAGCCCGGAGTTGTGCCGAGGCGGTCCTGGTCCGACTTGGCGTCGGCCTGGGCTCCGGTCAGGCCGCGGGTGAGGCGGCCCACCACGAGGCCCGCTCCAGCGGAAATAGCGAGGAAGGCTCCGGGGCGGCGGCGAGCGAAGCCCTTGACGTCCTCGAGGATGTCGGAGGCGTCTTTGTTCTCAAGCCAGCCGGCGACGGCGTTGGTCCGCTGTGATGCCTGCTGTACCAGGTTGGAGACCATCTTGTTGTCGGACTTGTCCGCCATGGAGCGCAGTTCGTCGCTGATCGAACGCAGGCCCTCGGTCGCCTTCTGCTGCTGCGCGCCGGCCTGGCTCTTGAGGTCCGAGCCGAGTCCGCTGACGAGGTTCTTTGCCTGGGTGCCGGCTTCTGCGGCGACGTTCTTTGCTTCCGAGGCGGCGGTCTGCGCTACGTGCTGCGCGGCGCCTGCGCCCTCCTTGCCGACCTCCTTGGCCTGACCCTTGGCGACCGAGGTGGTCGACTCGCCGGCCTGGGTGCTGCCGGTCTCGTAGTCAGTGCCGGTCGTTGACGGAACCAGTGGATCCTGCGGCCAATTCTGCGTAGTCATGTTACTTCCTTACGTTGATTTTGCCGGTGAAACGGTTGCTCCATCGTGTAAGCGATGCGCTCGTCCGGCGGTGTGCGCCTGACTTACTTCCTAAAGCTAAGCATGCTTAGTTTAATCGCGCAAGCCACCCCGGGGGATTCCCGCAAGTTTTAAATAAGTACGCTTATTATCTTCCGGAAATGCTAATCATAGGTCTAGCGTCAAGGCAAGAGGTCCGGCAGGGCGCCCGCGCCCTGATGCGTGTGCTGCACGACCGGGCCCATGATGGGGAGGAGGCTGCTCGTGTTCTCTTACATGCCGGGGCTCCGGCGCAGGACCGGTGCAGACACCCCCGCGGAACTCGCCGCAGCTCCAGGCGCCCGAATGCGGTGCCGTTTCCAGGACCGGACGGCCGACGGCGACGGATCCGCCCGCCGCGACCGGCCCGCATCCGACTCACATCGCCCCCCGGGACGCTCGTTTTCCGCAGGCCCAGCGAAATCAGGCCGCTGGGGAATGCGGCGGGGCACCGCGGAACAAGCCGGGCCCGAAATAGCAACACCTCAACATCAACCAGAGAAAGGGAGAGGCAATGACATCGAACAATAGGGTGGCCACGGGGAAGACCGCCGTACAAAAAGCGGCTCAGGCGGTCGGGGCGGTATTCGTCCTGGTCGGAATCCTCGGCTTCATCCCGGGCATCACCACCAACTACCCGTCCCTGGCATTCGCCGGGCACCAGTCCGGGGCACTGCTCCTCGGCCTGTTCCAGGTCTCGATCCTCCACAACATCGTGCACCTGCTCTACGGAATCGCCGGCCTTGCCATGGCGAAGACGGCGTCGGGAGCGAAGAACTATCTGCTGTGGGGAGGAGTGATCTATCTGATCCTCTGGCTGTACGGCCTGTTCATCGATAAGACCTCGGCGGCCAACTTCGTGCCGCTGAACACCGCCGATGACTGGCTGCACTTCGTCCTGGGGGTCGGCATGATCGCCCTTGCCCTGCTCCTTGGCCGCAATGCGAGCAGGACCTCGACCCGCCGGTAACTTCCTATCCGCCGTCGGCCGCCGCTGGGGGTGGTCGGCGGTCCCGCTGCCGGGGCATCCATCCATGTGGTGGGTGCCCCGGCAGTTCCCTGTTCCGGTCGGAACCGGCAGCCGCCGAAGGAAAACGAAGTATGCTTAGCGTTCAGTTGTGACCCGGCTCTCCGGCCTGAATCAGAAAGCCGGCCCGAAAGAGAAAGAGTGTTCGATGAAGCAGCCCACGGCGCGCGGAAATGTCAGCGCACTTCTCCTGGAGATCACCACCGGCGAGCCGCCCGCCGCGGCGCAGGTCCAGGACCTCGAGGACGCGGTGCGGAACGCGCTCGCCCGCACCGCCGACGTCGTCGTCGACGATGACCTCCAGCTGACCCTCTTCTGCCTCTACGAGCTTCACTACTCCGGCCTCGACGGTGCCGCTGAAGGCTGGGAGTGGGACCCGGGCCTGATCCGGGTCCGCCAGCTCATCGAGGCCGCCTTCGAGGAGCGGCTGCGTGGCGCCGTGGTGGTTGACGCGGCTCCGGAGCCCACCAGCGAGGCCGTGGCTGGTGAACTGTTCCGGATGACCGGAGAAGACACCGGCCCGAGCATGTCGCGCTTCGTGGCCAAGGAGGCAAACGCGGAGCAGCTGCGGGAATTCCTGATCCAGAAGTCGATCTACCAGCTCAAGGAAGCGGACCCCCACACCTGGGCCATTCCCCGACTGACCGGGCGTGCGAAGGCCGCGCTCGTTGAGATCCAGGCGGACGAGTACGGCGGAGGACACCCCGACCGGATGCATTCGGCGCTCTTCGCGCGGACCATGCGCGCCGTCGGCCTCGATGACACCTACGGGGCCTACATCGATGCGGCTCCTGCCATCACGCTCGCTTCGACGAACATGATGTCGCTGTTCGGGCTGAACCGGCGCCTGCGCGGTGCCATCGTGGGACACCTGACCGCGTATGAGATGACCTCCTCCCAGCCAAACCGCCTGTACGCCCGCGGCTTCGCGCGCCATGGTTATGGGGAGGACGCCACGGGATACTTCGAGGAGCACGTCGAGGCCGACGCCGTCCACGAGCAGATCGCCGGACGGGACCTTGCCGGCGGCCTGGTCGAGGCCGATCCCCGGCTGCTGGGAGATGTCCTCTTCGGGGCGGCGGCGGCCCTGCTCGTGGATTCCTGGATGACCCGGCACATAATGGACGCCTGGGCCGAGGGCCGCTCCTCGCTCCAGCCGGACCGGTCGTTCGCCGCATGAGCCCCGCCGATCCGGCCCCGCGCGCCGGGGACGCCCGCAGCGGAACTCCGGCTGCCTCGATCGTCGCCTGCCCCGACGGTCCACTGCTGGTCCGCGGTGAATTCGAGGTGGTCACCCCCGACGGCGAGGCGCTGCCGCGGACCCGACGCACCGTGGCGCTGTGCCGGTGCGGGGCCTCGGTCCTCAAGCCCTACTGCGACGGGTCCCACAAGCTGATCGGGTTCAAGACGGAGCCGCCCGCGCCATAGCTGCGCCGGTGCCGCATCCGCGCTTATGCTCGACCCGTGGCCGAATCCGGTCCCGGGCGCGAAGGGTGGCGGTGATCGAATGGATCTCAACAGCGACGTCGGGGAATCCTTCGGCAACTGGACCTTCGGCGACGATGCCGCGGTGATCCGGTCGGTCTCCAGCGTCAACGTGGCCTGCGGCTTCCACGCCGGTGACCCCACCGGCATCCGGTCAACCTGTGCGGCCGCCGCGGCCGCGGGCGTGACGGTCGGCGCGCACCCCGGCTACCGCGACCTAGCCGGCTTCGGGCGCCGGTTCCTTGACGTCGCGCCCACGGAGCTGACGGACGACCTCATTTACCAGATCGGCGCGCTCCAAGCTCTGGCCCGCGCCGCTGGCACCAGGGTTTCGTACGTCAAACCCCACGGCGCGCTCTACAACACCATCGTCCACCACCAAGGCCACGCGCGGGCGGTCGTGGATGCGGTGCGCGGGGTGGATGAAACCCTGCCGCTGCTGGTCCTTCCGCACTCGGAGATCGAACGCGCCGCCCGCGCGTCGGGCCTCCGGACCGTCATTGAGGCCTTCGCCGACCGTGCCTATACCCCTGAAGGAACGCTCGTCGACCGGCGTGAGGAGGGCGCCGTGCTGCACGAAACCGGTGAGGTCGTCGAGCACGTCCTGCGGATCGCCACCGAAGGCAGGATCCGTGCGGTGGACGGATCCTCGGTGGACATCGCCGCCGAAAGCATCTGCGTCCACGGCGACACCCCGGGGGCTGTGCGGATGGCCGCGGCCGTGCGCGATGCCCTCACCGGCGCGGGAGTGCCCGTCGCTGGATTCGCCTGACATGGACCCGGGTGTTCCCATCCGGGCCGTGGGTGACCGCGCTGTCCTCGTCGAGCTGCCCGGCCTGCCGGAGGTGCTCAGCCTGCAGGCGCAACTGGACGCGGAGCCGTCCGAGGGCCAGATCGATGTCGTGGCGGCCGCGCAGACCGTCCTGGTCACCGCCGGGTCTCCGCGGCAGGCCGCCGGGATTGCCCGGCGGATCCGCTCCCTGGACTTCTCGGTCCAGCCCCGGGCCGAGGAGGCCCGCATCGACATCGAGGTGGTGTACGACGGCGCGGACCTCGCGGAGGTGGCCCGGCACGCCGGGCTCAGTGAACCGGGCGTAGTCCAGGCCCACACCTCGCAGGACTGGACCGCCGCCTTCGCGGGCTTCGCGCCGGGATTCGCTTACCTGACCGGCGGCGACCGGCGGCTCGAGGTGCCGCGCCGGGCGTCGCCGAGGACGTCGGTTCCCGCCGGCTCGGTGGCCCTGGCGGGAGGCTACTCGGCCATCTATCCGCGTGAATCCCCCGGCGGCTGGCAGCTGATCGGGCGTACGGACGCCCTGCTGTGGGACCTTGGCCGGGACGTGCCGGCGCTCATCCGTCCCGGCAACCGGGTGCGTTTCACCGCCGTCCGGGAGTCGGTCAGCACGTCGGCGCGGCACGGCGCGGCGTCCGCGCCCGGTTCTCCGGCCCTGCCCGCCCGGCGGGGCCGCGGTGCGCCCCGGGAGATTTCCATCCCCGCTCCCGGCCCCGGGGCGATCGTCGTGGAGACGGGGCTGTCCAGTGTGCTCGAAGACCTTGGGCGTCCCGGATACGCGGCCCTCGGCGTGGCGGGTTCCGGGGCGCTCGACCGGGGCTCCTGCCGCCAGGCGAACCGGCTGGTCGGCAACCCGCACGGCGCCGCCGTCGTCGAATCGCTCTTCGGCGGGCTGGTCCTTGAGGCCAGGTCGGAACTGGTGCTGGCGGTGACCGGAGCGCCGGCACCCCTGGCGGTGGCCTCGCCCGGGGGGACCCGGCGGAGCGTCGACACCTGCGCTCCCTTCCTGCTGCGGGCCGGGGAGACGCTTGCGGTCGGGGCGCCCGCCGAGGGGCTGCGCACCTATACCGCGGTCCGGGGTGGCTGGGAGGCGGCCCTGGTCCTGGGGAGCCGGTCGACCGATGTCCTCTCCTGCCTCGGCCCCGAGCCCCTGGCCCGCGGCGGGTTCCTCCGCGCGGGCACCGCCCCCGGCAGCGCGGTGGGAAACCCGGAGCTGCCATCGACTGAGTCCCGGCCGGCGGTGCTGCGGATCGTGCCCGGGCCCCGGGCCGACTGGTTCGCCGACGGGGAACCCGCCCGCCTGTGCGCGGCACGATGGACCGTGACACCGCAGTCGAACCGGGTCGGCCTCCGCCTCGAGGGCCCGGCGCTGCGGCGGGTGAGATCCGGTGAGCTGCCCAGTGAGGGCGTCGTGCGGGGAGCCCTCCAGGTGCCGCCGTCGGGCCTTCCGGTGCTGTTCCTCGCCGACCATCCCGTGACCGGGGGATACCCGGTGATCGGCGTGGTGATCTCCGAAGACCTCGACCGGGCGGCGCAGCTGCCGCCCGGAGCTGAGGTCCGGTTCGAGGCGTCCCCCGGGCACTCGCCCTTCCCGGCCGGGTGAGGCCCTCCCATCGAGGACGCAGTATCTACTGCCCGAAGGCCCTCCGGCTGGTTGGTTCTGCACTCTCTCGATAAGTCGGGGCCGGTCCCAGGGTCAGCCCCCTGCCACCGACTGGATGACCATCACGGTGTCGCCGGGCTCCACCGGCGTTTCGAGGAGCTCCAGCCGGCGCACATCCTCGCCTCCGACATAGATATTCACGTAACGCCGCAGCGCGCCGGTCTCATCGCGGATCCGCCGCTCCAGCAGCGGCCTCCCTTCGGACAACCGGTCGAGGAGGCCTCCGACGGTCATCGGCGCGTCCGCCGGCAGCACCACCTCGCTGCGCCCCTCAACCAGCGGGCGCAGGAGGGTCGGAATCAGGACGCTGACGGATTCCACGGCGGAACGCTCAACCCGGGACGACGGCGGCGCGCACCGTGAGGACGTCGGGAAGGTGGGAGGCGACCTCAACGAAGGATTCACCCTCATCGGCGCTCGCATACACGCTGCCACCGCGGGTGCCAAAGTACACCCCGACGGGGTCGGCGGCGTCGACGGCGGCCGCATCGCGCAGCACGGCGTTGTACTCCCGGGTGGGCAGGCCGCGGTGCAGCCGGGACCAGGAACCGCCGCCGTCGTCGGTGCGGTGCACCGCGAGTTCGCCGTCCGGCGGGATCCGCTCGCCGTCGGCCTTCAGTGGAATCACCCACGCCGTGCCTGGCCGGCGCGGATGGGCGAGCATGACGAAGCCGAAGTCCGACGGCAGCCCCTCGGCGATGGAGGTCCACGTGTCGCCGGCGTCCGGTGTGGCGTAGACGCCGTGATGGTTCTGCGCATACAGGTGCCGCGGGTTTCCGGCATCGCGGGCGATCTTGTGCACGCACTGCCCGAACTCCGGCTGCGGATCGGGCAGGAAGTAGGCGGAGATGCCGCGGTTGCGCGGCTCCCACGAGGTTCCGCCGTCCAGCGAGCGGTAGACCCCGCCGGTGCTCATGGCGACGTGGATCGAATCATCGGCAGGGCTGGGGAGGACGGTGTGTGCCGCGGCCCCGCCGTACCCCGCGCCCCACTCACTGCGGTGCGGGTGGTCCCAGAGGCCGCGGTTGAGTTCGAAGTGCTCCCCGCCGTCGGTGGATTTCCAGACGGAGATCGGCTCGCACCCGGCCCACACCACACCCGGCCGGCTCTGGGAGTCCGGCTGGATCTGCCAGATCCGCTCGAGCGCGGCACCGTCGTCCGGATCGAAACCGATGCTTCCGCGTTCCGGCTCGGTCCAGGTGGCGCCCAGGTCGTCCGAGTGGACGACCGACGGCCCCCAGTGCTCGGACCGGGTGCCCACCAGGATGCGGGTGCGCCCGCCCCGCGTGTCGATGCCGACGCCGGGGACCTCCTGCATGAGGAACAGCGGATCGGACAGGGTCCAGGACCGGCGGTTCCGGCTGGTGGCCAGCCAGAGTCCCTTCTTGGTGCCGATGGCCAGCACCGTGGTCGCCTGGTCGTTCATGGCTGCCCCCAAATGGCTGCGTGAGCGGGATGTCGCAGGAACATTGGAAGAATGGCACACGCCACCGGATCTGTATAGGGTCGTCGGGCCCGTCGCGGTACCCGCCCGTTGCGGCGGCGGCATCCCGGGCCGGAACCGCTCACTAGACTTCCCTCATGGCCATCTTTATCGACCCGCCCCGGTGGCCGGCCCACGGCACCGAGTTCTCCCACCTCATCTCCAATGACTCGCTGGCAGAACTTCACGCCTTCGCGGCGGACGCCGGAGTGCCGGAGCGGGCCTTCGACGAGGACCACTACGATGTTCCGGCCCGCCGCTACGCCGATCTCGTGCGCCGGGGCGCGGTGGAAGTGAGCGGAGGGGACCTGACGCGGATCCTCGTCGCCAGCGGACTCCGGATACCGGCCCGCCGCCGCGCCAAACGCCTGCGGTCGGTGCTGGCCAGCCGGTGGGAGGCCCTCCTGCCCGGAACCGCGGACTTGGGGGCGGGCCTGGTGGAGCGGTGGAATGAGCCGCACCGCGCCTACCACGACCTCCGCCACCTGCTCGCGGTGCTCGAGGCGCTGGACACCCTGTTTGAGCCCGACGACGCCGGGCTGCGCCGGCCGGTGCTGCTGGCGGCGTGGTTCCACGACGCCGTGTACGCCGGGCAGGCCGGACAGGACGAGGAGGCCTCGGCCGCGCTCGCCGCGGACCTGCTGCGCGGAGTGCTGCCTGCCGCCGAAGTCTCCGAGGTGGAGCGGCTGGTGCTGCTGACCCGCACCCATGCACCGGCCGCCGACGACCGGGCGGGGGCCCTGATCTGCGACGCTGACCTTGCGGTGCTCGGCGGCAGCGGCAGGGACTACGACGCCTACGCCGCGGCGGTGCGCAGGGAGTACGCCCACGTCCCCGACGACGCGTTCACCGCCGGGCGGGCCGATATCCTCCGCCAGCTGCTGGCACTCGATACGCTCTTCTCCACCGACAAGGGCGCGGCACTCTGGAACGGGAGGGCCCGGGAGAATCTACAGGCCGAACTGGTCCGGCTGGAGTCGTCGGGAGCTTCCGCGGCCGGTTAACGTCCGGTCGGGCCGGCTCCGCCGTCGCCCTCGCGCGGCCGCAGCGGATGCTCACGCCAGTCGGGGGTTTCCTCCCGGCGGCCGTAGCCGGGACGAAAGAGTGGCTCATCGGGGTCCTCCACGGGACCCCTCGGCGGGGCCCCACGCCGGTGGGTGAGCCAGTAACCCCAGGCCAGCAGGGCCGCCGCGGCAAGGACCATCGCCATGCCGACCGCAAGGTTCAGCCCTGCCGTGGGGGCAACCGGGTCGCCTGTGGCGGCGGAGGTGGCAAATTCGGAGACGCCCTGCGGGACGAAGAGGGTGCTCGTAAGCAGCAGTGCCGCGCCGGAAACGTATTGTTTCACGCCGATTTTCATGATCTTCCCCTGGGTGTCGTGCCCGTGCTCCGTTGTTCCATCAAGCCTAGGTGATGCGGAGACGGCCGGTAGGCAGGAACGGCTCAGTGCAATGCCGGCCACCGTGAGTCACCGGGCGGAGCAGTACCCTCGACCCATCCTGGAGTCCGTCATCCGGGGAACATCTGCTTCCCAAACTCTCCGCAGTCCTCTACAGTTTTTCATAAATGAATGCCATTCATTTTGTGATCCAAGTCATTTCAACTCTGGAGAATCCCATGCGGACCATCACAAGCGACGTCGTCGTTATCGGCGCCGGACCCTCTGGGCTTACAGCGGCGCGCCAGCTGCGCCGGGCCGGCCATACCGTGACGGTCCTGGAAGCCCGCGACCGGGTCGGTGGGCGGACCCACACGGATGTCATCGAGGGCGCAACGCTCGAAGTTGGGGGCCAGTGGGTGTCACCCGACCAGACGGCACTGCTGGGGCTGCTCGGGGAACTTGATATGGAGACCTACTCCCGCTACCGCGAGGGAGAATCGGTCTACATTGGGGCGGACGGAACGCCTGTCCGCTATACCGGCGAGATGTTTCCGGTTTCCGCCGGCACGCAGGCCGAAATGGCGCGTCTCATCGACGTCCTTGACGCGCTCGTCGGCCAGATGAACGTCAAAGCACCCTGGGAGCACCCGCAGGCCCGTGAGCTCGACACCATCTCGTTCCATCACTGGCTGCGCCAACAGTCGGACGACGAGGAGGCCTGCAACAACATCGGCCTGTTCATTGCCGGAGGCATGCTCACCAAGCCCGCCCACGCCTTCTCCGCGCTTCAGGCGGTCCTCATGGCGGCATCCGCCGGATCCTTCTCCCACCTCGTTGACGAGGACTTCATCCTCGACAAGCGGGTGGTGGGCGGCATGCAGTCGGTCTCCGAACGGATGGCCGCCGAGCTCGGAGAGGCCGTCCTCCTCAACAATCCCGTGCGCACCCTGCGCTGGTCGGCGTATCCGGACGGACGAACCGAGGTGACCGCCGAGGCGGACAACGCCACCGTGCGGGCCCGCTACGCCGTGGTAGCGGTGCCGCCGAACCTGTATTCGCGGATTTCCTACGTGCCGGCCCTCCCACGCCGGCAGCACCAGATGCACCAGCATCAGTCCCTCGGGCTCGTCATCAAGGTGCACGCTGTCTACACGACTCCCTTCTGGCGCGACAACGGCCTGTCGGGCACCGGATTCAGCGCAGGATCCATCGTGCAGGAGGTCTACGACAACACCAATCACGGCGACAGCCGCGGAACACTCGTCGGCTTCGTGTCGGACGAGAAAGCCGACGCCATGTTCGAACTCGAGCCCACCGAACGCCGGCAGCGGATCCTCGAATCGATCGCAGGCTTCCTCGGGCCCCAGGCGCTTCATCCCGAGGTGTACTACGAATCGGACTGGGCGTCGGAGGAATGGACCCGCGGTGCCTATGCCTCCAGCTATGACCTCGGCGGCCTGCACAGGTACGGGCGCCACCAGCTCACCCCGGTCGGGCCCATCCACTGGTCCTGCTCGGACCTTGCGGCGGAGGGGTACCAGCACGTCGACGGAGCGATCCGCATGGGCCAGCTCACCGCCACCCAGATCATCGCGGCCCTTGCCGCCCAAAGCGCTGCAACCATCCACTAGACAGCGCACGGCGGCGCCCCCTGCCCATCAGCCCCGGTGGATAGCCGTCGACATCCCATCGAACGCACAACTGACAGGTAGATCGAGGAGTTCTTGTGGAAGGAATGAATACCCGTGGATCCAGCGCCGCAGCGGCGCCGGAACGGGAGCAGGCCCTGCGCCGGGTGATGGGAACCCCCGCGCTGGTTATTTTCGGGCTGGCCTATATGGTCCCGCTCACGGTCTTCACGACCTACGGTCTTGTCACGACCCTCACCGAGGGCCACCTGCCGGCGGCGTACGTCGTCACCCTCGCAGCAATGATGTTCACGGCACTCAGTTATTCCTTCCTCGTCCGGGTCATACCTTCAGCCGGATCGGCCTACAGCTTCACCCAGCGCATTTTCGGGGGTCATGTGGGTTTTGTGACCGGGTGGACGCTGATGCTCGACTATCTCCTCCTCCCGCTCATCAACTACCTCCTGATCGGCCTGTACCTGAACGCCCAGTTCCCCTCAATACCGATGTGGGTGTTCACCGTGGCAGCAATCGCCTTGGTCACCGTCCTTAATATCGTTGGAATCTCGGTCGTGCGGAATGCGAACCTGGTCCTCGTCGGCATGCAGATCGTCTTCGTTGCGGTGTTCATCGTGCTGACAGCCGGCAGCATCTCCACGGGCCAGTCGCTTCTCACGCCGTTCTTCTCCCCTGACCTGCGGCTCGGCCTGATCCTGAGCGGTTCGGCGATCCTCTGCCTTTCCTTCCTTGGCTTCGATGCGGTTTCCACAATGTCCGAGGAAGCGAAGGACCCGCGGCGCACGGTGCCGCGCGCCGTCCTGCTGACCACGCTGATCGGCGGAGCGATGTTCATTCTGGTCTCCTGGGTGGCCCACCTTGCCTTCCCGGACTGGCAGGAGTTCACCGACCCCGATGCGGCCGCCGTTGAAATTATGAACAGCCTTGGCGGCAATGTCATGGCCGCCTTCTTCCTCGCCGCCTACATCGCCGGATGCGTCGGATCCGCCATGGCGTCGCAAGCAAGCGTTTCACGCATCATGTTCGCGATGGGGCGCGACGGGGTGATTCCCCGGTCCGTCTTCGGCCGGGTCAGCGAGCGCTTCCGCTCTCCGGTCGGGGCGATCCTCGTCGTGTCGGCCGTCTCCCTGCTCGCACTTGTCCTTGATCTTGGAACGGTGGCATCGGTCATCAGCTTCGGCGCCCTGTTTGCCTTCTCGCTGGTGAACCTTGGAGCCATCAAGCACTTCCTCATCGACCACGGCCGGAGGAGCGGACGCGACCTGCTCAAGTACGGGCTGGTCCCTGCCGTCGGATTCCTCCTGACGGTGTGGCTGTGGTTCAGCCTTTCGGCATCGGCCTTCGCCGTGGGTTCGATCTGGCTGGTGGCCGGGGTCGCCTATCTCGTCGTCCTGACACGCGGTTTCCGGCGCCCGCCACCTCAGGTCGACCTCGACGAGAAAACAGTCAGCCCGGCCACGACCAGTGCCTGAGCGCTCCGTCCACGATGAAGGAGTGGATCCCATGAAGGCCGACCTGATCGTCCTGGCCCGGACGGTCCACACGCTGGACGGCGGCATGCGGCCGGTCGAGGCGGTGGCCGTCCGGGACGGAATCATCACGGCGGTCGGCAGCCGGGAGGACGCGGACGGATGGAGGGCCGCCGACACTGACGTCGTCGATTTCGGTGCCGGAACCCTCACCCCGGGTCTCGTGGACGGACACCTCCATCCCGTGATGGCGCTGGACACCGTCCGGGGCTGTGACCTGTCCAGCGTGCAGACGATCCAGCAGCTGCGGGAAGCGCTGCACCGTGAGGCAGCCGCCCAAGGGCCGGGGGAGTGGGTGTTCGCCTGGGGGTTGGACCCCACGGTTTTCGGATCGGTGCCGCTGCACCGGAAGGTGATCGACGACGTCCTTGGCGGCCGCCCCTGCCTGGTGAGGATCTTCGACGCCCACTCGGCCCTGGCCAGCAGCAGGGCGCTGGCCGCAGCGGGAATCGACGGCCCGCGGACGGCCGACACGGCCCCGGGCATCGTGTGTGATGACGCAGGGAACCCTACCGGTCTCCTTCTGGAGTGGGACGCGATCAGCGCTGTCACCTCGGCCATGCCCGAAGACGACTTCGAGACGCGCAGGACGCGGCTCAAGGAGTTCCTTTGGGCCCTGTCCCGGGCCGGGCTGACGGCCGGGCATGTCATGGACCTGAATAAGGACTCGCTTGAGCTTCTGGAGGCGCTCGAACTGGACGATGAACTGCCGGTCCGTCTCTACTGCGCCCCGTGGTGCATGCCGGGAAGCACAGAAGCCGATCTCGGTGCGATCGCCGATCTCATGCAGCTCAGCGGCCGGCGGTGGTCCGTCAACGCGGTCAAGTTCTTCATCGACGGCACCATCGACAACGGCACTGCATGGCTCTCCTATCCCGACGTCAACGGAGAATCAGCCGCGCCGTTCTGGCCGGATCCAGCCGACTACACCAAAGCCGTTCACTATTTCGCGTCCCGCGGCATCCGGACGGCGACCCATGCGATCGGTGACGCCGGAATCACCCATGCGCTGGACACCATCGCGTCGATTCCGTCCTCGGCGCCTGCCGTCATCCACCGCATCGAGCACATCGAAACGGCCTCCGATGAGGTGATCCGACGTTTCGCCGCCGCGGGGGTGGCGGCGAGCATGCAGCCCACCCACTGCACCCACTACACGCGGGCCGACCACAGCGACAACTGGTCGACCCGGCTGGGTGACGGCCGCGCGGACCAGGCGTGGCGCTGCCGGGACCTCCGGGAGGTTGGGGCGACCCTCGTCCTCGGCTCCGATTGGCCCATCGCGCCGTTCGACCCCCTCCCGATCCTGGCCGACGCCCAACTGCGGCGCCGGCACGACCGCCCCCTCGATGCGGCGGTTGGGGCGGCCCAGGCCCTCACGCCCCTCCAGGCGCTCGAAGGCTACACAACCCATGCCGCCCGTGCCGCAGGGCTTGCCGAGGTCGCCGGATCCATCACCGTGGGCAAGCGCGCGGACTTCACCGCGTTCGAATGCGATCCCCTGGCGACACCGCCCGAAGCGCTCGCCGCCAGCAGAGTCCTTGGCACCGTCGTCGGCGGTGTCGTGCAGTTCACCGACGGGCCCTAGTCCGCCGTACCAGCAACACGAGGAGCACCATGACCCGCCACCAACCCACAACCCGCCACACCGAGGCCCGGGCCCTTGCGATACGCAGCCAGGGCGAAACCGCCCCGCAGCGCGGGCAGGGCACACGGGATGCGCTGCAGTGCGCTCCAGGCTGCGCTTTCTGCACCGGCCCGGAAACGGACTGACCCGGTCCGATGTGATCCGGCGAAATCATCCTGGCTGCTGATGCCTGACCTCCGCCGGCTCCGCCCATGACGCATCTGCCCCCAATGGGAGTCGGCACGCCGGGTCTCAGGAACGGCCCAGCGCGTCCCGGACCCGTGGGGCCACTTCGGTGCCGAAGAGGCGGATGTTCTCAAGCAGGACGTCGTTCGGCATCGGCCCCAGCCCGTACTTGAGGTCGAACCGGTTCACTCCCAGTGCCTTCATGCTCCGAACAATCCGCCGCGCCACCGTGTCGGGGGATCCCACATAAAGCGAGCCGACGGCGATCTCCTTCTCATAAAATTCCCGGGTGATCGGCGGGAAGCCGCGCTCGTAGCGCGCCTCCAGCTGGAAGGTTTCGTACGTCGGCCAGTACTCCTCGATGGCCTGCTCGTCGGTGGCCGCGACATGGCCGGTGGAGTGCAGCCCGATCGGGAGCTCACCGAAGCCCGCCTCGGCGGTCGCCTGCCGGTACAGCTCGCTCAGCCTGGCAAAGCGTGCCGGATTGCCGCCGATTACGGCAAGCATCAGGGGGAAGCCGTACTGCGCCGCGCGCACCACCGACGCCGGGTTACCGCCGACTCCGATCCAGGTGGGCAGGGCGCCGGCCGTGGTCCGCGGGAAGACCTCGAGGCTGTCCAGGGCAGGGCGGGTGGTGCCGGACCAGGTGACCGGCTTCTCGGACCGGAGCCGGGAGAACAGCTCAAGCTTCTCCTCGAACAGGCGGTCATAGTCCTCGAGGTCGAAGCCGAACAGGGGGAAGGATTCCTTGCTGGAGCCGCGGCCGAGAATCACCTCGGCCCGACCCTGGGAGATGGCATCGAGGGTCGCATACCGCTGGAAGACGCGGACCGGATCATCCGAGCTCAGGACCGTGACGGCTGAACCGAGCCGGATGCGGGAGGTCTGGCCGGCGACGGCCGCCAGGACGATATCGGGCGCGGAGAGCGGCATCTCCTCGACGTGGTGCTCGCCAAGGCCGAAGAAATCGAGGCCTGATTCCTCGGCGACAACACCTTCCCGCACCAGCGCGTGGATGCTGCGGGGCTGGCTGAGCAGCTCTCCGTTCCTGTCCCTGGTCACGTCGCCAAAACTGTCGACGCCGATCACGATCGGATACTGCTCGAGGATGTTAGCCATTTCATCTCCAACGCTTTGTGCCGGTAGTTGATGTATCAACTACAACGACGATAGGGCGGAATTAGTGGACGTGTCAATAATGCGCCGGCCTCCCGGGGCGAAGTTGACACATCAACTATCTCAGCGTATTGTGGATATGTCAACCAAACCTGGAGGGAACGTCATGGCTGCTTACAGCGCCGCGAAGGAAAACCGGAGCCACCATCCAGCCCGTCGAAGCCCCACGGGCACCGAGCTCGCCATCTGGCGCAGGCTCCTCGATACGACGGCCGAACTCCGGCGCCGCATGGCCACCGTCCTGAGCGCCTCAAACCTCTCAGGCCAGGACTACGAAGTTCTTCTGGCGCTGGTCGAGGCCGACGGCCGCCAGGTGCGGTCCTCGGAGCTTGCGGGGGCGATCAATTGGGAACGCAGCCGGCTCTCCCACCACATTGGCCGGATGGAGAAGCGGGAACTGGTGCGCCGCGAGGAATGCCTGACGGACAATCGGGGCGCCTTCGTCCGGCTTACCGACGCCGGAGCCGACGCATTCCGGCGGGCCTCCGTGCCGCAGCTGCAGGCGGTGAAGGAGCACTTCGCCGACGCGCTCACCCCGGCACAGCTTGAGAACCTCGCCGACATCCTCGACTCACTCCAGCGACACTTCCAGTCCGATTCCTCCAAGGAGGACCCACGATGACCAGCCCTACTTCAACAACCACCCTGCCGCGGATCGGAATCCTCGGAGCAGGCCATGTCGGCCCGGCCATCGGCCGGGTTGCCATCAAGGCCGGCTATCCGGTCTCCATCGCCGGGTCCGGTGACCCGGCGAAGATCGCCCTCATCACCCAGATCCTCGTTCCGGGAGCGAAGGCCGACTGGCCCGCGCAGGTGGCGGCCGAGGCCGACATCGTCATCCTGGCGATCCCGCTGCACAAGTTCAGTACCTTCGACCCGTCCCTGGTGGCGGGCAAAGTGGTCGTGGACCTCATGAACTACTGGGCGCCTATCGACGGCACGCAGCAGCTGTTCGAGGACCCTCGCTACGGCAGCAGCGAAATCGTCCAGCGGCACCTCAGCGGGTCCCGGGTGGTCAAGTCCTTCAACCACGCCGGGTACCACGAGATCGAGGCGGACCGCCGGCCGGCCGGCGCCGCGGATCGACTGGCGCTCGGAGTGGCAGGGGACGACCGGGAGGCGGTGGAGCTGGTCGCCGATTTGGTGGAGAACATCGGCTATGACGCCGTCCTGCTGGACAGCCTCCACGACGGTCGGATCCTCGAACCCGGCGGGCCGGTCTTCGGCGCTTCGCTCAATAAGGAGCAGTTCGCGCAGGCCCTTACCGAGAAAACCGCGGCGTAGGCCGCACCGCTGTCCGCGGTAGCACCGCTAGGGACTCCGCGGGACTACCCGCACCCTCCACCCAGATAAAAGGAACAACCGTGAACGACTCACCAAGCCTGCGGACGGGCTTTCCCCTGACCTTTGGACTCGACACCTTCGGTGATGTCCATTCCGACGAGAACGGGACCCTCAATTCGCACGCCCAGACGGTCCGCAACATCGTCGAGCAGGGCGTCCTTGCGGACTCCGTGGGGATTGACTTCTTCGGCATCGGCGAGCATCACACCTACGACTACCCGCTTTCCGCCGGCGACCTGGTCCTCAGTGCCATTGCAGCGCGGACCAGGGACATCCATCTCGGCTCCGCCGTCACCGTGCTGAGCTCCGATGATCCCGTCCGCGTCTTCCAGCGGTACTCCACGCTGAATGCGCTGTCCTCGGGGCGGGCCGAGGTGATCCTGGGCCGCGGTTCGAGCATCGATTCGTTCCCGCTCTTCGGCTACGACCTCAGCGACTATGAAGTGCTCTTCGAGGAGAAGTCGGAACTGTTCGCCGAGCTGCTCAAGGGAAGCCCCGTCACCTGGACCGGCACAACCCGCGCGGCGCTCAAGGACCAGGACGTCGTTCCGCACCTCGAGGCTGAGCCGTTCCCCACCTGGATCGGCGTCGGGGGAAGCCCGCAGTCGGTCGTCCGGGCCGCCCGCCACGGGTACAACCTCATCCTTGCCATCATCGGTGGGTCGCCCGCCCGCTTCCAGCCGTTCTCCAACCTCTACCTCGAGGCACTTGAGCACTTCGAGCGCCCGGCCCAGCCGATCGGCGTGCATTCCATGGGCCACGTGGCCGCGACTGACGAGCAGGCCCAGGAGGAGTTCTGGCCCCGGTACCTCGCGGTGATGAAGCACGTGAGCAAGACCCGCGGGTTCGCCATTCCAACCCCGGAATCGTTCAAGCACGAGATCGGCCCGCACGGCGCTATCTATGTCGGCTCCCCCGAGACGGTGGCCCGCAAGATCGCCGCCAACCTTCGGGTCCTCCACGCGTCCCGCTTCCAGCTCAAGTTCGGTATGACGGGCCTGGCGCACACCGCGGTGATGAACAACATCGAGCTGTACGGCACCAAGGTGATCCCGCTGGTCCGGGAGATCCTCGGCAGCGAATCCTGAAGCTTCGCCACGGCGCCCCGGCCCTGCTCCGCGGTCCTCAAAGGCGAGGACCGCGGAGCAGGGCCGGGGCGCCGTGGCGTCGACCGTTGAACCGGTGGCCGGCCTCAGTCGGCCGCCAGACCGGCCACAGGGGAGAGCCGAGCGGCCCGGCGGGCCGGGAGCACCGAGGCGAGGAGCCCGGCAGCGACCGCCACGGCGAGTACCGCCGCGATCTGCCCGACCGGCAGGGACAGTTGAACGGTGGCAAGCTCGCGGAGCGCCGACTGTGCGCCGAGCACTCCATAGCCAATCCCGAGGACGGTGCCGAGCAGTGCGGCGACGCCGGCGATCAGCACCGCCTCGACGGCCAGCATGCCGCGCAGCTGCGCCTTGGTCAGGCCGAGCGCGCGGAGCAGGGAGTTCTCCCGGCGCCTCTCAAGCACCGACAGAGACAACGTGTTGGCAACGCCGATCAGGGCGATCAGCACCGCCACCGCGAGCAGCGCGGTCACGATCAGCAGCAGGAGATCGATGATCTCGTTGTAGGCGACGCGCTCGATGGCCGATCCGGAGACCTGGTATTCGGGCACCCCGGTCACGGCGGCGAGCTGCGACTTGACCTTCGACACGGCCGGCCCGTCCAGCCCGTCGTCGAGCTGCAGCCAGAACGTCGTGCCCAGGTAGTCGGCGAGGGTTCCGTTGGCTGCAGCCTGGCCGGAGCTTTCCCCGGTGCCCCCGATGAATGCGTCCAGGGCGTCCGGCGGGGTTCCACCCAGCCGCTCCGCGGTGGCCTCGGTGATCAGCGGCACGAAGAAGGTCGAGTCCGTCGCCGTGACCGGCAGCGTCGTGGGCCCGTTCGCCCCCTTGAGGGTGATTTCGGGCTGCTGCAGCGTCTGCGGCGCCAGGACAATCCCGTCTGTCAGGACCGTATCCTGGGAGCGCAGGACGGCGGCCAGTTCCTCCGGATCGGCGGCGTACACGAGCCGTCCGCCATCCGCGTCACTTGTCAGCACCACCGGGGTCAGTTCCACCGCTGACTTCACGCCTTCGACCCCCAGGAGGGTCTGGGCGTCCGCCGTGCCGCCCGGAGTACGGCCGGCCGCCCCGGACGCGCCGAGGCCGGAGACCTCGACGTCGACGGCGAAGTTTTCGGCCAGCTCGGCGTCGAACGAGGTCCGGGCGGTCTGCGCCCCGACGATCATCATGGTCACCAGGGTCACGCCGACGATGAGGGCCGAGGACGAGGCGGTGGTCCGTGCCGGATTCCGGACGGCATTGAGGGACGCGAGCTGTCCGGCCACTCCGAGGGGCCGGGCCAGCCGCCCGACAGCGGCGACGCTGAAGGGAACGAAGAACGGCGCGAGAAGGACGACGCCGAGGAAGGATAACCCGCCGCCGGCGACGGCCGGAACCAGCCCGGCGGACGAAGCGCCCAGTGCCAGCAGGCCTCCGCCCGCAACGACTGCCAGAAGGCCGGCGGCGAGGCGCACCTTGCCGCCCCTGCTCTTCGCGTCCGCCGGCCCGCTGGGGCGCAGCGCGGCCAGGGGGGCGACGCGGGTGGCGGCCCGCGCCGGGACGACGGCGGCGATCAGGGTCATCAGGACACCCACCGCCAGGCCGGCCACCACGGCCGACGGCGGAACAGCGAGGACAGCGACCGAACCGACGTCGGTCCGCCGGGCCAGGCCCACGAGAACCGCGAGCACCCCGACGGCGAGGAGCACCCCGAGCGCAGAGGCCACCAGCCCGACGACGCCGGCCTCGATGAGCACCGACCTCCGGATCTGCCGGCGTTCCGCGCCGATGGTGCGCAGCAGGGCCAGTTCCCGGGTGCGCTGGGCTACGAGCACGGAGAAGGTGTTGGAGATGACCAGGCCGGCGACCAGGACGGAGACGGCGGCGAAGGCAAGCAGGATCGCCGTGAGGATGTCGTCCCCATTCGAGAGGGAGGCGACGTCCGCCGTGGTCTGCTCGGCCGCAGTGCGCACAATCACGCCTTCCCGCTGATCCGCGGGCAGGTCGTTGAGGGCAGCTGAGGCGGCCGCCGCGACGGCGGCAGGATCCGCATCCGGCGCCACGGCCAGCTGGATGTGGCGCACGATGGTATCGCCGCCGGTAGCTGCCCGCACCAGGGAGGCCGGCGCGAGGACCTGGACGGTGTCGGCGAGGTTCGGATCCGGGCTCGGGGCCGTCAGGCCGGTCACCGTCAGGGCTCCGGCCGGGTCGGTGGAAGGCCCTCCGGCGTCGATCGCCACGGTGTCACCGGGGGCCACCTCCAGACGGGCGGCCGAGGCGCTGTCAAGGGCCACCTCATTCGGCCCCGACGGCGCGGAGCCCTGGGTCACCTCGGCGGTGTCCAGTTCCCCCGGCGCCGTGCTGGTGAGCGCGGCGGACGAGGTGCGGGATCCCGTAGTCAGCTGGGCATAGGCCCGTTCGAGACCGTACACGGCCGTCACCTCGGGGAGGGCTTCGAACGTGCCTACGGCCGCGGGTGGAACTCCCAGCCCCTCGGGTCCGGAGACCACGAGGTCCGCTTTCGCGTACGAGGCTCCGATGCTCGCGCCGAGGGTCGCCTTGGTGGTGGCACCGACGGTGAGGGCCGCGGAGACAAAGGCCACGCCGAGCATCACGGCGAGGCCGACGGCGATGAAGCGCCGGGCGTGGACGCGCAACTGGGCCAGGGCTACCTGCAGCACGTCAGGCCCCCAGCTTCGCGAGGGCGCCGAGGATCGCCTCGGGAGTCGACTGCCGCAGGTCACCGACGAGGGCCCCGTCCTTCATGAGGACCACCCGGTCGGCGTACGAGGCCGCGACCGGGTCGTGGGTCACCATGATGATGCTCTGGCCCATCTCCCGTGAGCTGCGGCGCAGCAGGGACAGCACCTCCGCCCCGGTGGCCGTGTCGAGGTTGCCGGTGGGTTCGTCACCAAAGATGACGTCGGGGCGGGTCAGGAGGGCCCGGGCGACGGCGACGCGTTGCTGCTGGCCGCCGGAGAGCTCGTGCGGCCGATGGGCGAGCCGGTCGGTCAGCCCCAGCGTCGAGGAGACCTGCTTCAGCCAATCCCTGTCCACGGAACCGCCGGCGAGGGCGACGGGCAGGGTGATGTTCTGCTCGGCGGTCAGGGTCGGCACCAGGTTGAAGGCCTGGAACACGAATCCCACCCGCTCACGGCGCAGGCGGGTCAGGGCGGCGTCGGGAAGGCCGGTGATCTCGGTCCCGCCGATCCACAGCTGACCGGCATCGATACTGTCAAGGCCGGCCAGGCAGTGCATCAGGGTGGACTTGCCGGACCCGGACGGGCCCATGATCGCGGTGAAGCGCTCCCGTTCGAAGTCGAGCGAGACGTCCCGGAGGGCGTGTACGGCGGTTTCACCGCGCCCGTAGCTTTTGGATACGCCGCGGGCGGCGACGGCGCCGGTCGGGGTGGGGGAGATTGAACCCGCAGGGGGCACGGGAGAATTCATTGCGATGGTCATGATTCCACGTTAGGTGCCGCGGGCACCGGCCGAATCAGCGCAGGGGTGGAGCTTTTGGACCGGATTTCATACCAGGGGATGACACCGGGACCGCTGCTCCCACCGCAGGAAGCCCCGGCGGAAGCGGCCCCGGTTAGGGGCGGACGATACCCATCTCGTAGGCCATCACCACGGCCTGCACGCGGTCCCGCGCTTCGAGCTTCGAGAGGACACGGCCCACGTGCGTCTTGACCGTGGCCTCGGCAAGGAACAGCGTTGAGGCGATCTCCGGATTCGACAACCCCTGGGCGATCAGTTCGAACACCTCGCGTTCGCGGGGCGTGAGCCGGGCGACCGCGGCGGCATGGGCGTCGTGGGTCGGAGAGGGCCGGCGCAGCAGCGGTGCCACATGGTCGAGCAGGCGGCGCGTCGTCGATGGGGCGATGACGGCGTCGCCCCGGTGCACCGTCCGGATCGCCTCCAGCAGCTCCTCGGGCGGCGCGTCCTTGAGGAGAAATCCGGACGCCCCCGCATGTATTGCCGAAAGCGCATATTCGTCGAGGTCGAACGTCGTCAGAACCACGATGCGGGGCCCGGCTCCGGCAGTGCCGGCCTCCGCGAGAATGCGCCGGGTCGCCTCGATGCCGTCCATGCCGGGCATGCGCACGTCCATCAGGACGACGTCGGCACGGGTGACGGCGAGCGTCCGGACCGCCTCCTGCCCGTTGGCAGCCTCGCCGACCAACTCCAGGTCGGGCTGTGAGTTGATCAGCATGGCGAATCCGCTGCGCACAAGGTGCTGGTCATCGACGATCGCGACCCTGATGGGGACGGCCGCCTGTCCGGGCGGTAATTCTCCTGCGGTGGTGTCCATTAACGTTCTGCTCCTGTCGTCGGGAATCCGCCGTCGCTGCGCACGGGCCTATGCCTCGGTGTAGGGGAGGAAGGCCTCAACGCGGAAGCCTCCGCCGCTGCGCGGCGCGGCCGACACGGTGCCGTCGTAGAGGCGCACCCGCTCACTCATTCCGGTGATGCCCAGCCCGGCTCCTGCGGTGGCGGGGTCGGCCGCCGCACCCCGGCCATCGTCGTCGACGGTGATGCTGAGCCCGCGGGGGCCATAGCTGAGCGTGACCTCGGCGGTCGTTTGGGGTCCGGCGTGCTTGAGCACGTTGGTCAGCGCTTCCTGGACCACGCGGTAGGCGGTGAGTTCGGCGCCGAGGGGAAGCGGCCGCCGTGGCGTGTCGATGCGGCGGCAGGACACGCGGATGTCCGCCCGCCGCACCGACCTGACGAGGGAATCGATGTCCTCGAGAGTGGGCAGCGGACGCGTAGACGCGCTTTCGTCGCCGCGGAGGACGCCGAGCAGGCGCCGCATCTCGCGCAGCGAGCCGCGTCCGGTGTCCGCGATGGTGCCCAAGGTCTGCGCCGCAAGTTCCGGTTGCTGCGCACTGGCGTACCGTGCGCCGTCGGCCTGGGTGATGATCACCGAGAGGGAGTGCGCGACGATGTCGTGCATCTCCCGGGCGATGTGGCTGCGCTCGTCGGCGGCGGCAAGGTCGCGTTCCTGCTGGCGCTCGACCTCAAGGCGCCGGGTGCGGTCTTCAAGGGCCTGATAGGCCCGACGCCGCGACCGGGCAAGGTCCCCCATCGTCCAGGCCAGGAGTACGAGCGACTCGAAGAGAATCAGCGAGATCAGGAACAGCGACCCGCCTCCGCCGACACCGAATAAGGTCAGCGACCCGCCCCCGCCGAGACCGAGGATCTCCCCGTACCGCACCAGGCCGGCCGCGGCGCCAAGCAGAGCGAACCCCAGCCCGCCGAGGCTCGCCCAGCGCGGGGCGTAGGCGGCCAGCGTGTAGACGGTGATCAGGATGACGATCTGCGCCGGAACCGGGTCGATTCCCGCCAGCAGCTGCAGCACCGAGACCCCGGCGACGATGCCGGCCGAGAGCAGCAGCCGGGACCTGCGCCAGGCCAGCGGTGCCACCAGGGCGAAAGTCACAGGGATGAGCAGGGGATCTCCGGCCACCCCACGGGCGGTGAGCTGCAGGATCAGGAGCACGAGCAGTCCCAGTGCGAGGCAGGCGTCGACCGTGCCGGGATGCGCGCGCACCCAGCGCGCGAGCCGGAGGTGGAGGTCCATGAGGTTCAACTCTAGGCCCGGCGGGGCCCCTGCTGCATCCGACCCAGGGTGGACATCGCACGCTTCGCTAGGTGCGCAGCCAGCGGTTCAACTGAACCGCCTGGCCGCGGTGCGTACCGGGATGGGAGCCCGTGTTCCGAAAGCCGGCTCGTTCGGCGACGCGTTCGCTGGCGGTGTTGCCCGCCATGGTCTCCAGCGCGACGGCGGAGAAGCCCTGCGAGGACAACCACTGGGTAAGGAGGCGCACCGACCCGGTGGCCGCGCCCCGGCCACGGCCGGCGGGGGACAGGACATAGAAGAGCTCGGGTTCGGCGCCCTCAACCTCGGCCATCCCCGCAGTTCCCACGGGCAAACCGTCGAGAAGGACCGCATACCGGCCGGCGAGCCGCTCCCGGTGACGCTCCTGGGTCCGTGCGATCCGCCGCCGGGCGTAGTCCTCGTCCATGTCCGCCGGGTAATACGTCCACGCGGGCACGTCGGGCACCCGGCTCAGCTCGTATTCGAGCCGCCAATCGTTATCGGTCAGGGCCCGAAGGGAAACACTCTTGTCACGGAGCTCGCCGGGCAGCGGGACGGGGAAGGCCATAAACCGATCATTGCATCGACGGCGGAGGATCGGAACCGGTCCGGCGGCAAGCGGCCGTGACGCACAAGAGCCGGTGCCGGCGGGTTTCCCCCTCGCGGGGCCGACCGGTGGTGGAATCGCACGCTACATTGGAGCCCATGGCTCCCGCTCAGCGCGTCGTCTTCCACGGGCTCACGGGCAGCGGAAAGTCCTCGGCCGCCCGCGCCTATGCCGCGGCCGCCCGGCTCCCCGAATACTCGGCCGACGATGATATCGGGTGGCTTCCGGGCTGGCAGAACCGGCCTCCCGAGGAGCAGCGCCGCATCGCCGCCGGTATTGCCGCGCAGGAGCGCTGGGTCATCGACAGCGCCTATTCGGGCTGGAGGGACATTCTGCTCGCCCGGGCGGACCTCGTGGTGGCGCTCGACTACCCGCGGTGGCTCTCCCTGTGGCGCCTGATCCGGCGGACAATCCGCCGGTGTGTGACCCGGGAGGAGGTGTGCAACGGGAACACCGAGTCCTTCCGCCGGGTGTTCACCCGGGATTCGATTCTCCTGTGGCACTTCACGGCGTTCCCCCGGAAACGGGAGGCGCTCGAAAGGATCAAGGCCGACCCGGCCATGCCTCCCGTGATCTCGTTCCGCCGTCCGGCGGACCTCGACGCCTGGATCGATCAGGTCGGACGGGACGCCGCCGGCGCCTGATGACTTCCTGCCGGAGCTATCCCAGTTGTTCGTCGACGGCGCGCACAAAGGCGGCGACGAGGGAACGTCGGTCGGTCCGCCGCCAGGCCAGCGCCAAGACGGCCGGCGGCAGGCCGTCGACCGGACGGATGCTGACCTCGGAACGGCTGTAGAGATGCGCGTTGCCCTCGGACAGCAGCACCACCCCGAGCCCGGAGGCGACCGCCTCGAAGACGGCGTCGGGGGTCTCGGCGGTCGCGCCGATGACCGCAGGCCTGCCGTTCCGCTCCGGTGCGGCGATCCAGAAGTCCCGCAGGGTTCCGGCTTCGGGGGGCAGGGCAATGATCGGTTCCTCGAGCAGGTCGGCGAAGGCGACCCGTTCCTGCCGCGCCAGGGGATGGTCGGACGGCAGGGCGACACACCGCCGTTCCCGGACGATGGGGAGGACGTCAAGATCGTCGGAGGGCGCGGGCAGCCACAGGAAGGCGACGTCGCTGGTTCCGTCGTCGAGCCCGGCGCTTGGGTCGCTCCAGCTCACGAGCCTTAGGGAGGGGATCACGCCCGGGCTCAGTTCCCGGAACCGCGCCAGCGCGCTCTTTTGCAGTCCGCGGCCGACGGCGGTCTGCATGCCGATGACAATCCGGCCGGCCGTCGCCGCGGTCCGGAAATCTGCCGAGTGCCTCATCCCAGCGGGCGACGATGTCCCTCGCGGCGGCGACCAGGGTCTGCCCGGCAGCGGTGAGCACCACCCCGCGGGGATGCCGGTCGAGGACGGGAAAGCCCAGTTGTCGTTCGAGCGAGCGAAGCTGCTTGGACAGGGCCGGCTGGGCGATGAACAACCGCTCGGCGGCCCGCGTGATGCTCTCCTCCTCTGCGACGGCGATCAAGGCCCGGAGGTCGCGCAGGTGAACGTCCATACGGGAAGGATATGCCGCATCGGCATACCTGCTGGTCTTGGTGGCCGAACCTCCCTCGGATGCACTCTGGAGTCGGTCATCCAACCGGTCATCAGGAATAGGAAACATCATGAACCTCAACGCATCCACCGCAGCCGCCTCCGTCGATTCCACGGCGCCGGCCCCTTCGCCCGGTGCCTTCCCGCTGCCGGCCCGCGCACTCGGACCGCTCCGGGTGCCGGCCATCGGATTCGGTGCGATGGTCCTCAGCCCCGGAATGTACGGCGAGGTCGACGAACCACGGGGCGTGCGAGCCCTCCAGGCGGCCATCGACGCAGGGTCTACCTTCATCGACACCAGCGACGGCTACGGTCCGGACGGGCACAACGAGCGGTTGGTGGGCAGGGCCATCGCCGGACGGAGGGAGGACGTCGTTGTCGCCACCAAGTTCGGCTTCCGGATGCTTCCCGGAGCCGAACCGCACCGCTTTTCGGTGGGGTTCACCTTTGGTGAACTGGCAGTCAATGCCGATCCCCGGTATGTCCGTGCCTACGCCGAACAGAGCCTGCGTGAACTAGGAACCGACTACATCGACCTCTACTACCCCCATTTTCCGGACCCGCGGATTCCGATCGAGGAGACCGTTGGGGCGGTGGCCGACCTCGTCGACGCCGGGCTGGTGAGGTCTATTGGTCTGTCGAACGCCACGGCGGAACACCTCCGGGCCGCCCACGCCGTCCACCCCATCACTGCCGTGCAGACCGAATGGTCGATGTGGCGTCCCATCGACCCCGAGTTGTTCCGGGCCGGGCGCGAGCTTGGCGTGGGATTCGTCGCCTGGTCCCCGCTCGGAGGGGGATTCCTAACCGGCAGCGTCACCCGGATCGACGACGGCGACTTCCGCCGCAACGCTCCTCGTTTCTCGGACGAGAACCTGGCGGTGAACAACGACCGCTTCGCGCCCATCCGGTCAACCGCCCACGAACTCGGCCTGACCCCCGGTCAGCTGGCCCTGGCTTGGCTCCTCGCCCAGGATCCGGCGGTTGTGCCCATCCCCGGAAGCCGCACGCCAGCACACATCCTGGAGAACGTCGACGCCGCCAGGACTCTCCTGCATCCGGACACCCTCGCCCGCCTCACTACCGTCCTCGGCGGCATCTCCGCGGCCGGTGCGACCCTGCTCTGACGACTGCCCGCCGACGGTGTAGCCTCGAACCGACCGCCACGAGGACGAGGGAATGAATGCCGATGATCGCCCTGACCGAACCGGCCGGCTGCGGCAATGCACCCCGTCAGCTTGTCATCCGGGACCTCGTGCTCGCCCTCGCCGAGGTCAACGGGTCGCAGCTGACCGAACTGCTCGCCGAGAAGGTGCGCTGGGACCTGGCCGGCGCTGGGACGATCGAAGGAGTCAGCCAGCTGACCGACAGGCTCTCCGGCCAGGGCGAAGTGGCCACCATCGAGCTGGCGTCGATCCTGACCCACGGTAGGGAGGGCAGCATCGATGGCGTCCTGACCTTTCGGAACGGACGGAGGCAGGCCTTCTGCCACGTGCTGAGGTTCGCCTCGGCAGTGAAGACGGCCAAGGTCACGGAGATGAGGAGCTACCTGGTCGACCTGCCGGGCTGAAGGCCCGTGACGGAGCGGAGGGAGCTGGTGCTCAGCTGTCGAGCACGAGGTCTTCGGTGGGCCGGGCGCAGCAGATGAGTGCCTGGCTGTCGGCCGGAGTTTCGAGGGGATCGGGCTGGTAGGCCACCTTCCCTGAGATGACCGCCGTGAGGCAGGTGTGGCACACCCCGGTGCGGCAGGACCACCGGGTGGGCACGTCACAGGCTTCGGCCAGTTCGAGCAGGGACGTGTCGCCCGCGCGCCACAGGGCGGTGAGGCCGCTTCGGGCGAACGTCACCGCGGGCCCGGTGCCGGGCTCACCGGCGGGCTGGTGCGGGGGAGCGGTGGGGGCATCGACAAGGCCGGGATTGATCGGCGGCAGGGTGCTGAACAGTTCGGAGTAGATCAACCCGGCGTCGACGCCGAGGTCGGTGAGCGCATCCGTCATGCTGCCGATGAAGGCGGGCGGACCGCAGAGATAGGCCGCCGCGCCCGCGGGAACCCCCAGAGCCCGAAGCTGGTCGACGGTCGGCCGGCCGCTGAACGAGTCCGCCACGGGAGTCGCTGCCCGGGTGTAGAAGATGGCGCTGTGGGCGTGGGGAAGCCGGTTCAGGTGTCCCCGCACCTCCGCGGCGAAAACGTGCTCGCTGGGGTTCCGGGCGACGTGGATCCACCAGATCTCCCTGTCGCTGCCGGTGCGGGCGAACTCCTGGAGCATTGGGACCAGCGGGGTCGCGCCGACCCCGGCCGAGACGAGGAGCGCCGGACCCGTTCCGGCGTGGAGCCGAAACTGCCCGCGGGGGGCGGCAACATCGATGGTTCCGCCCACCAGCACGCCCCCGTGGAGGTAGCGGCTCACCAGGCCGTGTTCCTCCTGCCTCACGCTGATCCGGTAGGTGTGCGGGTCGGGGGCGTCAGAGATGGAGTAGCTGCGGACGGACACTGCCTCGTTCACGGACACGCGGAGGGTGAGGTACTGGCCGGGGATGATCGGTCCCAGTGGAACGTCGTCGCCCGCGCGAAGGTACACCGAGGTGATGGTCGGGGTTTCGGGGACGGTCTTCGTGATCGTCATGGGGCGGAATCCGCTCCAGCCGGGCTCCTCGACGGGCGCCCCGGTCACAGTGGCCTTGGCCAGGTCGGTGTCCAGCAGGTCCTGGAAGGACTGCTGCCAGCCGGGGCTCAGGGCCGGAATGTCAACGGCCCTCCGCAGTGCGTCCTGCGAGCGGTTCGGAAGGTACAGCAGCGCGTCGGTCTCCGCGACCGTCAGCCGGTGGGGCCCGTTGAGCGTTCGAAGAATCGGGTCACCGGGGCGGACTTCGCCCTCGGTGATAACCCGCAGGTAGAACCCGGGACGGCGGTGGTCCACCAGGAGTGCGGGCATCCGCGGTTCCCCGAGCCGCATGCCCACGCGGAAGCAGGTGACGCGGGGCTGGGTCACCTCGAATTCCGCCTCCCCGATGCGGTAGCGGTCCCCGATGCACACTTCGTCGTCGGGCAGCCCGTCGATGGTGAAATTCTCACCGAAGGAGCCGGGCGTCAGATCGCCGCGGCCGAGGAAGCCGGACCAGTGCTCGTAGGACTGCCGCTGGTAGACCAGCACCGCCCGCTGCTCACCGCCGTGCCCGTGCAGGTCGCCCTGGCCGTCACCGTCGATATTGAGCCTGCGGACCATCAGCGGCCGCTCCACCGGGCTCTTGTAGACGCCGGTGTGCACCGTCTTTCCCTGCCAGGAGACGCCCTTGGGGACTCCAACGTTCAGTGACACCAGCCTGCCGCAGGCCACGCCCTCGACCTCCGTCATGGCGGAAAGCCTACGTCGGGCACCGACCGGTCACCAGAGCCGCCCCCTATGGGATGGCCGGTGCTGCGGCCAGGGCCGCGCGGTTCCGCGGAAGATACGTGCTCGTTGCTGCGGCCGCGGCGGTAGATTACAGTAACGCGTCACGATCGGCGGTGCCCAGCGCCGCGCGCGGCTCAATTCGTCCCGCCGTCCGGGGATTCGGATCCCGCAAGGGCCTCTTGAATCCTGTCGAGAGTGGCCGTCCGGCCCGCCACTTCGACCCGCCCATCAGCGGCTTGAAGGGGGAGGATCACCACCTCGGGCCCAAGGCTGTTGAACTTGTCCCACCTGCTCGGTGCGAAGCGGGCGGCACCGGCGGAAGGCCGCAGGCCGATCCTGATTGGGTTCCCTCGGTGGATGGTCGTTGTCCCGAGCACCGGCTGGAAGGTCAAGCCACCCGCTGTCGGCGTCACTAGGCCGTAGTTCCACTTTCGAAAACCGTCCCCTTTGGGGGCCTCGGGGCGGCGGATAGAACACACAAATTGCCCTCGCTCTGCAACCCTCCGCAGGGACCGGCGCTGCCAGCGGACCACGAATGCCATAGCGATCGCGAGGGTGATGGTGAAGAAGGCCGCCGACAGTGCCGCATCGGCCGGCGCCTCTCCGAACGCCACCTTGAGCAGGAAGTAGAGGACACCACCGGCTAGGAAAACCAGGGCGTAAGACAACCGCCGGCGCATTTTAGTCATGCCTGACTGTAAGGGGCGGTTCGGCATGCGAACAGGATCCGGGCCTATGACGGGTTCGACAGGCGTGCCTTCCAGTTCTTGAATCGAATCATTCTTCGGATTCGGTTTGCTGCTCAGGGTAAATGAGTTCATACTCGATTCACGCACGATGTGACCGTCCCCACACCGGGGGCGGCCAGGGTCCCGGGACCGACAACGACGGGCGGCTTCCGAAGCCTCCTCCGCGATGGAAAGCCCCGGAATGCCCGCTGTGCCAGCCAATTCCGCCTCGGCCGACCCACGTCCGGCCAGCACGAAGGAGACCCATGCAGTTGCACGGAAGGTCCAAATTTGCCGCCCTCGCCGCGATGTGCGCGTTGGCGCTCACCGCCTGCGGAAGCCCGTCCGCCGCCGCCCCGGATGCCTCGGCAGGCAAGGCCGACGGCGTCTCCCTCGTCGCCCCGGGCAAGCTGACAGTCTGCACGCACCTTCCGTTTGCCCCTTTCCAGGTCAACGATGATTCCGGTAAGACCGTCGGGTTCGACATCGACCTGGTCAACCTCGTGGCGAAGCGGCTCGGTGCCCAGACGGCCATCATCGACACGCCCTTTGAGGGGATCAAGTCCGGCGAGGACATGGCCACCGGCAAATGCGACATCGCCGCCGCCGGCATGACGATCACCGACGCCCGGAAGGAAGCAATCCTTTTCTCCGAGCCGTACTTCGATGCGACCCAGGCCCTGCTGGTCCCGGACGGCGCGGACGTCAAGTCCCTCGAGGAGTTGGAGGGCAAGAAGCTGGGCGCCCAGTCGGCCACCACCGGCCTCGACTACGCGCAGGCCCACCCCGAGTGCGGGTGCGAAATCATCGAGTTCCAGGACCTCGCCTCACTGACGCAGGCACTGATGACCGGTCAGGTGGACGCAGCCATCAACGACCTGCCCGTCTGGACCGAGGCGCTGAAGACCAACCCCGGCAAGGCAAGCATCAGCACCCAGTTCGACACCGGGGAGCAGTACGGCCTCGGTATGAAGCTGGGCAACACGGCGCTCAAGAAAGTCGTGGACGAGGTGCTTGCGGAGGCCAAGAGCGACGGCAGCTACGACGAGATCTACAAGGAATGGATCGGGGACGTTCCGAAGAGCTGATCGGCCCGCCCGCGGCGGCCCCGGCCGCCGCGGGCCGGAACCGGACCACGTGCAGCACCAGTGAGGAAACCATGAGCACACAGACCACCTATCCCGCCACCGAGGTCGCAGCGCCGCGGCTGACACGCCGGCAGAGAGCCCGCCTCTCCCTCGGCGTCCAATACGCCCTCGGGATCGCTGTCATCGGCCTCCTGGCGTTCATGACGGACTGGGCAACCTTCAGCGCGGCCTTCCTGAGGTTCGACATCCTCGAGCGGATGCTGCCGCGGGTGATCCTCATCGGCCTGGTGAACACCATCATCTACGCGGCCCTTGCCTTCATCTTCGCGTTCGTCGTCGGGCTGCTGCTGGCCGTGATGAGGCTGAGTTCGGTTGCGGCCTACCGGTGGTTCGCCGGCGCGTACGTCGAGTTTTTCCGCGGGGTACCTGCCCTCGTCGTCCTCTTCATGGTCGCCTACGGCAT
Source organism: Arthrobacter sp. MSA 4-2 (assembly GCF_016405885.1). Taxonomy (GTDB): domain Bacteria; phylum Actinomycetota; class Actinomycetes; order Actinomycetales; family Micrococcaceae; genus Arthrobacter_D. The sequence goes on along the minus strand of NZ_JAEKGC010000010.1, from coordinate 12,229 downwards.
CCCCAACGCCTTCCCGGGGTTCCAGTTCCCCGGCGACAAATACGGCATGGTGATGGTCGGCCTCGGCATCACCGCGGCCGCCTACATGGCGGAGACCTTCAGGGCCGGCATCCAGGCCGTCCCGAAGGGGCAGCTTGAGGCGGCCCGCACCCTCGGCATGAGCCACACCCGCACGATGGCGACGATCGTCATCCCGCAGGCCTTCCGGGTCGTGATCCCGCCGCTCACCAACGAAATGATCCTCCTGGTCAAGGACTCGTCTCTCGTCTACGTCCTCGGGGTCACGGCCGCACAGTACGAACTGACGAAGTTCGCGCAGGACTTCCTGAACCGCTCCGTGAACGCCACCCCGCTGATCGTCGCCGCCCTTTGCTACCTGGCGATCACCCTTCCCCTGTCCGGCCTCGTGCGCAAGCTCGAAGCCCGCTACGCGAAAGCACGCTGACCATGCCTACCCAACCGATCCCGGCACCAGGCTCGCACGCCATCTCGATCCGCAACCTCAAGAAGAGCTTCGGCTCCAATGACGTACTCAAGGACATCTCCCTCGAGATCGAACCCGGGGAAGTCGTCTGCATCATCGGTCCCTCCGGCTCGGGGAAATCGACCCTGCTGCGCTGCGTCAACCTCCTGGAGGTCCCGACCTCCGGAACCGTCCTCGTCGGGCCGGACGAGGTGACGCACCCCGATGCCGACCTGGACCGCATCCGCCGGCGCATCGGCATGGTGTTCCAGTCATTCAACCTCTTCCCGCACCTGACCGTCCTCGAGAACCTCACCGTTGCCCAGATCAAGGTCCTGAAGCGGCGCAAGGAGGACGCGATCGCTACCGCGCGCCTCAACCTGCACCGGGTGGGCATGTCCCATAAGGAAGATGCGTACCCCGGTCAGCTTTCCGGCGGCCAGCAGCAGCGCGTGGCGATCGCGCGGTCGCTTTCGATGGAGCCGCAGCTCATGCTGTTCGACGAACCTACGTCGGCACTTGACCCCGAGCTTGTCGGCGAGGTCCTGGCCGTCATGAAGTCGCTCGCCAACGAAGGCATGACCATGGTCATCGTCACCCACGAAATGGCCTTCGCCCGTGAGGTCGCGGACCGGGTGGTCTTCATGGACGGCGGCTACATCGTCGAGCAGGGGCTCGCCCAGGAGGTCATCGGCAACCCCCAGGAGGAGCGCACCCAGTCCTTCCTGCACCGGGTCCTCAACCCGATGGTCATCGACGCCGCCGAGGTCATCGAAGCGGAAGAGCTCTCGACGGCTTCCTGACCCCTCACCGGTGCCTGGCGAGGCGCGCAGGTACGGAAGGGGGAGCCGTGCAATCACTGGACACCGGAACGAGGCACACACAGATATGACGATCGAACAGACAGTGGCGCCGGCCGCGTCGCCCCTGGCGCCCCGGTGGCTTGAGGCTCCCTCCGACCTGAATGCCCTGCCCTCCAAGCTCTGGGCAAGCACCGTGAGTCGGTCGGCGCCGGGGGAGCTGACCATCGCCGGCGTCGGCGTGACGCAGCTGGCCCAGGAGTTTGGGACCCCCGCCTACGTGGTGTCCGAAGACGACTTCCGGCAGCGGGCGCGCGCGTTCCGCACGGCCTTTCATGAAGCCTTCGCACCGCTGTGCGGCGGGGCCGACGTCTACTACGCCGGCAAATCATTCCTCTGTGTCGAGGTGGCGAAGTGGGTGGCCGAGGAAGGGCTGCGGCTGGACACCTGCTCGGGCGGTGAGCTGGCACTGGCGGCCCGGGCGGGCATCGAGGGGGCGAAGCTCGGCCTGCACGGCAACAACAAGTCCGACGCCGAACTGATCCGCGCCCTCGAGATGGGGGTTGGCCGGATCATCGTCGACAGCCTCCAGGAACTGGCGCGCGTCGGAGAACTCGCCCGGGAGCGCGGCACCACCGCGCCCGTGCTGCTGCGGCTCACCCCCGGTGTCCACGCCGAGACGCACGAGTTCATCGCAACGGCGCACGAGGACCAGAAGTTCGGCCTTTCGCTGGCCTCCGTCGACGGGCGGGCGTCCGCCGCCGAGACCGCGGTGGCGGCCGCCCTGCAGGACGCGGGCATCCGGCTCCTGGGAATCCACTGCCATATCGGCTCGCAGATCTTCTCGTCGGAGGGGTTCGCCCTCGCCGCCGAGCGCCTCCTGGAGTTCATCGCCGGGATGCGCACGAAGCACGGGCGCGTGCTCGAGGAACTGGATCTGGGCGGCGGGTACGGCATCGCGTACACCATGGCCGATCACCCGCAGGACCCGAAGGACGTCGCCTCGGCCATGGCCCGCGTGGTCGGCGATGCCTGCGGCCGACTGAACATCGAGGTTCCGCGGATCTCCATCGAACCCGGGCGCGCCATCGTCGGCAGTTCAACCTTCACCCTGTACGAGGTGGGGACGCTCAAGACCAACGCCGTCGAGCACGAGGGCGGCCTGTTCCCCCGGCGTTACGTTTCCGTCGACGGCGGCATGAGCGACAACCCGCGGCCCCTGCTGTACGGAGCGGACTACTCCGCGGCCCTGGCCTCCCGCAGTTCGGGCGCCGACGCGTCGCTGTCGCGGGTGGTGGGTCGGCACTGTGAGAGCGGGGACATCGTCGTCCGCGATGTCTACCTGCCCTCCGACCTGCGCCCCGGGGACCTCCTCGCCGTGCCCGGGACGGGGGCCTACTGCTGGGTCCTCTCAAGCAACTACAACTACACGCCCCGCCCTCCGGTGGTGGCAGTCTCCGGAGGCCGGGCGCGCCTGATCGTCCGGGGCGAGACGGAGGACGACCTGTTCCGCCGCGACGTCTGGTCCTGAGGACCCGTGATTCGCCCGACGCGGGAATTTTTCCAAAGGAATCGGCATGGAGGCAGGGATCGGAAAGTAGCATGACTTCCAGTTCCGGGCGGCCGGGCCAGTGAGGTAACGGATGCATCGACGGAGGTAGGGCATGTCCGAGCAGGAAGCTCCAGCGGGTCTTCCCGTGTTCGAAAGCATCCGACGCCAGCTGTCCGAGATGTCGGCCGCCGAGCGCAAGGTGGCGCGCACCCTGCTCGGCGGGCCGGCGGCAACGGGGCTCGCATCCTCGACCAAACTGGCGCGCCTTGCGCAGGTCAGCGGGCCCACTGTGATCCGGTTCGTGAACCACCTCGGCTACGCCACCTATGCCGACTTCCAGGACGCGGTGAAGGTCGAGGTGGTCGCCCGGGTGACGACGCCGGTCGAACTGTACCCCGAGGCGCCGAGTGCCGGGGGCGGTGCGCTCGACGACTTCTCCGCCACCCTGGGCTCGGCGATCTCGGACACCCTGAACCGCCTCTCGCCGGAGGACCTCGCGGCGGCGGCGGAGCTCCTTGCCGATCCACGCCGGAAGGTGCTCGTGTTCGGCGGGTGGTTCAGTTCGTCCCTGGCCCGGCACCTCGCCGCCATGCTCCAGGAGCTGCGGCCGGGGGTGGAGTTTGTCGACGAGGCGCGCACCCAGCGGGTGGCGGCCCTGTGCGATGCCGACAAACGCACGACCGCCGTCGCCTTCGACTTCCGGCGCTATGAGGCCGAAACGGAGAAGCTCGGCCGGGCGCTCGTCGACCAGGGTGCGAAACTCATCCTCTTCACTGACCCGTGGCTGTCCCCCCTGGCGGATGTGGCGAGTGCGGTGCTGCCCGCTTCGGTGGGAACACCACGGCCTTTTGAGTCCTATGTGTCGAGCATGGCCGTGGTGGAGGTCCTCACGGCTCGGGTTGTCGACCTGACCTCGGCGGCCTCCCGGGCCCGTTTCGAACGCTACGGATCGTTCGTCGACACCCTGGTTCCCCATTGGGAGTACCGGCGGGGGATCGACGCCGCGGAACCGGCCGCTGGAACCTCAGGGGTCACTCGGGAGTGACGTATGCTCCGGAAATCCCGCCGTCGACCAGGAAGGTGGAGGCGGTGATGAACGAGGCATCGTCGCTGGCCAGGAAGGCAACGGCGGCGGCCAGTTCCTCCGGTTCCGCGAATCGGCCAACCGGAACGTGGATGAGGCGCCGGGCGGCTTTCTCGGGGTCCTTGGCGAAAAGCTCCTTGAGCAGGGGGGTGTTGACCGGGCCGGGGCAGAGCGCGTTGACCCGGATCCCCTGCCGGGCGAATTCGACGCCGAGTTCACGGCTCATGGCGAGGACTCCGCCCTTGGAGGCGCTGTAGGAAATCTGGGAAGTCGCCGCTCCCAGAACAGCGACGAACGACGCCGTATTGATGATCGAGCCTTTGCCCTGGGCCTGCATGTAGGGGAGGGCGTATTTGCAGCAGTAGAACACGGACGTGAGGTTGACTTCCTGCACCCTGCGCCACGCCTCGATGCCGGTGTCCAGGATCGAAGCGTCCGCCGCCAGGGCGATTCCTGCGTTGTTGAAGGAGATGTCCACCCGCCCATAGGTTTCGTTGGTCACGGCGTAGAGGTGCTTGACCTCCTCTTCGCTTGTCACATCGACCTTCACGAAGAGGCCCCCGACCTCCTCGGCGGCGCGCAGGCCCGAGGTCGGGTCGACGTCGGCGATGACGACCCGGGCTCCCTCCGCGGCGAACCTGCGGGCGGTCGCCAGCCCGATGCCGCTGCCGCCGCCGGTGATCACGGCGCTGCGGCCTTGGAGGCGGTGGGAGATGATCTGCTGGGTCATTCGGAATTCCTTATGCTGGCGTTGGGTTGGGCGTCAGGGCCCGGTGGCTAGAAAAACGTTTTTTGTCTCGGTGAAGGAGTCGAGGGCGTCGGGCCCGAGTTCCCGGCCCAGCCCCGACTGCTTGAAACCTCCAAACGGCGTGGAGTACCGGACCGACGAGTGGGAGTTGACCGACAGGTTCCCCGACTCGAGCCCGCGGGCCATGCGAAGCGCCCGTCCCACGTCCCTCGTCCAGATCGACCCCGAGAGCCCGTAGATTGAATCGTTGGCCAGTCGAAGTGCGTCGGCTTCGTCCCGAAAGGGAACCACGGCGACGACCGGTCCGAAGATTTCCTCGTGCATCACCCGGTCCCCGGGGGAGGGGGTCAGGACCGTCGGCGGAAACCAGAATCCTTTGCCGCCGGGGGCCTGCCCCCGGAAGGCGATCGGTGTGCCGGAGGGCACGAAACCGGAGACCGCTTCGCGCTGGGCGGCGGAAATCAGCGGACCCATGAAGGAGGCCTCGTCCTGCGGGTCGCCGACCTTCAGGGACTTCACCACCGGTTCGAGCAGCTCAAGGAATTTTTCGTACACGCTGTGTTCGACGAGGATCCGAGAGCGCGCGCAGCAGTCCTGTCCGGCGTTGTCGAAGGCCGCTCCGGGAGCCGCCGTTGCGGCTGCCTCAAGATCGGCGTCAGCGAAGATGACATTGGCGCTCTTGCCGCCAAGTTCCAGGGTGACGGGTTTGACCTGGTCGGCGCAGCCGGCCATGATCCGCTTGCCCACTGCGGTGGAGCCGGTGAAGACTACTTTCCGCACGGATGGGTGGGTGACGAACCGCTCACCCACCACCGAGCCCTTGCCCGGAAGAATTTGCAGTACTCCCTCGGGCAGGCCCGCTTCCCGGGCCAGCTGCCCGAGCCGCAGCGCGGTCAGCGGGGTCAGTTCGGCAGGCTTCAGGACCACCGTATTGCCGGCCGCTAGTGCGGGGGCGAACCCCCATCCGGCGATGGGCATTGGGAAGTTCCACGGCACGATAACCCCTACGACGCCGAGGGGTTCATGAAAGGTGATGTTGACCCCTCCTGCGACGGGAATCTGCTGGCCGAGATGGCGTTCCGGTGCGCCGGAGTAGTAGGCGAGAACGTCCCGGACGTTTCCGGCCTCCCAGCGGGCATTGCTGATGGTGTGACCCGCGTTGCGGACCTCCAGCCGGGCGAGATTCTCCAGATCGGCATCAACCGCCGCGGCGAAACGGCGCAGGAGCAGAGCCCGGTCCGCCGGCACGACGTGGCGCCACGTCTCAAAGGCCCGCGCGGCTTTGTCGATGGCCCGGTCGGTGTCTTCAAGGCTGGCCAGGGCAACGGTTTCGATAACCTCTTCGGTGGCCGGGTTCAGTACGTCAAACGTGCTGGTCGACATGGATGCCCTCCGTTCGTGTCCTGCGGTAGGTGCGCGCGGCTTCGATGAATCCTTCGAACAGCCGCAGGTCGTCGGGGTTCTGCTCCGGGTGGAACTGGACGCCGAGAACCCACCCGCCGGACGTCGTCTCGACGGCTTCGATGGTGCCGTCGGCTGCTGACGCGGTGACTCGGAGGCCAGCGGCGACCTGGTCGAGGGCCTGATGGTGGTAGCAGGGGGCCGAGGCCCGCGGTCCTAGGAGGTCCTCGCTGATGCTTCCGGGTACGGTGGCGAATTCGACCTCGCCGAACACCCCGGGTGCCGGCTGGTACCGGGCCTCCGGGTTCACCTCGGGGATGTGCTGGATGAGCGTTCCGCCGAGCGCGACGTTGAGCACCTGGGCTCCTCTGCAGATGGAGAACAGGGGCACTTCCGCAGCCAGGGCGGCACGCGTCAGGGACAGGTCGTGGAGGTCCCGGGAGGGTTGGGCCCGGGTCTGCACGTGTGGTGCGGCACCGTAGTGCTCCGGGCCGACGTCGGTCCCGCCCGAGATGATCAGGCCGTCGAGCAGATCAACAATCGATGGATCGGTGCCGACGGGTGGCAGCAGGACTGGCGTGCCACCTGCAGCCGCCACCGCCTGGACATAGGTGCCCGGGAGGAGTGCGGCATCGGTCTTCCACACCCCCCACTCGGCCTCCTGGTAGTAGGTCGTCAGCCCGATGCGCGGCCGGTGTGCGTCAGAGGCGTTCGAAGACACGCTTGCGCTCCCAGTCGGTGACGACACTGTCGTAGGCCTTCAGTTCGACGTCGGCGGCGTGCAGGTAGTGCTCCACCACCTCGTCGCCGAAGGATTTGCGGGCGATCTCGCTGGCGGCCAGCAGGGCACGGGAGTCCCGCAGGGTTGTGGGGATCCGGTCAGCGCCTGACTGGTAGGCGTTCCCCTTGGTGATGGGTTCGAGCGGGAGTTTGTTTTCAATGCCGTGGATGGCCGCCGCGATGAGCGAAGCGGCGGCGAGGTATGGGTTGACGTCTCCACCGCCCACGCGGTTCTCCACCCGGAGGCCCCGTCCATGCCCGACCACGCGCAGAGCGCAGCTGCGGTTGTCCAGGCCCCACGCGATAGCGGTGGGAGCGAAACTGCCCTCGACGAACCGCTTGTAGGAGTTGATGTTGGGGGCCAGGAAGTAGGCCATTTCTTTCATTGCGGCCAGCTGGCCGGCGACGAAATGCTCCATGACCGGGCTGAAGCCGTGCTCGCCGTCTCCGGGCAGAACGGGGTTCCCGTCCAGGTCGGTGAGGCTGAAGTGGATGTGGCAGGAGCTGCCCTCGCGTTCGTTGTACTTGGCCATGAACGTGATGCTTTTGCCCTGTTGGGCGGCGATTTCCTTGGCCCCGTGCTTGTAGAAGGCGTGGTTGTCGCAGGCGGTCAGGGCCTCACGGTACCGGAAGGTGATTTCCTGCTGTCCAAAATTGCACTCGCCCTTGGACGACTCCACGACCAGGCCGGCCTTCTCCATTCCCGTGCGGATGCTGCGGATCACCGGCTCGAGTCTTGCTGTGGCAAGGAGCGAGTAGTCAACGTTGTAGCGGGAGGCGGGGGTCAGCCCGTCGTACTTCTTGTTCCAGGCCTCCTCGTACGTGTCATCGAACATGATGAACTCGAGTTCGGTGCCGATGTGGGCGCGGTAGCCCAGGGCTTCAAGCCGTTCGATCTGGGCCCGGAGGATCTGCCGGGGGGACTGGCTCACAGGGCGGTCATCGAGCCAGAGGATGTCGCACTGCACCATCGCCGTTCCCGGCAGCCAGGGAACGATCCGCAGCGTCGCGACGTCCGGCCTCAGAACCATATCCCCATAGCCATTCTCCCAGGACGACATCGCGTACCCGTCGATGGTGTTCATCTCCACGTCCACGGACAGGAGGTAGTTGCAGCCTTCCGCGCCGTGACCCAGCACATCCTCAAGGAAGGACCGTGCCCCGCAGCGCTTGCCCTGGAGCCGACCCAGGGAATCCGTGATGGCGACCACCACGGTGTCGATTTCACCGGCAGCAACCTTCTCCCTCAGCTCTTCGACGCTCAACGATGCCTTGGGATTTGCTGTTTCATGAGTCATTGGATATCCGTCGCTTCGGTCCTGGTTAGTGGATTGGTCGGAGCAAGCCGACAGGCGCGGCGCTCAGGGATTAGTTCGTCAGTGCTTCACTTCTTCAGTTCCGCTTCGGCAGCGGCGAGTCGTGCGAACTCCTCCTCCGGCGCGCCGGTGACGATGCGGTGACGGCTGTAGAACCAGTAGTAGAGGAGCGCGGCGCCGAAAATTCCCGCCGTGATCGAAGCTGCAAGGACATCGACCACGAAGGTCGCGACGACGGCGACGGCGGCCAGGACCAGCGCTACGGAGGTCGTCACGACGCCGCCCGGTGTCCGGTACCCGCGGGGGAGATCCGGTTCCTTCCGGCGCAGCACGATGTGGGAGAGGTTGAGCAGGACGTAGGAGACGGTGGCACCGAAGACGGCGATGTTGATGAGAAGCCCACCGTTGCCGGTGGCCGCGGCCAGAATGAACCCGATGGTGCCGGGAACGATCAGCGACCAGTAGGGAGTGCGCCGCTTACCCGTCAGTGACAGCCACCGGGGAAGGTAGCCGGCCCGTGAGAGTGCAAACAACTGCCGCGAGTACGCGTAGATGATCGAGAAGAAGCTGGCGATCAATCCCGCCAGGCCCGCGTAGTTAACAAATTCGGCGAGGATCGAATTGCCGCCGTAGGCGAGGCGGAGTGCTTCTGGAAGGGGGTTGTCGGAGGTGCTCATGGCCTCCGACCCGGCAGCGCCGGGAACCAGGACGAGCATCAGGGCCCCGAAGACCACCAAGATCAGCATGCCGGCGATGATGCCGCGCGGCATGTCCCTCTTCGGGTCCGCGGTCTCCTCGGCGGCGAGTGGAACGCCTTCGATGGCGAGGAAGAACCAGATCCCGTAGACGAGGGCGGCGACGACACCGCTGATGCCCATCGGCAGGAATGCGCTGGAAGCCGGTGATCCGTCGGGAACGATGTCGAAGAGGTTCCCAACACTGAAGTGGGGAATGAGGCCGATGACGACCGCGAGCAGCGCGACGACGGCGATCGCGGTGATTCCGAAGATCAGACGGAGGGCCTCACCCACGCCGCGAAGGTGGATTCCAACGAAGATGGCGTACGCCACCAGGTACACAGGCCAGGAATTGGTCAGCCCGAAGAGCCCGAGGGCCTCAATATAACCGCCGATGAAGATCGCAATCGCGGCAGGCGCCACGGCGTATTCGATGAGTACTGCCATCCCGGTCGCGAACCCTCCCAGCGGGCCCAGCGCCCGCCGGGCGAAGCCATATCCGGCGCCGGCTGCCGGCAGGGTGGAGGACAGCTCGGCCAGACCGAACACCATGCAGGTATACATGATGCCCATCAGCACGAACGCAATCAGGAGTCCGCCCCAGCCGCCTTCCGCCAGGCCGAGGTTCCATCCTGCAAAGTCGCCGGAGATGACGTAGGCCACTCCGAGGCCGGCCAGCAGCACCCACCCGGCGGCCCCGCGTTTAAGCTGGCGCTGCTGGAGGTACTTCTGGTCCGCGTCCTGCCGATCCGAAGTTGACATGGCATTCCCTCACCTGAAGGCTCAATGGTCTGTTAATAGTCCATAAATTTTGGTCTAAGTGTGAGCGAGATCACGGTGCTCGTCAATAGGTCAGCAAAAATGCCTGAAAACTGTGAGTGACCAATCCATCTTCCGCTGGCGCAACGGTGCAGAATTGACCTACTGCTGATCGGGAATAGGCCTGATTTCGGACCAGAAAGGGATGGTGGCATGGGAGCCGAACTCTCCGAAGGTGCCGCCCGGTTTCTTCGCCCGGTTCGGCACGGGAACGCCTTCGAGGAAACGATCGAACGGTTGCTGCAAAACATCAAACTGGGAGTGCTCGCGGCGGGCGATAAGTTGCCTCCCGAGCGGGAGCTCGCCGATTTGCTGGGCGTATCACGCGCCACCCTGCGGGAGGCCCTGGCCGAGCTTCAAAAAGCCGGATATGTCGAGGTGCAGCGCGGCCGTTACGGTGGCACCTACGTTTCGCAGGGGCGGGCGCCGGAGTCCGGAGAGCTCCCGGATCCTGGTCCTGAGGAGGTGGAGGACGTCCTGATTTTCCGCGGCGTGCTCGAGCCGGCGGCGGCGTCCCTGGCCGCTAAGGCGAGGCTGTCCCCCTCCCAGCGCAGGCACCTGCTCGATACGCTAGCGGAGGTGGCGGGAGCGCCGGCCGAGGCGTACCGGCCTAAGGATGCTCGGTTCCACGTGGCAATTGCGGAAGTCAGCGGCTCGCCGAGCTTGGTTGCTGCGGTGGCTGATGCCCGTGCGCGGGTCAGCGACCTGCTGGACCGCATACCCCTGCTGGAGCCGAACCTTGAGCACTCCAACCGGCAGCACCAGAAGATTGTCGAGGCTATCCTGCGCGGGGACCACGAGGAAGCGTTCCGAGCCACCGAGGATCACCTGCAGGGGACGGCTTCGCTGCTTCATGGATTTCTGGGCACTTCCCGCGCCGATAGGGAATCCCCCTGAAACGGAGCGGGTGAAGCGGGGCGCCCCCAGCGCGGCCCGCCTGGGGGAGGATACGGTCGGGCCTAGCTATCGTCGCGGTGATACATCGGGGCCAGCTTGCCGAGCGGGTCGATCCGGCGCAGCAGGGCATCGCTGATCACGGCCAGCTGGGAGAGCTGCTCGGGCGTCAGGGCGTCGATGACATGGTGGCGCACCGTGTCAACGTGGCCGGGGGCGGTGGCGACGACCTTGCGCCGGCCCTCGGGGGTCAACCTGGCATTGGTGGCCCGCGCATCCTCTGGGCAGGGGAACCGCTCGATCAGGCCGCGGGACTCGAGCCGCCGCACAACGTGGGAGAGCCGGGGCAGCGTGGCGTTCGTCTGGGCCGCGAGGGAGGTCATGCGCAGGGTGTCTTCCGGAGCCTCCGAGAGCATGGCGAGCACGTAATAGTCGAAGTGAGTGAGGTCCGCGTCCCGGCGCAGCTGGGAGTCAAGCACCCCGGGCAGCAGTTCGACGACGGCGACAAACCGTTTCCAGGCGGCGAGTTCCTCTTCTGTCAGCCATCGGGTATCCACGGCTCTATTCTCGCAAGAAAGGGTGTGACCGATGACGCCGCCGCGCACGGCCCCTGCCTGCGGGTGCACGCACCGGGCGGCGGCCTGAACGGCTGCCGCCCGGATCCCTGGGCGCGATCGTCACGGGCGGACAGCTAGGCCTGAAGGGCGAAGCCGCCGGCCCAGGAGATCTTCTCGCCGGCGGCGAGGGTGATCTGCAGGAAGCCGAGCGCCTCCACTTCGCGGGCGCGGCGCAGCGAACCGGCGTCAACTGCCTTGAGTCCACCGCCCTTGATGATGTCCGCGAGCTGCGACTTTGCGTCAGCGTCGTCTCCGGCGAGCAGTACGGTGGTGGGCTGCCCGGCGATGTTTCCCTCAGCGAGGGTGGCGGCGAAGGTGGTGCTGAACCCTTTGACGACGCGCGAGTCCGGGAGCGCGGCCTGGATCTCGGCGGTGGCCGAGGAGTCCGCGGGCACGGTCAGGGAGTCGAACGTCGCGAAATCGAGCGGATTGGTAACGTCAACGACAATCTTGCCGGCGAACTGCCCGCCGCGCTGGGCCAGGATCGTGCTGACGGCGGGGTAGGGGACGGCCAGGACGACGATGTCGCCGGTGACGGGCTTGTCCGTGTCGCTGCTGCCGAGAAGTTCGGCTGTATTGCCGCTCTTCTCGACGATGCGGGCGATGGCCGGGCCCATATTGCCCTTACCGAGGATGCTTACGGTGGTCATGTCGACTCCTTCGGGTTTCCGCATCATTTGTTGATGCTACAAGTAATAACAGTTGTTACTACAACTTTTATTCCCCAGGGTCCTAAACCGGCTGTCGTGCGGATCGCGGGAATTATCTTCGGCCGCCCTAGGTTGATACGTGAACAGGATCAACAAGTCCTCTGCTAGGAGTAACGAGATGTCCTGCTCGTACTCCTCCGGCCGAAGCCGATCATCCCCAACGCACCCTCTCATTCACCCAACCAGTCAGGAACAGCACCATGGATTACAAGCTCGAACTCATCATTCTTCCCGTCGCCGATGTGGAGCGCGCCAAGGCGTTCTACGACAAGTTGGACTGGCGCCTCGACGTCGACATCCAGGGCGAG